>CALDUY010000056.1 GCA_937923405.1 uncultured Gemmataceae bacterium | reverse complement strand
GTCGCCGTGGCCTATGCGCCCGAGGCCAGCAGCCGCCTCAACACATTCCGTCTGAATGCCAGGAGGATCAACGGATGAGCCGGTACCCGAACGCGATCGACGGCGCATCGAGCCTCTTCTCGCCTGCGGATGCCTTCTCGGCAAAGCCGCTCGAAACGATCACCACGATACCGGTTTACGCTGGCGACACGACCATCAGTGTCGAATCCACCGGCGTTGGCTTTCCGGACGACTATGGGATCCTCTCGATCGACGACGAACTGATAGTCTACGCGGGCAAGACCGCCACCCAGTTCACCGGTTGCCAGCGCGGCGCGTTCGGCACCGTTGCGGCGCAGCACACCTCCGGCGCCACTGTTCGCGCCAACATGGTCTCTGCCTACATCAAGGCCCTCCAGGAAGCCGTCATCGCCGTCGAGCAGGAACTCGGTACGGCTTCCAGTCGCAATTACGTCCGCAAGGACGGGGCCGTCACCATCACGGGGCTCAAGAGCTTCGTCGACGGAGCGAAGTTCGGCTCCGGCAACAAGGCCACCACGGGCCTCGTGCGCCTGCCGAACACCGGCGCGGTGAAGTGGCGCAAAGCCGACGGCTCCGGCGATCTGGGTCTAGCGGTGAACGCCAATGACCACTTGGTCTCGGACGCGATCATCGACTTCGCGCCCGGGCAAACGTTCGGCGCGTTCAGCTACCCGGACGCCACCTACAGCGAGAAGGGCATCGTACAGATCGATGCCGCCGGAGGTCTCGCCGTCGAGTCAGGCGTGCTCTCGATGGCTCCGTCCGGCGCGTCACCCGGCACGTATCCGAAGGTCACCGTCGACGCCAAAGGCCGTGTGACCGCGGGCGCAAGTCTCGCGGCAGGCGATCTACCAAGCCACACGCACACGGCCACGGACATCGTGAGCGGGGAGCTTCCGCACAAGGTCCAGAAGGACGGCGCCGACGTCGGCACTCGCCGCGCGCTCAACCTCATCCAGGGCACGCGCATCTCGCTCGCTGGGGCGGATGACCCGACCAACGACCGCGTCAGCGTGACCATCAGCGCGAGCCCGCCCGAAGCAGGTGAAATCACGAACGCCCTCGGCTACATCCCGGCCAACCGCGCGGGCGAGCACTTCGCCGGGCCCATTGACTGCGGACCGCATCAGACAGTCGGAGGCCCGCTCGAGAACATGGCGAAGCACTCTGAGAACTTCCCCGCGAGCGTCTGGGACCGCAACAGCGGAAGCTGCTCGGTCACCTCGAACGCTGTCATCGCACCCGATGGCAACCAGACGGCCGACGTGATCACCGCCGTCACCAGCACTCCCGTCATTCAGCAGCAGATCGCAGGTCTCGCCGACGGCGGCACTTACACCTTCTACATCTGGGCGCGTGTCGCCTCCGGCACGCGTAAGGTCTCCATCGCCATCGTCAACAACGCCTACACAGCCTATCTCGCCGGTCCGACCCAGGTTACGCTAACGACTTCATGGCAGCGCTTCAAGATCACCGGCACGCTGGCGAGCGGCCAGACCGGCCTCTGGATCGTCGTCCGCCAGTACGCCGCCAAAGGCGACGACTGGATGACCGGCGACATCCACCTCTGGGGGGCCTGCCTCCAGCAGGGGGACGACCCGCAGAAAGCCTACGCCCGCACCTGGGCATCTCAGACGCCGCACCTCGCCTCAGGCATCGCCGCCGGCCCAACCGTCATCGCCGCCCCAGACTCCACCACCTCACCTCTCAGGATCCACGGCCCCGGCTCGAACCTCGCCGACAGCACCCTCCTCGAACTCACCGCAGGCGGCGAACTCATCCTCGCCGGCGGCTCCGGCAACGGCTACCGCTTTGCCGAGCTCACGTCCGCGTCCAACCCCTCCGGCTGGTCCGGCGTGCTCAAAGTGAAAACTCCGGCCGGAACCACCCTCGGCTACATCCTCCTCTATTCGACCCCATGAGGGTGGTTACGAGCACATCTGACCCTTCGATCCTTCGACTCGATAGGTCTGAAAACAACCAAGTGGTATGCCGCCCACAGAATGGCACCAGCCCAGGAATAGAATTCGTTGGGGACGGTTTGTAATCGCTCTGAAATCCTTTTAGGTGAAATCGCCGATATGTCAAGCGCATTATCTGGTTTAGTCTGGAAGTGTCCCCGCCGCTTTGCACCGCGCGGCACATGGACGTGTCCCAATGGCTGCCGACGGAGGACTCATACTGTGGTCCCTCCACAATCGCCAGATCGGGAGCGGTTGAGCCAGATCGAGGCCGACATCCGTGCGCTGCCTTCGGTTCTTGGCCAACTCGCGTACCTCGCCCAACTCCGCGATCCCAATACGGGCGTGTATTCATACCCTACTGTTACAGACCGTTCGCGAACGCAAGAAGCCCATAGGGTTTTGGAGCGGCTGCACACCCAATCTTTCCGGCGATGGCTGAATCTGAATCTCGAAGGGCAGAAGGCCGACTTTGACTTGTACGTCTCCGGCCTTCAATGCAGCAGGCCGACGGTCGTACGAACTTGGATCCAAATCGAGTCGTACCGCTGCTTCGTCCCCACTTCGGCCAGCCCGCCAGAACGACAGCTGTTCTTTAGCGACATGGACACGCTGCTGCGCCTGCAGCTAGTCGACGCGAATGCCGAACCGGGACACGAATTGAGGCGCGTGGTTGATCGCGACATCATGACCATGGAAGAGGTAGCGAATTGGCTCCATGTAGCCCCTCGGACACTGCGCCACTGGGCAGAGGTCGGGGAAATCCCGGCGTGCAGGGTGGGCAAATTGTGGCGGTTTCGCCGGAAGGATCTCGAGGAGTGGCTTCGCGGACAGGCTGCAAGCAAAAATACCCGCCGTTTCCGGCATTAACGGCATTTGCGGCATACTGATTCGGCCCACCTCGTGGTATGCAGATGTAGGTAGTGGGACGAACTGCTGCCGCATATGGTGCAGGCGTGCCCGACGCGCTGTGCCGGTTGCCATCGGCTTGATGGATGAGCGTTCGGCTCCCGGGCCGAATCGCTACCAGGAAAGGAGACTCTCGTGAAATCTGTATTGGTTGTCGCGTTCGTTCTGGTTTGCGTTGGCCTTACACCGGCTTTCGCCCACAGTTGGTATCCCTTGGGGTGGAGCGGGCCCATCAGCGGTGGGGGGACGACGTCCGACCACCCAGAGAACTTGTGCCAGAACTTTTCATCCTATGCCTGCATAGTGGCTGGCACCCAGACCTTTGGCATTCCACTACAACGGTGGCGTATCGACGTTTGGAATTCCGGAGGGCTAAATACCTTCTATTTGACGAACAATACCAACACACCAGGCTGGATTGTTGTCATCGGGGTGACCGGGCTAACTTGGTCATTTCAGCCGATGCCAGGTGCATACGAGGGCATAATCTGCCAGATGTTCAATCCAGGTTCGGCTGGTGGGATTGCCTCTGTGAGTTGGGGCGCATCGAGGTACTATTACCAAGCCGTGTTCAACGGAAGCTATGGCGGCTCGCTCTGCTACGCGCCGTAAGCCCTTTATGACACACCGGGCCGCTTGCGATATGGATTCACTAGTGGCCCAGTTCGAACTCAGGACGAGGTCGACTTAGATGCGCACACTTCTGATGCAACCCACTATCTGGTCATTTGCGGCGTCGTTGATTCTTCCGTGCCTTGCTCTCGATTCCTCGTCACGGCCGTGCTCCGTTACGGGTCGGGCAGTTGACTCGCGCACTGGTCAACCGCTTCCTCGGGTCGAAATCGAGCTCGCAGCACTAGGGTCACAGGCGCGGAGTATAGGACAGGTTGATAAGCCAGAAAACCGCTCGACGCCCGCTGGTCACGGGCATCGGCATGCGACTGTGTCGGATGGGAGGGGCGAGTTTTGCTTCAGCTCTGTCCGCTCAGGCCAGTATGTGCTGCTTGGGCGAAAGGCGGGGTTCTTGCCGTCCCCATACAAGGCGGTCAGCCCATCTCAGATGTCGGCGATCATTGTCTTGAAGGACGGCGAGACCGCGCATGTCATTCTCAAAATGATTCCACAGAGCCTTATTTCAGGCAAGGTGGTAGATGAAGGCGGCGATCCCCTTGACAGTGGCAATGTCCAAGCGCTGTCAGCAGTGTCGCTCAATGGAACGCTCCATTATTCCGTAGTGAAGGCCGTACCGGTCAACGATCTCGGAGAATTCCGCATTGCTGGTCTCGGCATGGGTACTTTTCTTGTTAAGTTCCAGCCAAGGGAGACCGCAGCTAGTCCTGATATGGGCGGCGTCACCCGCCCTGATCTCTCCACTCTGCCAGTCCCAACCTATTATCCGAATGCACGCTCAGTTACTTCCGCCACGGTCGTGACCGTTGGATCGGGGGAGTCGGTGCTTGGTGTAGATATTGTGGTGCAGCGGGCGCCCAGGTACAACGTGGAGGGTGTACTTCGGACAGCAGAACTCCAGCCAGAGTTCGCCTCCGTGAGCTTGGTGCCTTCTGGCGAAAACCTTCCAGCGCTTGTCGTCGGCAGTGGAGTGTTGGGCCCAGGAGGGAAGTTTCGTTTTCCCGGCGTTCCTGTCGGCGAGTACGAGCTGCACTTTGTTGCTGGACTTGGACACGGCGTTAGCGCAGGGAGGCGTGCTGTTCGAGTGGCCGACAGAGATGT
>CALDUY010000055.1 GCA_937923405.1 uncultured Gemmataceae bacterium | reverse complement strand
GGGAGAAGGGTTGGGGATGAGGGGGATCCCTCTCACCCCTACCCCTCTCCCCCTATGGGGAGAGGGGAACTAAACTTCACAGGTTCTCCACTGCGTAAAGTGTAGCCCTGCAACTATTCCACGCGGAAACTTGGGAGTGTCGAGCCAATCGTTCTCCAGACCACCGACGAACTCGGTTTCTCGATCGATGTTGCCGATCATGCTGAACGGATAGTCGGGATGCGAGACAACGAGAGTAGCGGCTGCATCGAGCTATCGAGCGCGGTCAGGCGATGCCGTTGGTCAGCAGAGATCGACTGAGGGCGTTGCAGCGGACGATGAACAATGGCTACCTCAGAATTTTGCATGCACGGAGGCTGCCATGCGCGCAGTTCGCAGGATTCGACAGCTGATGCCGATTGTGCTGGCCGTGGCGCTGGGCGCGGTCAGCGGCGGGCTGTCTCAAGTGGTTCGACCGACGCCGCCCAAGCGCTACGGCGTGACGCTCCGTTATCTGTTGGACTATCGCAGCAATCAACGGATCGAGAAGTTTCGCCAATTCGTGCAGGAACTCGAACAGCTTGGTTTCCGTCGTACCGATGAGGAGCCGCCGCGAGAGGAGGCTGCCGACCGAGAGTTCACCACGATGAGCGGTACCATTCCCGCTGGCAAAGAGATGGAACTGCTCAACTTGCCGGCGTTTCGTGGCGCGATCCTCTATCCCGAGGGGAAGCCCGTCCCCGCCAACGCTAATCAGCTCGTCACCATTGAGTATCTGGTAACTCCGTATCAAGCACGCGACTGGCGGCAACGACTCGAACGGCTCACCAAGCAGGGGTTTGTCGAATTTCTGGGCTACGACAATCGTGGTCATGCCCGGTTGGTGGGCAGCATCGCCGCCGGCAAAGTCGAGGGGCTTCTTCCCCCGGCTCGCTATGCGGAGTTGAAGAACAGCCCGCGCGGCGGACTGATTCTGTACCGACCCGATCCGCCTGACCAACCGACCAAGGAATTGCCGCCACCGGAACCGCCCTTCCCACCCGAACAGCTTCATCTCCTCAAGGTCAGTCCGGAACTGCGGCAGAAACTCGACGCCAAAGAGGCTGACCGTCGTATTCGCTTCGAAGTGTTGCTCCACGATCCGGACATGGTGCGCGACCCCGACTACCTTCGCGAACTGGGACGAGTCACCCAGGGCGGGCAGATCGAGTACACCCTCGATAGCCTGGTGGTGCTGACCGCACCGCGACGAATGATCGAACGATTGGCTCGGCTCGAATTCGTGCAGTCGGTACGTTCGCCGCGACCGGCGACGTCGTCGGTCTCGCGAGCACCAATCGCGGACAAGGAAGGTCCGGATCTAGCTGGCTGGGCAATCGAACGACTTCATCGGGTTAAGGGGGTTGGCCAAGGCGTACAAGTGGTGGTCATCAGCGACGATTTCCGCGGCTGGAGCAATCGAGTCGGCAACGGCTTGCCCCAGGACACGACCTTACTCGACTTGACCGCCGAGACCGACCGTGACTTGCAGCCGGCTCCGGAGAAGAAAGGCAAAGCCAACGAACTCGGCGAGGGAACGGCTCAGGCGTTGGCGGTGGCGCGGCTAGCGCCGAAGTGCAAGCTAGTCCTGGTACGGATTGGTCGAGCCGCTCCGTATCAACTGCTCGAAGTCGTGCGGCATCTACGCCATCGACCGAGCCGTTCGCCGGCTCTGCTCCAACGAGGTCAAGAGTTGGTGCGCGATGGCCTCAAACTCAACGAGGAACGCGAACAGCTCAACCGCATGCGTCGAGCCGCTCTGGAGATCGCTCCAGACGATCCCAACCCGGAGAACCAAAAAAGTCGCCAGGACTACCTCAAGAAGCAAGCCGCGGTCGAACGGGAAGAACGCGAGTATCAAGAGCGTCGAAATCGCTATTTTAGCCTTGTCGAAGGCTTGTTGGGGCTGGCCAAGTCGCGCGTCGTAGTCAGTGGCCTGGTCTGGAATGACGGCTATCCAGTCACGGGAGTGGGCGAACTATCGCAAGAAATCGCCGCCATAGATCCTAGCAAGACGATCTGGCTACAAGCAGCAGGTGACACGGCACGACAGTCTTGGACAGGCCTGCTCCGCGATGTCGATCGCAACGGCTTTCTGGAGCTGTTGCCACCTGGTTTCCAGATCCCCAAAGGCCGCTGGAGCCGGGAGCTGAACTTCCTCGGGTGGAAGCCCGACGACGACGAGGTGACGCAAAATCTTCCTGCCGGAGTGACGATTCGCCTCAGCGTACAGTGGCGCGAGGCGATCGATCCGCTGTTACGGAGCTACCGCGACCCAGCGTTTTACACGCCGTCGAGTACAGTCGGGTTCGTCGTGTTGCGACAACGCGATCCAACTGCGAAGTCGCTGCCCACCGACACGATGGAGTTGATCGACCGCTCGCCAAGCCGAGCCATGCGCATGCCGCAGCGCCTTTACCTGGGCACGAATCAGGCGGTGTACGAACACACAATCGAGTTTCGCACTTCTGTCGCGGGACGCTACGCCGTGATGTTGCAGGGTGAACAACACCACAGCCTTCGTCCCGAAGGCGAAGAAACCGTGCCTGGGCAGGTTCGCCGCTGGGAAATGCAACCGCGCGTCTTCGTGCAACTGGTCGATCCCGAGGGCAAGCTAGCGGGCCGACCGATCTGGCTGGACGATGCCTCGGCAGTGGGAGAGATGGGTACACCAGCGGATGTGCAGCGCGTCGTCGTCGTCGGAGCTAGCGACGGCAAAGAGCGCCGATCGTACAGCCCTAGCGGCTCACCGCAAGGCATGGCGTTGCGTCGGCGCCCTGAACTGCTGCTGCCCGACACCCTGCCTGATGGCCGGACCGGCACCGCGATCAGCGCCGGATTCGCCGGTGGTCTCGCTGCCTGTGCCATCAGCGCCGGCATTCCTCCGGAGAATTTGTCGCGGGCCTGGAGCGGCAAAGAACAGACCGGCTGGACCATCGCTCCGGAGTCGCCGTCACGATAAAAAGAAAGAGTAACTTTCGACCTCAACTATCGTGAAAAAGAGGTCAAGAGAGTCCTCCTCAAGAAGTGTTTTCGCAGGCTGAAGTCAGCGGCTACCTGACGCAGGCTGAAGCCAGCGGCTACCGGTGAATCGGAATTGCTAGCTGCAGGCTTCAGCCTGCGCTGTGAAGCTCGTTCGTCTGCGTTCCTCTTCACTATCTTGAGGGTTGCTCGTTTTAGCACCTCTCGATCCGTTTGTTTGTCGCTCTGTTCGAGGTGGTTGACGCGCTGAATGCGTGCCGCTGTCGAACCGGGTTGTATCGTATCATCAACTTGTACAACCAGGAGCCGTACAACCAAAATCGCGCGAGATTGCTATGCGGAGATTTGCCGATCAGGTGGCCATCATCACCGGAGCCTCTAGCGGAATCGGGTTCGCTCTGGCCAAGGAGTTGGCCTGGCAGGGAGCCAGGGTCGGACTGTTGGCTCGCCGACGGGTTCCCTTGGCCGAGCTGGCCGAGGAGATCCGCGCCGCGGGCGGCCTCGCCGCCTATGCGACTGCTGACGTCGGCGATCGCGAGGCGGTGCGTTCGGCCATCACAGAGCTGACGACGCAACTGGGACCGGTCGATTTGCTCATCGCCAATGCCGGAGTCGGGGCTCCGACGACACTAAATCCCCTCAACGTCCACGATTTCGAGAAGATGTATCGAGTGAACGTCTTCGGCGTGGTCTACTCTTTCGACGCGGTGTTGGGGACGATGCTTCAACGCGGTCGAGGGCATCTAGCGGCGGTGTCGAGCCTGGCCGGCTACAAAGGGTTGCCTGGCGAATGGGGCTACACCTCCAGCAAGGCCGCCGTGAACAATCTCATGGAAGGTCTACGCATTCAGTTGCGCGACAAGGGCATCACGGTGACGAACATCTGTCCGGGCTTCATTCAGACGCCGATGACCGCCAAAAACCAATTTTGGATGCCGTTTCTCCTCGATGCCGACACTGCGGCGCGGCGCATCGTCGCGGCACTGGCCCGGAAAAAGAAAGTCTACAACTTCCCCTGGGGGATGAGCTGGCTGATGGGACTGACTGCACGTCTGCCCGACTGGCTGGTGGCCCGCGTCATGGGCAAGTACAACGAGAATCCCCCCTGGCCAGATCAGCCATTGTGAACGAGGTGGGGCTTCTTGGAAGATCGCGTTGACAGGGAGAAGCGGGTTGGATTAACTTTCTCGCACCGGATCACTCCGAGCTACGCGGGACCGTCCGGGGGTGTTTGACGACGGTCCGGACGCAGTAGCAACCTTGTTGAGATTGCTGCCAGAACACTACCCCAGGATGGGGAGTGACCGGATCCCTGTTTATCTCCATGATGGAGAGGAAAGGATCACTATCGATGTTCCGCACTCTACGACTGTGTTTGCTAGCAGCCTTGTGTGTGTTGCTTGGCAGTACCGCGATTAGCGCGTCCCCAATCCAATGGGGATATGACTGGTCGGCTTCACCAGCGTTTGTGACTGCTGGTACAGGTAAGGTGACGCTTAGTTCCGAGCCTTATAAGACTGCGGCAGGCAACTCTCACGTAGTGGCCACACAACTGAAAGTGTACAGCACGGCTCCACCCGCCAGCCCGGACACGTTCGGCCCAGCCGATGGCTTCTATTCTCTGACCATCAACCTCAAAGACATCAGCAGTTCGGCGACCGGTTCGCTGACGTTCACCGGTAAGCTGTCTGGTTCGTTTTCGCAGCTCAGTTCCAACGTGAGCAACACCTTCACCGGCCCAACGGTGCAGAGCATTCTGTTGGGCTACACGACCTTTGTGGTAACCATGTCGTCGTACACGCCGCCAGGGCCGCCCGATCAGCTGAACTTCGGCAGTATCGGGGCACTGGTTGAAGTGTCCTCGCTGAAGCCTGCCGAACGCACCCCCGAACCATCCACTCTCGCTTTGGCAGGTCTAGGGGCCGGAATCGCGGGCTTCTCGGCTTGGAGACGTCGTCGCCGTCAGGCGGCTTAAGCGCATCTCGATGAGGCGTCGAAAGGCCGGTGTCGGAAGGACTCTTTCTGCGCCGGTCTTTCTTCCACATCTATAATGCCTCCTGCACTTGCCGCCCCAGGACAGGAGCCTTTTGCTGTGAGCACCCTACTCGATCGCTTCCTCCGTTATGTCCGCATCAACACCCAAGCGGACGAGAATTCCACCACCTATCCCAGCACGCCCGGCCAGCTCGAACTCGGACGCCTCTTAACCGAGGAGTTGCGTGCTATGGGAGTGGCCGACGCTCAACAAGACGAGCACGGCATCGTTTTGGCGACGATCCCAGCGACCGTGTCGCACTCGGCCCCGGTGATCGCTTGGATTGCCCACGTCGATACCTCACCCGAAACCAGCGGGGCCAACGTCCAACCGATCGTTCACGACCGTTACCACGGCGGCGACTTGGTTCTGCCCGGCGATCCCACCAAGGTGCTGCGCGCCTCCGAACATCCAGAGTTGGGCCGGCTACGCGGCCAGACCATCATCACCACGGACGGCACTACGCTGCTGGGCGGCGACGACAAAGCTGGGGTGGCCGTCATCATGGAAGCTGCTTGGCGGTTGATGCAGCAGCCCGAAATTCTCCACGGGCCGATCCGCCTTTGTTTCACCTGCGATGAGGAGATCGGCCACGGCGTCGATCACGTTGATCTAACCAAGCTAGGGGCCAAAGTGGGCTACACGCTGGACGGCACCGGCGTGGGAGAAATCGACACCGAAACATTCTCCGCCGATCTGGCTATCGTGACGATTCACGGCATCAACATCCATCCAGCCATCGCTAAGGGCAAGATGGTCAATGCCCTCCGACTTGCCGGACTGTTTCTCACTCGCCTGCCGCATCAGGAGCAAGCCCCTGAAGTCACCGAGGGCCGCCAAGGCTTCTTCCATCCCTACACGATCGAAGGTGGAGTAGCAAAAACGATAATCAAGATCCTGTTACGTGATTTTGAGACTGCCAAACTCGCTGAACGTGCCGAGTTGCTCCGCTCCATCGCTCACGCCATCGAGGCCGACTATCCTCGGGCGTCAATCGAGGTGAAGATCGTTCCGCAGTATCGCAACATGAAAGAAGGACTGGTCAAAGAGCCGCGCGCCATTGCTCTGGCTCAGCAGGCCATGCGTCAGGCCGGCGTGGAACCGCGTTTGGCCATCGTTCGCGGCGGGACGGACGGCTCGCGGCTCACGGAGATGGGCTTGCCGACCCCCAATCTCTCCACTGGTGAGCATAATTTCCACTCTCCTTTGGAGTGGGTCTGCCTGGAAGAACTAGAAACCAACGTCCGCGTTCTGCTCGAATTAGCTCGCGTCTGGGGCAACGAGCGCGAAGCCTGATTTCATCCAGAGTTCACGTTCTCTCTGCGAGGGATCCAGTACCATAAACAAAGGTGAGGAATTGGTTGCCAGCGAGGGGACATGGCATGCTGAGTCGGGTCGTTGCTTGGCTGGGGTTGAGTGCGCTGCTGCTGACGCCGACGGTTCGCGCTTGTTCGGTGCCGGTGTTCCGCTATGCCTTGGAACGCTGGAAGTTGGCGACCTACACCGTTCAGGTGGTGCATCGTGGCGAACTGACGCTAGCGCAGCGGAAATTGCTGCGACAACTCGAACAAGCTGCGACAAGTACGAACCTGACCGTAAAGACGCTTGATCTATGCGGCGACCCAACGGTAGCTCGACCACACTGGGCGAAACGGCTCAGCGACAAGCCGCCGCTGCCCTGTCTGATTCTTCAGGCTCCCGATGAGGAAGACGAGGCCGAACCGCTGTGGATCGCTCCATTCGATGAACCAGCCGTGCAAATCCTGCTGGATTCTCCCGCTCGACAACAGTTGGTGAAACATCTGCTAGCTGGCGTCTCGGCAGTGTGGTTACTCGTGGAGTCTGGCGACGTCTCAGCGGACGCGGCGGCGGAGAAGCTGTTGCGTCAGCAACTGAAGCGGTTGGCCGACGAACTGCACCTGCCCGAGCCGGAGCCACGCGATCTGTTGACCACGCGGTTACCACCACTACGCATCGCCTTCGAGGTGCTGCGAATCTCGCGTTCGGATCCGCGCGAGGCCGCCTTGGTAAGCATGTTGCTGCAGGGCGAGGAGAGACTGACCGAAGTGACAGGCCCGATCGTGTTGCCAGTCTTCGGTCGCGGTCGGGTGCGGCTGGCCTTATATGAACAAAAGCTGCGGCCCACTGAGATTGAACGCTGGGGAAGCTCGCTGTGCGGGCCGTGCTCCTGCGTGGTCAAGGAACTCAATCCCGGGTTCGATCTACTCTTGCATGCTGACTGGGAAGCCGAGTTAGAACTTGCTCCGACGGAGCAGCAAGAGAAACCGTCTCTGGCCGCGCCGCCGATTCCTCCTGGCGTGACGGCCTCTACTTCGAAGGAGTCAGCTGTACCTACAGCTACGAACGATCGCTCGTGGTTAGGTCTGGCGGTTCTCGTCGCCGGGTTGTTCGCCTTGCTGATGGCTGGGCTGGTTTTGCGCGATCGCAGGGCAAGAGTGCCCCAGCAATAAATCGACAACCCAGCAGCCGCGATAGTGCGATATTCGCGAGCGGCAATGGTCGAGAATCGCGTTGGAGCGACAACCGGCCTCTTCCAAGGCGTCTCCGAGAATGGGCAGATCGCCGAAACGATCCTCCTCGTAAATCGCTTGGGCCATTTTGACCACGATGCCATCTTGAAACTTGAGAATCGCCGCGTCGAAGTGGACAGGCTGAAACGGATTGCCGAACAGATCGGCGAGTAACTCGGCGTGGAAAACCCGCTCTCGCTCCCAATTAGTTCCAGGAATAAAATCACGAGCCACGCAGCGAGCATCCCAGAGAGCATCCCAGGCGGCCAGCCAAGCCGAACTGCGGGTCGTCGCCCAGGCCGCTCCCCCTAACGAGAAAGTCGCTCGGGCGATGGGCGTTCCCAAGTTGCCCCAGACTCGCGCCACCGAGGCCACAAGCCGCTCAGCAGCGGCCAACTCCGCCGCGGTTGCCTTTCCATCGACGAAGCGTTGCGCCGTCTCGACAGCATGACGACAGCGGTCGTCGCGTAATTGTGACCAAATCCGCCGACAGCAGCCGATGGCGAACAAGCGCAGCTTGCGCGGATTGGCCTGCTCAGTTAGATATTTGAGCATTTCCTCGGGATTATTGCAGCTATGCCACTGCTGCTCGTTCATCATTGGTGCGTTAGCTAAGTCGTGATTCCAGGTTCAGTTGCGGGAATTCGATCATTCTACGAACCGGAACCGCGATCGGTCGCTGGGCGCCAGCGAACCGTAGCCTCGACGAGG
This sequence comes from uncultured Gemmataceae bacterium, assembly GCA_937923405.1. GTDB lineage: Bacteria > Planctomycetota > Planctomycetia > Gemmatales > Gemmataceae > CALDUY01. Next base: position 15,629 of record CALDUY010000055.1, on the reverse strand, counting down.
TCTACCTGGACCTCGCACCCGTCACAGCGGCATTGCTCCAACCAGTCGAGCAATTGCTCCATCTCGTGCAAGGCCAGCCCGCGATAGACGTACCAGCCGGCCTCATCATGATCTGCTTGCCTAGCCAAGAGGTTGGGCGAATGCGGTAAGTCCTGCATCTCGGCAAACCTCCCGATTGGAGTGCCGGCGAGAATTTCAGCGGCGAACTTTGCGATCCAGGTTACGCTTCAACTCACTGGGATCCAACTCCACTTTGGCTCCAGCCTTGGGAATATCGACATTGGCGGTCCATAAAATCGCATTTGTGACCAATCGACGGAAGTTTTCGTCGCCCCAGTTTTTGTGATGGTGTCCTCCCGTGAAGCCGAACGATCGCCCTCCGCGGGGACGCTCGACGGCCCAGGCGAGGATCTCGGCACGCCCAGGATGCTCCCGAGCCGCCGCCGTCCCTCGTACTCGATCGGGCGGAACGGCTTTAAGGATCGGTACCACTTCCTTCGCCTCGGGACGGAAGCGAATGTTGAAATACCACTCATCACGGATTTTGAACGGCTTGACTCCCTGTGTGATCGGATGTTCCGGCAGTGTGGCGAACTCCGCGTCCCAGTGCGGATTCGTCGAGAAGCCCGTCTCATAGTATCCCCCCAGCCATTTCAGCACATGCTCACTCTGACTCTTGGGATACTCAACGGCGTAGTGCAGATTGACAAAGCCCACCTTTTCGTCGATCAGACGATCGACGATTTCCTTGTGTCCTTTGTGCAGGATCGGATGACCACTGCCGCCGTCCATGTAGAAGACCACGGAGGCTGCCTGCTCAAACGTCTCTTTCTTTTTCGGCCAACCATCGCGAGCCAGGACAGGGAAAACGCCCTCTGTCTGGGCCAACAGCTTCATCAAGATAGCACAGCCAGCGAAGAACTCATGCTCTCCGGGGCCGTGACTGGCTCGTCCGGCCACAAGCACAATTTTCTTTAACTTCGGATCGGTCGGCTGTTTCTCCAGCGGCACGGTCGATTGATCGTAAGGATCGACGTCGGCGGCAGGCAGTACGAGGACGGTGCCGAACAGCACCAGTCCCGCGAACAGGACACGGTTCATCGAGGGTACTCCCAGGAGACAGGGTCAGGTCAGCGGGAGCGGCGATCGGCCTCGACTTCGAGTAAGAGCTTCTCCACCGCGGCCTCAAGCTCACGGCCCCGCAGGTTTTTATGGCGGATCACCCCATGATGATCCAGTACATAAACCGTCGGATACCCTTCGATCTGCCAGTCTCGCCGGATTTTCTGGTCGCTGTCGAACCACGAACGCCACTTCAACTGATACCGAGTAACGGCCCGGCGAGCATCGTCGAGTTGCTCGTCACAGTTTATCCCCAGCAGGGCGAATGGTTTGTTCTGCATCTGCTGAATCAGGGCGTTGTTGCTGGGGTACTCCATGCGACAGTAGCCGCACCAGTTGGCCCAGAAGTCCAGCACGACGACTTTGCCGCGATACTCACTCAGTTTGAACGGTTGGCCTTGCAGGTCTACACCGGCGATCTCCTGGGCGACGCGGCCCACGGCCAGATACTTCACCTGGTGGAGTTTCTTGCGGGCCATTTCTTCCAGGGGGGAACTGCCGAGTGTGATGTTCGGGAACTGACGGATCACCTGGTCAAAATACTCTTCGGCTCGTCGAGCCAACGACCCGCTACGGGTGCGTTCACTGGCGGGGCAGTTTTCGGCCTGTCGACTGAGCGACAGTCCCAGCGAATAGCAGGCAACGGCACGCATCTTATCGCGACGATGATTGACGGCCAAATGCTGCAACACGCGATCGCAGGCTGGGTCTGCGGAGCGAGCTAGGCTTAGGCAGACGTCTGTTAGATCGTCGCGCTGGCAGTGATCGCGCTGTAGCACCTCCAAAGCGCGAACCCGTCGCTGCCGCACGTTGTCACTGAGGGACGTGTCGTTGTCGCTGGCTGTTTGCCGTAGCACCCAGCTAAGAGCTTCCAGCGCAGCCGTTGAATCGGAGTACTGCTCGGCCAGCTGGATGCAGCGGTCGGCATACGCTTCCAGCTTGGGTTCCTGAGCCTTGGCCCGGCGTTTCTGCGACGGAGTGGTAGCCCGGCTCAGCTGAGCAGCGAACTCCGACATGGCTTGGTTGTAATCTTTGGCGATGGCCTCGAATCGCTGCATCGGGGTCAGTGAGCGAGGCGGGAGACGGTTGTCAATGCGGGCGACGATCGCCTTAAAGTCGTCGCGCTGGCGAATCGGATTCAGGTCCGGATCCTTGTCCAAATGGTCGCGTTCGTCGGGTTGAGGTCCGTAACCCGCCTGGAAAGCGCGTTGCAGATGTTTGACGGCTCGTACGGCGTATTGTTCAACTAGTTCGTTAGGAGCGTGGACTTTTTTGGCCGCCTCGGAGGCCAGCGAGAAGAGACAGGCAGCGTTGTAGAAGTCATTTTTCGAGTCGGCGGACTCACTGGCCAAAGCCTCGCCCAACTTGGCCAGCTCAGCATGTTTGTGTCGCGTCTTGAGCAGATCGGCTAGCTGAAAATAAGAATACAAGAGATCTCTATTATATTGAAGATTCCTCGGCGCGAGATGGACCGCGCTGCGGCGTTTGCATAAGGCCAGTTCGAGTAAACGCTGAGCTTCGTCGGAGTTGGACTCCGCCTCCAGGGCCGCTAGTCCATCCGCCACGGTGCCTAGGAAGTGATGGTACGAGGGATTGTCAGGATTGTCTTGGAGCAGTTTCTCCACGGCCTTCATCGACTCTTGGTAAGCGGCGCGTGCCTCGCTGAGCTTACCGGCTTCTTCCAACACGTTGCCCAGTTCAAAGCGGTAGCGAATCAGCCGGAGCTTGTAGGCTTGCTCGGTGGGGAACTCTTCGGCCAGCTGACTTTGCACCTCGATGGCGCGGAGCATGGTAGTTTTCGCCTCAGCAGCATTACCTTGTTTGAGCAATAGCCGGGCGTGCTGCGAGCAAGTGTTCGCCAGGTCGATTTGATACTGGGCATGCTTGGGAAACTCTTCGACCAGCCCTTGTTGCAGGGCGATCGCCTCGCGGAAAGCCTGATCGCCATCGTTGTAGTGGCCGTTCTGTTCGGAAAGATGAGCGACTCGACTCCAGACACGGCCTAGTTGTCGTCGAGCCATTGGATCGTTGGGCCGCTCTTGATTCAAGCGCTGGCTTACCTTGAGAAACTCGTTGAGAAACTCTAGACGAACCGAGTCCATATTCTCCATGTTAGCCAACCGACCATCAAAGTTGATGAGCATGTCGTCGATGGTGGTCAGGCTCCGTTCAAACGTCTCAGTCACTTGATCGCGAGCAATACGGGCTTGCCGTTCACTCTGTTCGGATTGAGTTAAAGCGGCTTGCAGTTTGGCGTTGTACCACCAGCCGCCGATCAGTAGAGCCGCCACCGTCAAGCAAACGATGACTAACAGGGCAGCGGCGGTGGGGCGACGTCGTGCCCATTTGATGACTCGCTCGACTCGACTGATGGGCCGAGCGTGGATCGGTTCACCCGCGAGGAAGCGGTCGAGATCGTCGGCCAGGGCGGCGGCACTGGCATAGCGGCGTGACGGTTCCTTTTGCAGACACTTCATGCAGATGGTTTCCAGGTCGGCAGGCACCTTGGAATTGAGCTGCCGGACCCGACGCGCTTCCTGGGTCATCACCTGCATGATGACGGCCATGGTCGTATCAGCGGAGAATGGCGGGCGATCGGTGAGCAGTTCGTAGAGAATGGCTCCCAGACCATGCACGTCGACGGCGACGCTGAGATCTTTACTACCTGCCGCCTGCTCCGGAGCCATGTAGCCTGGGGTGCCCAAAATCGCCCCAGACTGAGTATCGCCGCGTTCCGGTCCCAGGTGTTTGGCCAGGCCGAAATCAGTGACGTGAGGTTGGCCGTCGCTATCGAGGAGGATGTTGCCCGGCTTCAGGTCGCGATGCAACACGCCGCGTTGATGGGCATAGTGGACCGCCCGGGCCACGGTGGCGATCAGCCGTGCTGCCTCCCGGTACGACTTGCGGTAGGTTTCGAGCTGAGTGCTAAGACTGCCGCCCTCGATCAGCTTCATCGAGAAGTAGTGCTGCCCCTGATGCTCGCCGACTTGATAGATCGGTACGATGTTGGGATGATCGAGCCGACCAGCCTGTTCGGCTTCGCTGTAGAACCGTCGCACTTGCTCTTTGGAGGCAAGCTGACCGGCGAGAATCATCTTCAACGCCACGATGCGGTTGAGGCTCTTCTGACGCGCCTGGAAGACCACGCCCATGCCGCCGCGCGCTATTTCGCGAATTAGCTCGTAGTCGCCAAAGTCATTAGTCAAGTTCGGCGTGGGGATCAACGGTCCCGGCGTGGCGTCTAGTGTCGGGGCTTCATCGTGGAGTACCTTACTGGGGACGACTGGGGGAGTATCGAGGGGTGGCTGTCCCGTCGTGCGTTTCACGGGGCGGATATTACGAGTCTGCCCGATTGCTGCAATCACCTCGACCGAATGCTCCGACTTAGGGATGGTGAGAATCTCACCACAGTTCGGACAACGTGCGCGTTTGCCCTCGGCCGTCTCGGCGACGCGTAACTGTTTCCCACACTGGCAGGCGAAGACAATCGGCATGACAAGCCCCTGAGCGAGGTTCGATGGACAGATACGCAAATGGTTCTGCGGGTTTTTAAGCGAGTATTCCCTGATTAACAGTAGTTCAAGAAGGTGGGGAACGCAATGAAAAAGCGGACGCGCTGGCCTGTTGGCGAGCCGTGTCTACATTAAATTCCGCCGGGTTCCTTCTCCTTTCTCCAGGGAGTCTTCTCATGGATCGTCGAACATTTCTACAGTCTTCTGCCGCCTTGGCTCTGGCCAGCGGAGTACACGTCGCCGCCGAAACCAAAACCCCGCGCGTCGGCCTAATTGGCTGCGGTTGGTATGGCAAAAATGATCTGTTCCGGCTCATCCAGGTGGCTCCCGTCGAGGTAGTGTCGATGTGCGACGTCGATTCGATCATGCTCGACAAGGCCGCCGACATTGTCGCTCAGCGCCAGCAGTCCAAGAAAAAGCCCAAAAAGTATGGTGATTATCGCAAAATGCTGGCCGACGATAAGTTTGACATCATCATTGTTGGCACGCCGGATCACTGGCACGCCCTACCGATGATCGCCGCTGTCGAGGCCGGCGCGGATGTCTACGTTCAGAAGCCGATCAGCGTCGACGTCGCCGAGGGCCAGGCCATGCTGGCGGCGGCGCGCAAGCACAAACGAGTCGTGCAGGTTGGCACGCAGCGTCGCAGCACCCCGCATCTCGTCGAAGCCAAGAAGCGTGTCATCGGCGAAGGTTTGCTGGGCAAGATCGGCGCAGTCGATGTCTGCTGCTACTATCACATGCGCAATCGGGACAAGCCGCGACCGGAGATCAAGCCGCCCGCTCACCTGGACTGGGAGATGTGGTCGGGACCAGCTCCGCGCCGTCCCTACACGCAGCTGCCACACAAGCGTTGGTGGCGAGCCTACACCGAGTACGGCAACGGCATCTTGGGCGACATGTGCATTCACATGCTCGACATGGTGCGATGGCTGCTCGATCTGGGGGTCCCCAAACGGATCACCTCGTTCGGCGGGATCTACGTCGAGAAAGAGGCGGCAGCGAACATCACCGACACGCAGTCAGCCACCTTCGATTTCGGCGACCTACAAGTCAACTGGCAACATCGCTCTTGGGGCAATCCCCCCGACCCCGATTATCCCTGGGCCGGCATCATCTACGGCGAGAAGGGCACGCTTAAGGCCGACGTCCACAAATGGGAGTTCTTCCCAACCAATTCGCGAAAAGCCACGCTGTCGGGACGGGCGGTCTTCGAGCCGGACAAGTTTCCTGAGGACAAGACCGAGGAAGATATGGAGCTGCACGCTGCGACGGCGAACCGCGCGCACATGCGCGACTTCCTCGAAGCCATCGAGAAGCGGTCGCGGCCCGTCGCCGACATCGAACAGGGCTTCATTTCCTCGGCGGCGTGCATCCTGGCCAACATCTCGATGCAGCTCGGCGGACGCACATTGACCTGGAATTACGAGAAAGGCATCGTCGAGGGCGACGACGCGGCCAACAGGCTGCTCAAACGAGACTACGTTGGCCCGTGGAAACACCCTGCCTCGTGAATGAACAGACGCGCCCTTGTTCGGGAGATCTCGACCTCAGCGCTTCACCTGCCACGGTTAAGCGGGTATCATCAACTCATCCCGCCTTGGTGAGTTATTTCCCTGGAGTGAATGTGATGACCGCGCGGTGGAACTGGTGTTGGCTGCTCCTCTGTCCTGTACTCGTCTGGGCCGCCGCCCCGCGACCGAGAGCCACTCCATCTGTTTCGTCGCCGCATCGCTCGCCGATGGATCTCGCCCTGGTTGCCGCTGGCCGCCTAGCGCTGACGGCGAATCACACTGCCGATTCGGTGTCGCTGGTGGATCTCGATCGGCAGAAACTGCTCTGCGAAGTGCCCTGCGGTCGGCGTCCCTCGGCAGTGGCCGTCTCCCGCGATGGTCGGCGTGTCGCCGTCAGCAACCTGTGGTCCGACTCGCTGACCCTGCTGGAACTGGCGGGCACTGAGCTACGGTCGTTGGGCGAGGTGGCGATCGGCCATCAGCCGCGCGGCCTGTGTTTCACGCCAACCGGCGCTTCCCTGTTCGTTGCCCTGGGCGGGGCCGATCAGGTGGTCGAACTCGACTGGACCAGCCGCAAAATCATTCGCCGCTTTGCCGCCGCTCGTGAGCCGCGCCGCCTGGCGTTGACGAAGTCCGGCAAGCATCTCGTTGCCGCCTCGATGCGGAGTTCGCAGGTGCGCTGCTGGAACACCGAGACGGGCGAGCTGTTCTGGGAACGCGCGATTCACGACTCGTTCAATCTCATGGATGTGGCCCTGACGCCGGACGAGGAGAGCGTGATTACCACGCAGGTACATACCCGGCATCATCCGATCGTCAAACACAACATTGAGCAGGGCTGGGCGCTGAACAGCCGAGCCGCTCGCATGCCGTTGCAGAGCAACGATTCGTCGTACCGACAGATGGCCCTGGACATCCGCAATCGTGCGGTGGGTGATCCGACGGCGGTGAGCCTGACCGATAAGGGCGACTTGCTCGGCATCGTTGCCGCGGGGACGCAAGAGCTGCTGTTGATCCAAACCGAGGCGATTCCCTGGAACCCCGGCGAGGCGGGCGACTTCCTCGACAGCTCCCTCGATCAGGAAGACGGCAAATTCCGACGAGTGCCGCTGGGCGGTCGTCCATTGGCAGTCCGCTTCCTGCCCGATGGGCAACGGGCGGCGGTGGCGAATTATCTTCTCGACGCGGTGCAAATCGTCGATCTGCGAGCTGGCACGGTCTCGGCCACCATCGCCCTGGGCGGTCCGGAGAAGCCCTCGGCGGCGCGACTCGGCGAGGCGATCTTCTACGACGCCAAGCGCTCGCATCATCAGTGGTTCAGCTGTCACACCTGCCATCCCGATGGCCACACCAGCGCCCGAGCCTTCGATACCTTCAACGATGATTCGCAGAACAATCCCAAGATGACGCCGACCTTGCGGGGAGTGACGCGAACCGCGCCGTACACCTGGCACGGCTGGCAGGCCAATCTCGGCGACGCCGTCGAGAAGTCGATCACCGAGACGCTCTACGGTAAGGATCCAACCAAGGAGGAAATCGAGGCGGTGGTGGCGTTTCTGGGCACCTTGGAGCATCCACCAAATCCGCATCTCGTCGACGGCAAGCGGAGCGCGGCGGCGGAACGCGGCAAGCTGTTGTTCGAGGGTAAGGCTCGCTGCTCGCGCTGTCATCAGGGCGAGGACTATACCTCGAAAGCGAACTACGACGTGAAGTTGCCCCATGACGGCAGCCCATTCGACAAGTGGAACCCGCCGACGCTGCGCGGCGTCTACGATCGCGGACCGTACCTGCACGATGGCAGCGCCGAGACGCTCGACGAGTTGCTGCGCACGCCACACGCTCCGGAGAAACTCGGCGGTAAGGCCCTGACCGACGAGGAACGTCGTGACCTCGTCGAGTTTCTCAAGTCGCTGTGAGCGTGTCAGCTTCGGAGCATACCGAACACCACCATGACGAGTAGACCCGCCAGCATTGGCGGAGCCATGCGACGAACCAGGTCCAACGGTTTGGCTCCGGTCAGCGAGGCGGACATCAACACGACGGCGGCCACAGGAGACAGGGTCCGCCCTGTGGCCGCAGACAGCGACACCACCGCGCCGACGGACAGCGGATCGACTTCCAAGGTCTGAGCCGGCTCGACGTAGAACTTGAACAGAGCCTCTGTCGCGGCCATTCCTGATCCCGACACCCAGGCGAAGCTCAGGGGAAACAGAGCGGCTAGCGGCATCAGCAGTCGCGGTGACGTTTCGATCATGTCCTTGAGCGGATCAACTAAGCCGACCTGTCGGACGCCTTCGCCGAAGCAACTTGCCGCGACGATCAAGGCGGTGATGTTGGTCAGAGCGGCTCCGACTCCCTCGAAGAAGACCTTGGCCGTGCTGCCGGCTTTGCTCGGCGACGACAGAGCAGCGATCACCACGCCGACCAACATCGCCGAGCCGATCAATCGACTATCAAAGAGATCGGGTTTATCCTTAGTGGTGACGAGCCACTCTGGCGGCACCGAGATCAGCCGCACTTGTTCGGGCATGGCCGTCAGCAGCAACAGCACCAGGGGAATCATCGGCACCATAGCCTTGAACGGGTTGACGCGAAAATCGTCGTGAAGCTCGGCGGGTTGCTTTTCGACCGTGCCTCGCGACTCGGCCCACAAGCACATCAGCCAGAACAGCGGCACCGTGACTGCCAGATGCACCAGCAGTAACGGCCAGACGTAGGCCACGCACTCGATCGACGATTGCCCAGTGGCACTGCTGACCGAGCGTAACTCCGGGGCACCGGGGTTGAGCAGCTCACCGCCGATGCTCGCTCCGAGAGCCAGCGCCGCGCCGACCGTGGTCGGCGACAGCCGCGCCGCCGTCAGCACCGGCACCAACACGCTACCGACGGCGATGGCCGTACTCGTCTGACTGATGATCGGCACGTTGACCAGCACCCCGATGAGGATGATCCCGGGAATCAGCAAGGTTCGCACTCGTTGCAGCGGCTTGAGCAACAGATGAATCAGATGCCGATCGCACTCGGTGGAACGCAGGACATAGGCAAAGCCCATACAGCAGCCAATCGGCAGAAGGAATTTTTCTTCGGTGAGCGTCTGGAGAAATTTGCGAACGATCGACATCGGTTTGCCAGCGAGTCCCCCCAGGGCCAACGCGCCTAGAATCAGAGTAAGGCGAACCTCTAGGCCGCGTAGGATCGCCACTACGACCACCAGCACAAGCAACAGCGCGAATACAAGCGTCATGCGTCATCCGTGGCCAGGGACCGAGCGAACGAGTATCTGTTTCCCTTGCGAACCATCAACACTACCTACCCACGGAAGGCTGCCATGTCCAGCACAACCACAACGAATAAACCCACCTCCAGCGCCGACGGGGTGGCATGGAATCTCGGCGATCTGTATGCCAGCCTCGACGATCCGCGTCTGGATCAGGATCTGACCGAGGCACACGAACGGGCCAAACGGTTCGAGGCGGAGTATCGCGGCAAGATCGATCAACCCAACGGACCCAGCGCCGAACTCCTCCTCGCCGCCGTCACCGAGTTGGAGAGCCTCTCCGAGCAGATGGATCGGCCAGCGATCTACGCGATGCTGGTGCATTCGGCCAAGACCGACGATCCCAAACATGGGGCGCTACTGGTTCGCACCCGTGAGAAGCGAACGGAGATCAATAAGCATCTCATCTTTTTTGATCTGGAATGGATTAAAATTGACGATACTATCAGCGCGAAGCTGCTGGCTGATCCAGCTCTGGCGAAGTATCGGCACTATCTGGAACAAAAGCGCGTCTGGAAGCCGCACTATCTCTCTGAGGCCGAGGAAAAAATTCTCGACGAGAAGAGCAACACCGGCCGCGCCGCCTTCGTCCGGCTGTTCGACGAGACGGTCTCCAGCATGCGGTTTGACTTCGTGCTGAACGCCAAAACGGAATCACTGAGTCTGCAACAGATTCTGGCCAAACTCTACGACCCGGATCGGGCTGTCCGTGCCGCCGGAGCCGCCGGCATCACCGAGGGACTCAAGGCCAATGCTCGTCTGCTGACGTTCATTCTCAACACCGTCGTGCAGGATCATCGTTCCGACTGCAACCTGCGCAAGCACAGCGATGTGATGGCTCCACGTCATCTGGCCAACGAGATCGACGGCAAGGTGGTGGAGGCTCTGCTGACGGCGACAGAGCGGCACCACGGCACCGTTCAACGTTACTATCGCCTCAAGGGCAAGCTACTGGGCCTGGAGCAACTGTACGACTACGACCGTTACGCGCCGCTGTTCAGCGATCAGACCGCGATCGACTGGCCCACGGCACGGAAGATCGTGCAGGAGAGTTATTCTGCGTTCAGTCCCAAGGCTGGCGAGATTATCCAGAAGTTCTTCGACAAGAAATGGATCGATGCCGAACTGCGTCAGGGTAAGCGCGGTGGGGCGTTCTCGGCCAGCGCTGTACCTAGCGCGCATCCCTACATCCTGATGAGCTACACCGACAAGCTGCGCGACGTAATGACGCTGGCCCACGAGCTGGGCCACGGCCTGCATCAGTACCTGTCGCGCGGGGTCGGCTATTTGCAATGCGACACGCCGTTGACCACGGCGGAGACGGCCAGCGTCTTTGGCGAGATGCTCACCTTCCGGCGCTTACAGCAACTCTATCCCGAACCGCGCACCCGACTGGCGATGCTCTGCGGTAAGATCGAGGATAGCTTTGCCACCGTGTTTCGCCAGGTGGTACTGACCCGCTTCGAGCAGGCCGTCCATCGAGCCAGACACGAGGAGGGCGAACTGGCCACCGACCGGCTCAACGACCTGTGGATGCAGGCCAATCAGCCGATGCATGGCGACGTGGTGAAGATGACCGACGGTTACGCCTGGTGGTGGTCGTACATCGGCCACTTCGTCCATGTGCCGTTCTATTGTTACGCCTACTCGTTCGGCGAACTGCTGGTGCTGGCCCTGGTGAAGAAGTACGAGCAGGAGGGCGAAGCGTTCGTGCCGAAGTATCTAGACATGCTGGCGGCGGGCGGCTCCCAGGCCCCGCATCGGCTGGTCGGTCAACTCGGCGTGGACGTGAACGACCCCGGCTTCTGGGAACTGGGGCTGCAACTGCTGGGCGACATGGTGGCCGAGGCCGAGAAGCTGGCGGCGAAGTTGTAAGACAGCGAATCTCGATCAAGCGGCGACACTTCCAAACCATTCGCCTAAGGGGAAATTCGCGGTGGTTCAACTATAATGTCGCCGATTACCGCTGGCTCGATTTATCGTTAAAAGACTAGGGACCAGCGGAGGTGTTGGTACAATCGGCCCGGGAAATTGTCGACGCTTTCGATCGCGTCTGGCCGATCAGGATCGCCTCAACGAACTCTGGAGCCGCTATCGCACCTGGGTGCCGCGGCATGGCCCTGGCCTGGGGCTGACGTTGGTCTGAGCGTCATCTGGACCGTTTGCTTCCGCGGCTACAATACTGTCTGTCTCAAGAGGACGCTTCCATGCGCATGTTGAGCTGTTGGCTGTTACTGCTCTTCGCTTCCGGGGTGTTGGCCGAGAGCAAACCTAATGTCGTGATGATCGTTTCCGACGATCAGGCGTGGACCGATTTCGGCTTCATGGGCCATGAGGTGGTGCGCACGCCGCATCTGGACAAGTTGGCCCGCGACAGCGCCACCTTCCCGCACGGGTACGTTCCTACGTCGTTGTGTCGCGCTAGTCTGGCCACGCTCTTGACCGGACAGTTCGCTCATCAACACAAGATCTGCTGCAACGATCCGCCCGACGGGGTGGCTCGCGGCGTCATGCACCCGTTCATTCAGCAAGCGCCGGCGTTGCCTCGCTTGCTGGCCAAACAAGGCTACGTCAGCTTCCAGACCGGCAAGTTCTGGGAAGGGCACTACCGCAACGCTGGCTTCACGGATGGCATGACGGTCAAGGGGAGGCATGGCGATGAAGGATTGGTCATCGGTCGGCAGACGATGCAGCCAATTTATGACTTTATCGAGAGAAATAAGGGAAAATTGTTCTTCCTCTGGTATGCCCCGATGATGCCGCATGAGCCGCACAATCCGCCCCAGCGGCTATTGAAAAAGTACGTCGCCGCCGATCGCCCGCTCAAGCTGGCCAAGTACTACGCGATGATCGAATGGTTCGACGAAACCGTTGGAGAACTGCTCGACTATCTGGACAAAAAGGGCCTCCGCGACAACACCCTGGTGGTCTTCGTCGTGGACAATGGCTGGATTCAGGAGACAGGCGAAAAGCGAACGACCCGCGGGTGGTTCGCGCCCAAGAGTAAGCTGTCGCCCTACGATGGTGGGCTGCGAACGCCGGTTCTGTTGCGTTGGCCGGGCAAGATCCGACCAGGACAACGTGACGATCTGGTTTCGACGGTGGATCTGGCTCCGACGATCCTCCGCGCTGCGGGCCTGGAGCCACCCCGCGAAATGGCCGGTTTAGATCTGCTACCTGTCGCCACCGGCAAAGGTAAGCTGACTCGTCAGGCGGTCTTTGGCGAAATCTACGAGCACACGGCCAAGGACGTTCATCAGCCGTCGGTCAACCTAACTCATCGCTGGGTTCGCGAGGGCGACTGGAAGCTGATTGTACCTGTGCAAGGCAACTCGGAGTTGTACGATCTGAAAAAGGATCCATTCGAGAAGGTCAACCTAGCTGAGAAAATTCCTGAACAGGTCAAGCGGCTGACGGCCGTGTTGGATGCCTGGTGGAAAGGTCGCTGAGTTGGGCGGGATCCGGTCCTTCGAGCAGGCGCGTCTGAGCGTAGCGCCTTCCCTGGGAATCGTAGAAGAGAATCCGCTGCTGCTCGCTGGCCCAGATAGCGTAGGTTTTGACGTTGCGCGGTCCCTGGGCATAGAAGAACAGCCCACAGATTCGTCCCGACCGCGTGATCAGCGACTGCGTCACTGGGGTTTGTTCCGGATCCAGTGAGTCCTGAGCGCAGAGCAACTGACGGACGTGGGCCAGCAATTCCTCGAACGTCGGCAAGGTAGCAATCTGTTCCATCGGTGGACTCCGCTGCCAGCAGTTATCGGCACGCACGGCGATCGATTCGCGATTCTCCTTGGATCCCTCGGGTAAAGGTAGTTCGTTCGGAGCGGAATAATCGGCTCATTCGGCTGGACCGAGCTTGCGATAGATGAACCATCCCCAGGCTTCTGGACCTCGAGCCGGCAACGACCATGTCAGGCGGAATCGTGTGCCATACACCGTGAGAACGTCGTGAACCGGATCCTCACGATTCAGGCGATGCACTAATAGCCACTCGGCTTCGTCAGCGTGCTTGTTGTCACGATAGCTCAGATGATTGTCGTCGAAGTAGCGTGCGTGAAATTCCAGACATTTGCGGATGCGAAAATCATCATCGCCGGTGACCACCACCACTCCTCCTTGGGACGTGTCGTTGAGAAACGTCAGCGCCTCAATCAGGTCGCCGCGTTGGCCACGATGCAGCGCCAGCAGATAGCTGGCATTGAACCAGAGAAACTTGCCGATAAACAGTACCACGACGACACGAAAGAGCAGCGACAGCGAACCTCGGCGAAGCTCAGCTCGTCGCCACAGGGTCGCCAATAAGTGGGCTAACAGCAGCAAGAAAAAGGCGAAGGGAACGTACAAGTAGCGTTCGAACAGCATGGGCTGCTCGCGCAGCAGTACCAAGGCTGGAGCAGCAAAGACACAGACTGCGAAGAAGTTCCAGGAGTCATCCTCCTGTCGGCTTAAGATCCACAACCCAGCTCCAAAGAGCAGAAAAAATAGTCCTAGATACATCCTGTTCGCTGGGGAATCGCTGCCAACAGCTAGCCCCACGGTAAGCAGTCGTTCGAGGGGCACCAGCCAGGGTTGCTTCGGCCCTCCCTCGATGTGCATGCCACGGATCAACAAGAGATAAAACGGAGCAAAAAAAACGGCAATTCCGGCATGACAAACTACGAGTTGCTTCAGCTCGTCGAAGGGGCGTTGCCGTTGCTGTGCGAAGCGGCGCAGCGACCAGACGAGCAATCCTAGATAGGCATGCAGGAAGGTCAGATGGGAGAGAAAGGCTAGACAGCAAGTGAGCCAAAACGCTAGCAGCCACGGCCAGGTTCGTTGGTCGAGATAACGTCGAAGCGAGAAGAACGCGGCCAGGGCAAAGAGAATCACCAGCGCATAGCCGCGTGCCTCGATGGAGGCCAGCACCATCCAGTAGGAGCCGGCGAAGAGCAGAGCGGCGAACGCGGCGTCGGCCCGTCCCCAGAAGCGAGCCACGACGGCGGCCAGGGCAATGCTGGCCGTGCCTGCCAGAATACTGAGCAAACGATACCGCCACCACGAGGCCAGTTCGGGACAGAGCGTCAACCAGAGCGTATTCAGGTGATGGTTGTTGTCGTGCTTCAGGTTTGGTGAGGTAAAGACACCCAGGGGAGAACCGGCCAGCCGCGCCAAGTCATACGAGAGGATTTCATCCAACCAGAATAGCGTACTCTGAGCAAGAAAGACTCGCACCCCCAAACCGACGAGCAAGGCCAGACCGATCAGTAACACCCAGAATCGGACCATAATAAAACCTAAGTAGAGGGTAAATATATTTTTATTGGGATTGCCGCCTATCGAGAACACAAGGCAAACCCCGAAAATTTTCTATGACTTGATTTGACTGACTGTCAGACCTGACCTAGGGTTGTGTCGACGACGGTTCGGCGGATGCCCGCGACAGCCAGTCGCGGCGGTGAAATCCCAAACACAACCTCTTCATCCTCGATAAGAGCAAACCCGTCGTGAGGCGGGGACGCAAAGCCATGGACCCGGAATACCCTGCCGGGTTGCCAGGTTGCCGAAGGGATGAGAGGAGTTCACCCCTCAGTGCTTCCTGGGGGCGACCTCCAGACCCTAAAGAGACGAAGAGGTCGGCGCGGTCGAACGTGGAAGCAACGCAGCTCGACGTGCGGCCAAGGAGACTCAGAAGGGAAGGTTACGATGTCTAAGTTGTTCGCCTCAACAAAGCAGTTCCTCTGCGATGAGAGCGGCCCAACGGCAGTCGAATACGCGGTGATGCTGGCTTTGATTGTTGTGGTGTGCATCACAGCGATTGGCGTACTCGGCAACAATGCGGCTAGCACGTTTAACGATGCCGCCCTCAACAACGCCGCTGGTAGCGCTGGCGCTGGTGGTAACTAAGTGGTCCACCAGCAAAAGCCCACAAATGCAGTAGAAGTTCGGTTGGGATGCAAGCTCGGTCAGACAGCGTAGTGTGACCAATTTGATGGTAGATTTTCTCTCTCTGGAAAGGTGACAAAAATGAAGAAGTTCACACAAGCCCTGGTTAACTTCGTGAAGGACGAGAGCGGCCCGACGGCAGTGGAATATGCCGTGATGTTGGCTCTGATCATCGTGGTGTGCATCACGGCGATCGGCGTACTCGGCACCAACGCCAACAACACCTTCTCCTTCGTCGGCGACACCATCGGCAACAGTGGGGCTGGCGGCGGCGGCAGCTAA
>CALDUY010000054.1 GCA_937923405.1 uncultured Gemmataceae bacterium | reverse complement strand
AACGTCACCAACACGCTTCGCGGCCTGATGATCTCGATGGAACTCGATCTTGCCGCGAAGGCACCTCACGATCTGGTTCTGCTCGATGGTTCCTTCATCATTCTGCTGATCTACTTGAACCAAGGGTTGAACAGCGTTGGCGAGGCCCCACAAATCCTCCGCGAAGAGTTTCAACGACGATGGCATGACGAAGGGGTACTTGATCGTTTCGTTGGTCTCCTGGCCAGCGACCGCACGGTGGCAGTCCCGAAGTATTCCGGTCGTAATGAACTCGCGGACTTGCTCGCAGGCAAGAATCTCCCCGAAACGGATGGGAAGACCCTGGCAACCTTGATCTTGTCCCCCGGCGAATACACCGCTCCCCAACCGATCTATCACTTCGGCGGCGAAGACCAGGAATACCACCTGCCGAAGGGCAGTTGCCCCGTGCAGACGCAGAAACTCATCAACCAGCATTTGGCGGACATGCGTGTTATCTTCTTCCGACCCTTCGGTTGGGTGCCGGCGATTCGGCTCGAGTTGCCCAAGCCGATCGCATCCAGCCTGACCCGCTTGTCAATGGTGCTGCACGGCATCGAGCGCCAGTTCTTCAGCCCTGCTGTCATCGAGCCATATCCACTCTTCCTAGCCGATCGCATGGTCAAGAGCTTGGGGGCGGGCGTCGCGGTCATTGAACAAGCCGTCGCTCAGCACGTCGCTGGCGATTCCCCCGACGGGGAAACGACGATGCTGTTTCTGCAAAACTACCGCACCGAAGGCGGGCGAGGAGGTTGACCATGTCCACCGAACGCAACCAAGATGTGGCCGTCATCGGCAGCCCGTCATCCAACACCGAACTGACGCTTGACCTCCTGCTTGAGGCGACCGAAGAACGCATGGTCGGCGCGTTGGCCGCGTTTCGTGCCAACCAGAATGGAACGCCGATCATCTCCGTCGGGCAAGTGGTCGGCATTGAGTTGCGGAACCGTTGGCACGAGGATTCCGTTTTCCGCAACCTGGTCAAGCGAACGGGAGAGATTCCGCCGATTACCAATCGCCAGGATACGCGCATTGCGGACTTTGTCGTGGGCGCGACGTTCCGGCAGGGGACAAACGGTTATGAACCAGAGGTGCTGGGCATGGTCCCGCCCACGGGAACCCGCGTCTTCCGGGTCGATCAGACCCTTCTAAATCAGCTTCTGTCGGTCTATCAGCAAGAGATCGTCTACCTGGGCAAGGCCTACGCGAACGACGTGCTGTACCCCATGTGGTTTAAGCATTTCGGCAGCGGCGTGGGGGGCGCGGGTGAAGCCTACCACCTTGGCGTCTTCGGCAAGACTGGCTCCGGCAAGTCGGGACTGGCGAAGATGATGCTGTGCGCTTATGCCCGGCATCCTCAACTCGGCATCCTGGTCATCGACCCGCAGGGAGAATTCTCGCTGGAACTCTCCGGCACTCGCGTTGGCCAGCAGGGATTGCAGTTGGATCGCGTCATCAAGAGCCAAGGACGGCAAATTCAGAAATACGGGATCAACGACATTCAACTCGACGACTGGACCTTGTTCGAGGAACTGCTGGTATCACTGGGCTTTTGCCAGGAACTTACCATCACTCACCAAGCCAACGCCGTGCGTGCGGCCGAAGTAATCCGCAATGCCTTGGAGCGAGCAGAGGATAAGGGAAAGAAACTCCATCCCTTGGCCAACTTGGTTCGTCAAGAGGCGCTGCAAGCTGCTCTTAACGCCGTCTTGGATACCCAAAGCATCCAGTACATCTTTCCAAGTCAAGACCCGAGGCGACGTCTTCAGAACCGCGCCCAGGATATTCTCAACAATCGCCTCACAGAAGTCTTCAACGATAAATGGCGTCCCATCGCTGAACTGTTCGCGGCAGGTCAGAACAAGCGAAAACTATACGGCATCGTGTCAGACCTGATGGGCACAGCTTCATCCACCTCCGCACGACCCGTGATTGTGGTTGATCTGTCTGCAAGGGGTAACCAAGGAAGGTTTTGGTCCGACGAGTTGCAACGACGCATCTTGGGAAAGCTCCTGAATGTCCTTGTCGCACAGGCGACTGCGACACTCTCGTCAGGTCAGAGCGCCAATGTGCTTGTGCTTCTGGACGAGGCGCACCGACATGCACCAAGTGGGAGGCTCGAAGAGGACTCCGAAGCCGACCGCCTTCGGTCTCTCCTGCGCCGGGCCGTGCGCGAAACCCGGAAATACGGCATCGGCTGGTTCTTCATCAGCCAAACGCTCGGCGGCATCGACAACGAGATTCTCCAGCAGCTGCGAATTCTCGCCTTCGGCTTCGGGCTGGCGATGGGCACCGAGTTTGACCGGTTGCGAGACTTCGTCGGCGGCGACAAGCGGTCGCTCGAACTCTACCAATCGTTCCGCGATCCGCAGAGCTTTCCGCGCCGAGATCTGCAAGAGTTCCCGTTCATGGCGGTAGGCCCCGTCTCGCCGCTGGCATTCTCCGGCAAACCGCTTTTCTTCACGGCCTTCACCGACCCGGCCGAGTTCCTGCGAGTGAATCAGAT
>CALDUY010000053.1 GCA_937923405.1 uncultured Gemmataceae bacterium | reverse complement strand
CACGCGCTGTAGGGTTCGGGTTCGGCAGTGCCGCCAAGCGTGTGGCGCGCCCGCAGACGTCACCGCCCAACCAGGCGGTCAACCGGGACGCCCAAACAGCCGGCTTCGCCAGCTGTTTGGCCGCCCGTTACCTTGAACGTTAGGCCGCCAAAGAGAGATGCATGAACGAACGAGTTGAGCACAATACGATCATCAGGAAGATGGCCCGCGCAGCCGACACCGGTGAAACGCTGTACGGATTTGGCATGCCCCTATCCGCGTCCGTCCTGAACATCGAGGCAAAGTCTCGCAGCAACCTGTTCCCATGGCGCGGACAGTTCTCGCCGCAGCTTGTAGAGTCTCTGCTTTGTGCCTACGCCCCTTTCCGGGCAACGGTGCTCGACCCGTTCATGGGCAGCGGCACGGTGTTGGTCGAGGCTGCCCGGCTTGGTCTGTCGGCGTATGGATGCGAGGTCAATCCGGCTGCCTACCTGCTAGCACGCGTCTACAAGTTCTGTAGCCTACCTGCACCGGAAAGGCGCGAGCTTCTTGACGCTTCGGAGTCCGTTCTCCGTCACGTCCGGCCCTTCGCCTTCGAACTCCCCTTATTCCGGTCGGAGCCAAGCCGCGATTCAACCCCACGGACGCTAGCCTCGTGGATTCAGGATGCGGTTGACCCTCGCGTTCGAACCCTTCTCGAAGCGTTCGTGGTCCTTCTTGATGATGAGGACTCTGCCGACGATAACACCTTCGCCCGCAAATGGACTGCCGTTCGCACTGTGGTCGCCGAACTTCCACATTCCAATCTTGGCGTGCGGGCTTTGCTTGGGGACGCGCGCGCCCTTGACCTGCCTGACAGCTCAGTCGACTTCGTCCTGACCTCGCCGCCATACATCAATGTCTTCAACTACCACCACAACTCCCGAGTAGGCATCGAGCTGCTAGGTTGGAAACCACTCGTTGTGGCCCGGTCGGAGATCGGATCCAACCGCAAGTTCCGACAGAATCGATTTCTCACGGTGGTTCAGTACTGCATCGACATGGCCCTTGCACTTTCGGAGTTATCCCGTGTTTGTAGTCAGGATGCGCGTGTGATCTTGGTGCTAGGGCGCGAGTCCAATGTGCATAAGACTCCGTTTTTCAATGGTGACATCCTCAAGCGCCTCGCCACCGATGTAGTCGGGATGTGCCTTCACCAGCAGCAAGAACGTGTGTACGTGAACCGATTTGGTCAGAGTATCTACGAGGACATCCTGCATTTGACTCCAGCCCAAAAGCAACCGCCGAACAGGCAGGACGCTGTGAAAGAAGCGCGGGTTATCGGAAGAGGTGTTCTCTCGGAGGCTTTAGACCGCACGCCATCCGACCGACGCCACTACCTCCGTGATGCGATTGACGCGGCTGAAAAAGTCGAGGCGTCACCCATTTTCGAACCGTCTGCTGCCAAAGGGGGTTCGCGATGACGTTGCCCACGCCGCACGGCGACAAGCTGCAAGCGCTTCTGCGGAACGACAAGCTTCCGATTGGCGACCGCAAGCGGATCGAGAAGGCAACTGCCCGGTATCAGGCGTGGCTGGACCAACTCGCGGCCGTGCCAGGGGACGATCACTGCGTCAACGCAGCAGTTGCTCTACTGAACGAGTATCGGACCTTTCTCGATCTCGAGGTTGTGTTCGACAGCAGCGATGACTTCCTTTACAGGCAGAAGGGGCAACTGAAACTGGACAACACGGTCATCGAGGAGTTTCTGCCCCATCTTGTGGCCCGCGTGTTCCCGCAGCTTGCAGAAGGATTCTCGGTGGGTCCGCACTCATGCTTCGCGGCGCTCTACTTTACGTCCACCATAGGCACGGCCGCGATCAATCCCGGTGCTCAAGCGCGGACAAAGGATCAGGACTTCACCATCTCGAAGCGCCTCTACCTGAGAGCTTCGTTCGATCCGGAGCACACAACCGCTGTAGATAAGCTCGAGGCGAATCTCGGGTATCTCTGCGCGGAGTGCAAGACGAACCTCGACAAAACCATGTTCCAAGAGGCATGCGCGACCGCCCACGACGTCAAGTCTGCTGTGCCCGGTGCCAAGTACCTGTTGCTCTGTGAATGGCTTGACATGACGCCGATCAGCACGGCCGGTACCGATGTCGATGAGGTGCTGATCCTGAGAAAGGCGAAGCGGCTCGGGTCGCAAGTTCGTAGCGCTTTCGCAACCAGCGCTGGTCGCGCTTCGAAACGAAGCGAATACGCCAACTATCTGGCGACACATCCTTTCGCGCCCGAAGTGTTCGAGCGGTTTCTGTCGCACGTCAGAGCATTGCTGGAGAATCGGGACCCGGATGAGGGCGATGCTCTTTCGCGAGGTTACTTTTGAGGCGGCCTAACAACCGGTTGCAGCGGACGGTCCGCTGCGCGTCCCGCCGCTGAACCGGAGCGTTAGGCCTCGCAAACACACCGTTCATACTTCGGAGCACCGCAATGAAACGTCGCGCAGTCCTTCTTTCGCCGCTCCTGCTGTGCGGCCTATCGCTGCTGGCAGTAGCCGAACCCGAGCCAACAGTTGCCGCTCGGTCCGCAAGTGCGGAGTGGCTACTAAAACTCGATTCCGCCGACTACCCAGGAACTTGGGAGGCTGCAGCCTCAATGTTCAAGTCAGCAGTTTCAGTCCAATCATGGCAGCAGGCATCGCAGGCTGTGCGCGGTCCGTTGGGCGCAGTTCAAAGCCGAAGCGAAAAGTCGGCAACCTATACAAAGACAATTCCAGGCGCCCCTGATGGTCAGTATGTCATCATCCAGTTCAATACGACGTTTGAAAACAAGGCCACGGCAGTCGAAACTGTTACCACGGCGTTGGACCGAGATGGAAAATGGC
This sequence comes from uncultured Gemmataceae bacterium, assembly GCA_937923405.1. GTDB lineage: Bacteria > Planctomycetota > Planctomycetia > Gemmatales > Gemmataceae > CALDUY01. The sequence goes on along the minus strand of CALDUY010000053.1, from coordinate 1,403 downwards.
GTGTCGCCGGGTACTTTATCAAGTAACCCCTCCACGATCGTCATCCTTTTCGTCACGGGCATGCCCCGCAATTCAATATTAAATGCCACTGCCGCGAGCGAGGCCTAACCCGTCGCTCAACCGGAGCGCCAACGGCATGTCACCAGGCCCGGGCCGGCGGTACGCGGTACATTTTCGCCAGCCCGGGCCTGGCGCCACGCCGTCGTCGCCCGGTTAGCTCCAACGTTAGCCTGCAGAGAAACAGCTCCGTTCAAGCATCGCACGGTTTCTGCAGCATGGTCTGTGCGTCAAGTGCTTCCACCAACGGTTCCGCTCACGGTTCATACCGTTGAAGCGCGAGCCAAACTGAAACTCGCGGCCCGGGCAGGCCACGAATCACTTCGGTCATTCTGTGGCCCTCGAAAACAAAGTTTTAGCCAGTCAGTGGGCGCTGTGGCAAAAGCGCGTCGGCAAGCCAAGGCCGCGCCCGAGAGCTTCTGTTGCCATCGCAGCAGGCCACAGCGAGAATACCCCTCAGTCCAGCCAGCCAGGCACCTCACATCTGCAGGCTAACCCCTCGTTCAACCGGACCCGCTACGGCAGGCCGTCTTGGCCCGGTCGGCGGTACGCGGTACATTTTCGCCAACCGGGCCAAGCCGTCCTGCCGTATCGGGCCGGTTAACTCGAACGTTCGGCCTCGGCAGTCATGCAGCGCAATGCGCCGCAGCGCTTCGGCAAGGCCATGAAGACCCCGCGCCTGGGCACCGACGCTGAAGCTCGAGCCGTCGTCTTCAGCTTGTCGTGGTCGGCGCTTCGCGCCGGCGTGCTGCGCCGCGCAGTCAGTTTCTGGAGTCCTGTGCCTGCTGCCGCCGCGGGTGAGACTCCAGCTCCGCGGTGTGCGTCGGATGTACGCGCATGCCCGGCGCCGTCTGCAGCGCGCAAGGCCCGAAGAAGAATCCCGCGCTTGGCTCACGCCGCAAGACGATTCGCTGTCCGCGCCCGCCTGAGCTCTCTCGCAGCAACCGCGGTTCGCCCGAATGGACGAGCTTCGCATTCCCCGGTCAGAATCGCCAGTCGCACCGCCGCGGCGCCTCACCGCCCACCGAGGCCGAACCCCTCGGTCAACCGGACCCGCCACGGCATGCGGCTTGGCCCGCGCAGCGGTTTGCTTCATCATCCGCCGCTCGGGCCAAGCCGCATGCCGCGTCGGGCCGGTTACCTCGAACGTTCGGCCTCGGCAGTCATGCAGCGCAATGCGCCGCAGCGCTTCGGCAAGGCCATGAAGACCCCGCGCCTGGGCACCGACGCTGAAGCACGAACCGTCTTCAGCTTGTCGTGGTCGGCGCTTCGCGCCGGCGTGCTGCGCCGCGCAGTCAGTTTCTGGAGTCCTGTGCCTGCTGCCGCCGCGGGTGAGACTCCAGCTC
>CALDUY010000052.1 GCA_937923405.1 uncultured Gemmataceae bacterium | reverse complement strand
GGGGGGCGTTGTCAACTCTCAAAATCAAAAAATCCCTACAAAGCAACGCAGCACATTCGCAGAGTCGAAGTGTAAATTGCAATCAAAGAGGTGAGTTTGCTCTCAACGGTTCGGCTAATTTTTGCAGGCACAGTACAGATTGGACAAAGCCCTGGAACTTCAGGGGCCTCAGATTCACTTTGAGAGATCCCCAAACAATAGCGGATAATTATGACCTAATATATGAGCATTCTGTTGGTACTCAAGTTCTCGAAGATGCACTTCACAGGAGGAGTGCATCGACGAACTGTTTGCGTGACTTCGTATGGGTGGAGATAGCATCTTGGGTCTAACCTGCTTCACGCTAGTTAGATCCTCCTGGGAACAACTCCCGTTACCCTTCGGCCTGATGGCGGGCCACGCGAATCTGTGCCCGTAGCCGCTCGATGGCGGCCAAGGCTGTATCCTGGGCCTCGGGAGTGTGGGCCTCTTTCAACTTGCCTAACAAGAAGTCGAGCTGTTGTTGCAGCTCCGTAGGTTTCAGTTCGCCAGGCTGCTTGGCCACGGAGGTCAGCACAGTCACGGTGTCATTGCGAACCTGTACAAAGCCGCCGGAGACAAACAGTTGCGTTGTCTTGGTGCCTTTGCGAATCCGTAACGCGCCGTGCCCCAGACGACCGATCAACGGCGCGCGAGTGGGCAACACGCCCAACTCGCCATCGTACATCGGCAAAGCGACAAAGTCGGCCTTCTCGTCCAGCAAGGCGCGTTCCGGCGTCACGACAATACAGTGTAATTCACGCGAGGCCATGTTCGTTGCTCACTTTTGCTTGCGGGCCTGTTCTTCGGCCTCTTCGATGGCACCGACGTACATGAACGCGCTTTCGGGCAAATGATCCCATTTGCCCTCGCAAACCTCCTTGAAGCTGCGAATCGTTTCCTTGATTGGCGTTACTTTGCCCGCTTTACCCGTAAAGGCTTCGGCGACGATGAAGGGTTGCGACAGGAACTTCTCGATACGTCGCGCTCGGTTGACCACCTGCTTGTCCTCTTCCGACAGTTCCTCGACACCGAGAATGGCGATAATGTCCTGCAACTCACGGTAGCGCTGAAGAATCTGCTTGACGCGGTTGGCCACGAGGAAATGCTCCTCGCCGACGATCTGCGGCTGAAGGATGTTGCTGTACGACGCCAGCGGATCGACTGCCGGATAAATCCCCTTTTCGGAGATCTTTCGTTCAAGATAGAGGAAAGCATCTAGGTGCTGGAAGGCATTTGCCGGCGCGGGGTCGGTCGGATCGTCAGCGGGCACGTACACGGCCTGTACCGAGGTGATGGCCCCCCGATTGGTGCTGGTGATCCGTTCCTGCAGCTCGCCCATCTCGGTGGCGAGTGTCGGCTGATAACCGACCGCGCTAGGCATGCGCCCCAGCAGAGCCGACACTTCCGAGCCGGCCTGCGAGAAGCGGAAGATATTGTCGACGAACAGCAGCGTGTCGGTGCCGGTCGCATCGCGGAACCATTCACACATAGTCAAGGCCGACAAGGCCACGCGCAGACGCGCGCCGGGCGGTTCGTTCATCTGACCGAAGACCATCGCGGTTTTGGAGATAACCGGTCGGGTAACTCCGTGTTCATCTTTGTAGGTCGTCTCTTGCATTTCCAGCCAGAGATCGTTGCCTTCACGGGTCCGTTCGCCGACGCCGGCAAACACCGACGAGCCACCGCCGGAGCGCGTCGCGATACGAGCGATCAACTCCTGAAGAATGACCGTCTTGCCCAGCCCGGCTCCACCGAACAGCCCTGCCTTGCCACCGCGGACCAGCGGAGTGAGCAAGTCGATGACCTTGATGCCTGTCTCGAACAGCTCCGTCTTGGGCGACAGATCACTGAACTTCGGTGGTGGCTGGTGAATTGGGCGGAACTCCTTGGCGTTGACCGGACCGCGTCCGTCGATCGGTTCGCCGAGCAGATTGAAGACGCGGCCCAGCGTCTCCGGACCGACCGGCACCGACACCGGCGCGCCAGTATCAAGCACTTTCATGCCGCGAACCAGACCGTCCGTCGAACCAAGAGCCACACAGCGAACACGGCTGCCGCCCAGGTGCTGCTGCACCTCACCGGTCAGTCGAATGCTCACTCCTTTGTACTCCGTCTCGATGCGGAGGGCGTGATAAATTTCCGGCAGGTGTCCCTCGGGGAACTCGGCGTCGAAGGTCGAGCCGATCACCTGAACAATTTTGCCGACTGCACGGCCATTGGTTGACGTCATCGCTATCTCCGAGTTTGTAGATCGCTTGTAGATTAATTATTTAAGAGCCTCGGCTCCGGCGATCACCTCGAGGATCTCCTTGGTGATGTGGGCCTGGCGAGCGCGGTTGTATTGTTGACTGATGCTCTTGATCATCTCGTCGGCGTTCTCGGTAGCCTGCTTCATGGTCACACGTCGGGCGATTTGCTCGCTGACGGCGGCATCGAGGAAGCACTTGAACAGTCGCACCTTGAACGACACAGGTAACAGCTCTTGTAGAATATCTGCCGCGTTGGGCAGAAATTCATAATCCACGGGTTTGCTCGCCGTCGGGTTCACCGTCGTCGCCATGCCATCCAGCGGCAACAGCGTCTCGACCACAGCCTTTTGCACTCCTGCAGAGAGGAATTTCATGTAGGCGACTTCGACGCGGTCAATCTTGCCGCTAATGAACGCTTCCAGGTAGCGATCGGCGATCTTTTCGACCTCGTGGTAGGCCGGTTTGTCCTCGAACTGCGTGTAGGTGTAGTCCGGCTTGAGGCCCGTGTAGCGAGCGTAGGTGATGGCTCGCTTGCCCGAGAGATCCAGACTCAGCCCCTTGCCCTCTTGCTGGATGCGTCGCAGGGTAGTGATGCCTTCGCGGAGAATGGCCGCGTTGTAGCCGCCACACAATCCCCGATTGGAACAGATGATGAGCAACTGCTCATTCTTGACTTCTTGGCGTTTTTCCAGCAGCGGATGCGAGACGTTGCCGGCCGTGGCGCTAAGGTCGGCGGCCAGCTCAGCGATCTTGCGGGTGTACGCCGCCGCCTCACTGGCCCGATCCATTGCCTTCTTGAAGCGTGCCGTTGCGATCAGTTCCATCGTCCGCGTGATCTTGCGGATGTTACGAACCGCCTTACGTCGTTTGACTAACTCGCGTGTATTGGCCATAGCTGAATCAACCTCAACCGGCTAGCTCTCGTCCCTTTTGGTGGTACGACGAGAGCCTTGGGTGCCGTCGTCGTTACGCCTTGAACTGCGGAGCGAAGGCAGTAATAGCAGCGTTCAGTTTTGCTTCGATATCCTTGGTCAGCTCCTTAGTGCGGTTCAACTCCTCGACCAACGGACGCTGCTGAGAGTGCATGTACTTGAGGAACTGCGACTCCCAGGCGGCCACGTCCTTGCGTGGTACCTTGTCGAGATGGCCGTTCGTACCAGCGAAGATGATCATCACCTGATCGATGACATCCATCGGCTTGTACTGCACCTGCTTGAGGATTTCGACCATGCGATAGCCGCGATCGAGTTCTCGTTGGGTGGCGGCATCGAGGTCGGTGCCCAACTGGGCGAAGGCTTCCAAAGCTCGGAAAGCAGCGAGTTGCAGACGGAGACCACCAGCGGCCTGCTTCATGGCTTTGATCTGAGCGTTGCCGCCGACCCGACTAACCGAGATACCGACATCGATAGCGGGACGGACGCCGGCGTTGAACAAGTCCGGCTGGAGGTAAATCTGGCCGTCGGTAATGGAGATCACGTTGGTCGGAATATAAGCCGACACTTCGCCTTCCAGCGTCTCGATGACCGGCAGGGCCGTCAACGAGCCACCCGAGTTCCACACCTTGGCGATTTTGTGGCCGGGCCAACTCTTGAGGTCTTCCTTGGCCTGGTGCAGTTCCAACGGTCCGACATAGACTTTGCACTTTTTGCCCGGGCCGCGTCGTTCGTTGTTTTCATCGTTGACTCCCCAATCGTCGGTGACTTGGCTTTCATCGGCGTTGTCGGGGACGATGACGTATCGTTCGGCCATCTTGCACGAACGCTCTAGCAAGCGCGAGTGAGCATAGAAGATGTCACCAGGATAGGCTTCACGGCCCGGGGGGCGGCGGAGCAGCAACGCCAGCTGGCGATAAGCGGCGGCCTGCTTGGACAGGTCGTCGTAGACGCAAAGCGTATCCTTGCCCTCGGCGAACATGAAATGCTCGGCCATCGCGCAGCCGGCGTAGGGCGCGTAATACTGTAGCGGTGCCGGGTCCGATGAGGCCGCTGACACCACAATCGTGTAGTCCATCGCGCCGGCATCCGTCAGGTCTTGCACAATCTTGGCCACTGTCGATTCTTTCTGACCGATGGCTACGTAGACGCAGATGACCCCCTTGCCCTTCTGATTGATGATCGTGTCGACGGCGATGGCCGTTTTGCCCGTTTTACGATCGCCAATGATCAGTTCGCGCTGACCGCGACCGATGGGCGTCATGGCGTCGATGGCCTTGATGCCGGTCTGGAGCGGCGTTTTGACGGGTTGTCGTTCGGCCACGCCCGGAGCAATGATCTCGACGGGGCGGCGCAGCGGCGTGACAATGTCGCCCTTGCCGTCGCGCGGATTACCCAGCGGATCGACGACGCGGCCAATCAACGCCTCGCCAACCGGCACGCTGAGTAGTTGGCCCGTGCTTCGCGCCTCGGTTCCTTCCTCAATCTTCTTGTAGTCGCCCAGGAGAATGACACCAACCGAGGTTTCCTCCAGATTGAATGCCACACCTTTGACACCAGCGGCAGGGAAATCGACCATTTCCCCGGCCATGACCGTGGACAGACCATAAATCCGCGCGATGCCGTCGCCCACTTCCAGAACCGTACCGGTTTCGCGGGCATCGATTTCCGCCTTGGCCGACTGAATCTCCCGACTAATTACTGAAACGATCTCGTCCACTCTGAATGCCATGACTGCTCCTCTCGATGAGCTGACTGCGAATCGCCTGAATACGGGTGCGGACGCTGGCGTCGTAGACCCAATCTTGGACGCGAACGATCAACCCGCCAAGTATCTCTGGATCAACCTGCTCGTGCAGGATCGGTTCCATTCCCGTGACGCTGCGCAGATCGTCGATCAAACGGTGACGTTCCTGATCGGTCAACGGGACCGCCGAGCGAACTTGAGCGACAATTTTTCGATGTTTGCGATCGTATAACTCGTGAAAAGCGTCGGCAATCGCACGCAACGCCCCGAGGCGATCGTGATTATTCAGCACCAGTAGAAAGCGGACAAACTCTGGACTGGCCTTGTGGTCGAAGGCGGAGTGGATGACTTCGGCCTTGCGTTCGCGACTGATGGCGGCACTACTAAAAAACAACTCCAGTCCTGGATCCTGTCTGAACACTCCTTGGGTGAGCGTTTCCAACTCGTTGAGGACTTCCTGGAGATGCTCTTCCGAGGGCATCGCGTTGTACAGCGCCTCGGCGTAGACCCGAGCCACATGACGCGTCTCGTCATCCAACATGGTGCGATGGTGAATTTGCAGTTCGGCTGTATCGCTCATGCGTGGGCGCTCTGGAGGTTATTTTTGCGAGCCTCGGCGGCTTGGCGGAACTCCTCCAGCGCCTCGGCCAGTAAGGTGCGATGATCGGCTTCCGACAGTTGCCGCCGAACCGCTTTGGTCGAAATTAAGGTCGCCAGCTGGGTGGACTGGTCCCAAATTTTGCTCAGAGCGTCATCGGTGGCTAGTCGCAATTCCCGATGTAGCCGTTCGCGCTCGGCGGCGAGTTCGGCCTTTCCTCGGGCCAACTCTTCGGCAGCGGTCTGTTGAGCATCGCTCCGCGCCTTGTCGATCATGGCGCGAATCTCTTCGTTGGCTTCCTTCATGCGTTTTTCCAGCTCGGCACGAAGCCGATCCGCTTCTTGGCGAGCCAGGATCGCTTCCTTCTTGTCCCGGGCGATGGCCTGTTCGCGTTTTTCCAGGCCTTCCCGGATCGGCCCCCAGGCGTACTTACGTAGCACGCTTAGCAACAGGAGGAACACCAGGATGGTCCATAGGGAAACCTCGATGGCTCCTTTGAACAGCCCCTGTTCGACCCCAATTCGATCCCCGCCGCCACCGCCGCCGGCAGCGAGAGCCACTGTAGGCATCAGCGCCAAGGCAGCGAACCCCACTAGCACGAGAACATACCAGCGATACATCGACCGTCTCCCGACCAAATCCGTGACTAACTGGAGAAGCGTTCGGGTTCTCGAACGCTTCTCCGAACCGGATGTCACTCTGGCTTAGAACTTGGCTACGCCAGCCACCTGGATGCAGACGATCAAGGCAAAGAAGGTCGCCCCTTCAAGTAGAGCCGCGATAACGATCATGGCCGTCTGAATCTTCCCGGCTACCTCCGGCTGACGAGCCATACTTTCCAACGCTGCAGCGCCGATGCGGCCGAAACCGAACCCAGCCCCGATGATCGTCAACGCCGCTCCGATGCCTGCTCCGAAGCCGGATCCAGACAGCACCATAGCACCAGTTAGAGAGTCATTCTGGGCCATCGCCGGGCTGACCATCAGGAACAAGGCCACCAGCACTAGGGCCAGGATACGCAACGTCTTCATGGAAACTCCCGTCAAACAAAACTGTCAGACCCGAAGGTCGCACAACTAAGGGTAAGAATCGCCTCGCCACACGGCGGGCGAGGAATCAATGCTCCGGATACAGGTTCATGCCCATGAAAAGAGCGGTCAGGAACGTAAACACGTAGGCCTGGAGAAAAGCGACGAACAATTCCAACAGGCTCAAGGCCACCACGCCAACCACGCTGGCCAAGGAAACCCCAGACCAGAAGATCAGGTTAATCCCGTCCTTCGCTCCGACCAGGTAGATGAAGAACAGAATCATTCCCAGTACCATATGTCCCGCGAACATATTGGCGAACAAACGAACTGCTAGTACGCCTGCCTTGATCACCGTGCCGAGTAATTCGATGACGAAAATTAACAGACTAAAAAGCGGGCCAACCAAGGGGACATCAATCTTCGGCCAAAGCGAGGCCAGATAAGCGAAGACGTTGCCGTGCTTATTGGCAATGGCGGCACCGTGCATCATGACGAAACTGCAAATTGCCAACCCTCCCGTAACCCAGATACTGGCAGTCGCCGATCCCATGAATGGGACCATGCCCAGCAGGTTCAACATCAGAATGAACAAAAACAGGGTCCACAGAAACGGCAGGTATTTGTCTGCTGCATGTTCTTCGACCTGGGCTTCGGCGTGCGCGGCATGACCGTGACCGTGTCCGTGCTCGTCGTGGTGATGATGCGGGTGCGGATCATCGAGATTGGGGCGAGCAATTTCGTCGCGTATGAACAACAGGATCGTTTCGAGAAAGTTCCAGAGATAGCCCTTTGGCAGGTCTCCAGTTTGTATTTTTCGCGCTAATGGGATGGAGATTGCGGCGATGATGAAGGCAGCGACGAGTTCCAGGATCATGAATTTGGTGATCTGAACTTCGTAACCGCCAATGTGGAACGACCAGAGATCGAATTTGACGCCGTCGAGAAACCGCTCGAAGACAACCCAGGTCTTTTCGTGATCCTGTACCTCGTGTAGGACGTGGTCGGTCGCCGAGCCGGATGCCATAGGAGAAGTACCTCAACCACAATAAGGCAGGAGAGAGCCTGATGTCGCCGAGCGGTTCGCCAACCGCGTTACACGGAGCCATTCGTTTGCGAGTGGCCCGAGACCAGCAGGTACATCTCCAATGCCAGAGTGAACAAATAAAAGACGATCAACCAGTAAAGAAAACCTGGCTCCTGGCGAAAGACAGGCACGCTTTGCAGGAGCAAAAAGGCCGCCAGCAGCACGCCAAAGAGTCGAATTCCTGTAGCGCCGAGAACAACAATCGGCATCTGCTGAGGGTCAGTCTTGGTCGACCATCTGATCCAAAGCAGCGTAACAATAGCCGGAACCAAGCAAAGCAGCGCTGCTGTGCCACTGTACAAGTACGTCCATTCTCCTTGAAGGAAATACTGAGCCGGTACGACGAGCAAGCCCCAGAAGAGGCCAACTCCGCTCATCAACAGGACGACCGGCTTCATGTAGGAGGCTCCGACCGTTCGTTCGTTGGCATCGCGGAATCATCCTTGTTCGCGAGCTTAACCAAGTGAACTAGCCCAATCATCAGCCCGAGGATCGCTCCAATGCTGACCCCCCAGGGAGAACTTTGCAGGTATCGATCTAAGAGAACGCCAATGACAATAGGAACCACCATCTCCAGACCTACCTGAGAGATGGTGATGTATTTGGTCAGTTCCCTGCGGTCTACGCCGCGGAGCATGTGGCATTCCCTCGTGAGGGGCTATTCTGGAAAGTACGGAACCATCGTCAATAGGTGGCTCGTGAAATTTTTCACGAACTAGCCGTTCACGGTAGACTCGCCGCAGCTTGCCTGAATTCGCGCCTCCTGCCGTTTCGCGTGCATCCGCAAGAATTTATGTTGACAGCCGATCGTCTCTCGTTTACTCTCATACAGGCGAAAGGGCAGGTCTCGAACAGGAAAAAACCTCCGGGATGGGGCCCCTCTCGCGGATTGATTTTCCGCCGTGGTCTGGTTTTTTGGCCGTTGCTGGGGTGCAAAAGATCGGCTCGTCGGTTACCTCCTGCCTGAACTCATCGCTTTCCGCCCCGTTGCCGGTTTACTCGGTGTCGTATTGCCTTGGCGCAGCAGTTCTACGGGTGCTTCGCCGCGCTACTCCCGTGAATGGATCTCCGGGAGCCTCAGCTAGTCCCACGGATGGCTCTTCCGGTCCTCTTTAGTCTTGGTTCCTGTTGCTCAGTCCGGGAACCAGACGCTGGAGTAGCCTCGTATGACTCGCGATCAGTTGCTTGCTCGTTCCAAACGTGAACTACTCGATCTAGCTCGGCAGCACGGCATCGTCGGCTGGCGGGACATGCGCAAAGAGGAGCTGGTCGAGGCCATCCACCGACTTCAACGCAATGCTGCTCGTCGCAAGGCCTACGCGGCTCGGTCGTCGTCCGCTAAGCTGGTCGCTCCGGTGCAAAGAGCCGCCGCTCGCAACACCTCGGGCGAAGAACTGGTCGAAAGCAGCAAGTACGATGTCGGCGTGGCCACCCGCGACCTGTCCGAGCGAGTCCCCAAGGAACTTCCCACCGGTTATGGCAAGGATCGCATCGTGCTTTTGGTTCGGGACCCCTATTGGCTGCACGCCTACTGGGAGCTGACTTCTCAGGCCGTCGCTCGTGCCGAATCCGCCCTGGGCCAGGAATGGCATACTGCCCGACCAATCCTCCGTCTGCTCGACGTGACCAGCCACGATGCTTCCGGTAATACCGAACGCCTAGTGCGCGACATCGAAATCCACGGTGGCTGCAACAACTGGTACATCGAGGTCCAAAATCCGCCGCGTTCTTTCCGGGTAGACATCGGCTATCTGTGCCGCAGCGGACGATTTTATATTCTGGCTCGTTCCAATGTAGTCACCACGCCGCGCGCGGGGATCAGCGACACCATCGATGAGAACTGGGCGGATCTGGATGCCCGCAAGGCCGATCGCATTTATGCCATGTCGTCGGGCTATGAGCAGTCGGCGTCGAGCCTGGAAATCAAGCAGTTTCTCGACGAACGACTCAGCCGACCGCTCGGCTCACCGTCTATCACCAGTTTTGGCTCTGGCGGCTTGCTACCAGCGGGCAAATCGCGTGAGTTTTGTTTCAAGCTCGACGCGGAACTAATCGTCTACGGTGCTACGCATCCCAACGCTCGGGTCACCTTGCAAGGACAGCCCGTCACGTTGCGGCCCGATGGGTCGTTCACCATGCGGTTCAAACTGCCCGATGCGCGGCAGATCATTCCGGCAATGGCGGTCTCCCCGGATGGCTCCGAGGTCCGAACCATCGTCCTGGCTGTCGAACGCAATACTAAGGAGTTGGAGCCGACTACTCAGGACAATTTGGAGTAAGGCCGCGTTCAGGTTTGTTGCTGTTTGGCCAGCATGCCCGCCAGGTAGTACACTGGATCGTCTAGCTCACGGGCGACGTCGGCGAGTAAATCGTACTGCCGATACCGCTGGCAAAGTTCGTTGAGGTTGGGACAGGTCAGCTGTCGTCCTTGTCGCTCCGCGCCGGCCAGGTGCTTGCGTGCCACCTCGATTGCTTCGCGCGGGCGATCGAGCTTCAACAGTAGATTGACCAGCACCTCGGCGGGATAAGTGCCGATCTCTTCCGGATCCGCGGCGTCGGCCTTGGCTCGAAAGTGAGCGATTCCCTCTTCGACATTTTCGCCGGTCAGGATGCTTAGATAGATGTCATAATCGAGATAGCCTCTCTCAAAAGGAGCTTCCTCGTTCCGACCAAGGAATCGACCCGACAGTTTGGCCCCGTAGGCACACAGTTCGCGGGCCATGCCCAGTTCCGGGCAGCGGGGTAGGTGCATGCTTAGTTGCACCACGCTGGACAGATGTGAGGTGTCGATGTGGTAGGCCTCCTCCCCGAAGAGCCAGTCGCGACCGTCGATTAACTGACGTAGGACGCCCGGGGTATGGGGCGGAGCATCGGAACCGCTCGGTGGGAACCCCTGATGCGCCTGAATCTCCGTCGTCAAGCGCAGACGGAGTTCATGGTACAAGGCACGCACCAGCGACTGAATGCAGTAGTGTTTGACGTCTTCGCCGTGCGGCAGTTCGCTGCTGCCCACCGTGGTGATCGCGCTACACAGGCCGTAGCGGTTGAGGATCCAGTCGAAGCCTTTTTTGGGATGCACCCCTTCGTAGAATGCGATACTTACAAGAGGTTGAATATCCTCATCTTCGGCAGGTTGGGTGGCTTCCAGGGCGGCGCGAATCGGTTGAGGTTCGCCGATCATGCGAAAGTAGAACCAGGCTTGTTGCAGGCTGCCTTGCTGGAGAAAGAGTTGGCCCACCTCGCGAGCCGCTGCCCGAATGCCCTCCTCATAAGGAGCGTGAATCGCGGTCGGCAACTCCTCACTAGGCCCCGTGGGAATCGGGTTGACGCCCAGTTCGTGCCGTTTTTTCAGCAAAAGCGCATAAAAGAGAGCGTTATAGTCGCCTGATTGGCGTAGCTGCTCGCAAAGCAGTTGGATGGCGGCTGCGGGGCCTTGCTGCTGGAGCATCGCAGCAAGTTGATCGAAGAGAGCGGCATTCATGGTGGGGGAATCCTGGAGGCAATACGAGTAACCAGGCGTCAGCGGTTTGGCGGATCGCTGACGCCTAGGATAGGGTTAAGATACGAACGTCTTCAGTTCTTGGAGAACTGGAACTTGGTGGAGGCTTCTTTGCCCAGCGGATCGCGGACGTAGCGGAGCTTGCATTTGGCGCAGAGATCGTAGCGGAAGTGTCGAACCGAGGGTTCAAGGTTAGCCGCTTCGCCCTCGGCTTCTAGCTCGCGCAGCATCTCGGCGATCACCTCCATATGATCCTCGTCGAGATCCTCTTCGGTGAGTTGGGCCGGGTCGCCAGCTGCGAAGACCTCGATTTTCACGACATGATGATCCTCGCCTGCTTGAAGTTCCTTACCACAGCCATCACAAGTTACGCGAAGCATGAAACCAACCCCTCCTGAAGCACCTACGCAAGCGGTTCCCTAGTTGCGAGTCTTGTCCGCTCGCGGTTCGCATGTGCGAAACGTCTCATCTATCCATCCGTCGCAGTTTTCTGCGTCGAAGTCAAGCTGAATCTGGACGAACAATCCGATTGTTGCGAGAAAATCGACTCGATCGGTTGGCCTTCGCGCACCGATAACAACAGTGACTCGGGATGAGGGGCTGATCTCGTCGCGCGGGGTGTCGCGCGGGTTCGAGGTCGTCGGAACTATTGTTCTTCGGGTGCGACATGCGAACCCAGTTGCTCGTTGCCTTGGTGTTGCTCGTCGGCGGCGCACTCGCCCATGCACAGCAAGTGCCAGGCTATCCGTCTTCGCCGGTGCCGCTTAGCGGTGTTCCCTCGGCTGCAGTTCCGCTCGGCTCGTTCGAGGGAATGCCGATCGCCGACGCGGGAGGCGCACCCTACGGCGGCTACAGTGGTCGTGTCGGCGCGAATGATCATCTGTTCTGGGTTTCTGGAAATTATCTGATCGGCTGGATTCCCAAGATGAAGTTTCCCACGCCGCTGGTCACGACGGGCTTAACCACCGATGCTGCTCCTGGCGCGTTACGCCAGCCGGGCACCAATGTAATCTATGGCGATACGATCGACTTCGATCCGTACCAGGGATTTCAGGCCCAATTCGGCATCTTCTGTGACGAAGCCCGAATCACCTCGTTAGACGTGTCCGGGTTCGTCCTACTCAAAGAATCGTTTAGCTTCGCGATGGCTTCCGATGCCGCAGGCAATCCGGTCATCGCTCGACCGATCTACAACGCATTGATCGAGCAGGAGGGAGCGTTCATCGATGCTCGCCCCGGCATCGCGCGTGGTAGCGTGACCATCAACGCCGATACCAAGATGTGGGGTGGCGAGGCCAACGTTCGATGCCACGTCGGCAACGAACGGTTGCGTGGCGAGCTACTGGCGGGGTTCCGCTATCTGACCTTGGAGGAGCGCTTTCAGATTGCCGATGAACTGGCTCCGCTGCAAGCCGACACCCTGACCTTCCTAGGCGGCACCAGCTTCGTCAACGCTCCCAACTCACTGAGAGATCTGGACCTGTTCGAGTCGCGGAATCGGTTTTACGGTGGCCAGATTGGCGGTGTCCTCATCTGGGACGATGAGTGGTACTTCCTCCGTCTCGCCGGCAAGGTTGGTCTGGGCGTCACCCAGCAGCGCATGAACATCGGCGGCAGTTCGACCCTAGTCACACCGACAGGCGACACCACGGTCGAAGGTGGCATCTTTGCGGTCTCGTCGAACATCGGCACCTACACTCGCAATGTGTTTGGTGTCATTCCAGAATGGAGCATCACTGGTGGCGTGTATGTGACCAATTGGATGCGTGTCTCGGCGGGCTATTCCTTCCTGTTGTGGAATCGTGTCGTGCGTCCTGGAGACGGCATCGATCGCAGCGTTAACCCAGCCTTCGTGCCCACGGCGAATAGTTTTGGCGTCACAAACACTCCGAACCGACCCACATTTTCCTGGAATGACTCTTCCTTCTGGGTGCAAGCCGTGCAAGCGGGCATCGAATTCATCTATTAGTGCGTGTTACAAATGGTGTAACGGATCGCAGGCTAAAGCCTGCGGCTACCTGGCCATCCGAATCGGTAGCCGCAGGCTTTAGCCTGCGAAAGCAAGTTTCCGCCTGCGAACGTAGCTTCATACCCCCTGCCGCTACACCATGTTGAGCAGCGTTTCTACTAAATTCCTCGATCTCATCCGGGGGCGGTGGCGAGCCGGGAGTGTTCCTGAACCGAGGGAGTTCAGGAGTGCTTCCGGCTCGCCGCCTTTGAGAGGCAAGCGATTTTCTGGCCTGGACCTGCTACCATGAAAGTAGAGAGGTCCGCCGATGGACGACGACGCGAAAGTCTGTTTCTGCTTCCACGTCACCCGGCGCAAGTTGCTGAGCTACCTGCGCGTGGAAAAACCGCGCGTGGCCAGCGAACTATCGCAGTGCGGCGGCGCGGGCACAGGCTGCGGCTGGTGCGTGCCGTTTCTTCAGCAACTCTTTCGCTGGCATACCTCTCCCCAACTCGACACGCTGACTTCGGACGAGTATGCACGGCAACGCGCGGAGTACCTACGCACCGGCAAACGCGGCGAGTTGGAGTCCCAATCCACTCCCCCAACGGAACCCCCTCATTTGACGGAGGCGAATAATGATGCACTGCACCCGGATTGACCTACCGCAAGAGCAACGAAGCGAACTGATTCGGCTACTGAACGACCGGCTGGCCGACGCTCTGGATTTGCAAATGCAGGCCAAACAGGCCCATTGGAACGTCAAGGGACCGAACTTTAGCGCCCTGCACGAACTGTTCGACAAGGTGGCCGAGGCCGCCGAGGAACACGTCGATCTACTCGCTGAACGAGCCGTTCAGCTCGGTGGTGTCGCTGAAGGCACCGTGCAAGTGGTGGCAAAGAAATCGAAGCTGGCCGCCTATCCGCTGAATCTTGTGTCGGGGTACGACCATGTCGAGGCCCTGGCCAACGCCCTGGCGTCGTTCGGCAAAGCAGTACGCGAGGCGATCGACACTGCGACAAAGTTGAACGATGCGGACACGGCGGATCTGTTCACGGAAATCTCTCGAGCTACGGATAAAAATCTCTGGTTCGTCGAGGCGCATTTGCAAGCGGAACGCTGAGTCGAAGAAAAGTTCTCGAAGAAGCCGAGAAACCTGGCTTGGCTTCTTCGAGAGGCCCGCGAAAACATCTCATCTTTCCAAGTCTGTCAAGTCCGGTCTCTTCGATCTCTTGCCGTCAGACGTGTTCTCATCGCTACTGCCGATATGGCCGGTGCTATCGGAAGTCAGGACAGGCAGGTAAATGCGGCAATGGCCAAGCGCCGTGATTGATGGCGTAAGACGTCGCCGATAACCACAGTCAGACGCCAGGATTGACAACCCGGACGTCGCGGGCGAGCAATCGCCCGACTTTTGACGGAGCAGCCTCTGAGCGGACCGCCCACTGAGCGAGGGCGACTTCCAAGGACAAGGTGTCCGAGATCCGTCGAAAGGCTTCTGAGGTTCCACCCAACATGTGTCGAAGGAGGCGATGTATGAGGATGCGCATGGGAGCGACGCTGCTGGTTGCGGTGTGCGGGGCACTGAGCTTCGCCGCCACCGCCAGCGCTGCGACCTGTGGCGCGGCGAGCTACGGCTGTTGCCCGCAGCCGGCCTGCGACGCTCAGTGCTGTCACTCCACCGCGTCAACGCAAATGCGGACCTGCTACAAGCTGGTTCATGACACGGTGATTGAGAAGCGCTGGGTCACCTGCTATCAAACCGTCACTGAGACGGTGATGAAAAAGGTGAGCAAGACCTGCTATCGCAACGAATGCAAGACGTGCTACAAGCCGGTCCACGAGACCTGCTACAAGGATTGCGAGTACACGGTTTGCAAGCCGGTCTACAAGACCTGCTACAAGGAAGTGTGCGAAACGGTCTGCAAGCCGTGCTACGAAACGTGCTACAAGGACTGTCACTACACCATTTGCAAGAAAGTGCCGCACTGCGTCGAGAAGATCGTCTGCTGCACCGTCTGCAAACCGGTGACGGAGGTCCATTGCCACAAAGCCTGCCATCAGGCCTGCCACACCATCACCGAGAAGCACTGCAAGGAGTGCTGCTACACAGTCTGCAAGCCGGTCTGCGAGACCTGCTACAAGGACGTCTGCTGCACGGTGTGCCGTCCGGTCTACGAGACGTGCTACAAGAACGTCTGCTGCACCATGTACCGCGATTGCGTCGAGACCTGCTACAAGACGGTCAAGAAGACGGTCTGCGAGCCGGTCACTACCTATAAGACGGTGCAACGCAAAGTCACGGAAACGACTTGCGAGACCTACTGTGTCAAGGGCAAGACCCGCTGGGTGACGCAGTACACGCCGGACGAATGCTGCTTCGATCCTTGCACCTGCCAGACCTACGTCAAGAAGGGCAAGAAGATCCGTTGCAAGGTGCAGGAGCCGGACCAGATCTGCACTCGTCCAGTGACTCGCACTCGCATCGTTTGCGAGCAAGTGCCCTGCACGACCTACGTCAAGAAGACGATCTGCGAGCAGGTGCCCTACACCGTGTGCAAGAAGGTGCCCTACACCGTCGTCAAGCAAGTGCCCTACACCGTCTGCAAGATGGTGAAGGAAACCCAGGTGAAGAAGGTGCCCTACACCGTGACTCGCTACGTCACCGAAGTGGTGCGTAAGCCGGTCACCTACACCACGACTCGGGTCAGCCGTGGTGCGTGGGTGGACAGCAACGGAGTCGGCCACGCCACCCAGCACGGTCCAAGCAACAACGCTTGCTGCGGTCAGAATGGCAGCGCGGCCTCGGCTCCGGCCACTGGCGAACGACGTTGGGTTGAAGGTGCTCACTACGAGACGACCTACACCACAACTTCGACCCGCATGGTGCAAGAGACGGTGCAGCGCAAGATCATGACCACCGAGTACCGCACTGTGGTTGAGAACCACGTCAAGAAGGTGCCGTACACCGTCTGCAAGATGGTGCCGCACACCATCAAGAAGACCGTGCCCTACACGGTTTGCGAGATGGTGCAGACCAAGTGCGTCAAGAAGGTGCCGTACACCGTCTGCAAGATGGTTCCCTACACCGTGACGGTGAAAGTGCCCTACACGGTCGAGGAGTGCATCCCGACAACGGTGTGCAAGAAGGTGCCGGTTCAGGTCTGCCAGGATGTGTGCAAGACCGTGACCCGCAAGGTTCCGGTGGAGTGCTGCCCCGCTCCGGCCTGCTGCCCGACGACCTGCTGCCCCAACGCTTGCTGCACCGAGTGCTGCCCGACCTCGTGCAAAGTCAGCGAGTGCAAGACGCGCCGCTTCTTCAAGAAGCGTCTGGGCTGCTGCGATCCGTGCGCCATCCCCTGCTGTGATCCCTGTGCGACCACGGCGTCGGCGGCTCCGGTAGGCAACTGCTGCGGCAAGTAAGCTACGAAGGATCTCCGGAACCTCGGAGTCCGCCTAGCCCAGGGGGCGATCTACGGCAACGGAGATCGCCCCTGGGCGCTTTTTTACCGCTTCTTGATTAACTCCTCCCAGATCGCATCTCGAGCCTCTCGGGCGGCGGCCTCGCCTTTTTTCTTCCCGCCTTGATTACACACCACCAGGATGGCTACCCCTGCCTGAGGAATCACCGCCGCGCTGCAGTAGTTTAGCGTGTTGCTGCCGTCGTGCGACAGAGTGAAGCCCAGCGGACAATGGCCTCGTCCCCAACCGCCTGCTGTGTAGCTTTCTCCTTCCGCCGTCTCGATGAGCTTTTTGTAGCCCTGGGCCGAGAGCAAACCCGCTTTGCCCTCGGCTCCCTCCATGACGTCGCGAACAAAGGCTCCCCAGTCCGATAGGGAGCAATGAACCCGTCCGGCTGGCCCCATCACAGGCGGATTGTCTGCCGCTGGTGCTCCAGGGGGGATCGGTTTGCCTTCCGCGTTGTGCGGCCAGGGCTGATCGATTCCATTCGACGAGCCTGGCGGGCCGAAGCCTGCTGATTTCATTTTTAATGGATCGAAAATATATCGCTTCATCATCGCTTCCCACGATTCTTTGCCGACTCGTTCCGCGATGTGGCCCGCAAGCACATAACCGCTGTTCGAGTAGTGAAACTTCGTGCCTGGTGGATGCTCGGGTTTGGAGGACAGCAGCTCTCGGGCGGCCAACTCCCGCTGTTTGCGCACTGCCAGCTTCGTCGAGATCTTCCACCAACTGCCCGGCAAGTTGGTCGGCAGACCAGCTTGATGCCGCAGCAGTTGCTCGACCGTCACCTTGCGATAATCCGGATGCATGTCGTTGCGTAATTCAGGAAAAATTCTCTCCATTGTCGAGTCGTAACGAAGTAATTTCCTCTCAATCAAGATGGCCAGCAGCATCGCTGTCATCGCCTTGCTGTCCGAGCCGAGATGCCATTGATCGGCCAACGTCGCTTTTACCGTGGTCCCTTCCTTGCGCACCCCGACTACTGCTTCGGTGATCCCCTTGGAGGTGACGATGGCGGCTCCCAAGGCGGGTACCTCGTGCTTCTTGCGCTGTTCGTGCAAGATGCGTTCGAGGTGCTGCCGTTCCAGTGGGTTCAACGGCGCGGCTGGCGACAGAAGCAGAACCATCAGCAACAGCGGTGGCATCGCGAACTCTCCTCAACGAAACCGTGGGAATTACTCTACGAGACCAGAGCGTAGTAAGTCAGAGTTATTCGTTCAGAAAGCCTTCTCCTTCGGCGGGTGGATCGAGTTGCTCGACGAGCAGTTCTAGGGGATGCCGAGCAGTTCGTCCGGCTAGGTCGTGAATCTGATGCCGACACGACGTTCCCGGAGCAACGACGATTCGCTGAGGCTGCTCAGCCAGGGCCGGCAGCAGAGCCAGATTGGCAATACGAGAACTGAGGTCGAAATGACTCTGCTCCAAGCCGAACGACCCGGCCATGCCGCAACAGCCGACGTCCAGTACCTGCACATCCAACCCAGGGATCAACCGCAGTGCTGCGGCACTGGCAGCGACGCCGAGCAACGCTTTCTGGTGACAGTGCCCATGCAGGGTACAGCTCAGCTGAGTGGGGCGTAAGATTAATTGGCACTTTTGAGAGTGAATTTGTTGAGCTAACCAGCAGTCGGCCATCTTCGCCGCCTGGGCTAGCCGTCGCGTTGCGGCACCGGGGACCAACTCCGGCCAGTCGTCGGCCAGGGTCAAGATACAACTCGGCTCCAGGCCCAGAATGGGCGTCCCCTCGTTCAGCCGTTTGGACAACGCTGCGACCTGGGCTTGTACTCGCGTCCGGGCCAGGTGGAGAAACCCCTTGCTAATCCACACACGACCGCAACAGAACAAGTCGGCCAGTTCGACGAGGTAGCCGGCTCGCTCCAGCACGCGCACAGCGGCGCGACCGATGTGCGGCTCGTTATAGGTCGTGAAACAGTCGGCCAGCAGCAGCACTCGGCCAGCACGCCCAGCGTTCGGATCGGGACGATGCCGACGAAACCAGCGGCGGAAGTGGTCGCGATACAACGGCGGCAGGGAGCGGCGGCGATCGAGACCGGCCAATCGCTCTAGCAACCAGCGAGAGACGCCGCGATTCTGTAACCAGTTGACCAAAGGGGCTAGCGGAGCTGCCAACCGGTTTAGCCAAGGTATGCTCGCGACGAGGAGATGCTCCAGCGGCCGCACTCTTCCTCGATAATAAAACTGTAAAAACTCCGCTTTGTGCTTGCCGACATCGACGTTACTGGGACACTCTGACTTGCAGGCTTTGCACATCAGACACAGGTCAAACACCTCCTTCAGCCACGGCTGACGCAGAGCACGGGGCACGGCACGCGGATCGGCGAGTGGGCCGTTCTCGGCCAGAGCATGCCGCAGCGCATTGGCCCGACCTCGGGTGCTGTCGCGTTCGTCGAGGGTGGCCCGAAACGACGGACACATCGCTCCGCCCTGGAGTTTGCGGCACGCTCCGGAACCGTTGCACATCTCGATCGAACGCAGGAACCCGGCCTGTTTGGAATAATCGAACACCGTGAGCGGTTCGGCAGGTCGATAGCCCGGCGGATAGCGCAGGTTTGCGGTCATCGGGGGTCCATCAACGATCCGGCCGGGATTAAAAATGCCTTCCGGATCGAAGGCGCGCTTCAGCCGACGGAAGCCGTCGTAGAGGACGGGACCAAACATCTTGCGGTTCCACTCACTGCGCGCGTAGCCATCGCCATGCTCGCCAGAGAGGGCACCGCCGAATTGCAGCACCAAATCGCTGACCTCGTGCATGATGCGTCGCATGGTGGCCACTTGCTCCGCGTCCTTGAGATTCAGCACCGGGCGAATGTGCAGACAGCCGACCGAGGCATGTCCGTAGAACGAACCATCGGTGCCATGTCGGCGTAGGATCTCGCGGAACCGGGCCACGAACTCAGGCAGTTTCTCGGGAGAAACGGCAGGATCCTCGATGAACGTCACCGGTTTGGCATCACCAACCATGCTGTAGAGCAAGGGCATGGAAGCACGACGAAGATTCCATAAAGGATCTCGAATAGAGGGATCAATCGCTGGAACCGCCGTCACCAAGCCAGGCGCTCCTTGCAGTCGACGGGTCAGTTTGGCCACGCGATCCTCGACTTCAGCCAACTCGTCGGAGGAGAACTCGACCATGAAGATGGCCTTGGCCCGCGGATCGATCGGCTTGGTCGCCTCGCGAAGGGCCAGGTTGCCGGCGGTCAGTTCCAATAACAGTTGATCCATGACCTCGATGGCGGACGGGGCAAGCTCCAGACAAGCGGCCAGGGCCTGCATGGCGTGAGCTAGGCTGTCGAACTGCGGTACGAGCAAGCCGCGCGCCTTCGGCTTGGGAGCCAGATGCACTTCCGCTTCGACGACGACGCCCAACGTTCCCTCGCTGCCGACGAGCAGATGATGCAGCCCCGGCGCGGTGGTCGCCGCCAACGGCGCTCGGGGCAACGGCACGCCGGCGAGCAGGTCCAGGTTGTAACCGCTGACTCGCCGCAAGAGACGCGGGAACCGCGCGTGGATCTCGTCGTGTAGCTCGTGCAGCAACTGGCTGACTTGGCGATGGATCGAACCTTGTAGTCCGGGCAGCCGTGCCTTTGCTTGCCAGCCGCCAGCCTCGAAAGGTTCGGCGACGAACTTCGAGCCATCGGCCAGCACCACGGTCAGCGCGCGAACGTGATCGATCGTTTTGCCGTAGACGATACTCCGTGCCCCGGCGGAATTGTTGCCGATCAAGCCGCCGAGATTGGCTCGGCTCGACGTGGACACATCCGGACCGAACTGCAAATCGTGCGGCTCCAGCAGTTTGTTGAAGCCGTCGAGTACGACTCCGGGTTGAACGCGGGCCACGCGGCGCACCGGGTCGAGGTCGAGTACACGGTGGAGGTACTTGCTGCAATCCAGCACCAGGCCAGGACCGATCGACTGACCCGACAGACTGGTTCCGCCGCCGCGAGGCGTAATCGCTATCCGCATCTGGCCGGCAATCTGCACGGTGGCGACCACGTCCTCGACGCTTCGCGGGATCACCACGCCGAGCGGTTCGACCTGGTAGATGCTGGCATCGGTGCTGTACAGCTTGCGAGACGTGGCATCGAAGCGGACTTCGCCCTGGATCGCGTTTCGTAGATGTTTCAACAGTTCCTGCCGCTGTTGTTCGATGAAAGCTTTCATACTGTCATGATAGCCAGCCTGCCTAGAATGCGGTATGATCCAGGGGTTGACTCGGAGGCGTGACGATGAGCATTCCCTTTGGTTCGACAGGTAAATTTCGCCTGTTTGTCTATGGCACGTTGAAACGGGGCGGTATCCGCCACGGTCCGCTTCGCTCGCAACGCTTTCTCTGTGAGGCGAAGACCGCGCCACGCTATGCCCTGCACGATCTGGGCGATTATCCCGGGTTGGTTCACTGTCCCGAAGAGGGCATGGCGGTCTATGGCGAGCTATACGAAGTGGACTGTTCGCTCAAGGAATGGCTCGACGCCACCGAAGGCGCTCCGAATTGGTTCAATTTGGAAGCCATCGAACTGGATCCCCACGACGCGCCAACCTGGGCCTACTTCTTTCAAGGCAAAGCGGACGAGAAACCCCGCATCGCTTCCGGCCGCTGGGAGATCCAGCCGTGACGCCATGTGAGGCGTTCCTTCAAGAGATCCTCGAACGTCCCGAGGACGATCTGCCGCGATTGATCTTCGCCGACTGGTTAGAAGATCATGGCGATCCCGATCGAGCAGCTTTTATCCGCTTGCAGATCGATCGCTATCGCGGCCGCTGTACGGAACCGGATCGCGCTCGCCGTCATGCGGCGGAGTTGCTCTCGCGGAACTGGGCCGACTGGATCGGTCCTCTCGCCCCCGTTCTGAGCGGCTCCGCTCGACACCAGAAACGGTTGATTCTGGGTCACGGCCAACAAGCCGTTGACCATGCTCTGGAACAGTTTCCGCGCGGTTTTGTTCAATCACTGAACCTCGATAGCGGAGTGTTCGTCAAGTATGCCGAGGAGATCTATCGACATGCGGCGCTGACTCGTCTGCAATTGCATGAGTCGGCGTCGCAGGCGGCCCGCTTGGCAAAATGTCCTCAGCTGAAATGGCTCCAGTCGCTGGAGTTCGCCGACTACTGGCGCGACCCACTTGACGCCGCCGGCATGGCGGCGCTGGCCCGCTCGCCGCACCTGACCCGCTTGAACTCCTTGATCCTGGTCCGCAACTATCTTGGCGACACCGGTCTACAGGAACTGGCCCAAGCCCCTTGGTTGCGAACGGTTCGCCGACTGGAGTTGCAGGACAACGGTATCTCGGTACGCGGAGTTGCCGCTTTAACGGATTCTAGCTATCTGCAAAGTATTCAGTTGTTGCTGCTGGATCGAAACACGTTGAATGATGACGCGATGGTGATCCTCTCGCGCGCGGAATGGATTCAGCACCTGCGTCATCTGAGCGTACTGGGGACCGGCGTTACACGAGTCGGCGTCGAGCGACTTCGCCGCGCCGCGCCGCTGTTAAGTGTCGCTTTCCCCGGCGGCACACTGTCACCGCGCTGGGCTCGCTGAACCGAGCTGTCATTCCAGTCGGCTCTTTTGGCGTGCTTCGGTGTAGGTCACTTCCAGGTCCACGCGGACGGGGTTTGGCTCACGGAGTAGCCACAGAGGCATCGCCGGCATCGGTTGACCCACCGCCAATACCTCGGTCCACACGGCGAGGCGTTCCTCACTGTCGCGTCGATAAGGGCGGTAGGCCGTCGTGTACAGCGTGGGCTTGCCGGGAAACAAGGCGGCATCGCGGCCCAACAGCCGCGCTAGTTCGTCGTGTAGGTTCGCCTTTCGTTCCGTCACCACGTCGACGACGCCGCCGCCGCCGACCCCCCGTTGGAGATAGGTCAAACACTTGCTGGCAAATGCTCGCCGAGCGCGGGGCCGATCTTTATTGCGGGGGCTGACCAACTCGATAGCTCCAGCCAGGGGTGGCCCAACTTCAGAGAAGACCAGTACCTCGATGTCGTCGGGAAAAATAGTCGGCAACTCTAATGTCGCTGCGGGCGGGGTCCACAGACGCTGAGGTAGGGTTGCCATACCACCCCTGGCCGAGCTTTTTCGACGACTTGGCAGAGCGCTATTATCCGCTTTCTCGGGCGTGGCGGTGTCTACCTCGACTTGCGTACCCAGCGTCACCTGCATCTCGGCGAAGTAACCCTCCGGTAGTTCGCCTAGGTTCAAATGATCCGCCAGAGCCGCCGACCAGCGACCATGAAACGACTCCCAACGACGGCGACCCTTGAGCGGCGGGTGAAAGTGATCTAGCAGCGGCGTGATAATTCCTTCTTGAAAGATCTGAATTATACCGCAAATCAGGCCAGTATCGCATCGATCACCTGCCCATGTACATCGGTCAGGCGTCGGTCGATGCCGTTGTGCCGGTAGGTCAACTTCGTGTGGTCGATGCCCAACAGATGCAGGATGGTAGCGTGGACGTCGTAACAGTAGGTCGGCTTCTCCGCGGCGCGGAACGACCATTCATCGCTGCAGCCATAGGTCACGCCACCCTTGATGCCGCCGCCTGCCAGCCAGTTGGTGAACGTGAACGGGTTGTGATCGCGGCCCTTGCTTCCCTGGGCACAGGGCATGCGACCGAACTCAGTCGTCCAAAGAACGATGGTGTCGTCGAGTAATCCGCGACGTTTCAGATCCTTGATAAGTGCCGCAGCTGGACGGTCGAGACCTCGGCCCATCTCGCCGTGGTCGCGAGCTAGATCTTCGTGACTGTCCCAATTGCGACGGGGAAAACCATTGTCTGCGCCGCTCCAGACTTGGACAAAGCGCACGCCTCGTTCCAGCAGCCGCCGCGCGATCAGGCAGTTACGCCCAAAGTCCTCGCTGAGTTTGTCGTCTAGACCGTAGAGGCGCTTGGTGGCCTCGGTCTCGCGAGAGAGGTCGAGTACCTCGGGAGCGGAGAGTTGCAGTCGGGCGGCTAACTCGTAACTGGCGATGCGTGCCTCTAATCGAGAGTCGCCTTCACGAGTTTGTTGATGCTGTCCGTTCAACTGTTGCAACAACTTCAGCGAAGCCGACTCACTGGCGGAACTAGTATTTAGCTCTTCCGGAGGAAAGAGATCCTGAATAGGGTTTTTAGCTCCAGGGCGGATCATGGTTCCCTGATGTGCCGCTGGGAGAAAGCCCGCGCTCCAGTTCGCCGGTCCATTTGGCGCAAAGCCGCGTGAATCTGGCAAGACGACGAAAGTCGGCAGATCGCGATTGAGGCTGCCCAGGCCGTAGCTGATCCACGCTCCCATGCCCGGAAAGCCAGGCTGTACAAAGCCGGTCGCCTGCATGAACGTCGCCGGGCCATGCACGTTCGACTTGGCCACCATCGATGGAATGAACGCCATCTCGTCGACACACGTTGCCAGATGCGGCAGTAGATCACTGACCCATTTGCCACACTGGCCATGTTGTCTCCAGCCCCAGGGCGACTTCATGACGGTGCCTGGCACACTTTGAAACAACTCGACTTTCCCTCCCGGATCGAACTTCTCGCCGTGCCGCTGGATTAACAAGGGCTTGTAGTCGAAAGTGTCGCACTGACTCGCCGCCCCCGACATGAACAGTTGCACGACTCGTTTGGCTTTAGCTGAGTGGTGCAAGCCGGAGCGAACCGGCGGCCCCGCGGCGAGCAGCCCTTCCTCGGCCAGCATCCAGGCCAGTGCCACACCACCCAGTCCACCTCCCGATCGCCAGAGAAACTCTCGTCGGTTCAACACGAGTTGATTTCCTCTAAAACAGATCCTTAAATGCTTTTGACACTACAGCCGCTAGAATTTCCAGAGGTTGGCTTGATGCGCCTCTCAGCGATTGTCTCAGCAGAGTACTTCAGACTATGATACACTCTGCCCGTCAGTCCTTGGGAGAATAACGGAATGAATCAGGGAATTTGGACTCGTTCGCTAGGATTACTTGTCATCGCCGTGGTGCTGTTAGCGAACACTGTCGCGGAGTCAGCGGAGAAGCACACCACAGATACCCTGCCGATGGTCAAAAAGGCGGTGGCCGAGAAGAAGGCGGTTCTGGTCGACGTGCGCGAGCAGGACGAATGGAACGATGGTCATATCAAGGGGGCAACTCATTTGCCCTTGAGCAAACTACAGAATAGCGTCAAGGCGGAGGATCTGGCCAAGACGCTATCCAAGGACAAGATCATCTACTGTCACTGCGCCCGAGGGGCGCGGAGTCTGAAGGCTGCCGAACTGCTCAAGAAACTCGGTTATGAGGTTCGCGCTCTCAAATCTGGGTTCGACGAGCTTCTGAAAGCTGGATTCGACAAGGAGTAATCTTCAGATCATCTCTTCGATGCTGTAGACGAGGCGATCGATGATTGCCTCGTCAGTTCTCAGGTTGAAAAAGACAGCTTTCCAAGCAGGCAGATCAATGCTGTGCGGGCGGTAGCCGACATTCGAGCGCTTCTCGAGAAGGTGTAGCGGTAGGGGGAAGTAAGCGCTTTCGCAGGCTTTAGCCTGCGGCTACCTGTGGCTACCCGAACTAGAACCGGTAGTCGCGGGCTTTAGCCTGCGTTCTGTTTCACCATCTTGCGACGTCCTACTAGCTAGTAACCGATCTCCAGACGGAAGTACGGACCGAGGTTGACCAGGCCAACCAGATCGAACCCGGGGCCGTCGCCGAGGTCGCCCAACGACAACACGTCTAGCTGTCCACCGAAACCCAGTCCGATGTCGCAATGCTCCAGATGCCAACGGCGCATCATCCCCAGCTGAACGTTAAGATCGAACTGTAGGGCCGAGTAGTTGTTTCGGGCGGCGACGGGCAGGAGGGGGAGCCAGTCCGGCGAACGGGTGGGAAACGAGTAATCCCAGCGTGTCGAGCCGCCGCCGAAGGTGATTGCGGTATCGATCCGACTGAAGATGGCCCACCCCGTCTCGCCGAGTAAACAGTTGGAACTCCAGCCCAGGTGCGGTCCGCCGCTGTAGAACGTCGTCGTCGAGTCAGTCCGCAGAAAAGCACTCCCGGTGCGATGCGTCATTTCGCGACAGACGAAACGTCCGCCGAACTCCAGTTGCATCGGAATGGCATCGCAGAGAGCAAACTCGGTGCTGACGAAGTCGAGATCGAACCAGTTCGTCGTGAATCCCGATCGGGACGTGTAATAGGGAGTGTCTCCGTTGGTGCCACCTACTTGCGTCAAATTGCGATAGGTGAAGCGGAAGGCACTGCCATCGTCGAGACGATAGCCGAGAAAGCCGCGCGAGGAGAGAAAAACAGGGCTATCCATCGAGGCTGCGTACAACCCCCAGTTACATTGAATCGCCGAGTTGAACATGACGGCGAAGTCCACATCGGTGTGCCACCGCGTCAGCGGAACTTCTTCGGTCAAAACCGAGTCGAAAAGGCTCCATTGCTCCTGAGCCTTGGGGGCGGGAATCAGTTCGTGGGCTGACAGATCAGGTTGTTGTGCCTGTGCTGTCGTGCCGAGCAGTAAAAGCCCCGCGACCCAACTCAGCCACCTTGGGCGAGTGCGCATAGAGCCTCCTTCTTCAAGCTAGTAAAGTGGAGCGGAACCATGCCGTGCGTCGCCTCGATTGTCAAGAGTGGATCACAGCGACTCAACAAGAAATTGGTCTCAACCCAAGCGATCCCTCTGTGGTGAAAAAGTTAAGACCGTTGCGGATTGATTGTCATTTAGATAAGGTAAGTGGAACTCTTCTCGCCATACTCGCAAACTGAGATCGAACATGACTGAGCCGAAACCGTATCTGGAGGCGGCCGTCGAAAACGGCGTGTTGGTTCTGACCATCCTTCGTCCGCAAATCGAGGGAGAAGAGAACGCTGCAGGTCTGAAAGAGGAGTTACTCGCTGCCGTCCAGAAGCATGGGTTGAACAAGGTCGTTCTCGATCTACAGCACACCCGCTACGTTTCTAGCATTGCCTT
This sequence comes from uncultured Gemmataceae bacterium, assembly GCA_937923405.1. Taxonomy (GTDB): domain Bacteria; phylum Planctomycetota; class Planctomycetia; order Gemmatales; family Gemmataceae; genus CALDUY01. The sequence continues at coordinate 3,828 of CALDUY010000052.1, read as the reverse complement.
TTGGCCGTTACTGACACTTCGGCGACAGCTGACCGATCAACAGGGCAAACTTCTCATCTGTGGACTCAAAGGCGCGGTGCAGGAAGTGTTTACCAGTACCAAGATGGTGTCCACATCGGGATCGATGAACGCGCCATTCGAGATGGTTGCCGATCGGGAATCCGCGGTCGCTCGGCTCAGTCAAGCCTGAGTTCACTTACGGACGTATCTACCACTAAAGATAGGTCATAAATCCTCTATGTCGGGCAAGAGCGAGGCGAACTACCCATCTTGTCAGGCGCTTGCTAGAGTACATGCTGGTGGAACGATGCCGGGCGCGCCGCTCGCCCGTTGAACGGAGCGGTTGTCTCGACGTGGAATTCCCTACACGGAGAGGAGACAGCATGTCCGGATGGTCGAGGCCCCGAAACTGGGGCGTAGCTTTAATGTGTGGCGTGGCCCTCGCCTCCTCGGTGTTCGCTCAAAACAGTGGTCGTCGCGCTAAGGTGACGCAGATGGAGATCCTTAATGGTACTCAGCGCACCGTTCGCTACTTCGGCGACAACATTTCCCCAGGAGAAGCCAGCACGCTGCGCGAGGTCGAACGACTCGAAAATGAGCGATCGTACCTGAACAATCTACAGGCCTTGAAGGATCAGTACGTCGTCAGCGAACGATTGCTGGAGACCAACCGTCGACTGGTTCAGCTGCAACAGTATGGCGTTGAGTCGACCCGAACGAGTTATGGCACTGTGTCCGCGATGTCGGGCTTTGGCGGGTACGGCTATCCGTACATGCTGGGCTACGGCATCAACAACAATGGCGGAGTGGCCGCCCTCGCCGGCGAGAGCGAAACCGTGACGCGCACGCTGGCCGATGGGGTTGGCCCCGAGGGCCAGATCAAGGCAGCGATGGCTCAGGTGCTGGCGCAGCAATCAACCGAGGAGTATGCCTCAAAAGTCAATCGCGCGTATGATTTGGCCATGCTACGAGCTTCGACCTCGCCGACGCTCCGCGCGGCGCTGACGTTGCCGAACACCGAGGCAGTTCAGCGCGAACAGAGCCGCATTCGCTTGGCCTCGGGCGAGTCCGCACCCCCAGCCACGGTCATTGTCACGTTGCAAGATGGTGAGAAAATTTACGGACGAAAGATCTCGGAAAAGGGGGATTTTCTCGTCATCGATACGGCCAACGGAAGCGAGGAGATTCGCAAGAGTCTGGTCGTGCGAATTCAGCGCGGCAAGAGCAACGGAGTCGTGCCTGCCGTAGATCCTTGAGTCGTTCAGCACTGGATGCTTCACAAAACAGACGACGGGAGCCATCCCGAAGGATGACTCCCGCCGCCTGCTTGCGTGGGAGATGGAGAACTCAGAACGTGAAGGCAATACCGGCGTTCCAACCATCGACAACTCGGTTGACGTGCGTCCAACGCGGGTTGAGGTTGCTGTAGTCGAAGTCGATCGGACGCGGCGAGGCACGAGTGTTGAAGAAGGCCATGAAGTCGTAACCAGCGTAGATCTGCACATACTCGGTCGGATACCACATGAGACCGAGGTTCGCTTCCAATTCCGGAACCACAGCCCATTCCACCTTGGTTCGCTTGTTGGTGGGCAATCCCAGATACTTGGCCGCTGTTTCGTATTTGGCCTTCTCTTTGGCACTATCCAGGAACAGAGCGGCCTCCGTCTTTAACTGGATAGCGAAGCCGTGTCCCAGATACCATTCCTGCTCGCAGCCTACGTGGACACCGTACATTCGGTTCGACGTGATGTTCGAGTAGATACCGACGTTCTGCGGGCCTTGGGTGTTGAACCCACCCAGGATGTCGGCAGACGAGATGGTGGCATCCTGGTTTTGACCAAGACTCGTCGTGACCCACTTGAACTTTTCCCAGAACCAAACATATCGAGGACCAACGATGCCGTTGACGCGGTATGTCTCGGTTTCCCAGATCGGTTCGCGGTACGAGATCTCATACTGTTGGAACCACTGGCGGAACGACAACGTCATGATGCTGGCGCCGTTCCAGATGCCGAAGACGGTCTGGGGGAAAACGTTGATAACACCCGGGTTAGCAAACGTGGGCGGAATGTCAGTGATGTTTTGTCCGGGGTTGACGTTCACCTTGTAATCCGCACCAGCGTATTCCGGCGGGAAGTTGTACACCGGCGAGAACAGGTAGGTATTCTCCAGGAACGTCCCGGGGTTCATCTTGGGATCCTGGAACTGGGCGGGCGGAGCCAGGGTCGCCCCAGCACGATACTGCGTCTCGGTCAGATATTTCCAGCCGAAGGACAACGACGAGCCGTCGCGGAACTTCCAGCCGACGCCAAGTTCAAGACCAGGCTGATACGGGGCCCGGGTGCGCAGCTGATCAACGTCGAGGGCGACTTCGTTGGAACCGATGAAGCCCGGTTGGTCAAACAACCCAGGTAGCTGTACATCGATTAACTGTAGGACGAATCGACCGGTGATCTCGGCCTGTGACACGATCACGATCGTCCCATCGACGATGACCGGCACCTGCGAGATGGTGGTTTGGACACCACCGATGACCTGAGACCCGGCACTACCCGGAGGCAGTGGGCCAGTGTCGAAACTGGTGTCCGGTTGCTGGAAGGCCGGATTGATCGGTGGCAACACGCCGTTGACGGCAGGGATAAAGTTCTGAATGACCTGGGTGATGGTCTGACCGCCGGTATCGTAGGCAAACAACCCACGCACGGCAACGGTCTGTTGGCGCAACGGGTTGGACTGCCGATAGAGCAAAACTCGGCCCCAGGTGTAGAAGCCGCCGTCCTCGGGCCGCGTACTGCCATACGGTAAAGGTACGACAGGATCCGCAGGGGCGTACTGTCCACCGCCACCCCCTCCACTCTGAGCCGAGAGGCGGGCTGGAGTCACGGCCAGAATGGCCGCGAGCAACCAAACGCCGCGATAGGTTCTTCCACGCATAAGCCCCATCTCCTCCCTGACGAAAGCGTTCAGCTCGCTCGTCCTCGGCCGTCTCCCCCGGCCGGTCGCGCTAGCTCTCCAGGCCAAACGCGACGTCTGACAAACGATGCAGGGCCGCGAATACCCGCGAGCCGCGCTGCGTCAGGAATATTTTCGGCACAATCCGAACAGTTTCCCCAACTCATTCTCAAAACTCGTTGAGATCTTTGAAGAACCACTACAGATCACCCCTGCTGAAAGAGAATTCAGGTAATCAGGGTAGTTTTTTTTTAAGATGTACTTGACGGGTGGAAAGAATCGCTGGAGAATCAACCTGAGAACGCAGGCAAACAGGGAGCGACCAACCTAGGTGCAGGGAGGGCGCAAACTTTTCTCTCTGTTGATCGTCGTCGTTCAGGGGGAGAGACTGGTGCCAGCAGCGCGGCGAGTCGGTCGCTGGCGCGCCGATTAGGGTATTTGTTGAGGATACGTTCATGATCTCCAGCAAGCGACTCGTACAGTTCGCCTATGCCGCCACAGTTATCACAGTTGTAGCGATACTGACGCGGCCCTCCGAAGTCAGTGGACAGGCCGGACGTGCTGGTGCCAGAGCGAATGTTCGTCCGAGTATGCCTCGTCCGAATGTGTATTTGACGCCAGCCATTACTCGTCCAGATTACAGCATGCAAGGTGGCATGCAAGGCGGCATGCAGGGCGGCATGCAGATGGGAGGCATGCAGATGGGAGGCGGCTTCCAGATGATGGGAGGCGGCTTCCAGATGATGGGAGGCGGCTTCCAGATGATGGGCGGCATGATGATGGGCGGCATGATGGGAGGGATGATGGGAGGCGGCTTCCAGATGATGGGCGGCATGATGATGGGAGGCGGCTTCCAGATGATGGGCGGCATGATGA
>CALDUY010000051.1 GCA_937923405.1 uncultured Gemmataceae bacterium | reverse complement strand
CGCCTCACTGGCCATCTTCTTCAGCGTGTTGTTAACGGGCATGGTCATTTGGTGCGTTGTCTTCTATCCACGCGACCCCACCACGTTTCGCCGACCTAAGGATCGCCGAGCCGCCTTCCGCTACTATGTCCGACTCCGCGGCGGAATCGACTATGCCTTGCTCGCTCTGGGCGATGGGGAGCGTTTGGAAGAAGAAGTGGACATGAAAAGTATCGAGGCCTGGTGCGTCAACCTGCCCAAAGTGAAAGTCGGCGATGACCCCCCCCGTCCCCGAACTGGTGCTGATCAGGTCGAGTTCTGGCGGAAACTGGCCGACGAGATTCACAAGCACATGAATGAACTGGATGCTCTGGTGGCCATCGCTAATCAAGGGCACAATCGTCGAATCGTCTTCGATTGCGAATACGGCGGCATCTATTTTCGCTATCTCCGCTTGCCGGACCCAACCAACAAGGTAGACACCGGACTGTATCTCTTCGGGGCGACGCTGAATCAAACGGAAATGTCCAACGGTCGGGCTGAACAGCACTTCCAGCTATTGCTCGAAGCGGAGAAGAACATCGATCGCTCCATCCGTGTCGCCTGATCGACCTCGCGACAATTACGCCGTTGCCACGTTCGGACCGGTTTTTCTCGCTCTCCTTCTTCGGTGGTGAACGGGCAACCGTCCTAAGTGAAACTGTCAACCGCGGAAGTCTTCAATTTAGTATAACCTCATTAGAGCGCTTCTCCAAATGGTGTAGGGGCAATGAGGTAGGAAGCGCTTTCGCAGCCGGAAACTTGCTTTCGCAGGCTAAAGCCTGGGGCTACCTGCCAATCCGAACGGTAGTCGCAGGCTTTAGACTGCGATCCACCTAAAGCCGCGGTCCTCCGCTGGGAAGCTCGAAGACGCCAACCTCCCTACCGTTCAACTGCAACGTGACACTAGTTCCCTAAAAGAGAATCGTGCCATCATGCTCCAACTCGTCGGGGTCAGTAAATCGTTTCAGGGTGTCGTCGCCGTGCAGCCGCTTGATCTGACCGTTGCCGAGGGACGCACCACGGTGCTGATTGGACCGTCCGGATGCGGCAAATCGACACTGCTGCGACTCATGGTGGGGCTGATCGAACCGGACAACGGGCAAGTGTTGTTCGACGGTGTGCCGATCACTCGGAGTAGCGCTCGTCAGCTGCGGCAGCGGATCGGCTTTGTGGTACAAGACGGCGGCCTGTTTCCCCATCTCAGCGCACGGGAGAACATCACGCTGCTGGCCCGGCACCTCGGCTGGCCGGCGTCTCGTCTGAAGGATCGAGTCACCCAGCTCGCTGAATTAACTCATTTTCCCCTCGACAAGCTTGCTTTTTATCCGGCACAGCTTTCCGGGGGGCAACGGCAGCGTGTCAGTCTGATGCGGGCCTTGATGCTCGATCCGACCCTGTTATTGCTTGACGAGCCGTTTGCCGCCCTCGATCCGCTGATCCGCTACGAACTCCAGGCCGAACTGCGAGAGATTTTCCGCCAGCTGAACAAAACCGTCGTTCTGGTGACACACGATCTGACCGAGGCAGGCTACCTCGGCGACGAGGTCGTGCTGATGCACGCAGGGCGGATCGTGCAACAAGCCCCGTATCGAACCCTGTTAGAACAGCCTGCCGAGGAGTTTGTCACTCGCTTCATCCAAGCGCAACGCCCTCCGGAGACGATCTAATGCGCACGCTCTACTGGCTCGCTGTGCTGCTACTCGTTTGTCCTGGTTGTCGCCGTGCCTCCCCCGATGTGGTGCGAGTCGGCTCCAAGGCATTTACCGCCTCGGCCATCCTGGGAGAACTGGTCAAGCATCTATGTACGGCGGTTGGCGTCGAGGCGGTCCATCGGGAACGGCTGGGCGACACTAGCAAGACCTGGGAAGGGCTGCTGGCCGGCGAGCTGGACGTGTACGTTGAGTACACCGGCACCCTGACTCAGGAGATTCTTGCTAAGGAACAGATTCGCTCGCTGGAGCAACTCCAGGCAACCCTGGCCCGACGCGGTTTGAAGATGAGTCGTTCGCTCGGCTTTCGCGACAACTACGCCCTGGGCATGCGTGAGGAACAGGCCGAAGCGTTGGGAATTCGCTCTATTTCCGATCTGGAAAAGTATCCAAAACTGCGTGTTGGTCTTAGCCACGCCTTCCTCGAACGGGCCGACGGTTGGCACGGCTTGAAGCAGCGTTACCACCTCCCCTATGCCACGCCGCGCGGCATGGAACACGCTCTGGCCTATCAGGGGTTGGTCAACGGTTCGCTGGACGTGATCGACGTCTACACTGCCGATGCCAAAATCCTGCAATACGGCCTGCGTGTGCTGGAGGACGATAAAAGCTATTTTCCCTCTTATGAGGCGGTTTTGCTCTACCGGGCCGATCTGGAGCAGAAATCTCCGTCAGCGTTGGCTTCGATTCTCCGCTTGCAAGGTGCGATCAGTGAGCGGCAGATGCAGGAGATGAACCTGCTAGCGGAAAACGAGTCGAACCCGATTCCCGAGACGGTGATCGCCGCCGACTTCCTGGCCGACCAACTCCAAGTCCGCGTCGAGGCTAGGCCAGAATCGACCCTTGATCGCCTGCTTCGCATGACCCGCGAGCATCTCTTGCTGGTGTCCAGCTCGCTGCTCTTGGCTGTGCTGACCGCCGTACCGTTGGGCGTATTCGCTTCCCGCAGCGCTTTGTTAGAGCAGGGAATTCTCGGACTGGTCGGCGTGGTGCAGACGTTTCCCTCGCTGGCCTTATTGAGCGTGCTGATCGTGCTGCTGGGCCAGATTGGCACTATCCCAGCTATCATTGCCTTGTATCTGTACAGTCTGTTGCCCATCGTGCGCAACACCTGCACCGGCTTGAGTGACATCCCGTTGTCACTGCGAGAATCCGCCGAGGCCCTCGGTTTCTCCTGGGTAGCTCGCCTGCGTTTGATCGATTTGCCGCTCGCCTCGCGAAGCATCCTGGCCGGCATCAAAACCGCAGCCGTGATCAATGTCGGCTTTGCCACGCTAGGCGGTCTGATCGGGGCGGGCGGCTACGGCCAAGCCATCATGTCCGGACTGGACAAGAACGACTATCGCCTGATCCTGCTGGGCGCGGTCCCTGCCGTGCTGTTGGCTTTGCTCGCGCAGGGATTGTTCGAACTAATCGAACGCCTGATCGTCCCGCGCGGTCTGCGGCTGAAGCCGGCACGCTGATCAGGCCTGACTCGGCGACTCCAGCCAGGCTAGCACCAAAATGATCAGCATCACGAGCGTCACCAGCATCGCGATGCCGAAGGCGATCCAACTAATGCGCCAGGGCCAGCCGACGTTACGTCGGCGATTGTTCCACAAGGCGATGGACGACAGTCCTAAGCCGACGATGGGAAAGATGCAACAAAAGAGACTTAAGATCGCTAATGCGCGACCGATGAAGGTGCCCTGATCGGCGACATCCAAGCCGGTGCCGCGTCCCGAGGGACGATCGCATAGCCAGACCAATCCTCCCAGCACCAAGCCGATGCCCACTCCTGCCCCGATCAGCTCCGGAACGATTTTGCCCTGGTCTTTTAAGGAAATAGTCAGAAAGATCGCCCCCATGATCAGTGGGCCGAGGACTGGACCAGCCCACGGAGGAAGGACGGTGTCTCCGCCTCCCCTGACGGTCAGTCGGCGTGTCTGAGGGATGCGCTGCACTGCCAACCGATCCCTTGGTGCGTTGGCGGGAAGCTCGTCGGGTGCAGAATCTCCGCTAGGATCTCCAGTGATTCCACCAGACGCGGACCGGGGCGGTTGAAATACTGGTTTCCGTCTGTGACGAATACCTTCCCGGTCCGCGTCGCCTTCATGTTGTTCCATCCGTCTTTATCCTCCAAAATCGGTAGTTCTCGCGCGGTGCGTTCTAGATCGTAACCGCAGGGCATCAGAATCACCACGTCGGGATCGCTAACTCGCAGCTGCTCCCAAGTCATCGTCGGTGCGTGTTTGCCCGCGATACCAAAGAGATTCTCGCCGTGGGCCAGTTCCACCAGCTCGGGTACCCAGTTTCCCGCCGCCATCAATGGGTCCACCCACTCGATACAGGCCACGCGCGGTCGAGTGACATGGCTTTGACACTGCTGGGCGATCGCTTGCATCCGCGCTTGCAAGCGTTCGATCAGTTCGCTTCCACGGTCGTAGGCATCCAGAGCCAGGGCCACTTGTTCGATGCTGTGCCAGACGTCGGCAAGAGCGTCCGGCTTCAAGGAGACGATCTTCGGACAGCGCGACAACCATTGGCACACGGCGCGTTCCACGTCGCGCAGACTGACCGCGCACACCTCACAATGCGACTGGGTCACGATCAAGTCCGGCTCCAAGCGTTCGAGCAACTCAGCGTTCACTTCGTAAACCGCCAAGGCCTGCTCGACCAGCGAACGCACGGCGCGATCGATCTCGGCACTGCTGGCGTGAATGTTCAGCTTCGGCGCGGTGCAGACCGGCAATCGCCGCACGCTGGGCGGATAGTCACACTCATGGGACCGGCCCACCAGCTGTTCTTCAAAGCCCAGGGCACAGACGATCTCGGTGGCACTAGCGATCAGTGAGACGATCCGTGGCATTCTCGCCGCTTCCTTCACTTTGTCGAGAGTAATTCTCCCAATCGTTCCAGTCCCTACGTTCACCATAGCAGATTCCGCATCACAGTCGCGAGCTGTACCAGACCTCCTAGCGTGACTGAACGCAGCGAGAAATCAGGCAATCGAGGAGGAAGTTTACTGGACAACTAGCGGTTGAATGTCACGATGGAAAAGTACAGATTTCGTCAACATTGGCGTTCCTTCCACGAAGTACCTGATGCCGGTCATCCCTGACAAGGATTGCTAGCTCGCTGTGGATCCCAGCGTTGTGCGAATCGCCGATGAGGATCAAGTAGCGGAGATCCTCAAACGAACGGTGGTCAAGCCCAGCTGCTGTTCGTGTCGCCTAGTGGTGACAAGGGTGCCCAGTAACCTGTCTTACCAACTGAGAGGAAGAGTGTACCGTGTCTGCATTGAGTCAACCTCGCACCTGGGGCATGCTCGGGGTGCTGGTCGTGAGTTTGTTCGTGTTGTATCAACTCTGGCATTGGCAAATCGAGCGTGTCGAAGTCAAACCGGATGAATTTCTCGTCAAGGTCAACCTCTGGGGCAAAAACCTCCCCGAAGACGAAATCGTTGCTCCAGACAGTTCGTACAAGGGAGTGCAGCGGGAGTTGCTTCGCGAAGGCCGCCATTTTCTCAACCCGCTGTTGTACAGCTACGAGCGCCACAAAATGCTCGTTGTGCCAATAGGCCAGTGTGCTGTCCTGACTCGACGGGCCGGCAAACCAATCAGTCCCGAACGCCTTGCCGCTGGCGAGTTCCTCGCTCAGGGCGATTTCGACGAACCCGATCCGGACAAGAAGGAACGCGGCATCCTGCCGAAAGTGCTGATGCCCAACACCTACTGGATTAACCCCTATGAGTACAGCTACGAACTGATACCGATGGTTCAGGTCAAGTCGTTCCAGGTCGGCGTGCGCACGCTTAAATGGGGCAAGGATCCCAAGGAACTACGCCAGAAAAAAGAAGTCGCGCCGAATCGCTACGTCGTTCCCGAAGGCTACCGCGGCGTGCAGGAGAAGGTACTAGAACCGCGCGACTACTACATCAATCCCTACGTCGAATCGATCGTGCCCGTGGATGTGCGCAGCCACCCTTGCACCTTCACCGACATCGAGTTCCCCTCGCGCGATGGCTTCTGGATCCGCCCGCACGTGCTGGTCAGCTATCGAGTGATGCCAGAGAAGGCCGCCGAGCTGTTCGTCGTTCTCGCCGATGATGGCAAGCTGCACCAAGAGGATCAGACCGAGGAGCAGCAGCGCAAGAATGAGATTCTGCAAAAGTTCGTCCTGCCGCTGATCCGTGGCTACGTCCGCATGTCGGGGAGCAACTTCGATGCCCGCGACTACATCAGCCACAAGAAGCCGGAAGAGGGGGGCGGCGTCAATCCGCGCGAGCAACTCCAGATCGAGTTGATGCGCAAGGTCGAGCCGGAATGCAAGAAGGTCGGCGTCCAGATTGACCAGATCAGCATTATCAAGATCGAGACGAACAAGGAGTTGTCCGAACTGGCCGACCAGATCGCCGAGCGCGAACGGCAACGGGTGATGCGGATGACCAACAAACAGTTGGTCGAGCAGGCCAAGAAGGAGATGGAGCAAAAAGCCACCGAGGCGCTGAAGGAACGCAGCACCAAACTGGTCGAAGCCAACCAGATGCTGAAGGTAGCCAAGACCAACGCGGCACGCGATCTAGAAACCACCGAGGCAGAGCTGAAAAATCAGTTATTGGCTGCACAGACACGACTCGATGCTGCCAAGAAGCAGGCCGAGGCGATCCTGACCGAAGGCAAGGCCGACGCCAACATCATCCTGGCCAAGAACGAGGCCGAAGTCGCGGGGTTGAAGACCGCCATCTCCGGGTTCCCCTCGCCGGAGAGTTACGCGCAGTTCGAGGTTCTCAAGAAAGTGTCGCCGGCGCTGTCGGAGATCTTCGCGTCGGACAACAGTGAGTTCGCCAAACTGTTCTCCACCTACATGGTGCCCGGTCACAAGCCGTTCCCGATCGGGAACGGCGGCGAGGGTCGCCCTGGGACCGGGACCAAGAGCAGTAGCGCGAAGTAACCGCCCCTCCAACTCGAACGCAAGGAACCTTGGATCATGGCAAGTTCTAATCATTACTCCCTGACGTCCGCCTCGGTCTGGAGTCAGCGGCTCAAACGGCTCGCCGTGCTTATCGGTGTCCCACTCATTGGCGCTTTGATTCTGTTTTTGCTGCTGTGGAACACCTTTTTCATCTACGTTCCTCCGGGCAAGGTCCTAGTCATCATCTCCAAGATGGGGTCGGACCCACCTGAGGGACAGCGTCTTGCCGACTCGGATAAAGGACAGAAAGGCATCCTCCGTGAGGTACTCGGCGAAGGCTGGCATTTTGTCCTGCCGATCGTCTATACCACCGAGTTGCATCCGTTGACCGTCATCAAGCCCGGCGAGATCGGCATCGTCACCGCACTGGACGGCGAACCGCTCCCCGCCGGCATCGATCTGGCTCAGCCGGGCCAGCGAGGCATTCAGCAGATGGTATTGCCGCCCGGTGCTTATCGGCTGAATCCCTACGGCTACAAGGTCGAGTCGGCCAAAATCACCCAAGTTGACCCCGGCTATATCGGTGTCAAGCGTCGTCTGCTCGTCAGTAATCCCAACGAAGAAAAGGGCATTCTCAAGAACGAAATCCTGCAGCCGGGTATTTATTACCTCAACACCAAAGAGTTCGAGGTCATCCCCTGCGAGGTCGGCGTCAACCAGAAGACCTATCAGTATCTCAAGGACAATGTCAAGAGTACGGCGATCACGTTTCGAGGTCAGGATGGCTACGAGATCAGTCTGGATTGCACCATCGAGTATGAGATCTTCCCTGAAGATTGGCCCGAACTGATCGCTGAGTTCGGAACCTGGCAAAAGATCGAGGACAACGTTATCGATCTGTATGCTCGCAAGATCTGCAACGACCAGGGCTTGAACTATGGCGCGGAAGATTTCCTCGTTGGCGAGAAGCGTGAGAAGTTCCAGAGCAGCTTCCAGAAGGGACTCAGCGAGCAATGTAATCGCAAACGGGTGCAGGTGCGTAATGCTCTGATCCGCAACATCATCATCCCTGAGAAGTTCCTCACGCCCAAACGCGAGGAGCAACTCTCTCGCGAGAAGAGCATCACCAGCGAGGAGATTGAGAAGACCGCTCAGACCGCCAACGAAGTGGCCGCCGCCCAGCGCGAAATCGATTCGCGAGTCGCTGAAGTCCACGCTGAAACCGATCGTTTGGCCGCTCTGATCAAGCAGGAGACCGAGAACGTCCGCAAACTGAACGAGGCCAATCTCGTCAAGCTGCGCTCGGACTATCAGGCGAAAATCGTGGCGTTGGATTCGCAACGTCGGCAAGAGGTCGAACTTGCCGAGGCCGAGGCCAAGAAAATGAAAGAGTCGGCGATCAGCTCCATCTACAAGTTGAAGATGGATCTATTCGGTCGTGAAGGAGATGCTTATCTACGCTACACGATGGCTCAGGAGTTGAATCCGAACATGCGGCTGCGACTGTTTCAGTCGGGGCCTGGCACGCTGTGGACCAACATGGGCGACAAGAACATGAATCTGTTCATGCCGCTGTCTACTTCGGACACCAAGGAGAAAGAGCCGCTCCAAAACAAAGAGAAAGACAAGGAATAGTCGAACGGTTGATCGCTCCACCGACCGAGCGCGGCGAGAGAAGCGATTCTCTCTCTTCGCTCGGTCGCTTGTTTCATATGCTTGCATTTTGGAGATGGAACTGTTTCTGGGGACCATGTGGAAGCGGGAGCGTGTGATGACCGTTCGCCACGTTCGACGAGCGTTGCTGAGTGTGTGGGATAAGACCAACTTGTTGGATTTCGCCCGTGGCCTGGCCGCCTTCTCGGTCGAGTTAATCTCAACCGGAGGGACACGCAAGACGCTGGCCGAGGGCGGACTCGCCGTCCGCGAAGTCAGCGAGTTGACCGGCTTTCCCGAAATTCTCGACGGCCGGGTCAAGACTCTGCATCCGCGCGTGCATGGCGGGCTGTTATTCGTCCGCGACAATCCCCAGCATGAGAATACCGTAGCCAAGCACGGCATCGAGCCGATCGATCTGGTCGTGGTCAATCTCTATCCGTTCGAGGCGACAGTTGCTCGAGGAGCCAGTTACGACGAGGTGATCGAAAACATCGACATCGGCGGGCCGGCGATGGTGCGGTCGGCGGCGAAGAACCATCGCGACGTGGCCGTCGTCACCGATCCAGGCCAGTACGGCGAGATCCTCGACGAGTTGCGGGCCTACAACGGCGGCTTGACGTTGGAGACGCGGAAGCGGCTGGCAGCGGCGGCCTTTGCCCGAACAGCGGCGTATGATCGCGCAGTCAGCGCCTACTTCGCCGGGGCCGTCGGCGGCGAACGCTTCCCGTCACGACTCGAGCTGAGCTTCGAGCGACGAACTGAACTACGCTACGGCGAAAACCCGCATCAGGAGGCAGCATTTTACGTCGAGTCGCCCACGCCGTCGGGCTGCGTCGCCGGTGCCACCGTGCTGCATGGCAAGGAGTTGTCTTATAACAATATTCTCGATCTGGATAGTGCGTTGAATCTCGTTCGCGAGTTTGATCAGCCCGCCGTGGCCCTCATCAAGCACAATAACCCGTGCGGTTGTGCCCTCGGAGCGTCTCTCGACGAAGCCTTTATTCGTGCCCACGACGGTGACCCAGTCAGTGCCTATGGCGGAGTCGTCGCTGTGAATCGGCCTGTCGATGCCGCCACCGCTACACGAATGACCGAGCCGAACCAGTTTCTCGAGTGCGTCATCGCGCCGGATTACTCGTCGGAAGCGTTTGAACTATTGACCACTCGGGCTAAGTGGGGTAAGAACGTGCGTCTGTTGCGCACGGGCGAACTGACGGCACGACTCGAGGGACTGGATTATCGCCGCGTCGATGGCGGGCTGCTCGTGCAGACGCGCGACCAATCGAGTGATGATTTCCGAGCGTTGAAGGTGGTCACGAAGCGTGCGCCGAGTGAAACAGAGTTAAAAGATCTGCAATTTGCCTGGAAGGTATGCAAGCACGTCAAGAGCAACGCCATCGTACTGGTTCGCGAGGGCATGGTCGTGGGCGTCGGCGCAGGGCAGATGAGTCGAGTCGACGCGACGCACCTGGCCATCCGCAAGGCGGGCGAACGGGCCATCGGCTCGGTGTTGGCTAGCGATGCCTTCTTCCCTTTCCGCGACAATGTCGATCTGGCGGCCCAGGCCGGCATCACCGCCGCCATCCAGCCCGGCGGCTCGCTGCGTGATGCCGACTCCATCGCCGCCTGTGACGAAAACAATCTCGCGATGGTCTGCACGGGGATTCGTCACTTCCGCCATTGAGACGCTCACGGAGAGAACTCCATGCGTTTGCTTAGCTGTTGCACGATACTGACTTGCGGTCTGGCTTTGCTTGCTCAACTTACCGATCGTGTTGGTCCGACGGACGGCGGCCAGCTGGTGCCCACCGGACAACTGGTGCGGCCCGCGGGCGAGTCACTAACGTTCCCTGGCCGTCCGGTGGATCTGGCCCTCGCGCCGGATGGCAAGTCGCTGTACATCAAGGACAATCGCGGCATCGTGGTCGTGGACACGGCCACCTGGAAGATCAAGCAACAACTGGCGTTCCCCAAGAACAAAGGCGGCGGTTCGATGCACGGTCTGGCCGTCAGCCACGATGGCAAGCGGCTGTATGCCACGACAGCCCAGGATCTGCTTTGGGAGGCGCAGATCGAACCTACCTCCTTACGCTGGGCGCGGTCGATCCCTCTGCCCGGTCCCGACAATAAGGGGGCGTCGCATGCCACGGGAATCGCCCTGTCGAAAGATGGCAAGCGAGCCTTCGTCTGTCTGTCGCGTAACAACAAGCTGGGCATCGTCGATCTGGAGGCGGGCAAACTCGTCGAACAACTGTCGGTCGGCGTCGCACCATATGGAATCGTGCTGACCGAAGACGAACGCATCGCCCTGGTGTCCAACTGGGGTGGTCGGCGACCCAACGCTGGGGAACGAACGGCGATGTCCAGCGGCACGCCGGTCCTGGTCGATGCGCGCGGCGTGGCCTCCAGTGGCACCGTCTGCCGGGTCGATCTCCGCGCTGGTCGGATGCGTCGCGAGGTGGAGACCGGCCTGCATCCGGCCGGGCTGGCGCTGTCGGCAGATGGCAAGCAACTGTTCGTCGCCAATGCCAACTCGGACACGGTGACCATCCTCGAAGCCGACACGCTCAATCGGCTGCAGGAGATCGTGGTGCGGCCCGAGGCGAAGTTGCCGTTCGGCAGCGCGACCAATGCCGTCGCTCTGAGTCGAGATGGCAAGACGCTGTTCGCGGCCAATGGCGGCAACAACGCCGTCGCTTCGATCACTTTGGGGGCCAAGCCGACCGTCTCGGGCTATATTCCCGCTGGTTGGTATCCCGGCGCAGTCGTCTGCGATGACCGCTATCTGTACATCGCCAACGTCAAAGGAGAAGGCTCGCGCGGCCGAGACCCCAGCAAGGGCGCGTACAACGTGTTCGGCTACACTGGCAGCGTCACTCGGGTGCCGTTCCCCACGCCCAAAGAGCTGGAAACGTACACCGCCCAGGTGCGTAAAGAGGCTCGCGTTCCTGAAGTGTTGCGAGCGCTGGAACGCGGTTTGAGCAGCGCGCGTCCGGTGCCGGTGCCGGCTAATGTAGGCGAACCCAGCGTGATCGAGCATGTCGTCTACGTCATCAAGGAGAACCGCACCTATGACCAGGTGTTCGGCGACCTAAAACAAGGCAATGGCGATCCGAAATTGTGTATATTTCCGCGTGAGATTACGCCCAACCATCACGCCCTGGCCGAGCAGTTTGTCTTGCTCGACAACTTCTACTGCAACGGTGTTCTCTCTGCTGACGGCCATTCCTGGGTCACCGAAGGCAACGTCACCGATCATCTGGAAAAGGCGTTCGGCGGCTTCACCCGCAGCTACACCTTCGGCGACGATCCGCTGACCTACTCCTCGACCGGCTTCATCTGGGACAACGCCTTGTTGCATGGCAAATCGTTCCGCAACTATGGCGAGATGCGCGAAAGCGAGTCGAAGCCGGCCAACGCCAGCTTCAGCGACATCTGGAAGGACTATCGCGCTGGCACCAACAAGATTCCGCTGACGCACAAGATGTATCTCGACACGTTGATGCGCTACACCCATCCGGACTACCCCGGCTGGAACATGAAGATCACCGATCAACAACGCATCGACGTGTTTCTGAAGGAGTTCCAGGAGTTCGAGAAGAAGGGCGAGTTGCCCAACCTAGTGATGGTCTATCTGCCGCAGGACCACACCTCGGGGACGCAGCCGAACATGCCCACGCCACGCGCCCACATGGCCGACAACGATCTTGCTGTGGGCCGACTCGTCGAGGCAATCAGCAAGAGCAAGTTCTGGAAGAAATCGGCGATCTTCATCATCGAGGACGATCCGCAGGACGGCTTCGATCACGTCGACGGCCATCGCTCGCTGTGCCTGGTGGTCAGCCCCTATGCCAAGCGGAAGCAGGTCGTCAGCCAGTTCTACAATCAGACGAGTGTGTTGCACACCATCGAGCGCATCCTGGGGCTACCGGCGATGAATCAGCTGGACGGCCTAGCCCCGGTGATGAGTGAATGCTTCACGACGCGGCCCGATTATACGTCGTATACGGCGATCGTGCCGAAGTTCGCCCTGGACGAGTTAAATCCACCACTGAAGGAGCTAAAAGGCAAGGCCCGCGAACTGGCTGAATTGAGTCTGGCTCAGGATCTATCGCGTCCGGATCGGATCGACGACGATGATTTCAATGTCATCATCTGGCACGCGATGAAGGGTACCGAGGCAGCGTATCCCAAGGCCTGGGCTGGTGCTCATGGTCGGGGCTTGAAGGCCTTGGGACTGCGTCTGGTCAACGGTCGCGTCAGTGATTAGCGCCCCTGACGCGACCTTGGGCAGCACCCTAAATTTTTAGTTTGCTTATTGACAATCCTCTGTCTTCATGGATGATGAGGTAATCGTCCAAGGAGATCGCGCCCATGTCTTTACTCCATTCTAACTTCGATCACCTGCGGTTCGATCTTTCCCAGCGTTGGCACAACGGTGAGATCGTTCAAGTCGAACACTATCTGGCTCAGTATCCCGAACTAACCCACAACGTCGAGGGCCTCCTTGCTCTCATTTTCCAGGAGGCCATGCTGCGCGAGGAGCGAGGTGAGACACCGCAACTCGACGAGTATCTCGATCGTTTCCCGAATCTGGCGGAGCATTTGCATGTTCAGTGGAAATGGCAACGGATACTACAAAACCCCATTGTGGCAGAGGGCACGGAGTCGGATCTGCTGACCGCTCCGACTCCTTTGAGTCTGAACTTGCCTAACCTACCCGGCATCGAGCTGATTCGCGAGATCGGTCGTGGCGGCATGGGCATCGTCTTCCTGGCCCAGCAAATTGAACTACAACGCCCGGTGGCCATCAAGTTCATGCGAACTGGTCCCTTCGCCGTGCCAGAAGAACTGAAACGATTTCAGACCGAAGCCGTCGCGGTGGCTCGGTTGCGGCATCGCCATGCGGTACAGATCTATGCGGCGGGTACCCACCAAGGCTATCGCTACCTGGTCATGGAGTATCTGTCGGGCGGCAGCCTGTGGAATTGGTTGCGCAACAGATCGCTGCCGATCCGCGAAGCCGCCTCCATGCTCCGAGACCTGGCTCGGGCGATGCGGTCTGCTCATGAGCAGGGCATTTTGCATCGCGATCTGAAGCCGTCCAACATCTTGCTCGACGAACACGGCACGGCCAAGATCGGCGATTTTGGGCTAGCCCGTCTAATGGATATAGATTCGGAGTTGACATGCACGGAAATGGTGCTGGGAACGCCAGCCTATA
>CALDUY010000050.1 GCA_937923405.1 uncultured Gemmataceae bacterium | reverse complement strand
GAGGTGAACGAATCCAGTGCCGGTCAGTTGGTTCCAAGCGAGACTCAACTCGGTCAGGTTCGCCAGGTTTTTCAAATGAACGAGGTCAGCGTCGGTGAGCCGGCAACTATCGAGATTGAGGAACTCCAGCGTGGTCAGTCCGACCAGAGGCCGAATGCCGTTGCCGCCGATCTCCGCTCCTTCCAGCGTGAGCCTCTTCAAGTGCCGCAGCCCGGCGAGCGGTTCGAGGCTGTCCGTCGGCAGGACGCGCCGCCGATCGTTGCGCAGGTCGATCTGCGTGATCTGGAACGGCTCCTTGGGAAGCTGGTCGAGCGGTTCGTGCTGGTCGCGGCCGTTGACGACGATCTCTTTGTCGCCGGCCTGCACGGTCACGATACCGCGAAGCTGCAACACCTTGATGGCGGCATTGCGGTCAGGGTCGATCTGAGACAGTTGGTCCTTGCCCTGCGGCGGCAGTTCGACCAGGCAGAGGTCATCGAACCAGGCCGTGCCCATCACTGTGCCGCCGAAGTGCCCCAGGGCCGGTTGCACCCTGAGCTCTTGCTGATCTCCAGAATGGATGATTACGGCATAGTAGGTCCAGTCGGCCGTCACCGGCACGTTAGCGGACCGATGCCGATAACCGCCCGGGACGAACAAATGCGCACCCGACTTATCCCTCTCGTAAAAGCGGATGTTCTCGGTTTTGATCCAACCTGAGAAGAGATATCGTCGGTTTGGTTTGACTTGCACGTTTTGAATCGCGCGCGCTGCATCCCACCAGTCCGAGGAGATTCTCAGAGACTGCATTCCACTGCGAACCGGAGAATCCACGATACTGGTTCGCTTTTTGCCTCCTGAGTGTGAGCGCCAGTGCAGTTCACCTTCTTCAAAGCCGGGATTTTTGATGAGATTATTCTTCTTGAGTTCATCGCTGAGAAATTCCGGCGAGAGCAGACGTTTGGTTTCGCTGTCGAGCTTTTGCGGATAAATATCCTTAGGTGTGAATCGGGTGCCGTCGAGGACGCAAACGGAAAGGTCGCGGAGTGATGCCATGCAGTTGAGCTTGCTCCCAATCATGACACCGCCGGGAGCGACCGTCGTTGTCTTGGCCACACATACCTGTTCACCATTGACATACAATGCGATGTCATCCTCAAAGACTGAGATAGCCAATTCAGCAGGGTATTTGTCCGCGACACGTTGCCAGGAGCCGGCGAGTCCACCCCACCAGACAACATTCTCACCCTCTCCAATGCCGCAGGTCGCCCAGTCTCGGCCGCGCTCGACATTATGAAACACACCATGATAACCAGCCGACCCTCCCGCATTCCGACGGACCGTGAAGACTAGGGATTCGCTCAAGGACATGACCTGAGCGCGAACGATGTAGTTCTTGGCGGAAAACTTCGGAAAGAACTTTGCCCCAGCCCCTGAAAGCACCAGTGTGTTGTCATCGAACCGAACCGAGCGGGTTTCTGTGTTGCGACTTCGGGTAATATCATTGACCAGATCATCTGCTGACTTGATCAGCGGTGTCCAGACGGGTTGGGACGGCGGCGCCGGCTCCTTCTTCGGCGGCGTCTCCTCGCGCAGCTCGATCCGCGGTCCGGCGTCGCGGCTGACGGTGAACGTGAACTTGCGAATGACCTCCTCGCCGCGCTTCACGATCAACTCATGAGTGCCGACCTTCAGTTCGATCGGGGCTTGCAACGACTCAGCCGGTACTTGTTTGCCGTCGAGGAAGAAGCTCAACGTCTTGTCGTTCAGGTCCACGTCGATGTGGATCATCACCGTGGCGGTCGGCGTGCGGGTGAAGAAGATGATGCCGCCCAAGGCCGTGATGCTGCCCACAATCAACAGGCCGATCAGGACGAACAGCTTCGTCGGCGACTTGACCCGGCGCACGGCGGCCTCGACGGCAGCTTCCGTTTCGGCCCGGCGATCGGCCGACAGTGCCGCCAGCACCTGCGCCATGCCCACCGATTGCTCGGGGTCGGCCTCCTTCGCTTTTTGCGTCGTCGTCGCAGCGGTTGGCTGATCGCGCAGGTAGGCATCGAGCGCGGCCGCCAGCGCCTTCATCGACGGAAAGCGATCCGCGGGATTCTTGGCCAGTGCCTGCCGGCAGATGGCATCGAGACGTTCGTCCAGTTGCGGGTTCAACGTGCGGACCGACGGCGGCTCGATGTGTTGAATCTGCCCGATGACTTCGCCAAGACTCCCCTGAAACGGCCGCTGGTTCGTGAGCAATTCGTACAGGATCACGCCGAGGGCGAAGAGGTCGGAGGCGGGGCCGACCTGCTTCACGTCGCCGCGGGCTTGCTCGGGCGACATGTAAGCCGGCGTGCCGAGGAGCATGCCCGTTTGTGTTTGCCGCACGTCTCCCCCCGAGGTGCGAACCGCCAGACCGAAATCGGTGATGACCACACCCTTGCGCTGCGGATCGAAGAGGATGTTGGCGGGCTTCAGGTCGCGATGCACGATCCCCTTGTCGTGGGCCGCTTGCAAGGCGAGGGCGAGCTTGCGCACGATCAACGCCGCCTGCTTCGGGGGCAGCGGTTGTCTTCGGCTTTTGAGATTCTCCGCCAGCGATTTGCCCGGAATGAAGGCCATCACGATGTAGGGCTGGTCCCCCTCGACGTTGACCTCGTGAACGGGGCAGATGTTCGGATGCTGAATCGCCGCCGCCGACTTGGCCTCGCGCAGGAAGCGTGGCAAATCGAATTGACCCGCGAACGCTTCGAGCTTGGGAACCTTGATCGCCACGTCCCGATCAAGCTGGGGATCGCGGGCCTTGTAGACCCGGCCGAACGCCCCCTCGCCAAGCAGAGCCAGAATCTCGAACCGGCCGATCCGCTCCGGCATGGCTCGTGACGGTTGGTACGCTCCCGTCCGATCGCTGTCTTGAGAGACGGAGCTATCGACACTGCGGTTTTGGGTTTCCAGTTCCTTCCGCACGGCGTTCAAAGCTGAGCGGAAGGCGTCTTGCTCCGCGGCAGGCACATCCTGGAGATAGGCGTCCACGTCCGCCCGCCGACCCGCTTTCCAGTCGGCCTCGAAGCGATCGCAGAGGGAGTCGATTCGCTGGGCCAGCGACAACGACGGATCGGCGGGAGGCATGGCGGTTCCTCAATGGTGTTCCTGGGAGTCGTGGATCATCCCTTGGGTTTGACAGGGGCGGGAGGTGTAGGAACGCCCGGTGCCACCGGCTGCGGCACGGCCATCGGTACGATGAGGATGAGCGTATCCGGCTTGGTCGTTTGCAAGTGCCACGGGTCGGGCGGGCCATACGAAATCAGGATCGGCGTTTTCGTCTCCAGTCGCTTGATGGCGGCTTCCCGTTTGACCGGTTTGCCGTCGGTACTCGTGATGGATGTTCCTTCTTTTGCGAGATCGTATTTTCTGTGATCGATTATGCTCACGCTCTTGGTCTTGGTGGCCATCACCACTTCTTTGACATCTTTCCCATCGACCTTCTTAATCACTTCCACGGGTTCGATGACGCTGACTTGTTTTGTCACCTTCACTTCGACGGTGATTTCGCCTTTGTTGTCCATCGCCACGGCCAGTGCCACTGTCGGTGGCATGAAAGCGTAGGCCGGTTCCTTTTCGGTTCTGGGTTTTGTCAGCTCCTGTGCCCCGGCCGCAGTGGTGAACAACACCACGGTGAGGATTGCAAGTCCACGCATCGAATCTTCTCCTTCTGGAAGGAACTCTGGCTCCCGCGGGGAGCCGACCGTCGGCCGCGAAACCCTTCCGCAGCCGTTGGAGAGTACATTTCCGTCGGCGACCCAAACCCGACAGGGCTACCAGATTATTTTTCCGAAAAGTGCTTATCCCACGTCAGGCGGATGAGTTGCAGCTTCCGCTCGACCTTGCGGACGGTCCAATCGAGTTGCTGGGCGATCTCGGGATTGGTGTGCCCCATGAGCCGCAGGACGGCCACGGTCCGCAGTTCCTCGGGCAGACCGGCCAGCAGTTCCTCGGCATGCAAGTCGAACTCCGGCCCCAGTTGCGACGCGGCCACGGCTTCCAGCGGCGAAGTGGACGATCCAGCCTCGTTGACAACGTGCCCACCGCCGCGTTTCTCGGTGTTCTCCCGCCGAATCGCCATGCGGGCCTTGCGTACCGTCATGACGGCCAACAGGTTCCAGAGGTCTTCGCGATCTTCGCAGCTGAACTGCCCGGCCTGCGCCCGTTGAAAGAAGCTGGCGAAAGCACTCTGCACGACATCGTCAGCAAAGCCGTTGAGTCGCGGGTGAGTGGCCAGCGTGCGACGGGCCAAGCCCAACAGTCGCGGCACGAACCGCTGCCAGAGCTGCGCCGCCGCCGCGGCATCGCGGCTCTGGAGCAAGTCCAGCAACAGGCTCACAGACCCGGGCTGATGGTGAGATGACATTAAGGTTGACTCAGGAACATGGATTCTGCCGCGATTCTAGCTGTGTTTGCCAAGCGCCTCAAGAGCTTGCTGGGGGCCGTCGATGCTGTGGCCGCCAGCCTGAAGGAGTTCGGATTCCGCCAGCCGATCGTGGTGGACGGCGAGGGCGTCATCGTCTGCGGGCACACCCGCTACAAGGCGGCGATCAAGCTCGGCCTGGAGAAGGTCCCGGTGCATGTCGCCAAGGATCTGTCGCCCGAGCAACTCCGCGCCTACCGCATCGCCGACAACCAGACCGCCTCGCTGGCGACCTGGAACTACGACCTGCTGCCGATCGAACTGGCCGGGCTCAAGGAGGCGAACTACGATCTCGGCCTGCTCGGCTTCGACCCGGACGAACTGGCCAAGCTGCTCGACCCGACGCTGCGGGACGGATTGACCGACCCGGACGACGTGCCCGCCCCGCCGGACGCGGCCATCACCCAGCCGGGCGACCTGTGGGTCCTCGGCAACCATCGCCTGCTCTGCGGCGACAGCGGCAAGGCCGAGGACGTGGACCGGCTGCTCGACGGCGCGGCGATTCATCTGGTGAACACTGATCCCCCGTACAACGTGAAGGTCGAACCACGCTCAAACAACGCCATCGCGGCCGGCCTGTCGTCGTTCGGCGAGTCCAACACCCAGCCGCAGAACCATCACCAGTCCTTCGATGTTGCGCGTCTGGGGTCCAAGGCGCCGACGCACAAGAAGCTGCGGCCTAAGGACCGGCCGCTCGCCAACGACTTCGTCTCCGAGGAAGCGTTCGACCGGATGCTGCACGCCTGGTTCGGCAACCTGGCCCGCGTCGTGCAACCTGGTCGGGCGTTCTACATCTGGGGCGGCTACACGAACCTCGGCAACTACCCGCCGTTCCTCAAGAAGCACGGGCTGTACTTTTCCCAAGGCATCGTTTGGGACAAGCAGCATCCGGTGCTGACGAGAAAGGATTCACGGGGTAGCCGTGTGGAGCGGGTCGGGTTTGGTTGGGAGTGGGGAAAGGTGTCAGTGGTGTAACGACCCAGCTCAGCAGCGGCGGGGCTGCTGAACCTACACACCTGGGAAAGCCTACATGCCCCCGTCGTCTGCTGTAGCGGATGGTTCGAGTCTCTAACAGGCTCTAGCCGACCCACCGGCCAGGAAGGGACCGACCAGCGCTCTGACGAGCGGCTTACGCCCAAATCTTTTTACTCGGCCGGGAGGATTTCACCCCCATTGGGGGTGACCATGCCCCAGAAGACCGAAGAGCTAATCGAAGGTCCGAGGATGCGGACACTGCCGTCCGCCAAGCCAGTTTGTAGGCCGTGCGAGGAACTAGCGTTCGGAAGGCGGGGGTCGCACTCATCGACTCGGGGGCGGACCTGGAAGGGGCGTGGGCTTGGTGTGTTACTAACAGGCGGTTCGCCTCTAGTGATTGGGTAATAATCACCAGAACTAGGTCTGCCCAGAGCCCAGCCACCGTGGGCGAAGGTAGGCGGCTGGACAGGAACCCAGCCACTCGCGAAGGTCGTGGTGTAAATGAACGTCGTCCGGTTGCAGTTGTAGCCGTAGTGCTCGGCCAGCTAAATGGTCTGAGAGGTTCCGTCGGTAATGCGGTCGATGCGGGGATTCGAGAAAAAGAATTGCGCGTTCAGGGCGTAACTGGAGACAGAGAGGCGGGACGGATCGGCCTGCGAAGAGGTGATCGGTTCGGGGTTCCACTGGCCGTGCGAGGCGTCGAGTGGGTTGACGTAAATCTTGACTGGGATGAGCAGATCAAAATCCGGGTGTCGGTTTGGAGTCTCTTGCATGCGGGCGTACCAGCGATACAGGTGATCTTGTTCGACGTAAGGCAACAGCGCGACGGGTGCGTCGTATTTGTACTGACTGTCATAAATGGCCGGGAGATGGCCATCGTGGGAACTTCCCGCGTTATGGAACCCGAGACACATTTGCCTCAGGTTATTCTGGCTTTGACTCATCATCGCCGCCTCCCGCACCTACTGGATGGCGGGAAGAAGCATGCCGATCAAAATAGCAATGATGGCGATGACGACCAAAAGCTCTATCAGAGTCATGCCTCGCCGCACGGCCTACCTCCTTGCATTTCTCTTCACCGAAAAGGTAACGAGATACGGTTTGTATACCAGCAATCCCCTTCAAGGCGAATTCCTCCTTGCATTTCTCTTCACCGAAAAGCTAACGAGATACGGAGGAGCCGTCCATCCTTGCAAAATGAGCGGCTCCCCGATCACTCGACGGTGATCTTTCCGTCCGCCTGTTCCAGAATCATTCCGGGGGCGGCGGTGGAGGCGGTTCAAGGATCATCTGGAAATCTACGTCCTTCTCCCCTGTCACCTTCGTCCCATCGTTTAGAATGACCGTGATCTTCACCTTCCGTTTCCCCGGCGGAATTCCCGGTACGGTTACTACACGCTGCTCATGGCCGCCGCCTGCGGCCCCGAGGGGCACGTCGCGGCCTGCGAGCCGAACCCGCTCCTGGCCGGGACGTACCTGCCGCAGAACCTGGCGCTGAACGGCTTCTACCACGGCGTGGAGATCTGCCCGAAGGTCGTCGGGAACATCGACGACCGCATGGTGGACTTCGTGCTGCACGACGACAACTTCGCTACGAGTTCGCTGGAGCGCTGGGCCCAGGCGCACTGCGAGGAGACGATCCAAGTGCCGATGGTCACCCTCGACAAGCTGTGCGCTGACTGGCCGCGCCTCGATCTGGTAAAGATCGATGCTGAGGGTGCGGAGGCGCTCGTCTGGGACGGCATGCGGCAGACGCTGAATCGCTTCCCGCACGTCGCCGTGGTGATGGAACTGCACCTTCAGCGCGGCCCGGCGCAGACGGTCGGCCTCCTGCACAAGATCGAACGCGCCGGCAATCCGCTCCGCTCGATCAACTACGAAGGGGAGATCGTGCCAGTTGACGCAGCAACGATCCTCGCCCAACCGCAAGATCACTGGACGTTGTGGTTGCGGTAAACCTGAAGTCAGTAGCTGACCAAGCCCCGCCAATCGTGAGCTGTGACCACTTGGCCGATAACTGGGCGCCGCGCTCCAGGAGTTTTGCTGGGCAACTGCCTGGTGGTCAGTGTTCGCACAGACCCCATTCACGCACCACTGCCTGGAACGGAAAACCATCCAGCATATCCAGCATCAGGAAACAGATGAGAAATCTGTGAGTTTCGGAAAATCATTTTGACTCGCGATTCGCTCTGGATCAATTTCAACGAATCCGTTCAGTTGCAAAGTCTCTCACCGTGAACTCCTCACAGCATCGAAGCCTCGTTCGGAACGATTCGAGTTGCGTGCCGAGATCACAGGCAAGTTGTGTCGGTTGGGCATTCCGATCCGCGAGATGCCGATCTCGTATCGCCCGCGGGGTTATCGTGAGGGGAAGAAGATCGGCGTCTCGGCGTTCTTCCGCTGCGTCTGGGAACTGCTCCGGTGGCGGCTCGCCCGGAGGGGCACGTTCGGTTCTTCCTGCGGCCAGTTGGGTGGGGCGGTAAACGATGAACACGACAGCGACGGAAACGCTTGATCGACGACCGCGCTGGGTCCAGTCCGCGACCTTAGTTGTTGTTGCGGCCGGCGTGCTGGTGTTCGCGTGGGGTTACTGGCTGAGATCCAGTGCCACTGTGAGTCAGGGGGGTCGGGAAGAGCAACCCGGCGTGGAGCTGTTGCCAGAATGCCTGGACTTCGGCGAGGTCTGGGAAACGCAGAGCTTTCCCTGGCAACT
>CALDUY010000049.1 GCA_937923405.1 uncultured Gemmataceae bacterium | reverse complement strand
CGAGCGCCCCTCCCACGTCGCCAAGAACCGCCTGGGCCTGCCCGACGAGCTGCCGCTCGACTGGCGCGCCTACGCTTCCTTCTTCCACCAACCGCAACCAACAAATGGAGGACCAACCAATGGCTGGGCTGACCTGCACGGCTTCAACGCCAACGAAGTCGATCCGACGACCGACCTGGAGCCGATCCCCGCCGGCAAGTACCTGGCGATGATCACCGACAGTGAGATGAAGCCGACCAAGAGCGGCGACGGCCGCTACCTGCAGCTCCCTTGCGTTCGCCGCGTTTTGCCGATTATTCTCCGGCTTGAGCAGCCCTTCGCAGGGCAAGAAACGCCTCCTTCAATGCCTGATTCACAGCACTTTCCGGCTGGGAAAGGACCAACTCTTGGTACTCATCTAGAAAACTGGTGCGAAGCCGATGAAACAGATGCAGGAAATGGCGCAAGAACCCAACGCAATCGAGGACGGCGATTTCGACGCCTCCCAGTTCTCTGTACTGGTGATTCGCATATTCCCGGATGCCCGGATCGATCGGCGCAGTGGTGACAAAGATGTAGTTCTGTACCTCAGCGCCATCCGCGATCTTCTGGATAGCAATGTCGATATCCCCCGTAGTTACGGGCTTATCTTTGATTTCGTAGGTCGTGATGACCTTGTTGTCACCCAACAGGGTAATTTCCACGTCGCCGAGCGCGCCAGTTTGTTTGTCCGCGGCGGTATGAGCATGCAGCCGAAGCACCTTCTCCCCGAGTTGTTCGAACGCCGCGCGGTACGCCGCCGCGACAACGAGTACAGGAAGGCGTGAAGAATGCTTGAGAGCGAGGTGCTGCTCGATCAACCGAACTGTATCCTCGGACGACAGAGGTAGTTCCCCGGCTTCCGCTTGGAGCCCTTGCTTCAGGCTCTCCAAGCGTGCTTGGCGCTCATCGCGCTCTAGGATAAGGAGGCGCACCAATTCGTTCAGAACAACCGATGCCGACACCTTCTCCGATTGAATTGCATCGAGGATTTCGAGAATCGCCCGGTATAGTTCAGCAGGGCGACCGCGAAGGCTTTGTTTCATATCTAGGACGATGTTCTTCGTCCGAAATGCCGGCGTCAAAAACGCTGTCGTGGAACTGCACGGCAGCTTCCACTTCGTGATAAAGTCAAAAACGTATTGCTCATCGTAATTGCGGCCGCCGTAGGCGTCAGCCTTCTCGTCGTTCGGATAGGCCTGAATGAAGGGCTTGCGAATGTCAACGGCAGGCTTATCGACTTTCGCAAGCGTTGCGGCTAACAGAAACCGCGCGCCGGCTCGGTTGCCAGGACAGAGCGCCACCAACGCGATCTTAGCAGCCAATTCTGCATCCGACACGAAGCTCTTCTTGAGACGAGCCTCTGCGGCCCGATAGGCTTTCTCAAGAATCTCCGAACAGGAATCCTTCGCCATTTGACTTTGTCACCATCGCTTGCGGATCGTAATTCGTCCAAAGGACTTCGATCCGGCTACCCTTGGTTGCGTGGTTCGTGCGCGCTCCGCTCACAGACTTGTGCCATTTGGGGGGTGGGTAAAGCTCATCCATCAGGTCACACTGATAGTTCGACACCGCAACCATCCCGCGAACCTTGTTGAGTACTCGTGCGAGCTCCGCATGTTCTTGGTTCGTCATCTCGTAGCCATATGCCTTCGCATCACCCCGTGTGTCATGGACATACGGGGGATCGCAGTAGAAAAGCGTATCCGGGGAGTCGTACAACCGAATCACGTCAATGGCGGGCCGGTTTTCGATCTGGACGCGCAGGAGCCTTTCTGCAATCAGCGGCAAATCTTCGATGGCACCGAGCCAGCGGCTGATCACCCCACTCATGCCAGCCCGCGACGTGTTCTTGCAATTGGCCCATCGGCCCAGGGAAGCCGTTTGCGCCAAGCCCGTCCTGACTTGCCGAGCGCGGACATAGAAGCGCCGGGCACGTTCCAAAGCAGGAAGTTTCGGATCCAGCTTGCAAGCCAGAGCGAATTCTTCCCGCGAGAAAGGCGTCAGACCAATCGCCTCAACCAGTTTGTCCTTCTCATCCCTCAACGTGCGAAAGAAGTTCACGACTTCGCCGTCAAGGTCGTTATACGTCTCGATTGGAGAAGGCGGGCGGTTCAGAAGGACGGCCCCGGAACCGGCAAACGGCTCGCAGTAGTGGTGGCACTTCGGGAGCAGGGGTAGGAGCCACGCCAGATGGGAGAACTTTCCCCCATACCACCCGAACGGAATGAGCTTCTCGCCGTTCAAGCTGGAGATCTTGGGCGGGCGGCGTTTGGGGCCGCTCGGCCGTCCAATGGACTTTTTTCGGCTGTCTGGCATAGGGGCCTCTTGCTCCAGGTTTCGGGGTCATTGACTCTCGCCGATGCGCGACCAGTTTACAGTAAAACGACGCAAAAAGCGAGGCGAGCGCCTGCCGTCAGGAGTTGTTGAAGGGCGTGCTTACTGTTGGGCGCCGGGCCTGGAACTCGACGAGTCGCCCGACCGTCTTCCCGAGCCGCCCGCGTGGTTGGTCGCGGAACTCGACGCGCTGACGACGACGCCCAACCCGTGGGTCAACGGCACATCCACGTCGGGCGCTGTCGCGGCCAACGGGGGCGAAGCGAACCCGATCCCGGAACACCACCGTAACGTCGCCCTGGCGAGCCTCGCCGGCACGATGCGCCGCGTCGGCATGACACGCTCGGAAATCCTGGCGGCGCTGTGCCAGGTCAACGACGACCGCTGCCGGCCACGGATTGAGCCGGCCGAGGTGGAGCGCATCGCCACAAGCATCGCCCGGTACGAGCCGGACCAGATCGCGACCGCGATGACCGAGGGGCACTGGGAACAGCTGGTCCAGGCGCCGCAGTTGGCCCCGGTCAGCCTGGCCGACCTGATGGCACGCTATCCCGACCTGCGGCCGCCAGTGATTCACGGCCTGCTGCGCCGCGGCGAGACGATGAACGTCATCTCGGCCCCGAAGATCGGCAAGGCACCGGCCATCGACACGCCGATCCTGACCGAGGATGGCTGGACGACGATGGCGGAACTGCAACCCGGCATGAAAGTCCACACCGTTGACGGCACGCTGACACCCGTAGTTGCCGTCTCGGAAATCCTGCATGACCGCCCGTGTTACCGCGTTACGACCTGCTCAGGCGCCTCGGTTGTCGCCGACCGAGACCACCTCTGGCAGGTCGTGCAAGGGGGGCGGAAAGCGATAGTTGCCACCGAAGGCCTCTGCACCGGCCGTGATGGGCGTCGGTGGCTGTTGCCGATTGCCAACGCTCTGCAGCGGCCTGAGAGAGAGCTGCCATTGGACCCTTGGTTGCTCGGCTACTGGCTCGGCAACGGCACGGCACGTGAGGGAACAATTGCTGTCAATCAAGATGATCTCGATGAAGTAATCCAGCAGATACAGCAAGCTGGCTTCGTGATCGGCAAGCCTGTCCGCAAAGGCGGTTGTGTGACGTTCACGATCTATGGGTTACGGGTTATCTTGCGCGATCTAGGCGTGCTGAGCTGCAAGCACATTCCTGAAGCGTACCTGCTCGGCTCCCATGCGCGGCCCGCGCTCTTGGCGGGGCTCCTTGATGCCGACGGCCATGCGGCCACGCAAGCCAACGGCTCGGGCATGGTCGAGTTCACCACCACGGACCAGGCGCTGTTCTTCCCGACCCTGATGCTGGCCCGGTCGCTCGGGTACAAGGCATCGGCTGGCGTGGGCCGAGCCACGCTTCACGGCGTCGATTGCAGTCCCAAGCTGCGGATCACCTTCGCCGCCGGCAGGCAGAACACGCCCTTCCGCCTGTCACGGCGAACGGCCGCCCTGCCGGATCGGGAACCAAGCCAGCAGTCGCGTCTTGACGCGGTCCGGTCGGTCGGCCGCGGCTTCCGGCTGCACCCGTCGAAGGCGAACTGCCTCGTGCTCGACTTCGGCGGCAACGTCGTGCGGCATGGGCCGGTCGATCAAATCCGCGTCAAGAAACGTCCCTTGGGCGTCGGTGAAGCACCGGCCAAGGAATGTCCCGAGTGTCATTCCATCATCGCCGCGGGCTACGCCCGCTGCCCCGATTGCGACTACGAGTTCCCGCCGCCGGAACGCACCAAGCATGATGCGAAGGCCAGCGAGGCCGGCATCCTCTCCGGGGAAATCACGACCACCAAGCACGCGGTGCGGGACGTGTTCTACACGGTCCATACCAAGCGCGGCGCCGGCGACGAGGCGCCCAAAAGCATGCGCGTGGACTACAAGGTCAGCTGGAACGACTACAAGTCGGAATGGATCTGCTTCGAGCACACCGGTTACGCCCGCGCCAAGGCGGTCCAGTGGTGGCAACGCCGCTCCCACGAGCCAGTGCCGGCGACGGTGGCCGAGGCCGTCGAGATCGCCAACGCGGGCCGGTTCGCTGCGACCAAGTCGATCACCGTGCGGTCGGTGAACGGCGAGGAATTCGACCGGATCATCGGCTACGAGCTGGGCAACATCCCACCACCATTGGACGACCAGGACTTGCCTGAAGACGCGCTCGACTTCCCGTTCGGTTACAACGCGATCGTTGCAGAGGAGGAAATCCCGTGGTGACCCCTGGCGAACTGTTGACGGCTGCGCTCCGCTATGCCAAGCTGGGCTACCGGGTTTTCCCTTGTGCGCCTTCTGGTAAAGCGCCACTGACCGCGCATGGCTTCCATGACGCCACGAGGGATGTCGAGCAGATCGAGCGCTGGTGGACGCAGCACCCGCGCGCCAATGTCGGTATCGCCGCCGAGGGAATGCTGGTCGTCGACATTGACGGGGCCAACAACCCGTGGCCGGGCGATCCTGAGAAGGCCGCCGACCTGGCCGGTGCCGGGGCCATCGCCCTGACGCCGCGGGGCG
Source organism: uncultured Gemmataceae bacterium (assembly GCA_937923405.1). Classification (GTDB taxonomy): domain Bacteria; phylum Planctomycetota; class Planctomycetia; order Gemmatales; family Gemmataceae; genus CALDUY01. The sequence goes on along the minus strand of CALDUY010000049.1, from coordinate 6,494 downwards.
GCCGGCACTACCTGTTCCGCCGGCCCGAGGGCAAGGGCTGGAAGTGTTCGACCGGGCGGCTCGCCCTGGGCGTCGATGTCCGCACCGACGGCGGCTACATCGTGGCCGCGCCGTCGGAGATCGAGGAAGGCTCGTACCGCTGGGGCGAGGGCCTGGACCTCGACGATCCGCTCGGTCAACTGCCCGATCCGCCGGCGTGGCTCGCCGCCGCTCTGGACGCTCTGGTTTCGCCCGAGTCGCCCACGGCGGACCACGGTTCGCCCACGTTAGCCCACGTCGCGGCCAGCTTACCCAAACGCAGGTCCGATCCCGGCCGCGAATTTCTTAATGAAATATGGTACATGCGGGCAGCGCTTTCCGAAGCTCGCCGACGCCCGCGTCCGTCACCTTTGCCTCGGTTAGGAACAGCTTTTGCAGACCCTTGAGCCCGACCAGCTCCTTCAGCCCCGCGTCCGTTACTTGGGCGAAGCTCAGACTCAGCGTTTGCAGGTTCTTGAGCCCGGCCAGCTCCTTCAGCCCTGCGTCCGTCACCTTTGTGCTGCTCAGGTTCAGCGTATGCAAGCTCTTGAGACCGGCCAACTCCTTCAACCCTGCGTCCGTCACCTTCGTATTGTCAAGACTCAGCGTATGCAAGCTCTTGAGACCGGCCAACTCCTTCAGCCCTGCGTCCGTCACCTTTGTGCTGCTCAGGTTCAGCGTATGCAAGCTCTTGAGCCCGGCCAACTCCTTCAGCCCCACGTCCGTCACCTTTGTGCTGCTCAGGTTCAGCGTATGCAAGCTCTTGAGCCCGGCCAACTCCTTCAACCCCGCGTTTGTCACCTGCAAAAGGTCGAGGCCAAACGGCAGGGCGGGATCGGGCAGATTGGCAGCGAGTTTCTCAGGCAATTTTCCAAATCGGAACGCCGGTACAAGTTTAGACAGTCCGTCAGGTCGCGTTCGAAATTCCGGGAGTCCAAGTACATTCGTGCCCAGCCAGCCGACCTGGGCTCCAGCTTTCTTCCAAGCGGTTGCGGTGGCCTCGTCGACTGAGCGTGGCGCAACGGGCTTCTCCTGAGCACCGGCCAGGCTGACCCCCAGCAACGTCGCCAACGACACGCCAACTGCCAGCCTCGGCCACGTCATCTGACGGCGAACCCTCAGGTTTGGGTGTCGAACAGGTAGGAGCCGAGTCATAGTCCATCTCCCATCAGGCATTTGTAGAAAGTGAGTGAGTTGCGCCGCCGACAGACCGGGCCATGAGAAGTGGAGCACCTGACCTGAGTTACTAGCTATTCCCCATCCCCGAACCGGGACCGATCTTGTCGGTGCGGCTAGTATAACCGCAAGCCCCAAGGAGTCAACGCTCGTGTAAAAGGGGGCCTTGCACTACTGGATTGACAAACAAGCAAGGTTGTGTTCGTCACTTCCGCAGGGATGGACGTGAACCGACTGCTCGACGGCGCGGCGATCCATCTGGTGAACACGGACCCGCCGTACAACGTGCGCCAGAAGTATCTTCTCGTTGCGTAACGGATTAGGCAACGAGAAGAGATACCTTGCTTGACAATGTTTGGAAGCAAACCGTGGCCGTTTGGCCGGCCATCGTACCTAGGGGGTAAGTTGGCCAGGTGTGTGAACTGGCTGGCGAAACAGCTCCCCCGACAATGCGGAACTCAGGCGATGCTTCATAGCCGAGGCCGTTCTGCTAGGTAGAGCTTCCGTATGGCTACTTACAGGAACCGACCAATGCCTTCGGGAAAGTGGGCCCCCACCCCTGATAACACTGAAGCCGTCCGGGAGAGTACCCCGCCCGGAATAGGGGGTGGCCCGAGCGGATGGACGCTGTCGTTGTAGGCGGACATCCTGGCGATCTGCTGCGGCGGATCGGAAGTCGGTGGTCTAGCCAACTACCCACCGGTGCTCGGGGGAACTGCAGACTGCAGATGGGTAACGAAAGGTCGGAGTCTAATCGGAAGCGTTCGAGTGTCAGCAAGGGAACCTGGGAAGCTCAACCGCGTAGGGTGTTCGCACCGATAGGCTCTCCTCGGAGAGTCGAATCGGCACCGATGAGGCGGTTGAGTGGCGGAGCCTCCGTAGTAGTCGGCGGACGGGAAAGCCGTCCACAGGGCGAAGGGAGGCAGGACGTTTCGTGCTGGAGGACGGAAGGGTTCATTAATCGGGAGGGTTCCCGATGAACGTGGAAGAAGTCCAGCGAAGGCTGTGGGAGCAAGCCCAAGCACACAAGCAGCACCGGGCATCGGGCACCCCTCTGTTTCCCGTCAATCCGTATTAAGAACGGATTCGGAACCTGATGGACCTGATGCACCACCCGCAGTGGTTGCGGGAAGCCGCCGACCGTGTTCTGGTGCGCTCGCATCTCAAAGCACCGGGCGTTGATAGCGAGAAGGTCCGCGAGTTCCGTAAGGGGCTTGAGGGCAAACTCGAACAACTACGCCTGGAGTTGAAACGTGGCACCTACCAGCCTCAACCGGTGCGCCGGGTGATGATCCCCAAGGCCAATGGCAAACTGCGGCCCTTGGGCATCCCCTGCCTCCGGGACAAGATCGTTCAGGAAGCCATGCGGATGGCCCTGGAGCCAATCTTCGAGGTGGAGTTCCACGACAACTCCTATGGGTTCCGGCCCCATCGCAACACGCACCATGCCGTCTTCCGCTGTCAACAGCTCATGCGAAGTGGTTTCACATGGGTGATAGAAGGAGACGTCAAGGCGTGTTTCGACGAGATCTCGCATCAGGCCATTCTTCAGGTCTTGCGGGAGAAGGTGCAGGACAATCATTTCCTCGATCTGACCCGCCGGTTCCTCAAAGCCGGTGTCGAAGTCGAGGGAACGATCCTGCCCACGGAGAAGGGAGTTCCTCAAGGGGTGTGATCTCGCCACTCTTGGCCAACGTGGTCCTGAACAGGCTGGACTGGTTCCTGCATGAATCTGGGCAACCACGGTACGGCACGGGCGCGAGGGTATTACCACGGGCGGTCCGATGTTCGGTTCGTCCGCTATGCCGATGACTGGTGCGTGTTCATCACGCGTGGGGCGAAGCGGTATGCGGAGTCCCTGCGTGAACAAATCCGCGACTTCCTGGACCGTAATTGCGGTTTAGCGTTGTCGGTGGAGAAGACGCACGTCACACACGTCCGCGACGGCTTCGACTTTCTCGGCTTCCACCTGATCCAGGAGACCGGCCAAAGCGGGAGATTGGTGCCAAAGATCCGTATCGGCCTCAAGGCTCTGCAGAATGTCCAGGCGCGACTGAACGAGGCCATGCGTCTCCGCCCGCAACAGGAATCTGTTGCGTTGCGGCTGCAACGGGGTTCGGCAGTCGTGCGTGGGTGGTCCGAGTATTTTCGGATCGCTCACAACTTCACGGACGTTGCCGGAACGCTGGACCACCAGGCGTTCTGGATCGCGGTCAAGGCGATCTGTCGCAAACACGACATCACCACCGCGCAGTGCGTGAGGAAGTACGGTTCCACGGGGGTGATTCGCGTGGGCGACACCTGCCACCTGGAGACGTTCAGCGGCAGACCGATGAAGCTGGACTATCGTGGGCCGGAGCCGTATGAACCTGGCGCTACAGACTACGAGACTGATGCGGAATTGGACGTGTCGTTCGCTCGCTACAACGAGCGAAAACGACCTGGGAACATGGACCTGAAACTGCGGACGCTGCAACGGGACCAGTATCGGTGCCGGCAATGCGGCCAGGCGGTGACGGACCGTGATTCCCAGCTCGATCACATCCGACCTGTAGCATGCTTTGCGACGTTCGCATTGGCGAGTGTCGATGACAACCTCCAAACCTTGTGTTTGGGCTGCCATTGGCAGAAGCACTATGCGATATGAAGCCGAGAAACATCTGGAGAGCCGGATGCTTGAAACTTGCAAGTCCGGTTCGGGGTTGGGGCCGGGGTGAAATCCCCCGGCCTACACCACGTGAAGGTCGAGCCGCGCTCCAACAACGCCATCGCCGCCGGGCTGTCGAGCTTCCCCGCGACCAAGCAGGGGGCCATCGACGCGGCCGACGCCGGCGGCATGCACCACCAGGGCTTCGACCTCGCCCGCGACAAGACCAAGTCCAAGCCGACCACCAAGAAGCTCCGCCCCAAGGACCGGCCGCTCGCCAACGACTTCGTCTCGGACGAGGCGTTCGACGCGCTGCTCGACGCCTGGTTCGGCAACATGGCCCGCGTGCTGGTGCCCGGCCGAGGCTTCTACATCTGGGGCGGCTACGCCAACTGTGCCAACTACCCGCCGTTCCTCAGGAAGCACGCCCTGTACTTCTCGCAGGGGATCGTCTGGGTCAAAGAGCATCCCGTCCTGACCCGAAAGGATTCACGGGGTAGCCGTGTGGAGCGGGTGGGGTTTGGGTGGGAGAGGGGAAAAGCACTAATTTTTGCAGCCACAGCCTGAGACGGTAGCTGACATGGCCTCTATGCTGTATGGTTATTTAAAACCCGAAGCGGTTACAAAGCATGATCAGCCATGCTTTGCTAGAAACTGCTCAAAAAGAGTTAATGGAGTAGCCAGTGAAGTCTGGCGGAAATATTCATGGTCACCCATTACATTTAACGCCCAAATCACAAATGTCCGATACCGCGGGGTGTTGCCTTGTCGTAGATGAGCTAGGGCGGCGTAAAGGTGGGCGATGGTAGTGTGGATGAGATCACGGCTATCATGCCAAATAGTATCACTCTGTTTCAGCAAGGCTGAACCGTTACTTAAAGTTTCTGCTTGAGAAAGTTCTTCCAGCCACCTCAACAGCCTCTCTTTGCTCTCCGGTGCACCAGCATGAGTGACAAGCGACTTGGCACATTCAATTGCCCATTCAAGTGCTAAGCCAAGTCGGACGTTCTCTAGAGCGACCACTAAATCAGCCGACCAGTGTAGGTCGTTGTCGCGATACTGCTCTAAGGCATGATCTGTCAGCATATCAAGGTCCCCCAACTGCAACTTCAACCAGAGTCGGAACCTCAAATCCTCTGGGATCTAAAACCCATCTGATCTCCCACATCCTGACAACTCTTACTCCTGGAGTGTTAGGCGCAATCCACCCGTGGTACGGACGCACGTCGCCTGTTGGGTCGGGTCGCAGACTTTGGGTAGGGACTTCAATCTCTACGACGTACCGTGGATTGGTCCCTGGAGGAACACTCCTCTGAAGGTGCAACTCCAACACTGCCGGGTTAGTTATGTCGGTAGGCGTAACGAATGTGCCACCCGCACCAGTGGCAGTGGGAAGGCCAGTTTGGGCATTGGTTGCTCCTGTACCCGGTCGCCCCAAGTCGACTGGCCCTTCCGTCGTAGTGAAGACTCTTGTTGATTGTCCCTGGGTTGCCGGAACATTACCTCCATCATGTGTAGGCGTAGTACCGTTTGGTGGCTCCGGCACTGTCATGTGTAGAATGATCGGGATTGGCAGTCCGTACGGTACTGGTATGGCAATGGCCGCAGGCGCGGCAACCGCCCCCTCTACCCCTGCAAAGGCTAAAACCGGACGCGGACTCGGCGGCAACGTCAAGCGATGTGGACGGAAACCACCCCCGCCCGCTGCCCAACCGAAGATCAGCATCCCCGTAGCTTGACCCAAGGGCTCCCAATCACCGTTGTCAGCTGCTTGTAGAGCGTGATACAGCGGACGAACCCCGAACGTAAAGAGGTCGATGTAGGCATTTCCCAACATTTCGCCGACGGCTTCTCGACCTCCTTGTACCGATGCTTGATCTGCCGCATTGGCTGTCATCGACAGGTACGTCGGAATATATGGCCTGCCGGTTATTTCCATGTACGCCAAGGCACCCAGTGCGTGCCCGGTATCAATAAACATCGCAGGGATTTCGACGATGCCCTTACCAACTCCCCACAAGAAACTACCAACCTGCCTGATGATCAAACCGCTCGGATCCGTGGCCATCGTGGCCATGTTGCCGACGTAGCGGTACAGGTTCGCGTCGCCGGCGGCGAAGCCCAGCGGGTCTTGCGTGGTCCAGCGGCCGGTGGTCGGGTCGAGGTAGCGGGCGCGGTTGTAGTACAAGCCCGTCTCGAAGTCGAACTCGCGCGAGGCGAACAGGATCGGGTTGACCAGCAGCGGGTTGAGTTGCGCCACGATGTTGCCGAAGGCGTCGTAGGCGATCTGGTCGAGCACCGCCCCGGACTCGTCCAGCACCAGCCGCACTGAGTTCAGGTGGTCGGTCAACAGCCAGTGAACCTCGGGCGAGAATCCGGGTGCTGATGCACCCGGCTCACCGTAGCTGATTCGCGCGAAGGTCTGGTCGAACGCGTCGCCGTGCAGATAGCGGGCGAGCAACTGGTTGCTGCCGTCCAACTCGGCGATCACGTCGAAGTGCTCGTTGCCGATCGGCGTCGGCTTCATGTTGTTCCAACCATCGAGCACGTAGCGGGTCACCACGGCCGCGTTCGGCCCGTCGCCGTCCCAGTCCACCGCCTTCTCAATGCGGTTGCCGAACACGTCGTACTTGTACACCGCCAGCAGCACCAC
>CALDUY010000048.1 GCA_937923405.1 uncultured Gemmataceae bacterium | reverse complement strand
CCTCTCTCCGTTGGGGAGAGGGGTTAGGGGTGAGGGGAGATTCGAGGATCAGGTATCAGTTAGAACAGTGGTCGAATCACTTGGCCGCGATTGAGTTGCACAGGCCGATCGAGGCGGTCGCGCAATTCACTCTCGGGGTCGATGCCGAGAACGTGATACACCGTCGCCCCGACATCGTCCGGAGAGATCGGCGAGGTCACCGGATAGGCCGCACTGGCGTCGGATTTGCCGATCACCTGCCCGCCGCGCACGCCGGCTCCGGCGAACAACCCGCAGAAGCAGTCGGCCCAATGATCTCGGCCGGCGTCCTTGTTGATCTTCGGTGTTCGGCCAAACTCGCCGAGCACCATGACCAACGTGTCGGCCAATCGGCCACTAGCAGCTAGATCATCCAACAGCGCCGATACCGCCTGATCCAGCGGCGGCAGTAGCTCGTTCTTCAGCCGATGAAAATTCTGACCGTGGGAGTCCCAGTTTTGGACGCGGCCCATGTTCGCCTGAACTACAGGTACACCGGCCTCGACTAGTCGCCGCGCCAACAACAGCGACTGGCCGAATAAGTGACGACCGTAGCGCTCACGCACCGCTGTCGGTTCACGGCTGAGATCGAACGCTTGACCTACTTTGCCTGAGGTTAGCACGGCAAACGCCTGCTCCTGTTGATCGCTGAGCCGTTGGCTGACCGCACTGCGAGCTAGGGCAGTTTGTCGGGCGTTGATTTCGGTTAGCAGCGAGCGGCGATCGCGTAGCGACTCAACGTCCAAACCCCCAGCGTTCATGTTGTCGACGCGAAAGTCGGGGCGATTGGGGTCGCGATCGATCTGCAGTGGATCATGGCGTGGCCCGAGAAAGCCTCCATGTTGTCCGGGCCAGACGAGCGGTCCTTCCCGGAGAAATGTCGGCAGATGTACTCCCGCAGGAATGCCGGGACTTGGCGGCTTGAGGTAACTAACGCCGGCTGCGTAACACGGCCAGTCATCACGAGACAACGGCTTGTCAAAGCGGACCCCCGGTTGCAGCGTGCCGGTAATGATGTGATGGGTCGCGGCGGTGTGGTTGTTGTCCTTGTGCGAAAGCGAGCGGATCACAGCGTACTGCTTAGCACGGGCCGCTAAACGAGGCAGATGTTCACTGACGAGCAATCCAGGCACGGCGGTGCGTAGTACGCCGAACTCCCCGCGAATCTCCGCGGGGGCGTCTGGTTTGGGATCGAACGTGTCGAGGTGGCTGGAAGCTCCAGTGAGGAAGACGAGGATCACCGACCTCGAAGAACGTGGGTTGGCAGCAAACGCCCGGGTCGTGGTCAGGCCGAATAAGGCCGAGTAGCCGACCTGAAGCAGTTCACGACGATTCAGCCCGATACGGTGGAAATGGCTCATGAGTCCAGTGGTGGGTAGGCCGTTTAGGGTGGGAAGGCGAATGCTTCTAGCATACCCACAGGATCGACGAACCTCAACACGATTCTGAGCCAGTTACGACGTCACCTTGGCCGGCTGTTTGCGCGGCGGCATCTGATGCGCGGACAAGCCGTAGAAGCCCTCGGCAGCCTCGCCGATCGTCTCCAGCAAGGTCGGATGAGCATGCATGGTCAAAGCAATGTCGCGAGCTGACGCCGACATCTCGATGGCCAGCATTGCCTCGCCGAGCATCTCGCCGGCTCCAGCTCCGACGATGCCCACCCCTAAAACACGCTCAGTCTGTGGATCGATGAGCATCTTGGTCAAGCCTTCGGTTCGCCCCAAGGTCAATGCGCGGCCAGACCAACTCCAGGGGAACTTCAGCACCTTGACCGGCTTCTCTTGCTTAGCTGCTTCCGTTTCCGTCAGCCCGCACCAGGCAATCTCCGGGTCGGTGAAGACAACGGCAGGCACGGCTCGGGCATCGTAGACCGCTGGTTCACCCGCTAGCACTTCGACAACGAGTTTGCCTTCGTAGGAAGCCTTATGGGCCAACATCGGCTCTCCAGCGAGATCGCCGATAGCGAAGATGTGGGGTACGTTGGTTCGACGTTGTTCGTCCACGACGACGAAGCCGCGGTCGTTGACCTCGATGCCGGCTTTGTCCAGTCCGATGTTTTTACTGTTGGGCCAGCGACCGATGGCGACCAGCACTCGATCGAAGACTTCCTGGGTAGACTTTCCGTCAGGAGTTTCCAGCGTGGCGCGGATGCCTTCCTTGACCTCTTCTAGTTTGGCTACCTTGGTCTTCAGCAGGATCGCTTCAAAGAGTTTGGTTCGCGTGAGTCGTTCCTGCAAGGGCTTGACCAAATCGCGATCGACACCCGGAAGCAAGCCATCGGTCATCTCGACGAGAGTAACTTTGCTACCCAGCGCGGAGTAGACATAGCCCATCTCCAGGCCGATGTAGCCGCCACCGATAACCAGCAGACGGTTCGGTACTTCTTCGAGTTTCAGCGCGCCGGTGGAGTCCATGACGCGCGGCGTGGGTAGGTTGAACATGGCCGGACGGGCCGGAATCGATCCCGTGGCGAGGATGCACTTCTCAAACCGATAGCGGTTGCCCCCCTCGACCTCGACGGTGTTAGCGTCGAGCAGCCGTCCCACTCCGTGGACTAGGTTCACCTTGCGTGACTTGGACATCTGGACGAGATTCTTCGATAGGGTATCGACGACCTTGGTGGTATGGCCGCGAACCCCCGAAAGATCAACTTTCGGCGGAGCGAACGACAGGCCCACGTGGGCGGCATCGCGAGCATCGGTGATGAGCTTGGCCGTGTGCAACAGAGCCTTGGAGGGAATACAGCCAACGTGCAGACAGGTTCCCCCAGGCCGTTCACGGGCCTCAATCAGGGTGACCTGGAAGCCGTGGTCGGCAGCGAGAAACGCCGCCGCGTAGCCGCCCGGGCCTCCTCCTAGAACGACAAGTTGAGTATCGATCACGTCCGCCATGCTTCTGTTTCCACAAGGGCAATCGAGTGCAAGGGTCTACCATCATCCTAGGCACGGCCTTGCAGTGAGGGTAGACTGCCCCGCGGCGAACTGAAGCTACTTCAACAACGCTGCTAACGGTTTGCCCTCGGCGAAGCGGACGGTGCGACCGATTGGCGTCTGATTCAGCTTGTTCGGATCGACGCCGACTGCGGCCATCATGGTGGCGTGCAACTCACCCACGGTGACGGGATCTTTTGGGGCGGCCTTGCCCTCGGGGTCGGTTTCGCCCAAAACTGTGCCAGCGCGGATACCGCCTCCCGCCAAAGCCACGCTGAAGCCGTTGGGCCAGTGATCGCGGCCAGCAGCGGGGTTCAGACGCGGGGTTCGGCCAAACTCGCCAGCTACTACCACTAGAGTGCGATCGAGCAAATCCCGACGACGCAGGTCGTTAATAAGCGCCGCCAAGGCCGGATCGAGAATCTCCAGGCGACCGGCAGTCAGGGCATGATTGTTAGCATGCGTGTCCCAGCCGGACAGCGTGACCTCCACGCAGCGAACGCCTACTTCGGTTAGGCGTCGGGCCGCTAGACAAGCCCGGCCAAACGGCGTGTCGCCATACTCACGCCGCAACGCTAATGGTTCGGACGAAACATCGAACGCCTTGAGTTGCTCGGAACTCATCATGCGTCGAGCCGCGGCAACTGTTTCTCGATGCAGCGTCGCCTCGGCCCGACTCTTGCGGCCACGCTGAAAAGCGCGTTCGACAACGTCGAGATGCTTCAGCCGTTGGGCCTCGCGCGAAGAGGGCAAAAACGACTGCGTGTCGGGAACCGGATTGATCGGATCGTCCGTCTTAAAAGCGTCGTACTGTTCGCCTAGGTAGCCGCCCCGACCGGGCCATTGATCGGGGAGGATACTAACGTGACGAGGAATTTCGGTGTTAAGCGAGGGTAATTCGTGACAAATCACCGCGCCGATCGAGGGATGCACCACAGTCGGATCGGGACGAAAGCCGGTCTTCATGGTGTAGGTGCCGCGTTCGTGATCGCCTTCCTTGCTGACCATCGAACGAATGATGGCGAAGGAATCGAGGACCTCGGCGGTGCGTGGCAAGCCTTCAGCGAGCTGTACCCCCTTAAGAGCCGTGCTGATCGCTCCAGTCCCGTAGGCGATCTCCTTGCCCGGATGTGGGTCGAAGGTCTCCAGCTGACTAGGACCGCCGGCCATCCACAAGAGGATGATCGACTGGGCCGGCTGACGCGGCTTGCCTGGCGGGGCCGCCGCCCGGGCTAACAGTTCACTCAGCGGAGTCAACCAGGCAGCGGCTCCGGCGAAGGCGGCGTGGGCCAGAAAATGTCGTCGGCTTAGTGGTTCCATGAGAACTCCGTCGAATTGACCAACGCCCAATAGAGATCTTCCAAATGCTTGGCCAGGGACTGTTGCTTGTCGGCGAACACCTGCTCGAAGTAAGCCCGCTCCTCGTCCGTGGGTCGGCGAGTCAGCACGCACAGATAGGCCGTTTCGAGGGCGTGCGCCGTATTGGGTGATAGCGTCGCGATTCGCCCTGTGGCGGTGAACGGACCGGCTTCGAGCCGCTCGCGCTGGAGTTTGCCATTCATCAGCAATAGTCGTTGTGGGATGGTGCCGCCGCCGCTCTCGAACTCGTCCTCGCCGCTGTCGCCGTAACGCTTGATAAAGTCGTTCTGATCGCCGAAGCGGATGAGTCGCAGCAACAGATGCGATTGAGCGTCGATCGTCGCTACGGAGACAGACTGTAAAACGCTGCCGGCCACCTGCTCAGGTCGAAGCCGAGTCAGCGGAAACACAGCCCAGGCCCGTTCGTCCTCATCGGTAAGTTCGCGATCTTCCAGGGTGCTGTCCAGATGGAAGACGCTTGTGCTGGCGATGAGGCGAATTAACCGTCGCAGGTCGAACCCCGTCTCGGCGAAATCGTCGGCCAGAATCTGTAGTGCCCCGGGAACCGGTACCTCAGCGTCGAGGTTGTCCACCGGATCGATCAGAGGTCGACCCAACAACAAAGCCCAGATCCGATTGACCGTGGCTTTGGCGAAGTAGGGATTCTTTGGATGCGTCACCCAGGCGGCCAGCTGTTGTCGGCGCGTCCCCTCGTGGGGCAACAATTCTGTAGCGAAAGGTACGCGCGGAGGTACAACGAACTTGTTTTGCGTGGTTTTGTCGGTCGCCTCGAATTCGCCGTCGCCATCGTAGACGCCGGTGAAGCCGATCTTCGTTTGCCCAAAGAAGGCGGCCAACCCCTGAAAGTCGCTTTGCCTCCAGTGAGCATAAGGGTGATTGTGACACTCGGCGCAATCCAGTCGCAGACCGAGAAACGCCCGTGTGACTCGACCGGCTAGACGGATCGGGTTAGGCTGATTCTTCATGTCTGGTTGACTGGTGACCGAAACGAAATTCGTCGCCGGCTTGTCGGTCCACAATCCATCCTGAGCGATTAATGCGTGAACCAGGTGATCGTAGGTCGTGCCCTTGGCTAATTCATCACTCATCCAGGAGACCAAGCGACGGCGACGAAAGAAGATGAACGGTCCATCTTCGGTGCCCACCGCAGCGCGAGCCAAGCGCTCGGCAAAATAATCCGCGAAGCGACGATCTTGTAGCAGATGATCGATCCACCAGGCGAGACGCTCCTCGGAAGGCAGATATTCCAGCTGGCGAATCTCTTCTAAAGAGGGCACTGTACCCACCAGGGCCAGCGAAAGTCTGCGGGCAATAGTCAGATCGTCGGCTCGCTTGGCCGGCGTCAGGTTTTCGATGGCCCACTCATGGCGGAAGGAAGCGTCGAGTCGCTCAACCACGCTGCGAAAGCTGGGGTCGAGATAGGCGGCAACGTCGTAGCTGGTCATCGGCTTGGGTTCACGTGGCGGCATAAGATTCGCGCCCAGCGTGAAGACACCGCTGAAGATTAGCCCCAAAAACAGTAGATCGCGCAGCTTCATAACGAGACCCTCTGCCGCGTTCCTCTCTCTTGAGTGTACCACGGGAAACACGCCGAGGTTTCGTTCTGTTTTTCGACGGTCGACCCAGTGGATTGTCTTAATCCGCGCCGCCGGAGGTTCGCCCCATGGCCACGTCGAACTCGCTGAGCAGCGGCACCAGCATCGCCGCGATGGCAAAGCCGAAGGCCAGCGAGATCACCAACGCTGGAATCACTGGATCCGCGGATTCGCGTGTGCCAGGTTTGCCAACCAGGATGGTCATGATGGAATACAGCACCGCCAGCGGACAGAACCAGCTAGCCCAGGAGAGGGCCGCTGTTGGTCGATCTCCAGACAGGACGTACCACAATCCGCCGATGCCGGCGATCAGGAAGAAGATAAAACTTCCCCATTGATACTCAAAACGCCGGTTGATCAAAATCAGCGCGATGCAGATCAAGGTTCCCACCGTGAGGAAAAAGATCGTACTCAGGGTATGGATGATCGCCACCTGACTGTTGGGCGTTCGCAAGGCAACGTGAATGCCCAGCACCAAAGCGAACGCCATCAGAACCAGCAGAGCGGCGAGGACGCACACCATGGCCACGGCGTTCATCGACGCTTGCAACTCGGGATGTCCGCGCGGAGGAATCGCCAGACACTTGTAATAGGCATAGGCACCCACCAATAATAACGGAGGTAAGAGATACTCTTTAGTATTATAGAGGATGCCGAGAATCTTCCCAAAGATGAACTCCTGAGCGGATAAGTCGGTGACCAGCAAAAGATCCAGTGCTCCAGTGTCGCGCTCGGAGGTGATCGCAGTCGTCGCCTGAGCCGTCACCAGCAACAAACTCAGCACACCCACAGATAAAAGTCCGATCGCCGCTAGTTGGCCGCGCTCCTCGTCCGTGAACAGCTCACGCTGGGCGGGCCCGGTCAACGGCAACAGCACGCGATAACAGATCAGGGCCAACACAAAGAGATAGGCGATCTTGACCAGAATTGGTCGTCGGCCATAGGCGCGAGTGGCAATCTCCCGCCAGAGAATCGGATTGCCGACTACCTCCCGCACCGCGCCTGGGGCAGCATGAACGCTGGTCCGCAGCGATTCTTTCTCTTTGACATCATCGCCCAGGCCGGCTTCTCGATCGACGGCTTCTTCGGGAGTTTCACGCTGGATGATCGGCTCGCCGGATGGGTTCCACACTCGGAGTTTCCACATGCCGATTAGGTTCAACAGCAAGCCCAGGCCGAACAGCACGGTAGCGAACACATACGCTTCCGCGAGTCCCACTTGCGGATTCCACAAGCTGGCGTGAACTCCGCTCAATGCGGTGAACGGCTCGATCGACTGTTGAATCCGACGTAAGAGATCGACATTCTCACCGACTAACCAGCCAGGCAAGACCGACGGCAGCATGGCCAGAGCAATATAGGACACCAAGAACAGCACGGTCAGTGCCAGCGCCTGGAAGGTTCGTTCCCGCCATAATGCGACCAGTCCGCCTAGTGACCCCGCCGCGTAGGTCGTCGCCGCCGTGATCAGTACCACTTGCAGGATTTGTTCCAAGCCGATGCCACCCAGGAGCATCAACAGCATCAGCACAGGCACGCTAGCCAGCTGCAAGACGAGGATCGGCAACATGCTGCCGAGAATTTTGCCGAGAACGATCTCGGCGTCGCTCATGTCGGTCATCAAGAGTAGAACGAAAGTGCGACGATCCTTCTCTTTGGCGATGGAACTGGCCGAGGTCAACGCCGAAAAGAAGAGAAACAAGGCTAGCTGGACATTTGTTAGCACCCAGAAGAGCAGCGAACCAAAGCGGGCTGTTTCGCCCAGGGTTGCCGAGCGTGTCCAGCCGAGTAGCGCCAGCCAAGCCGTTACCGCGATGACCCACAGACTGGCCAGGTACGCGGCTCGGGTGACGTAATGGTTGCCACTTCGCGGGATAGTGAGCAATTCTCGTTGGAAGATCGGACCTAACATGGGTCTCGTGAATATTCGTCGATGGAAGGAGAAAACAACAGCGGCGACAATGCTTCTGATACGAAGCAACTTGCTCGCTGGCCCACTCCGCCGTCAAATTCCCTCGTCGCGAGGATAGATGGACTCGGCGACCACGACGCAGTTCCTCTCTCGGGATTGCTGATACATGGCTCGAAGTTGAGCCGTAAAATCCTCTAAATCCTCATACTCTTCCGCGGTCCATTCCGTGATACAATGAGAGGCGGAAAGATTGGTCACCGAGAGCGTGTCCAGTAATTTCGAGAGGTGAACGACGTCGTCGAAGTTATTCCAACCCACTTTACCAGGACGGTAGATCGTGGAACCTAGCACTAGATTTCGACGGCCAAATAGTGCATCGTGCAGCGGAGCGATGAATTGCTCGCTGGGAATGCGACGCAACGATTCAGGCAGAGGAGAAATGAGCGGAACCTCTTCTGCCAACACCAGAAGCAGTTCACCAACTAGCGTGGTCCACAACGCGCGATGAAATGGAGTTGCACCATCCAGTCCCAAAAGCAATAAACCATCTTGGGGCAGATGGTTGCCTTCGACGAAACTCGTGATTCGATCGTCGGCACTTTGACAAAGCCGGTGTAGGGGATCGAAAGAACGCCGTCGCCAGGAGTTTGCAAAAGCGGGAATGAGTTGCTGTTCAAACCATTCTCGCGAATGAAGATAGTAATACTCTGCCATCAACCGAGACAACCCAGGGATAAAGGGGTGTAAGTTCACTTGAGTGAACATAGAACTTCACACACCGAATCAGGAGATCGGTTCCCAATATGAATAACAGAGCCGATCGCTCGGGAGAGCTATTTAGAAAGAGAATGAAGATGCTTGTTGTCATGCACAGCACTGCGACGCAGGAGCAGATTGACAATGTCGTTGAAGCTATTCGCCGCATGAACCTCACTCCTCACCCGTTGCCCGGCGCGATCCGAACAGCGATCGGCATCACAGGCAACATCAGTGCAGTGGACCCACGAACACTAGAAGTGCTGCCCGGAGTCACGGAACTACTTCGCGTTACCAAACCCTATAAGCTCGCTAGTCGAGAGATGCATCCTGACGACACGATCGTTTCGGTGGCCAACACCCGAATCGGTCCGGGCACTTTCACCATCATTGCTGGTCCCTGCTCTGTCGAGAACGAGGAAATGATCCTGAAAACGGCGGAGTTTCTTCGCAGCCAAGGCGTTCGACTGATGCGGGCAGGCGCGTTCAAGCCGCGTACTTCGCCGTATGCCTTTCAGGGCATGGGGCAAAAAGGGTTGGACATTCTCGTCAAAGCACGGGAAACTACGGGCATCGGTATCGTCACCGAGCTGATGGACACCGAGTACGCCGACGCCGTCGAGGCCGCTGCCGACATCATCCAGATCGGCGCACGAAACATGCAGAATTTTAGTCTGCTACGTCGAGTCTCTCAGACTCGCAAGCCCGTGCTGCTAAAGCGGGGACTCTCAGCGACGTTGGAAGAATGGTTGATGGCGGCGGAATATGTCATGGCGGGTGAAAACTACAACGTCATTCTGTGCGAACGTGGAGTCCGTACCTTCTCCGACCATAGCCGAAACACCCTGGATCTCTCGGTGATTCCGCCGGTTAAGACGTTATCCCATCTCCCCATTCTCGTAGACCCCAGCCACGGAACCGGCAAGCGCGACTACGTTCCGTCCATGGCGATGGCTGCTCTCGCCGCCGGTGCGGATGGCATCTTGATCGAAGTGCATCCCGACCCCGATCGAGCTTTGTCCGATGGCGCGCAATCACTGGACTTTGCTGGGTTCACCAAACTGTTGGATAAGCTACGCCGACTGGCCGAACCGTTGGAGAAGACGGTCAACTAGACGGAGTGCCTCAGGGTAGCCAGCCCGGCGGGAGGAAGGGACGCGCAAAGGTGTATCCCGCCAGCGCCAAACCGGCCAACAGCACAATTAGGGAGAGCAGTCCTCCGACCCAGGCTCCGGTCAGCGGAGTCTCTGGAGCCGGCACAGTTTCCGCAACTGGTGGAACGACCGGCACTTCCGCTGGAGGTGACGGCTTCGGACGCGGCACGGCGACAGCAGGACGCACGGTAGGACGCGCTGGATCGGGGGTGGCTGGCGCTGCTTTGGGCACAGGTTGGGCCAACGGTTTGGCCGGCAGCGCGGACGGAGATTCTTCTCTGAGATTCGATACCGGACGAGTTAGTTCCAACTCATCGACAACTTTGGTTGGCTTGATCGGCTGCCAGCTGGGGCGCGGGGTGGCATCGATTGGTTCATAGGGATCGACCACCGGCGCTGTCGGAGGAAGAGAAGCTGGTTCAGGCCGCGATGTTGTCGGCGTGGACGCGGGCGGCTGCTGCGCTGGCAGTGGAGTGCGTCCCGGTACGGCGGCGGGAGGTATGGAGGTCTGCGTCGCCGATACCGCTGGTCGACGCACCGTCAATGGCTTGGACATCACTGGCGGAGTCCGACCTTCTTGCAAGGCGATCAGCAGCTGGTGAGCCACCTCATATGGATAGTTCCTTTTCAGATCTTCCAAGTAGGTATGCACATCGGGAGCAGCGATGGCTTCGCGAAAGGAACGATACGGTCGAAGCATGTGATGCCGATTCTGTTGCAGCAGTTGGGTTCGTAGGCGTTCTGCCTCGTTTTCTTGACCGGACTCCAACGCGGCGGAGGCAGCCAGCATCAAAAACCGGTCGCGCATCGAGAACTGTCCCAGTTTCTCGTAACGCTCCGCTAGTTCACGATAGACACTCAGCGTATCCGTTTGCGTGGCCATGGATTGGCTCCTCGCCAGGGGGGTCGGACGCTCAGCAGTCGAGAGTACTATAATAGCACGACCTGGAGTAAGGATGAAGCCCCGGAGCGAGAATCTCATGGATGCTGCATCGAGGTTGCCGCCTTTTCCCGCCGTTTTGGCTGGAATGCGGGTGCTGGATGCCTCGCGCGTGTTGGCCGGCCCCTACTGTGGTCAATTGCTCGGCGACCTCGGCGCAGACGTCCTCAAGATCGAACGCCCTGGAGTCGGCGACGAGACCCGTTCCTGGGGACCGCCCTATCACCCAACAGGTCCAACCGCTTATTATCTCAGCTGCAACCGTGGCAAACGTGGGGTGGCTCTCGATCTAAACCATCCCAGCGGACGCCAGCTGTTTGCGCAGCTGGTGCAACAAAGCGATGTCGTACTGGAGAACTTTCGCCCCGAGAGTGCGGAGAAACTCGGACTGACTCCGGCGCATCTGCTCAAACTAAATCCTCGACTGATCGTCTGTTCGATCTCAGGGTTCGGACGCACCGGACCGCTGCGCAATGCTCCCGGATACGACTTCGCCATTCAGGCCATGAGCGGGCTAATGGCCATCACTGGGCCGGTCGAAGGCCCCCCCTGCAAGGTCGGTGTCGCCCTGACCGACGTATTGACGGGAGTCTACGCGGCCACAGCCATTCTCGCTTGCCTCATCGCTCGGGGTAAATCAGGACACGGGTACACTATTGATCTGTCTCTTCTGGATTGCGCTATTGCTAGTCAAGTCAACGTCGTGCAAGCCTACCTGACTCGGTTGCAAGAGGGGTGTACTCCGCTAGAGGCAGTGCCAGCTCGCCAGGGCAACGCCCACTTACAGATCGTGCCATATCAACTCTTCCCTACTGCCGATAGCTGGATCGTCGTTGCCGTCGGCAACGATGGCCAATGGCAAGCGTTTGCGCGGGTCGCAGTCCCGGAACTGGCTGACGATCCACGCTATCGGAAAAACCCAGATCGCGTCCGTCATCGGACGGAATTGGTTCCTCAGATCGAAACGGCAATGCGGCAGCGCACCACGGCGGAATGGTGCAAACTCTTGGAACCGATCGGGGTGCCGCATGCGCCAGTTTGGAACTATGCGGATCTTTTTTCTCATCCACAAATCGAGGCGCGCGGTATGCGGATCACGGTTTGCGATCCCGAAGGCCGACCGATCGATCTGGTCGGCAGCCCGTTTCATCTCAGTTATACCGGTGAGCCAACTGCCCCACCTTTGGCCAGCGTACCGCCCCGTCTCGGACAGCACACCGACGAGGTGTTGCGTCAGCTCTGTGGCGTTGACGAGACCTCGCTCGAAAAACTTCGCCGCGAAGGCATCATCGGTTGAGCAGCGGTTACGCTTTGGGTTTGCTCGTGTGCGATTCTGTCGGGGTTTCTAGCTTCTCCACTTCGTGATCGGCCTGTTCGATTGCTTCCCAGAGTAACTTGGCCGACGGGTGGACGTTGGGCTGATGAACAATGTACAGCGTCCGCGCCTCCAGATCGACGCGAACCTCTTTGACTCCCTGCACAGTCTGAATTTTCTTGGCGATCTTCTTGGCGCAACCCATGCAGTCGAGTTCTTTCAACACCGCCTTGGTATACACTGCTTTCTGGGCCAACGACAGCGTCGCCAACAACAGCATCACCGCACAAGCCAACACTGCTCGATTCATCATTCTTTCCTCCCTGAAAGAGATAGATCGTCACTCAGCTCGCAGCGCGGTGACAATTTCCGCCGTTGCTGCCCGCCAAGCGGGAGTGATACCGGCCAGCACTCCTATTAACAGACTGATTGCCAGCCCCTGAAAGAGGAGCCACCAAGATGGCCCCAAGGCGATCGTCACACCTTCCGTGCCAACCGCCAGTTGACTCCACCACAACACCATCAGAGCCGTTCCCACGCCCAGCATCCCACCAACGAGGCAGATCAGGATCCCTTCGCTCAGCACCATACCGAAGATGCGCGGTGAGGAAAAGCCGATTGCCTGTAGCACGGCATGCTCGCGAACTCGATCTTGCACGGCCATGACTGCGGTCGTCGCCACCAACGACAGCACCAACCCCAGACAAGCGTACCCCAGATAATTTGCCCACCCAATCAATTCGATCAAGTCGCCCACGACGCTAGCCTGAAACACTCCTTTGGGGCGTGTGTCGGTCGGCACGCGATCCTCTCGGAACAGCTCATCGATGCTTCGGGCCACCTGTTCCGGCTCAGCGGCATCTTGTAGACGCACTTCAAACAGGGTCGCCTCATTCAGGCGATTGCCTCTAGCTCGCTGCAAAAATTCTAGGTGAGTGTACAACACATTCTCTTCCGCTGGCGTTGCAGCCGCGAAGGTGCCTACCACGGTCACGGTAATGTCGCCGATCGTAAACCGCTGCCCGGGTTTGAGTCCCCGACGGCGCGCCACGGCCTCGCCTACCAGAGCCGCATCCGAGCGCGTGTCGAACTCGTCGCGATTGCCTTGCAGCAAGCGAAGTTCACGCCAAGCCGGCAGCCGCTCCGCCGGCAGCCCGTGAAACAGCACCAGGTCCAGACTGGCACGACAATTGTTGACGTAAACTTGCATCGGCAGCACATCGGCCACGCCTGGCACCTTGCGGATGGTCACCTCATAGTCCTGCGGGAGTCGCGACGTGGACGGACAGAAACGGTTCGCCTGGAACACGATCAGTGTGCGTTCGGCCTGTTGTCCGCGCGTCATGTCGGCTAAGCCACGTTCGGCCGCTCCAATGAAGGCGAAAACGAACAGTGCCACTGCCGTTCCCGATACGGTCAGCACGGTTCGTGCCCGATGACGCCACAAACTCTTCATAATGTAGGGTGCGAACTTCAACATGCCATCGCCTCGACTAGTTGCCCCTTCTCTAGCCGCAATCGCCGATGTGCTACGGAGGCAGCGTGCGGATCGTGCGTCACCATCAACAACGTTGTTTTCAGTTCCCGATTTAGCCGGACGAGTAGTTGTAGAATTTGCTCGGTAGTCTCGGCGTCGAGATCGCCGGTCGGTTCGTCAGCGACGACCACAGTGGGATTGGCCACGATCGCTCGGGCGATGCCGACTCGCTGCTCTTGCCCGCCGGAGAGCTGTCGAGGATAGTGATCTGCGCGATCACTCAGGCCAACCGCCTCCAGGGCAATGCCCACTCGTTTGCGCCGCTCCGCCGCGGAGAGCGGCAAGAGAAGCAAGGGCATTTCGACATTCTCCCACGCCGTCAGCACCGGAATCAGATTGTGTGTTTGGAACACATACCCTGCATTGGCCGCTCGCCAATGGGCCAGTTGTGTGCGCGACAATTTGGTGATGTCTTGCCCGTTGACCCACACTTCCCCCGCCGTCGGACGATCGATCCCCGCGATGAGGTTCAACAGCGTCGACTTGCCCGAACCACTTGACCCCATGAGAGAGACGAAATCTCCCTGTTCCACCTCCAACCCAACCTCGCGAAGCGGGGTAATTTCATGTTCGCCCTTTTTGAACGTTTTTGTCACCTTGCGCACTTCGACCAATGCCATTGCCCAGTCCTCCCTCGCGGAATGACTTCACTATAATGCGATGCCAGCTTGGCAGACAGTCGAACTCAACGGTTTGGAGTTCGTGGCGCGGTGAACAGATCTAATCCACCGGAATTCAGTCGGTGATCGAGCAGATCGATCATGCCGTTCTGTTTCAGCGTGGCGAACAGACGGCCGCGTTCCTCCTGCCACAGTTGCTTCAGGTACTCCGGGTTCTCCACCCGAGCCGCGTAATACTGTTTCAATCGTTCGTGGAAACGTTGTGCATCCTGTTGCGCAAGTACCTTCTTGGAGTGGGCGTAGGCCCGCGCTGCTTCTTCAAGACGAAACTGTTCGGCCTTCGCGCTGCGGAGTCGGGTTGCCGCCTCTTGCTCCGCTCGGTGGCGTAAAGTGGCCATCTGCGTCTGTGCCCGAGCCACGCTGTCAAACGCATCCTTGACGTCGTCCGGCGGAGAGATTCGGGAAACTCGAATATCAAGTATTTCGATCCCTAAACGGTACGATTGAAGCCGTTCTCGAATCCTCGGGATCAATTCGACGCGAAGAACGTTTTTGCCGCGTAACAGCACTTCATCGACTTCGCGTCCTGCTACCCAGGTCGCCATTGCCGCCTCGGTGGCCCACTCTAGGAGCGGTTCTACTTGCTCGCGTGCCAGGACAAACTCCACGACTTCTTCCGGTCGCACCTTGTAATAGACAGCGAGCAGTACGTTGACCAGGTTGTGATCCCCCGTCAATAGTTGTCCCTCTGGCATCGACACTTCGCGTGCCTCACCCTCGGAGCGATAGCCCACTTCGATGCTCCGGACGGAATCGACCTCGACGCGATCGACCCGATCCATACCCCAAGGCAGCCCGATCCACAACCCCGGATCTGGGCGTTCGTCCAACACTCGACCGAAGCGACGAATCACGGCGCGTTCGCCCCGGCGCACCTCAACGACGCCCGTTAGTAGATAGACCATAAAGGCGAGTGAAATAGTCCACTTTATGACACGCATACTTACTCGCCTCACTTCGCGGGTTTGGCGGTTTTGCTCTCGACCGTGGGTGGTTCGTAGAGCAAATCGAACAATTCGCGGTGCGTGGATAACAGCAGCATCGACTTGTTGTCGCCTAGGATGCGCTGATAGTCTTCCAGCTTTTTCAGAAAGGCATAGAAGCGTGGATCTTCCCGTTGGGTTTCGTTACGGATGCGGTCAGCCTCGGCGTCGGCGGCTCCGCGTAACTCTAGTGCCCGCGCCTCGGCATCGGCTTTGATTTGCAGCACTTCGCGTTCCGCTTTGCTGCGAATGTCGGCGGCCAGTTTCTCGCCCTCACTTAGATAGTCGGCGGCCTTCTTGGCTCGTTCGCTACGGATCCGCTCGAAGATCGCTTCGCGCACCGCCTGCGGATGGTTCATCCGACGAATGCGAATGTCGACGACTTCGATACCGTATTCTGTGCGGGCCGACTCCTGAAGCGAGGGCGTTCCCGCATTCAGCAACCGCTCGCGCAGCTTCTCACGTTGCTGCTCAACGCGCTTCGGATCGGTGCTGATAAGGTCGTCCAACTCCATCTCGGCGACTGCTGCTCCCAGCTCACTACCCACTCGCTGACCGAGGATTTGCTGGGCGCTGTCGATTGAGCCAACCGTGCGAACGAACAGATCCGCCCCAGAACTGCCGTCAATCCGCCAACAGACGTAAGCGTCTATGGTCACTGTCTTATCGATGGTGTTGCCCAATCGATCGCGGGTGAGGAATTCCCCCTCGGGCAATTCAAAAGTTTGCAACCGCCGATCGAGACGCTGCACCGCCTGAATGGGCCAGGGCCATTTGAGGTGCAGTCCCGCTTGTTGCGAGTCGGCTCCATCAAAGACCGCCACGCGACGACCAAACTGAGTCAGGTAAACAAACTCAGCGGCATCGACCGTGAACAGAGAAAGATACGCCACCCAAACAAAAATCGGGAGAATCAGCAGCCATTTCAACGACATGATTATTGCTCCCATTTCCTTGACCCTAGACAGTTTACGGTTTGAGTTGCCTAAGTCGAGAGAGGGCGGCTTGAACCAGAGCGAAAAAATCGTGAATCCTTCTGTAACATCAGTCGTCTAACACTCTGTCCTCATCGCGAGTAATTGCGATGAGTTGTTCTTTGACAATCCGGTAGCGGCAAGAGTTGTAGACTCACACGACTTCAGGAGGCAAGCCGCCGCGAGGAGGCGAGCCAAGAGAAGACGAGTGAAGGAACTGCACGAGCCCATGAGAGAAAGGATCGATTACTCA
>CALDUY010000047.1 GCA_937923405.1 uncultured Gemmataceae bacterium | reverse complement strand
TATAGGCTGGCGTTCCCAGCACCATTTCCGTGCATGTCAACTCCGAATCTATATCCATTAGACGGGCTAGCCCAAAATCGCCGATCTTGGCCGTGCCGTGTTCGTCGAGCAAGATGTTGGACGGCTTCAGATCGCGATGCACGATATTGGCGTCGTGGGCAGCCTGCACGGCCCGAGCCAAGTCGCGGACCAGTACGACTGTTTCCCGTGTCGACAGCATGCCGCGTTTCAATCGCGTCGCCAAATTCTCGGTCATCTGCTCCATGACCAGGTACAGGAAGCCGTCGTGTTCCTGGAACGACAACACCTGTACCACATGTGGATGCCGTAGTCGGGCAGACGCTCGTGCTTCGGTTTGAAATCGTTGCGTTTCTTCATTGCTGGCTAGCGTGCCAGTGCGAATCAGCTTGATCGCCACTTCACGATCGAGCAAGCGATCCCGTGCGCGATAGACGACGCCCATGCCGCCGCGCCCCAACTGGCCGAGAATCTCGAATCCCGGCAGCGAAGGCAACTGTGGCAGCGGTGGTATAGGCTGAGTGATCTGATCGGAAGCCGTTCGATCGTTTACAGCGGGACGACCGATCCAGACGAAATTCCACTGTTGCCGCAGCAAATCGGCTAGCTTGGGAAATCGACTGAGATACTCGTCGAGGCTCGGCGCTTCGCCATGTTCTTCACGGAGAAACGCCTCAGCGAGAATTAGTTCCAGCAGCACGTCGGAATCGTTGCTCAGATCGGGATACTGGGTCAGATACGACTCGACGCGAACCGGATCGCCCGCATGCCAACGCTGGGAGAGATCCTCGCGCAGACGAGAAGCGAGATTCGAGCGGCATGGATCGGCCAGGGATGACATAGCAATTCCTCTGCCACAGATCAACGAGAACATCAGCAGAACATCAGCAGTCAGGGGTTCAACGTGAACGTGACCGAGTCAGTAATGGCACTGTTTTCCGAATGCGTTACCGTGACGCGAACTTCCTGGCCATCGTTGCCTTTGTAGTCGCTGTGGAAGTGGAAGCTCCAGTTGATCACATCGATCTTGCTGAATGTGATGGTTGGCTGAGGGGCGAGATTCACATACTCGACCTCCGGAGGCCAGGCGAGTTCACCATCGCTGACGAGGCCGGTGACCAGGCAGTTGCTGTGACTTTTCACATTAGGATCACCGTTCGACGGCTGAGTTATTTCGATGTTCTGTGCCAGAGACGATTTACTTTGTGGCCCAGGATGGACTTGTGGTGTCGCCGTCGGTTGTCCGCCGCCAAGCTCGGCAGCATCGTCGGAATCCCTAGCTGACTGGGCCAAGAGCAGCGGCTCCGTTGAAACCGCCAGTGACAAGCGATCGTCTGCAATCTCCGCGTAGACGGATCGACAGCCGGCAGAAACAAAACGAGCTTTCGGCGACATAAAATATCTCCAAGCGAGATAAAATTTATTCGGGAAGCAGAGGTTCGATCTTGATGTCCTTGAACTGAGCAGTTCCGCCCAGGATCACCAATCCCAGACCACCGGCACTATCGAGGCGTCCAGGACAGAGCATCTGCCCCAGGTGTGGATTGGCTTTCAAGGCGTCTTTCCAAGCTCCTTCCGTGTACTTGCTAATGTGCTGGGCACTCATCGAGCCGACGGCGGTGCCATTGAACGACGCTCGGACTTCCTGGGGCGTGACGACTAGTTCGAGCTTCCGCCAGACTCGCGACTTGGGAGTACTGGGGTGAAACAGATTTTTGCTAAACAGCGACACCTTGCGTTGCCAGTCTTGAGGGGGATCTCGACTGAACACGCCTTCAAACTTGACGCGGTTCATCGGCGGTTCCTTTGGGGGAACGAAGCCGGGTTGAGCGGCAGCGAGTTGTTCCCTGAGCTTTTGCCCCTCGTCGACCAGTTCGTTGAACATCAGACGCAAGGAATAATGGGCTGGTCGGCCTTCCAGTGAAAAGTCGATTCGTCCGACGTAGAGGCCGACGCCAACGCTAACTTCATGCTCATCGTGGCTCAACTGGCGGATGCTGGCACGGAAGCGATAACCCTCTTTCGGAGGTTTGGGTAGCAGTTCCAGCATGTATTTGCTGTTGGTGGTGCACTCAAACGCGCCATCTACCGAGCGTTGTTCCAGAGACTTGCCCAACACTTCTTTAGACCAGAGCGGCCAGTGCTGCTCGTTGAGCAGCGAGATTAGTTGCCCCAACTTCAGTTCGCTCTCGATCTGGCGAAGAGGGCGATTGGGATCACTCACAAACAGGCCGATCCCAGTCAGAACCAGGAGTGCCAGCGCCGTGAATCCAGCTAGCGCCGTTCCTGAATGACGTCTCACGGTCCGGAGCAATCGGCGGGGCCAAGTCGGCGGATGAACTCGAGTCGGTCTTCCGGCGAGCCAGGCTTCCAGGTCGTCGGCCAGCTCCGCCGCGCTACCGTAACGCTGCTTGGGATCTTTCTGTAAACAGTGCAGACAAATCGCCTCCAGTTCTGGTGGAATTTCTGAGCGCTGTGCAACAAGTGAATCAGGCTCCGCCGTGCGCACCAACTGTAGGGTTTCGGCTCGCGACTTGCCCTTAAATGGCGGACGCCCCACCAGGCATTCGTAGAGGATCGCGCCTAGCGCCCAGATGTCGGAGTGCGGTCCAACCTCGGCATTGTTGCCGTGAGCCTGTTCCGGCGACATATAGGCTGGCGTTCCCAGCACCATTTCCGTGCATGTCAACTCCGAATCTATATCCATTAGACGGGCTAGCCCAAAATCGCCGATCTTGGCCGTGCCGTGTTCGTCGAGCAAGATG
>CALDUY010000046.1 GCA_937923405.1 uncultured Gemmataceae bacterium | reverse complement strand
GGAGGAGAAAATCGGAAATGTTGCTGCCGGCGGCCTCCTGAACTTCTTCTTGGAAGAAATCGGTCCGAGCATTTACAATAAGGCCGTCATTGATGTCCAGGAACGTCTGCAAGCCCGAGTAGCTGAACTCGACTTCGAAGTCCACGAGGACGAATTCGCGTACTGGCGTAAGTACGACAATAAGCGTAAGGGAAAGCCGTGAGTCCGAGGCCTAACCCCTCGCTCAACCTGACCCGCTACGGCATGCAGCGTAAGCCCGGTGTGTTCGCGCTCCAGCATGGTCACACACCGGGCTTACACTGCACGCCTACGCGGGCAGGTTAGCTCGAACGTTAGGCCTCATGACCGGCTTTCTTGACCTATCAGCACCGAATACCGCGGCTGAGTACGCTCGCTATGTTGATGGGGATATCCTCGGAAAGCTGATCGTCCGCAACTTCCTGATCAATCGCATCAAGCTCCCTGCCAAGTCCATCTTCACCCCGGTCGGAAGATACGGTGACGCGGCGGTGAAGTATGCGAACGCAGACACCGTCGCGCACGATCCCGGAGACGGGCATGTTGACCTGCCGACCGGCAGACTGACGTTCGAGATCAAGTTGGCCAGGATCAACATCGCAAACCGCTCACGCGGCGGTGCGGATGAGAACTGGGCGTTCGTCAACCTAAAGCACTCGCCTGGCAAGGCCACGAAGTCATACCAACTTCTGATTGCCGTCGGCCTTTCCACACTCGGTCTAGAAGATGAACGCTATTGGACACACCTACGCCAACTCGACACTCAACTGCGGGCTCAAGGGTTGCAGTCTCGACTTGACGCTCTTCCGCATGAGGAGGAATACCTGAATCGCTGTTCGTTCTTCCTGATCCCTCGGACAAGCCTCACGTACAACTACTTTCGCGTCAATCTCACAGCCGTGGACAAGAGCGCCTATGCCTCGTTTCTCGCACGAGGTACCGATCCAGCCGCTTGCCGACAACAATGGGCGAATGCTGTCACGGCTTGCAATGAGGCCTAACCCCTCGCTCAAGCGGAGCGCCAACGGCAGGCCACCAGGGCCCGGCCGGTGGTACACGGTACATTTTCACCGTCCGGGCCCTGGCGTCCTGCCGTCGTCGCCCGCTTAGCTCGAACGTTAGGCGGCAAATCTAATGCCTCTACACCACTGCGACATCAGTTTTTCGTACCACCCGCGTCAGCGCGAGCGGTTCCGCGATGGTTCGCTGGTTCAGGAGTGGCTGCAACGCTATCCCATGCTCTTCGACGAAGCGGATCAAAGAGTTCTCACTACTGAACACCAGCGCAAATACCACTTCCTCGAATGGCTGAGCGCAATTGTGCTTTTCGAAACGACTGGCTATTTAAGTTTCGTCGAGAAGTACACAGCGAAAGGCCACGCGAATAAGCGAAGGAAGCTGCGAGAGCTTCTGTCTGAGAAAGTGTTCGATTGGTTGTGCGCGAATGAATCAGGGCAACCTGATCTGTTCGTCTACGAATCCAAGACCGGAGACTGGTTCTTCTGTGAAGTGAAGGGCGAGACCGATCAGATCCGGGAGAATCAGCGTAAGTGGGCAGAATCGTTCAACACGCTTCTGCTGCGGGAAGGCATTTCAACTGAACGCCGTACTCGTGTCCTTTGCCTACAACCCGTTGCCGCCTAACCCGGCGTATATGGACTCCCCCCAAACGCAAGCGGACTGATCGATAGGTCTGGCGCTTTGGGCGAGCCTGCAGTCGTATATCCGGCATCTGGTGTGGACTCGTGGTGGTCCGTGCCGACATGGAATCTGCGCACCGAGCGCCAATCGCTACAAGCGGCGGACGTGAAGTCGCCGGAAGAGTTAACGGCGTCAAGCGGTGCAGGGGCGACCCTGGGTGCCATGATGGGCGATCAGTCTCAGCGCAAGGCTCAGGCGGGGTTCATCGGTTCAGTGCTCTTTCAGGCTGGCAGCGCATAGGTTTCGCGCGCCAGTTTCCGGTTCACACGTGCCGCGCCGTAGTCGGCGCCGTCGCGCAGCACGGCAAAGCAGATCCGGGCCAGCTTGTTGGCCAGGGCGCAGGTGGCTTTGTTGTGGTGAGTGCGGCCCTGGATGTTCAGTGCCCAGTAGCGCAACGCGTCGAGCGGGCGACCGGCGCGGTCGGCGACGGTCGCCGCGCGCAACACGCTGCGGGCGCCGTGGGTGAGCAGCATGCGCAAATAGCGATCGCCCCGTTTGCTGATCCGCCCGATCCGTCGCGTCGACCCGGACGAGTGTTCCTTTGGCGTCAGGCCGAACCAAGAAGCGAAGTGACGCGCATCACGGAAGTGCGGCACGGTGCCGCCGGTGGCGGCCACCATCGCCGTCGCAGTCAGCAAGCCGATCCCGGGGACGGTGAGCAACCGCGTGCACGCCGCCGACTGCCGCGCCAACTGGGCCAGTTCGCGTTCCAACTGGCCGATGCGAGCCTCCAGCAACCGGATCTCCTCGAGCAGTTCCTTCATCGTCGAGCGCAGCAGTTCGGGAATCGCGGTGCGCGGATCGGCCAGCACGCGGCCGATCTGCTCGATGCCGATGCGGCTGCCCTGGCGGATGTCGAGGCCGAACTCGCGGCAGAAGCCGCGCAGGGCGTTGATGCGGCTGGTCCGTGTGCCCATCCACAGCGAGCGGGTGCGGTGCAACGCCTGTAGTGCCTGCTGCTCGACGCTCTTCACGCGCACCGGCACGATGTCGCTGGCGCGGGAGGCTTCGAGCAGTGCCGCGGCGTCGGCCGCATCGGTCTTGTTGCGCTTGACGTCGGCGCGCACATACCTGGCCGGCAGCAGCGTCGGCGCTATGCCCTGTGCCTCGAACCAGCGGCCCCAGTGATGCGCCGAGCCGCAGGCTTCCATGACCACCTGGCCGACGACGCGGTTGGCGAACCAGCGCTCGAACTGCGCCCGGCTCAGGCGGGCACGCTCGACGACGCGCCAGTCGCGATCGGCGACCGCAACCTCGAACACGTTCTTGGCCAGATCGATGCCCACCACGGGCAGCGCAGCAGTAGCATTCATCTCGGACTCCCGCTCGGTTGCGCTGTCGCCCACACCCC
>CALDUY010000045.1 GCA_937923405.1 uncultured Gemmataceae bacterium | reverse complement strand
TAAAGCGCAACATCAAAGAAGCCTGGTGGCGCGACATGGTCAGCGCCCACGACGATTTGCACAGCTTACCCGGAGCACCACGGCCCTATCAGATGGTAGGGCTGGACTGCACCATCATCATGCATCCGCAAGTGTGGAAATGCTCCGGCCATTATGACTTGTTCCATGATTTCATGGTCGATTGCAAGGAGTCGAAGAAACGCTATCGGCACGATCAACTCGTCGGTCGCTGGGTCGAGGCCAAGGCCCAACGCGTCTTTGTCACGGTGTTGCCCGAAACGGACCAGCCTGCCCAAGAGATTGAACAACGAGCCTTGAAGTTCTTTGGGCTGCGAGCCAAACAGGCCGATCAACTCATCTACCACAGCGAGGTTATCTCGCTGACGACGATTAAGGATCATTCTCAAGTAGTTGGCCCTGATGCTAAGGAACCAGGATCACTCACTCCGCCGCGCGAATTCAATCTGATGTTCAAGACCATCGTCGGCGCGATGGGCACGGAGGAAGATGCGGCCTTTCTTCGTCCTGAGACGGCACAAGGTATCTTCGTCAACTTTAAGAACGTCGTCGATTCCAGCCGCGTCAAAGTGCCGTTCGGCATCGCTCAGATTGGCAAGAGCTTTCGTAACGAGATCACGCCGCGAAACTTCACCTTCCGCTCGCGTGAGTTCGAACAGATGGAGATCGAATTTTTCTGCCATCCCAGCGAGTCGTCGGCCTGGTATCACTACTGGCGCGATCGCCGCTATCAGTGGTATCTCGATCTGGGACTGTCGCGCGATCGGCTGCGTTTAAGGGAACACGATGCCGCCGAGCTAGCCCATTATTCCTGTGGTACCGCCGACATCGAGTATGCCTTTCCCTTCCTTGCGCCCGGCGACTTCGGCGAACTGGAAGGCATTGCTCATCGAGCTGACTTCGACCTGCGCAGCCATCAAGAAGGAAAGCTCGTCAAGCAGGGGAGTGAACTGGTGCTGGAACTTGGCACCGACGGTAAGCCCAGACACAAGGGCAGCGGCAAAGACCTCAAATACTTCGACGACGAAAAGAAAGAGAAATACTGGCCGCACGTCATCGAGCCATCCGCCGGCGCGGACCGAGCCACCCTGGCCTTCCTCTGCGAGGCGTATCAGGTGGACACCAAACCCGACGAGCACGGCAAACTGCAGGAGCGCGTTTTCCTCAAGCTGCATCCTCGGTTGGCTCCGATCAAAGCCGCTGTCTTCCCGCTGGTCAACAAAGACGGCATGCCCGAAGTCGCCCAGAAGCTGTACCTCGATCTCAAGAAAGAGTTCAACGTCTTCTACGACGATGGTGGAGCGGTCGGTCGGCGCTATCGTCGCCAAGACGAGGTCGGCACACCGTTCTGCTTCACCATCGACGGCCAAACTCTACAGGATCAGACGGTGACAATCCGTGAACGGGATAGCGGCGACCAGCGGCGCGTTCCCTTGGCTCAGGCTAAGGACGAACTGCGTCGGCTGATCCACGGCTAGAGAGGGCTGTTTGTAAATCCCGAATCAGCGTTCAGGTCGAGTCAGCAGACCGCGATCCATGAGCAACACGGCGACAATAACGTGCTTGGCGATCATGACAGCGATGATTCCAGGCAGAGCGCCCAAGGTGCAGCACCAGACGGCGATGCCAGAGGTAGCCAGCGTCGCCGTCACCTGAAACATACGGGTGCGAAGCCGCCCGAATCCATCGTCTTCACTTGTCGTGATGCGTGGCGGGAGGGGCGGCGGTGCAAGCTGTGACATCGGCGCAATTCCCGAACCCAGGCTGTGGACGAGAGCTTGATGCTCTATTATTAACTCAAAGAGCTACCTGCTAGCAAGATGCCACTTGTAAGAAATCATGGCTGATCCGCTGGAATTGTTTCGATCAGTCGCCTCTGGGTATCCTGTCGCTCGACCAAAAACAGTGGCCAACTCCAACGACCTTCTCGTTGTCGCACTGTACCGAGCAAGCCCTCAAATTCGGATAGTTGCTGAACGGCTTCGGCCAGAGCTGCTCGGGTCGGCCGTTCGAGTTGCTCCAGACGATCGAGCAACAGATTCAGGGCGTCATATGTGTAAAAAGCGGATGCGTCAGGCGATTCTTCAAATTGCTTACGATAGCGTTCCCGCCAGTCTTGGGCCAGGGTGGAAAGTTGTTCGACGGGCGGAATCGGTTCGACGGAAAACTCCTGTTGGTCCAGTCGCAGCGTGACTGTCGGCCCGATACCCAGAGCAGGAATGCCGGGTTGAGAATTGCTCTCGTCGATGGTGCGTTCTCCGCTTTGCCAGATTTGCAGAAAGGCATTGGCCACGGGAGATGAGGCGGCTTGAGCCAACGGCCAATGATGCGTCAGTCGAGTGGCATTCGTTCTCATCAAGGCAAAGCGAGCCAAAGCCCGCCCCTCGCGCTGTAGATCGCGTTGCGTCACAATCACCGCGCTGCCTTGAGAACGGGCGGTGGCCACGACCTCGGCGGGATCTTCCAATCCTGGACCGACGATCACGGCGAGTACCCGATTCACCGCCAGCAGCCGCACCATCTCGGCGCGCGCCGTAGCTCGATCGGTGGCTTCGACGTGTCGCACCCACACCTCGCGACCGAAAAAGGTTTTCTTCTCGGTCTTGAGTTGCTGGATCACTAAATCGATGGCCTGAATCGCTTCCTCCCCGCGTTCCCGATGAGGTCCGCTCGTCGAGACGAGATGACCGATCCACAGCGGTTCCGTCTCTGCAGAGCGAGAGCAACCAACGAGCAGCGTGAGCAACAACAGCCAGCAACGACGCATGTTCGGACGAAATCCTCGGAAGTGAATGATCACGGGCTAAATTATAGGTTGAGTAGCTGAAGTTGGCGTAACACATCGTCTCCAGTAGTGTGCGGAATCGGCCAGTGACCGGCTCCAAGTATGCACGAATCCTAGCTAAAATGCTAAATCCCAAAGCACGGCACGGGGATTGCTCTGTCTATCAGTAGCGAGATCATCGCGGACGTTCAGAATCGAACCAACGGCCCGAAACTCGGGAGTCCCACCATGTATCGCAACATTCTTGTTCCCCTGGATGGATCCTCGTTTGCCGAGCATGCGCTACCACACGCTCTAGCTCTGGCCCGTCGATCGGGAGCCAATCTGTTACTGGTCACGGTGTCGACGCCGTTGGCCGAAGCCTACACGGAAGGGTTGTACTTTAGCAGCACCGAGCTGGAAGAGGAGATTACTGCGCGACATCATCGCTATTTGCATGATGTGGCGATCCTGTTACGACAAATTCACGAGGTGCCGATCACTGTAGCGGTAAAACACGGCGAAGTCGCTCCTGTTTTGGTAAAGATGATCGAGGACGGGGAGGCTGATTTAGTGGTTATGGCCACCCATGGCCGAGGTACCCTGGGACGGTTCTGGTTGGGCAGCGTCGCCGATGAGATGATTCGCCAATCCAACGTGCCGCTGCTGCTGATCCGGCCAACTAGCGACAAACCGAATCTTCAGGTGGAGCCGCCCTTTCAGTCGATTCTCTTGGCTTTGGATGGTTCGGAACATGCCGAGCAGATCCTGCAACATGCCGAGCGCCTGGTCAAACTGAATCCCAAGGCGAAACTAATTTTAATTCGCGCCATCAACACGGCTCTTCCCAGCCTAGGCGCAGTCGATCCCCCAGAGGCACCGAAAGAGGCCAACGCTCTGCTCAAACGTCTCGAAGAATTGCAGGACAAACTACGCAAAGACGCTCTGGATTATCTCCGTTCGGTGGCCAGTAAGATTCAAGCCCACGGCATCGAGACGGAAGTGGACGTGATCGTCGAAGATCAGCCGGCACTGGCCATTTTGAAAGAAGCGGAGATGAAAAAAGTATCGATGATCGCCATCGAAACACATCGCCGAACTGGAATTTCCCGATTTCTGCGAGGCAGCGTCACCGAGAAGGTGCTTCGGGGATCGACGATTCCCGTGCTGGTACACAGTTCGCCCGGCGCTTAAACGGCTGGAACGCGAAGAGACTGTGCTGCTGCGTCGCGGGATGTGCGAAATCGACGCACTAGAACCGCCCCTTCCGCGACGCTCTAAGAAACGCTGCGCCAACTGCTGGAACTTTTTCGCTGCTCACTCCCTACAGACCGAACCGAAGTGAATCACCACAAATTGTCCTGGTTTCGCCAGATGCGTCGAGGTATATCCGGGACGCGTTTCACAAAGTTGCCAACGTTTTTCATTCCAGCGTGAAAAATTAAGATCCGGTGTCCGAACTGGCGCGATCCTTGCGATTCAAACTTCCAGAAGGGCGAATTACCCCTTCCGCAGTAAGAAGGAGACAACCAATGGCCACCATGATGATACTACGAGCGTTAACGGGGGATCTGCGGGGTAAGGAATTCGCCTTCACCAAGCCCGCCTACGCCATCCTTGGACGCTCACGGAGCTGCACGCTCCGCCTCCCTGGTGATGCCAGTGTGTCTCGTCAGCACTGTGCTATTGAACTCGACGAATATGGAGCTTGGGTGCAGGATCTGGGCAGCCTGAACGGCACCCTGGTCAACGGAGAAAACATCGGCGTTCGTCGCGTGGTACGGGAAGACGATACAACTATGCAGCAACCGCCGCGACATGTCCTACAAGATGGCGACGAACTTCGCATTTGCAACAATATCTTCGCCGTCGTTCTCAGCGAAGTGGCTAGCAACGGCAGTAAGGTGGATCAGACCTCTGGCGAATGGCAGATGGCGCTAAGTGTGTGACACCGCCGACCTGGCTACTTCGATTTTCGATAGCAGCGACCGTGCCCGACGCGATCTGATCCGTCGGGCACGGTCGTTTGATTTTCGGCGCGATACATTAACAACCGCCGCTATGGAGACCTCTCGCATGCAGTCCCCTCAGGTCGTGGATCGTTGGATCGCCGATCGGATGGCCCTGATCGAAGCGTCCGGCATTCGTCGCATTTTTGAACGAGCGCGCACGCTAAAGAATCCAGTCAATCTCAGTATTGGTCAGCCTGAATTCGAGGTGCCGTTGCCCATCCGCGAAGCCCTGCACACCGCTGTCGAACAGGGGCACAACGGCTACACAGTCACCCAAGGCATCCCAGAGCTACGTGAACTACTGCTGAATGACGTGCGTCGCGATTACCCCGGACAGCAACGGGAGCTGTTGATCACGAGCGGCACCTCAGGTGGGTTGATGCTGGCGCTGTTGTGCGTGATCAATCCCGGAGACGAGGTGATCGTCTTCGATCCCTACTTCGTGATCTATCCCAATCTAATCCGAGCTGCTGGCGGTCGTGTCGTGCTGATCGACACCTACCCCGATTTCGCTCTAGACCTCGACCGAGTGCGAACCGCTCTGTCGCCGCGCACCAAGGCAGTAATTGTCAACAGCCCGTCCAATCCCACAGGGCGGATCGTGCCCGAAGCGGAGATGCGCGACCTGGCCCGGCTGTGTGGCGAGCGAGAAATTTTACTCATTAGCGATGAAATTTATCGTTTTTTCTGTCATGAAACTCCATTTGTCAGCCCGGCACGATTCAACGAGCAGGTGCTAGTAGTCGACGGTTTCTCCAAGTCGCACGGGATCACTGGCTGGCGCTTGGGCTTCGTGCACGGACCGCGCCGCTTGATCGAGGAAATGACTAAACTCCAGCAGTTCACTTTCGTCTGCGCTCCCAGTATGGTGCAGCAAGCCGGCCTCGTCGCTTGGCGGACCGACATGACTCGCCAGGTGTCCGCTTACCAGGCCAAGCGTGATTTCGTTTATGCTCAGCTTCGCGAACACTACGAGATGATCCCTCCAGGTGGGGCGTTCTATCTGTTTCCTAAGGCTCCCGGTCCATCGGCGACAGCATTTGTCGAGAAGGCTGTCGAGCAGGGATTGTTAATCATTCCCGGCAGCGTGTTTAGCCAGCGCGACAGTCACTTCCGCATTAGTTATGCGGCCTCCGAAGAAATGCTGCACCGCGGCGTAGAGATTCTGCAACGACTGGCTCGGTGAGCCGAGCGTGGGTTCACTCGTCAGTTTTCTTGAATCGTCGCTCAGCACCGAACCGGCTTGACTGAAAAGCGGCTTCAGGGCCAGAATAAATCAGCGATGCATAGCCCGCGCGGAGTGCCGTCCTCTGCGCCCTGCAATGGAAAGGATCGAGATCCATGATGTCGAAGGCGTTGTCACGAGTCCTGTTCACGGGTCTGATGGCCGCGATGCTGCTGGGCAGTCTCGCTTTCGCCGAGGAACCTAAAGCCGCTTCCGCTGCCAAAGGAGGCCAGACATATGTCGTACTGGTCGGCATCAGCGATTACGCGGACAAACAAATCAAGCCGCGACCCAACGCCGAGGCCGACGTCAAGGCTCTGCACGCCCTGTTTTCTGACAAGAAGTATCTGACGACCGATCCGCGCAATGTGACCCTGCTTCTGGGCAGCGCCAAGGAAACCGCTCAGCAGGCCACACGAGCTAATTTCCTCAAGGCACTCAAGAACGTCGCCGAGGAGGCCCAGCTACAAGACACTCTGCTGTTGGTCTACGTCGGCCAGGGCGGACCAGTGGGCGACTCTGGTGATCGGCGCTGCTACTTCCTCAGCGACTCAACGTTCGCCAATCGGGCCAAGGATGCCGTAGCCAGCGAAGAGATCGAAGAATTACTGAAAAAATACAAAGGCAAGCATCTGGCGGTATTCCTCGATGTGGATTTCACCGGCTTCAACGATGACGCCGCCGGCCGCGCTGTGTCTGAGCCGACCCTGGGCAAAGCGCCGTATCGCGAGTTCCTCGGCGACGACGGCAGCGACGATCATCTTTCTCTTCCGGGCCGCGTGGCGTTCCTGGCCACCAACGGGTTGCATGCGTCGCTCGATTTGAAAGATCATGGCATCTTCACTACGGTGCTGCTCGAAGGATTGAAGGGCAAGGCCGACAATGAGGGGTACGAGGCGGACGGTCTGATCACCGTAGACGAACTGGCACGCTACATCAACAAACGGCTGCCCGAACTAGCCCGCGAACATGGCAAAACAGACAAAGAACGCCAGCAGGACCACTTTGTTATCGCCGGCTCAGGAGCCCACTTCGTACTCACCACCAACCCCGAAGCGTTGCCCGCCGCCCAAAAGCGTCTGGCGAAATTCAACGAGTTGGTCAAATCCGGCGGAATCAAGGATGCCAACTTCATTGAAGAAGGACGCGCCCTGCTGGAACAGATGCCTGTGCTGAAGGCTCGCCAGGAACTGCGCAAGGCTTACCAGGCGCTGACCGATGGCAAGTTAGAGTATAAGGACTTCGTTGCCAAGCACGAAGCGATCGTCGCCAGCACTCGGCTGAAGAAAGAGGAAGCCGACCAATTCGCCCTGAAGGTGCTGGAGGCCACTGACATCATCAAGGAAGAGTATGTTCGCGACGTCAACCAAGGACAAATGGTCGCCTCTGCCGTGCGTGGACTGTACGACACGTTAGAAGAGAAGCTCCCCCCGCAAATCGAGGAGCGAATCAAGAACGCACGCTCACTGCGACTGTTCCAATTGCGTGACGTCCTTGCCGATGCTCGTCTGCACCTAGGTAAGCGCGAGGATCTGGATAACCAGAAAGATCTGACCATTACCCTTCGCCGTATGTTACGTAAGCTGGATGCCCATACGGATTACATCGATCCAGAAACGAAGAAAAAGTTCGACGACGACATCAACGGCAACTTCACGGGGATCGGCATTCAGATTCGCAAGGATGCCGCTACCAATGCCTTGCTAGTTGCGACGCCGATCAAGAACAGCCCCGCTTACCACGCGGGAATTCAGACGGGCGATCTGGTTACTCGTGTCATTCGTGAAGTGGACAGCGACGGCAACCCGTTGAATCCGCCCGAAATCATCGACACTACCAAGATTTCGCTTAATCAGGCGGTGAAGAAGATTCTGGGTATGCCCAACACCAAGGTGAAGCTCGAAATCGTTCGTGGCAAGCAGGAACCGTTCCAGGTCGAGATTACCCGCGGTCGCGTCGAGCTTGAGTCGGTCCTGGGATTCAAGCGCAAAGCGAACGATGACTGGGACTACATGATCGATCCGAAAATGAAGATCGCCTATCTACGGCTATCGAGCTTTGCTCGCAATAGTTTCCGTGACATGGAAGCAGTCATGAACGATCTGCGTTCCCAGGGAGTGCGCGGCGTCGTCCTCGACCTGCGATTTAATCCTGGCGGATTGCTCGACGTGGCCATCAAAGTTAGCGATCTGTTCATCGATGATGGCTTGATTGTGAGCATCCGTCCGCGCGGGGGAATCGCTCGTGAGACTCGCTTCCCAGGCCGGCACGCCGGCAGTATGCTCGACTTCCCGATGGTCTGCCTGATCAACGGCTACAGTGCTTCGGGCAGCGAGATTGTCTCGGCAGCGCTTCAGGATCACAACCGCGCGGTCATCATCGGCGAGCGTAGCTACGGCAAAGGCAGCGTCCAGAACATTCGCGATTTTGATGTGATTGATCCTAAGACTGGTGAGGTGAAGAAGGGAGAGATTAAGCTGACCACAGCAACGTTCTGGCGACCCAACGGCAAGAACCTCAACAAGGCCAGCACCAGCGGCAAGGACGAGGAAGAATGGGGAGTCATACCGGACAAGGTCATCAAGCTATCTCCCAAGGAACTACGCGATCTCGCCGAGTATCAACAGAATCTCGAAAAGATCGAGCCGCCTTCGTCCAAAGGCAAGACGACCGCCAAAGAGTTCAAAGATCGTCAATTGGAGGCCGCTCTAGAATATCTCCGCGGACAGATCAAGACAGCCAGTCGAGGAGTCGGGAACGGCAAAACGGACGGCTGAGCTACGTTTGGCACCAGTTCCATCACCCGCCAACGCGACCGACGGTTTCGACGAGTCGGTCGCGTTTCTCTTTGGCGATGAAGCCGTTGACTCGCTCTGCTATGATGAATGCTTCCTTGCCCAGAGACAAACTAGTTCGTGACAATCGCTTGCTTCACGAACGAACGAGAGTGTCGGAACGAGAGAGGCAATGAATCGCGATACGCTGGTGCGAGAGTTATTCGACGGCCCAATCGATATTTTCGGAGATGTTCACGGAGAGACGGAAGCCTTTCAACAACTGCTCCATCAGCTTGGCTACGACCAGCAAGGCCGCCATCCCCAGGGTCGGCGACTAGTGTTCGTTGGCGACCTGGGCGACCGTGGCCCAGACAGCCCAGGGATGATCGAATGGATTCGCGATCGCGTGCTAGAAGGCCGCGCTCAATCGGTGTTGGGCAACCACGATCTCAACGCTCTGGAAGCGGCTGCCGGCGGCGAGATGAAGACCGAACTTTCCTGGCTTTTCGATGAGGCGCGTCCCTACTGCTTTCACGGTCACCCCGTGCCGATGGTGCAGGCTCGCGGCCAACGGCGTGAGGATCTGCTCGCCTTCCTGGCCACCTTGCCGATCGTACTGGAACGCGGCGGCGATGATCCCGTTCGCATCGTGCATGCTTGTTGGGACACGGCAATGGTCAATCGCTTGCGAGGTGAGCGAGACGCCGTTGCTGTGTATCGCCGCGAACATGACGCTTTGCAACGTTCCCTGGAAGCCACAGGTGGCCTTGAGGATCCCGTGGCTGTGAAACTGCTTCATCAGAACTGCAACCCAGTAAAACGATTGACTTCTGGTTTAGAAGGACGATCCTCGAAGCCCATCCTGATCAACGACGAACCGCGCTGGGAACTGCGCCTGCCCTGGTGGAAAGACTACAACGACTCCGTACTGTGCATCGTGGGGCACTACTGGCGCATTGCTTTGCCGGGAGAGAACAAGTTCGAGAGTCTGTTTGAGGGACTACCGTTGCAGGCAACGCATGGAAGCGGTCCGGTCCTGTGCATCGACTACAGTGTCGGTAAACGCTTCCGCGAACGGATGCATCCGTCGTTCCACGGACGGTTTCTCACCCGACTGGGAGCGTTGCGACTGCCCGAGAAATTGCTGTACTTCGATAATGCCGAACCGCTACCTCTGCTCTATCATGCTGGGCAAACCGCGCAACCGGCTTAGAATGGCTATCTCGTCCTGGTGAGCCGTTCTTTGCGAGGTGAGGTGATGATCGCGACTGCCGCTCCCGTGGCCGACATTTTGGTCGAACGACTAGCACAACTCGGCGTGCGAACCGTGTTTGGCTACCCCGGTGGGCAGATGACGCCGATCTACGATGCCCTGTATCAACACGGCGGCATTCGCCACATCTTGGCCCGACACGAACAGGCAGCGGCGTTTATGGCTGACGGCTTCGCCCGAGCCACGGGACAGCCCGGCGTCTGCCTCGCCGTCTGCGGCCCAGGATTGTACAACGCTGCCACGCCGCTGGCCGCCTCCTTGTCCGATTCCATCCCGGTGTTGCTGCTCAGTGGCCAGGTTCCGCGCCGTGCCAAGGGATTGCGCAGCGGATTCTACCACGAGAACGAACAACGCCAAGCCGCAGCCTATTTCACCAAAGCTCAGTTCATCGTCACCTCGCCAAGCGAGACGATCGCGATCGTCGATCGAGCCTGGCAAAGTCTGACCGATGGTCGCCCCGGCCCAGTGCTACTGGAACTGCCCATCGACGTGCAGTGCGACCCGTTCGATCTCCCAATCCCAGTCGTGCCCACGCCGCCGGTTCCGCCACAACCTGACCGGCAACAGCTGGACATGTTGGCGGCACTGCTGAGCCGATCGACTCGCCCGTTGTTGTTGGCCGGAGGCGGCGTGGTGACGTCGGGAGCGGAGTCCGCCCTGTCCGAACTGGCCACTCGCTTGGGCGCACCAGTGTTTCACACGGCTAACGGCAAGTGTGCCCTTCCAGCCAGCCATCCTCTGAACGCTGGCATGCCCTGGTTGCGAGCCACGTCCGATCTCACTGGTATGGAAGAGTTTTTCTCTCCTCTATGGAAGCAATCCGATTTTCTTCTCGCCATTGGTTGCCGCTTTAGCCAGCTGGCCACCGGTAGCTGGACGATTCCTCTGCCCAAGGTTCGCGTCCACGTCGACATCGATAGCGAAGAGATCGGCCGACATTTCCCTGTAGAGTTGGAGATTGTCGCTGATGCCCGGCAAACCCTCGAAGCTTTACTGGCGATTCTGCCACCCTCGCCGCGCTCGCCCTGGACCGAACTCCCCTCACGGCAACAACCGTTTGCACTGGCCGGAGTCGATGCTCTCAGTGCGATTCGACGAGCTTTGCCCGCTGAGGCTATCGTCGCCGCCGATGTAACTCGGCTGGGCTACATTTTGATGGCAGCGTTGCCGTTGGAATCGCGACGCGCTTTTCTGCATCCGGCGGGAGCGGTAGCCATGGGTTACGCCTTGCCTGCCGCGTTGGGAGCTCGAGCCGGACTGCCCCACCGACCGATTCTAGCCGTGGCCGGTGATGGCGGCTTTCAAATGTCGGCGATGGAACTGGCTAGCATGGTGCAGGAGAATTTGCCCGTCGTGGTCCTGCTGGTCAACGATGCTTGTTTGACGCTTATTAAATCGACGCAAGAACGCAAGTTTGACCGCCGCTACATCGGCGTCGACCTGCACAACCCCGACTTCGAGCTGTTGACCCGGGCCTTTGGCGTAGCCTATGCGAGAGCAACGAATGAAGCGGAGTTAGAAGAGCGTCTTAGTGCGGCATTTGCTTCGGGCCGACCCAGTCTGGTCGAGTTATGTCTGCCCCGAATGGAGTAGACCGAAAATGAAACTCGGCGGGAGAGGTTCCCGCCGGGTTCAGCACAGTCGGCTCGGCTGAGGCCGTTCAGGCCGCCGTCACCACTTCATCCAGCCAGTCTTTGTCGATGCCCTCCTCAACAATCTGTTCAACCTGGCTGTCGTCGATTTTGAACTTCTGAGCAATCTGATGCACCGACTCTGAATTGCTCATCAGTCCCTGATCCTGAAGTAAGACCAAGGCCTGAAAAATCTCTTTTCGTTCTTTGATGGTTAATCGCTTAGCGCGCATGAACACTACTCCTGAACAAACACTTAAGGTCGTCTTGTCTCAAACGGTGTCAGTCACGAAGTGGACAGTCGATCACGTGGAGACAGACAGCATGTAGAGGCGAGAGATCGAGAAATTTCTCATCTCTTTCAGTATACGCAGGTTCCCTTCTCTGGTTCCCTAGAAATCTTTCTTTTTCCCTGCCTCTCCCCAATTTCCTCGGTAGTCTGTTCTGAGAGTTCGTTACGACCCGTTCACGAGGGAAACTATGTCGGTTCACACATTCCGTATCCGTTGGAGAATTCTCACACTGGCTCTGGTTGGTCTAATCGTGTTCACCAACCTTCCATTCGCCCAAGAAGGCGGCAAGAAGTTGGCCAAGGTGCCGCTACCTTATCTGAAGCAGGTCGACGAGCTAGTGGCGAAGGAACTCGCCTCGTTGGAAGAGTTCTACAAAGAATTACACCAGTCTCCCGAGTTATCGCTGCAAGAGTTTCGCACCGCGGCCAAGTTAGAGGCGGAGTTGAAGAAGCTTGGCTTCCAGGTCACGGGAAAGGTGGGAGGAACTGGCGTGGTCGGCGTGCTGGAAAACGGTAAGGGACCGACTGTGCTCGTGCGTACAGACATGGACGCACTGCCAGTGATCGAACGCACCGGGTTGCCCTACGCCAGCAAGGTGCGAACGCGCGACAAACAGGGCCGTGAGGTCGGCGTCATGCATGCCTGCGGCCACGACATGCACATGACCTGCTGGCTGGGCACGGCCCGAGTGTTGATCGCTCTGAGGGACCAGTGGAAGGGTACGCTAGTCTTCATCGGCCAGCCAGCTGAGGAGATCGGTACCGGCGCGCGGATGATGCTCGCCGACGGTCTGTTCACTCGCTTTCCCAAACCCGACGTTTGCCTAGCCTTGCATTGCGACAGTCAAGCTCCGCATGGCACGATCGCCTTCACTGAGGGGCTGGCGTTGGCTAACGTCGACAGTGTGGACATCGTTGTCAAAGGCAAGGGCGGCCACGGAGCGGCTCCGCACACCACGGTCGATCCGATCGTTCTGGCGGCACGCATCATTTTAGATCTGCAAACACTGGTTAGTCGTGAAAACAACCCTACCGATCCCGCGGTGGTGACTGTTGGCTCGATTCATGGCGGCTCCAAACACAACATCATCCCCGACGAGGTGCGCTTGCAGTTGACGGTACGCAGCACCAAAGACAGCGTGCGGGCCAAGCTGCTCTCCGGGATCAAGCGAATCGCCGAGGGCTGCGCCCAGGCGGCCAATGCCCCCAAGCCAATCGTCACCGTCGACGAGAGCGAGTTCACGCCGGCCTTGTACAACGAGCCGAACCTGACGCGAAAGACCGTGGCGTTATTCCGCGAGATCCTTGGAAGTGACAAAGTGATCGAACGTCCGCCGATTCTGGGTGGTGAGGACTTCTCGCGTTATGGTCGAGCCGGTGTGCCGATTTTTATGTACTTCCTGGGCACAGTGCCGCCGGAAAAGTACGCCGCCGCCCAGCAGGAGGGAGCTGCTCCGCTGCCATCGCTGCATTCGGATCAGTACGCCCCGGTGCCCCGGCCCAGCATCGAGACTGGCGTTCGCACTCTGAGCATGGCGGCACTGAGCCAGTTGGGCAAGTGAGCGAAAGCCCCTCATTCCTCGTCCCTCTGCTCCGAACGGGGGAAGAGAAACCAACTGTCTCCCTCTCCCTTGGGGGAGAGGGAGACAGAGTAAGGGGAGATCACAGCCTCAGACCTTGCTAGGCACCTCAAAACCTTTGCGGTACTCGCGCGTCAACATCAGCGTTGCTTCCTTGTCGCCGACGATGCCCTCAGTTTTGGCATCGAGGGTGAGTTTACGGCCCAGTTTATAGCTGATCGAACTGACATCAACGCCGTTCTCGCGCAGATGCGCCACAGTGTCCTGGCCGATCTCATTGGCCATGCG
Source organism: uncultured Gemmataceae bacterium (assembly GCA_937923405.1). Classification (GTDB taxonomy): domain Bacteria; phylum Planctomycetota; class Planctomycetia; order Gemmatales; family Gemmataceae; genus CALDUY01. The sequence goes on along the minus strand of CALDUY010000045.1, from coordinate 9,978 downwards.
TGATTCGAACGGTGGCCGACGCGAAGTGAACGGTTCGTCCACACCGAGGCGGTAGCTGATGTTGCCCAGGTGGCACAGAGCGCTGGACAGGTGACCTTCCTCGATGTCGGCGTGGAGATCCTCTTTCTTCCGACTGCGGACGGCCTTGACGAAGTTGCCGAAATGATCGCCGCTGCCGGAAAACTTCTTGATGACCTCGCCATCGTTGTTGTAGGCAATGCCGCCAGAATAGCTGGGGCAGACCACAAACCCTTCGCTGCCGTACCAGACGTTGCCAACAAAGTTGCCTGGCTTCTTGCCCGTCTGCGGCGACTCCTTGCCAGGATACGGCGATTTGGACGGTAACCCTCGCACCTCGAAGATCAACTCGCAATCGCCATAGTCGAAGCAGATGATCTGAGTGTTGGCGGTTTCGCCATCATCGACGTAGCCGAACCGCCCGCCGACGCTGAGGACGCTATTGGGGAAGGTATTCTTGTTGAGTCCCCAGCGTGCCTTGTCCATCTCGTGAATGCCCTGATTACCCAAATCGCCGTTGCCATAATCCCAGATCCAGTGCCAATCGTAGTGCAGGCGTGCTCGTTTGAGCGGCTTGATCGGTGCGGGACCGCTCCACAAATCGTAGTCGATGGTCTCGGGAATCTTCTGCTCACCGGAAACTTTGCCAATCGAGCCACGCAGTTTGTAACACAAGCCGCGAGCTACTTTCACCGTGCCGATCTTGCCCTGATGGATGAAGTCAATGGCGGCACGCATGCCGGGCATGCTACGGCTCTGGGTACCGGTCTGGCAGATTTTGTTGTACTTCCGCGCGGCTTCGACGATGCGCCGTCCTTCCAGCACATTGTGCGAGACTGGCTTTTCGACGTAGACATCCTTACCGGCTTGCATGGCCCAGATGGCCGCCAGGGCGTGCCAGTGATTCGGCGTGGCAATGGAGATGCAGTCGACATCCTTGTCTTCCAGCACTTTGCGAATGTCCTTTTCGTACTTGGGAGCCTTGCCCTGAACCTGCTCGACATGTTTCATTGAGGGACCGATCACCGCCGAATCCACGTCACAGATCGTGGTGACGACCGTGTTGTTCCTCTTGTTTGCCGCGTAGCCTTTGACGTGCCCAGCTCCCTGCCCACGGACCCCGACGACGGCAATGCGAAGCGTATCCGAGGCGGAAGGTCGCTTAGCCGGAGCTGTATCCTCGTCGGCACAAGCCTCGTTGAGCCGAGGTGCCATCGCTGCACAGGCAGCTAAAAAAGCCGATTCGCTGAGAAAGGAACGTCGATCAATACGTTGCATGTTGCGAGTCTCCTTATGGAGTGTGGAGAGAAGGCAGATTTGTGTACTCTATCCCGAGAGGGAGGCCAGGGTCAATCAGTCGCTTCAGAATTTTGCTCCGGAGGTACGATGCCGCGAGAGCCTGTTCCGACGTGGTTTTATGCTTTGGTAATCGTGCGCAAGGACGACCGCTTTCTGGTGGTGCGCGAACGCAAACACGGGCAGCGCTGGTATCTGCCAGCGGGTCGGGCCGAAGCCTGGGAGACGCTCGACGTCGCTGCTGTCCGCGAAACCCTAGAGGAAAGCGGCGTGCCGATCGTGCTGGAAGGGATTCTAAAGGTGCAACACACGCCGTCCGGAGCCGGCGCAAGGGTGCGTATCCTTTTTTTGGCTCGGCCCGCCGACGACACGCCGCCGCGCTCGACTCCGAACGAACACACCCTGGAAGCACGCTTCGTGACCCTGCGTGAGCTGAACGAGTTATCCCTTCGCGGACCCGAGGTCAAGGCGATCTTCGAGTGGGTCGCCGCCGGCGCGCCCGTCGCTCCGCTCGATCTACTCGGCGTGGAATAATTTTTGCTATCCCTGCGTCTAGCCGGTACGATTGAGGTATCGCCAACATGCCGCCATCGCACCAACCATCTAGCCGGAGATCACGGTATGTCGATTCCGTCGGAGCCCAGCCCAGGCCGACTGATTCGTTTCGAGCCACTCAACCAGGTGTTTCCACTTCTGCCCTACCCGAACCCGAGATTCCCAAACGCATCAGTCGGTTCGAGATTCGTCGACTGATCGGCGAGGGCGGTTTTGGACGTGTCTATGAAGCCTACGATCCGTCCTTGAAACGAGTCGTGGCTCTGAAAGTGGCTCGCTCCGAACACCTGGATGACCCGCGGCTCATCGAGCGATTTCGTCGAGAAGCTCAATCCGCGGCTGGGTTGGCGCATCAGAACATCGTCGCGGTCTTCGATCACGGCGAGGAAAGCGGCATCCAGTACATCGCCAGCGCCTTCGTTCCGGGCGGTACGCTGGCGGCTCTTCTGAAACAACAAGGCGGTTCGTTGCCTTTGCGTCAAGCCGTCACGATCGTTCGCCAGCTGGCCGAGGCCCTGGCCTACGCGCACCGCCAGGGCGTCATTCATCGCGACGTGAAGCCGGCCAACGTGTTGATGCGCGGCGACGACGAACCGTTGCTAGCGGACTTCGGACTGGCGGCGATTCGTCAGGGCGCCGCCGAAAAGCTGACTCAGGATGGCGAGGCGATAGGAACGTGTGAATACATGGCACCCGAGCAATGGCGTGGCCAGGCTGTCGCCGCCTGCGATCAGTACAGCCTCGGCTGCATCTTGTATGAAGGGCTGACCGGACAGATGCCGTTCTCGACGCGGCACCTAGCGGAGTATGCTTCTCTGCACCTGAGCGAACCGCCGCCCTCGCCGCGAACCAAACGGCCTGACCTGCCTCGTGATCTAGAGACAATCACTCTGAAATGTCTAGAAAAGGATCCGCGACATCGCTACTCGGATTGTCAGGCTCTTGCCGAGGATCTACGCCGCTGGCTCGACGGCGAGCCGGTCTCCGCTCGTCGTCCCGGACTGAGCGAACGTCTGGTCAAATGGACGCGGCGCAATCCGGTCATCGCAGGCCTGTTGGCCGCCATCCTCGCGATCCTGACCGTGGGTGTGACCGGAATGGCCCTGCTGACCGTGTTGGCAGTCGACATGGCCCGAGAAGCGAATCGGCAACGCGACCGAGCCGAACAGCAGGCAAGCCTAGCCGAGGAGCGACGCACCTGGTCACGTCGGCTGATTTATGCTAATTACTTGTCCCTGGCTCTCAGTTCGTGGCACGATCAGAACGCCTTCAATTTTCACCATTATCTGAACTATTGCTACTGGGACCTACGCGGTTGGGAACACGACCTGCTCTGGTCCCGCTCGCAGAGCAAGCATCTCACGCTCCAGGGACACCGCGATTCCGTGACGGGAGTCGATTGGAGCCGCGATGGCCGACTCATTGTCACGGCCAGTCACGATTCCACTGTCAAGCTGTGGGACGCACACACTGGCCGACTTCTGCGTACTCTGGAAGTTCAGAGTGTTCGTCTTGCTTGCCTGGCGCTTAGTCCCGATGGCTCACTTCTGGCCGTCGGTGGACCGAAAGGTTTTTTGCGAGTCTGGGAAGTGGCGAGCGGAAACGTCCTGTACACGCGGACTGCTCACGAGAGCGACATCAACCACCTTGCCTGGAGTCCCGACGGCAAACAACTCCTTATTGGTGGTTTCGCTGGCAGCCTCTTGTGGGATGCTCGGACCGGAAAGGAAGTGCGAAAGGTAGATGGGCATGCAAATCTCGTGTTTGCCGTCGCTTTCAGCCCCGATGGCTGACGTTTTCTCAGGGCAGCCCATAACTCGGCCAAACTCTGGGACGCGGAGTCCGGAAAAGAACAGCTCACGCTGGAGGGGCATACCCGAGTTGTACATAGCGCGGTTTTCAGTCCGGATGGCCAACGCCTTCTCACGGGCAGCTGGGATAAAACCGCGCGGGTCTGGGATGTTCACACGGGCCAACTGTTGTTCACCCTCGAAGGGCACCGTGAGGGAATAAATTGTGTGGCCTGGAGTCCTGATGGACAAGTTCTCGCAACGGGTGATCGCGAAAACTGCATCAAACTGTGGAACGCCCAGACGGGCAAACTGCTTCACTCTCTGATCGGACACACCTATTTTGTGACCAGTCTAGCGTTTAGTCCTGATAGTCTACGCTTACTGTCGGGCAGCCTCGATAACACCGCGAAAATCTGGTTGGTCGAGCAGCCTCAAGAATATCAGTTACTGGACGAGAAGACCGAAGAGGCATACGGTCTGGCGTTCAGCCCCGATGATCGCTATCTACTGGTTAGCGGTCACAAGGACACAGCCGCTATTTGGGATCTTCAAAATCGTCAGATCGTGCGCTCGTTGAACTCAAAAACTTCTGTCCTCGACTCGGTCGCCTGGAGCGCAGATGGGAAATGGATCTTGGGAAATTGCGCCGATAACACCGCGCGTGTTTGGGACGCAGCTACTGGGCAAGAATCGCTAGTTCTCAAAGGGGGGCCAGACTTCACAAAGGCGGTAGCGATTAGCCCCGATGGTCGGCACTACCTGACCGGCGGCAGCGAAAACCTGATCGTCGTTTGGGACGCTGCCACGGGCAAGCCACTTCAGAAGATTCTCGCTCACACGGGTGATGTTACCAGTTTGGCCTTTCGTCCTGATGGGCAACGTTTCGTTAGTGGGAGTTTTGACCAGTTGGCCAAAGTGTGGGACAGTGCCACCGGACGGGAGCTGCTTACCCTGAAGGGGCACACGGCTTCCGTATCCTCTGTCGCCTGGAGTCCCGATGGCAAACGCTTGGTCACGGCGAGTCACGATACCAACGCGATTGTTTGGGACGCGGAGACCGGGAAGAAATTACAGATCCTCGAAGGACACATAGACTTTATCACTTCCATCGTCTGGCATCCAGATGGCCAGCGGATTCTCTCTGCCGGTCATGACCGTAGCATCTATGTGTATGATGCCTCGAATGGACTGGTGCTGCTTCGACTCAAGGAGCATACAGATTGGATCCAGCGGCTGGCGCTCAGCCACGATGGCAAACGACTGGCTGTCGCCAGCCTCGACAGTCCCGTTCGCATCATGGAGGCCAGCCAATCGCAGGCGCGTCGGGAATTGCACGATCATTACCAAGGTGCTTTCGTGTCCGTGGCATTCAGTCCCGACGGCGACCGGATCGTCGCGAAAGACATCGACGGCAAACGCTTGGCCTGGAGTACGACGACGGCGGAAACGACGGACCCCGGCGACGTGGACCCGCCGAACCAGCAAGAAGAAGCCCGGCATCCGGGCCGCCATCTCCTGGCGAGGCTTGCAGGGGATTCCATCTGGGTGCAACCGCTGGACTATCAGCCGCCCGATCCATCGCGCAGTCCGGTTCTGCAGCTCGACTGGATGGTGGCACATGCTCGTCAGGCCAAGCAGGCCGAAATGGAACAGCACCCCCTGACAGCGGCCTTTCACCTGGAGCGACTCTATCGACTGCAACCGACGCCCCGGACTCGCGCTCGCTTGGTGACTGCATTGTCGCAAGCGCAACGAAACCCAGGTGTCCTCGCGGTGCGACAGCGACTGATCGAGTTCGAGGCGGCCTGGATGACAGCCGCGCTCTTTCCGAGTCCTGGCTGGACGATGCCGCTTTTGAGCGGACCTGTCCCGACGTTACGACCGATTGTCACGCCGCCATTATGGATGCTCAAAGTAGATTAAATCGTCAGCGATGGTGTTTCACCGTGAGTCGTGGCCGCTGAGTTTGGCTTCCCCTCATCCCCAACCCTTCGCCCCTCCGGCGAGAAGAGAGAAACAACCTGTTCCCCTCGCCCCTTCGGCGAGAAGAGAGAAACAACCTGTTCCCCTCGCCCCTCCGGGGAGAGGGGTTAGGGGTGAGGGGAGAAAGAACACGTCCAAACGTTCCCACTGCGTGACTCCTAACTCGTGACTCCTAACTTTGGATTTTCCGGCGTTAATGGTCACACGCCATGAATATAATCGCTCTCTGGATCGCTTCGCACTCCACCGAGATGGCACATGCGTACTCTTCTGCTTTCCCTGGTCGGCATGCTAACTGGTTCTTCTGTCGTCGCCGCGCTAGAGCCAATTCCCGAGAAGCTCGTCGTCCTGACCTTCGACGATGCCAGCAAGTCGCACTTCACTGTCGCGCGGCCGGTGCTGCTGAAGCACAAGTTCAAGGCGACGTTCTTCGTCACCGAGGGCTGGGACTTCGCCACCAATAAACGTGACTACATGACCTGGGAAGAGATTGCCCAGCTGCACAAAGACGGCTTCGAGATCGGTAATCACACGCGCGATCATCTAGCGATCACCGACAAGACAGTGCGCGAGCTGCCCGCACAGTTACGCGGCATCGACGCCCGCTGCAAGGAGTATGGCATCCCGAAAGCGACGTCGTTTGCCTATCCGGGCAATGCCCTCACGCGCGAGGCGCTGGCGATCTTGAAGGACCACGGCATCCGCTTCGCGCGGCGCGGCGGCAGTCCGGAGCATCCCTACAAAGACGGTCGCGGCTTCGCCTACGAACCGTATCTCGATCATCCGTTACTCGTCCCCAGTGCTGGTGACGCTCGCCCGACATGGAAGCTGAATGATCTGAAAGCCGCCGTCGCCCAAGCCCGGCACGGCAAGATCGCTGTGCTGCAATTCCACGGCGTGCCCGATACCGCTCATGACTGGGTCAGCACATCGAAAGAACAGTTTGAAGCGTTCATGCAGTATCTCGCCGACGAGAAGTTCACCGTGCTCGCCCTGCGCGACCTGGAGAGGTTCGTCGATCCGAGCGTGGTGCCGACCGATCCTTTTGAAGTTATTGAAGATCGAAAAAATCTTCTAAAGACAGGGCGAGATGGCTCGACCGCTCGGCCCGCACGCGACGACGCCGATCTCCGCTTCTGGTTGGAAAACGCTCTGGTGCAGCATCGCTACAGTTCGACGGAAGCGGCGGCGATGCTCGGCCTCAGCGCGTCCGAAGTCGAGGCAGCCGCGCGTCGGCTCGGTATCGACGCCAAGTCCGTCAAGCCAACGAACCGCTTGCGGGTGTTGCCCTATCCCGGTGGTCGGCATCCGCGCCTCGGTTTTCGCGACGGGGCCATCCGTCCGCAACGCGAAACCAAGGTGAGCATCTTTCCTCCTTGGGAGGGGGGCTACGCCGTGGCCGATGTGCCTGAGGCGGTCTGGTTCGAGCCAAACGCCGGCAAGCCGGAGCTACTCTATCTAGCTCACACGCACATTCCGACGCACTGGGACCGACGCAATCTGCCGCTGGAACCGCTGGAATGGACGCGTCACAGTGACGGCTCGCTGTCATTAGAGCGAACCTTCCCCAATCAGGTAAAGATGATCTCGAAGATTGTGCCCGACAAGGCCGGCGTCCGCATGCAATTTGGCGTCAGCAACGATTCTGAGCAGAAGCTGACCGGTCTTCGTGTGCAGATGTGCGTGATGCTGGCCGGACTGAAAGGGTTCGAGGCGTTGAGCAACGACAACAAGGTGTTCGCCGCGCCGTTCGCCGCCTGCAAGGATGCTACGGGCAAGCGCTGGTTGATCCTCGGCTGGCAGCGCTGCGGTCGTGCCTGGGGCAATCCACCTTGTCCATGTGTCCATGCCGACCCAGTCATCGAAGACTGTCCGGCGGGTGAGAGTCGTTCGGTACGAGGCTGGCTGTCGTTTTACGAAGGAGAAAACATTGAAGCGGAATTGCGGCGATTGAAGCTGATCGCCTTTGCGGAAAAGTAAGAAGGGCCGGCACTCATGCCGACCCTTCTCCTCTCCGTCCAGCCCATCCGTGGACGCTTAGCGAATCGGGAAGGTCATGATGCCTTTGGCGCTCATCTCAGTCAACTTCTCGACCTTGGCTTTGTGCGTGGCCGGCACCTTGTCCAGGCTGTCGTAGGTCGCCTTCTGGCCATTGCCCTCGTCGATAGTGACCTCGCTCACCTTGGCGACGCCCTGATTGATCGTGCCCTTGATCGTGATGGAAAGGTCGCCTTCTTTGTGCTTGGTGGTGAACTCGTCGTTGTTGCGCACCATGCTGGTCATCGTGCCAGCACCGCCACCAGCGAAGGCGCGAGCCGCGGCGTTGAACGGCATCATCGGTTGAAAGTTCCCTCGAAATCCGAAATTGTTCGCCGCTGCGACCGGCTTAACTTCGGGCAGCGTGAGTCCCTTGACCGTCTCCTTCTTGCCCTTACGGAGAACTACGACATCGACCGGAGTGTTGGCCTTCACCTCGCTGATCATCTTGATGAACTGCTTGGCATCGCTAGGCACCGGCTTGCCATCCAGTTCCAGGACGATGTCATGCGGTTTCAACCCGGCCTTGGCCGCCGCCGAGTTTGCTCCAACCTCTTCCAGAACGATGCCCTGATTTTGCGGCAGATCGAGCTGCTCGATCAAGGTCTTGCTCGGTTCGCGCACCTGAGCGCCGAGTCGCTGCTGACGTGGCGAAGTGCCAGCCAGACCAAAGGGCAGTTCGTTTTCAATGTTGGGGAAGACAAACTGACCACCGGGGAACTGTCCCTGGAAGTTGAAGCCACCTTTGCCCATCTGCTTACGCATCTCTTCCATCTGCTTGCGGAGTTCTTCCATCCGCTCGCGGAGTTCCTTGGCCAGGTCGTCGTCGAAACCTGGCATATTCTCGAACAGCTTATTCAGTTCCCCAGGGAAGGGATTTTGTTTTTCTACTTTGGGAGTCTCTTGTTTGGGATCCTCGGCAGCGATGGCCTTGAAGCCGACTCCCCCCACGAGGAGGCCCAACGCCACCAGCCCAACCGCCAAGCCAGCTACCCAGGAACGCGACACGCCAATTGTGTATGTTTTTTTCGAGTCCAACATCATCGTAACCCTCCTGAACAAATCGGAACCAGACCCTGTCACGGGAGTTACCACGGCCGGCAGTTGAACGGCAGAGTTGTTCGCCGCATTCCGGGGACATGCCCAACTGAGGAGAAACTGTGCGTAGTCCGCCGGACTGCCGGCCCACTTCAACGCAGCCGCGTCGGCCAAATACTCCTGAGACAGCCGCACTTGCCGACGCAGCCACCAGAACCACGGCAGATAAAAGAAGAACACCTGTCCCAGGATAAACAGCCAACAGGTTCGCGTATCGTGACGGGCGACATGAGTCAACTCATGCGCCAACACCCAACGCAACTCCTCGGTCGTTGCCTCGTCGACCAGCTTGGCTGGCAAAACCACCGTCGGACGCCAGAAGCCCACGCTGAAGGGCACCTGCACGCGATCCGAGACAATCAACCGAGTGCGTCGCGGCCAGGACATCTCGGCGAAGAGTGCGGCCAGCCCCGGCGAGATAGACCGACGCTTCCGCAACAGCCACCACACCGCCAGATTGGCCAACAGCCAGTGCAGCAGCATCACCCCAGCGAGAACGGCATACCCCAAGAAAAACCAGTCTTTGGCACTCCACGAAGGAGCTTTTGTTAAGATCGGCTCGCTGGCAGCTTCAACCACCACGGGATCGTCTTTCTCGTGGATTGGTTCGAGCGGAGCCTCCAGTTCCGGCAGCCATCTCACGATAACCGGAGGTTGCGGCAACGGCTCGGTCAGGACGGCTGCCGACTGAATCGGTTCAGTCGTTGGCAATGTCACAGAGATATGCCACCAAGCCGGCAACGCCGCCGTCAGCGCGACGAGCAAAGCGGCAACCACCGCCCATTCCCCCAGGCGTTGTTGGGTCGCAGCATTGCCCAGCCACCTTTGCACCCACCAGGCGAGTAACAGCACCCCACCACCGCCCAACGCAGTCCGCGCCAGCCAGACCGTAAGGTCCCCGTCTTCGGACAGATACACAGCCCAGCGAAGCAGTTCCGTCATGCTTTGTCTCCTTCGCCGTTTCGCTTTTGCTTCTGGGCCTCACGAATCAAGACCTGCATCCGCGCCAGTTCCTCGCTGGAAACTTGCTCGGAGCGCAGCAGACTCAGCACCAGTTGCGAAGCCATGCCGTCAAAGACACGTTCGAGAAACCGCTTGGCCGTGTCGTCGCGAGAAAACCGAGCCGTGTAGATAAAGGAGCGACCTTCCTCCACATGCTCCACCAACCCCTTTCCCTCCATGAGTCGGAGCATCGTTT
>CALDUY010000044.1 GCA_937923405.1 uncultured Gemmataceae bacterium | reverse complement strand
AGTTTCAATCCCCTCGTAATCGGGGCATCTCATTAGATGTCAGGTGACCGGGCCGGCCGTCCCAAGGCGGCAGTTTCAATCCCCTCGTAATCGGGGCATCTCATTAGATGACGAAATGGCGGAAGAGCTCCTCAAACTTCGGCCCGACGTTTCAATCCCCTCGTAATCGGGGCATCTCATTAGATAGCATATCACTTTTGTCGTTGCAGATCAAGGGGTTACGACGTGATTTTCGCCGACTCCCTCCCCACCTATCTCCGACCGCTTTAGCTTTCATGAATCTCATTTGACTGATCTCCTTATTCAATCAACAGTTGCGTCGACCGCGAACCTTGCTGGGTAAAATTGCTTTAACTCAAGATCTCACAACGGATTCGCGATTGCGTCCCCCACACGCCATTCGGTCCGCAGATTTTCTTCTTTACCACTCTCAAATAATCGTGTCGCGTTCGTCAGTTTCAATATAAATACCCGTCCCAAGTACCTCAGTAGCAGGGATGCACCGCTTGCACAGATGATAAATGCGAACTGTATCAACATTCGGATCAATAATTTGTAAAACGATTTCGCGTAACTGGATCAATCGAGCATCAGTCAATTCGCCTTCAAAAACGGATTTCTGCACATGGGGTAGAAATCCCTTCATTTTTCGCAAAAGTCTGGCCCTGCGTGCATCGCTGACGATGTCGTAACACAAGACGACATACACACTCCACCTCAAAAGTCTGGAACAGCAGCTCGGAATCCTCCTGGAATAAACACAAGAATTTTATAAGGAAAGCGGGAAATTAGGAAGGCGACTGACACGGAGGGCTGACCAAGGAGGGCTTACGCCCTCTGCTCGGAACGGAGGGGCTCGGAATAGAGCGCGCTGGGTAATCCGGCTCAGGTAGGGACAAAGGGGCGATAATTAGGATCCGTGCCCTGAATGACACGGGCAAGATGATAGGCTTGCTCACGAATGATTTCCCGCAAAGCATAAGTGCCTTGACGAGGTGGATAATAAATAGTCTCACGCAATCGGCCGTAATACTCCTGAAGAAAAATTTTACGCCCAGCATCATTGAGGTAAATCCCCTCAGTCTCTGGAACGGATTCGGAATTGTCAGATTCGGCAAGGATAGCTTCAACATCGACCGGCTGTTTGGAAAAATCGCCTGGCCCTAATTGACGTCGATTGACCAAGCGTAAAACTAGCGTATCAATCCATGGTCGCATTTCCTCCAATAAATCGAGAGCCAAGGAGTTGCGATTATGGGCGGGTTGATGAAGAAAACCAATCATAGGATTGAGGCCGCAACGGAGCAATTCGGTTTCAATGATATTACCCAATAAGGTATAACCGAATGACAAACAAGCATTGACGGGATCACGAGGAGGTCGGCGCGAACGGGAGACAAAAGAAAAGTCAGGAACGAGAATCAATTTGCCAAACTGGGAGAAATACAAAGCAGCAGCCTGGCCTTCTAAGCCGCGCAGACGATCGAGTTCAGGAGAGGATTGACACTCTTCGATGAGCAAGCGGAGACGAGCCAAGGTATCAGCGAGAGACTCATCTTTAAGGCGGCGTTGAGCACGCAAGAGAACCTGGCGCTGATGGGTAAGCTTGCCAGCCACCATCGCCGAAGCAACAGCACGAACAAAAGAATCGTCGAAGGTCCGACGCAGCTGAGCGAGTTGCAAGGCAGCTTGGGGCGAACGGGATCCGACAAGACGAGCACGGTAATAGCCGTGAACGGTCAGATAAATCAAATCAATGCCACGCCGAGCCAGAGCGGCAATGACGGCAGACGTGACTTCGATTTGGCCAAAGAGAATGACCTCATGCACTTCCGCCAGGCGCACCCGGCGAATGATTTCCTCGGCTCGGCGAATCTCCAGCAACTCCCCCTCCAGGTGGAGGCGCAGTCCCTGATCGGTGATGGCTAGTGTTTGCATCGTCGTTCTCCCAAACTAATTCCTCGACTCCCTCTTGTTCGATGAGGCGAAAACGCCCGCCTGGACAAGCGACAGCGCGAGCAGGAGCCAGCCGCAAGCGTTCGACCAACTCACCGCGCATGGTGTCCCATTCACGGTGAATCTCGTCGCGGCGACGAGTCAAAACGCCGTAACGCCGAGCTAGGTCCTCTAAAGACTGGGTCGGCACAGCAGTAGGTGAAGGCTCAACGACCGGCAAGCCAATCAGGTGCAAAGTGGGTGTGGGATAATGTTCAGGAGCCTGGGCAAAGCTGCAATTGCAGGGGACACGGCGAGTGACGTGGCCGATTTTTTTGCGAATGGACGGGCAAGAGATAGGATGGCCGCGCAACGGACTTTTGAGCAGCTTCTCCGCAGGCACATCAACGCAGTGAGAGAGCAAGTAGTTGACGGCCTGGGGTCCGCTGGGCAAATGACCCAGAGAGTGAATCAAGACGAGCTGTTCCTCGTGATTGAGACGGCGTTCGGAATCGACCTGGCGTTTGAGTTCGGCCAGAACGGGACACTGCTTGAGCAGATGGCGAACACGGGGATCAGTCTCGAAATCGGCCTCAGTCCAAGCGGGTCGAGGTTCGGGTGGAGGCGGCCCCTCAGCGGGGGTAGGGGGGGACGGCTCGGTGAGCTTAGGCTTGGGTTCGACAGAGAGCAGAGGCGGGGCTTCTTGCTTGAGCCGCTCAACTAATGAGTATAATTGCTCTCGGGAAAGTCGGTGAACTTGGCGGAGAGCGGCAAGAGGTTCGGCAAGGGGTTGGCCGTGTTCGTCGAGCAAAACGGCGCGACGCCCAGTACGGCGATGCACGCCGAGCGGCAACTTGATGAGATTGCCTAGGCCTTGGTTCTTCAAGGCGGGTTGCTTGGGAAAATACTCCAGATGCAGTCCCTCGGCCAAGGTGGGAGTTAAGCGGGTCAAGAGCAAGCGGCCCAAAAGATGGAGAACCTCGGCAGGTTCGGGTTGCTCCAGAAAGATCCAGAAATGCCGCCCCTTGTAACCGGAATCTTCGAACAAGACGGGCAAGCCGAAATCGCGTCGCAGGGCGTTGAGCAGACGCACCCCCTCGGTACGCATGGATTCGCGAAGCTGCCGGGCCAACGCCGACTCGCTGACCGCTCGTTCCAGCGACGAGCGAGTGATGTCCAGATCGAGGACGAAAAAGGTGCTGGTGCCGTCCAAACGAATGGGGTAAGTGCCGACGGTGAAGGTGCCGAGCAGATGGTTGCGGACAACAGCAGGAGTGAGCGGCTCACGGACGGGGGTGTAGCCGGTCTCGCCGCTGGGCTTGGCCCATTGGCGAGCGTGAACGTCCTCGCGGCCACCAAAGAGAGCCTGAAACCGTACTAGATCGGCCTCAGTGAAGGTCAAGGAGCCTTCGTGAGTCGGCTCGTCCTCTGGGGGAAGTAAGCGAGCCTGCAAAGCCGCTACCGCCGCGTCGGACAGCCCAGCCTCGCGAGCACGTTGCAAGGCCGCCTGGGCCGCTGGCAAGGCCCCTTGCTCGACAAGCAGTTCAAGCAAAAGCGACAGCCAGGCTTCCTGAGCGGGGGAACAAGCTAACAACAGTTCGACCCCACGAGTGGCTCGGGCCAGGTCGCCGCGCTCGCGATAACACTGCACTAGCCGCAATACAGTAGGTGGATCGTCGGGAGCATCACGGGCAGCCAACTGCCATTCGCGAAAAGCGAGATTGACCAGGCCGGCTTCCTCGCACAGCCTGGCCCAGTCGTCGTGTCCCCCGCGCAACTCCCGCCGAGCGGCACAGGCGGCCTCAATCTCGCGATAGAGGGCGCTGCCGGCCTCTTTGGCCAAACGGGTACGAAAGCTAGCAAGCAATGGATCGGACATAATCGGTCTCCTGGTGTGATCTTTGATCCCGGAGGGTTGACCATGGAGGGCTTACGCCCTCCGCTCGGATTGAGCCGCTCGCAAACTACTGCGACTCGGGGATCGAGCGTTGCCATTGGTCCAGCAGGACGTTCAACTGTCGCTCAAACCAGTCGCGCGACTTGGGGTCGATCTGAAAACCGGCATGCTGAATGTCGTTGCGCAATTCGGAGACGCTGAGTGCCTGCGGGGTTTGCTCGCGCCAGCGCTGTTCCTGAAGCTCGCGGGCCTGGCCGCTGTACTCCGGCAGACCCGGTCGAGCGGCGACAGGCGGAGCGGCCAGGGTGATCCAGCCCTCACGCAGCACAGAACTGGCCTCACTGTAGCGGCCCAATTGAACGTACAGCCGAGCCAAGGCCAACAAGGCACGTTGCCCCGCAGGGGAGGACAGCTCGCCGTCGAAGATGAGCGGCTGGACCATCGCTTGCACCTGATCAAGAACCAAACCCAGAGTGGGCAACCACTGGGCGGCCTCGGCTTGCGTCTGTTGGATGGTCTGGACCAACCGCCGGGCCGACGAGCCAGGTCGTTGCAGTGTGCCCAACAACAAGGAACCGATGCGAATGGTGGTGAAGTCGTCGCTGAACTCGCGAAGGGCGTCGGCAAGGTGACGTAGCTGAGGCTGGTCGCCTTGCTTGCCGGAAACGGCCCACTGACGGCTGAGCTGGCGTCCCAACGCCTTGGTCGGCTCGACCACCTCGTCGGCCTGCCCGGTACGGAGGAACAGCATCAGACTACGCGACCAGGACAGCACTTCAAGAAACGGGGTCAGCTCCCAAATGGGGCTTTCGGCAGCGGGGCGATACTCGCCGTAGACCACGCGAATCGGCGGTACCTGAGGAACGACAGCCTGGACAAACTGAAGACAGGCGGCGGCGAAGAACGGCTGCATGCGAAAGCCGTGGGTGATGTCCAGGAGAATCGGCCCCGGACTGGTTCGCAGGGCCTCGACAATGCGATGGAACAGCTCCCAGAGTTGCTCGGCGTTGCCGCCGGTCGGCACGGCGACCCGCTGTGGTGTGGGGTGCCCCGCCTCGGTAAGCTTCTGGCGTAGCGATTCGCCGTGCTTGCTCCAGGCTTCGTCGGTGGCCAAGAGCAGCACTTCGCGCGGTTGGACAGTCTGGGCCAGGGCCAAGGAAACGTACTCGGTGGTAGTGGTGCGGCCCTCGAAGACATAGGAAGTGGCTTTGTACTCGCCGGTGCCCAAAAAGCTAATCAGTCGCATGGATGGGTGCCTCGATTGAGTTGGAGTCAGCGTGGGACAGGTCGGCACGTCACCCGCCGACGCCCGGCCAATTTCCCCCCTCTCTGAGTACGTCTGGCCAAGCCAAGATGTAACAAAACAAGACCGGCAAGGGAAGTGGGCAAGGAAGAAGCGGTGAAAAAGAGGTAAACAAAACGGGAGAATTTTAGGTTGGCGCGTATTCTGTATACAGTATACTGCATGCAGGATTGGAGGACGAAACTACTTCTCGCTTGATGTCACATGACGAAACAGGCTCCGCTTCACCTGGTGCATGTCACGCTCGCCGAGCAGGTGTATGACGTGCTGAGCGATCGAATCTCCTCGGGAGAATATCCACCCGGGATGATGCTGCGCGAAATGGAATTGGTGCGGCAGCTGGGCGTCAGTCGCACGCCGATTCGTGAAGCTCTGATGCGTCTGAACGAGTATGGTCTGGTTACACTTGAGGGGCGTAGCGCGCAGGTGCGACAGATCACGCCAGAAGAAGTCAAACACATCTATCAGGTGCGCACGGCCCTGGAACTGACGGCGATTGGTCTGGCCTGTGGACGAGTGACGGCAGCGGAATTCGCCGAACTCGATCAGCTGACACCGCGCGATCTGTCCAAAGTAGATGAGCCGGCCTCGTCTCGCCTGGACCGTCGCCTGCATCTACTCATCGCTGAACGCTCAGGCAATCCGATCCTGCAACAAGAGATCCGCAAACTGATCGATCTGATTCGCCTAGCGCACAAGCGGCTGGGGCACTCGCGGCGGTGGCTGGTCCAGGAAGTTCAGGAACACATCGCGATCATCGAGGCGTTGCGAAGTGGTGATCGCCGACGGTGTCGCCAGGCGTTGCGTGCCCATCTTCGCTCCGCCTGTCGCAATAACGTGCGCTGCGCCCGAGCTGGTCTGAATTCGCCCCCGAATCCGTAGTTGTTGTACCTTTCTCGTTCTCTCTCTCTCTGCTGAGGTGTCCCATGACTCTGCTAGGCAAATGGTCACGAAGGGGCTTCACCCTAATCGAATTACTCGTGGTTATTGCGATTATCGCGATCTTGATTGGACTACTTCTACCGGCGGTGCAGAAGGTGCGGGAGGCAGCGGCGCGGATGCAGTGCAGCAACAATCTCAAACAGCTAGCCCTGGCCATGCACAACTATCATGACACGACTGGAGCACTGCCCCCAACACGAAACGCCGATGGCAACGGCGTGACCTGGGCGGTGCTGATTCTCCCTTACATCGAACAGAGCAACATCTATCAACAGTTCGAGGCCACTGGACTACGTTTCCGCAATGCTCCCGTGACTGCTCGTGAGTCGTCGGTCAAAACGTTCTTCTGCCCGTCAAGGCGTACCCCGCCACAGATCGTGCCCGCCACGGAAGATCGCGACGGAGCCACCCCGCCACCGGCGGCGACGCGACAGTCTGGCTCGGCAGGGGACTACGCGGTCTGCGTCGGCGATCGCCACAACGCCTCCGGTCTGGGCGGCATGGATGCGTCCAACGGGGCGTTCTTCCGCGGCGATCTCAATCGGAGGATCAATTTGCTGAGCATCACGGACGGCACGAGTAACACCCTATTCATCGGCGAAAAGCACATTCGTCGCGGCAATGAACTGAGAGACCGTTCGCTCAGTCCGGTGGGTGGCGATGGCTCGATCTACAACCCCGACGGCATTCGCTCGTACACGCGGCTGGCTGGCGGTGCGAGCTGGGCGTTGGCCCGGACCCAGGACGACCCCAGCAACGAGAAGTTCGGCAGTCTGCACACAGGGGTCGTCCAGTTCGCCCTGGGCGACGGTTCGGTGCGCAGCTTGAGTATCACTATCTCGAACGCCACGCTCACGGCGTTGGCTACCCGAGACGGCGGCGAAGTCGTGCCGGGCAACTTCTAAACAGGCCAACCCGAGGCCATCGTTGCTTTCGTGCATCTCTCCACATGTCTGGAGGGAAGTAGATAACGCGCGCAATTAACTCCTATTCCACCCGAAATAAGGGAACCTCATGACTCTCGCAAATTGGCCGTACGCCTACCGAACCTGGCCTCGCGCGTGTGGATGGCTGCTTGGTCTTTGCCTGCTGCTGAGCGGCTGCGGGCCAGGCAACATGTCTCCCGTAGCGGGCACGGTGAAATACGACGATGGCTCACCGGTGATCGGCGGGGAGGTTTCTCTGCACCCCATCGACGATCCGCAACTGCCGTCGCCGGTCGGCTACATTCAGCCGGACGGCTCTTTCAAACTCTTCACTCGCAAGCCTGGCGATGGGGTCCGTCAGGGCAAGTACAAGGTCGTCGTCGCTCCGCCCACCGATGACTATGGCCCGAAGAATCCACGGCCGATCGATCCCAAGTTCAGTGACCCCAACACCTCGGGCATTCAGTTCGAGGTCCAACCAGGCGACAACGTGCTGACGATCTCAGTGACTCGCCCCAAGAAGTAACCGCCGGAGGAACTATGCGACTAGTGTTAATGCTTGCTCTGATGACGTGGGCTGTCTGGCCTGGCGGTGCTGCTTTGGCTGGCCTGGAAATCACGGCCCTAGGCAAGAAGTACGCCCCCGACCCGACTCGCGTGCCGATCCAGCAGACCGAAGCCAACAAGAGCGGCAGCACCAGCGTTCGCCATGAGTTGCCCTTGATCTGGAAAGAGTCTGGCTACTTCCAACGCAACCGCGACCTGGGTCAGGTCTTCACCCCAGAGAACTCCTTCCGTCTGGAAGCCATCGTGCTGCGAACGGGACCGTCGGACGCCGCCGTCCTCTCGGGTGCCCCAGGGGCCAAGGTGTTCCTCCAGTTCTTCGAGGTGATCGGCACCCCACGAATCAACGACAACGGCACGCCGGTCGGCACCCAGGCCAAACACGGCTTCAGCAAGAACCATCGCTGTGACGATTTCCTCGAAGGCCTCATTTACAAACCGCTGCACCTGGTCCGGGGCGGCACCTTCCCCAACATTCCCCCGACCCGAGACAAAACCGGTACCCCGACCAGCAACGAAGGCAAATTGCACTACATGCGCTGGGCCCTCAGTGGTGACGATCGCCTGACGTTTCAAGCCGGCAAGCGATACGCCTTCATGATCGGCTTCGAGGAACCAGGGCCACATCGCGGCTTCACGCTGGCCAACGTCAACCTGGCCAGCTTGCCCGACGCTCCGAGCCTGAACGACAAGCACGACCGCTACCATGGTGGCTGGGGACTACGCCGCGAAGGCGATGGCACCTTGCCGCCGACCATGATCCCCGGGAAGGCTCCGCCAACTGACCGGAATAAGCTTAAGTTGCTGCAACGTCAGTCGTTGTTCGCTACCGGCGAGGACCGCTATAAGCTCAGCCCAACGACAGACGGCTACCCCGATGTCGATACCTACCGCGACCACGAGTTTTATCTCGAGGTCAGCAATCGTTCGTCGAAGCGCGACTGAGCGGGAACGCGGCTTCACCACAATCGCGCATTGTTGGACATTATTCAACATTGTTGGCCAAAATGCGACATTTGTGTTCGTTACAAGATGGTGAAACGGCCTGCGGCATATGAAGTTCTTTCGCAGGCTAAAGCCGGCGCTGCGCTTCACCATCCTGAGGAGCGTGCTAACGTGCGTCTAACTCGTCGAGGCAGAGCCGATGCACGAAGGCCGTCGGAGCGTGGCTGCCGACTCGGGCGCGGACTCGGGCGACGATCGCCTGCCGCTCCGACTCGCTGAGGGCCTGCCAACGGTACTCGAGCTGCTGCTGCCGGACTTGCTGCTGAGTCAGTTCGAGGCGTTGCTGTTGGCGCGACCAATCGGCCTGACGTCGCTGCTGCTCACGACGGCTTTGCTGCTGCCACAACTCCAAGGCATCGCCCAGATACTTTTGGACGGCCCCGCTGAGAGAGCGGCAGTCGGGCCACTCTTTTTTCGTGACTTTGACCAGCAGAGCGAGTAGTTCCCGGGCCTCGGCCAAGGGACGATCGTGCAGCAGGAGTTCGGCCTGCTCTAGATCGCGTGGTCCGGGCTGAATCGGCTTGCTCGGCTCCCAGAGAAGATAAAACTCGCGGGCCAAGGTGGCGGCTGGGGACTCCTCTGACTCAGCAGAACCATTTATTGGAGAAGAAGTTACGTTGTCGACCGACTGACCAGATGCTTCGCGTCCGGCCGCCTGGAGGACGATTCGCCATTGTCCGACTTTGAGCTTCTGATACCGCTCCTGAGGCGAGGCCGGTTTGAGAAAGCCGATCTGTTCCAACTCGGCCAGGGCTGGGGCAAGGCGGCGTTTGAGAATCGCCACGTTTCCCGCATCGGTCAGGCCAATGTGTCCGCAGGCAAAGTCAATCAGATCCATCGTCACGGTCGGGGAAGTGTAAAAGCGTTTGTCGAGAAAACGATACATTCGCTGGGCGGTTGGGGTTTGTAGGCGGAAAAAGACGTCGAGATCGAGGCGTTTGAGATTGCCCGCCTTGAGGCTGTCGTGAAACGACTGCGTCCAGGTGACCCAGCTGACCAAAGGTTGGCCTTGGCGGCGCGGTCCGGAGGTCTGCCGTGCCAGGCGATAGGCGCTGATGATGCCGGTCGCCACTTCCTCCTGATAGCCGCGTCCAACCATGTCCCACCAGGCATTTTCATAGCGAATGGTCAGAGCTTTGAGTCGCCGTAACACGTTACGCAGTCGAGTGTAACTGCGCCCGTTCGGTGCCCAACCCATGATCTGGAACAGTTGCGACGGGGCGAAATGTACGGTGGCCTCGTCGAAGTTGTTGGAGTGCTTGGCGACGTACAATAGAGCGAGGATCACGTGTTCATCCGCTGGAGTGGGCAGGCCATCTCGGGCCGTCGAAGTCAGCGTGATCTTCTGCTGAACGCGCTGCCGGGTCGCCGGATCGTAGCGGCTAGCGCGAAATTCGAGCCGATCGAGCTTGCCGCCTTGGCCATCGCTTTTCTGCACTCGTTGCAGTGCTGAGATCGGGAAATCGGCTAGGTTCATCTCGTCCCGACCGTCACGAAACCCGCGTTCTCGTTCGAGTGGTTCCATATCGAGCACCCGATGTTTCAGTTTGCCAAGATCCACACTCGCGCCAAGAGCGCGCGCGGGGAGAACCCGTCTTGATCGCGGCGGTTAGTGTGGGGTTATTCCGAAGGTTGAAACTCAGGTTAAGCGCGTAGGGCAAGTGAACGTAACTCACGAGACATCCACTACTTCGGGCGAGCCTTCGAGTGAGTTTAGTGCGCGAACGCACGGATTCAGCGCGCGCCACCGCACGCGAACATCGGCGAGCATGTGCCCGACGGCACGTCAACTGGTGCGCGACGGCACGCGAACTTCAGGGAGGATTGTGCTCAGCCGCACGTGAACCGGGCGACCTCTCGATCATTCACAGCTGCGCAGCTGCCAAATTACAGCTGCGCAGCTGTGAGGTGAGGTGATCTCCGTGCCGTCGCGCACATTTTGCCGGGATAATGAACGACTATCTCCGTGCGGCCAAACACATTGATTCCTCGCGACAGTTGTCGCATGAGGGAACCGTTGCCCCGCGCTCTGCTACCCAGATCACGCAAGTTACCAGAAACATACCTCTTGCCTGATACTCAGGTCGAGAAAGGACAAAAAGATTTCGCCAACAGGCCCAGTAAGAGGCGCGGATACTCCGGGGGTGTCGGCCTGCGCGGAAGCTGCCGGCGGTGTGAACGGAGTGATTCTGCTGCTTAGACCACCTGCACGCCCAGACCTGGACCATCAGGGATGAACAAACGGTCGGCTTGATAGCGCAGTCCTGGACTAGTCAGCGGTCGCTCGAAGTACAGCGGCCCGATCAGATCGCCGGGGAACCGCTCGCAAACGATGTTTGGAGCGGAGATCGCTACGTGAGCCATCGCCGCCGTCGCCACTTCGCGTTCGAGGTTGCTGCCGATGGTGCAGACAATGCCGGCGGCCTCGGCGACGCGGGCCAGGGTCAGGGTCTCGCGCAGGCCCGCATGCTTGCCCGGATACAGACTGAGCACGTCGGCAGCGCGATGACGGATCACGTCCAGCACGTCGCGTAGGGTGAACACGCTTTCATCGGCCATGATCGGAATGTTGCTGCGTTGGCGGACCTCGGCCATCGCTGGATGATCGCCGCGTCGGGTCGGCTGCTCGAACAGGGCGACGTTAAACTTTTCGAACTGTCGGGTCGCCTGTAATGCCTGTTCGACGGTGTAGCCGCCGTTGGCATCGACGGCGAGGAACACCTCGGGGCCGATGGCGTCGCGCACGGCCTGGAGTCGCTGCACGTCGGCGCTGAGATCACGTCCGACCTTGACTTTGATTGCCTTCCAGCCTTTGTCCACCATGCTGCGGGCGCGTTCGGCGGCCAGGGCCGGCTCCACCGCTCCGACGACGAACTTCAGCCGCAAGCCCCGGTCGCTGCCCAGGACGTACTGGAGCTTCGCGCCGGGTTCCGGCGTGGGCCGATCCCGGCCACCTAGCAGCTTGTAGACCGGCAGCTTGAGGATCTGGCCCTGAAGATCGAGCAAGGCCATCTCCAAAGCCCCGCGCGCGAAGCTATTGCCGAACGCCGCTCGTTCCAGGCGTCGGCTGATCCACTCCACGTCGAAGGGATCGGCTCCGACAATCAGCGGAGCCAGTACCTCGCGAATTAGCGCGATAGTGCCGGCTTGCGTCTCGCCCGACCAGACCGCCGTCACGCTGGCCTCACCCAGGCCGACGTGTCCAGCTTCATCGGCGACGCGGACCAGGACGTAATTGCCGGCCGCGTGCTGGCCCAAGGACGAGACAATGGCCACTTCACGGCGAACTTTTCCTTCGATCGGCTCGGCAGCGACGACAGTAATCGGCATGGTCTCTCCGGTGGTCCAGGGTGGGGCTTTACCGCGTAATGTATCATGAGAGTATGACCCCGTCTCGACTGCTGTCGCTGGTTGACACCGCCTGGCGCGCTCTAGGAGAGCCGTTGCCGGGACTGGTCGTCGCCGTTTCGGGTGGCTTGGACAGCATCGCCTTGGCACGGGCACTGTGCCAGCTCAAGCACACCGACACGCCGTTGCTCTTAGCCCATTTGAATCATCAGCTACGCGGGTCAGCCAGCGACGCTGACGAGGCATTTGTTCGTGACTTCGCCCAGGGACGCGCGCCGTTGGTGTGTCAACGGCTCGACATCGCCGGTCTGGCCCAACGCGAGGGCGAGAATCTCGAAGCCGTGGCTCGACGAGAGCGATACCGTTGGCTGGCCGAGGTGGCCCGAAGCCACGGACTGCGATTTGTCGCCACCGCTCACCACGCCAATGATCAGGCGGAAACGGTGCTGCATCGGCTGCTGCGTGGCACGGGGATCGAGGGGTTGCGCGGCATAGCGGCACGTCGTGAACTGGCCGACGGCGTCGAGGTGGTGCGTCCGTTACTGGCCGTCAGCCGGGCCGAAATCGAAGCCTACCTCGCCGAGCTGGGCCAATCCGCGCGACAGGATGCCAGCAACGACGACTGCAAACTGACACGAAATCGACTGCGCCATCAGCTCTTGCCGCTGTTGGCTCGGGAGTACAATCCGCGCATTGTCGAGGTGCTGAATCGACTGGCTCACCAGGCCGACGAGACCATGCGCGAACAGGCTGCCGAAGCCGCTGACTGGCTGCGACGCGCCGAGTTGCCCCGCGCTGGAGCGATGGTCGTGCTGAACGTGAACGAACTACGGCGAGCGACTCGGCGCGTGGTGCGCCTGGTGCTGCGGCACCTGTGGCAGCGCGAGGACTGGCCGCGCGGCCGCATGTCGTTCGCCGACTACGACCGCGTCGCCGCTCTGGTGGAGGCGGACCACGGCGCACACGACTTGCCGGGAGGCGTTCACGCTCGCCGAGTCGGTTCAGTGTTGCGGCTGTATGTCCGCCAACCGTGACGAGAGGTTTCACTAAAAGCTCGTTCCTGACTCTACCTATCCGGTGAGGAGATGTGCTATTCTAAACGAGTATT
>CALDUY010000043.1 GCA_937923405.1 uncultured Gemmataceae bacterium | reverse complement strand
ACCAGCGGTGGCGTCGGTTCCTTGGACACCAGTTGCTTGAACAACTGGAGCCATTCCTGAATCTTCCACCCTTGTGCCTGCCAGCGCATCAAGCTCAAGCCGACCCAGAGGACGGACACGGCGGCAATCAGCCAAGTCAAGCGGTGGGGATTGACCGCTTTAGCGAGGAATTGCTTTTGCCCGGTGACCGCGACCAGGACTGCGTACAGGCCCGATCCCAGCGCTACGACGACAAACAGATCCGAGAAGTTCACCCCCAACTGTTCTGGGATGTTCACGCCGAGACTCCTTGTGGTTGTCGATCAAGTTGCAGCCAGCGCCGCATTAGTGGACCAATCGTGGTGCCCTGTACCAGAACGGAGAAGGCCACGACGACGTAAGTCGCGCCAAGCATCCAGCGACGTTCGGGAACTTCCACCCCATTCACCACCTGGGGCACCAGAAACGCCAGCGCCACCGAGATGCCGCCGCGCAGTCCGCCCCAGCTGAGCAACCGTGCCGTGTACTTCTCGATCTGCATGTTCCGCTTACGCAGCAACCAGACCGGCAACGTCACCGAGACGAACCGCGCCAGGACGACGACCGGTACTAACATCAGCCCGACGCCGAGCTTCATCGTCGTTAGTTCCAGAGCCAGCACTTCCAAGCCTAACAGGACAAACAGTAGGGCATTGAGAATCTCGTCGATCAGCTCCCAGAACGTATCCAGATGCTCGCGTGTGGTATCCGACATAGCGAAGGTTCGCCCATGATTGCCGATGAATAGCCCGGCCACGACCATGGCGATTGGTCCAGACATGTGCAACGCCGTGGCCAGCGCATAGCCGCCCGCTACCAAGCCCAGCGACAGCAGTACCTCGACGGAGTAGCGGTCCACAGTCTTGAACAGATAGAAGAATAACAAGCCGAGCAGCAGACCGAAGACTGCTCCGCCGATCGCCTCCTGCACAAAGGCTGTGCCCAGATAGGCAAAATCCACCGAACCTTCGCCCTGATTGGCCGCCTTGAGCAGTCCCAGAAAGACGACCACGGCGACGCCATCGTTGAAGAGCGATTCTCCTGCGATGGTCACCTCCAACGAGCGCGGCGCGCCGGCATCCTTAAGCATGGCCAGCACCGCGATGGGATCAGTCGGAGCTATTAAGGCTCCGAATAGTAAGCAATAGATCAGCCGCGCTTCCAGTCCGATCAAGGGTAGTATGAAGTAGGTGGCCAAGCCGACGATCAGCGTCGTGGTCAGGATGCCGATGGTCGCCAGAATGGCAATCAGGGTACGACGACTGGCCAGGTCGGCTAAATCGATGTGCAGCGCGCCGGCAAACAGAAGAAAACCCAGCATGCCATTTAGCACAGTCTCGTTGAAGTCGATCTTTTGCACCAACCCCTTAGCGGTGTTCTCGACGCTGGGAACGAAGATGCCGAGGCCGACCAACAGCAGAGAAAAGGCTAGAGCCAACGCCATCACTCCGATGCTGGGCGGTAAGCGAATGAAGCGATGATTCAGATAAGCGAACAGCGCGGTCAGACTGAGCAAGATCGCGGCGAGATTGACCACGCTAATGTTAATGCCGTCTTCTGCTCCCGTCGTGGGAGGCGCTGCCGCTGCCCAGGGTGCCACCATGCCTGTCATCCCCATGTCCAAGCCCTCAGCGAGTCGGCCATCCCGGGCCATCGAATCAGTGGTAGAAGTGTCAGCATAAGATACGGATAAGGCCTCAGCACGCAAGACAACGCCGACGTGTACTTCGCTGAATAAGGTTCGAGCTTTTCGGGATGCAAACGAATCAGCGTTCCTTCACGATCGACGCGAAGGAACGCTGGCGGCGGAGCGGGCAAACAGTAAGGAGTTACCTGGTCGCGATGCCGTCTATAATGACCGACACAGGAGCATCCTGAAGTGAGGTCTTGATCTTCAACTCCTTGCGAAACGCTCCTTCTTTGTTTGGAGCGCATTGGAAGGTGACGAACTGCACCATCGCCTCGTTGGCGTTGAGAGCTTCGCCTAGCTCGAAGCCGTCACCGGTACCCTCGACGCCGGTGATGCGGAACGGTTTGTTCCCTCGAACGATCACCTTACGCATCAAAGCCGTGCCCTGACGGATCGTGCCGAGGTGGAGCGTCTCCGGGGTCACGGAGATGGCCGATTGCACGGTGGCCTCGATCAAGACGGGAACCAATGGGCTAGCTGGATCATTGGTCTTCAGATACAGGTTATGTCGCTGAGTGCCGATCGGAGCATCGGCGTTGAGGGTGACGGTGAGTCGATAGCCAACGCCTCCCATTCGGCGGTAAGTTTCCTTGAAGGACACCGTGCAGGGCACATCTTTGTTGATAACCTCGCTGATCTGCCAGTTCAACGTTCCCGCATATTCGACATCGATGAACTGAGTCGGCGACTGCCCACGCGAGACGAGGCCGAAGTTGATCTGCCCCGGGTTGAAGACGATGTCGGCGCGACTGTTCGCCTTCAGCGTCAATTCCGCCGTCGAAATATATTCAGGACCAACGGTCACACGCACCGTGAAGGTTTTCGGTCCGGTGAACCGTTTGGTGTCCATCGTCACGTCGATGGTGGTGCTTTCGCGAGGTTCGAGAACGCGCTTCTTGGCCTCGGCGGTGACACAGCCACAGCTCGACTTGATGGAGGTGATCTCCATGCGGACGGCGTAGATATTGGTCAGGGTGAAGCTGTGGTTGAGTTGACTGCCATGCGGTTGCGAGCCGAAATCTTTGATCAGGCCATCCTTAAACAACTTGTCCGCCCAATTCTGTGCGGGGGCGTTTGCCGTCAACAGCACTCCCATCAGAATGGCCGACAGTACGAATCGGTTCATCTCCATCTGCTCCTTGCGAAGTGGTGCGCCGGCTTTTCCCGCGCCGGGAGCGTCAAGATCATATCGGCGAGTTGGAGCCGGGCCAAGTCGGATTCTTCTGGCCGGAACTTGAACCCGGAATCTATGAAGATAGCATCAGGTCGATTGTGCTAAATAGAGGGGTTGTGATGATTGCTCATACTGTAGAGGTTGTGAAAGAGGCGCTTCTCACACAGATGCAAGTCTTATCTGACGAGATCTACACGCTGGGAAATTCTTTAAGCGAAGAGCAGTTCTGGCGCAAACCCCTCGTTCAGGGCAATTCGATCGGTCATTTGGTGTTGCATCTAGCCGGCAATCTCAATCACTTCATTGGAGCGGGGCTGGCAAAGACCGGCTACGTCCGCGATCGAGAGCGTGAATTTACCGAACAACAGGTTCCCAGCAAGGCCGAGGCTCTACAGCAGCTCCAGGATGCGGTCGCGCTGTATCGTCGCGTGGTGGAGAGTCAGACCGTCGAGAGCCTCGCTGCTCCGCATCCCGAGACAGAAAAGATGGGCACCACCATCAACGCCCTAGTGAAGACGTTAACGCATCTGGCCGTGCATCGCGGGCAGATGTCGTATCTGGTTCGACTGCTGTGACTCCGATTGCGAAAAAGTTAGAAATTCTTGCACGAAATGCATCGAGACGCCCCACTATTACCGGAAGGAGAGTCTGCCTGCTCTCCGCGAGGAGGCCGAGCCCTATGCGTCGACTCACACTACGAACCTTATTGGCGTATCTCGACGATACTCTGGAGCCAGCCGAAATCAAAGAAATCGGCGAAAAGGTCGCTGAGAGCGATGCGGCTCAGGAATTAGTGGCTCGATTAAAACAGGTGACGCGACGTCGTCGCTTGACCGCGCCAAGCAGCGAGGGGCCGGAAGGCGTCGATCCCAACGATGTCGCTGAGTATTTGGATAGCGAACTAGACACAGAAAAAGTCAACGAGTTAGAAAAACTGGCCCTGGCCTCGGATGTGCATTTAGCCGAGATCGCTGCTTGTCATCAAATTCTTACCCTGGTGTTGGGGGAACCGGCACTGGTTCCGCCCAAAGCACGGGAACGCATGTACGGCCTCGTTCGCGGGCGCGAGGCCATTGCTCGCAAAAAAGCCCAGGGGCCTAAAAAACTTGTTCGGGAGGCCGTCGTGGAAGAGGAAGATCTGGCCCTGTCTTCAGGGTGGCTCCGATGGGTATTGCCTGCGGCAGGTGTGGCACTAGTGTTGCTACTTGGCTTCGCTATCTATCAAGTGCTACCGCCGTCCAAACCCAAAAGCGACGACAAAGTCGCACAAAATGACAAAGACAACAAGTCGAGCAATGCCGGTTTGCAAGAGAAACCAGAAAAAACGAACGAGCCAATCGTTCGCAACGATAACAAATCCTCGGGCGAATCGGGCAAAGGGGAGGCGACGGAGCCGTCGACCACGCCGGGCACCCCAGAACCGCCACCTGCAAAGCCTGCCGAGGCTCCAGTGGTGCTGGAACGCGCGAAGCCGCCCAGTAAGGCGATGACTCCAGTGGGAGTCTACGCAGGCGGGATCTCCGGTCTGCCCAGTGTGTTGGTTGCACGCTCCACGGACAAGGGAGACTGGAGACGACTCACCTTCAAAGATCCTGTCTCCACTAATGAAACAGTGATGGCCCTGCCCGGTTTCTCGTCACTGGTACAGACCAACAGTGGGGTCTTGTTGCTGTTGCGCGGCCATGTTCGCGAGTTTGCTACCGCTCCGATCATGTTCGATCTCGCCGAGTCTGCGGTGGTTTTTCACGCCAACGACGAATTCGATCTGGATCTGACACTTTTGCGAGGTCGAATCTATCTGACCAACCGTAAGGATCGCGGCCCAGCCAAGATCCGCCTGCGCTTTCAGAAGGAAGTTTGGGACATCACGCTGGCCAATCCTAGTGACGAGGTCGTCGTCGATCTGATCCACTCTTTTACTCCACTGATCGACTATCGCAAGGGAGAAGAGCCTCGCACGGACTGCTATCTGGCGGTCCTCAAGGGCGATGTCGATCTTAAACTCGATGCGTATCACACGCATAATGTGGTCGTCGAGCCGCCCCGGTGGGCGCGGGTGGAGTGGGACAGTTCCTCTATGGTAGTCCGAGGGCCTTACAAGGAAGATCGCTTGCCCGAGGCCCTGACTAAGCAGCCATTGACTGATACGTTCCGCTCGCAGCTACCTGCGGATCGTCGGGATATTGTTCGTCGCATGGACACCGCGTTGAAAAACCTGGAGACGCTGCTTGGTAGTGGCAAGAAGCCGTTGCGCGATGCGTTGAAGGAGACGCATGTTTTGCCCGATCCGGTGGCGCGCGTTCTGGCGATTTACTGTCTGGCGGCAATCGATGCTGTCGGACTAGTGTTGGATTCCCTCGGCGAACAACGAGAGGGAGGAGCTGCCGACCGGGAAGCCGCCATGTTCGCTCTGCAACGCTGGGTTAGTCGTGGCAGTCAGCAAGCCAAGCTACTGTACGATGAGAAGACTGGCACCGGACTTTTGATCGACAAGATGTACAAACCCACCGAAGCCGATCGCATTGTCCAATTACTGCACCCATTCTTGGCCGAGGATCTCGGCAAGGAGGAAACGTACCACTTCCTGGCCCGATGTTTGCGGCATCCCAAGATCGAGATTGCTGAGTTGGGTTATTGGAACCTGTTCTGGCTCTGTCGGGGCAAGCTACCCGGTGGTTTCAGTGCGACTTTACCGTTGCCTCAACGCGAACGCTATGCCGAAGACATCGAACGAATGATCGAGAAGAAACAGATTCCACCACCACCTGAGAAACCGATGGGCAACTGAGGCAGAGTTACTCGGGCTATGCGTCGAGTCCGAGTGAGTTAGTGGTGGCTTGCAGTTGAACTTCGAGCTTCCGAGCGGAGGACGTAAGTCCTGCGTGAAGGGGACGCGAAGCACGTCCGAGCGGAGGACGTCAGTCCTCCGTGTTTCCGGACGTCCTCGACTCCATGCGGTCAGTGATCTATACCAACGGCTGGGCTAGGGCGGCTTGAAGGCGGGCCAACTGTTCGGCCATCGGACGCGGTGGTTTCGGGGTCTTCTCGCCGAGCCGTCCCTCGATTTTCAGCCAGATCACTACTGGTCCTGGGCCGGACAATGCCTCACGCGCTCCAGATTGCCACTGATTCAGATCTGTAAAGGTGTAAACTCGTTCGATCCCCGCGCCGCGTGCAATCAGGGCGTAATCGGTTCGGCCAGCGCCGACCAACGGTTGACCGCCGGTTACCTCGTACAAGCCGTTGTCGAGAATCACCAAGTACACGTTGGCCGGGTGATTCGCCAGCGTCACCAGTGCGCCAAGGTTCATCAACATGCTGCCATCGCCGTTGACCAGGATTACGCCACGCTGAGGATGAGCCAGGGCCAGGCCCAACGCCAGCCCCGGACCGTGTCCCATCGCTGAGGGAATGTAAGCGAAGTCCAACCCGGTGTCCGACAGCTTAGGCCAGATGCCGGTGGCGGCCATCGTGGTGATGACCACGCGCTGGCTCCGCTCGGCTGCCAGCACTTGCAACGCCTCGTGGATGGTCATCATGGCGACCCCTCCGGGAGCAGCACCGCCGCCGCTCGCCCTGCTTCGCGAGCGCGACGATAAGCCGACGCCAGGTCGTCTTCTCCTAGCCAGGTGTAGTCTAACTGCCAGGCACGCAGGATCGGTTCGGCAAAGCGCGGGCAGCTGTCAAACGTCCGGTCGCGCAGCTTCCAACTCCGCATGCCCAGGACCAGGAACAACGGTAGTTTCAGATCATGCACCACGTTTCGCAGGGCATCGCCGGCCTCGAAGAAGCCCGTACATTGCATCATCACCACGGGGCGTTTTCCGCCGATCATCAGCCCAGCAGCAATCACGATCGCCTCGCCTTCGCGACAGACTCGGATCAACTGCAGTTCCGGACAGGACGACAGGGCTGATTCCCATTGTCCCAGCTCGCTGTCGGGAATCCAGAGCACGTGCGTGACTCCGCAAGAACGCAGGGCGGCGACCACGCTTGGACCATCGAGCATGGATGCGAACTCCTCGTCGAACTGGGCGACGATGATTCTACTGAACCCGAGCGTGCCGGAAACGATTCACTTGCCGGGAATCGGTCGGCCCATGCGGGTTAACAACGTCTTCATGTCCTCCCAGACCTCTCGCTTTTTCTCGGGAGAGCGGAGCAAGTACGACGGATGAAAGGTACACAGCACGGGAATACCGCGATACTCGAAGAAGCGTCCACGAAGTTTGGTGATACCGGTGTCCATGCCGAGCAGATATTTCGTCGCCGTCCCGCCCAGGGCACAGATGAATTTGGGACGGACCAGATCGAGCGTCTTCTCCAACCATTCCTGGCAGTGATGCGCCTCCTCGGGAGTTGGGGTACGGTTGCCGGGCGGACGACAGCGAAGAATGTTGCAGATGTAGACCTCCTGCCGCTGAAAGCCCGAGGCCACAATGATGCGATCCAGCAGCTGGCCCGCCGCGCCCACGAACGGTTCGCCGAGCCGATCTTCGTCTGCCCCAGGCGCTTCACCGATGAAGCACAACTCCGGATCGAGCGGACCGACCCCGAAGACGGTTTGCGTTCGCGTCGAGGCTAGTTGCGGACAGCGGGTGCAATTGGCGACCTGTTGCTGCAGTGCCTTCAGCGCGTGCTGGCGTTGCTCATGATCTTCTGAGAAAGGGGAAGCATTCGCTGCGGCCACCAGGGAGGACTGCTCGACGACCGGCAACGGCATAGAGGGGGAAGTCGTCGACTCAGCGGCCGGCAGCCACTCGATGCCGGCGGCTCGTAGACTGTCGAGGTGTTGTCCGAGCATGCGAGCCAATTCGTCGGCCTTTTTGCGTTCGTCCACTTGAAAGCTCCAGTATATCGGTTAACGCTTCTACTCCTACTTCAACTCTTCCAGGATCAACGGAGCGGCGGGCGGTGGGGCATCGCTAATGGGGCAGGCTCCATCGAGCAGAGCCAACGCGCCTGGCAGACGAGCCGCGTCGTCGAAATGCAGTTCCAGCAGCGGCTCTTGTTCACGCACCCGTTCGCCAGCGCGAGCCAGGATCACGGCCCCGACTCCAGGTTGGATTACATCGTCCACTTTGCCACGACCAGCACCGAGCAAGACCGTCGCCCGCCCCACCAGTTCGGCGTTCCAGCCGTGAACGTAACCCGCCCGCGGCGCGCGGAGTAGCCATTGGTGTTTTGCTCGGGGCAGCAACTCGGGGTGGTCAACGATTCGCGGATCGCCGCCCTGGGCTTCGACCAGACGGCGGAAACGGTCGAGTGCCTGCCCCGACTCCAAAGCCTGCCGAGCCTGTCGCCGAGCCTCGTCCAGTGTGGCCGTGAGTCCCGCCAGCTGCACCATCCGCGCCGCCAGTTCCAGCGATAGATCCCGCACCTCGTCTGGACCTTCTCCTTTCAAGACCTCAATACTCTCCTGAACCTCCAAGGCGTTGCCAACCATCCGCCCCAGCGGTACGTCCATCGCGGTCAGCAGTGCTTCCGTGCGAACGCCGTTGGACTGGCCGATGCCAATCAACGACCGGGCCAAGGTTCGGGCCTGTTCGCGCGTCTTCATAAACGCGCCGACGCCACACTTGACATCGAGAATCAAGCCGTGAATCCCCTCGGCGAGTTTCTTGCTCATGATCGAGGCGGAAATTAGCGGAATGCTCTCGACGG
Source organism: uncultured Gemmataceae bacterium (assembly GCA_937923405.1). GTDB lineage: Bacteria > Planctomycetota > Planctomycetia > Gemmatales > Gemmataceae > CALDUY01. Next base: position 133,499 of record CALDUY010000043.1, on the reverse strand, counting down.
TGGCAGTGACGTCACGCAGATGATACAGCTTGCGGTCCGCCGGGGCGATCCGATCGGTCGGGCTGAGCATGACGCAGCCGACCGTTTCGAGAACTCGCCGCATCTCTGGTAGATCCAAGCCGACGCGAAAGCCCGGGATCGCTTCGAGCTTGTCCAGCGTGCCGCCGGAGTGGCCGAGTCCTCGGCCCGACATCATGGGCACGAACACGCCGCATGCCGCCGCCATCGGAGCCAGGATCAGGGAGGTTTTGTCGCCCACGCCACCTGTTGAGTGCTTGTCGACAGGCACTCCAGGCAGGTCGGACCAATCCAGCCGTTCGCCCGAAGCGATCATGGCCCGAGTCAGATCGGCAGTCTCCTGATTGGTCATGCCGCGCCACACAATGGCCATCAGTAGGGCCGAAACCTGGTAGTCTGGCCAAACACCGGACGTGGCCCCACAGACGAAGAAGGCGATCTCCTCGGCACTGAGGGCTTGGCCTTCTCGCTTTTTGCGAATAATCTCGACCGCTTGCATGGTTGCTCCGCTGGAGTGCAGGTCGTTGTTGTGCCTGTACATCTACCGCCACCGCTCTCCCCTGTCCATGTCGGCTGTCTCCGGAGTCGTCTTGCGTGTTGCCCAGAGAGCCTCAATAATTTCCGCAATCGCATTCCGAAGGCGTGGAGTCAGTGATGCTGTTGTTGAGTTGTACCGGATTGGAACGAGCGTTCGACGCGGATCCGTTATTTCAGAATGTTGGCTTCGAGTTGCACGCGGGCGAGCGTGTCGGCCTGGTCGGCCCTAATGGCGTGGGCAAGTCGACCTTAATGAAGATTCTCGCCGGTCTGGATCGAGCCGATGCTGGGGAAGTGCGGCGTCATGCCGGGGCGCGTGTGTCCTTGCTGCGGCAACAGCCGTTCTTTGAGGACGGCCGCACTCTCTTTGCCGAGGCACGCTCGGCGCTCGACGAACTGCTCGCCGCTCACGAGGAGATGATTCACACCGCCGAGCAACTCGCCGCCGCCACCGACGAGAACGAACGCAAGGCGCTTGCCGCTCGCTACGATCGCTTGCATGAGATGCTCAGCCATCACGATGCCTTCAACGTCGATCACAAGATCGAGGAGGTTCTCGAAGGGTTGGGCTTTAGTCGCGAGGATTACCACCGGCCTGTCGAGACGTTCTCCGGCGGTCAGCAAAGTCGGCTGATGCTGGCCAAACTGTTGCTCTCCTCTCCCGACGTCATGCTGCTAGACGAACCGTCGAACCATTTGGACATCGACACCACCCGCTGGTTGGAAGACTATCTCCTCCGTCAGCCCGAGGCCATGCTCATCGTCAGCCACGATCGCTACTTCCTCGATCGGGTCGTGACTAAGATCTTCGAGATGCACCGCAACCGCATCAACGTCTATCCCGGCAACTTCCAGCAATACTGGCGATTGAGACAAGAACGCTACGAAATGGAGCTGAAAGCGTTCGAGGCTCAGCAGGAGTACATCGAGAAACAAGAAGAGTACATCCGTCGGGTTCACTATGGTCAGCTGCACAAGCAAGCCGCCTCTCGGCAGAAGCAGTTGGATAAGCTCGAACGAGTGGAACGTCCCACCAAAATCGAGGCTCCGCACATGCACTTCGGCGAGGTGCGTCGTGCCGGCGACATCGTGTTGCGCGTCGAACAGCTGAGCAAGAGCTACGACCGTGTGTTGTTCCGCGATTTGACGTTTGATTTGCCTCGGGGGCGACGTCTGGGGATCATGGGACCGAATGGTTCGGGCAAGACCACCCTGCTCCGCTGCATTCTCGGCGAGGAAGCGGCGGACTCTGGGAAAGTTCAGCGCGGCCACCTCGTTGAGATCGGCTACTACGATCAACACCTGGAAATGCTGGCGGTCGACAAGCCGGCGATCCGCGCCGTCTGGCCGGACAACGACCCCGACATTCAGGAACAACAGATGCGCGACCTTCTGGGCCGATTTGGCATCACCGGTGACCAGGTGTATCAGAGCGTCCAGTTGATGTCGGGCGGCGAGAAGAGCCGCGTTGCCCTGGCTCGACTCGTCGCTCAGGGAGTCAATCTGCTGATCCTCGACGAGCCGACGAATCACCTCGATTTGTGGGCCTGCGAGGCCTTGGAGCAAGCCCTCAAGGAGTATGAGGGCACCGTCATCGTCGTCAGTCACGATCGCTACTTTCTCAATCAGGTTTGCGACCTGCTTGTCGCTCTGGATGGTCGGGGCAACGTTGAACTGATCCACGGCAACTACGACACCTTCGAGATGATGCGAGCGCAGAAGCTAGAGGCCGCGAAGGAAAAACAGGCCGAGAAGGAGCGTCGTCAGAAAGCGGTGGCCAAGCCCGCGCCGGCCCCGGCCTCGTCGAACCACACGACCAAGCGCAAACGCAAGTTTCCCTACCGCAAAGTGGCCGACATCGAGCAAGACATCGCCACCGGTGAAGCGGAACTGGCTCAACTCGAGGAGTTACTCGCCTCGCCAGACCTCTACAAAGACGGCGAAAAGGTCAAGCAGACGACTGCTCGTTTCGAGCAACTCAAGGCCGAGATCGCCCGCCTCTACGAACACTGGGAAGAGGCCGTCGAGTTGAATTGACTCAGCAGGTCGACTGGCTCTCTCATGCATTTCTCATCTTTTCCTAACTTCGCCCAGAACGCCAAGTTTTGCGCTGACAGCAATCGCGAAAGAAGGTAATTTGAAGATTTAGCTGTCACAACCAAGGGATGGTTGGAGATGAACCTCAATGAAGGGAGGTTCGCACGCGGGGACGGGAGAGACACCGGTTCCACTCGGCGACCTGACAGGTAAGCACCGGAGGTAGGGCTAATGATACGTCGATTTCTGGCCACGTTGGGGTGTCTCGCGCTGGTCTTCGCGGTAACGGTTCAGGCCGATGACACCAGCAGTGCGAACAAACCTAAATCCGAACAATCCGACCTCAAGGGCGACGCTAAAGTCCTCATTGAGGATAGTGCCACCCGTCACGCGGCTCAAAAGCGAGCCTTCGAGTCGTTTCGTCAGCGCTTGGCCATCATGGCAGGTCGGCTAGAAAACGGATCCGACAAGGACAAGGAAAAAGCCAAGAGTCTGCGTAAAGCTCTGGCCAAGGCTTCTGAATTGGGCACGGAAGCCAAGTTCGATGCTCTGGTCCGCGAACTGACCAAGAAGGGAGCCGATCAATCCATCGACGTACTTCAGCAGGTCGTTCGAGACAATGCCCTGTTGCGTCAGGATCTGCAGACCCTCATTGAATTACTGAAGCGAGATGATTCCCTGAGCAATCGTGAGGCGATGGAGAAGCATGCCCGCATGCTCGAACGGCTCAAGGAACTCATCGCCAAGCAGGAGCGCGTCCGCGCCCAGACCGACATGGGACGCAAGACGAACAAAGAGTTGCAGCGCGATCAGAATAAGGTCACCAAGGAAACGCGCGATCTGATCGCCAAGAACGGCGACCGCAACGGGCGAGACAGCGACGATCGCAAGGGCGAATATAAGCCCGATGGCAAACCAGGGATCGATGGTCGCGGCGAAGCGCGAGAAGATACGCAGTCTAAAGCTGAGAGCAAGCCCGGCGGACAAGACGATAAAGCCGGCGAAGGCAAGCCCGGTGAGGGGAAACCTGGCGAGGGGAAACCTGGCGAAGGGAAACCCGGGGAAGGGAAAGAGGGCAAACCTGGCGAAGGGAAACCCGGCGAAGGCAAACCTGGTGAAGGCAAGCCTGGCGAGGGGAAACCCGGCGAAGGCAAACCCGGTGAAGGCAAGTCTGGCGAACCGAAGCCAGCGAGCAAAGGTGCAGGCGAGGGTAAGGGCGAAGTGAAGCCCAGCCCAGCCAGTGAGGGTAAGCCTAGCGGTGGGCAGCCCGGCCAGGGACAACCCAGCGAGGGCAAGCCCAGTCAGGGCAAACCGGGACAGGGCAAGCCGGGACAGTCTGGCGGCGGCTCCAGCGAACCGCAACCGCCCCAGGACCAAGAAGACACCCCGATCAAGAAGCAGATCGAGGACGCCAACAAGTACCAGAAACAGGCCGAGATCGATCTGGACAAGGCCAAGAAAAACGACGCCTCGGACAACATGACCAAGGCGATCAAAGAACTGGAGGCTGCCAAGAAGAAGCTCGAAGACCTCCTCAAGCAGATGCGTGAGGAAGAGATTGAGCGATTGTTGGCCGATCTGGAGAAGCGTTGCCGCTACATGCTCGCGTTGCAGATCGAGGTTCGTGACGGAACTGTGGCCTTGGACAAGGACATCAGCAAAAACCCCGAGAAGAAGCCCGATCTGGTCCAGGCTGGACGAGCCAACAAGCTCTCCGACAAGGAAGATGAAATTGTTCGCGAGGCTCATCAAGCTCTAAAATTGATCCAGACTGAAGGCAGTGCGGTTGCGTTCGCCGAGGTCTTTGAGCAAGTCAGCAAGGACATGGAAGATGTTCGCAATCGTCTAGCGCGGGTCAACACCGATGCTGTCACGCAACAGATCGAGAACGACATCATCGAGACGCTCAAGGAAATGATTGCCGCTCTCCAGAAAGCTCAGCGCGAAGCCAAACAGGGCGGAAAACCCTCGCAGGGCAAAGGCGGACCGCAAGATCAAAAGCTGATCGACCAGCTGGCCGAACTGAAAATGATCTTCGCCATGCAGAAGCGCGTCAACGCTCGAACCGAGTTGTACGGGAAGCAGTACACCGGAGAGCAGGCTCCGATTCCTGAGCAGGCCAAAACGCCCAAGGAGCGAGAACATTTCGAGATGATTCAACGCGAGTTGAAGGATCTCGCTGGGCGACAGGAAAAGATCGGCAAGGTCACTCGTGACATTGCCACAGGCAAGAATCAAGCTAACTAATGTATCCTTTTACCCTCCGACACCACCTTGATTGTAAAGGGGGAATGACCGTGCGAATGATTCGTTGGATGACGGCTGCTCTGGTCGTCCTCGTCAGTGGAACCGCCCTGGCCGACACCGACAAGAAACCCGTTCGCGACGGGTCTTCCTTCGGCTCGATCCGTGGCATGAGCGCTGCCGAGGCTCGTACCCAGGCGGAGACCTGGTTGAAGTCGGTCAAACCCGACGCCGTCAACCAGGAAGCCTTCAAGTCGATTTGGGAGAGTGATCGTCCCTTAATCGACAAGGTCACAGCCACGCTGATTCTCGGCGACGCTACCGCGGCTCGGCTGCTCGACGAGGCCCGTGATATAGATGCACCGGCTCCAATTCAGGTGCCTGAGTTGCTCAAAGACAAATCCAAGCAGCCGTTCTATCGCAATAATCTTGCCCTGGCTTACGGCAAGTATCTCACGGGACGTAAGGTCTACGAAGAAGCCCTTGACACCTTCAACGCCATCCGTCCGGAAGAAGTGGTCGATCCCGCGTCGTACTTCTTCCATAAGGCGGTTTGCGAGCATGCCCTGATGCTCAAGGAGCGAGCCGATCTGTCCATCGATCGGTTGCTCGTCGACGTCGTCGATGCTCCAGAACGCTATCGCATGGTCGGCGCGCTGATGCACTTCGACATGATGACCTGGCAGGATAAGGATCTCGGCTGGATCGCTCGCAAGATGAACAACATCCAGCGGCGACTAGATCTGCAACGCGGCGGCAAAGAGACGCAAAAGCAGCAGAAAGAGGTTCTGGTCCGTCTCGATGAGATGATCAAAGAGATGGAAAATCAGCAAAAGAGCCAGGGCAATTGTCCCAACGGCGGTTCCTGCCCCGGTGGGCAACAACCGGGCAGCGGACCAGGCACAGAACGCTCATCGGCCCCGCAGCAGGATACTCAGGGTGGCACCGCCAACGGCACGGGCCAGGTCGATCAGAAGAAGGTCAAGGAGATCGCCGAGGTTTGGGGCAAGCTGCCCGAGAAAGAACGGGCCCAGGCTATTCGCGATCTGACCCGTAACATGCCGGCTAAGGATCGCGCCGTGGTCGAAGCCTACATTAAGGAACTGCAGAAGCGGTCCTCGAAGTAATTGATTTAACGACGACCACGGTTCGGTTTCGATGCCTTGGTCGTCTACTCTACGGAAGCGGGCCCGGACGCGATTCCCAGCGCGGACGCGGCCCGTTTCTGCTATCATGGCTAGGCGATCGCTCTCCTTCGCTCCCCTCTGAGGTTTGCATGCTATGCGACATGGGCGTGTCCTTCTGGCGATGTGGCTCGTTGCTTCCGGTGGTTTCGCTGCCGAGTTGTTCCCCGTATCGGGACCGACCATTCAGGGCGAAGTTATCTCGATCAATGACAAAGAGGTCGTGTTCAAACAAGGCGACAAGCAACTCACCAAACCGCTCAAGGAACTGCTCAAGATCGACTTCCGCGATCCGGGCAAACTTCCAACCGGCAAAACCTATTCGCTGGTCGAACTGACCGATGGCTCGCAACTGTATGCTGAACGAGTCCTGCTGAAGAAACGCGACTTCGAGTTCACGTTGTTCTCGGGACAAGTGCTGAAATTGCCGTCGTCAGTGGTGGCCAACGTGTTGTTCGACGCTGCCAGTGAGGAGAACCGCAAGGACTGGAAGTCTCGTGTTTACAACGCACGCGGCAAGGATATTGTCGTCTCCAAGCGGAAGGTGAAGGACAGGGACAAAGACGGCGAACGGGAGTACGAAATCGCCTCAAACCTCAACGCAACGATTGGCGAAGGGGACGAAACGGGAACCGCGCTGACGTTTGCCGTAACGATCGGTGACACGACGGCTAGCGCGACGCGGAAGCTGGACACGTTGCGAGGACTGATTTTCAAACACACTCTGGGACCGAAGGCGGCTCCGTTTCAATGCAAACTGTTGGACACGTCACAGAATCTCGTCATGGTTGCTAGTGTCACCCCGCGAGAAGGCGGCTTGCTCGTGACCACGCCAGCTGGCGCGGAAATCAAAGTTGCCAAGGAAAACATTGCCCGAATGGATTACACGCAGGGGCGGTTGGAGTATCTCTCCGATCTGACGCCGACCAAGTTGGAGACAGGGTCTAACCACAACGACGACGAGAGACACGCGAGCTGGCACGTCTACAAGGATAGCAACGTCGATAAGGGACCACTGGTGTTGGCGGGCAAAACCTACCCCAAGGGATTGGCACTGAAACCGTATGTCGAACTGGTCTATGAACTGCGCGGCGAGTACCGCGAGTTCGAGGCCGTCGTCGGCATCGACGACCGAGTGACGGCGTTTGAGACGCGCGGCAAGGAAGGTCCAGTCACGCTGATTGTCGAGACCGACGGTCGCGAGTTGACGCGGCTGACGGTCTCTTCGGACGACAAGGAGCGATTCAAGGAACTTAAACTGAACATCAAAGATGCCCAGCGACTGCGAATCATCGTTAAGTCAATGGGAGATCTTGATTTGGGACATCTCGATCTGGCCGATGCCAAGATTCGTAAAGAAGACAATTAGCCTGGAATTGCCTGGGCCTGGCCACGACGGAGGAAGAACTTCGATGAATATACGTGGGATGGTACTGCTACTGATTCTCGCGGGGCCGACTCTGGGCCAAACTGTTGATCCCAAGGTCACACTAGCGGAGAAGAAGCGCGTCGAAGTAATTAACAAAGTCAAGCCGTCCGTGGTCGCCGTCATGGCTCGGGATGGCAACGGCAACCTGACGGGCAACGGCTCAGGAGTGCTGATCGATGAGGAAGGCTACTGCCTGACTAACTGGCACGTCACGAACGCGGCTCGATCGCCCCTTTTGAAGTGTGGTCTGCCCGACGGCCACATCTACGATGCCGTGTTGGTTGGGCTGGATCGGGTCGGCGACGTGGCTCTCATCAAGCTGTTGCCGAAGAACCCCGGCGATAAGTTCCCCTATGCCAAGATGGGCGATAGCGACGAAGTGCGAGCGGGCGACTGGTCGCTGGCGATGGGCAATCCGTTCTCGTTGGCCACCGACTTCACGCCGACCGTCACCTTCGGTCTGGTCTCTGGAGTGCATCGCTACCAATACCCTGCTGGTACTCTGTTGGAGTACACCGACTGTATTCAGATCGATACTTCGATCAACCCAGGCAATTCCGGCGGCCCGCTGTTCAACATGAACGGGGAACTGATCGGTATTAACGGACGCGGCTCGTTTGAAAAACGAGGCCGGGTCAACTCGGGCGTCGGCTACGCCATTTCCATCAATCAGATCAAAAATTTTCTGGGGCATTTGCGAGTCGGATTGGAGACGGATCATGCTTCGCTCGGCGCGAGCATGGAGAGCGAGGGCGACGACGGCGGCATCGCTCGCATCGTCGTCAAGAGTCTCATCGAGAGCGATGCGCGGCGGCGCGGCCTGGAAGTGGGCGATCAGATTCTCTCCTTTGCCGGTCGTCCGGTCACGACCGTGAACCAGTACAAGAACGTCCTGGGACTGTATCCCAAAGGCTGGCGGATGCCACTTGTCTTCCGTCGCGAAAACGAGAAACGCGAAGTGCTGGTTCGCTTGATGGGCGTGCAGCGCGAGCTGATGACCGATCGGCCCAACGCCCCGCCGCGTCCTCAACCGCAGCCGGGGGGGCCACCGCGTCCGCCGGCTCCCAAGGGACCGCCTCCACCATCCGCCAAGTTCTACAAGTTCAAAGAAGGCGGGTTCTCGAACTATTACTTCAATGAAGTGGCTCAGAACCGCGTGCTGGACACGCTGAAAAAGACCAGCGACTTCACCACGCAGCATGGCGATTGGACATTGAAGTTTTCCGGCAAGATGCTGGCCGGCCTCGGCGCGGGACGGAACATGACCGCGATGTTTCTGATCAAGGAGACCGGGGTCGCCGATGGCAAGAGTCCCAAAATTCTTGCTGACATCGACGGGCTGGATTTCCCACTGGAACCGCTCAATGTGCAGGAACGCCCCGATGCGTTCAAGGATCCCCCGGAATCAGGCGGCTTTGTGCTGGCTATTTTCCTTTATCGGCAACTGCTGGCCTACGGTGGGAAGGGCTTCACCCGTGAGTTCCATCATGGTGGCGTCGAGCCGTACTATCCGCCCAGCAATGACGAGAACCCTGATTACTCGAAAATTCGGGTCATGGCCGAGGTGCTACGCGGCAAGTATGCCCATGTCGAAACACGCTGGTACTTTGCTCTGGAAGATGACAAAGAGGGCCGTTGGAAGAAGGGGCATCTCATCGGCTTTGAAGTGACTCCCGACAAGGACGAGGATCCCTGCGAAGTCTGTTTGTCTTCTTACAAGGACATTAATGGTAAACAGTTGCCGACGAACTGGTTCGTCCGTCGAGGCGATCGGCCCTACGTCGATCTCAAACTGGATAGTCTGACGGCGAAGTGAGGTTCGTTGAGTACAGCTAGAATTCGAGAGGCTTCATCCGTGAAACGTTTGTTCGCACTGCTGGTGGTCGTCTGGCTGGGCCTGAGTGTCGCTGATCGAGCTGTGGCTGACGACTCCTTCGCTGCTATCGCCGAGGAGGTCAATCAGAAGCTCGTCAAGCTGTTTGGCTCGGGCGGCTTCAAGGGATTGGCCTCCTACGGAACTGGCGTACTGATCTCCCGAGACGGCTACATTCTGACGGTCAACAGCCACATTCTCGATACCCGAGATCTGCGGGTTCACCTGTACGACGGCACGCGTTACAACGCTAAAGTCATCGCTCGTGAGCCGGTCCTCGATGTCGCCCTGCTACAAATCGAGGGCGGCATGCGTGGTGTGGACATTGAGCATTACTTCGACGTGTTTCAGGCGGCCAAACGTCCGATCCTGGAGCCGGGCACCCATGTGCTGGCCTTCAGCAATCTCTTTCAGATCGCCACCCGAGACGAGCCGATGTCGGTGCAACGCGGCGTCATTGCCGCCTATTCCAAACTGGCCGGCCGTATCGGCATCTTCGAGGCCTCGTATCGTGGCAATGTCTACGTCCTCGACGCCATCACCAACAACCCCGGCGCGGGAGGCGGTGTCATCACTACCCGCAAAGGGGAGCTGATCGCCATGATCGGCAAGGAACTCCGTAACGAGTTGACCAATACCTGGATCAACTATGCCATTCCGTTCAGCGCTCGGGCGGAAACCACGGACAAGGACGGCAAGAAGACGGAAACGAGCATCCTTGATCTGGTCACGAAGAAGGAGAAGTACAAGCCGCTGCCGGAAGCGCCGAAGGTGGCCAACCAGGTGTTTCACGGCATAGTTTTGGTGCCCAACGTTGTTGAGCGTACCCCGCCGTACGTCGAGGAGGTGATCCCTGGCTCGCCCGCCGACAAGGCCAAGCTTCGCCCCGACGATCTCATCGTCTACATTGATGGCCTGCCCGTGCAGGACATTAACACCTTCAACACCATTCTGGCGAACTATGTGCCGAGGAACGAGATCAAACTAGAGATTCAGCGCGGCGACAAGCTCATCACCGTGTCGTTGACTCTGGAACGACCCATCGACAAGAAGAAGTGAGCGAACGGACCCGCCCTATCCGCCGCGTTCACAGCAACCAAGGATACGATGCACATGCGAAGCTATCTTCCTCTGCTGGCTCTGGCCACGGCTGCGCTAGGCGGCCTGATGCTGATGCCCGCTCCCGGACGGAGCGATGAGGTGGACGAACTACAGGAAAAGGCCATCAAAGCGGCAGTGAACAAGATCGCGCCGACCGTGGTCAAAATCGAGACTTCAGGCGGCACAGAAGTCGTCAAGGGCGGGGCACGCGGTCTCATCCGCCGAGGTCAGGGACCAACCACGGGGTTGATCGTCCATCCCGACGGGTACGTCATCTCCAGCGCGTACAACTTCGCCGATAAACCTTCGACGATTCGCGTGGCCGTGCCCGGCATCAAGGAACGCCGTGTCGCCCGAGTGGTCGGCACCGATCAAACACGGATGTTAACCCTCTTGAAACTCGTTGATCTGCCGCCGGGAACCAAACTCGACGTTCCAGTGCCAGCTCCTAAGAGCGAGATTCAAATCGGCCTGACCGCTATTGCTGTTGGTCGCACCCTGGTTCCCGAGGTGAACGGTCCGCCGAACGTCTCTGTCGGCATCATCAGTGCCATCGATCGCATCTGGGGCAAGGCGATTCAGACCGACGCCAAGGTTTCCCCTACGAATTACGGCGGACCGTTGATCGATCTTCAGGGGCGGGTTCAGGGGGTTCTCGTTCCTGCTTCGCCGCAGGCCGAAGGGGAAACCGCCGGCTTCGAGTGGTACGATTCCGGCATCGGCTTCGCCATCCCCCTGGAGGACATCAACGCCGTACTCCCTCGATTGATGAAGGGCACGGAGAAGGAGCCGGTCGTTCTCAAACGCGGCTTCATGGGGGTTCTGATGAAGTCGCAGGACATGTACGAGGCCGTACCGACCATCGAATCTGTGCTGCCCAACTCTGCTGCTGAGAGAGGCGGCCTGAAAGCGGGCGACATTCTTCGCGAAGTCGATGGCCGCAAAGTGAGCAACTACGCTCAGGTGATGCATCAGTTGGGCAAGAAGTACGAAGGCGACCTCATCAGCATCAAGGTCGAGCGGGACAACAAAGAAGTAGTTCTCGATAAAATCGTTTTGGGATCTGCTGAGGAGGCTTTTCCTCAGGCATTTCTGGGCATCTTGCCGATTCGCGATGATCCCGCCGATGGAGTCGAGATTCGTTACGTCTATCCGAAATCACCCGCCGAGGCGGCCAAGCTCCAGATCGGCGACCGTATCCTCAAGGTCTCGCGTCCCAATGCACCCAGCTCCGCGCCGCTGGTCGAGCTTAAGGGCGGTCGCGAAATGTTAATGCAGTTCCTGCAAGTAATGCGACCGGGGCAAGAGATGAAGCTCGAAGTCAAACGCAAGGCGGGCGGCAAGACTGAGACGCTGACCGTCAAACTCGCCGAGGCTCCAGATCTGGTGCCCGAGGATCTGCCCGAAAATAGCTCGGCCAAACAAGCGCTGACCCCCGTCGGCGGCAAGCCACCGATCAAGAAGCCGGAAAAGAAGGACGATCAGCAACCGCAAAAACCTCCGCTGAAGGCGGAGACCGGTTTTCTGAAGCGGACTACCCCTGCCGCCGATGCGACCTACTGGCTCTATGTGCCGGATACCTACGATCCTAATATCGCCTGTTCTGTGGTCGTCTGGTTGCATCCCGTAGGCAAGAACAAGGAACGTGACATCGAAGATTTCGTTGATGTGTGGATGACTTTTTGTGACGATCACCACATCATCTTGGTTTGCCCGCAATCGGACAACATGCTGGGGTGGACCCCAGGCGAAACCGACGTGGTAATGGAAGCGGTCAAGAGCGTGCAGGAGACGTATACCGTCGATCGTCGCCGCATCGTGGCACATGGCATGGGGGTTGGTGGAGAAATGGCGTTCTACCTGGGCTTCCAGTATCGAGCCATGTTCCGAGCTGTTGCTACGGTGGGAACGGCTCTACGAGGCAACCCGCGGGAAAAGGTGCCCGCTCAACCGTTGACCTTCTTCCTCGCCGCCGGAGATAAAGATCCGGTCAAGCCCGCTCTGGAAGAAACACGCGATAAGCTGCGAAAGCTCAAGTACAACGTTCTGGAACGGATTATTCCCAACATGGGCGTTGAATATCTCGACGGGCGAGCCGGCATTAAGACGCTGGAGGAACTGATCCGCTGGATCGATTCGCTCGATCGGATGTAATTCCCCGAGCGTGGTGTTCTCATGCAGTACTTCAAGCCCGCGGCTACCCACTACCCACGGGATAGTCGCAGGCTGGTAGTCGCAGGCTTTAGCCTGCGTGCGTAAAACGCGGGCTAAAGCCCGCGGCTACCAGCACCCAGGCGGGCTAAACCCCGTGTGGTAGCCGCTCGTGTGGCATTTGGTTTACCTCTAGAGACGGCGAGAAGCAACCTCTAGAAACAGTGAGAAGCATCCCTTCAATCGTTGTTCTTCGTGGCCAAGTCGTTGGCCGGCACGATCTGGATCGACAAGCGAGCAGTTAGTTGACTGTTGGGGAAGTCGGTTAGCTTGATCTTCCTTGAGCTTTGTAGCGCTTTCTCGTCGGGAACAAGGAGCGACTTCTTGACCACCAGGTCGTTATCTTTCTTCTCCTCGACGAACTTTACCTGCAACTGGTTGTTTTTGACCAGCGATCCTTGCAAGCGCGAGTAGGTGGCCCGGGCCAGTTTCTCCTTCGAGGCTTTCAAGCCGCGCAGGGTGATCAACGTTTCTTCCTCTTCCTTCTCCAGCCCCGCTTCAAACACGTCAATGTCGATCACCCCGGCTTTGTCGCCGAGTTGCTGTTTCATCTGATTGGCCTCCTCTCCGATCAGCACCCGGAAGGGACGATACTTGTTGCCACCTTTCGTGATAGTGTCGTTCTCGTCCTCGTCGTCGTCCGAGTGCTGGATCAAACCATCATCGTGGCGTTTCACCGGTCCAGTGGGCAGCAGGAACGTCCCTTCTAGACGATACAATTTGCCCGGCTCTAGAACCCACTTGGCGGCGTTCTCAGGATCCAACGTCTGATCGTTGATCGTACTGAAGCCATTGAGACGCAGGACCACGGCCAAACGTTTCGTCGTAGTGTTTTTGAGCAGGAAATGCACCTCGGAGTCCGGCGGAGGGCAGCTGACCTGCCAGCGGATCGGTGAATCCGGATTTTCGATCGACTGAAACTCCAACGGCTTGCGGTTGGCCTGCATCTCGAAGCGGATTCCGCCGATGTCGCTGGGCGTCAGCAGGGTGGTCTTGTCGTTGGCCTGTTGGATGATGTCGTACACCAAAACGGCGTCCTCGTCGCTGAGCGATCGCTTGGCGACGAGCTGGGTTCGGCCCTGTTTGCTCAGCCGAAACCCATAACCCAGATCTCGCAGGACAAAGCGATCGGTGGGCATCTCGATTTTGGCCAGGCGGATCAACTTCTCGGGGTGGTCGCGGTCGAACAATTCCAACTCGACAATTGTGGTGCGATGATTACGACTTAGCGATACCTTGCCGGTCAGAAAGGCCTCGGGTTTGAGCTTCTGATCCCCCCAGGCACGAGGATAGGACAAGGAGAACAGCTGGCGTCGCTGCTCAACGTTGCCGAACCAGTCATCGATGCCGTTCCGCGCCGCGACTCGAGGGACATCGTGAACGAGTTGCAGGGCCTCGGCCTCGTTGGGGCCGTTGTGCAGCATTACCAGCGTTTCAAGTCGTTCGACCATGCGACCGGACAACGGCGAGGCGAAGCTGTCCTTGCCCGTGCCGCAATCGACTCGAAAGCGCAGCACGCCGATCGACTTGTACTTGCTCTTCAATTGGAAAACCAGGTCTTGCATCTTATTGTTGAGCTGACCGTCGAGTCGATCCGCGTGGGCCAGACTGGTGAACATCAGGACAGTAAACACGGCGACAAAAGACACAGCGACTCGGTTTTTCATGACAGGAATTTCCTCAACGCGACTAAACCATTGCAGGCAATAGTCGGACTGTAGCAATTCTTTTACGAGGCAAGCTCCGGGTTGTGACAGCACCAGGGCGAATTTTTTTGAGAATCATGGTTTAGGCTCGACAGCACAGAAAATTTTCAGCTGCCGGAGCTTGGACGGATCATCAGGGGAGAAAACTGGAGTTTGTAATCCTTCTATCTGTAACAACTGTAGCGTGTTTCGGATGTTGGCCTCAATGGTGTCTCGAATCGTTAAGGCCGACACCGGATGTTGACGTCCCGTCTTCTTGTCGAACCGTTGCGGTGGGTCCAGAGCGTTGAGCAAGCCCTTCGTAAAGAGACCATGATTGAGATCCAGTTGCTTCAACCGCTCCTTCCGTTGGGGATTCTTCTCCTCGTCAATGGCTTGCTGAATGCCGGCAGGTTTCAGTTCGGCGGCTGGCTGGGTGTGCTTGGCCGCCACGAACATCAGAAATTCCGCCCCGTCACGATTGAACGAACGAACGATGTCGGGGACTTGGTCTCCCGAGTGACAAGCATCGATAATAAAGATCTTGTTACACTCAAATTGGGTTAGCCGATTGGCCAGGTATTCACTGCTCAAGAGGGTATTCGCTCGCTTGGGGTCGGCATCGTAAGTGCCGAAGAAGAAGGTGCCTGGCTCAATGGCATCGGTGTCTGGAATCAGTTTACCTCCTCCATGCCCGGAGAAGAAGAAGACTAGCCAATCACCCGGACTCGCTAGTTGGCTCAACTGTTGCAGCTGTTGCTCGATGTTGGCCCGAGTCGCGTCACTGTTTTTCAAGATACGAACGACCACGTCGTCAAAGAGCTTACTGTTCTGGTGTTCGCGAAACACTTCGGCGATGCGGTCGGCATCGTTGGGCGAACAGCGGAGAGAGCCAAACGGCGAGAATTCCGGATACGTCCCTACGCCGATACATAGAGCTAACAGTTTTGGTTTGCCCCTTTTAGGATCTCGAAAGAAGACACCTTGGCTGGCTTCAGCGCGGCCACCGGCGGCGTTGAAACAACAGATGCGGAGGCGATTCTCGCCCACCTGGAGCCGATCTGCCCCAATGGTGTAGGTATGCGTGATTCGACCGGTCGCATCTGGGGGCGGCAGTTTTTCCCCAGCGTCGAACAGGTAATCATCGCGCCACAACGTCAAACGGGTGATGCGCTGGGCGTTAGGAATTTGAGCCAGTGCGCCGCCGACCTGGGGATGGTGTGGCGTGACCGTCACGCGAACCTTGAGATCCTGAATCGCCCCAGTGCCTAGCGCATTGGGCTGCTGGAGAATCTCCAGCTTGACCTCGGGCGGCTCGACGTCGGCGAACAGCACCCGCCTGATCTCGACGTTTCGCTGCAAAGCATCGGTGACAAAGGGCCAGACTTTCTGCGGATCGTAGTAGCGCAGTTCGTCTTGGCCACGGGCGATGCCGAGCGGCCCAGCCATTTGCGACAGCGAGTAGAACGTTGGTTTTCGCTTCACCCCATAGGATCGCTGTAGTCCAGCGAGGCGATCAGTATTTTGCAGATCGGAATCATAGTAAAAATCACGCCAGCGCCAGATCAGCCAATGATTGCCCTGGGCCGCCCGCGTGGGATAGAACACCCACAACGGTCGTTGTCGCAACGTGGTGAGTTCGACCTTGGGCTGATTGTCCTTATCCCGCCAGGCGAAGACGTGTTCCCGTCCTGGTTTGGCTTGATGTAGATAGTCGATGGTTTCCCGAGCGCTGAGGAGCTTGCTGACTCGGCTTTGCCACAGTTGCTTGAGGCCCTCTTGATTAAGTTCCCCCTTATAAACATCTGTATTATCTACTTTTTTCGCCAGGCCAGCGGGGTTGTACAGCCAGGAATGTTGAGCAGTCGGTCCTTCCCTCACTGAAAAGAAGTCCAGCTGATCTCCTGGGGTTAGGCCGGCCTCCCAGGCGGGGCTGCCGGGATCGACACCCGCCACGGTGACACGCCCCTTCTGCACGACAAATTTCGCCCCCAACTCGGGACTGGTTGGCCAGTCGCTCAGACTCCAGCAGGCGATGGTCTGATCGCGGCTTCCCGTGACCAGCAGTTCGCCGGATTGTGACGCGCCGATACAGATGACCTCACCCTGATGGCCCAACATGCTCCGCACCAGACGCACTGGTTGCTGGCGATTTTTGGCGTCCAGTTCATACAAACTCACTCCCCACATGTGCCCGATGGCCAGACGGGGCAACTTCCCGTCTTTGCCTTCGAGGAACGTGTAGCACTGGGGCACCTGATTGATACTGGGATAATACAGGTGCCGCGTTTCGTCCAAAGGCACCTTTAGATTACCGGGGCCGTGGACCTCCCAGCGGAAACTGTTACCCGTGGGATGAACACTCCAACCGTCGAGTTGCTCTCGCGGCAGAATCGGAGTGGCGTCACTAGGCCGCCTGGATAGGATCGTGTGATGCGGGCGTTGTTTGTCGGTCTTCAGCACAAAAGTACGCCAACTCTCGATACCTCGATCGTTGGGACCGGACGGTTCGGCCTTCATCTGCTCAGACCAGAGCAGATACTTGCCATTGTCACTGAAAGCGACGCGCCAAATCGCGCTACCTGGACTGCGCCGCGTGCTGAGCGGTTGGGGACCAGCCGCCAGATTGAACAGCCGCACCTCGTGATTCGGTCCGCCAGCCACGGCCAGTTGCTGTGTGCGCGGACGAAACGCCAGTGAGTCGGTGTTGTAGCCGACCTTCAACACCAAATTACTTCGACGTGGAGGCGAGTCCTTCAGAGACCAGACGAAGACCTGCCCCGCGACAACTGGTCGATACTTCACTTGATCGGAGGGAAGGTGCAGCTGCTGCGTGCCGACCGCCAGCAATGAGGTATCGTCACTGAACGCCAAGGCCGTCGGAAACCGCGGTTGTCCAGCAGCGCGGGGCAGATTTAGTGCGATCGGCTTGGCTTGTGTCGTTTCCCGAAGCAGCTGCTGCAAGTCGAACAGTTGCACCTGATGATGGCGTGGATCGGCCCCTGCAGGAGCCGACAGGAGGACCGCCAACCAGCGGTGATCCGGCGACAACTCGGCGCGGTAGATCTGCATGTCGAAGTGATGCAGCAGTCGTGGAGCCTCTTTGAGTCGATCGCCGTGATACAGGAACACCTTGCCCTCTCGGGTGGCGGCGAGAAACTGTTTGCCGTCTTTCAAAAAGGCCAGACCGCGAATGCGATTTCCCGGTTTGCGTTCGCCCGCGAAGGGCTGCGGCGAGGAGCTGTTGCTCGCCGGCTCCCAACGGAAGACTTCGCCCAGTTCGGTACCGTGAATCGTGTACTTGCCGTCCGGCGACCAGATGAGATAGGTAGTTACTCCGGTGCTGATAGGTCGATCCATCGCGTGGAGCAGGTTGCCGGTGGCTCGATCGATGACCCAGATCAGACCATTGATCAGTCCGTGTCCGCCAATAGCCACGCGCTTGCCGCCGTCGTTGGGCGAAAGGGCCATGGCATAAATCGCGCCGCGCTGCTCGCGATAGATCGGCCAGCGCAACACGCGATCACTTTTGTCACTGAGTTTGGTGTCTTCGACCTTCCAAACGCGGACGACTTTTTCATCGCCGACGGCGAGCAACTCCTTGCCATCGGGAGAGAAGGTCAGCACGTCGCAGTTGCCGAGCATCGCCCCTGTTTCCAGCACGATGCCGGGAGTGGCATGGCCGCGACGATCCTGAGCCTCGGTTGATTCAGACCAACTCACCAAGAGTAGTAACGCACAACCGAAGAACGAGAAGGCGGCTCGCATGATCCCACCTGTGCTAGTGAGAGGGAACTAGTTGGAGACATTATACACACACCAACGGAAGCGTTATTCAGCAAATAGGTTTACTCGTGACTAAAAACCTGACCGGAACTCCGAGTAGTGAGGCCAGAGCCGACCCGACGAAGTGAGTCGGCCCCGGACCAGCCAAGTTGCTAGGATGTCAGCAGGACACCCGCGAACTTGGGGAGACGATAGGATGTACAAGATCGTCCTGCTACGACATGGACAAAGTACCTGGAATCTGGAGAACCGCTTCACCGGCTGGACCGACGTCGATCTCAGCGAGGTCGGCGTCGGAGAAGCTCGTCAGGCTGGCAAGCTGTTGCGCGAACAAGGCTACGACTTCGACCGGGTCTACACCTCGGTTCTCAAGCGAGCCATTCGCACCGCTTGGCTGGTCCTGGATGAAATGGATCGGATGTGGCTGCCGATCGTTCCAGAATGGCGGCTCAATGAGCGACATTACGGATCTTTGCAAGGGTTGAATAAAGCGGAGATGGCGGAAAAGTTCGGCGAACAGCAGGTGCTGATTTGGCGGCGCAGCTACGATACGCCGCCTCCCCCTTTGGACAAAAGCGACGAACGCTATCCCGGACATGATCTCCGCTATCGCAAACTTGCGCCGGAGCTACTGCCGTTGACCGAGAGTCTGAAGGAGACCGTGGCCCGAGTGCTGCCGTTCTGGCACGAGGAGTTGACCCCCCGCATCCGAGCCGGCGAACGCCTGTTGCTGGCGGCACACGGCAACTCGATTCGTGCTTTGGTCAAATATCTGGACGACATGTCTGAGAGCGACATCGTGGCGTTGAACATCCCCACGGGGATTCCGCTGGTCTACGAGTTGGACGGTAATCTCAAGCCGATCCGGCATTACTATCTGGGCGATCCCGAAGAGGTCGCCAAGGCGGCCGCCGCCGTCGCTGCCCAGGGCAAGGCTCGCTGACCGCCTGTCACGGCATCCGCTCCAGCGCCGCGAGCTGCTCCTCGGCATCGCGGCGCAGTTTGTCACACACCAGCTTGCACAAGTCGAAAATCATCGTCTCTCGAAGAGAGTAAACCGTCAGTGTGCCCTCGCGTTTTCGCTCAACCAAGCCTGCGTCATGCAGAATGCCCAACTGTTTGGAGACATTCGCCTGCTTCGCGTGTAAGGTCTCGACTAAATCCTTGACCGGCATTGGCGCTTCTTTGAGGGCTTGCAAGATGGCCAGTCGAGTCGGCTCCGCCAGCACCCCGAAAAGTTTCGTCACCTTCTCCAGATGGGGTCGATCTGGCAGACTCATAAGTAGAACCCCCCTGGGACTATTGCTAAATGGCGATATGGTATTGTTAACTAATTGCCGATGTGTCGATAGATCATCCTAAGCGACCTCAGCGAGGGAATCCGGCGGCAAACCCTGTGCAGGAGGGGGAACCATGAGCAAGCGCGTGCTGATCGTCGGAGGTGTAGCGGGTGGAATGAGTGCGGCGACGCGTTTGCGCCGGCTCGACGAATTCGCCGACATCGTCATCTTTGAGCGTGGCCCGCACGTCTCGTTCGCCAACTGCGGCTTACCCTACTACTTGGGGGGCGAAATCATCGAGCGCGGCAAGCTGTTGGTGCAGACTCCAGAGCGGCTACGGCAGGTGTTCAATCTCGACGTCCGCATCCGCAGCGAGGTGATGGCCATCGATCGCGAGAATAAACAGATCGAGGTTCGCGACTTGGCGACGGGGAAGATCTATCGAGAATGCTACGATGCTTTGGTGCTGTCCACGGGAGCGGCTCCGTTGATGCCGCCCATCCCCGGGCTGCAACGCGAGGGCCACTTCAGTCTACGCAATCTGGAGGATACGGATCGAATTTATCACTGGATTGCCGCCAAGGAAGTGCAACGTGCCGTCGTCGTAGGAGCCGGCTTCATCGGCCTGGAGATGGCTGAGCAGTTGCGGCGGCGCGGCATGGATGTTTCGGTGGTCGAACTGTTGCCGCAGGTGCTGGGACCGCTCGATCCAGAAATGGCTGCTCCCGTCGCCGAAGAGTTGCGTCGGCATGGGGTGGTGCTGCATCTGGGCGACAAAGTCGAACGGTTTGACGAACCCAGCAACGGGGCCAAGGTGTCGAGTGTGGTGCTGGCCTCAGGCAAGGTGTTGCCCGCCGATGTAGTGATTCTGGGGCTGGGGGTAAGGCCCGAGACGAAATTGGCTAAAGAGGCTGGACTGCAACTGGGCGAGCGTGGCGGCCTCCGTGTCGACGAGCAGATGCGCACCAGCGATCCGTCGATCTGGGCCGTGGGCGATGCCGTCGAGCTGCGCGATCCGATCACCGGCACGTTTGGCCTGGTGCCGTTGGCAGGGCCGGCCAATCGTCAAGGGCGGCTGGCAGCAGACAGTATCGAGGGCCGTTCCGGGACGTACAAGGGCACGCTGGGCACGGCCATCGTGCGTGTCTTCGAGCTAGTCGCCGCCACCACGGGAGCCAATGCCAAGACCCTGACCCGAGCCAACCTGCCGTTCCAGGCTGTGCATCTGCACCCCGGCTCACACGCCGGCTACTATCCGGGAGCCAAACCGATCCATCTGAAAGTGTTGTTCGCTCCAGACACGGGCAAACTGCTTGGTGCCCAGGCAGTCGGCGAGGACGGTGTGGACAAACGCATTGACGTGCTGGCCACGGCTCTGCATCATGGGGCGACCGTGCATGACCTGGCCGAACTGGAGTTGGCCTACGCTCCGCCGTTCGGCTCGGCCAAGGATCCGATCAATCTGGCCGGCATGGCTGCGCAAAACCTGCTCAACGGCGATGTGGTTGCGGTGCAGTGGAATGAGGTGCCGGCGCTGGTTCAGGCCGGGGCCGGACTGCTCGACGTGCGCGAAACCAACGAACGCGAACGTGGCTTTATTCCTTCGTCGCTGCACATACCCTTGGGCCAATTGCGTGCCCGGCTGAATGAACTGGATCGGCAGCGGGAATGGCTCGTCTACTGTGCCTCGGGCCAGCGCTCCTACAACGCTTGCCGAGTGCTGACTCAACACGGGTTTCGCTGTCGCAATCTGACCGGAGCTTATCGAACATGGGCTCCGATGCAAGGATGAAGAAGTCCCCTCACCCCCGACCCCTCTCCCCTGGGAGCGAGGGGAGTATCACTGGTTCCCTCTCCCCCTGGGGGCGAGGGGATCAATGCGACTTGATCTGGGGAGAGTAAGCAAACGCGGAAAGCGATTACGGGAGGTTGTGTCAGCTGATGCCGAGAACGTCGTTCATATGGTAGCGTCCGGCAGGTTTGCCCGCGAGGAACTTGGCGGCCTGCAGTGCGCCGCGGGCGTAGCTGTCGCGGGAGTGGCCCTTGTGCGTTAGTTCGAGCGTCTCACCTAGCGTGCTAAAAACGATGGTATGCTCGCCGACGTTGTCGCCAACGCGAAGAGCGTGCATGCCGATCTCGTTGCGTGGGCGCTCGCCACTGATTCCCTCGCGGCCATGTTTCAGTTCGCCGCCGCACACCTCTTGAATGATGCGAGCAAAGTGCATCGCCGTGCCTGAGGGAGCATCTTTCTTGAAGCGATGATGCCGTTCGATGATCTCGACATCGAAATCCTTGCCTTTCAGCAGTATCGCGGCCTGTCGACACAGGGCGAACAAAACATTGACCGACAGACTCATGTTCGGAGCCATCAGTAAGGCAATCTGATGCGCCGCCGCCTCGATTTCGCGGCGTTGCTCGGGAGTATGTCCCGTGGTGGCGACGACAAGCGGAATCTTGCGATCGACACAGACCGGCAGTACGGTCATGGTGCCCTCGGGAGAGGAAAAATCGATCATCACATCGAGGGAAAGCTTCAGCGGTAGTTGAGCAACAACAGGGATCCCTAATTTGCCTAATCCGCAGACTTCGCCGATGTCTTGTCCCTGGCGCGGATGGTTGGCCGCCTCCAGAGCAGCAACGACCGCCAGGCTGGGGTCTTCGGCTGCTAGGCAAACTAGCCGCTGCCCCATGCGGCCCACGGCTCCATTGATACCAATGCATGTCTTCATGGATTTTGTCTCACGAGTATACTTCGATGGCCTGAATAATCTGTTCGAGGTCGTTGGACACCTGAATGGGACGGTTGGCGAAATTGGCTCGACGCACCCCGCGACTGGCTAACACGTCCTCGAAGGTCTTGGCGTCGCCGGAGTGATAGGCCACGGTCGCGGTCGGATCTTTTAGTTGATGACCGGTTAGGATGCAGACGACACGCTCGTCGGCGGCAATGATGCCCTCCTGACGCAGTTTCTTGGCCCCCGCGACACTGGCCGCCGAGGCTGGTTCGCACCCTAAGCCACCTGCGCCGACCTTGGCTTTAGCGTCGAGAATCTCCTGATCGCTGGCCTCGCGAACCACTCCACCGCAGCGATCCAGAGCGCGAAGTGCCTTGGTCAGATTCACGGGACGATTGATCTCGATGGCGCTAGCGATGGTCGAGGCTCGCATGCCCTCTGCATCGAGGCCGCCGTAATAGCGCGAGATCAAGGTCTGATCCGGTCGCCCCTCGTTCCAGCGTAGGCCGAACTGTTCGTACAGTTGATAGAAGGTGTTGGCCCCAGCCGCATTGATAACGGCCAGCCGCGGCAGTTTTTTGAGTAATCCTAGATCCGCTAACTCTAAAAAAGCTTTCCCAAACGCGCTGACGTTGCCGAGGTTGCCGCCAGGCACGACGATCCAATCAGGCGGTTCCCAACGCAGGGCCTCCAGCACGCGGTACATCACCGTCTTCTGTCCCTCTAGGCGGAAGGGATTGATGCTATTAACCAGGTAGATGCCGAGCTGTTTGGCTACTTGCTGCACACGCTGCATGGCGTCGTCGAAGTCGCCGGCCAGCTGCACCGTCAACGCGCCGTGGTCCAACCCTTGGGCCAGTTTGCCGTAGGAGATCTTGCCCGAGCCGATGAAGATGATCGCCTTCATCAGGTTAGTAGCGGAGCAGAAAACAGCGAGGCTCGCGCTGGTATTGCCCGTCGACGCACAGGCGGCGCGGCGAGCGCCCACCATGCGAGCGTGGCTGAAAGCAGCGGTCATGCCGTTGTCCTTGAAGCTGCCCGAAGGGTTCATGCCCTCGTACTGCAAGAACAATTGGCCGGCCTTCAGTCCGACGAAAGCAGCGACGGCGTCGGCTCGCTGTAGGATCGTTTGCCCCTCTCCAATGGTCAAAATCATCTCGGAGGGAGCGAACGGCAACAACTCACGGAAACGCCACACACCAGAGAAGCACAACGGATCGGTCCGTTGCGACCATTTAGCTTCAAAGTCGCGCAAGGAACGCGGCAACGGCAGCCGGTCCCAGTCGTAGGCGACGTCGCGCAGACTGCCACATATGCCACAACGAAACGTGGTATCCTCGACGCTGGTCGTGGCGCGACAGTCGGGATTGATACAGCGCTGAAAAACAAGGTCGGTCATATGGGGAAAGGATAACGGAACACGAGCCGTTCGGCATCGGGGCGAGTGAACCGCGACGGCCCAGTTTCGCCGTCTCCTCTCACGCCTTCTTTTTCTCGGCTAGGTCGTAGAGCCGAATCAACCCGTCTGCGCAGGGAATGGCCAGGCGACGCCCGTCGGGATGCAAGGCCAGATCGCGTGCGTTGTTGGGCAAAGTCAGGGTGTGGAACGGCACGCCGCTATCCAGCTTCCAGGCCCAGAAGACGCCACCGTTGCCCCCACCGACTCCCAGCACCCAGCCGCGCCGATGGAAAACCACGCCCCAGGCCGTGCCCTGGAAAGCGGCTTTGGGCTTCAACTCCAACTTGAGCGCACCTGACACCCAATCGAACAACAGCACCAACGGGTTACCAACACCGGCGAAGGCGTTGGTCACGTTCGTAATGCCGGCACAGGCAAGGTACTTGCCCTCGGCGTCGAAAGCCATGCTTCGCACTCCGCCAATGTCGGCGCGGAAGCCGGCATCGTACTTGTACAGCTGCTTGGCATCCAACTGGCGGACCATCTGGTTCTTGTCAAGATCCCAGACCTTGACAATTCCTTTAAGATCTGCGGAAACCAGCGACTTCCCCTGTGGATGAAAAGCGACATTGTAGGCGTGGCAGTCATGCTCGGCGAACGTGCGGAGCAAGGAACCATCGACCGGCGACCAGAGCTTGACCAGATGATCGTTGCCGCACGAGGCGAGCATGTTGCCATCGGGACTGATGGTGACGGCCCGCGCCCAGCCCCGATGCGCCTGGATGGTCCAGATTGGCTCGGCGTTCCCCTCGATCGGCCAAGCCGTGATGCGACCGGCCCAGTCAGCAGTGAAGAGGCGACCTGCAGCAAAGGTCAGCCCACGAACCCAACTTTTGTGACCGATAAACTCCGTATTTTTTCCCGTGGCCATGTCCCAGCGTAACACTTTGTTGTCCTGAGCCGTGCTGAACAGGTAGCGTCCGCTGGGATCGAAGCGAGCAGCGATCGCTGGGCTGGTGTGCTTCCACGTCGCCGTCAAGTGCATGACAGTCGGATCGATCTTCGGCTCAGCGGCGACAGGAGGCGCGGCGAGGAAACTCATGCCAGCACCTCCTTGATGGCGAACGCCTTGGGATCAGCCATCGGAATCGGTCGCTGATCGACGTAATAATTCTTCTTCGGATCTAACCCCAGGGCTTTGAAGTAGGTGTGGAACAGATGCCCGCCGTCGACCTGGCCATCGACCACAGCGGTGCCATTGGCGTTGGTCTTGCCATGCACCGCGCCGCCCTTGATGCCGCAGCCGGCCACGGCGATCGACCATGCCTTGGACCAGTGATCGCGGCCATAGAGGCGATTGATGTTCGGCGTGCGTCCAAACTCCGACATCACGATGATCAGCGTGCTGTCGAGCAAGCCGCGCAGGTCGAGGTCTTCCAAAAGGGTGGCGAAAGGCCCGTCGAACTCGCCGAGCTGTTCGATGTGGAAGTCGAAGTTCTCGTGGTGCGTGTCGTAGTTGGAGTGGCTAATCTTGACGAAGGTCGCTCCGCCTTCGAGCAGTCGCCGAGCCATCAGACAGTGACGCCCGAAGTCGTGTCGGCCATAGCGATCGCGAATCTTGGCTGGCTCGTTGGAACTATCGAACAGGGCCTTTTGGCGCATCAACTGAGCGGCCTGGTCGTAGGTCTGGGTGTAGGCTTCCGTTTGGGCAGTGCGACGGCGTTCGAGGAAGCGTTGGCTGGCCTTGAGCCGCAGTTCGTGGCGGAGGCGGTCGGCGTCGGCGGTCAGTCCGGCGGGACGGTCAATATTGGCGGGTGCCTTGCCGTCATCCAGCGAGACGGAAGCGAACCGCGGTCCTAAGAAGGCGGCGTCGGCTTCGTTGACTCCACCATTGCCACGCGGGGTAATGTGGATGTAGCCAGGCAATGGGTTGTCCTCACGCCCCAGCAACCGAGCGCAGGCCGCCCCCAGGTGCGGATAGGTGATACCCGGCTCCTGTCGTCGGCCCGTGTGCATGATGATGCTGCCCTTGCCGTGATCGTCCTCGGCGGTGTTGAGGCCGCGGATCAGAGCGATCTTGTGCATCAGCTTGGCGGTGTGGGGCAACAGTTCCGAGATGTGGACGCCGGGCACCGAAGTTGGGATGGCCTGAAATGGACCGCCCGTGTTGGTGCCGGGCTTGGGATCCCAAGTCTCTAGCTGGCTGACTCCGCCATGCAGAAAGATCATCAGCACTCGCTTCTCTTGCGACGATAGTTCCTTGGCCAGAGTCGGCTGGGTCAGCACCGACAGGCCCAACGCGCTGGCCGCGCCGCCGAGAAATGCTCGCCGAGAAATCGTGTGTTCTGTCGAGCCGCACGCATAGTGACAACGCATGGTCAGAGTCTCCTTGAACACTGCAGACTGACACCTAGTTATTCAGTCAACCAAACCGAAGTTACCCAAACGATCCAAGGGACCAAATCTACCCAAAACAAGATCCCCAAAGGCGTGATAAACGTGATCCGCAAACCATCCGCTCGACTTTCTCCCACTCATGGATACGGGAAAGACGCGAGCAATTACACGATCGTCGTTGTCGCAAATTTCCAGCGGTCTGATTAAGCCATGCAACTTCGCTCGCAGCACGTCATCCACGATAAACTCGGGTCATCGTTTTGACCTCCTGAAAGGTTGGGGCGCTCCATATCTCTACCCGAATCAGTGGTTGAAGCGGAACTCGGTCGACGCTAGCAGGGCCCAGGCCAGCTCGGCGACGTTGCGGTTGGTTCGCGTTAGGAAGTCGGCCACGTCTTTTCGCTCCTCGGCATTAGGCAAGCGAGTCAACACGCTAAGATACAGTTCGTCGGCCAAGGCATCGCCCTGCAATTTGCTCAGACGGGCCGCTAGGCCATTGTTGATTGTCAACCAACCACGTATCATCGGCCCGTTCGCTAGGAA
Source organism: uncultured Gemmataceae bacterium (assembly GCA_937923405.1). GTDB lineage: Bacteria > Planctomycetota > Planctomycetia > Gemmatales > Gemmataceae > CALDUY01. The sequence continues at coordinate 107,040 of CALDUY010000043.1, read as the reverse complement.
CAACGCCTGATCCATGCGGGCATCGAACGACGGCGTCATACCAGCGGGACTACCGAACGTCCGCACAAAGGGCCGAACGTTCCCTTCCAGCCGAGCGAACAGTGTCGCCTCGTTGGCGTTCTTGCCCAGCGCTTGCCGTGTTACCTCGGTCAGGCCGGTCGCCTGCATCAGGCTGAAGGCGAGTTGCTCTGGCGTCAATGGCTTCAGCACCGCGACGAAGTACGGGGGCAGCTTTCGCTCGTCGACCCCCTCGGGTAGTTCACTGGAACGCTGATAGGCCTGGCTGAGGGCAATCTCACGAAGGAAGTAGCGCATATCGAAGCGGTGTTCCGCCATCGTCTGGGCAAGATGGTCGAGCAACTCCGGATACGAGGCAGGATTACCTGGGTAGTCCATGTCCACGGGTTCGACCAGACCGCGTCCCATCATTTTGGCCCACAGGCGGTTGGCGATGTTGCGTCGAAACATCGCGTTGTCACTTCGCGTGATGGCCGAGGCCAAAGCGGCACGGCGGCTGTAGGTCGGCACTCCTGGCACGTCAGCCGCGGGAGCCACTCGGTAGGGCTTGGCCTTGTCCACGGGGGCATCGGGGATCGGCTTTCCTCCTGGAACGCGCGGCAACGCTGTCTTGGTCACTTTGCGCGGATCGAAGACGCTCTGATACGTCGTCTCCCCATCCGCCTTTTCCGACAGAGCCAGCTTTTTCGTCGTCTTGTCCGTCACGAACGACACGCGACCAAGAAAGGCAAACAGGCCGTAGTAATCCTCCTGGCGATATTCCTCGATGCGCGGGTGATCGTGGCATTGGGCACATTGCAGGTTCGCGCCGAGAATAAGTCGGCTAACGTCGCGCGTGATCTGATGCGTCTCCCCGCGTTCGAGGTAGAACTTGACTCGATGGCTACTTTTCGGATCGCTTGAGTCTCCGGAAAGCACTTCACCAACCAGCACATCCCAGGGCATATTGGTCGAGGCTGCCTGAAACAAAAACGCCTGCCACTCCGCCCGAGGCACCACCCGATCAGGCAGGCGTTCCATCAAGGTCACGTCGAGGAAATTGGCCAGATGCCGCGCATGTTCGGGACTGGCCAGCAACTGATCGATCAGCAGTTGTCTCTTGTTCGGCTCAGAACGGGTCAGAAAGGCCCGCGTTTGATCCACGCTGGGAATGCAGCCTGTCAGATCGAGATACACCCGGCGAACGAACTCGGCATCACTGCAAGGGTGCGGCTTATCGAAAGCCAGCAACCGATCAATCGCCTGGTGCAGCGGTTCGGAGCAGGTCGGCGGAGCAGCGGCGAAGGCCGGTAATGCGAGCCAGGCCGCTAGCAGCGGAAGGCAACGGTAGATCATAATACCTCCTTGTTCCGGGGAGGAACGACGGGGAGGATGGTGGGAAGGCGATTAGGTAGGATGCTTAACACCCTACCTGGATGACAGCAGAAGTCAAGCGAAATCTGTCGCCAAGAAGGGACGCAACCGTTCTACCGTCTCGGGGTGATGCAGCGCTGCCTTGCCAAAGCCAGGGACAGCACCGGCAGCGACCGCCTCGGCCTGAGCGTCGGCAAAGTTGCTCACCAACATGACTGGAACCGACGATAGCTCGGTCTCGGCGCGGAGCCGACGAATTAGTTCCAGACCCGTCTCGCCGGTGGCGTCGAAGATGCGGTTCACCAGCACCAAATCGAACCGTTCTCGGCGGAGACACTCGATCGCCTCGTCGCAGGAATCCAGCGGCACGACAACGGCAGCGAACCGCTCGCCCAACCAACGCTTCAGGGTGCTATGATCGGCCAGACACTGACCGACACTGAGAACCCGTTTGTTCGACATAGTAAAATCTCCTGCGCGATGCTAAACAGCATTGTAGGTCGAAGATCGTGCGTACCCAGCCTCGACTGATCGAATAGAATAAAGAAAAATTGCCAGCGAGATTGCCCCGTTGAGCTGTCCAGATTTGTAGGGGACGGTCTACAATGAGGTGCCCCTGCGACCTAGAGAGGATGAGCGGATGTCCACTTCTGGTTCTTCGCGATCGCGACGGATGATGGCGGCAGTGGTGCTAGGCACGGCCCTGTCGGCGTTTGGAGCCGACCGAGCTGCCGCCGAGGGATCGTTACGCGACATTGGCCGCTATTGCACCTCTTGCTGGCGGAATGCTCGCGTACCGTTCGATTCGTGGGGCGACTGCACGCAAGAAGTGTTCACTCGGCTGTTGGAACGAGTGCCCACCTCGCGTTGGGATCTCGCTCTCCGCGTGGATGGAGAGGAACGCCGTGAATTTCTGCGAGCCATCGACACTGTGAAAAAGCGGGTTCAACGAACACGACGCTATTCCGACGGAGTGGACGGAGCCGCCGACCCACGCACCGAAGGCGCGGAGCGCCTCGCCGAACTGCGGGAAACCGTGTTCCACGCTGCCGAGCAGCATCTCAGCGCACGGCAGCAACGCATTCTTCGCCTAACCTTGGAAGGGCACTCCGTTCACGAGATCGCCGAGCAACTGGCCTTGCCGGTCGAGCGCATCAGCGACGAGAAATATAAGGCAGTACGCAAGTTACGCCAAGAACTGGCCAGCCGCGAGTGAGTCGCTACTGCTGGTGTCGCGCCTAACCGCCTCACGACAACCCAGCTCGCAACTGGGCGGCGGCGAGGCGGGGATCGTCGGCAGCGGTGATGGCGGAGCTGACGGCGATGCGGCGAGTGCCAACCGCCACCACCTGGGCCAGATTTCCTGCATGAATGCCGCCGATGGCGAACGCCGGTATCGTCGTTTCCGCTAAAGCAGATCTTACATATTCTAAACCGGCCAAGTCGGTGAAATTCTTCGTCACCGAGGGAAACACAGGACCGAGGCCGACATAGTTGGCCCCATCGAGAATCGCTTGTCGTAGCTGCTCCAGCGAGTGCGTGCTGACGCCGATCAATGCTGTGGGGCCGACGATGCGTCGAGCCTCTTTGACCGACAAATCGTCTTGGCCCAGATGTACCCCGTCCGCCTCGACGAGCCGGGCCACGTCGGGCCGATCGTTGACGATGAACAGCACGCCCGCCTGTCGCGTCCACTGCCGCACTTGGCGGGCACGAGCGAGCAACTCGCGATCGCTGAGGTTCTTTTCACGCAACTGCACGATGTCGGCTCCGCCGGCGGCCGCCTCCTCGATCGTCCATTGCAGCGAGGAAACACAGCTCGACGCCGACAACAGCACATACAGTCGAGCATCGCGCAAGCGCTGCCGCGAGACCGTCCCGATCCGCAAGGCGCGTTCGAGCGTGTACGACGCATAGCGCATCTGCTCGACGCGCTCGGCGAGCAAAGGAAGCTGGACCTTGGCAAACTCTTCCATGCTCCGCAACGCTTCCTGCAATCGCTTGGCATTAGCAGCGACCACTTCGGCCAACGAGGCACGGTCGAACTCCCGTTCCCCGGTTATTTCAATGCCGACGTCGCGCTGCGTCTCACGCGCCTCGTGCCTTCCGCTGGGACCGAGCAGTTCCATCGCTGCAGTCAGCTGATGACGCAGGTTTTTCAACTCACCGCAGAGGAAAGCGTCGTCTAGGGCGAACCGAGCATAATCCTCCAGCACTCGCAGAGCCTCGCGAGCACGGTTGAAGCTGGCATCGAGAATGCGAGCCAAGTCGATCTGTTCGGTCAGGTCGGCCAGCTGCGGCGGATCCTCCAGCGGGATCACCGGCGGCTTGGCTTCCTGAAGCAGTTCCTCTAGTCGAGCTGATTCCAGCCCCGGAAGCGACATAGCTCGGGTTAAAGCCAACAGCAACGCTTCGCTGGAAATGATTCCCTCGTGGGAAAGCTCGTAGGACAGTTCGCGCGCGGTGAACAGTAACGCTTCGCTGGCGGGCGACAACGGCACCAGGCGCGGCGGCTGTCCCGGTCCTCGTCGGGCGAGGTAGCCGGCGTAGTCGAAGCCGGCTCGCACCGCCAGTGTTACCGCTGCCCCCTCTTCTTCATCGAGTAGCCCATGTAGCAAGTGCAGCGGCTCGACGCTGGCGGCTTCGCCCACAAATCGGGCAGCGGCCTCGATGGCCCGGCTCACGGCGGGAGTCATTCCTGGAGTCATCTCGACAGCCCCCTTCCAATCAGCACAACCCTATCAATTTACGCCAAGTCCGCCAAGTCAACCTAAGGCCAGCGGGGAAGTCGCTGCAACTGGCGCCGCGGTTCGCCGATGCTATCTAGCGAATTCGCGACAACAGATTGATTACTAAAAAGGACTTTCGCGATGTACAATAGGAGAGAATTCCTCGTCCTTGGTGCCAGCGCTGCCCTTCTGGGTACGAGCCACGCTTCCGCGGCGCGCTCCCTCCGGATTGGCGTCATCGCGACTTTATCCCCGGGCACTACGACCACTCTGCTTTCGCTAGCCATGCGGCCTCTTCGATTGTACATGGAGGAGCAGGCGGGCTTGGCCGGCGAGATCGTTCGGGGGGCGATGCCTTCGAGATGGGGCGAGCGCTTGCCGAAGGCACCATTCAAGTGGGAATCTTCCACGGTCATGAGTTCGCCTGGGCCAAAGTCAACCAGCCGACTCTGGAGCCGATCGTCGTTTGCATCAATCCCGTCCGCAGGGTCAAAGCCTACCTGGTCGGCAACGCTCGCTTTAATGGCACGCTGCAAGGAGCCAGTATTGCCTTACCTCGCGAACTCCGCGAACACTGCCGGTTGTACTTCGAGCGTCGTTGTGTTCCCGCAGGAACCGATCCCTCGACCTACTATCGCAAGATCAGCCGTCCTGCCGAGCCGAGCGATGCCCTCGACGAAGTGGCCAGCGGTCGAGTGCAGCTAGCCGTTGTTGATGCGGTCTCGGTGGATCGCTATCAGCAAACTTCTCCCCGACAGGCGCAGCAGCTCCGTGCCCTGTACCAATCCGAGGAGTTTCCTCCTGGGGTGTTAGCCTACGATCCAGCCCGGTTCCCCGCTGCCGACGCTCGCAAGATTCAAGCCGCACTGACGGCGGCAGCAGGACACCCGCGCGGTCGTCAATCGCTTCAGGTGTTGAAGCTGACCGCTTTTGAAGCTCCCCCAGCTGATCTACCCATCTCGTTGCAAGCGATTGCCAAGGCCTACCCCCCCGATGGACGGCGAATCAAGTGATCCGCTTGTGATTCGCGACGCGACTCGCTACAGTGACGAGGAAAGCTGGCGTGGCGGAATAGGCAGACGCTGGAGCCTTAAAAGCTCCTGGGCCATAGTGCCCGTGAGGGTTCGAGCCCCTCCGCCAGCACCTTGCCGAAAGGAGTCGCGCGATGAGGCGGACCGTCTTGGGCTGGTGGTGTTTGCTGTTGTTCCTCCGTGGAGCCCAGGCCGCTGCGCCTCCCCTGGTTGAGCAGTGGATTGCTGTCTGTCCGCCAACCTATGAGACTACGCTCGAACCGCTTGTCGCCCATCGTCGGGCACAGGGGCTGAAGGTCGTCGTCGTACCTCCTGCCGAGCCACACCGTCTGCAAGCTCAGCTCCAGCGACTTTGCCGAAACCATCCTGGACGCAGCTCGATCCTGCTGGTCGGTAGTCTGCAGCAAGTTCCGCCGCTGCGTGGCACCATCAGCCGCATGCTCTACCAACCCAGCGATGCTGGCTATGGGTGTTTGCAGGGAACCCGACTACCGCAAGTCGCCGTCGGACGCTTCCCCGCACGCGACTCCCTGGAGCTGCGGGCGATGGTGCAAAAAACGCTGGCTCTGGAACGCGCCGGTCCCGGCCCGTGGCGACGTCGCCTCACTGTGCTAGCGGGTATTCCCGAGTTCAACCCCGTCGTCGATCGGCTGGTAGAAAGCATGGCCTTCGCTCGCTTCGACAAACTGCATCCCAGCTGGACGGGCCGCGCGATCTACTCCTGCTCCGGATCGCGATTCTGCCTACCGAGTTCACAAATACGGAGTCAAGCCCTTGCATATCTCCGTGAAGGACAGGCCATCATTCTTTACCTAGGGCACTCCAACGCTCAGGGGTTGTATGCCGGTCCGACCACTCCGTTTCTCGATCGCGACGATTGGGCCAGGCTGCAAGGCTGCGGGGTGTTCGTGACGTTCGGCTGCAACGGTTGTCAGTTAGCCGGGCCAGACGGCGAAGGCTACGGTCTGGCGGCGATGCGCAACCCCGACGGTCCTGCCGCAGTGCTGGGATCGCACGGCATCTGTTTCGCTGCCATGGCCCAACTCGCTGCCGAGGGCGTTTTTCAGCAAACCCTCGTGGGTCGACCTCCGCGCCGCTTCGGCGAGTGCTGGTTGGCAGCTCTGGACGGAATCGCCAACGGGCGGATCGATTTTCTCAGCTATCGCCTGTTGGACAATGTGGACGGCGACCCGCGCATCCCCCAGGCCACTCAACGCCAAGAGCACTTAGAAATGTTTGTGCTTCTTGGTGATCCTGCTCTGCAACTGCCGCAAGTCGAGAACGATCTTGGTCTCACTGTCGATCGCGAGATCAGACCAGGAGCCACGCTGACCGTGCGCGGCATGCTACCCCCCCGACTCCACGGGGCCTCGGTGCGAGTCACCCTCGACCGACCGCCCAGTAGCACACCGCTCGGATTGGAACCTCTTCCATCGAGGTTCGGACCACAACGCGACCAGATCCTTCGGGCCAATCATCGCAAAGCCAACCAGTTCACCATTGCCGAAGTCACTGTTTTGCCACCACGCGATCACTTCCAGATCGACTTGCAGGTGCCGAAAGAGCTTCCTTGGGCGAGAATGATTCTGCGAATTCACGCACAAAAAGGAGAGGAAGAGTCGCTTGAAGCGGCTTCGTTGACCGTCCGACGTGAGGAAAAATCTCCATGACCCGCCACTTCGAGGAAGACGGTTTGTCGTTCGACTATCCTGACGATTGGCACTGCCATCGCGAGGAGATGGACAACGGCTGGACAGTGACGCTGCAAAGCCCCGGAGCGGCGTTTGCCACCATCACGTTGGACCGCGACTTGCCCGATCCACAAGAAATGATCGAGGCTGCTCATGCCGCCTTAAAGGCTGAGTATCCATCTCTGGAAGCAGAGGCGATGATTGAAACAATCGCTGGGGAAATGGCGATTGGTCACGACATGGAGTTTTTCAGCCTGGACATGGCCACGCTGTGCCGCACCCGTAGTTTTCACGGGCTTGCTGGCACTGTGTTGATTTTGTGCCAGACCACTGACGCCGACGACGAGGATTACGAACCCGTGTTGAGCCGTCTACTGGCCTCCATGCGTTGCGAGGAAGAGTGAGCGACCGAACAAATCGACATTACCTGACTGTCAGGATCGCTTGAATTTGGACAGCAAGCGTCTCGGATGACTGAGTTCGGCGAGTTTCAATTCCCAAGAACGCTGATGAGATCGTTGCAGCAGTAATGAAGCCCAATGCACGATCGAGTTAGCCGTGGCTTGTGGAGAGAAGTACCCTTCCCAGGCCTGACGTGCTAGTCGTCCCATGACTGGAGCGCGATCCCGCTGTTGTTCAACGATAGTAGGGAGGTCGAACACGTCTCGCTCGCGGACGCGGATCGAGAACTCGTCCCAGTTCGGCCCCAGTGGCAATTGAAGCGAATCCGATAAAATGATTGGAACCGCCCCTGCTTCCATTGCTTCGTATAGACGAATGGAAGAACTGCTAATCCCTCGCGGACAGATCATGAATTGCGAACGACGAGCGAGATCACGATAGCGAGCAAAATACTCTTCTTTGTTGGCTTTTTCCCACCAGTATTCCTTATCCGCACGAGAGGAGGAATCGACGAGAACAAATTCTGGATGCCGCAGTTGGCAGACCGCTTCGCGAATCCGATGCGTGCGAGATGCCCCCATGAAAGAGCAGAGAATGTCTTTTTGTTGAATCTCCTCTCGATCAAACGTGAATTTCCGAATGTGAGCAGAGATGTAGTGCGCGGGCAAAGCCCATCCTCGCCGTACCCATTTCTTAGTAATCGACGGATACAATCCACGCACCGACGGAAACTGATTGTCATCGGGACAATAAACAATTAGCTTATGGCCATAGTCACGATAAATAGAACTGGCTCGTAATTTCTCGAGACAGATGCCATAGCCTCCACCTTGAATCGGCGCGAGAATCAGCTCCGCCTCTGCAAGGCTAGTGCTGAGTCGGTGGATAATGATTGAATAATTTGAGAATGCCTCTAATAATTGCTCATAAGAAGATGTGATGTGAAAACCGATAGCAGGCTGATTGATGATAAGACTTGGATTAACAATATGTACAGTCTTTGCTTGCATGTAATTCACGCTGATTTGCCATCTAGTCTTACAATTATTCTTTAAGACATACTATGTTTGGTTTCGTTAAATGCTCGGCACACGATGTATGTCTTCTCGATGACAAGCGAAAAAGTTGGAATAATAGAAGAAGTCACCCCAAAAATCGTAAGAAAATTCACGCAGTCCTGAGGGAGTGATTAATCTAATCTCGTAATCAAGTTTTTTAAGGTAAGCAATTGCCTCTTGCAGACTAGATCCATATCTGAGCCAAAATGTGTTATACTCAAACTGAATAAATTTAATCTTGCGGTTCTGCAGAAGTTCTCTACAACCGTAAAGAACTTTCATATCCAAACCTTCTACATCGATTTTCAAATAATCAATTGGCTCTGTTGAATCCTTAAATTCGTCATCCAATGTCACTACCTTTACAGTGATACTTCCATGTGTGGGGGTTTGAACAGTTGATAAGTGAGAAGTTTGACTGCAAGCAAACTCTTCGACAAAAGATGCTTCTCCGTTAACATCGCCAACGGCACACTGTTTGATGATCACGCGATTGTTGGCAGAAAACTTTTGTTTTAGCACCTCGCATGCTGATCTGGACGGCTCATAAGCATACACAATTGCAGATGATTCATTTAGACAATTGTCTGTCCAATCTCCAACATTCGCTCCAACGTCAACAACCACTTTGCACTGTTGAGATAATTTCGCAAAAAGCTGATATTCTCCATTCTTTCTGGAATCCGAAGTTGGTCCCAAATGTAATCCGATCACGTGATTCAGTTGATTGCGAATTTTTACTGCTAACCAAGCGATTAGTTTTGAATGGCTAATCACACATTTGCATTTATGGAAAAGTGCCGAGAGCATGAAATGTTTATCTTTCCGATAAAATAATATTGATGGATCTTAGTTTGCCAATAAAGCCTATACTCAATATTACAACATGGCTAACATAAGACTGGGTTACATAAAAGTTCCTAGACACAGGCACCATTCAGCTTAATTATTTCCCGTTCCGCTGGTAGCGAATCTGACCAGCGACCAGGACGACCTCGGCGCGGCCGCGTACTTCCCAGCCGCCGTACGGACAGTTGCGACTCTTAGAACGAAACTGGTTGGGATCGATCGTCCAGCAGACGTCGGGGTCGAGGATAGTCACGTCGGCGATGGCGTTAGGTTTCAGCGTTCCTCGATCGATGCCCAGTACTCGTGCCGGGTTGATCGTAAGTTTTTCGATCAACTGCGGCCAAGTGAGAACCCCTGGTTCGATCAGCGCCCGAACGCAGATCGGCAGCAGCGTTTCCAAACCAATGATGCCGTTGGGAGCCTGATCCAGTTCGCGCATCTTCTTCTCAGGAGCATGCGGCGCATGGTCCGTTGTGATGCAGTCTAGTGTACCATCACGCAGCGCGGCCAAGATGGCTTGAACGTCGTCCTTGGTTCGCAAAGGCGGCGACATCTTGTAGTTGCTGTCGAAGGTCCGCAGGCACTCGTCGGTTAGCGTGAAATGATGGGGACAAGCCTCACCGGTGACCTGCACGCCACGCGCTTTGCCGCGTCGGATCAGTTCGACGCCTCCTGCCGTGGAGACGTGCAGAATGTGTAATCGGGCTTTGGTCAGTTCGGCCAAGGCGATCTCGCGAAAGATCATGATCTCCTCGGCGACGGCGGGGTAGCCGCGCAGTCCCAAGCGCATGCTCTCGAAGCCTTCGTTCATGACTGCGCCGCGCGTCAGTTCCAGATCCTCGCTGTGACTGAGAACGGCCTTGTCAAACATGCGACAGTATTCCATCGCTCGCCGCATGATTTCGCTATTGACCACGGGCGACCCGTCGTCGGTGAAGGCGACCGCGCCGCCGTCGACGAGGCCGCCGATTTCGGCCAGTTCTTTGCCCGCTCGATCCTTGGTGATCGTGCCGACGGGAAAGACGTTGGCGTTGCCGGCACGTTCGGCTTGCAGGTAGACAAACTCAGCGGCGGCTTGACTGTCGATCGGTGGTTCGGTGTTGGGCATACACGCCACGCTGGTCACACCACCAGCCAGAGCGGCTGCCGTTCCCGTGGCGATCGTTTCGTCTTCCTCTCGTCCCGGTTCACGCAGATGAACGTGCATGTCGATCAGCCCGGGACAAACGATTTTGTGGGTCGCATCAATGGTTTGCTCGGCTCGTAGATCGGGTCGTTCGCCGAGATAGAATACTCGATCGTCCTTAATCCACAGATCGGCGATCTGATCGAAGTTTTGTGACGGGTCGATGACTCGTCCACCGCAGATCCGCACAAAAGGCATGAGACACTCCAGGACACCGAGAAATAAGTCTTCCCAGATGATATGCCTCGATCGAGCCTACGACGAGGCGGTTCGTTATAGGCGAGCGACGAAAGTGGCATGTTCGGGAGTGGCCAGACCTTGTTGCAGCACGGTCAACACCCGCGCTAACTCGCTCCGCATCAGCGCCGCTGCATCCAGCCACAGCCCAGGGAACACCTCGCTCCGCAAGATGCCGTCCTCGTGCGGCGACAACGGGTGATACTGTCCCTCACGCAGCACAAACCAGTCGATCTGCTGTGGCAACACCTGCCAAACAATATACTCCAGCACGCCGTTACGCTGGTAGACTTTGCGTTTGAGGTGCAAATCGATGCTGGCGCTGGTGGAGGCGACCTGGAAAACCAACTCCGGCCCGCCTTCGATGTAGCCGTCCTCGCTGAACACGACTTTGCCGCCATACTCGGGCTTGATAATCAGAGCGGCGTCCGGTTGCGGTTCGTTGTCCAGATCCAGACGGCAACTGCCGTTGTCGCCACCCTGCGTTCCAGGGGTACTCGCGCGGTACAACCCAAGCCAGGCAATTACATCAAAATGCGGAGCAGCGTGACGCTCCCAGTTGACCGGCGAACCCATGTAGACGACTCCCTCGATTAACTCCGCCTTTTTGAGATCGGGCATAGCGTCATAGCGACGCTCGAACTCCTCGCGGCTGAGATGGTCGCCCTGTTCCAGTGGCGGAATCGCCTTCGTGCGAATCGGGATGCTGGCCATCGGTGGGGTCTCCAGTAATACAGAAGGCGGGTCGAACCAGCATTTCACAGTGTTTTGAGATACTCAATAATGGCGAAGCGTTCCTCATCCGTCAGCTTGTCGCCATAGGTGTGGCCGGCGTTGGAACGACCGGGTTTGGAGGTGTCATAAATTTTGCGGGCCTCGATGGCGGGCAGCCCTTCCGGCATGCGTTGCAGCAGCTCGACTTTCCAGCCGACGTGCTTCTCGTCGTAGGCGTCACGATCGGTGCGGAACGAGCGGGTGAACAGCTTCGGTCGGGCCTGCGAGTTAAGAACCCCGTAAAGGGTCGGCACCGAGCCGTTGTGCAAGTACGGAGCAGTAGCCCAGATGCCGTCCAGTGGCGGAGCCTGGTAGCCGTCCGTCTCAATGGCCTGATAATCGCGAGCGAACCAGCTCTTGTTGTAGGCTTCGCCAAACTTGTGGGTGATGCCTTCAAAACGACGTGGATCGGTGCCGATGTCCTTCAGCGCGATTACCTTGTTGGGATAGGTCCAGTTCTCGCCGTAAGTGCCATGACAGCGAGCGCAATTGTCCTTGAACAACGCTTCGCCCTTGCTGGCCAGCGGTTGATCGATGGGCAAAGGATACTTGGGCGGCTCCAAAGAGAGCAAATACTCGCGGATGTCGCGGAAGTCGCTCTCGGCTTTGTGGAAAGCGGACGCCGGGTTGAGCGGACTCATCATGAACTGCATGATGGCTCGGGTAGAGCGGGTGTCGGCCCCGCCAGTGTGGTACATGGTCTTTTTCTTTTTGAGCAGCCACCAAGCCGGCGGATCCTCACAGAGATCGTCCTGCAAATCCAGGTCGCGACGAGTTAGCCGCAGATTCAACTCGTCATCGCGGTAGCCGAGCAAGTAGACGGACATGGCTCCGGCCTCGCTGGTGCCACGCACATTGGTGAAAGTGAACGGCGGCTTGGCCTTGCGTCCACCGAGTCCGCCCACCTCCTCGTAGAACGCCTGAAAGTCCAAAGTAGAATTGCCCAGGCCAACGTAGGATTGGCCGAAGATCGAACCACCGTGGCAGACCAGGCAATCGGTGGTCAGGCCATTGCGCGTGCCCAGAGCGAATGAGCCGGGAGCTGCCCGCAGCCCCATCGGCAGGCCGTTGTTGGGATACGGCGCGGGATGCAGACCATAGCGTTCGCGAAACAGGCGGTCATAGTCGGCGTCGTCGGGTTTCTGATCCAGCCCCCAGTGTTTCCAAGCATTGTGATAATTCGACAAGGCCATCGTCGGCGGATTGTAACTCCGAGTCAACAAGTTGGTTTTGCCACGTTCCGCAGACGGCTTTGGTCCCGGGGCAGCAGCGAATCCCAAACCGGACACGAGAACGACCATGCAAGCAATCCAGCGGCCCATGCCCAAATCCTCCGATCGAGTTTCTCCAATGGATCTGCTAGCATTTATTGTAGCAGAAGCGAATTTGTTTCTGAAAAACCCAAGATCTCGATCGTGGCCCCAGCCCGAGCGTCCCATGTCGAAGAAACGTCGTTATCGCCCCAAGCCGCCGCCACGTCCGATGCAGTCCATTTTTGCCAGTCTCGGACGTACCTGGGTCGTGCGCATTTTTTGGGCCTGTATCGGGTTGCTGTGCCTGGGCATGGCCCTGACCATCCTGGTGTTCGGACCGCCGGAACATCCCGAGCCGATTCCGCGCGTCGGCTTCGAGACCTGGGAGGTCGTGTTGATCTTCCTGGCCTGGTTTGGCATTTCCAGTTTCACATTCATTGCCTGGCAACTAGCGTTGTACGAAGTTCAGGCTTCAGGACAAAAGCCGATCCGAATTCTCTGGAATGCTGGCATGGTGTTGCTCAACGTGTTGGTCATTCTCTTGGTGATCGATGTCTTCGGCTTGCGACTCAGCGGCCAGAACTGGGAGGATCTGGGGTTTCGCAAATTATCGCTCGGCTGGATCGTCGGCTCGTTTGCCCTGGGCATTGTGGCGATGGTGTTGTCTGGCGCGGTTGCCGCCCTGGTGATGCGCTTGCTTGAACAGGAGTGGGTCAACCAACAGGACAAATTCATCTTGCCCAAGGAGCAATCTACTGCCCCTGTCGAGGTAACCAAGTGCCCACTATCCAAACTCGGCGCGCTGGCCATGCTCGTTCTCGTCGGCATTGCCGTGCCGATCGTCGAGGAGATGTTGTTTCGCGGTGTGCTATACGCTTGGATGACGGAAAAGATGCCCTGGCTGTTAGCGGCGATTCTGAGTAGCTTGGCCTTTGGTCTGGCTCACTTCGAATCCGGTCGGCCGGTGATGGCGGCCTGTGCCGTCGCCGGTTTTTTCATGGCCATCGCCTTTCACTACTCACATTCTTTGCTGGCTCCGATCATCATCCACTCGGTCAACAACCTAACGAAAGTCGGTTTGACTTACTGGCTGCATGAGTGAGCAGGAAGACGACTTCAAGCGGAGGGCAGTGAATAAGCACGGAGGGCTAACGCCTCCGCTCGGAAATAGTTCGTCGGAGCGGAGGATGTCAGCCCTCTGAGTCGGGAGTAGCCACGGAGGGCTGGTTGGCGGGCGCACCTGCGCGTCGAGTTAGACCATAATTTTATCTAATTTCGATCTAAAAACTGTTTTTTTATTGCTTGCCAGGCTGTTTCGGCATTTTCTTGGCCCCGTGTCCTGACGCGGGAATATCGGGAACCTTCAGATCCGGATTGGGCTTGCTGTCGTCCTTAGCACAGCCCAGAGTGACGCCGACGAACAACAAGCCCAAGATTACGGCACGAAGCGGCCATAGTCGTCGCATGGGTTATCCTCTTAGTAATGGGGTCAGGGCAATGTCACTACTTCGCCTCCAGCTCGCGACGCCAGACATTCCATGATCGTCAGCCCATTACCGGCATTGCTAGTTCCCGCGCTGTAGCTGATGAAGCGCACACCACCATCGGCAAACAACCAGTTAGCCCCATTGGGATGAAGGCTCCAGAAGTGGTAGCGATGAAGATTGTTGGGATCATTTAGTTGGCCAGGACGGTAGAAATCGGGAGTCGCCCTAGGGGCAGTGATCTCGCGGACGCCGAGAACTACGTCCGTGGTGCCGAAGTAAGGAAAATCACCGGCACCTGCCCAGACCCAGCCATAGTACAGATCGTTCGAGGGAGGGCGTTCCCCCACTAGCAATGTGTTACTTGTGCCATCGGAAATAGAGGGCATTTTCACGCCGGCGTTGACAAACAGAATGCCATCCTGTCCACCGGCTTCGCGGAATTGATTTCTCCCGTTGACTCCTAGGTAACTGGTCAACGCCGCTAGATAGCCGCCATAGTTGCAAACCAAGCCGGCTCGGGTGTCCGAGGGACATTGGAGGATGTTGACCTGAATGCCATTGGCGGTATTGCTCCCAGTAGCTGGCAATCCCGGGATGAATTGCCACCACGGCCAAGCGTTGACGTTGAAGGCCCGGTATGCGTTCACCTGCTCAATCAAGGGAGCCGTGTGGTAGGTCCAGCTGAAAAACGGACCTTCGACGGGATACCCCGTTGCCGGATTTATACCAGCCGGAGGTGGATTGCGCAAGTAACTGCTATACCAGTTGGTCCCGATGTTGTGCGCAGCCGGGAAGCGATTGTTCAAGTCGTGAAAGCCGTGCAAAGCTAGACCGAATTGTTTAAGATTGTTTTGACAGCGCATTCGCGCGGCCGCCTCGCGTACCTTCTGTACGGCGGGTAGTAATAAGCCAATCAAGACAGAAATAATGGCAATCACTACTAGGAGTTCGATCAACGTGAACCCACGACGGCGGACAGGAACAAACATGGCAATTGCTCCTCGGTAGAAAAACTCCTACGAAGGGAAAGGATTCACACTCGTACTAAAAGTCAAAGGGAGAGTGAAGAGTACAAACTACGGGTCCGAGTCTGTAGAGCTGCCCGTAGCCTAGCTGACATCCTAAACGGATCTCAAGTGGAAAGCAACTTTTTTCTTTTTGCCTGAAACAGTTTATTGTCCTGTTGTTCCTCCCTACCGCGCCCATGGTTCCGCTAGCTTCCATAGTATTGTTACTGTGGGTCGAAACTATAAGGTAGAATAACGATTCTTTAGATCTTCTATGTCACAAAAAACCTGGGGCGGACGTTTCACAACAGCAACCGACGCGCGCGTCGAGGCCTACACCGAGTCAATCTCGTATGATCGCCGACTGTTTCGGCAGGACATTCGGGCCAGTCAAGCTCACGCACGCATGCTGGCCGAGGTGGGGCTGCTCACCGAGTCGGAAGCCGAGCAAATCGGTGCCGCCCTCGATCGCATCGGCGAACGGATTGAACAAGGGGACTTTGTCTTTTCTACCGCTCTGGAAGACATTCACACCCACATCGAACGAGCCTTGATCGAGGAACTCGGCGACGTGGGACGGAAGCTCCATACAGCCCGCAGTCGCAACGATCAGGTCATCACCGATGTCAAACTGTGGGTACGCGAAGCCCTCGATCAGCTGGACGCCCGCCTCGTCGAGTTGCAGCGGGCCTTGCTCGACGCCGCCAAGCGGCATCGCGACGTGATCCTGCCGGGCTACACCCATCTGCAACGCGCTCAACCAGTTCTGGCGGCACACTATTTTCTGGCTTACGTCGAAAAGTACCAGCGGGATCGAGAGCGGCTCGCGGACTGTCGCCGCCGCGTTAATGTCCTCCCGCTGGGGGCGGCGGCGTTGGCGGGTACGTCGCTGCCCATCGATCGGCAGTCGGTGGCACGGCAACTGGGGTTCGAGGCCGTTGCGACCAACAGTCTCGACGTTTCTAGCGATCGGGATTTTCTCCTCGAATTTGTCTTCGACCTGTCGCTCATCGCCGTCCATCTGGGCGGCTGGGCCGAAGAATGGATTCTCTGGGCGACGACGGAGTTTTCCTTCCTCGAACTCCCCGATGCGTTCTGCACAGGCTCTAGCATCATGCCGCACAAGAAAAATCCGGACGTGCTAGAGCTAATGCGGGGCAAAACGGCGCGGGTGGTGGCGAACCTGCAACATCTGCTGGTGCTGGTGAAGGGGCTGCCGTTGGCGTACAATCGAGATTTGCAGGAGGACAAGGTCGCGCTGTTCGATGCCTTCGATACAGTCGAACTTTCACTGGAACTGGCGGCGGCTCTACTTCGACAAACGCGACTGCGAAACGAGGTGATTGCCGACAAACTGGAAGATGGCTTCCTCGACGCAACCACGCTGATGGAGTATTGCATCGCTCAGGGAGTGCCGATGCGGGCCGCTCACGAAGCGGTTGGCAAACTGGTCCGGCTGTGTGAGCAACGACGTTGTCGGCTGGCCGACCTTCCTGCCGAGGCGTTCGATTCTGTCCACCCCGGGCTGTCCTCGGGGGTATACAAGGTGTTAGGCGTTGCCAACGCGCTGGCGGCCTTTCGCTCGCTGGGGTCGACCGCCCCTGCGGAAGTGGAGCGTCAACTGGAGGTCTGGTCAGCTCGCTTGGCCTAGAGGAACTCATGGATCACTTTCACTACAAGGATCGCGTGCTGTACTGTGAACAGGTTCCGTTAGCCCAGCTGGCGGAACAGTTCGGTACGCCATTATTCGTCTACAGCCAAGCTACGCTGCTGCACCATCTGCGCTGCCTGCAGGAAGCGTTCGCCGAGGTTAATCCGCTCATCTGCTACAGTGTCAAAACGAACGGCAACCTGACGCTGTGTCGGCTGATGGCCAGTCACGGGGCGGGATTTGACGTGACTTCAGGCGGAGAGCTGTATCGCGCGTTGGCCGCTGGCGGAGTCGGCGAGAAGATCGTCTATGCTGGCGTGGGCAAGACGGATCCGGAAATCCGCTATGCCCTGGCGAACAACGTCTTTCTGTTCAATGTCGAGAGCGAAGAAGAGCTGCACAACCTCGGCGATGTGGCTCGATCGATGGGACGAGTAGCGCGAGCTGCTTTGCGCGTCAACCCCGACCTGCCCCCCAAAACGCACGCTAAAACCGATACCTCGGTCAAGGGGGTTAAGTTCGGTCTGGACATCGAAACCGTACTCGACGTGGCCCACGGGGTGTTGGGGAATCCTTCGGTTCAAGTGGTCGGTCTGCACATGCATTTGGGGTCGCCGATTCTCTCCACGCAACCCTACAAGGATGGAGCGGCCAAAGCGGTGGTGCTGATCCAACGACTGCGTGAGCAGGGCCATCAGATCAGCCTGTTGAACATGGGAGGCGGCTTCGGCATCCACTACCGCAAACAGGAGGCGCAGCCAGCTCAGGCCTTCGCCGAGGTCATTGTTCCTGCGGTGAAACAGACCGGCTGTCGGCTGATTCTCGAACCGGGGCGGTTCATCGTCGGCAATGCCGGCGTGCTGCTCAGCCGCGTGCTTTACCGCAAAGAGACGGGCGGCAAGCACTACGTCATTCAAGATGCCGCTATGAACGATCTCATTCGTCCGACCTTGTATGGCTCGTTTCATCGCATCTGGCCGGTGGCACCGGCTGCGGGGCTGCCCGCCCCGCCGGACGACTACGAGGCCGAGATTCCCGACACCTTCGTTCAGGACGTGGTTGGGCCGGTCTGCGAATCGGGCGACTTTCTGGCACAAAACCGGCGTTTGCCGATCTTGCAACGCGGCGAATTGCTGGCCACGTTCAGCGCGGGAGCCTATGGCATGGCCATGAGTTCCAACTACAACAGTCGGCCCCGCGCCGCCGAGGTGCTCGTCGATGGCACGTCGGTGCAGCTGATTCGTCGACGAGAGACTTACGAAGACTTGGTTCGACCAGAAGTCGAACTGTGACTGAGTTCCCTGTTGGAGGGTTGGCTGAGCTGTTCCGGACGCCGCTCGAAAGACCCTCCAGCGTTTGCAACCACAGAGAGAGGCACTCACATGACCCGAATCTTCCTCTGTCTCACCCTGGGAGTGCTGCTCGTGGCGGGCACCCTCTCCCCGGTGCAGGCCCAAGAGAAGGATACCGACCCCGTCGAGGCGTTTCGTCGGCTGCGCCGATTGGAGACGCCCTTGGATTTTTGGAATGCTATCCAGTTTGAGCTGGACCTGGGCAAGACCGACATTGCCGCCCGTTATCTGCGCGGTCTCATCAACAAGAAACCGACTGACAAGGATCTGTACGCCATCCTGGATCGAGACGGGATCACCTCGGTAATGCGGCTGCGCAACATCCGTGAGTGGACTACCGACAAGAACAACAATGCTCAGGCAATCAAAGACGCTGAAACACTGGTTGATCTAGTGACCCAGGCCAACAAAAAGCGCTTGGCCGACGATGCGCGCATCCGTGAACTGATCACCCAGCTTAACGGCACTCCCGAAGAGAAGTCCTACGCTTTGGCCGAACTCTACAAAATCGGCGCGACGGTAGTACCGCACGTGCTCGACTTCCTGGCTCGAAGCAAAGAGGCCAACGATCGG
Source organism: uncultured Gemmataceae bacterium (assembly GCA_937923405.1). Classification (GTDB taxonomy): domain Bacteria; phylum Planctomycetota; class Planctomycetia; order Gemmatales; family Gemmataceae; genus CALDUY01. Next base: position 88,389 of record CALDUY010000043.1, on the reverse strand, counting down.
CATACCTACAAACAGGCGTTGTTGAAGATGGGACCGGCGACGCTGGCCCCGCTGCTGGCTGCCCTGGACAGCAACAACGTGCTATTAAAGCTGGATATTTTGGATGTCTTACGTCAGCGACACTTTGCTCGCAGCGCGGAGATTCTTCCCTGGCTGCAGTTTCCCAGTGCCTCGCCTAGTGAGTCGCCGCTCGTGCGAGCCAAAGCTCGGAAGATCCTCGCCGAGTTTCAGGAATTACCCGAAGACAAGTTGCCTCCTGCCAAGCATGTCTTGACTGAGGAAGCGGAACGTTACTTTGAGCATAAAGTCAACTTTGGCGATCCGCGAAATGTGACCATCTGGCGCTGGGACGGCAACAAGTTAGTGCGAGGCTGGCCCAAAGCAGAGACCGTGACTGCCTCTCAGGCCGAGCAGTACTATGGCCTGCGTTTTGCCCGCCAAGCCCTGCAACTTGATCCAGACTATGCTCCCGCTCAACTGATCGCCTTGAGTCTAGCCGTGGAAAAGGCCGCCGAGACCGCCGGCGGAGCGCCTTTGTCGCGGGTTTCCCCTGAAGTGGCCGCACTGTTGGCCCGAGCCAATCCCGACTTGGTGCTGGACATGCTCGACAAAGCCCTAAAGGAGAAGCGAACAGGGATCGTGCTGGCCGCCGTCCGTTCTCTCGGCGATCGTGCCGAGGTGCGGGCCAAGCGACCGGGACGTGGCGGCGAACCGGCCCTGGTTCGGGCCTTGTACTATCCCGATCCGCGCGTGCAACTGGCCGCTGCCCATGCCTTGTTGCGTATTCCCGGTCCGGTTCCGCCTCGCGCCTCCACACGCATTGTCGAGGTCCTGACCCGCGCCTTGTCCAGCGCGACGGCCTACTTGCCAGGGCCAAAAGTGCTGGTCGCTCTGACCGATCAGGACATTCGTGATCGGGTCCGGCAGACGGCTTATGACGTAGGAGCAAATCCGATCCTCGTCAGCAATGGCCGCGATGCCATCCGTCAACTGCGAGCCAACGCTCAGATCGAGGCGATTCTCCTGGACTCGACGTTGCCCTTTCCAGGATTGGCCAACACGCTGGCTCAGATGCGTCAGGATGTCGACGTCCAGCGAATTCCGATCCTGTTGGCGGCCATTCCAGAAACGCGAATCGCCCATGATGCCGCCATTCGTTTTCACCAACTGCGAACTCGACGAGACGTCATTCTGAAGGAGACGCAGAGCTATCGGCAGCGACGCGAACAGATCAATCGCGAGGAAAATCAAGCCAAGCGCGAGATCGAGAAAGATTTCGCCAACGATCGCCGACCCTCGGCCCAAGACGAGAAGATGGCGGCTTATCGACAAATCGAGGATCGCTATGCTGCACGTCGAGCCTTGCTGGATAAGCAGATGCCCGCTGCGGTGGCGGTGCTGAAGGAAGTGCCCCAGTTAGAAGCTGAGATGGCCAAGGAAGTCGAGCGCTACGACCTCGAAGCTCAACTCCGCGAGGCAGCACTGGAACGCTATATCGCTTCGTGCCGCTACGAAGGGGTCAAAGTGGTTCATAAGAGTTTGTTGGTGGATCGCCAGGGATTGGATCAAGAAGTATTGGGCAGTGTCCGAGCCGCGGCAACTGCATACTCCGAGGAGGAAAAACAACAGGCGGCGGATTTAGCGATGGAACTGCTCGCCAACCTGGCCGAAGGCAAGCCCGCTGGCTTCGATGTGCAGCCGGCCTCCGAGGCCATTCAGGCCGCTTTACGCTCAGGACGGCTTAGTCCGGCGGGACAGAAAGCCGGCATCCGCGCGGTCACTCGACTCGACGGTCCCGAAGCGCAGGCCACTTTGGCGGTGTTTGCCCGAGATGCCGCTCGCTCGATTGAGCTACGCGAGGCAGCGTTGCGGGGACTGATCGCCAATATCCAACGGCAAGGGCGATTGTTGCCTCCTGCAGAGATCAAGGCGCTGGATGAGCTGAGCCGAGAAGCTGGACTAGATGCCCGGTTACGTGACCAGTTGCACAACTTGGCCGGAGTGCTGCGGGCCACCCCGCGGGGGACCGGCGAGCGACTGCGGAACTATCGGCCCACTCCGACCCCGGCACTACCGCCCCCGCCGCCGACCAAACCTGTCGACAAAGATCGCGACGCGCTGTAACCGCTGACCGAAACAACCACTCTTCGAGGCGAGTCCTCCCTTTGCAGGAGTGCTCGCCTTGGGTTGTTCTGCTGAGCGGCCTGCACCATACAGACAACCGTTCGATCCGGTACTTTCGGGAGTAAACCGTCTTGGGCAGCGCCCTTGGGGAGAAGTCGTTTCCCAGATATACTAATGTCCGGAACTGTACATTCATCGTTGGAGACCGCACCGATGGCCTTGACGCCTCCGCAGATTACCACTCCGTTGTCCGGTTCGCAGATCCTCGTGCAATGTTTGCTGAATCACGGCGTAGACATCGTGTTCGCCTACCCCGGTGGAGCGAGCATGCCGATTCATCAAGCCTTGACCCGAGTCAGTGATCGGCTCCGCACGATTCTGCCGCGTCACGAACAGGGTGGCGGGTTTGGGGCTTCGGGCTACGCGCGTAGCACAGGCAAAGTCGGCGTCTGCCTAGCCACCAGCGGCCCCGGCGCGACTAACTTTGTCACCTGTCTGGCCGATTCCAAGATGGACTCCACGCCAATCATCGCCATCACCGGCCAGGTTGGCACTCCAGTCATCGGTACGGATGCGTTTCAAGAAACGCCCATCATCGAAGTCTGTCGAGCCATCACCAAGCATCACTATCTGGTCACGCGCACGGAAGACATTGTCCGCGTGATGAAGGAGGCGTTCCACGTCGCCTCGACAGGCCGACCCGGACCGATCATCATCGACGTGCCCAAAGACGTGCAGATGCGACAGATTACGGTCTCCGATTGGGATCCGCCGATGAACTTGCCGGGCTATCACCCCGACAAACGAGCGACACGCCAGCAACTCGAACAGGTGCTGGAACTGATCCGCCAAAGCCAGAAACCGATCATCTATGCGGGAGGAGGGATAATCTCGGCCAACGCAGCCACGCATCTACGCCAGTTCGCCGAGAAGACCGGCATTCCCGTGGCACTTACCTTACACGGTCTGGGCGGCTTCCCCGCCGAGCATTTCCTCTGTCTGCACATGCTGGGGATGCATGGCACGATCTACGCCAACTATGCCATCAACGAAGCCGATCTGTTGCTGGCCCTGGGCGTGCGCTTCGACGACCGCGTTACGGGCAAGGTGTCCGAGTTTGCCAAGCACGGCAAGATCGTTCACATCGACATCGATGCCTCGGAACTGAACAAAAACAAGGTCGCCGTACTGCCGATCCACGGGGACGTTGGCCACGCCTTGCAGGATCTAAACCGCCTACTGGATGCGGAGCCTGTGCGAGAGTCGCCGCGCGGCGGGCGGTTCGCCGACTGGATTCGACAGATCGAATACTGGCGAGAGACCGAGCCATTGCGCTACGCCGATCGCGACGACGCGATTCTGCCGCAGTATGCCATCCAACGATTGTGGCAGATTCTCCGCGATCGCGGGCAACTCGACGACACGATCATCACCACAGGGGTGGGGCAACATCAGATGTGGGCGGCCCAGTACTTCCGCTTCAACAAGCCGCGGACCTGGATTACCTCGGGTGGCCTGGGCACAATGGGGTTCGGCCTGCCTGCGGCGATGGGGGCACAGGCGGCCAACCCGCTCAAGACGGTCATCGACATCGACGGGGATGGCAGTTTCCTGATGAATATCCAGGAACTCGCCTGCTGTTTCACCGAAAAGCTACCCGTTAAGGTGCTATTGCTGAACAATCAGCATCTGGGCATGGTGGTCCAGTGGGAAGATCGCTTCTTCGAGGGGAATCGCGGCCACACCTACCTCGGGGCAGGCTTTGGCGAGGAGCCGTATCCCGATTTCGTCGCCCTGGCCCGAGGTTTTCGCTGCGGCAGCCGACGCATCGTTCGCAAGGAAGATGTGGACGGAGCGTTGGAAGAGATGCTCGACAGCAAAGGGCCGTTCGTTCTCGATGTCATGGTTCCATACCAGGAGCACGTTTTGCCGATGATCCCATCGGGGCTGACCGTGCGCGACATGATCAAGGCGTGAAGTAAAGGCCGACCGACATGATTTCACGAGGAGTGCTCGTTGCGGTGCTATTGGGCACTAGTTTCACCCTGGTATCTGCGGTGCCGCCGAGTTACCACGCCAAGGTGGCACCGGCCTCGGAGGAACCGCAGCAAGCAAAAACCCGAATGCGGATCCCCAAAGGCTTCCATCTTGACCTCTGGGCGGCTGAACCGCAGTTGGCCAATCCGGTCGCTTTCTGCTTCGACCATCAAGGCCGTGTTTATGTCGCTGAGACGTTTCGTCTGCATCAAGGGGTCAGCGACATCCGCGGGCACATGAACTGGCTGGACGATGATCTCTCCTGCCGAACCGTTGAGGATCGGTTGGCGATGATGCGCAAGTACCTCGGCCGACGCTTTGCCGACTATGGGGTGCATCACGAACGCATCCGCCTACTAGAAGATAGCAAAGGACAGGGGAAGTGCGACAAGTCCACTGTCTTCGCCGACGGCTTTAACCGCCCCGAGGCTGGCATCGCCGCGGGAGTTCTCGCGCGTGGCAAAGAGGTCTGGTATGCCTGCATTCCCGATCTGATCCGTTTCTGCGACGGTCAACGCGAAGTGCTGCACACGGGGTACGGCGTTCGGGTTGGCTTCATCGGTCACGATCTACACGGCCTGACGTTTGGTCCCGATGGCAAGATCTATTTCTCGATCGGCGATCGTGGTCTGAACGTCAAGGCGGGAAATCGTCATCTGGAGCATCCTGATACTGGCTCAGTATTGCGGTGCAATCCCGACGGCAGTGAACTGGAAGTCTTTGCCACGGGCCTTCGCAATCCGCAGGAACTATGCTTCGACAATTATGGCAACCTGTTCACCGGGGACAACAACTCCGATGGAGGGGATCGCGCTCGCTGGGTGTATCTACTGGAAGGTGGCGATAGTAGTTGGCGGATCGGCTATCAGTTCGAGACGTCGATGAGCAACCGCGGTCCTTGGAACGCGGAAAAGCTCTGGCACCCACCGCATCCAGGACAGCCGGCCTGGATCGTACCGCCCCTCGCGAACCTGGGCGACGGCCCCTCAGGACTTACGTACGATCCTGGCGTGGGCTTGCCTGAACGCTACCGGGAACACTTCTTCCTCGCTGACTTCCGCGGTGCGGCCAACAACTCGGGGATCCGTTCGTTCGCCGTCAAGCCTCGAGGAGCGGGCTTCGAGTTGACCGATTCGCACGAATTTCTCTGGGGCGTGCTGGCCACGGATGTCGATTTCGGCCCCGATGGAGCGATGTACGTCAGTGACTGGGTCCACGGCTGGGGCCTGACCGGCAAGGGCCGATTGTGGAAGTTGACCCACCGCGCTGCCGATCCTAAACAACTCGCCGAGATTAAGCAACTCCTTGCCGAGGGAATGAGCAAAAAATCGATACAAGAGATCGCCAAACTCCTCGAACATCTCGATCGGCGGGTTCGCCTGGAGGCCCAGTTCAGCCTAGCAGAGCGTGGCACCGCCGCGCTATCGGCTTTTGAGGAAGCTCTGAAGAGTAAACAGCTCTTGGCCCGATTACACGCGATCTGGGGCTTGGGGCAGATCGGACGCAGGGAATCGCGAGCCTTTGCGGCGATCCACTCAATGTTGAAGGATACCGATCCCGAAGTTCGTGCCCAGGCCGCGAAGGTGTTGGGCGATGGCAAGCACCAGGCCAGCGCGACCGCTCTCATCGATCGACTGAAAGATGAATCGCCACGAGTGCGCTATTTCGCCGCGCTGGCGCTGGGTAAACTGGGCTATGCGTCGGCATTGCTTCCGCTGACGGAGATGCTGCGCGAGAACGCCGACCGCGATCCGTTTTTACGTCATGGCGGCGTAATGGGCCTGGCAGGATGTGGGCAAGCACAGGCACTGCGAAAACGGAGCAGCGATTCTTCGCCGGCAGTGCGTCGTGCTGCTCTGCTAGCGCTACGGCGACAGGGTAGCGGCGAGATCGCGGTTTTCGTCCAAGATCGTGACTCGGAAATCGTCACCGAGGCCGCCCGAGCCATTCATGATGTCCCGATTGAGTCAGCCTGGCCTGCTCTGGAGGAGTTGTTGCATCGCCCGCAACTCAACGACTCGATTGGTTATCGTGCCCTGAACGCCCATTTTCGTTCTGGATCGGCGAAGAACGCCGAGGCCGTTGCCGCCTTTGCTGTACGTTCCGACGAGAGTGAACGCCTGCGACTCGAAGCAGTTCGCATGCTCCGTGAATGGGACAAACCCGGCATCCGCGATCGCGTGCTGGGGACTGCTCGTCCGGTTCTACCGCGGGAGCAACAGGGACTCAGCCGCCCCGCTCTAGTGAAATACGCCGATAAACTGCTACAGGGCTTTCCGAGACTACGGCAGGAAACCGCTCAGACCATCGCCAGTTTTCAGCTAGCCTCTGCCGCACCAACCATTTTCCGTCTGGCTACAGATGCTGCTCAGCCTGCCGAGGTGCGCGTCGAGATGCTGCGCACGCTGGGACGGTTACGAGATTCCCGACTCCTTGAAGCCGTTCGCATGGCTCTGGGAGATCGCAGCCCCCAACTTCGCACGGAAGCTCGTCGCCAACTGCTCGCAGTCGATCCAGACGAGGCGATGAAGGCCATCGAGCAGACCCTAGAGAAGGGAACCGTTGCGGAGAAGCAAGGCGGGTTCGAGGCGTTGGGGCGGGTGCAAAGTGACAAAGCTCGTACACTCCTTGCGAGGTGGCTGGATCAATTGCTTGCCGACAAGGTCGACCCTGCCGTGCGACTGGAGCTTCTCGAAGCCACCGAGCGGCATCCGCAGCTCAAGGAGAGGGTGCAAGCCTACGAATCAGCTCGCGATAAGAGCGGCCCCTTGGGGAAATGGCGCGACACTCTGTACGGGGGCGACCGTGAGGCCGGACGACGCATTTTCGTCAACAAATCTGAGGTGTCGTGCTTGCGGTGCCACAAAGCAGCCGGCGAGGGCACTGGTGAAGTTGGCCCCGAACTGACGGGCATCGGCTCCAAGCAATCGCGTGAGTATCTGCTCGAATCGATCGTATTTCCCAATAAACAGATCGCTAAAGGGTTTGAAACAGTTGATGTTGTACTGGACAGTGGCCAGGTACGGTCTGGCATCGTCAAGGGGGAAACAGATAAGGTACTGCGACTGATGGATGCCGATGGCAAGTTGCACGGATTCCTCTGCAACAAATTGAAGAACGCCGTACTGGTAAGTCGGCGATGCCAGAAGATGCTATCAAACATCTTTCTCGCCGCGAGCTACGCGATTTGATCGAGTTTCTGGCTCAATTGAAGGAACCAGCCAAGAAATGATTCTCCGATTAAGCCCCTTGCTGGCAGGACTGCTCATGGCGTTATGGATCGTGCCGCAGGGGGTGGGCCGAGGCAAGCTCGCCTTCGAGGTTCGTGTCGGTCAAGGTTTGCTGCCCAAGCCGACCGATGGCAGGGTGATGCTCGCCATCGGTCGACCAGGCACGCGCGAACCGCGCCGGTTGCTGGGTCAGGCCGAGTCCAACGCCGCCGCCATGCTCGGAGCCGACGGTTACCACCTCACGGCTGGATCGACGGTCACGCTCGATGAGCGATCACTGATTTTTCCGATCGCTCATCTCTTCAAGCTGGCTCCGGGCAATTATGTCGTACAGGCCGTTTTTGCCCACAATCGCGATCTCTGTTTGCCTGATGCGCCGGGCAACCTCTTTAGCGAGCCGGTTGCGTTGTATCTCGATCCGGCCTCTAGCGGGACTATCCCGATCGAACTGACGCGCGTCGTGCCCGAGGAGCGACTCCCCACGGACACAGCGGAAATCAAGTACCTTAGGCTGCGATCGGAACGGCTCAGCAAGTTCCACGGGCGCGATATTTACTTGCGAGCTGGAGTCATTCTGCCGCGTGGTTTTGCGGAGAATCAGGAGAAAAAATATCCGCTCCGGCTCCACATCGGTGGGTTCGGTTCACGCTTTACCGCCGTTCAGCGGATGATGAGTCCCTTTGCCGAGTTTCGTCGGGTGTGGAACGACCCTTCGGTGCCGCAATTCTTACTCTTGCATGTCGACGGAGCCGGTCCGTTTGGCGATCCCTACCAAGTCGATTCCGCCAATCATGGTCCGTATGGAGCGGCAATCACCGAGGAATTAATTCCGTATGTCGAGAAGCACTATCGCGGCATCGGAGCCGGTTGGGCCAGGGTCGTGGACGGGCACTCGACAGGCGGGTGGGTGTCGCTGGCTCTACAGACCTTTTATCCCGACTTCTTTCAGGGGGCTTGGTCGCACGCTCCGGATCCAGTCGATTTCCGTGCTTTCGAGTTGATCAACCTCTATCGTGATGAGAATGTTTATCTCACTGCGGACGGCAAGGAGCGTCCTGCTGCTCGCGATGTTTTCGATCGCATCCGCTACACGATGCGACACGAGGTGCGGAGTGAAATGATTCTGGGGCGCGGCGACAACTGGACGTTGTCGGGTAAGGATTGGGGATCGTGGAACGCGACATTCGGCCCACGCGGCAAGGACGGTCTGCCTGTCCCCTTATGGGATAAACATACGGGCAAAATCGATCGTTCGGTGCTGGCGCACTGGAAGCAGTATGATCTCCGTGTCCGACTAGAGGAGAACTGGGGCGACTTGGCTCCGAAGCTCGCGGGCAAGTTACGCATCTGGGTCGGCGAGCGGGATGATTACTATCTGAATCACGCTGTGCATCTACTGGAGGGCTTTTTGTCGATGGCCCAGCCACCGGCACGGGCAAAGATCACTTTTGCTCCGGGACGCGATCATAGTTGGCGCGGCCTTAGCGAGAGGGAACTAGTTCAACAGATGGGGGCAGCGGTCGAGGCAGCGCGACCTAAACCTTGAAGTTCGGTTCTCTGTGTAGGCGATCTACCGAGTAACGAGGTAGACATACTCTTTGATGGAATCGAAGCGTACTCCACTCTCAGCGACCCACTAATCGATTTCCGGGCGGCCGTACACATCTGCATCTGTCAAATCTGCCCCCGGCAGGAGTCGAACCTGCGACCTTGGCTTTAGGAAAGCCCTGCTCTATCCTCTGAGCTACGGGGGCAAACAGCAGCAAGTAAGTAAAGACTCTCTCATCTTGTTCTCATTCTACTGATTTCCCTGGGCTGAGACTACTCACGGCTTGACTAGAGCGTCAATGCTTCTTCAAGCCGCTCTTGTCGCGTCTGATGGGGCAACTATAATGCATGTTTTGAGTGATTACGACGCAGACAAAATAATCGGAGCGCTAGTAAATGCCTCACACCAAGAGTGCCAAGAAAAATTTACGCAAGAACGAAAAGCGACGAGTATACAATCGTGCTGTCAAGCGAACCATCAAGACACATCTGAAACGATTCCTAGCCGCCGTCGATGGTCCTCTGGACAAACTTCAGGATGAATACAACCTCGCGGCTAAGAAACTAGACAAAGCAGCGAGTCGAAAAGTGATCCACAAAAATCTCGCGGCTCGGAAAAAATCGCAGATGGCCCGTTTGCTGCAAAAGAAGAAGACCACTACACCTGCAAGCTGAAGCCCGAGACCTTGCTATGCCGCGCAAGATCACCGTTACCACAGCCAATGAACTTGTCGGATACGACATCGAAGAGTATCTCGGAGTCGTGCGTGGCATCGTGGTTCGTGCCCAGACCATTACACAAGGGCTTCGCGGCGGACTAGCCCAGATCTTCGGCGGTAATATCAAAGCCTACGAAGAAGTGTGCGAGCAGGCCCGCTCCGAAGCTTTTGCTCGTATGGTCGAACACGCCGAAGAAAAAGGAGCCGATGCCATCATCGCTATGCGCTACGATGCCACTGAATTCTCACCCGGAGTGACCGAAGTGCTGGCCTACGGCACAGCAGTTCGACTGCGAGATTGACATGCGAGTGCGGCTGCTGCCCTGGTCGGTTGCGGACGGCCCGACCAACATGGCCCGGGATGAAGTTCTGCTCGACTCGGCGATCCAGGGCGTGGCTTCGTTGCGGTTCTATGGCTGGGCCGAAGCAACGCTCAGTTTGGGCTACTTTCAGTCTGCCGCCGTGGCTCGGGCCTATCCCGGCTTGGAGCCGCTGCCCTGGGTCCGCCGCCATTCCGGCGGAGCGGCTTTGGTGCATCAACGTGAACTCACTTACGCTCTCGCTTTGCCAGCCGGAAGTTGGCAGTCGGTCGGTGAGTCGTGGATCGTTCGCTTTCATCGACTCATCCAGCAGGCTCTACGACGACTGGGCGTTGAAACCCTTCTCTGCGATCGAGAGAAAAAACTCGGCGACGTGCTGTGCTTCCGCCATCATACGCCTGGAGACTTGCTCTTGTTCGGCCACAAAATCGTCGGCAGTGCCCAGCGAAAGCGTCACGGAGCACTGTTGCAGCACGGCGGCATATTGCTGGCTCAGTCTGAATATACTCCGGAACTACCCGGGCTAGCCGAACTAACTGCTCGAACCATTTCTGGGCAGGACTTACAGGCAGCGCTACTCGAAGCGTTCGACGTTACTGCCGGAGACTGGACCGAAGACGAACAACAATCGATTCCCGAACGAATCGCGGCACGGTATGGCTCGCCGAGTTGGAACGGCAAACGCTGAAGGGGTAACTCACTACAATACGCTCGAACACGAACGATCGAATAGGGTTGCTCGACCTGGGTGAATTGGATGGAACAATGAAGGTGCTTGTCATCGGTAAGGGCGGTCGGGAACACGCTCTGGTTTGGAAACTGGCTAAATCGCCTCGGGTTGCGCAAGTCTACTGCGCACCAGGGAATGCCGGCACCCATCTCGATGCGGTCAACGTCCCGATTGACGTCAATGATTTCGACCGCCTCGTTCACTTCGTTCGCAAGGAGGGAATCGGCTTGACCGTGGTCGGTCCCGAGGATCCACTGGCACGCGGCATCGTCGATCACTTCCAGAAGCACCAGCTTCGCATTTTCGGCCCAACGCGCGAGGCGGCCCAGCTGGAAGCCAGCAAAGTATTCGCTAAATCCCTGATGCGCATCGCCGACGTGCCGACGGCGGAGTTTTCCACCTACGATCATCCGGAACCTGCCAAAGCCTACGTCCGTTCTCGGGAGTACGTCTTGCTACCCGACGGCAAACGCGTCGAGTATCCCTTCACGGGATATCGCATTATCGAGGAGAACGGCGTCAAGCAACTGACCGATGGACGATTCCGAGTGAAACTCAGTCCGCCGGAACCGATGGTCATCAAAGCGGACGGCTTGGCTGCGGGAAAGGGGGTCTTTGTCTGCCACACCACGGAGGAAGCCCTGACCGCGATTGATCGGATCATGACGCGAGAAGAGTTCGGTCGTACCGCCGGTCGACAGATTGTCATCGAAAAAAAGCTCGAAGGTGAGGAGGTGAGTCTGCTGGCTCTGGTGGCGGGACGAACCATCGTGCCGTTGCCTGCGGCGCGGGATCACAAACGCGCTTACGATGGCGACCAAGGGCCGAACACTGGCGGCATGGGAGCGTTCTGTCCTGCACCGCTACCCAACGACGAGTTGTTGCAGATCGTCGATCGTGACGTATTCGTGCCGACGGTCCATGCCATGCGACAGAGAGGCACCCCATTCCTGGGCGTGTTGTATGCCGGGCTGATGCTCACCGCACAGGGGCCGCGTGTGCTGGAGTTCAACTGCCGATTCGGCGATCCTGAAGCCCAGCCGCTGTTGATGCGACTGAAGACCGATTTGCTCGATCTGATCGAAGCATCCCTAGACGATCGGCTCGACGAGTTTTTGAGTAACGGCCTACAGTGGGATCCGCGACCGGCAGTCTGTGTGGTCATGGCCTCAGGGGGGTATCCCGGTTCGTTCGACAAAGGGCACGTGATTACAGGACTGGTCAAGGCCGATCGCATGCCCGACGTCAAAGTGTTCCACGCTGGCACCAAAATCGAAGGGGATTACATCGTCACCGATGGCGGGCGTGTGCTAGGCGTGACCGCACTGGGCGACACTTTAGAAGAAGCCCGGCGACGCGCCTACGAAGCCTGTTCGGTGATCCATTGGCGGGATTGTTTTTATCGCAAGGACATCGCCGCCAAGGTGAACCTGGAGCTGCCGACCACGGTGGAAGCGTGAGAAGCAACGAGGGCTGACCACAACAATTATTTCAGCGACTTCAGATAGCTGTAAAGGTGAACAATCTCCTCGTCGCTGAGGCGGTCGAGCAGGCCGGCGGGCATCAGTGAGGTCGTCGTCAATTGGCGGTCAGCGATCTGGGGGTGGGCCAGGCGGATCGATTCACCCGGACCAGTGAGCATTAGCAGACTGTCCACAGCTTCGTAGATGATGAGGCCCTGGTAGGTTTTGCCGGCGGCAGTGGTCAGTTGGGTAGTACGATAGCGGGGCGAAACCTCCTTACTCGGCTGGAGAATGGCGGTGAATAGATCCTCGCGCGAGAAGCGGTTGGCCACGCCGCGCAGGTCCGGTCCCAGGGCGGCGGCCCCAGAGTGGCAGGCGGCACAGCTCGCCTTAGTGAAAACCAACTGCCCCTTTTTAAGGTCTCCTTTGTTCCAATCTAGCCTGGCCAACCGTTTGCTCCAGGCCGCCACGTCTACGCCGTCGCTGTTGGTCAAGCGATCGGCCAGCGTGGGAAACTCGCTTCGCACCCAAGCCAGAGCCGCGTCGGAGTTGGTGAAGGTTCGTCTTGCCAGTTTTCCTAACCGAGCGAGCAAGCGGGGGCGCAGTTGCTCTTCTTCCTTGCCCGGGGCGAGTTGACGTAAGGCTCGGGCCAGTGCGAACGCCTCCTCTTGGCGAGCAGCATCGGTGGGCAGTGGCAACTTCTCCAGAGCCTCTAGGGCAACGGAGAGCGAACGCAGATTCGCTGAGACTAGGCCCTGAAGGAGTCGCCCCTGATCGATTGGGGTAGCATGTCTGGCCAGGTGCGGCAAAATCACCTCGTCCAGACCGTGTTCGCCCCAGAGCTTTCGGAGGAGGGGTAAGGAGCGGCTCGGCGGTAATTCGGCCAGCACGGCGATCAACTCAGCGCTCCAGGTGAACGAGTCGCTCCGCTGGGCCACTGCGAGAAAGCGTTCGGCGGCAGCGGCCCGATCAATGCCGCCCGCCCGGCAAAAGACGACGTGATCCGGTCGACCAAACGAAGGATGCGTCAGCAACGTCCGATTCAGGTTGGGATCGCGTTGAGCCAGTCCGGCGTGTAACTCGGCAATGCGCAGCGGCCAGTTGCGATCGCGGGCCGCCTGTCGTTCGTCGAGCTTACGATCCAGAGCGAGCAGAGCCTCGACGACGCGCTTCGTCGTCGCGTCGGTCCGAGGCGCTCGCAGTCGGGCCAGTACGATCAAATAGTGAATGTCCTCCACGGGGTCGGAGGTGGCCGTCAGTTTCGCCGTGACTCGTTCCAGCCAGGCGGGATCCTCACTCTCCGTCAGGGCGGCCAATCGACTCAGTTCGCGATCGAGGTCGGCATCTCCCGAGGGGAAATCCGGCAGTTTGGGTAAGGTGACGGCCAGCCGCTTTCGAGGAGTATATCCCTCCCAAACGGTGCCTTTTGCCGATCGTGCGCCGATGTCGCCCAAAGCGAGTTGGGCCTGTCGGACCTGATCCAGAGGACGGTGGCTAGGAAGCGGAGGAATTGCAGCAGCGGCAGAACGCGGCTTGGGTTGAAGGCGAGCGAGTTCTTCGGCATCGAGTGATTTCAGACCAGCAGGATAGCGAATGCGATAGACCGCGCCCCGCGTACCGCGCCCACCGATGGCCACGAACAGATCGCCCGTTTTGGGATGAACAGCAGCAGCGACCGGAGCGAAGCCGTTGTCGCCAACGCTACGCGCGAAGACTTCCGCAGTGCCGACATAGGTCTCGCCCCGTTTGCGGAGCTGCACGAAATGGATTACGCCAAAAGTCCAGTCGAGCAGGAACAATCCACCGCGGTATCGGGCGGGAAACTGCACATGACGATAGCACACTACGCCGGTTGGAGAGCCGCGATCTAGGGTGCAAATCGGCGCGGCAATATCGAAGAAGTACGGCGGACAACGCCAGGTGCCGCAGTACTGCGGAGCCAGCCAGCCGTGCCGCGCTCCGGGGCGAACGTGGTAGCAACGAGTCGGCTCGTACCACGGCAGAGAGACGCAGCGTTCATTGTCGGAATCGAAGGTGAATAACTCGCCGTCGGGGTTCCAGTCCATCGCGTAGGCATTGCGAAAGCCATCGGCAAAGACTTCGCGCTGCTGGAAGTCCGGAGAAAAACGCAGGATGCAACCAGCCAGGGGATCTGAAACAGGAGAATGAGGAGAGTTGATATCTTTTTTGCTAATGCCAGTCTGATCGCCGACCAGCAAATACAACCAACCATCCGGGCCGCGACCGACAGCATGAGCTAGATGCTCGCTACCAGTCTTGCAGGGGAAGAGTAACTTCGACGGATGCTCACGGCCCACACTGTTAACGTCTCGATAAACGCGCAAGCCACCGTCACCAACACAATAGAGATCGCTTTTCTCCCAGAATAGCCCCATCGCGCCATCACGTGGAGCAGCGGTAAAGTCTAGCGCCCGATCGGCGCGACCGTCGTCATTGTCATCGAGCAACAGTCGAATGTAGCCTCTTCCAGACACGACCACTCGGCCCAAGGGGTCCAAGGTCAGACAGTAGATGTCGGCAGCGAGTGAACTGTCGGCAAACTCGGTCACTTCAAAGCCAGGCGGCACCCGCAGTCCCAATTGAGGCTCGGCGGCCAGGGCAACTGTGCCCATGAGCAGACCCACCAAGCAAGCGCGGTTCATCGTCGATCCTTCCCGGAACGAACGCAACGGAAGCCGCCGTGCGATTGGCCCGTGGTCACGTCGCCGGGCTGCCGACCGCCGGCACGGTAGCGGGCACAGTAAGAGTCGGCACAAAGGAAGGAGCCGCCCCGCAGGACGCGCATCGTATCGCCGGGTCGTGCGGTGGGGCCGGTTGGGTTGCGACTGAGGCCGGTCAGACTCGGCTCGAAGGCGGGACGATACCAGTCGGAACACCACTCCCAGACGTTGCCGGCCATGTCGTACAGTCCATAGGCGTTAGGCGGATAAGAACCGACCGGGGCGATACCGGCAAAGCCATCCTCGCCGGTGTCCTCGCAGGGGAAGCGGCCTTGGAAGTAGTTGGCCATCCAGCGTCCATTCGGCCGCTCTTCGTCGCCCCAGTAGAAGCGTTTCTGGGGCAAGCCACCTCGAGCCGCTCGCTCCCATTCTGCCTCCGTTGGCAGTCGACAACCGGCCCACTCGGCATAAGCGACGGCATCGGCATAAGCGATGTGAACCACCGGGTAGTTGTCCTTCCCCTCGATGCTGCTCCCCGGTCCTTGAGGATGCTTCCAACAGGCTCCAGCGACGATCTTCCACCAGCGATTGCATTCGTGGCACTGCTCCGGCGGGGGGCACTCCTGCGGCGGAGTGAAGACCAGAGAGAACGGGCCGACGTTGCGATACTCCGGCAAGGCTTGAGCCAACAGTTCCGGAGGGGGCGGCAACTCCGCGATGGTTTTGTAGCCGGTAGCTCGGACGAACTCGGCAAACTGAGCGTTCGTCACCTCGTAGCGATCCATCCAGAAGCCATCGACCCAGACACGATGGAGCGGCAATGAGTTGGGCTGTTGGTCAATGCCCATTGCCTCGGAGCTGCCCATGACGAATTCGCCAGCAGGGATCCAGACCATGTCGCGATCGGACGGTTGATCGGAAGCCCGAGGCAACAGTAGGGCGGTCACTACCGCGATCGGTAACAGCAGTCCGGCCAGCCACCAAAGTCGGCGGCGAGGAGCCGGAGTCGGCGGCGGTGAAGCAGACAGAGAACGGCCAGCGAGCAAAGGTTTACTTTTTGACATCGGTGCAGATTCCGCTAATGGGCCTTCTGCCTATCTTCCTTCAGGAGACAATCCTCGGCAATGGAAAAGCTGTATCGAAGACAACTGAGAAACTGACCGACTGTCCGGAGTCAAAACTCACCGCTTGTGACGAGGTTACACGGGCCAGTTCGGTCAAGAACGGCAAAATCGACACCTCCAGACTACCCCAGCTAAAGAGGAGCGGGTAAAATAAGGACAAGCACGGCTCGAACTACTTATAGGCCCACCCTACTGAGGACGCGCACCGTGGCCCTCACTAACCTCGATCGGGAGTTGTTGCGACGCTGCCTTGCCAAGCAACGCGGGGCCTGGAACGACTTTGTCGATCGTTTTCTGGGCTTGATCTACCATGTCGTGCAACACACGGCTCACCTCCGCAGCCTGCCTCTCAAACCAGAAGACACCGAAGACATCGCCGCAGAGATTCTCCTGCAAATCGTGGCCAATGATTACGCCGTGCTGCGGCAGTTTCGCGAAAAGTCTAGCCTTGCGACCTATCTAACCGTGATCGCTCGGCGCATCTGTGTACATGAGATGGCGAAGCGTCAGGCCGCTCGTGAGGTGCAGCCCGTCTCAACCAACAATCACCCAGAGCATGAACCCGAGGTTGAGGATAACACGGCTTCTGGAATCGAACGACTGGAAGAAGTAGAGCGGTTACTGGGCAAACTCCCCAGTCGCGAACGTGAGGTGGTAAGACTACACTACATCGAAGGCCGTTCCTACGAAGAGATCAGTACCACGCTAAACATTCCGGTCAATTCCATCGGTCCGGTGTTGTCTCGTGCCCGCAAAAAGCTCCGTGCAGACGCTCGCGGGCTTCCCCCCACTGCCAAACGCCCGCACGCTAGTGACTGACCGAAGTTGACTCAGGACTGATTCTGCTCCTGAGCAGAGGGCGTTAGCCCTCCGTGTTTCGCGCCGCTCACGGAGGACTTACGTCCTCGGCTCGGTAGCTCGAAGACGCCAAACTCCCCTCAGTTCAGCTGCAAGCAACCACTAGCGTGATCTGCTCACACTCTTGTTGTTTGCCATACGACAGTTTTGACGGAGTCACAAAAAAAATCGGCCACGAGGCCGAACACGTCGTAGGGTAATGGGCGACGTGTTTGGTGTCCCGAAGTGTGCCGAGTATCGCAAGCATGAACGCGCGTCAGATCGTGGTTCTCGAACCGTATCAAGTTGGCATCCGTGAAGTCGAACTCTCGCCTCCAGCGGCGAATCAGATTTTGGTCGCTGCTGAAGTCTCTGCGGTAAGTTCCGGCACGGAACTAGCGGTGTATACCGGCACGCATCAATGGCTGAAAGATCCCAACTTGCCGGACTGGAAGTTTCCCTTTCGGCCAGGCTACTCGGCGGCGGGGACGGTCGTCGAAGTAGGCAGTGACGTGCAGGGGTGGAAGCCCGGTGATCGGGTCAGCTTTCCGGGTAATCACGCCTCCCTGGAGTTACTGACGCTGGGGCACGAACGCGCTCGGCTGTGGAAATTACCCGACGGCATGGACATGGAACGTGCCTCGATCGCCTGTATCGCTCGCTACGGTTTGGGAGCAGCCATTCGGGTCGGCCCGACGCTGGGACGGTCGGTAGCGGTGCTGGGTTTGGGCATCATCGGGCAGTTTGCCTTGCGTTCGTTCCTGGCCGCCGGGGCTTATCCAGTGATCGGCATTGATAGCGTCAAGATGCGCCGCCAAGCCGCCTTGGCCGCTGGTGCCCATCATGTTCTCGACGCTAGTGCCGCCGATCTCAAGCAGCAGTTGAACGACCTGCTGCACGCCCGGGGCGCGGAGATCGTGGCCGACGCGACTGGAGTACCGGCAGCCGTTCCCACAGCGATGAGTTTGGCTTGCGATGGCGGGCAAGTGGTGATCGTCGGCAGTCCGCGTGGTCGGGTCAACGAGGTCAATTTTTACGATGACCTGCACCGCCGCTATCTTGAAGTGACCGGTGCGCACGGCAACATGCTGTTCGAGCCGGCCCACACGCGGCTAGCCGGAGCGTGGGACATCGACAAGGCGCAAAATTGGCTGCTGATGGCTCTGCACACGGGCCGACTCAGTCTGGAGGGATTAATCACCCACCGCATTGCTCCGGAATCGTTGGATGAAGCGTACAAGGGGTTGCTCCAGCAAAAAGAAGAATATCTCGGTGTGACGGTTCGCTGGAAGTGATTTACCCCGAACTCTTACTGATGCTGGCCGCCTTCCTGGCGGGGATGCTCAACGCCGTGGCCGGAGGGGGCACCTTGTTGACTTTTCCGTCATTGATCGGCTACGGCTTGACGCCGCGGCTGGCGAACACAACCAGCACGGTGGCCCTGGTGCCGGCTTCACTAGCGGGAGCTTGGGGGTTTCGCCGAGAGTTGGTTGGCACCGGTCCCTGGTTGAAACTGCTTGTTCCGCCGAGTCTGCTAGGCGGAACCATCGGTTCACTTCTCTTGATCTACCTGCCCGGGCGCATTTTTAACCTGCTCGTGCCCTGGTTGTTGCTGACCGCGGCGTTACTGTTTCTGCTCCAGCCGTACCTCGCCCAGCGGTTCGTCAAGAACGCCGAGACCCAGATGCCCTCCCGAGGCGTGCGAGTAGCCGTCATCGGCTTTCAACTAGTAGTGGCCATCTATGGAGGATATTTCGGAGCGGGAATAGGCATTCTCATGTTGACTTCGTTGGCGTTCATGGGGCTGGGCAGCATTCACCGCATGAATGCCGTCAAGGGCTTGCTTGGCTCGGCAATCAATGCCACATCGGTAATCGTCTTCGTGGCGACCGGCGAGGTGGTTTGGCACTTGGCCGGACTCATGGCCATGGGCGGGATCGCCGGCGGACTCACTGGAGCCGCCATCGGTCGGCGTTTGCCCAAGACACTTGTCCGGTGGTTCGTCATTCTGGTTGGCTTTGTTCTGGCGGGATATTATTTCCTAAAACCGGCCAGCTAAGCCTCGAGCAGGCAAGTGGCACAATATCGGCAAGTCAGGCGCTTGACACAAACCGGTCAAACTCTGCGCATAGTGCAAGTGATCCATTCGAGAAATCCGGATCAACGGATTACTCCTATTACGCGCGGACTGCTCAGGACGACGAAGATGAACAGGAGACTGACCGTCGGGGTCAGTGCGCCGGGCCATGTACTCAAGAATGGAGTGGGCTACTATGCTCGTCATACGCTTGCGGTGGCTGGCGACTCTGGGATGGACGCTCAGCTTGACCGCTGCTCTGCAGGCGCAACAACCGGTCGTCTGGCGCAACGCGGCCACAAAACCGACAGCGTCTGAGACTACCGCGACGACAGCACTCTCCCCGACGACCGCCTCCCCCGTGGCGATCCTAGGACGTCCCCTTCCCTTGGCTTCGCCGCAACCACGGACTGTCCGTGCGACCGGGCCGGTTGTTCGCGCTCAGGCTCCCGAAAGTGTGCCCCCACCCGAGGAGTTTCACCGTCCGCCGCCGCCCCCGACAGCCAATCCGGAGTTACGCAACATGACTCCCACGATAAGCGGCGAACCCGAACAGGCCATTACCATTCCCCTGGACTTGGACGTGATGCCGCGCATTCGCGATCCACACGTGGGAACAGCCCCCCCCGCCCCGATACCGGCTTCACATACGGTTCAGGCTCCGCCCGATAACGTCCCTCCGCCGCCGGAGTCGCCGTTCCCCCCGCCTAGCGACATCATCCCCGGCGCTTCGACCGATCATTCGGTCGCTCCGACTTTCTGGGATCGCTGCATTGATGCCATCTCCTGGGGCGATAAAGGCAACACACACGGGCGTTCGCCGTTCGGTTCGGATAACTGTTTCCCCGGACTGATCTCGCCGATCACTATGCCCTTCTACTTTGAAGATCCGCGCAGTCTGTCAGAGATCCGCCCCTTGTTCAGCTACCAGTCCATTCCCGGGAACAACCCCTACACGGACGGCGGCAGCGCCATGTTCTTCGGCACTCAACTACGCCTGTCGATCACCGATCGCCTCTCGTTTGTCCTCAATGAGCTAGGATTCCTGAACATCAGTCCTGATGTGAGTACTCCGCCTTTTTCCAGTTCCACCGGCTTTGCCGAGTTGAAAATGGGGCCGAAGTGGACTTTCCTTCGCAATACCGAGACTGGCACCGTCGCCGCGGTTGGTCTCACTTTCGAGATCCCTTGTGGCTCGGCCAGCGTGTTTCAGAACACCGGCTCGCTGAGCCTTGATCCCTATCTGTCGTTGGCTCAAATCGTGAACCTTGGCAGTGGCTGGGGATCGCTCAACTTTATGGGCACGACCGGCTACTCGTTCAGTGTCGATAACCAGCGAGCCGAGTTCTACTACCTCAATTTCCATGTGGATTACAACATCGCGGGGTTGAACACGATTTATCCGCTGTTCGAGTTGAGCTGGATTCACTACGGCAATACTCCCAACTCGCAACCGTTTAATTTTGAGGGCGCGTATTTAATTAACTTTGGCTCCTCGGAGCGGACCACCAGTGATTATCTCTCTCTAGCTGGCGGTCTCCGCTATCGCTTCGCCGAGAACATCTATGCCGGTCTGGCGGTAGATTTTCCCGTGTTGAAAGAGAAAGGCTTCGCGGACTATCGCGTGCTGTTCGACGTGATCTTCCGCTTCTGAGTGGTTCGCCCAGGTGCTGTTCGAGGTATGTTCCGCTTCTGAGGGGTTTGCCAAAATCTTCTCCACGCTGGACTAGTGCGCGTTACAACATGGTGTAGCGGCTCGCCTGTGAACGCGCTTCCTACTCGTTGCCTCTACACCATTTAGAGAAGCGCTCTAGGATTAGGCGATTGTGATCTAAAAGCAACAATTCGGATGTCTAAATAATTCACTCGAAGCGGTCCTTGGCGCTGCGCGGCTTGCTGCGGCGCGGTGTCTTGGTCTGCCCGACGATCACCTACGCTTCCAGCTGAGGGTGGAATCAAGACATTCACTGCGATCTGAAGACAGCAACTATTGGGGCACCCTAACCCCACTGAGGAGTTTTCAGATCGCTTAAAGGACCCAAAGCCACCGTGGTTACTCGATCCAGCGGGTAACGATCGAGAACAGCGCGAATGTCGTCAAGCGTGACCTTTTCGTAGGCACGGACTTCATCATCGATGGAACGATAAGTGCCATAGTAGGTCCAGGCTGAGCCGATGCTGAACATACGCCGACTGGTGCGTTCGCCGGAGCGGACCAGGTGCGACAGTAGTTTGTTGCGGGCTTGTTCCAGTTCCTCCTGACGAATGCCTTCGCACTGCACCTGATGCAGCACCTTGCAGGCCAAGGAGATGTCCTGCTCGGCATTTTCGGGATCGCAAAAGACGTTGGTGTAAAACACGCCGGTATCCATGTACTCATGGAACGAGCAAGAGGCCGATTCTGCCAATCCCGGATCCACTAACTCCCAGTAAAGGCGCGAGCCGGAATCGTCTCCGATGGCCATGCCCAACAGATCGGCGGCATGTCGTAAGGGCGACGAAGCCGGCGGTCCTGCGGAGAGAAGCAGCGCATATTCTTGCTCGACTTTTTCCTTAGTGACAATCTCGAAGCGGCCTGAGCCGACCGCCTCGCGCAGCCCGACTCGGGGAGCCTCACCGGTCGGCCAGTCGCCGCATTGCCGTTCCACTAATTCGATGAGGCGGTCCCAGTCGTACCCACCGGCGACGGCCAAAGTGATGTTCGAGGCGACGTAACGACGACGATGATACGCCGCCATCTGATCGCGAGTCAGCGCGGTGATACTCTCTTTGGTGCCCAGCACGCTGTTGCCCAGGCAGTGGTCGTGGAAGAAGGCCTTCTGCGCATGGTCTGAGGCACAGCTGGAGGGCATGTCGAGGTAGCGACCAATCTCATTAATGATGACCTGCTTCTCCAGCTCGAAATCTTCTTGGCGAAGCGAGGGCCGCAACAGATTCGCCAGAATGTCTAATGCCTGGGGCATGTACTCCGTCAGCACTGCGGCATAGTAGACGGTGTTTTCCTCACTGGTGTAGGCGTTCGGTTCTGCTCCGATGCGATCGAAATCGCGGTTCACCTCTAGTGCAGTTCGTCGCTCATTGCCCTTGAACGCCATGTGTTCCAGAAAGTGGGACACGCCGGCTTCTTCCGGCATCTCGTCCCGTGAGCCGGTGCGGACGAAAAAGCCCATCGCTGCCGAACGCGAGGTAGGAATGGTTTCTCCGATCACCGTCAACCCATTGGCGAGTCTATGGCAATGAAATTGCATGCAACCAAGCTCCTTTATCTCTTAAGAAGCAATCAACGGTTTAGGCCCCAGCGTGACGATGCTGAAGTCGCCTGGCGGAAATCGTTCCAGATGGGCAAGAATGCTCGCTGGGGTCAGCGCGTTAATCGCCGCCAATCGTTCCTCAAACCGTCGAATGCGTCCTAGGAAATACCAGTCGTTCACCAGCGAAGCAGCCCGTCCGCCCGTCGATTCCTGACTCATGATCAGAGCAGTTTTCTGGCCAACGCGAACCCGCTCGACTTCTTCCTCGTCGATACCGCGTGGCAGTCGCTGTAGTTCTTCGATCAGCTTATCGAGCGTGCGCTGAGCCTGATGATTCAAAGAGGCGGCGAACGCCATCACCGAGGCGCGATCTTTCAGGGTGGTATGGCCCGCGCCAACAGAGTAGCACAGCCCTTCTTTCTCGCGAATCTCGGTAAACAGTCGCGCCCCCATGCCTCCGGAGAGGACCTCAACCGCGCCGACGGCCTGGTAATAGTCGGGATGGCCGATCGGCACACTGCGATAGGCCAGGGCGATTTGGGTTTGCTCTAATTCCTTATGCAAATGAGCACGCTTACTCGGTTCTGGCCCTAGCTGAATCGGCACGCCGCTCGAACCTTTCCAGTCGCCGAACAGTTCCCCTACTAGATCGAGCAATGGTTGCCAACTGATGTTGCCGGCCACGCCGATGATGGTGCCTTGAGGGTGGAAGTGTTGCTCGTAAAAAGCACGCAGTGTGGGAAGCGTCAGGCTGGCCACACCTTCTTCGGTGCCGCGATGATCGTTGCTCAGAGGAGCCGGGTACAGGTGCTTGCGCAACGCCACCCGCACACGCGAACTGGGTTCATCTTCCAGACTACTCAGATCCATTAACGCTTGTTCTTGACAGGCTTCGAGTTCCTCCTCGGGCAAATGCGGACGCCGAATAATGTCGGCCAACAGCCGCAGTGCCAGCGGTAGGTTCCGCGCTAGAGTCGAGGCCCAGAATGGCATGCTCATCAGGCCAACACTTTCGCCGTGATCGATGCCGAGCCGGTCAAACTCCGTGGTTAGCTCACGTTTGTCTCGCTTGCCTGCGCCGCGCGTGATTAGTTCCGAGAGTACTCGGGCCAACCCCAAATTGCTCGGCGGATCGTAGACGCACCCAGCGGGGATCTGTATGTAGACCGCTGCACTGCGAACGTGGTCCATCCGCTCTGCCAGCAGGGTCAAACCATTCGCGAAAGTATGCTGATAGAGTTGTTGCTGCACGATCATCCTCAAACGTACAGGACCGGATGAGCCGAGCCCGCCTCGGGGGTCAATGTGAACGCAGGCACGGCTTTGTAGACGACCTTGGAGCGACGAAACCCCATGCGAAGGTACAGGCCGACTGCCGTCTCATTAGTCGCGGTCACTTCGAGCATGGCTCTTCCGAGTCCGCTGGCATACATGCCTCGTAACGATTGTAACAACAAATTGCGAGCTAGTCCCCGTCTGCGCCAACGGGGCACAATGCCGATGTTCTGAATGGCTCCGATTACGCCGCGTTCCCGCAGCGCTTGAACAGTGCCGCACGGTCCGTCCGGTCCCAGCACTAACCAGGTCGCTTCGGGAATAAACGCCTTCCGCCGAGCAATTTCCTGCATCAACCCACGACAGCCCGTCACACTGCCGAGACTAGGAAATACAATCGTGTCGGGGCTGCCTTCGAAGGCCTGGGCCAGCGTCTGGGTATGGTCCTCCAAAAGCTGCTCATGCCAAGCCAGACAGCGAAACCCCTCGGGCCAACTTGGCGCGGGCAGTCCGGCCAAGTCGATCTCCATCTTGTAGCGCTTATAGTAGGCGATGGCCAGCGCGTGCATCGGCTCACCTGGAGAGTAGGCGGGATGTTCCTTCTCTTGTATTGTACGCCAGTCGAGCCGCTCTGCCACCACGCTTGCCGCTCCATTGCCAAAACGCTCTGTTAGTCGCCGAGAAAGCGTCTACAATCGACGGACATGAAACTACTCGTCATCACGGTACGAGGCTTGCAGGCTCGTGCCTTAGGAGCCTACGGCAATCGCTGGATCGAGACCTCGTGTCTAAACGCGCTGGCCGCAGCCGGCGTGGTCTTCGACCAGCATTTCGCTATTGATCCGGAACCGGGAGCGGCTCGTCGAGTTTGGCGGTCAGGACGGCATCTCAGCTCACCGGGCGTAGATCTACTGACCCTACTGCACCATCAGAACCTTCCGACTCGTTTGATCGTCGATCACAGCCGCGGCATGTTCCCTGAGTTCGAGGCAGGTTGGGACCAGGTGGATCGAGTCGCCGACACGCCCGCAGCTGCTGAGCTGGCCCATAAGGCCCTGCGAGCTTCGGAACCGTCTTGGCTGATCTGGCTCGATCTGGCCGCGCTAATCCCGCCCTGGAATGTTCCCCAGGCAATTCTTAACGCGTACTTTTCCCCACAGGAAGATTCCGAAAACGAGGATGAATTTGCCGAGGAAGACGACCACGACGAGGAAAACGAAGAGGACAACGCAGAGGATTTGATCCCCCAAGCTCCGCCTCTGGAACCGCTCCTCGAGCCGCCCGTTGGACCGATCGATCCGGACGACGATACGCTGTATCTGCGTCTCCAGGAAACGTATGCCGCCGCCGTCAGCTACGTCGATGGACTGCTGGGGGATTTGCTTGACGGATTGGCCGATGACGTTCACCTGATTCTGACGTCTGATCATGGGCTAGCTCTGGGCGAGCATGCTCAGGTTTGCGTAACGCCAACCTCGCTGCATCAAGAAATCGTGCAAATTCCTCTGTTGATCTACGGCCCGGGCTGTCGAGCAGGGCGGCGCGTTGAGGCTCTCACGGGATCGATCGATCTGGCACCGACGATTGCTCAGTGGGCCGGCACCTCGCTCAAGGCAGCGCAGGGGCTGAGTCTGGTGCCGCTGTTGGCGGGAGGCTCGTCCCAAGGGCGTGACTACTTAGGGCTGAGTTGTTCGACTGCCGCCGGCCTGGAACTGGGCTTGCGCACGGCGGATTGGTCACTTCGCCTCGTACCAACAGCCTCAACGACGCAGCCGTTCTTGTTCACTCAGCCGGATGATGCGTCAGAAGTGAACAATTTGGCCCAGATTCACTTCGCCACGGCAGAGGCGTTGGAGCGAACTGTCCGAGCCTACTTTTCCGCCGTCCAGCAGCAAGACCCTTTTGTTCCGCCTCCGCTGGAGAAATAGCACATCTGGCGTGATTGGCGTAATTCCCGAAAACCTGACGAGTTCTCCACCTTCGCGATCTTCTCTGGAGCGTATCCCTTGGTACGATGATGAACAGAGGGAAATGATCTCTCTGGCGCATTTATCTCCATTGCGGAGTTACTATGTGGTTCGGAACGCTGGTTGTGAAAAACCTCATCCGTCGGCCCATGCGTTCAGCGCTGACGGTTATCGCCATCGGCATTGCCATCTGTGCCGTCGTCTCTCTGGTCGGCATTGCCAGCGGATTTGAGGAGACTTTTCGCAACATTTACAAGCGAAAAGGCGTGGATTTGATCGTCGCTCGTGCTGGAGGGGCGGGACAGGGTACCAGTGCCACGGTGCCGTTGTCCCTGAACGAGAAGATTAAGAGCATTCCTGGTGTCAAGGACTCGATCGCCGCCCTGGTCGATGTTGTTTCAGTCGGCGACATTCCTAGCGTCGTCTGTCAGGGGTGGATCCCCGAGACCGTCGTCTTCGATCACATGAAAGTACTCGAAGGGCGGATGATGAACAAGTACGACGTGGGCGAACAGCGCGGAGTGATGCTTGGCATCGTCTTGGCCCGAAACCTGGACAAGAAAGTCGGCGATAAACTGGAGATTCTGCCCGGAGGGCCGTTGTTCGAGGTGATCGGTATTCACGAATCGAACAACGTCTTCGAGAACGGTGCGTTGGTGATTGCTTTGTCCGAATTGCAAGAGTTGATGGACAAGAAAGACAAAGTTACGGCGTACAGCGTGATCCTAGACCCCGAGATGAAGACCAGCGATCCGGAATTGATCCCAACAGTGCGCAAGCAGATCGAGGCGTTGGACAAAACCATTACCGCTGTGCCGGCTCAGGAGTTTGTCAAAGGGCTGAAGGAACTTCAGATCGTCAAGGCGATGGCCTGGATCACTTCTACAATCGCGCTGGTGATCGGGCTGTTCGGCGTAATGAACACGATGGTGATGGCGGTCAGCGAGCGCACACGCGAGATCGGCATTCTACGCGCAGTAGGCTGGCGACCCAAACGTGTACTTCAGCTCGTGCTACTAGAGGCAGTGGTCCTTAGCATGATCGGTGCGGTGATCGGCATTGTCAGTTCGGTATTGTTGGTCCGCGGGTTGACCAACGTCAAGGCGGTTGCTGGCCTGATCGATAGTACGATTAATCCGATCTATTTTGTCTACGGTCTGGTCATCGCCTTTGTCGTGGGCCTGATCGGCGGGATTTTGCCGGCTCGTCGAGCAGCTCGCATGCTTCCCACCGCGGCTCTACGACAGGAATAACCAGAGGGGACCACGAAGCGGAGAAACTTCAGGGTTGCTGTTTTGGCCAAGGCTCAGCGACGTGCCGGCATTAGTGCGCCGGCACTGCGGATGCTGCTGGGCCGATCTACACGTCCCTTGCCGATGTCGAACGATTCCATGGTCAAATCGGCACGGCTGAACAGACGGCCGGTGATGGTCTTATCCAACGAGTTGGTCTGAATGTCCGACAGCATCAGTTTCATCGATAGCTCTTGGGCCGGCCATTCGATGGTCACCGAGGCCGGAACGATGGCTCCGGAGCCGCGATCGGCATGAATCTTGTGGACGGTAGCCCGACAGATCGGCTTGCCGCGAAGATCCATCAGCACATGACCGAGAACCTGGGGCTGCCCTGGAGCGGCTTGGTAGCGATTAAATACGGTGATTCGCTTCACGGGTTGACCTGAAGCAGTCGTCGCGTCCTGGATCAAATCGACGGTTTTCTCATGGACACGAACCTCATACTTGGCCTCGGGATCGTACTCAGCAATGCCCATCGCGGCCACCACCATGTCGGGATGGAAGGGGAACGGAAGATTCACCTTACCCGTGGCCATGTCGGCATAGGAGCAGTGATAAACGTAAGGATCGGGAGCTTGGCTGATCCAGTACCAAAACTCCTCGTTGTTGGAGCCAATGTCCACCGCAGGCCTGCCAACCAGCTTGGCTTTGAGGCGGAAATCTCGCGGCTTCTGACAGGCAAGCTCGCCATCGAGTCCGACGGGCTGTGTGCCCTGTTTGGCATCGATGGCTACCTTGGCTCGGATGGTTTGTACTCGTTGGGCGTTTTGGTTCAGATAGTTCACCAATGCCGAGGCATCCGGAGCTTTCGACGGGACAGCCGTTGGAGCCGGTCCCCGATCGCGATTGTGCGGCAACAGGCTACATCCCACGAAGAAGGGAACGACCAGCGCGAGGCCTATCCCTAAACCGGCCATCGTTCGTTCCACGCGATCCCTCCTTTTCCGACCTGGGTCATCGGTCTGGGTCACTCCCAGCCTAACACACGGAAGATCTCATCTTGCACCGATTCCAGATCATGGTCGGATAATGCGGGATCGACCACCTGAAATCGCTCACCCTTCCGCGTGTCACGCATCAGCAAAATTTCCTGCTGGCCCTCCAGACGGCTTCCCTCGAGTCGAAGCCGCTTTCTTCGCATCAGCAGAAGAGCCAGCACATAGCGGAAGGCCAGCTTGCTGGGATCGGTCTGACCTTCGAGCTGCTGAAAACATTCGACTAACATGTCATCGTCAATCGGCGGACGGCGGTTCGTCTGCCCTTCGACAACACGACTTTTCCAGTAGCCTAAGGCCCCCTCTGGCGGCCCCTGCCAGGCAGATTCGCTGTAATCCTTGCGGACGAATTTATCTCCCTCGACCAACAACACGCCGAAATAGCGATCCCCAACTCGTAGCTCTTGGCCGGTGCTCGCGCATCGCCGAGTATTTCCCGAGAGATGATAGTCGGTCATGCTCGTTCCATCTCATGGTATCGAGCTGGTTGTGCCACGGACAAGCAGTGAACGGCCGTGGTTGTGCAGAAATCGGCGGTGTTGTGGGAAACTTTGCCGATTCTGTGGCTCAGTTGCCAGTAGGTAGCCAGCGGCGCAATTCCTGCATAACTTCGTTGCTGGTCTCACGGCCCCAACCGAGGTACATGCCGCGAATCACGCCGTGGCTATCGATGAGGACCACCTTGGGAGTCGACTCGACGCCATAACTGATTCGCATCCCTCCGCCAGAATAAACAGGGAACTGGATTGCCAACGCTTCGCGCTGCTTCAGCACTTCGGAATGATTTTCACTGACGGACAGACCGACGACATGGACCATGCGGCCATAGTGATGGTGCAAGTGCTGAGCGAAGCGGAGCAGTTCCGGTGCGGTCAGTGAGGCGGGATGATAGAAGACTAATAAGATCGGCTTTCCCTTCCATTTGCTGAGTCGGCCTGCTTCAGGAGTGGAGATCGGCCCGGCAACAAACTCCGGGGCGGCCTCGCCGAGCTTGGCCACGCTGACGGCACGCTCCGGCGCTTCCTGATACGATGCTGTAACCACTTCGCCGCGACAGCCAGCCTCCACCTGACGATGGATCTGGTAGACATACTCGCGGTACGGTGTGGGTGGTGTGTCGAGATGTTGACTGATCCGCCGCTGCAGTTCCTTGAGAGTACGAGTGTGCTTGGTCGGTTCGCTCAGTAAGGGGGCGGCAGCTTCGCGGAAAGCAAAGGCCTGCTGAATCTCTTGCCGACGATCGCGAGCCATCGGCGCAGGATATTGGAGACTGCTCTCCAGTTCGTACCGCATGACGGTGCGTCGAGAAACCTGTTTGCGAGCCGGTTCGTGATGTTCGATGACCCGTTCCACACGCTGAGTCAGGCCGGTGCGAACAGCGATCCATAATGTCTCCTGACGCCGCCAGCCGCTGCGATCAGCGCGAGGTTTTTCCCAATCGTCGGACTTCTGCTCACCAACCAGTTTGGCGCATAGTTGCCCTGCGACCGACTCGGTGCCGACGATTCGCCAAGCTATCGCCGGTCGATCGGGATCGAGCGTGTCCCAAGTCTGGTTCAAGGCGGCCTTGCGTCGGGGCAATTCGACGAACGGCCCTACTTCCAGCGTGGGCGGACCATCCAGCGGTACGCTCAACGAGACGTCGGCGCTAAGCCGTCCTTGCAAGTCGAGGAGAACTCGTTCCAGGCGAATCGTGGTGGCGTTGGCGTCCTGTTTGGCTCCCGTGGTGCGACCCGAGCGAGTGTGCAACACAGTCATGACCGCCAACTCGGTGCCACGTGGCGGCGTGTCTAGTACGAAATAGCGCGACTCCACCCGATAGCCGCGCTCGAACTCCACACGAGAGCCGTTCGCTGCTTCGGTGTAGGTGCCGCGATACACCAACTCCTGCCCCCGAGTCAGACGCGGAGTCAACACCCAATCAGAACGGATGGCCGCCGGGGGGGAGGTCGGCACAGGACGGGTCGGCGTCTGCATCGGAGCCAGTACCCAGCCGAGCAGCCAGAACGTCGCTACCATGACTTCCCTGCCTGGAGGAAAATACGATCAATACCGTGGACCGCCTCCCGTGAGACGTCCCTGAGTCGCGGCAACTATAGCGAGAGGTTTTTCTCGTTCAACCCCAATCGACCCGGGGTACTTTCCTCCAGACGAGAGTTTCTGGATCAATCTCGGGGCGGGCCGTCACGCCAGATAAACCAGCGGGGATAGGCGTAAACCCAGTGGCCCGGTTTCAGCTCGGTGTGGCCCAAGTAACTCGATCCGGGCCAATGCCCGAAATCGTTCATGGTGCCGTAGCTAACCCGATCTGCGGGAACATAGAGAACATGGAGCAGCTGGCGATACTTGCCGTCCACCGAAGCCTGCTTGAGAATCTCGCCAGGGGTGGCCGACGTTCCCAGCGGCTTGTTGATGTCCATGCTTTCCACCAGAAGCAGCCGCTCGCGGATTCGTTCCGACTCGTCGACTTGCCCCCGTTTGCTCAGCGTCTCGTGCAACTCTTTCATGCGAAGCACTAAGCGTGCTTTGCGCTCCACAAGACTTGACTCGTCACGAGTCTGAATCTCATGGTCGAACTGTTGGATGGCCTTGTCGGGATCCGTGAGTGGTTTGAGAAACGGAACCGGGGCAAAGGCCAGAGTGAGAAAGGAACAACCGATTAGTGCATAGCGAAACATGGGAAGTGCCCTCCTGCATCCCTGCACGAACCTAAGATGAGGCGTCCTTGCGACGAGAGCGCTTGAAGGATTGGGCTTCGCTCGGAGCGGGGGTCGATGGCCCCCTGTGAGGAGAGTACACGGGGGAAGGCCCCCGCTTCGGGCTACACGATTCTTGAAGCCGCTCTACTTCTATCTTGCACTATTGCTAGTTCAGAAGTCAACTGAAACTGTTTTGCTTGCCACTGGCGTTCCCGCTGCGATAGGATACAATGCTCAGAATCCCTCCGTTTCGCCTGCCCTCGACGCGAGATCCCACCCATGAATCGCGCCGCCATGCTACTGCTGGGGTTGTTTTGCGCGGCTTCCCCTGCCGACTCGAAGGTGAGTTTTCAGCACGACGTGATGGCCATTCTCTCCCGTGCAGGGTGTAACTCCGGGGCCTGTCATGGCAACCTGAACGGCAAAGGCGGCTTCAAGCTGTCTCTGCGCGGCGAAAATCCTCAGGCCGACTACCTCGCCCTGACCCGCGATATGCTCGGTCGGCGGTTGAATTTCCATCGGCCTGAGCAGAGTTTGCTACTGGCCAAGGCGACGATGACCACGGCACACGAGGGCGGCCAGCGATTCGCTCCGACCAGTTCGGAGGCGGCTCTTCTGCGACGCTGGATCGCCGCTGGCGCACCCAACGATCCACCGTCGTTGCCGCGGCCTGTCCAGCTCCACGTCACGCCCACCTCGGCCATTCTCAGCGATCCCACGGCCCAAGTGCAACTGCGAGTTCAGGCCCGGTTCTCCGATGGTCGGGAACGCGACGTCACCGCCCTGGCTTGTTTCGAGCCCTCCGGGCTAGCGGTCCGCATCGACGCTACCGCCACCGTCCATCGCGTCGACTACGGCGAGACGAGCATCCTGGTCCGCTATCTCGATCAGCAGGCGGTGGTTCGCCTGGCATTTATTCCGCAACGGGTCGATTATGTCTGGAAAGAAGTGCCCGAGGTCAACTTTATTGATCGCCACGTCTTCGCCCGACTCCGGGCGTTGCGGCTGTATCCGGCAGACGTTTGCAGCGATGAGGAATTTATTCGCCGAAGCACGCTAGACACCATCGGTCTGTTGCCGACTCCCAAAGAGGTACGCGACTTCCTCGCTGACCCCTCTCCGGATAAGCGGACTAAATGGATCGAAAAACTAGTCGGCCGCTCCGAATTCGCCGACTTTTGGGCGTTGAAATGGTCAGATCTGTTGCGCAACGAGGAGAAGGTGCTAGACACGCGCGGCGTGCAGGTGTTCCACGACTGGATTCGTCGAGCGATTCACGAGGATCGCCCCCTGAACGAATTCGCGCGTGAGTTGATCGCTTCGCGTGGCAGTACCTACGCTCAGCCGGCGGCAAACTACTATCGAGCCTTGCGTGATCCCTACTCACGAGCCGAGGCAACGGCTCAGGTGTTTCTGGGGCTTCGGCTTCAATGTGCCAAGTGCCACAATCACCCGTTCGACCGCTGGACGCAATCGGATTATCATCAGTTTGCTGCCTTCTTTGCTCGGGTTGATTACCGCATCGTCGAGAACAATCGCCGTGACAAACTGGACAGCCACGAGTTTGTCGGCGAGCAAATCGTCTTTCTCAAACGTGAAGGAGAACTGAAACATCCGGTCACGGGCAAAAACCTTGTACCCAAGTTTCTGGGCGAGGACTCAGCCCGAATCGACGATAACACCGATCGACTTTCTCTCTTGGCCGACTGGGTGGCGCGATCCGACAACCCGTTCTTTGCTCGCACCCAGGCCAACCGTGTTTGGCAACATCTCGTCGGGCGCGGCATCGTCGATCCTGGCGATGACTTCCGTGACTCCAACCCACCGAGCAACCCCGAGTTATTGGATGCGCTGCAGCGTGAGTTCGTGGCGAACGGCTTCCGACTCAAGCATCTAGTGAAGACGATCCTGCGTTCACGCACCTATCAGCTAGCGTCGCGGTCAGCGAATCCGGGGCGGGACGACGAGCCACAGTTCGCCCGAGCTATCGTTCGTCCTTTGCAAGCGGAGCAGTTGCTCGATGCCATTGCTCAGGTGGTGGGCAGTGCGCCGCGGTTCCAGGGCTTTCCCGCCGGGACGCGCGCGGGGCAGCTGCCCGGTGTTGGGGCACAGCGCCGACGTGGTCAGGGAGCCGGCGACGCCGAGAAATTCCTCGCTGTGTTTGGCAAGCCGGTTCGCTCGCTCAGCTGTGAGTGCGAACGCTCCGAGGAGACCACCCTTGCCCGAGCGTTTCAGCTGATTACTGGACCGCTCTTGCATCGACTACTCGCCAGGGAGGATAATCGCTTGGGCAAACTGTTGGCCGAGAATCGCTCCAATGACGAGATTCTCGACGAACTGTATCTGGCCGCTTTGTCCCGACTGCCCACAGAGCGGGAGCGGCGCGGAGCAGCGGATTTATTGGCCCGCGCCGAGGATCGCCGTGCCGCCTGGGAAGACGTGCTGTGGGCTTTGCTCAATTCCAAGGAGTTTCTCTTACGGCGATGATCGGCCATGCCCCGGAGTCCCCTATTGATGCCTCGACTAGTGTTCGTCGTCCTGGTTCTCTTCGGTGCCGAGTCGTTCGCGGCGGCTCCTCCCGTTTCGCATGCCGAGTGGGCACGCAAATCGACGGGCCGCTTCGCCTATGGGCTGTACATGCGTGGGCAAAAGATCGGTTGGACGATCGACGAACTGAAGCTAGGCATGCATCAGGGGCAGCGTGTCGTGGTCTCCACCAACGAAACCTACATGCAGACGCAGTACGAGGGGGTCCGCTCGGTGCGGGAGGAGAAGACCACCACGAAGTACGAACTGACTGGGGACGGAGCGATCGTTTTCGCCGAGGAGATACGCCGTGAGGATGGCCAGGAAAAGCGCTACACCGTCGAGCGGATCGGAGAGCGGCTACGCATCGTTCAGGAGAGCGGCAAAAATCGTTCGGAACGTCAGGTACCGTCGCCCAAGGACACACTGGCGCTACAGCGAAAACTAGAGTACTGGCTAGCTGGTCCACGACGTAAGGGCGATCAGTTTACCAAGTACAACGCTAATTGGGAGAAGGTCGAGGTCAACTCGCCGCAGCGCTACGAGTATCGTTCTAGCCGCGAGATGACCTACCAAGGCATCGCGACGCGAATTCTGGCGGTGCGGATCACCTCGCAGGGCGGCCACCTCGACGCTGAGTTGTTCCCCGACTCGCGAATGTGGTCTGGTACGATGGGCGGCCTTTTGCAGTTGAAACTCGAACCGGAAAAACAGGCTCGCGCTCTGGACCGCCAACTGGTCGAGTTGCAGGACTTGACCTCGATCGTTATCGACGTGGACCTTGGCCCGGCTCGGCTGGTCGATTCGCTCAAGCTAGAGGTCAGCGGACTGGGTGAGTTCGAGATTCCTCAGTCACATCGTCAGCGTGTTTCTCCCGACAAAAAGCGTACTCTCGTTGAGTTGCAGCGTGACTTTCGCGTCGACAACCCCCAACCGCTCAGCGAGCAAGAGCAGAAGCAATATACTCGCTCGACACCGCAGTATCAGTCGGATCAAAAGCCGATTTTGGATCTAGCGCGGAAGTTGGTCGGCGACGAGAAGGATTCGCTGGCAAAGGCACGACGGATCGAGGCGTGGGTCTATCGCACTTTGCGAAAGTCGTATGCCGACAACGCCGACACTGCTCTGGCCGTGCTGGAAACCAAGGCCGGCGATTGCACCGAGCATTCGCTATTGTTCGTGGCTCTGTGTCGAGCGGCAGGAATCCCGGCTCGCGAGGTAGGCGGTTTGGCCTACAGTCCAGGAAGCAAGCCGATGTTCGGTTGGCACGCCTGGGCGGAAATCCACGACGGCCATCAGTGGGTCAGTGTCGATCCCACCTGGAATCAGGTTTATGTGGACGGCACGCATCTGAAATTATCCACCGACGAGGACGACCTGGCCTACACCAACATACTGGGAACGCTGAAGCTCAAGGTGCTGGACGTAAAATCGCGTGGCCGCTAACCCCTTCCCAC
Organism: uncultured Gemmataceae bacterium; assembly: GCA_937923405.1. Lineage (GTDB taxonomy): Bacteria > Planctomycetota > Planctomycetia > Gemmatales > Gemmataceae > CALDUY01. The sequence goes on along the minus strand of CALDUY010000043.1, from coordinate 54,034 downwards.
GACTCGCCCTGTCGGAGAACCAACCATGCTCACACGAAGACATCTGTTGCAGGTCGGGGCGCTGGGACTGGCTGGCCTAGCCTCGCCGAGTTGGGTGCGCGGCGAACCGGGACGAGCCACTCCCAAGGCCAAAGCCAAGTCGGTGATTTTTCTGCATCAGTGGGGCGGACCAAGCCATCACGATACCTTCGACATGAAGCCGGCTGCTCCCGCGGAGATTCGCGGAGAATTTCGATCGATTTCGTCGACTTTGCCTGGTTCGCCGGTTTGCGAGTTGCTGCCGCGTTGTGCCCGCATCATGGATCGCGTCTGTCTGATCCGCACTTTGCAGCACACGATGAAGAACCACAACTCGGCGGGTTACTACAGTCTGACTGGCTATGCCCCGCCAACCGACGATCAACGTTTGCGCGACTCGCGTGATCTGTTCCCGGCTTACGGCTCGATCGTGGATCGGCTCGCCCCGGCCCGGCAGGGCATCCCGACGTTCGTGGCCTTTCCGCACGTCATCAGCGACGGCTCGATCACGCCAGGACAGCACGCTAGCTTCCTGGGCAAGTCGCATGATCCCCTGCTGATTACTCAGAATCCCAATTCTCCCGATTTCCGCCTGCCGGAGTTGAGTCTGCCGGCCAACCTGTCGGCCAAACGGTTGGCGGATCGGCGCTCAATGATGCAGCTGATCGATGAGCAGAGCCAGCTGTTGGATCTCTCGGCTCGGGCACGGGGCATTGCCGATCATTACGAACGTGCCCTATCGATGCTGCAATCGCCCGGCGTGCGAAGAGCGTTCGATCTGTCCAGCGAACCGCCTGCCATCCGCGAACGCTATGGACGCACCACCTACGGGCAGGCTTGCTTGTTGGCTCGTCGGCTGGTCGAGGCTGGGGCTCGCTTTATCAACGTCTATTTCTCACAATCAATCGGCGGAGACATGGGCGGCTGGGACACGCACGGCTTCGATAACAAACCGATGTACCCCATTTTGAAGAAGTATCTGTTGCCGATGCTCGACCAGACATTGCCAACTCTGATTGAGGATTTGGAAGCGCGCGGGCTGCTGGACAGTACACTGGTCGTTTGGGTCGGCGAGTTTGGCCGCACCCCACGGATCAACAAGTTGGCTGGACGCGATCATTGGCCGCAGTGCTATCCGGCCATCCTCGCTGGCGCGGGGGTAAAGCGTGGCCACGTCTTCGGCACGTCCGACAAATTCGGAGCCTACCCCGCTTCCGATCCCGTGCGACCAGAGGATCTCTCCGCGACCCTGTTCCACCTGCTCGGCATCGATCCGACTACTGAGGTCTACGACGCCCTCAATCGTCCCTTGGTCCTTAGTCCGGGCCAGGTGATCGAAGGGGTGCTGGCGTGAGCGGAACGTCTTCGAGCAAGGCGTCATAAACGGGACGATCTCCCAGAGCATCAGCGGTGAACTTGGCCAGCAGGCAGGACGCACCGAGCGGAAACAGTAGCGACAGTGCGCCGGCCATTTCCAGCATCAACAGTATCCCAGTCAGTGGGGCGCGTACAACACCGGTGAACAGAGCCGCGATACCGACCAGGAGAAACGGGATCGGATCGGGTTGTCCGGTGGCCTCGGCGAAGGCGCTGCCCAACAGTCCGCCCAGGACCAATAGCGGAGCGAACAACCCACCGGCCGCGCCAACACTGTAACCGACGAGTGTCAGCACGGCCCGCAAAGCGAACAGAGCCAGCAAGACGTTTAGCTCCATTCCGGAGCGGCGAACTTCTCGAAGCAGCGCCTCCCCACCGCCAATCCAGCGTGTGTCGAGCCAGCCCAACACGCCGACGAGCAAAGCAACGAAGAACGGCAGCCACCAACGACCGAACCGCTCGCGGATCCAGCGCGAGAGACGCAGGCTGAGCAGCAACAGTTGATTGAACCCAACGCCCAGCACGCCACCGAACCAACCCAAGAGCAAAAAGTACGGCAGTAGCAGCAGCGAGGGCGGCGGACCCATGAACGCACCCAGCTGAGGCGTCTGCCCAGTGAGCGCTCGACCAACCCAGTCGGCGGTGAAGGTGGTGAACAACACCGTGGCCACGGTCGAAGGTTTGAACTCTTCGCTGAGTTCCTCGAAGACGAACAGCGCTCCAGCGAGAGGAGCATTGAACGCGCCTGCCAACCCGGCACTGGCTCCGAGGAGCAACAGTTGCCGACGTTCGCCAGGGGTGCAGTGGGTCGAGGTGCTGACCAGTTCGCCCAGAGCGCTGCCCAGCTGGATAGTCGGCCCTTCACGCCCGAGAGCCAGACCACCGCCGATGCCCAGTACGCCGCTAGTAAATTTGACGAGCAACAACCTAGCCCAGTGAATCGGCAACGGATGCCGAGCCAGAGCTTTAACCTGCGGGATGCCGCTGCCCGCCGCCTCGGGGCAGAACCAGGCGACCAGGGCAACGGCGGGTAGAATGGTTGCCAACGAAAAAGCCACGCTGGCCAGCAACCCCACCCAGACTGGGCCAGTCTGGAGGATCGACCAGTGACGCCACTCGACCGCTGACTCCAACGAAGTGCGAAAGGCGACGGCCACCACCCCGGTCAGCACCCCCACCACGACGAGGCGGAGGTGCTGGATCCACCAGGCAGTCGAATAAAAGACATGTTGCATGCGTTTTGGGCGTGATTACTTCAACGGCGTTAGCTTGATGTTGCGGAACTCAATCGGCGCACCCTCCGACTGGAGAGCAATCTTGCCACGGGTTAACTCACTCCCCTTGCCTTCGTTGACCAGTTCGCCGTTGATCTCCAGTCGAATAGTGTCACCTTTACAGGTGATCTTATATTGGTTCCACTCGCCGGGTTTCTTTTCGATGGCTTTGTCGCGGTGGAGACGGAAATAGTGGCGAGCTTGCCGCGGATCCTGACGCGACTTGTCAACGTCGAGCTTGAAGCCGCCGATCAACCAGATGTCGCCGGCGGAACCGGAGGCCAGTTGAGCCTCGGCGCTCTTGGGCCAGATCATGTCCGGTCCCGTGGTGTGCAGCAGCACCCCACTGTTGCCGGGCTTCCCCGTCCAACGCCACTCTAGTTCGAGAACATAGTCGCCGTACTCTTTCTCCGTGATGACGTAGCCGTTGGGTTTGCCCACGCACTTGAGTACGCCGTCTTCCACGGACCAGACATCCTCGGGCTTGACCTTGGTCTTATCCTTGTCGGGAATGTAGACCTGCCAGCCAGCTAGATTTTTCCCGTTAAAGAGATGGATAGACGCTTTTTCCTCGGTGGCGAGGACAACATTCACCGTTACAGTCAACAGGCACAGGGAGAGCATGCGCGACACGGTAGGACTCCTTGGCGAGCGATGGGGGGGTAAGACACCACAAGGAGGATTCTAGTACGCGTTACGAAATGGTGTAGCGGAGCGCCGGCTAAAGCCTGCGACTACCGATACGGATTGCCGGTGCCAGGTAGTCGCAGGCTTTCGCCTGCGAAATGGTGTAGTGGAGCGCAGGGTTTCGCCGGCGCAAGCAAGTTTCCGCCTGCGAAAGCCCTTCCTACTTCGTTGCCGCTACACCATGTGGAGAAGCGCTCTAGCCGGAACCCCAGCAGCGACGAGCGGCGATTTACTCGTAAGTGCGACCGTTGCCCGCGCCGGCATGTTGTCGCAGGGACAGTTGATACAGTCGTTCGCCGGTCGGCGTGGGATAGTTGCCAGTCAGGCAGGCCTGACAGAGATGATCCTCGTCTAGTCCAATGCAGCGAGCGACGGCGTCGAGCGGCAGATAAGCCAGCGAATCCGCCCCCAGTTCCTCGGCCATCATCGCTTGTTCGGCCAACGTAATCTGCCCGTCCTTCATGAACCGTGGAGCGAACAGCTCACGGACAGTGGACATGTCGATGCCGTAGAAGCACGGAGCGAGGATCGGCGGACAAGCAACGCGAACATGAATTTCACTGGCCCCTCCGCGGTTTCGCAGATCGGCCAACAGCGTCTTCATCGTGGTGCTGCGAACGATCGTATCCTCGATCAACAGGACGCGCTTGCCTTCGAGCACCTCGCGTAGTGGCGTGTATTTCAGCTGGACGCGTTCAGCTCGGTTCTGTCCTTCGATGAAAGTGCGTCCAATGTAGCGGTTACGAATCAGTCCCTCGACCGAGGGCAACCCTAACTCGTAGGCCATGGCGTCGGCGGCCGCCTTACCGGTGTCAGGCACGGGCACGACGATGGTATCCCGATCAAGCGGAACCCGTCGCAATTGCCGTTCTTGTTGGGCCAACTCCTTGCCCAGGGCCGAGCGTGCTAGATACACGCCGCGACCATCAAGATTGCTGGCCACGTTGGCGAAGTAGATCCACTCAAAGAAACAATGCGAGGGTCTCTGCTCCGGAGCAAAGCGAGTCTGCCGAATGTCGCCGTCCTGAATGACAATCATTTCGCCGGGGGCCAGGGAACGCACGTCCGTGAAGCCGAGGTTAAACAGCGCGACGCTCTCGCTGGCGGCGGCGAACAGCGGGCCATCCTGAGCATAGCACAACGGACGGAAGCCGTTGGGATCGCGCAGTACGACCATGTCGCCCATCGCGTTGAGAAAGACAAGGTTGTAGGCTCCGTCGAACTTGCGGGACAGGCGACGGAACACCTCGACCAGATCAGGCCGATCTTCCAGGCACTGGCTCAGTTCGTGACTGAGATAGTGCATGATGATTTCAGTGTCGGTGGAGCGGGTGAGGTGATAGTCGGTCTGAGAGAGGAGGTGGTCACGAAGCTCAGCGAAGTTAGCCAGTTGGCCGTTGAAGGCAAAGGCGAACCATTTCCACTTACAGCCATGTTCGCGCTCGAACGGTTGAGCGTAGGAGCGATCATTTGCTCCACAAGTGGCGTAGCGAACGTGGCCGATGGCGGCACGACCGGCAAACTCGGACATGATGCTGTCGTACTTGGCTTTGTGATTAAGGCGGAAGGCCTCGATGACGGTGCCGATCTGCTTGTAGGTGTCGAGGAGCTTTTCACGGCGGGGATTGTAAGTGGCGAAGCCGGCCGCCAGTTGACCACGGTTCTGCAAGTCGAGAAGCAAACGCGGCATTAGTCGCGATACCTGCTCGGGACCAGCCAACGGAGCGAGCCGCGAGGGCTGGCCTCCGGGAAGATGATAGATAGCAGCGATGCCACACTCGTGCTGGAGTTCGTCCATGCGTTTCGGCCGGCCCCCTGTTCGCGCTGGTTCTGGTACCCACCCTTGATCCTCTTCATTCTATCGAGGGCGTGCAAGATGTTTATCGTGATTTCTGAACCTCGCGGGACAGTCCTCCACCGTCCCTCCTCCCAGCCGGAAGCTCCGTTTAGTGCGGGTTACAAAATGGTGTAGCAGAGCGCAGGCGAAAGCCTGCGCCTACCTGCCAATCCGTATCGGTAGCCGCACGCTTTAGCCTGCGAAAGTAAGTTTCCGGCTGCGAACGCGCTTCATCCCTCGTTGCCTCTACACCATTTGGAGAAGCGCTCTAGTGACCGGTGATGGTAGATCGATCAGCAACCATTAGACAAGCCGAATCGTCCGCTTCTTCGCGGACAAGTCGTGTCGAGAATGGTATAGTGACGACTATAACCTCTGTTGTGCAGGAGTGAACGACCATGCGCACACTGACACTCACAGTCGGTCTTTGGCTCGCGGCGATTGGGTTCGCTCAAAAACCAGGCGATCCCAACCCAGAGCCGCCCGAAGACAAGCCTGCTGGTCCCCTAGTTGGCGTACTGAAAGCCAAGAAAACCAACTTTTTACTCGATCGACAAGGAATGACACCGGCTCAGTACCTCAAGGCGGTCCAGGACGGCAGCATTTCTGCGCCGGAAGTCGATCTGGTGCTGGAAATTCGTAATACCTCGAAGGAAGAACTCAAACTGCGGGTCAGTGGGGCGACGCCTCGTTTGCAGCTGACGCTCAAAGGCAAAGGCAAAATCGTCACCACCACCACGAAGCGAACCACTGACAAACTCCAGTATGTGACGCTGAAACCCAACGAGGCGTATGAGTTCCCGATCAAGCGACTAGCCGGAAATCCGACCTCGTCGACGCAGGAGACGCAGTATTTTTGGACCGAACCAGGCGAGTATACGCTGGAAGCGACGTTGACCTTATCGAGCATGGCAATAGCTCCAGCCGCGGTGCCGCCGAACAACGCCGCCGTTCGCCCTGCCGTCGTGGTCAATCGAACCGTCTCGCACACTATCACGACTAAGCCGGTGCCGCTAACGGTGAAGCTGAAAGAGTGAAGCTCACGGTTGACGGGGAAGATCAGTGCTGGTGCTGGGACGTGCTAATGTCCCATGCGTCTGGGGACGGGGCAGATTCAACGCCGTCCCCGGAGCCACGCCGCCGGGACGGTTCAACGTCAGCGAACTGCTCGGTCGCAGACCGCACATCGACGAGTTACCGCCTGCCGGCACCAGCGACATGCAAAAGCGCCGCAAGGGAGTGACGACCAGAAGCGGAATCTGTGGACGCTCCGCAGGCGATTTGGCCATCATTTTTTGCAACAGCACGTCGAGTTCCTCCGGAGCTTCCGGTCGACTGGCACGCAGCGAGGGAGGAGGTGCTTCCTGATGTTGGATCAGTTTCTGGATCAGTGAAGTGCCCTCAAACGGCGGTCTCCCCGTCATCAGATAATACATCGAACAGCCCAAACTGTAGATGTCGCCGCGGATGTCCACCAGCGTGGGATTTTGTGCCTGTTCGGGGGAGATGTAATCTGCTGTTCCCACCAGACTACCCTTTTCGCGTTCTAACTCTTCGGTCGAAAGCTCGGGGTCGGAACCGTCGGCGTTGGCATCACGCAGGCAGCGGGCCAGCCCCCAATCGATGATCTTCACCACCGGATCAGGACCACGACGTAACGGCACTCCTGGCGCAGGTGGAAGCGGGGGATGCAGGAGAAACAAGTTCGCAGGTTTGATGTCCCGATGCACCAAGCCGAGTTGATGAGCGTGCTGCAACCCTTGAGCGACCTGTCGGCCATAGTCGCAGGCCATCTCAATCGGCAGGGGGCCCATCTGCTGAACGTAACGGTCCAGATCCATACCTTCGACGAACTCCATCGCGAAGTAGCACTCCAGTCCGTCCTGTTGGGCATCGAAGGTTTTGATAATATTGGGATGCGACAGTTTGGTGATCGCTTGCAACTCGCGTTGGAACTGACGAACCGCATCCGTCTTGTTGGCTAGATGCTGATGCAGCACTTTCAGAGCAACGATTCGTCCTCGGTGCGTATCCCAGGCCTTAAACACCTGGCTGACGCCGCCCTCGCCCAGCTGTTCGAGAATCTGATACGGTCCAAAGGTCAGCTCATCCCAGCGACCAATCAATATCATTTGCAATTGATACGCGGTCAACCAGTCAATCTCGACTAAATACTGCCCCAGAGCCTGGACCTCAGTGTAGTATGGCACTAATTCACGAGCGATGTCTTCGATCTGCTCTTCGCTGAGCAGTTGTGTCCGTCGTAGGACATCAAGAAACGTACTGAGGCTATCTATGGCCATGTACCGATCCAACGTTGGAAACAGGCCAAGAGTATGAATGGCCAGCCGAGTCATCGAATAGCGGTGACAGCATCGGTAGTCTAGCTCATGAACTTCGATTGTGCCGATTCTCCCAAGCAGCAATCTGATTCGGCAGGAAAGAATTTCACTTCCAGCAGGATATTGCAAGCGTACAATCAAATCGCCTTGCCTTGTGGAACGCGACGACACACCAGAATTCAGGAGATGGCAACCGTGTGGCTGTGGTGGTGGATCGTAGGGCTTGTAGTGGTGCCAGTGCCCAACGCGCTGACAGCGGAAGAAGATTTTCCCCAGTTCAAATCCGCCAACAAACGTGAGTCTAAGGAGTTTCTTGCTCAGGTAGGCTCTGAAATCATCAAAGCCGCTCGCTCCAAACCACAAAAGATCGAATTAAAAGACTTCACCTACACTTCTCCCCGAGCCAATCGCAAAGAATTGACGCTCAAAATGAGTTACTCGGGAGCCATCACCCGCGTGAAGTACAACGCCGACATCGTCTTACTGTTGGACACGCAAAATAAGGAGAAATGGGAGGTCATGAAGATCACTTACAGCGACTCGAACAAAAGTCCTATTCCGTTCAGTCACAAGCGCGTTCAGGAGCTAATTGAAAAATTCAATGACTAGCATCACTCGGCATAGCAAGCCACGAGGCTGCTGATGCGTTTGGTGGCTCCGCGTTCGCTGACTCCAAAGTTTTCGGCCACGTCAGCGGCAGCAGCTCGAACAGCGCGATACTCGACTACTTCCAACGGAACGGACTCTTCCTCGGCCTCGGCACGCAGCCCGGGACCGGACAGCACCAGCACTGCCGCATGCACCGCGACAGCGGCGTCGATTTCGGGATAGCCCTTGTTGGCCAACCACGCGTGCTGCTCTTGCAGCAATGATTCAAACCGTGCTGAGAAGCTTTTTTCGCTCAGGCTGCCGGAGCGGTAGCGGCGTAACTGACGATTTAGCCGTTTGGCTAGCCGGGGGAGAATCAGTTCAAGAAGTTCTCGGCTCATGAACGCCTCAGCAGGCGAAGGAGAATAGCCCTAAGGTGCATTGGTGAGCGCCGAATACACCCTTCCCTTGATTGTACGAGATTTCTCTGTAGGGAATCAAAACCGATCTTTGGCAGGGAGGGACTTTAGTAGTCCGAACAATCCAGATACACGGCTTGTAGGGGCTTCTCAGTCGGGAGGAACAGAAAAGAGGAGTGAGGTTCTGTCCTCGTGGAATTCAGCCTGATCTACAAGCAGAGATGCCTATGAAATAAGCACTTGTACACCGAGAAATTTCACAACTGTTGGCTAGCCGAAGAGCATCTCGAGTGATAAAACGCCATTAAAAGACGAATTGGTCGAAAAGAGGGGTTATTCGGCACTGGAGCTGCAGCACGGACGGGGATATAAGGACGAAATCACCATATCGCGGCTCGCAAATGGAGAGGATCGAGCGGAGCCTACTCGATCGCGCCAGAGGAGGAAGGGCTGTGAAAATCGCATTATTTTCCTGGGAGACGCTTCATTCCATCGCCGTGGGTGGCGTAAGTGTGCATGTGACTGAACTAGCGGCAGCGTTGCAACGACGCGGCCACGAGGTGCATGTCTTCACCCGGCAAGGCGCTGGTCAGCCCCACTACGACTTGATTCATGGCGTTCACTATCATCGGTGTTCTTTCGCGTTGTCGCCCAACTTTGTGGATGAAGTGAATAATATGTGTCGCTCCTTCGTCGCCGCCTTTTTCGGCGTCGAGGATTTACTCGGACGTTTCGATATCATCCACGCTCATGATTGGTTGGCCTCGAATGCCGTCGTCTGGATCAAGCAAGGACGTGGTCACAAAGCGATCGTGACCATGCACTCCACCGAGTATGGCCGCAATGGCAATCGCCACTTTGGCGGACAAGCTGCTCGGGTGACCGAACATGAACGCCATGCTACCTACTGTGCGGATCGCGTCATTACGGTCTCGGGGTTGCTCCGTGACGAAGTCAGCTGGCTTTATCAGCTGCCACACCACAAAACGCACGTGGTCTACAATGGTGTCAATTCCAGAGCGTTTGATTATCCCGTTGACCCTGGAGAAGTCAAACGTCGAATCCAGATCGGTCCCTTGGATCCGATGGTGCTGTTCTGCGGTCGCATGGTGGTGCAGAAAGGCCCCGACATCTTGATGAACACCCTTCCGCACATCTTGCGGCACTACAGCAATGTCAAATACGTCTTTGCTGGAGATGGCCACATGCGCAGCGAAGTGTACGCCCTGGCCCATCGCTTGGGTGTGGCTCACGCGGTACGCATGCTGGGCGATGTACGCGGTCGGATGCTGCACGATTTATATAAAGCCTGTGATATCGTCGTCGTACCCAGCCGCAACGAACCGTTTGGGATCGTTATCCTCGAAGGCTGGAGCGCCCACAAACCGGTAGTCTGCACCAAGCGCGGCGGGCCAGCAGAGTTTGTCTGGCACGGAGTCAACGGGCTGCAGTGTGAGGACAACGTCGATTCGATTGGTTGGGGGGTTGGCTCACTGCTGGCCGATCACAACCGCTGTCGTTGGATGGGGCGAAACGGCCGTGCTGCGGTCGATGCTGCCTTCAGTTGGGACATGATCGCCGAGCAGACCGAGGCGGTATACTGCAACTGAATGAGGGCAGCGATGGACCCATCTCTGCCGATGTGACAGCGGAGATAGGTCAGACTTAAAGAATGATTCCCCAAGCAACCTGGCCGCTTGTTCCTTTTGAGATCTGATATGGATATCTCGACCGCAGCTCTCGACCTCGGCTCCACGGACTATCTCTCCTCTGCGGGAGTGCTTCGCGCGCTGGAAGGGGTTCCCACCGTGCCGCAACAGGCCGGCCCCCCAGAACAGCAAGCCCTCCGTGCTGCCGCCTGGGAGATCGGTGAACGACGATTAGTCGAGTGCTACCATCTGCCCTGCAATTATGTTGGACTGGCCATGGTCCATCCCACGCAGGGTTTCGCTTACTGGCGTCTGACCCTCGACTGGATTGAGCAGACGGCTCGTTCACGCGGCCAACGTTGGGACGGCTCTCGGCCGGTACTGCGCTTGTACGATGTCTCGTTTATCGAGTTCAACGGCCTGAATGCTCATCGCCTCCAAGATGAACCCCTGCCGGAATTGACGGGATCGTTATTTTTCAACCTACCAACTCCAGGCACTTGGCAGATCGGTGAAGTCGGTTTTTTGCTCCGGGACGGAGAGTTTATTCCCGCGGCCCGATCTCCGGCTACTCCGTTCGCGCCGGACGCGCCGAGTCGGCACGGCGGCTCGCAAGCACTGTACGTCGTGGCTCCGGGGCGCGTTGAGACGATCGGCAACGTCTGGGACGCCGACCACGAACTTCGCGAACGCCGCAAACCGAGATTGCGTCATCCCCTGCGTATCGCTGCCCTAGCCTTCATGTCGCGTGCTTCTGGACAGGAAGGCCCATTGGCTGACTTCGTCACGGAATTGGCCAAAGGCCATCGCTCCCACGGCCACGAGGTGCATGTCTTCGTGCCTGCGACAGAAGCCCTGCCGACGGATCGCGAAGAGGAGGGGGTGATCTACCATCCGTTGCAGGGAGTCAAAGGGGTCTCGGCGATCGAGCAGGCCAAGGCGTTCGCGGAGGCAGCTCGTGCTCGTCTGGCCGACCTTCCGCCGTTCGATCTGGTACATCTGCACGAATGGATGACCGGATTGGACAGTTGGGTCGGACAGCGTCCCACGGTGTTGTCGCTCAGTTCGATCGAAGCAACACGACGCAACAATGGTCCTGCCGACGCGGTATCCCTACAGATCGAGGAGTGCGAAAAGCAGGTGGCGCGTGCGGCGGGATGTGTGCTAACGCCGCCTTGGTTACGCGACCGTGCCATTGCCGAACTTTCCCTGGACAGTGGGCGCGTGCATGCCTTTGCGATGGAGGGCCGCTTGCCCAACGAGTGGGAAGCTCCGCTCGATGTGGGCCAGGTCAAAATGAGTTTCGGCATTAGCCCCCTTGATCGCATGATTCTGTTCATCGGTCCCTTGGAGTATGCTGCTGGGGTGGATCTGATTCTCGAAGCGATGCCGGTGTTGCTACGGCGTTGGGGAAATCTGCGTCTGGCCTATATCGGCAATGGCCCGATGCGCGGCCAGTTAGAGCGACGGGCCCAGGAACTAGGGGTGGATTGGGCCACCCGATTCCTGGGTGAGCAGAGCGGCTACAACTTAGTGAATTTACTACGGGCGTCGGAATCGCTGGTCCTTCCGTCACGCTACCGCATCGCTATGGACGACGCGGTACTCGATCTGGCCCGCAAAGCAGGGCGTCCCGTCATCACTACTCACGGCGGACCCGCCTACCTGGTCCGCCATGAAGAAGACGGACTGATTACCTATGATAACCCCGGGTCGATGGTTTGGGCCGTCGATCGTCTCCTAGGCGACCCCGCCCACGCCGAACGCATGGGGCAGCATGGCAGGCGTAGCGAAAGCGGTACGCTTCGCTGGAATGACGTGGCCCGAGTATATCTCGAACAGTGCGTGCGTTGGTTCCCGGAACTGACGACGACTCAGCAGTAAACTCCCGGCCGGTGTCCTGCACCGCGCCGACCTCACTCGCCCGGCCGGCCTTTGCCGGGCGTTCGACTTCTGCCCGGGGCAGGACACGGGCAATCGAGATAGGGAGCCTGTTCCCTCATGAAGATGAAGACTCCGCAAACCACCAGGGCTGAATCCTCCAGCGACGATTCCCCGCGCAACGTCATCGGTCGTTTTACGGAACCCCAGTCTCCCACGACGACCTCACCTGAGGTCAACGTGGTTGCTGCTCCGCCATTGCTACAACCGCCCAAAGCAACCGTGGCAGTCTTTTGCTTCGATTCTCCCGAGACGTTCATCGGAGAACATGCGGCACGAACCGTACTGGCGCTGGCCCGGCGTGGACGTAAAGTCCACTTCTTCTGCCGCGAGCCGTTCTCCTTTGAACAGGCAAATATTCGGATCCACAATGTTGGCAAAGGTGATGAGACCGATCTGATCGAACAGGTGCAACAGTTTGCCCGGCGTGCTAGCAACGCTTTTCTGACGGCCATGCCCTCCAGCAGTCCTGTACAGGTACTCGGCTTCGAGTGGACCAGCGCGCCAGTGTTGTCGTTGCTCAAAGGCTTACGCAATCAGTCGTCGGTGCTGTCGCTGCACAGTCTCGAACGACAGCGTAGCGATCTCTCCAGCGAACTGAGTCGGAAGATCAACGAGATTGAATATGAGGGGCTTGAGACCGCCGAGACCATTCTCATGCACGAGGCCGCGACGATCGAAGTGGCTCGGCAGTGGATCCCTTCCAGCTTGGATCGCATTGTGCAGGGACGACACGTCTTCCCCATGCAAAACTTCGAGCGTAGTCTTGATCCAGGTCAAATCAAGGCTCGTTATCAGGTCGGCCCGATTGATCCTCTGATTCTGTATGTCGGGGATCTGGAGGAACGCTATGGCCCGGATGTTGCCGTTAAAGCGATGCCAGCCATCCTACGCCACCATCCGCAAGCGCGACTGGTACTGGTCGGTGATGGGTCGATGTTTTGGCCTCTGAAAGTCTATGCTCGGTATCTGTTGCTGGAACACGCGGTGCGACTGGTTGGCGATGTGCGCGGCACGCCGTTGGAAGAATTGTTCGTCGCCTCCGACCTGGTGCTTGTACCGAGTCGGGAATCGACGCCCTGGTGGCCGATCCAGGCTGGCTGGGCCGCTCGTAAACCCGTGGTCGCTACCCACGACGCCGCTCGTGGATTGACCGAACACGAAAAAGACAGCGTGCTGGTTTATCCCAGCGAGAACAGCATCGTCTGGGGCGTGGAACGTGTGCTGTACGATGAGACGCTTCGCGCCTCGCTGGGCACCGAAGGGCGTATCAAACTCGAAGAACGCTTTGGTTGGAACGGCCTGGCCGAGCAACTTGAAGACGTACTGGCTCGGACGGTTTCGGTGAGTTCGGTCGGATGATACTTGTTGCTGCTTCTGTGTCCGCCCACACACGACTTCCCTGGTCCGCCTTCCTGGCGGGATGAGGATATTTTGTTCATGGCCAATGGTCACCTACTGCTGATCCTTCACGCCCACCTACCGTATGTTCGACATCCGGAGTACGATCGCTTTCTGGAAGAGCGGTGGTTCTTCGAGGCGGTGATCGAAACCTATATTCCGCTCATCAAGTTTTTCGATCAGCTCCGCAACGAGGGCACTCCGTTCAAGGTGACGCTGTCGATCTCGCCGCCTCTGGCCAACATGATGGAAGATCCGCTGTTACAGCAACGCTGTCTGCGGCATCTAAATCTCTCGTTGGAACTAGCCGAAAAGGAATGTCAGCGTACCAAGGATTGGCCCGATGTGCATTTCCTCGCGCAGATGTATCGCCGCCTGTTTCGCGAAGCCAAGGAGACCTTCGCCGAACGTTGTGGCCTGCGTCTGGTCAAGGCGTTTCAGGAGTTCCAGCAGTCGGGCCATCTGGAACTAATCACCTGTGCGGGCACACATGGCTTCTTGCCCCTGCTGCGTTCCGAACCAGCCGCTGTCCGCGCTCAAGTTTTCACCGCGGTGCAGGAACATCAACGGATCTTCGGCCAGACCCCTGTAGGCATGTGGATTCCCGAGTGTGCCTTCTACCCCGGGCTGGACGAGCTACTCGCCGAGGCCGGCATTCGCTACTTCGTCGTCGATTCGCACGCCATCGATCACGCTGACCCTAGGCCGAGTTTCGGCGTCGCCGCTCCGGTCTTCACTCCCTCAGGAGTAGCGGCGTTCGGTCGGCATCCGACCACGTCGAAGCTGGTTTGGAGCAGCATCATCGGCTATCCAGCGGACTATAACTATCGCGAATATTATCGCGACATCGGCTTCGATCTGGAGATGGACTATCTGGCTCCGTTCCAGTATGCCGAGGGGGTCCGCTCGCACACCGGGATCAAGTACCATCGCATCACTGGGCCAGGGGAACACAAGGCGTTGTACAACCCCGACTGGGCCGCCGAGGCCGCACGCAAGCACGCCCTGGATTTCGTCATGCGCTGTCGTGGCGAGGCCAAGCGGGCACGTGGCGGAATGCCGTTCTCGTCGGTTATTGTGTCGCCCTACGACGCCGAGTTGTTCGGGCACTGGTGGTTTGAAGGGCCGCAGTGGATCTACCACGTCTTCCGCGAAATTGCCTGGAGTCCCGATGAACTGACGGCGGCGACGCCCGGAGAGTATCTCACTTGGCACCCGATTCAGCAAAAAGCCATGCCCGCCGCGTCCAGTTGGGGGAAGAAAGGCTACAATGAACACTGGGTCAACGGACGCACGGAATGGGTTTGGCGGCCCCTTCACGAAGCCGCTGCTCGCATGCGTCAGGCTGTGCAGAACCATCCGGGTTGCATCGCGGGCAGTCTACCCGATCGCGCTTTACGTCAGGCAGGCCGAGAATTGATGCTCGCTCAGGCTTCGGATTGGCCGTTCATCATCACCAACGCCACCACCGAGGAGTACGCTCGCCGGCGGATTACCGATCATCTGAACCGCTGTCACTGGCTACTCGACGGCCTGGAACGGGAGGAGATCGATCCGCAGAAACTCAGCGCGTTGGAGTACATGGACGCCATCTTTCCGGAGCTAGATTATCGCCTATTCGCCTCGTAACTCTCGTTTCCCTACTGCCACCCAATGAGGGAAAGGGGAGCAAGAAGGACTCTCTAACGGACTTAGAAGGAAGGATACCATGAACTTCCCTCCCATCCCTGAAATCGTCAATGGTCTGCCGAACATCTGCGGACACGAGGCTCAGGTCGAAGCCATTACGTCACGCCGCGATCCGGTCTATCTGCACGAAACAAATCTCCGACTGGATCGGCTCCAGGCCGTCTGTGCCATTGCTCTGCACATGCAACAGCCGCTCATCCCCGCAGGAGGTGGCGACCTAAGAACGGCGGACCTGATCAGCAATCTCGACGCGATGATGCGCGATCCGCACACTGGCGACAACCACAATGCCCCGGTGTTCGCCGACTGCTACGGACGGATGGGCGACATCATCCCTGAGTTGGTTCACCAGGGCAAGAACGCCCGGGTCATGCTCGATTACTCCGGAGAACTGCTCTTCGGCTTGCGCAAGATGGGCCGAGGCGACGTCCTGGAGCGGCTGCGTGGCATCACCTGCGACCCGTTCCTGCGGCGGCACGTGGAATGGCTGGGCACCATGTGGGGACATGCTGTCGCTTCTTCAACGCCCTTACCGGATCTCAAATTGCACATGCGAGCCTGGCAGCACAACTTCGCTGCTATCTATGGCTGGGATGCTCTGGCTCGGGTGCGCGGCTTCTCTCCGCCGGAGATGCATCTGCCTAACCACCCGGAGGCGGCCTACACTTACGTTGCTGCACTCTTGGAGTGTGGCTACCAGTGGTTGTTGGTGCAGGAGCACACCGTTGAGACACTCGAAGGCCACGGCTTAGGCGACAAGCACATTCCGCATCGGCTGGTCTGCAAGAACTCCGAAGGCAAAGAGGTGTCGATCCTAGCTCTGATCAAGACGCAAGGATCGGATACCAAGCTAGTGGCTCAGATGCAGCCGTTCTACGAAGCCAAAGGTCAACATCCGCGCAAGATTCAGGGGATTCGCGTACCGCCCATCGTTACGCAGATCGGCGATGGTGAAAACGGCGGCGTGATGATGAACGAGTTCCCCTCGGGCTATCGTCAGGCCGTGCATCAGATGGGTAGCGAGGGAGTCACTCTGTGCAATGGCACGGAGTATCTGGAGCTGATCCACGCCGCTGGAGTGCGGCCTGAGATGTTGCCAGCCTGCCGGCCCATCGGTCAGGGCAAAGTTTTTGAGCGCATCCACAAGTGGGAACCCGGTGCTGTGGATCGGGCTATCGAGGAACTGAAAAAGGAGAATCCTCACTTTAATCTCGAAGGCGGATCATGGACCAACAACATCAGTTGGGTGCGCGGCTATGAGAACTTGCTGACACCGATGAACCAGCTTTCGGCCCGATTCCACGAAGTGCTAAGATCTCGCTCGATCGATCGTAGCAGTCACGCCTATCGTAATGCCCTCTTTCACTTGCTCGCTGCCGAAACCAGTTGTTTCCGCTATTGGGGACAGGGCATCTGGCCCGAGTATGGCAGAGAGATCTGCCGCCGTGGTATGGAGATTCTCGAACACGACTTCCGTTCCGTGGCCTAGAATATCCGACAAGGACAGAGGACGTTGTCGGTGACCAACAGAACCGACCACGATTTTGCCACAACAGAAATCGCTCATTCCGACCAAGAGGACCGGCTGCCGTTCCAGCTGAGGTAGACCGGACCGGACGGTAAATTGGGGGGCTTCATGCTCGGTCACGCAGTACCGCTGTCGGTGCCGCCCGCGGGTCGCAAGGCCGCCACCCTCCAGGGGGTTCAGGATCCTCATTCGGGCTTGGTGCTACAGCGCGGCGATGCTCGACGTCTCGGGGCGACCGTTTGTGCCAATGGCGTCAACTTCGCCGTCTTTTCTCGACATGCCCAGGAAGTGCATCTGTTGCTTTTTCAGGAAGGACGCGACGACCCATTTGCCGATCTACGCCTGGATCCGGTCTTAAACCGGACCGGCGACATCTGGCATCTGTTCGTAGTCGATTTGCCGCCCGGAGTGCTGTACGCTTACCGAGTGCAGGGGCCGTTTGACCCGCGCCAGGGCCATCGCTACAACCCGCGCGCGTTGCTCTTGGATCCGTATGCCCGAGCGATCAGTGGGGGGTATCCCTGGGGCGTGTCGACTTCTCCTCGAAACCGTCCGGAACGGCTGGCGCGCGTCGTGGCCGATGACGAGTTCGACTGGGGAGACGACGTCTCGCCCAACATTCCCATGAATCAAACCGTGCTATACGAACTGCACGTCCGTGGCTATACCCGCCATCCGTCCTCTGGTGTGCAGCATCCTGGCACGTTTTTGGGCTTGGTCGAGAAAATTCCCTATCTCAAATCTCTGGGAGTGACTGGCATTCAGCTGATGCCCGTGCTGGAGTTCGACGAGCATGATGTTCCTGGTCGGCACACTAACTCAGGGTCGCGTCTAGTGAACTACTGGGGCTACTCGCCGCTGGGCTTCTTCTCGCTGAAGTCAGCTTTTGCCAGCAAACCCGGACAACAAAATCGCGATTTTAAGGAGATGGTTCGTGCCTTTCACAAGGCCGGGTTAGAGGTCATTCTTGATGTCGTCTACAACCACACCTGTGAAGGCGACGAGAATGGGCCGACCGTCAGCTTTCGCGGACTGGACAACAGTATCTACTATATTCTCGACAAAGAAGGTCGCTATTATAATTTTTCTGGATGTGGCAATACCTTCAACTGCAATCATCCCGTGGTGCGCGATTTAATTCTCGCTAGTTTGGTGGAGTTGGCCACCGAGTACCGCGTGGATGGATTCCGCTTCGATCTAGCGGCGATCCTGGCTCGTTCGACGACAGGCAAACCACTCGATGAACCGCCCTTGCTTCAACACATCGCTGAGCATCCGGTTCTGTCCCAGAAGAAGCTGATCGCCGAGGCTTGGGATGCGGGTGGGCTGTATCTCGTCGGTAAGTTCCCCACCTGGGGGCGGTGGGCGGAGTTCAACGGCCACTTCCGCGACGACGTTCGCCGCTTTGTCCGCAGCGAGGCCCACGCTACCGCTGCTGTCGCTAAGCGACTGACTGGCAGTCTCGACATTTACGGCACGACCGCTAAGCACGCCTATCATTCCATCAACTTCATCACCTGTCACGATGGGTTCACTCTCTACGATTTGGTCAGCTATTCCAAGAAGCAGAACTGGGCCAACGGCGAAAACAACCGCGATGGCTGGGACGAGAATCTCAGTTTTAATTGCGGCTACGAAGGGCCGACGGACAATCCCGCCGTACAGGCATTGCGACAGCGGCAGATGCGCAACTTCCTGGCACTGATGATGCTGTCGCAGGGAGTGCCGTTCCTCACAGCCGGCGACGAGTTCGCCCGTACGCAGCAGGGCAACAATAACGCCTACTGCCAGGATAACGAGATCAGTTGGGTCGATTGGAACCTGGCGCAGAAAAACGCAGGCTTGACCCGCTTCACGGCCATGCTCATCAGTCTGCGGAAACGCTACTTCTCGCTGGGCCGCGAGCAGTTTTTGCAACGGGTGATTTGGCACGGCACCAAACTAGGAGATCCAGACTGGACGGGACAGTCGCGCTGCTTGGCGATGCAGCTACTAGGCGGACAAGGCCAGCCGCATTTTCAGCTACTCATGAATGTTCACTGGGAACCACACCGCTTTGAATTGCCGCTCATCGAAGGGCACTATCGTTGGCGACGACTGATCGATACCAACCTGCCTGCTCCCGACGACATCGTCGAGGAGAAGAACGCTGTGCCGATCCTCCCGGGCGACCACTACATCGTCTCACCGCGATCGATTGTGCTGTTGATCGGCTGAAGCGTGGTATAATGATGCTAGTGCCCGATCCAACCTCGAACTAAGGTTTTGACATCATGTCGGATCCGAAAACGCCCTATGCCAAATGTTCCTTACTCGTCGTTCGCGTGACTCAGACACAAATCATGGGCGACACCGTGGCCGACGGCTTACGCGATCAGTTACTCTCGCTCTATGACGACACCGGCGCGATGCATGTTATTCTCGACATGCAGGCTGTAACCTACCTCGCTAGCACGGGGATTCGTCCCCTGTTGGCGATGAACAAAAAGGTTCGCGAACGACAAGGGCGGTTTATTCTCTGTTGCTTGCACGACGAGGTTCGAGGAGTGCTGGCGGCGACGCGATTGATCAGTTCGAGCAGTTCTGCGCCAGCGACCTTCGAGACGCGGGACACTGTACCCGAGGCGGTGGCCAGTCTGTACTCGTGAGAGGGAACGAGCTTACACCCACGGGGCCGGCTTCTTGGCGAAGAAGGCTTCGAGTCCCTGGCGGCACTCCTCGGTTAAGCGGGGAGCTGCCGACTCGCGAGCCGCTTCTTCGATGCTTAGGGCCTGATGGGAAAAGGCGCGTAATAAGTGCTTGGTTCGTGCTAATGCTGCGGGACCGCCTTCTAGCAGCGACTGAGCCAAGGACATGGCTCGCGGCATCAATTCCTCGGCAGGTACGACTTGGTTAACGAAACCGGCTTCCTGCGCCTCTTTGGCAGAGATTAACTCTCCGGTTAGGAGCAAATAGCGGGCCATGCGCTCGCCGACGTGTCGCATCAGATGCGGCATGACCATCGCCGCCACCAGGCCGCGTCGTACTTCGGGGTAGCCGAACTTCGCCTCGGGCACGCACACGGCCAAGTCGCAAACGCTGACCAGTCCCGCGCCTCCAGCCACGGCTGCTCCGTTGACCGCGGCGAGGGTTGGCTTGGCTAGGGCGTAAATGTTCTCGTAAAGCTTGGCCAATCGCCAGGCATCGTCCCAGATCGGCGTGTTCTCCACTCCCGCGCTGACTGATTCTTGCAATTCGGCCAGATCCATGCCGGCACAGAATGACGAACCGGCCCCAGTGAGTATCACGACGCGAACTGTCGAATCGTTGGCGGCACGGTCGATCGCTTCGCCGATCGCAGCGATCAGGGCACGACTGAGCGCGTTTCGCCGATCCGGACGATTCAAAGTGACGATCGCCGTCCGTTGTCGAACTTCATACTGCACCAACTCACTCATGCAGAATCTCCTTAGTCTCCGACCTCGCGATTCGGTTCAGCAAGCCCCGGTCCGCCCCAACCTGACCAGAGCGTACCTCAATCGATCTCGGCATAGACTTGATTAATGACGTCGTACAGTTCGCGTGGGTTGATCGGTTTGGAAATGTAGCCATCCATGCCGCAGGCCAGACAGCGTTCCCGATCACCCTTCATCGCATGAGCCGTCATGGCGATGATCGGAACGTGCTTTCCAGTGGCTTGCTCACGTTGGCGAATGCGTGCGGTTGTCTCCAACCCATCGAGGGTGGGCATTTGTACGTCCATCAGGATCAGGTCAAAGTTCGTCTGTTCGACGGCTTCAAGGGCAGCTTCCCCATCGCCGACCACCGTCACGCGATGGCCGCGTTTCTCCAGAAGCCGCACTCCAAGTTTTTGATTGACGACGTTATCCTCGGCCAACAAGACGTGCAAAGGTCGAGAAGTTTGCTTTTTCTCTACCACTGGAACCTGGCGTTGCGAGGCATCCAGCACGTTGAGCAAGGTCATCATCAGATCCGACTGTTTGATCGGCTTGAGCAAAAAGGTGTCGAGGCCCAGGGCCCGGCAGCGCGTGATGTCCTCGGGCAGCCCTGCGGAAGTGAGCATCACCAGTTTCAAGCCGCGTAAGGTCGGTGAACGGTGAATAGCCTCGGCCAACTCGAAGCCATCCATTTCCGGCATATGGGCATCGAGCAGTAGCAACGAGTAGGGTTCGCCGGCGGCAGCAGCTCGCTCGGCCTCGGTCAAGGTGTCGCGAGCATTATCAAAGAGTCGCGGCCGCATTTGCCAACTTTCGAGAATCTCTTCGAGGATGCGTCGATTGGTGGCGTTGTCATCCACAGCCAACACGCGCAAGCCGACTAGCGCCTCGGGGCGACGACTACTGAGCGGAGTCGTTGGCGGTTCAGCCAGTTCAAATCGCGCGGTGAAGCCGAACTTGCTGCCTCGACTGACTTCACTCTCGACGAACATCTGACCGCCCATCAACTCGACCAATTGTGCCGCGATCGATAGCCCCAGTCCGGTGCCGCCGTACCGTCGTGTCGTCGAACGATCTACTTGCTCGAACGGTTGAAATACTGTTTGAAGTTTATCCGAGGGAATGCCAATGCCGGTGTCGGATACTTCAAAACGCAGCATGCAGCATGCAGGATGCTGCGTGTTAGAGGTGTTTTCCTGCTGTACTATCTGATTGGTAGTCCGTGTTTGGTCGTCACCAACCGCCGTGCTGCATGCTGCATTCCGGATTCTGTCTGGTTCATTCTGCATTCTGCCTTCTGTATTCTGTATTCCCACACGCACAACAACTTCGCCCTGTTCGGTGAACTTGATGGCGTTACCGATCAGATTCACTAGCACCTGACGGAGTCGGCCTGCATCGCCGATCAGGTAATCGGGCACATCAGGAGCAACACGACAGAGCAGTTCCAGCCCCTTTTGCTGGGCACGCACGGCCAAGGCACGCACTGTGTCGCAAACGGTGTCGCGAAGCGGAAAGCGCACGGGGTCGAGCTGGAGTTTGCGGGCCTCGATTTTGGAAAAATCGAGAATGTCGTTGAGGATGGTCAGAAGTGACTCGGCAGACGACTTAGCCATCTGCAGATATTCGCGCTGTTCGGGGGTCAGATTGGTCCCCAGAGCCAGTTCTGTCATGCCGAGAATGCCGTTCATCGGCGTGCGAATCTCGTGCGACATATTGGCCAGAAATTCGCTCTTAGCTTGGTTGGCCTTCTCGGCAGCTTCCTTGGCCTTCTGCAACTCCTCGGCAGCCTGCTTCTTGGCAGTGATGTCGCGCGAGATGCCAAACGTACCGATGATGTTGCCATGCTCGTCGCGCAACGGCACCTTGGTGGTGGACACCCAAGTAACGTGACCGTCGGCCCAGGTTTCCTTTTCCTCAATGCCAATGATCGGCTGCCCCGTCCGCATGATCTGCTGTTCGTCGCGGAAGGCCGGCTCGGCGTGCTCGGGAGTAAAAAAGTCAAAATCGCTCAAACCAATTGCTTGGGCAGGGTCGGTCAAGCCATGCTGTTTGGCCAGGGCATGGCTGACGCGAAGAAAGCGACTTTTTTCATCTTTGAAGTAGATGCGATCGGGAATGTTGTCCAGAAGACACCGCAGCAAGGTGCGTTCCTGCATCAACGAGTCCTGAACTCGTTTGGCTTCCGTCAGATCGCGCACCAACACGGTGCGAGCACGCTCGCCGTTCTGCTCTCCCACGCTAAGCGAGAACTCCAGGGGGAAGGTCGTCCCATCGGCACGTCGCCCCTGAAATTCCCGTCGTAGCGGTTGTTGGCCGACTCCTTCCAAACTTTTCAGACATTGTTGATAGTTAAAATTCTCAATGAGCAGGGTGAGCGGTTGTCCGATCACCCGCGCGGCCTCGATGCCGAAAATCCGCTCCGCGGCCTTGTTGAACGAGAGAATCGTTCCCATCGATCCGACCGTGAGGATGCCGTCGGCGGCCATGTCCAGAATCGCTTGAGTCTGAGCCTGATTATCGCTCAACAACCGAGCATTGGCTCGCAGCCGAATCAAGGTCACGCCCAAACACAACAGGGCGATTCCGTACAGAGCAACCGCCCAGATGGTCGATTCTCCTCGGAACAACAGCGCCGAGCCAAGAATGAACACTCCGAGCAGACAGAGCAAGGCCCAGTCGCGAAGCCAAGCGAACGGATGGGTTGGAGAGACCGACTCGGACTTGCTCTCAGGCGTCGCAGTCATGATGCTAGCTAGCTGTATACGCCGAATATTGGCGACGATGCGAATAATCTTTCTCGCATTCTAACAGTTGCGGCCAGGGTTCAACAGATGAACCCTTCATTCTCTCTTCATTTCATTTCCGATTCTCGCGAATAGTTCCTCTAAGTAAGAACGTAAAGTCGTCGTTTCGAGACGAAGATCCGCGTGGTGTCTATCATCAGACATACGGACATTCGCAGTGACCCTGCATTGAGCGATTCATGCAAATTCTCATTCCCGCCGATCAGATTGCTCATCGAGTGCGCGAGCTGGCTGACCAGATCGCGCGCGAGCAACAGGGACGACCGATTTTCATCATTGGCGTGCTGACGGGCTGTCTGATTTTTCTGGCCGACTTAGTGCGGCAGCTCGATCTTCCTCTGCAAATCCATCTCGTGCAAGCCTCGAGTTACCGCGGCGCGGTTACCGTACCGGGACAACTCCAACTACGTCTGGATACCTTGCCCGACCTAACCGGACGAGAGGTGTTGCTTGTCGATGATATTCTCGACACCGGACAAACCCTCAGCAAGGTTGTCGACGAGTTGCGTCGCCGTGGAGCCGCCTCGGTTCGGGTGGCCGTGTTGCTGCGAAAAGAAGGCCGCCAACAGGTCGTCTTCGAGCCGGACTACATCGGCTTTTGCATCCCCGATGCCTTCGTGGTCGGCTACGGTCTGGACTACAACGACGAGTACCGGCATCTGCCCTACATCGCGGTGCTGTCGCACCCGTCGGGACGTGGCTGACTGGCTGGACAATTCGCTTGCGGAATAGAGCGGCCTGACCCATCATGGAAGAAGAGCCTGACTTGACGGGAGAACCGCTGGGTGAAAGATGTTCTGACCCTCGTCCTCGCAGGCGGCAGGGGCACGCGGCTGGAGCCGTTGACCCGCGATCGAGCCAAGCCGGCAGTGCCGTTCGGCGGGCTGTATCGCATCATCGACTTTACTCTTTCCAACTGCATCAACAGCGGACTGCGACGTATTCTAGTACTGACTCAGTACAAAGCCCGCAGCCTCGATCGAC
Source organism: uncultured Gemmataceae bacterium (assembly GCA_937923405.1). Taxonomy (GTDB): domain Bacteria; phylum Planctomycetota; class Planctomycetia; order Gemmatales; family Gemmataceae; genus CALDUY01. The sequence continues at coordinate 30,056 of CALDUY010000043.1, read as the reverse complement.
ACCTGGCCGCCGGCTGGAATTTTCTGTCGCGCCAGGTGAATGAGTACATCGAAGTGCTTCCACCTCAACAACGCATCGACGAACACTGGTACAAGGGCACGGCGGATGCCATCTATCAGAACATCTACACCATCGAACAAGCGCGGCCCAACCACATCCTCATCCTGGCGGGCGACCACATCTACAAGATGGACTATAGCGACATGATCCATTCCCACCTGGAGCGCAACGCCGATCTAACAATTGGCTGCATCCCGGTGCCACGCGACGAGGGCCGACGATTTGGCATCATGTCTGTCGATGACCAGGAACGGGTGTGTGACTTCGTGGAGAAACCCGACGAGCCGCCTACCATGCCCGACGATCCGACCACAGCGCTGGCGTCGATGGGGATTTACATCTTCAAAGCCGACGTGCTGTTCGAGATGCTCTGTCAGGATGCCACGGTGCCCAACAGTCGCCACGATTTCGGTACGGACATCATTCCGCCGATGTTGCCCACGCAGCGAGTCTATGCCTTTCGTTTCCGCGATCGCAACCGCGCGGCCGTCCCGTACTGGCGCGATGTGGGCACCATTGATGCCTACTATCAGGCGAACATGGATCTGATCGCCGTCGAACCGGTGCTGAACCTATACGATCAGGATTGGCCCATCCGAACCTATCAGCCGCAGTTGCCGCCGCCCAAGTTCGTCCACAGCGAGCAGGACCGGCGCGGCGAGGCGGTCATGAGCATGGTCTGTCAGGGGTGCATCATCTCCGGCGGTCGGGTCAGCCATAGCATCATCTCGCCCAATAGCCGAATTCACAGCTACGCCCAGGTCGAAGCGTCGCTGATCTTCGACGGCGTGGAGATCGGGCGACACTCTCGCATCCGCCGAGCTATCGTGGACAAGGACGTCAAGATTCCGCAGAATACGACCATCGGCTACGATCTGGAGTACGATCGGCGACGCGGATTCATCGTGACCGAACAAGGGATCGTTGTGATTCCCAAAGATGAAACTCCCGAGACCTTCCTGAGTAAATGAGCGTCTCTCCGCCACGAAAGCGATCGCGCCGTTGGGTGCCGTTCTTTCTCGTTCTGACGGCACTGGCGACGACTGGAGTGATTCTGCCGATCGTTTACAACCTAGGACAGCAACTGCGTCCGGAACAACTGGATGAGGCACGGCGTAGATGGAACGAAGTCGGACCGCGCGACTATGACCTGACATTTTCGATCCAGTTTGATCGTGATCTGCTGGCGCAACGGCACATCGTCCTCGTGCGTCAAGGTCAAGTGGTCTATGCCTCGTGTGAGGGGGAATTGTTGACCATCTCTCCGGCGATCGCGGCGCTGATCGGTTCGCCCGCCGCTGCCACCACGGGGCGCGGAATGGACGTCTCCGCGATTTTTGAGCGTATTCAACAGTTGCTCGACGAGGACGAACGTCGCCGTAACTTCTTGGTTGCCGTGTTCGATCCCAAAGAAGGGTGGCCGCGTCGCGTCATCTGGCGGGTGCGACGCAGCAGCACACGCGAGGAATGGAACCTTCGCGTCTGGCCAGCAGGCGAGCTAGAACGCAAGGCTGGTGAGGGCCGCTGAGTTTGCCAGGGCAAGTCGAAGCCTGATTGCCAGGCGGCGTGTCGGACGGATAATGTACTCTAGTGAGTGTGCCCACCTTCTCGTTGGAGACCGTACCATGCGCATGAGTGGTTCGCTGCTGTCGCTGCTTGTGTTCGCCTTCGTCGCTGTGGCTCAGAATAATGCTGAGGACACTCCCGCCGCCGCCAAGATGCGGAAACTGCTCAAGACCAAGATCTCCGTGGAGTTCAAGGATACTCGTCTGGAAGATGCGATGGACGAGATTAAGGAGCAGGTCAAGGGCTTCAAATTCATGCTAGATACCAAGGGCGGCGTCTCGCGCAATCAACCGATCACCTACAAGGCCAATGACAAAACAGTCGAAGAGATTCTCGACGAGATGTTCAAAAAGCCGGCTCTGGGCTATGTCGTCATCTCCAAGAAGGGCAACGCCTACGATGGCTTGGTTCAGGTACGCAAGTCGGACGAGCGCGGTTACGAGAAAGCGAAAAAATGAGCCGACTGGCTCGTTCGGTCTGGCGGACGATCGCTCGTCTGATTGGTCTGTGCGGGCCCCGCGCGGTCGATTTGCGCCAAGAGAGATCGCTGGTGTTTCCCGATCCTTCCACCTTTGATGAACAGGGGCTGATCGCCATCAACGGCGACCTGTCGCCGGAACGCCTGTTAGCGGCGTATCGAGCCGGCATCTTCCCCTGGTACGACCAATCCACGCCGATTTTGTGGTGGTCGCCGGACCCACGCGCTATTTTTGAACTCGATGGCCTGTATGTTTCGCGGCGACTGGCTCGAACCGTCCGCAGCAGGAAATTCTCCTTCACGCTCGACCAAGCCTTTCGTGAAGTGATGCTAGGTTGCGGAGAGCGGCTCGAAGGCACTTGGATTACGCCGGAAATGCTCGAAGCCTACACCAGGCTGCATCAGTTAGGCCACGCTCACAGCCTGGAGGTCTGGCGTGACGGACAGCTGGCTGGCGGCATCTACGGTGTGACCGTCGGCGGACTGTTCGCCGGCGAGTCGATGTTCAGTCGGGTTCGCGATGCCTCCAAAGTCGCCCTGGTTCATCTAATGCAGCATCTCCGCGAACGCGGCTTCGTGCTATTCGACGTTCAGTTTCTCAACGAACACACGGCTAGTCTCGGTGCCATCGAAATTCCTCGCCGCGAATACCTTCGTCGCCTGCGCGAAGCGATCGTTTTGCCGGTCGCCTTTCTCCCTTCGGACGAGAAGTTATGAACCATCTTCCCGAAACAGTATTGCAGTTCGGCTCAGGTCGCTTTCTGCGAGCGTTTGTCGATTTGTTCATCCATCAGGCCAACCAGCGCGGCGACGCAGTGGGTAAGATCGTCCTCGTACAATCGACTGGAGACCGCCGCGCCAGCGAGTTGAACAAACTCGGCGGACGGTATCACGTTCTGATCCGCGGCCTGGAGCAGGGTCAGGTCGTCGATCGCGTCGAACCCTGCGAAAGTATCAGCCGCGCCCTCGTCGCCTCGTCGCAATGGGCAGAGGTCCTGAACGTGGCCCGATCGCCGGATTTGCGAGTAATTCTCTCCAATACGACGGAAAAAGGCTACGACCTTGATCCCAACGACCAGGCCGACGACGCTCCCCCGCGATCGTTCCCGGCGAAGCTGCTGGCGGTCCTCCGCGCCCGTTTCGAGGCCGGGCAACCTGCTCCGATCATCGTGCCCTGCGAACTACGCGAGAATCAGGCCGACATCCTCAGCGGGCTGGTGCTGGGACTGGCCCGACAATGGAACCTGTCCAGCGAACTACTCGACTGGCTTGAACATCGCTGCGCCTGGCTGAACACCCTCGTCGATCGCATCGTGACTGGCACCCCAGCGGATCATCCGCTGCTGAAGGACGATCCGCTACTAACCGCTTGCGAACCGTATGCTCTGTTTGCGATTCAACAGAGAGCAGGCGTGCTGCCCTTCCTCGAACATCCCGCCGTGGTCTGGACGCCAGATGTCCTACCGTACTTCCTCCGCAAAGTTCGCTTGCTCAACGGGGGACACACAGCATTGTTAATCCGAGCTTGGCCGCGCGGCTTCCGTCTCGTTCGTGAGGCGGTCAATGATCCTGAACTGGGAGCTTGGCTGAAGCGGCTGATGCTGGAAGAGATCGTTCCTGTACTCCAGGGGCGTGTCGAAAATCCCGCTGAGTTTGCCCATGAAGTGATCGAACGCTTCCGGAACCCGTTCATCGACCACCAGTTGGCCGACATCGCCTTGCATCACCAGACGAAAGTCCAGGTGCGGCTGATGCCGACGCGCGAGGAGTTTCGAGCCAAGTTCGGTCGCGAGCCAGAACTACTCAACGAAGTGCTGGCGATGCCCGACCCCGGCTGATTCGCTCAGGGCCGACGCACAGTGAACAGAATCGGTACCTCGGAACGGAAGCCGAGATCCTGCGTTCCCTGGCCAACATCAAAAGCCAGCGTCGCCTCGCGCTTCCCCTGCTGTCGTGCTGTTAGCTTCAACAGACGATACTCGATCCGCTGGCCGGTCAACTTGTTGGCAAATGGTTTGTCATTGACGACAGTCAGCTCCAACCACCGATCCGGATCCTTTTTGTCGGGAACGAGCTGGTGTTCGCTCAAGGCGGACAACGGATGCGTGACGCCTCCCTCATTGTGGACACGGATTAGCACCAGGGTCGGTTGATCGCGAACCAGTCGAGCCTCTCGTTCGCCTCGGGCCGCCTTGACCCGACTTTCGGGGTTGATGTGAATGCCGATCAGGCAGTGCGGATCGAGTAGTTTCTGTACCTCCCGCGCCGCGAAACCAGGAGCTTCTGGCTCTTTGTCTTCTAGCAGCTTGCTCACGGCCTGGACCGTCGCCTCGGGCAGCGGCGCATCCAACTGCTTCATAGCCGCCAGCAGATGCTGGATCTGCTCGCGGAACAAGGACCAATCCACGTCACCCACCAACGGCAACGGTTCCGCCCAGACAGTCGAGAGAGTCAATAGCCACCCGACGACAGCCGCGCGGAACATGGGACTACCTCATTTGTTGGGACGCAGCCGATTCGGCTCACGAGGCATGGCTCCGCCGATCTGGCTGCTGGGATGCAGCTTCGCTCCGTAGTAGATGAGATTATATACCGGCCTGGCCTGAGGAGCATCTGGTCCGTTGCCCAACCCCGGATTGGAGTAAATAATCGGAGAAACACCTTGCCAGACGCCAAGAGTCGATCGGCCGTTGGTTACATACGGAATCGTGATGTCCGGCCTGGCTCCGTGAGCAGGAATGAGGGTGGTCTTTCGGCTCGGGACTCGGCCCGCCTCAGTCGTCGTCGCCAGGCTGAACAGGGCCAACAGAGCGGGCAACAAGAGCATGGGTCTCATCGGTCGGTTCCTCTTGAGGGTTGCTCAAACCAGACGCCTCTTATCATACTGGTCGTTCAGTCAGCTCGCGAGCGGGGAGTGGCGGAAACGACAGCTTGCCCTGATTTTGTAGGTGGGAATTTTTGCCCTGGCGCGAATCGGGGGAAGGGTTTTGCTGTGGAGCTAGCTACAAACTCGATTGCGTCCGGTTCGCTTGGCCTCGTACAGTTTCTCGTCGGCCCGGTCGATCAGTTCGGTGGGCGTGATCGCTTCTCCGTCTTGCAGGCTGGCCACGCCCACGCTCACTGTCACCGAGATGGTCTGCTCATCAAAACGGAAGTGATGCTGTTGCACCAGCGAGCGGATCCGTTCAGCGACGATCAAGGCATTGTCGTGGGTGCATTCCGGCAAGACGACGGCGAATTCCTCACCTCCATAGCGAGCTAGCAGCTCGTCGCCGCGGATCATCCCTTTGAGGTGGGTCGCCATCTCACGCAACACATAGTCACCGCAGAGATGCCCCTGTTCATCATTGATCGATTTGAAACGGTCGATGTCGAACAACAGCACAGACAGCGGACGATGATGCCGCTGCGCTCGGGACAATTCGCGGGTGAGAAACTCCAACAGATAACGCTTGTTGGGAATGTCGGTCAGACCATCGATGATGGCCAGGCGGTAAATCTCCTCGTGATACTCCGACTCGATGTTGCCGCCGGCCAGGAAGCGATAGATGCAGTTGCCCACGCGCAGGTAGTCGCCGTCTTCGAGCAGCTGTTGCTGAATCGGTCGGTCATTGACGAAAGTGCCGTTGGTGCTGCCCAGATCCTCGGCGAGATAGCCTTGTGCGATCGGTTCGATACGAGCATGCTTACGCGATACCGAATGATCGTCGATGTGGATGGCGCAGTCGCTGCCTCGTCCGATAAGTACCGGTATGGTCATGGACAGGGGGTAACGCCGACCCATACTCGGTCCACTGGGGTAGATGTGGACCAAGCAGGCCTCTCGACAGGCCGGGGACACAACCTTAAGGGGGGTACACAGCGTGTCTGAGGTGGTGCGTTCGGCGTTGTTGTCGCGCGGAACTTCCGGCATCAGAATCTCCAAAACCACCTATACTTCGGAACGTGATCGCGGTTTTGTTCCCAGTGAAATCTAATATGTATTGTAGCAGAGTCAACCGTGCGACGGAACGAGACCGAACAGGAGGAAACAATTCAGGCGAGGAATTCGCGTACCGTGGTGACGCGGTGTTCCCGAGCTGCGGTTCGCACAGCCTGGCACAGGGCCACCGTCTCCAGATTGTCTCGACCGGAGATCTCCGGCTCGATTCCCTCTTCCAAGGCTACCAACAGCTGAGCCATCGTGCCGACGAAGGCATCGGGGAACCACACTTCGTTCCAGCGCGGCTGAATCCAGATACCGGGGTGTTGCCGCGTCGAGTAATCCAACGTACTGGGCGTCTTGGCGGGATACGAGGGCCAGCCGATCGTGCCGCGAGCCAAGCCGTCCGTGCCTTCGATCCGCCAGCGGATTCCGATGTCGCCCGCTACTCCTTCCTTGGAAGGGCCAGTCCAGACATCATCCCACGAGCAGGCACGACAGCCACTGTCGTATTCGAGGATGTACAGGTTGATGCCGTCTTCATGAGGGAAGCGAGTACGCGGGTCGGGCCGCGTCGAGGCCAGCACACGGTCTGGCGTGCCGAACCAGTAGCGAAAGGTGTCCAGATGATGAATACTCATAATGAACGTAGACAGGGACGAAAGGCCCTCGCTCCACGGCATCCAGTGAGGAATGGCCCGCATCTCAATGGTGCTAAGCACGGGATCGCCCAACCAACCACGAGTTAAGAGATCCTTCATAGCGCGAACGGATTGATCGAAGCGCATGTTCTGATTAACGGCCAGCACGATGCCCGCCTTGGCACAAGCCTCGACACAGGCGCGGGCCTCGGCCACGGTCATGGCCAGCGGCTTCTGAGCGAGGATGCCGCGAAGGTGTCCGGCCTGCTGACACGCCGCGTGGATCAAACCCGGTTGAGCCTCCGGCGGTACGGCAATGTCCAGCACTTCGACGCGCGGATCGGCCAGCACCTGTTCGTAGGTTTCATACACCGTGGCCAGGTTGTGCTGTCGAGCTACTTCTCGTGCCGTAGCCAACTGTCGTGAGGCGATGGCGATGGGATTGAAGCCCGCTTGCTGGTAGGCGACGAGGTGGCAATCGCGCATGATGAAGCCGGCCCCCAGACAGCCAATCCGCCAGTCTTTGCGACGCGGTAATCGCGGAGCGTAATTGAGATGCAGTTCCATGTGGTCGCTCAGGGTCGGGGAAGCAATCGCTACTAGTTTTAGCCGCGCACGCCCACGGAGATCAGCCGCAACTCCCGCGGGAGAGGGAAGCTGACGTGTTCCTCGCGAATGGTCCGCGATTCCAGCGTTGCCCCAAAGCGTTCTTGTAGATAGGCGATACACTCCTGCACTGTCTCTTCCGGCGCGCTGGCCCCAGCGGTGATGAGGACGGTCTCCGACCCAGTGAGGGCCTCCGAAGGTAGCTCGTGGACTCGATCCACCAGATAAGCCGGCTTATTGTGGGCACGGGCCAATTCCGCCAGCCGCAGACTGTTCGAGCTATTCTGACTGCCCAGCACGATGACGACGTCGGCCTCAGGAACCAACTCCTTGACTGCTTCCTGTCGGTTCTGCGTGGCGTAACAAATGTCATCCTTGGTCGGCCCAACGATCTGCGGAAACCGTCGGCGCAGCACCGCGATAATCCGCTCGGCATCATCGACCGACAACGTGGTTTGCGTCAGAAAGGCGAGTTTGGCGTCGGCGGGCAGATCGATGGTGGCGGCTTCCTGCTCATTCTGCACTAGGCGAATATGCTCTGGTGCTTCTCCCATCGTGCCGATCACCTCGTCATGTCCGTCGTGACCGATCAGCAGAATCGTGTAGCCTTCCCGAGCAAAGCGAACGGCCTCGGTATGAACCTTGGTCACCAAAGGACAGGTAGCATCGATAGCACGCAGGTTGCGCTTAGCACTGGCCTGGCGGATCTCAGGAGAAACCCCGTGCGCGCTGTACAGCACGGTGGCTCCATTGGGAATCTCTTCGATGTGATCGACGAAGACGACGCCGAGTTTCTTGAACCGTTCGACCACGGGGCGATTGTGAACGATCTCGTGATAGACATACAACGGGGTGCCGAACAACTCCAGCGCGCGTTCGAGGCTCTCGATCGCCATGTTGACGCCGGCACAGAAGCCGCGCGGATTAGCCAAGATGATCTTCACGGTAGGTCCACAAGTTTAGCAGGAAGGGCACGACCTCGGTGGAACCGTTCCACGACGGGAGCATTCGCCCACGAAATTACAACCGCTCAAAGTAGAGCGCGTCAACAGCAACGCCACCCAATCGGACAAACCGAATCAGGGTGGCGTCACAGGATTTCTTGACCCATGGGCGATCGGAGTTAGTCGAATTTAACACTATCTTTCTCGGGCTTAATCATCAGTTTGTCGTCCTTCTTGGAGACGACACCTTTGACACTGCCAGCCGCGCTGGCTGCGCAGATCTTACCGTGATACTTTTCCTTAGCTCCAGCATCATCGAAGATGTAGACCAAGCTCTTGTCGCCGTCTTTCACCTTGATGGCATTGGTGCATTTGGTAATGCCTTCGACCTTGAAGACGCACTTAGCACAGCCCAGATCACCTTTGAGCGTCTTGGCCTCGGCCTTCTTTTCGTCTTGGGCAGCGGTCGCAATGGCGACAGCGGCCAAAACAACCCCGAGCGTCAGCAACGAACGGAACGCGGTCTTCATGGGTGAAACTCTCCTTGAATACGGTCCATGGGCCCAGTCACGTCAACCGGGTTATGGTTCTGATTTAGTGTAGGCTCACCAGCTACAAGTAACAACGTGAAATCGCCGTGCTGATACTTTAGAGGGGTCTTTATTTTTTCTGGAGGTCAGATCTGAATTGTCGATGATTCTGCCTTGACACCTTCTGGATAGACTTCTACCTTTACACTTTCCAAGAGTGAAGTGAGTGTGAGGAGAAGGCAGTGGCCGGATCGAACCAACTCAGTGACCGGATTCGCATCCGAATGGAAGCTTACGACAGCGAAGTGCTCGACCGCACCGCGCAAGAAATCGTGCGGACGGCCCAGGACACCAAGGCGATCGTCAAAGGACCCATTCCACTGCCGACTCGCATCGAACGGTATACGGTGTTGCGAAGCCCGCACATCGATCGCAAGTCGCGCGAGCAGTTTGAAATCCGCACCCACAAGCGGTTGATCGACATTCTGCAGCCGACGGGCAAAACCATCGAGGCGTTGAATAAGGGGCTGAGCCTGCCTCCCGGAGTCGAAATCAAGATTCGGCTTCTGATGGGGCATGCGTGAGTCGCTCTGGGGACTCCACGAAACTTTCTCGCGATCGAGTGGTAACGGCCACTCGATCGTTGGATTTATTCGGCTTGCGAAAGGGTAGAAGCCGTGTCCACAACTAGTGAAGCTAGTACGATCCGTGTCCCGGTGTACAACCGCGAGGGAACCGAAGTCGGCACGATCGACATTAATCCCGCCGAGTTTGGCGGGAGCATCAATCGGCAACTATTGCACGACGTCGTACTGATGTACCTCGCCAATCAGCGGGCAGGTACACACTCGACGTTGCGACGTGGAGAAGTAGCCGGCAGCACCAAGAAATTGTTCCGTCAGAAAGGGACCGGCAACGCTCGGGTCGGCACCCGTCGCACCAACAAGCGTCGTGGCGGCGGCACGGCCAAAGGCCCCAAGCCGCGCGACTACGAGTATCACTTGCCCAAAAAAGCCGTTCGCTCGGCGACCCGTATGGCAATTCTTTCCAAACTCGCTGATCGGGAGACCCTGGTCATCGAGGATCTCGATCTGCCAACCGTCGAAGACGGCAAGATCAAGACAAAAGAGATGGCTAAAGTGCTGAAGGCGCTCAAGCTCGACGATACGACCTGCCTGATCGGCACGGCCACTCCGGAACTGAATGGCGATCCTCAAGCTGCTCGAGCCGCTCACACGAAACTGTATCGCTCGGCGCGTAACCTGGCTGGGGTCCAGCTGATGCCTGCCTCCCAGTTTAATGCTTACACAGTGTTGCGGCAGAAGCGGTTGCTGTTGACACGGGCAGCGTTGGAAGAACTCCGTAAGGGTTCTCCGGCAGAAACCATCTCGACTCACTAAGGAACCTCGGTCATGGCGACCACATCTGAGAAAGCCAAGAATATCCGCGGTCCCCAGTTGGAGCCGCACCAGATTATCTTGCGTCCGCTCATCACCGAAAAGGCGACGCATCAATCCACGCACCATCGGGCCTACCCGTTCGAGGTCAACCCTTGGGCGAGCAAGGACGAGATCAAAGCAGCAGTCGAAGAATTGTTCAACGTGCGAGTCGAAAAGGTTCGCACCCAGAATCGTCACGGCAAAAAACGCCGGTTCAAGTTTAAGCTGGGTCGGATGGCCAACTGGAAAAAAGCCATCGTCGTCCTGAAACCCGACAGTGCAGGTATCGATTTCTTCTGAGATCCGCTTTGTCGCTGATGGCTTGCTTATAAAGGAATTACTCTCATGGGTATTCGCCAATACAATCCGACGACTCCCGGCCGACGAGGTGGATCGGTCAGCGATTTTGCCGAACTGACTCGACTCGAAGGGGTGGTGGAAAAGATCGTCGAGCGAACTAACGGCAAACCCTACGCCATTGTCAAATTGGAAACCGGCTACGAAACCAAGATCCGCGTTCGTCCCGACATGAAAGTCGGCGACAAGGTGCGGGTTCGCAAAGGGCCGGAAAAATCACTGGTCAAACCCTACAAGAAAAAGGGCGGTCGCAATAATCAAGGGATCATCACCGCTCGGTTCCGTGGGGGTGGGCACAAGCGGATGTATCGTATCATCGATTTCAAACGCCGCAAAGACGACGTCTGGGCGGACGTGGTGGCGATCGAGTACGATCCCAACCGCTCGGCGCGAATTGCCTTGTTGAAGTATGAGGACGGCGAATTGGCCTATATCCTCGCTCCGGAAGGACTCAAGGCCGGCGACAGGGTGATCTCCGGAGAAGAGGTCGAACCGCGGATCGGTCATTGCATGCCATTGCGGAAGGTGCCGCTGGGTATGACGATCCACAATATCGAGATGCAGCCAGGACACGGAGGACAGATTTGCCGCTCGGCAGGATGTTCAGCGACATTAACTGCCCGTGAAGGAAAGTGGGCACAGATCACCTTACCTTCGGGTGAAGTTCGGCGCGTGTCGAGTGAATGCCGAGCGACCATTGGGATGATCGGTAATCCCGAACATATAAACGTTATGCTAGGGAAAGCAGGTCGGAAGCGGCACATGGGCCGCAAGCCGCACAATCGTGGCACCTCAATGAACCCGGTGAACCATCCGATGGGGGGCGGGGAAGGTCGAACGGCCGGAGGACGGCATCCGTGCAGTCCGACCGGAGTACTCTCCAAGGGAGGCAAAACCCGTAAGAAGCGGAAGCCATCGAACGCGGCGATTATTCGTCGTCGTCGTCCTGGTCCGCACACAGGCGCTCGGTAATTTTTAGGCTAGGGAATCGTGAGGCGGCCCTTGCAAGCTCCTCACGAACCTCTATAATCACAACTTCGCTTGCTAGGGGTAGTAGTAGCAATGAGCCGGTCGGCGAAAAAAGGGCCGTATTACGACGAACGCTTGCTGGCCAAGGTCGAGAAGGCCCAGCAAAAACGGTCGAACGAACCGATCAAGACCTGGTCGCGCGATTGTACCATCGTGCCGGAGTTCGTCGGAACGACGTTCCTGGTTCACAACGGTCGGCAGTTTATCAAGGTGTACATCACCGAAGACATGGTAGCACACAAGCTGGGCGAGTTTGCTCCCACCCGGATCTTCAAGGGGCATTCGGGCGGAAAGAAAGCAGCCAAGTAGGCTGCCGGACCTAGGCCCTAAGCCAGGGGACACCAGCCCGGTCGGCGAGTTGGACTCCCGACCGGGTTTCGGATTGAAACGAGAGGTTTGCTCCGATGGAATACAAGGCGATCCACCGCTACGCGGACATGTCTCCGCGCAAGATCCGCCCGTTTGCCTCGCTGATCCGTGGCAAGATGGCCGACGAAGCGTTGGAGTTGTTGAAATTTCTGCCTAACAAGAGCGCCCGACTGTTAGAGCAAGTATTGAAAAGTGCCCTGGGGAACGCCGAAGACCAGGGGGCCCGTGATATCGACGAGTTGATCGTCGCCGAATCGCGGGTCGATGGCGGGCCGATCATGAAGCGCATCCAACCTCGCGCACGTGGAACGGCCTACCCGATCAAACGGCGATGTGCCCACATTCATGTAACGTTGTGGGATGGCTCCTCCGAAGAGGCGTAATCTCCTCGGGGGGAAAACCAGGCGCGGCCGGGGGGTCCGGACAGCGCGAGAGTGCATCGAATCGGAAGGGCGTGGGCAGCATGGGGCAAAAGGTCCGACCGACTGGGTTCCGAACCGGAATCATGGTCGACTGGCTTAGCACCTGGTACGCCAGCAAGCAAGACTTTGCGGAACTTCTTCTGGAAGACCAGAAAATCCGCAAGTTTATCAAGAAACGCTACAAAGGCGCAGGCATCTCGCGGGTTCGGATTCATCGGACTCGCGAAAAGGTGGTGGTTTACATCCACGCCGGCCGCGTGGGTATGATTATCGGTAAAAAGGGCACCGAGATCGAAAAACTCACCGAAGACTTGCAGCACCTCTTTCATCGTGTCTTTGAGGTGAAGTCGATTGAGGTGAATCGCCCAGAACTAGACGCCCAACTGGTGGCCGAGGACATTGCCGAACAACTGGAGAAGCGAGCTAGTTTTCGGCGCACCATGAAGAAAGCGATCGACACCAGCATGGAAGCTGGGGCCAAAGGGATCAAAATCCAGATGGCCGGTCGTTTGGCCGGGTCGGAAATGGCTCGGTGCGAAATTGGCATGAAAGGTAGTTTGCCGCTCTCGACCTTGCGCGCCCGGATCGAGTACGGCTTCGCCGAAGCGAAGACCGCCCAGGGGCACATCGGAATCAAGGTGTGGATCAATAACGGGGACTACTTGAATCCCCAGGAGGATAGCGATGCCGCAAATGCCCAAGCGGGTAAAATACCGAAAAAGTCAGAGAGGCGTGGTAAAAGGTAACGCACAGCGCGGCAACACAGTCAGTTACGGGGACTACGGGCTGCAATCATTGGAAGCAGGCTGGCTTTCCGCCGAAGCCATTGAAGCGGGCCGTATCACTGCTGCTCATGCCGTGCGTGGAGAAGGCCGACTCTACATCCGCGTGTTCCCCCACAAGTCGGTTACCTCGATCCCTGCTGAAACCCGAATGGGGAAAGGCAAAGGGGAGCCGGAGTACTGGGCCGCCGTCATTCGTCCCGGCATGATCCTGTTCGAGATCGCGGGGTTACCCGAAGCGAATGCTCGTGAGGCTCTGGCCAAAGTCGCCTACAAGATGCCGTTCCGTTGCCGCTTTGTCCATCGCCGGCCTAGCGTCGGCAAAGCCTGAGAAGGAGTACGACCATGGGCAAAGCCATGAACCCTGCTGAGCTACGAGCGATGTCGGAGGAGCAGCTCGCTCTGACGCTTAAGGATACCGTCAAGCATCTGTTTAGCCTGCGCGTGCAGTCAGCGACCGAGCGGTTGGAGACGCCCAGCGAGATCCGTAAAGCTCGTCGAGACATTGCACGGATCAAAACCATTCAACGGGAAAAAGAGCTGAATGCGCAGCGTCAGGGAGCCGGGAAGTCATGAGTGATTCTGGGACCAACAAAACGGTCGAACGTGGCAATCGTCGCACGGTGATTGGCACAGTGACTAGTGACAAAATGAACAAAACTCGTCGTGTGGAAATTCCGCGACTGGTGAAACATCCTCGCTACGGCAAGTACATTCGCCGCCGAACGGTTTGCCATGTGCATGATGAGCAAAACATCTCGCACACTGGCGACAAAGTCGAAATCATGGAAAGTCGTCCTTACAGTAGAACCAAACACTGGTTGCTATTGCGCGTCGTTAGCCAAGCGCCGACCGGTGTCAGTACAGAAGAATCGATCGCCGCGACGCCGGCGACGCCGAGTTGAGGTGCAATCATGATCCAGATGTATACCTATCTCGACGTGGCCGACAACACTGGTGCTAAGGAATGCATGTGCATCAAGGTGCTGGGTGGCTCACGTCGGCGCTACGCCGGACTGGGCGATGTGATCATCGCCAGTGTCAAGAAGGCGATTCCCGGCGGAGATGTCAAAGCTGGGGATGTAGTCCAGGCGGTAGTGGTGCGGACCAAGAAGGCAACTCGGCGCGAGGATGGCAGCTATGTGCGCTTCGACCGTAACGCGCTGGTACTGATCGACAAAGAAAAAAATCCGCGCGGCACGCGCATCTTCGGAGCCGTCGCCCGGGAACTACGCAGCAAAGGCTATGCCAAGATTGTCGCCCTAGCTGCCGAGGTCGTCTAACGGCGAGGAGTCACCGACGATGCACATTCGCAAAGATGATCTAGTTGAGGTGATAGCCGGCGATGACGCGGTTAAGGGCCGTGCTCGCAAGGTGCTTCGTGTCTTGCCCGCGGAGAACAAGGTAGTTGTCGAGGGGGTAAATCGTGTCTACAAGCACATCAAACCGAATCGACGCAATCCGCAGGGGGGTCGGCTCTCCAAAGAAATGCCCATCCATGCTTCTAACTGTCTGTTGTTTTGCCAGGCTTGCCGTCACGGAGTACGAATTGGCAAACGCTACGATGAGCAGGGAGCCAAAGAACGTTACTGCAAGAAATGTGGGACCGGGCTAGGAGTACTCTCCAAGCCGGATCCGAAATATGCTAAAAAGGCGTGAGCGAGAATTCCTCACGTAGATGTCTACTAGAGAACGAGTCGAATCATCATGGCCCGGTTGCTAGAACGCTATAAAAAAGAGATCATTCCTGCGCTGAAAAAGTCGCTGAAGCGGGACAACGTCCTCAGCCTTCCCAAGCTGCAGAAGATTGTTGTCAATATGGGAGTCGGCGAAGCCCTGCAGGACAAGAATCGACTCGAACAGTCGGCGGAGCAACTCTCACAGATCACCGGTCAAAAGGCGGAAATCCGACTGGCCCGCAAGGCGGTTTCCGGTTTCCGCTTGCGTGAGGGGAATGCCGTCGGTTGTCGGGTTACCTTACGCGGACGACGGATGTACGAATTTCTTGATCGTCTCATCTCGATCGCTCTGCCGCGTATCCGCGACTTTCGTGGAGTCAATCCCAAGAGCTTCGACGGAAACGGCAACTATAGTCTGGGACTGACCGAGCAACAGGTTTTTCCCGAAATTGATCCCGACAAGCTCACGTTCACTCAGGGCATGGACGTGACGTTTGTCACCAGCACGCGAAGCGACGACGAAGCTCGCGAATTGCTGCGAGCCTTTGGAATGCCCTTCCGGGAAGCGTGAACCACGAACCGCGCGGGGTGTCGCGCGAACCAAGGAATCCGAAGCAATGGCAACAGAACCAAAATTCGTCAAGTTCAAAAAGCAAATGAAGGCGTTCGAGGCGCATCGCGCCGAAATGAAAAAGGACGCTTCTCAACGAGACACTAGCAAGCTACTGCAACCACGCGAGTTGATCCGCCTCCGCCTCCGTTGTCGAATCTGTGGTCGCCCGCGTGCTGTGTATCGCAAGTTCGGCATTTGCCGGATCTGTTTCCGCGACATGGCCAGCTTTGGGCTGATCCCTGGCGTCAAGAAAGCCAGCTGGTGAGAAAGAGAGAGCCATCCGACCATGATGACCGATCCGATTGCCGACATGCTCACTCGCATCCGCAATGCCAGTCGCATTGAACGGCCTGCAGTGGACATTCCCGCCACGAAACTCAAGGTGGGCATTGCCAAGGTACTCAAGGATGAAGGCTTTATCCACGATTATCAGCTGGGTATCGAGTCGATTAACGAAGCGGGACACCCCGAATTCAAAACCATCTCGGATCTCAGTGTGCCCAAGCTGACTTTGCGAGTCTTCTTGAAGTATGGCCCCGAGGGGGAACGAGTCATTCGTCATCTGGAGCGAAAGAGCAAGCCAGGTTGTCGCCGCTACATTCGTTCTCAGGAAATTCGTCCTGTTCTTGATGGACAGGGGATTAGTATCATTAGCACCAATAAAGGCGTCATGAGCGATCGCCAAGCCCGAGCTCAGAAGTTGGGCGGTGAGTTGCTCTGCGTCGTGTGGTAGGAGGCGTGTGATGTCGCGAATCGGCAAGCAGCCGGTGGCCATCCCTGCCGGCGTAAAAGTCAAGATCGCCGATGGGAAGGTGTTCGTCGAGGGGCCTAAAGGCAAACTCGAACTGACCACCCACAAGAACGTCCACGTCCAGATCGGCAAAATTAGCAAGGACGGCGAAAAGACGGTTTTCACTCCTGATCCCTCGGGGGGCTACCTTCAGGTGCAGCGTAAGGACGAGGATCGCCTGTCGCGTTCCGTGCATGGCCTGACGCGAACTCTGGTTGCTAACATGGTGGAAGGCGTTACCAAGGGCTACGAGAAACGCCTCAAGATCGAAGGGGTCGGCTATGGCGCGAAGCTGGATAAGAAAGCCGTCGTGCTGACAGTCGGTTTCGCCAATCAGATTGTTCTGACCCCACCTGCAGGGGTGACGGCCGAGGTACCTGATCCCGCCACGATCGTGGTGCGTGGCGCGGACAAACAACAAGTGGGGCAGTTCGCCGCTGAACTCCGCCTGGCCCGTCCGCCCGAACCGTACCAGGGCAAAGGTGTTCGCTACGAAAACGAAGTTGTTCGCCGCAAGGAAGGCAAGTCCTTCGCCAGTGGCGGTGGTTGATCCGAGAGAGCCAGATGAACTCCCAGAAACTCAAAGCCGTTCGGCGACTACGTCGCAAACGGCATGTTCGCCGTAAGATCACTGGCACTGCCGACCGACCGCGGTTGACGGTCTTTCGCAGTTCCAAGCACATCTACGCGCAGTTGATCGACGATGTGGCCGGACGAACGTTGGCCTCGGCGTCGAGCAAAGTCAAAAAAGCCGAACAGGCCGCCTTCGGTTATGGCGGCAATATCAAAGCAGCAACCGCAGTCGGTAAAAAATTGGCCGAAGCCGCCAAGGCGGTCGGGATCACCAAGGTCGCCTTCGATCGCGGCCATTACAAGTATCACGGTCGAGTGAAGGCACTCGCCGACGGCGCTCGCGAGGGAGGATTGCAGTTTTAAGCGGACTCGTCGGCTAAACTGTGGTTCCCTGAATCAGACCAGTTGAGGTAATATGGCCAGAGATCGAGATCGCGAACCGCGACACAACGAGTTGGAAGATCGCGTCATCAAGATTCGGCGCTGTGCCGCCGTCGTCAAGGGTGGTCGACGCTTCAGCTTCAACGCGATGGTAGTCGTGGGAGATAATAAGGGGCGCGTGGCGGCAGGTTATGGCAAGGCCAACGAAGTGCCCCCTGCAGTCGAAAAGGCGACTAAGGATGCCGAGGAGCATCTCAAACGGCAAAAACGAGTCTCGTTGCGCGGCGACACCATTCCGCATCGCGTGGTGGGACGTTACGGCGCAAGCAAGGTCGTCATGGTGCCTGCCGGTCCTGGTACTGGGGTCAAGGCTGGTCCCGGTGTGCGTGACGTTTTGGTGGTCGCCGGCGTGCGAAACATTCTGACCAAGGTGCATGGCAGCGCCAATCCGATCAACCTGGTCAAAGCGACCATTGACGGTCTGATGCAACTGCGAACGCGCGAGGAAGTGGCTCGGTTGCGAGGAGTTCAGCTCTAATGGATCTTCAAACTCTCTATACCCCTCCCGCGCAGGGACCGCATCTGCAAAAACGCAAGCAAAAGAAACGAGTCGGTCGAGGTATTGGCTCGGGGCATGGCAAAACGGCCACTCGTGGACACAAGGGCCAATGGGCCTCTGCCGGAGCCAAAAAGCCGATCTTCACCTTTGAAGGTGGGCAAATGCCCCTCTTCCGCCGCATGCCCAAGCGCGGCTTTTCCCACGCTACCTGGGATAAGTTCTTCCTGGTGGTCAACGTCGGGGATCTCGATGCCCACTTCAACGACGGCGACGTGATCGATCTGGCCGCGATGAGGAAGGCGGGGTTGGCCAAGGGGCCGTGCGACGGCGTGCGGATTCTCGGTCAGGGCGACGTCACCAAGAAGCTCACTGTCAAAGCCGATCATTTCTCGAAGTCCGCCGCCGAGAAGATCACTGCCAAGGGGGGCACCACGGAGTTGATTCCGCCACCCAAAAAGCCTGTTCGTAACAAGATGAAGCCACGGAAGGAAAAGTCTTGAGTCATCAGACTAGGAGCCGACTCCTTTCACGAATGCATCGCTCCCGGTCGCTTTAGAGGAACCAGGAATGGGTAAACTGAAAGCCATCTTCATGATCCCCGAGTTGAGGACCAAAATCCTCCTCACGCTCCTTTTCCTGGCCATCTATCGGATCGGTTACTCGATCCCCATGCCGTATGTCGATCAGCGCATCATGAACAAGAGCCTCGGAGCTAGCGGCGGCCTGGCTCAGGTGCTCAACTATGTGTCGATGTTCTCCGGCGGCGACTTGGCTCACGCCACGCTGTTCGGTTTGGGCATCATGCCGTACATCTCCGCGTCGATTATCTTCCAGCTGTTGGCCGCGGTCTATCCTCCGCTGGAGAAACTCCAAAAGGAGGGAGAAAGCGGAAGGAAGAAAATCAACGAGTACACCCGCTACGCCACGGTGTTCATCTGCCTCTTCCAGGCGTTTATGTATGTCCAGTACATCATGAACAAATCGGGAGGCCTGGGCTGGGCTTTGGAGTTACGAGATTCAGAAACTGGCGTAATCTTTCAGACATTCAACACCTGGTACTACTGGCTGACGATGATCATCACCATGACCGCCGGCACCATCTTCCTAATGTGGCTGGGGGAACAGATCGATGAGTACGGCATCGGCAATGGCATCAGTTTGATTATCATGGCTGGCATCGTGGCCCGTATCCCAGCGGCCACAGGCAAATTGTTCTTCGAGGGGGGCAACTTCAACTGGTCGGTGCTGACACTTGGCGGAGGCGGCGGCAGCGACGTCAGCTTCGAGAAACTGGTCGTACTGATTGCCATGTTCATCGCTGTGGTCGTGGCTGTGGTGGCGATTACCAAGGCTCAGCGACGCATTCCGACGCAGTCGGCTAAGCATGTGCGTGGTCGCCGAGTCTTTGGCGGAACGCGACAATTCCTACCGATTCGAGTCAATCAAGCCGGTGTTATGCCGGTGATCTTTGCCTCCAGCTTGTTGGTGTTGCCGTTGTTCCTCTTCCGGGCCGTGGCTAGCTCCACCGAATGGTCCTGGGCCAGCACCCTCGCGGATTCGTTCGAGCGGCAGGGCTACATTTACACCGTCTGCTTTATCGCTCTGATCTACGTCTTCAGCTACTTCTGGACGGCGATCATGTTCAACCCCAAGGACATGGCCAATAACCTGAAGGACTACGGGTCGTTCATCCCCGGTTATCGCCCTGGGAAACGCACCGCGGAGTACCTCGAACGAGTGCTGATGCGGATTACTTATGTTGGAGCGGCCTTCCTCGCCTTCATCGCCGTGATTCCTACTCTGATTACCAACACGCTGCAGATCGATCCGTTGATCGCGACGTTCTACGGCGGTACGAGCTTGCTCATCGTCATCAGTGTGGCGTTGGATCTAGTCCAGAAGATTAACAGCCATCTAGTGATGCGAAACTATCCTGGGTTAACCGAAGATTAGTCCCAAGAGTTCCCCAGAGGAAGGCACGAGCCGAATCGTTCTCGTGCCTTCTGTCGTTTCTGTAAGGTTGCCCCCCTTGTTCGCCCGGATCTTGTTTCCGAGAATGTATGATGAAGAATCCGGAGCAGAGCGCTGTGCCCTCTCCGACTGAGCACCAGCTCCAACGGGCCTGCCATGCGTCTTATACTCCTTGGCCCGCCTGGATCCGGTAAAGGAACCCAGGCTACGCTTCTGTGCGAGCGGCTACAGCTCGAACACATCGGCACAGGCGATCTGATTCGCTCGGCGATGGAGCACCACACGCCGATGGGCGAACGCTGCCGACCCATCGTCGAGGCTGGCGGCTTGGTTCCCGACGAGACCGTCAACGGGTTGATTGCCGAGCATTTTAATCGCATGACTCCCGAAACCGGCTTCGTCATGGATGGCTATCCTCGCACCTTGTCGCAGGCCGAGGCGTTCGATCGGCTGTTGACGGCCAAGAACTCGCCGCTGACAGCTGTGTTAGAAATTCAGGTGGAAGACGAAGAGATCATCCGTCGAGTCGGGGGTCGGTGGAGTTGCCCCAAAAAAGGCTGCAAGGCCACCTATCACACCGAGAACAATCCTCCTCGAGTTGCTGGCATCTGCGATCGCTGCGGCACGGAGTTGACTCAACGTACGGATGACAAACCAGAAACATTACGGCATCGGTTGGAAGTCTATCATCGTGACACCGAAGATTTGATCCCCTATTACAAACAGAAGGGGCTGCTCCGTTCCGTCGTCGGACACGGCGGGATCGAGGAAATTTATAATAAATTGATTAAGGAAATTCTCCCCTTGAGCGTCCCGATGCAACGGTCATCGGGTTGAGGTTGAACGTGCTACGCTCCTTATTTACGCAGAAGCCTGAATTGAAGTCTACTCGCGAGATCGCTTTGATGCGCGAAGCGGGGAAACTTGTCTCGCAAGCGTTGCGACTCTGTCGTGAGATGGCCGTACCTGGTCGAAAAACCATCGAGATTGACCAAGCCGTCGAGGCGTTGTATGCCAAGCACGGGGCACAGCCGTTGTTCAAAGGCTATCCCGGTCGTGTGCCGTTTCCAGCCGTCACCTGTATCTCGTTAAACGAAGAGGTGGTCCACGGCATTCCGGGGCAACGCCAGCTTCGCGAAGGCGATCTACTCAAGATCGACACCGCCTGCAAGCTCAACGGCTGGTGTGCCGACTCGGCGATCACACTGGCCATCGGCGAGATCAGCGCGGAAAAGAAGCGGCTGAAGCAAGTGGCCGAGGACGTGCTGCACCTGGCTGCCGTCGAGATGGGTCGCCGTAAGTGGTGGTCAGAAGTGGCAACAGCGATGCAGCGACTGGTCGAGGACGCTGGCTTCAGCGTCGTGACTCAGTACGTTGGTCACGGCATAGGGCGAACGATGCACGAGAACCCGCAAGTGCCGAACTTCTTCAATCGCGAGTTGCGCAAGCAAGATTTTCGCCTGGAAGATGGTCTGGTGCTTGCTGTGGAACCGATGGTGAACATGGGGCGAGCGGAAACCGATGTCAAACGCGATCATTGGACGGTGGTTACGCGAGATGGGCTGCCCAGTGCCCATGTGGAACACACCCTGGCCCTAACTCGTGATGGGGTGTACATCGTAACGGCCGAAGAGGAGATGCTAATTCCGCGCCAGTAATTGCGTCTCCCCCTTGTACGCCTCTGGACGGCTTGCTATAAACACACTTTCCCTATTGCAAGAGGCTGTCAGCGACAGCACGGAGTGTTGCTTCCCATGAAGGTTCGATCCAGCGTGAAGCGGATTTGCGAGAATTGCAAACTGATCCGCCGACACGGAAAACTGTTGGTCATCTGTACCAACCCCCGACACAAACAGCGGCAGGGATAAAGGAGATCTACCATGCCTCGTATTTTGGGTGTGGACCTGCCCAATGACAAACCGACGCACATCTCGCTACGTTACCTGTATGGCATTGGGCCAGCATTGGCGTTGCAGGTGTGCGAACAGGCCCGCGTGGATCCGCTCCGCCGCGCCAAGGAACTGAGCGACGACGAGATCGCTCGCATCGCGACGATCCT
Organism: uncultured Gemmataceae bacterium; assembly: GCA_937923405.1. Taxonomy (GTDB): domain Bacteria; phylum Planctomycetota; class Planctomycetia; order Gemmatales; family Gemmataceae; genus CALDUY01. The sequence goes on along the minus strand of CALDUY010000043.1, from coordinate 8,286 downwards.
CGACCGCGAATACACGGTGGAAGGTCCGCTGCGTCGCGAGATTCAGCAGAACATCCAGCGGCTGATTCAGATAGGCTGCTACCGCGGCACCCGGCATCGGCGTCACTTGCCCTGCCGAGGTCAACGCACTCGTACGAACGCTCGTACCCGCAAAGGACCGCGTAAAACCGTGGCAGGCAAGAAGGGCGTTAAGGAAGCTGGCAAGTAATTCTAGACCAGGATGAAGTGAGAAGAAGAACTACGGAGGAGCCAGCTGGGTTCCTCCATATATGTCATTGTTACCTCTTCATCCGCTCTGTATTCGATCGAGGCATTCGACGTGGCCAAGAGCAAGAAACGCAAACAACGCCGGAACGTCAGCCGAGGCATCGCCCACATTAAGGCGACGTTCAATAATACTATTGTGACCATCACCGACACCAACGGCGACGCCCTCTGCTTTGCCTCGGCGGGAACCGTGGGCTTCAAGGGCAGCCGCAAATCGACGCCGTTCGCCGCTCAGCGGGCCGCCGAAGTCGTGGCCGAGAAGGCCAGCAAGTTCGGTCTCAAAGAGATCGAAGTGCGCGTCAAAGGCCCCGGTTCAGGTCGAGAGTCGGCGATCACTGCGCTACAACAGTCCGGCCTGAACATCAAGGCTATCGAAGACGTGACCCCGCTGCCGCACAACGGCTGCCGTCCGCCCAAGAAACGACGTGTGTAATTCAACAGACTCGAGGTCAGCTATCGGTGGCCGAATCTCTGCCTGATAGCTGGACGCTTCCATAATCCCTGACTGCTAGCTGAAAGCTGAAGCTGATATGGCACGATATACGGATCCGGTTTGCAAGCTCTGCCGTCGCGAAGGCATGAAGCTGTATCTCAAAGGCAGTCGCTGTGACAGCCCCAAATGCGCCATCGACCGGCGCAACGTGGCTCCAGGCATGCACGGCTACCGCAAAGGCAAATTGAGCGAGTACGGCTTGCGGCTTCGCGAAAAGCAGAAGCTCAAGCGGTTCTATGGCGTGTTGGAACGCCAGTTCCGACGCTACTTCGCTCTAGCGACCAAGTCGCCGGAGAACACGGGCGAGATGCTGCTGCAATTGCTGGAACGCCGCCTCGATAACGTGGTCTATCGGCTGGGCTTCGCGCCTAGCCGCGCTGCCGCTCGCCAACTCGTGCTGCACGGACACATCTATCTGAACGGTCGACTGTGCAACATTCCGAGCATTTTGGTCAACAAGGACGACTCGATCCTTGTCAAGATTCGTGAGCGTTCCCGCCGCAAAGGCGCACCCGGAGGCGAGGGCGAAGGCAGCAAACGCGGTCGCAACGTGGCAGCGCAAGTGCGGCAGCAGTTGCAGGACAAGCCCGATGATCCACCGTCCTGGTTACAGCGTATTAGCAACGATCCTCCGGAGGGCAAAGTTATCGCCGTTCCGTCTCGCTCGGATGTGGATCCACGCATCAAGGATGACATTCAAGAGCAGCTGATTATCGAGTTCTGCTCGCGCTAATACCTACCAACCCCGGTGAGCCGGGAGCCAGACTTTATCGCGGATTTCTGACTCCTGCTGCTCCCTTGAAACTGTTGGAGACTTTCTCATGCGAATTCGTTGGCGTGGCCTGGAGCTGCCCAACCGTGTCGTCAGTGATCGAAGCACTCTGACCGACACCTACGGCAAGTTCATCGCGGAACCGTTCGAGCGTGGCTTCGGCGTCACGGTCGGCAACAGTTTGCGGCGTATTCTGCTCTCCAGCCTCGAAGGCAGTGCCGTCACCAAGGTCAAGATTCAAGGCGTGATGCACGAGATCAGCACCATCTCGGGCGTCGTTGAGGACGTAACGGACATCATCCTCAACATCAAGAGCCTGGTCGTCAAAAACGCCTCCGATCAGCCGCGAATCATCCGCATCAACCGGCAAGATAAGGGCGTGGTTCTGGCCAAGGACATCATGACCGATCCGGATGTGGAAATCATCAATCCCGATCATGTCATCGCCACTTTGACCGACGATGTACCTTTTGTCGTGGAAATGACGGTCGAAAACGGACGCGGCTATCGCACCGCTGAGGAAAACGCCGGCAAGGAGCGGGAGATCGGGGTCATTCCTGTGGATTCAAGTTTCTCTCCTGTTATCCGCGTCAAGCACGAGATCGAGGATACCCGCGTCGGTCAGCGGACCAACTATGACAAGCTGATCCTGGAAATTTGGACCAACGGCACCGTCTCACCGCAGATGGCTCTGGTCGAGGGCGCGAAGATTCTCCGCAAGCACCTCAACCCATTCATCCAGTACGCTGAGCCAGGACCAGAGATCGGGATGGATGACGTCATGCCCTCGGCACAAGCCGGCGATGCGATCGACCATGAACTAGAACGGAAGCTCAACATGAGCCTGGCCGAATTAGAACTGTCCGTCCGGGCAACCAACTGTCTGGAATCCGAGGGCATCACTACAGTGCGCGATCTGGTGATCCGCAGTGACGAGGAGTTGCTCGAAGTGCGAAACTTCGGGGAAACGACGCTGAAAGAAGTGAAGATCAAACTGCAAGAACGCGGACTGAGCCTGGGCATGAAAATCCCAGCTAAGCGTTAACCCTGACCACGAGTAATCAGCCATGCGACATCTAAAAGCTGGCCGCCGCTTGGGACGCAATGCTGCCCACCGCAAGGCCTTGTTCCGTAACCTGACGCTAGCACTAATCCGCCATGAGCGGATTGTCACTACCGTGGCCAAGGCGAAGGAAGTGCGGCCGTTCATCGAAAAACTAATCACTCTGGCCAAGAAGAACACCCTGCACGCGCGTCGGCTGGTGCTGGCGCGATTGGGTCCGCCATCCAAGGCCGAAGTGCGTCCCATCGACGCCGAGGCTTCCAAGGACAAGCCGGCCCCAGCAGATGAGACCCAGGTCATCATTAAGCTGTTCCTCGAGATCGCTCCGCGCTATGCTGATCGTCCGGGCGGCTATCTCCGCATCCTCAAGCGAGCCGAACGTCGGCTCGGCGATGCCGGTGAGACGGCCTTTCTGGAGTTCGTCAAGCCGGGCGATAAGCGCGTGAAGCGAAAGACTGCACCGGCTCCAGCTCCAGTGGTCGCACCAACTCCGGCCGCCACGTCGACTCCGGCGACTACATCGGCCGCGGCTCCGGAACCCGTTGTCCAGGCCTCGGCGACGGAACCAACTACAGAAAGTTCCGCTACTCCGCCCACGAATGAACCGCAACAGCAACCGCCGGCCACGAACTAAGGCTGCTGGATCCTGCTATTTCGGCTTGACCCGCGTCCGCCTTCGTTCCAGGCCGACGCGGGTTCGGTCTTTTCCCTTCGCTGGAGTCTGGTCATGGTCCGCTACAGCTTTCCGGGCAAAGTGGTACTGGTCACCGGCAGCTCGCGCGGCATGGGAGCTGCCTTTCTGGAGGCGTTTGCCGCCGCCGGGGCTACCTGCGTTCTCAATTACTTCCCTGACGAAGCTGGCGTCAATCGTCAAGATGCCGAAGCCACCGCCGAGCGTCTCCGCCAACACAACGTACCTGTGCATCAGTTCGAGGCCGACGTCAGCCGTTACGACTCTGTCGAGGCACTGATGCAGCGCATCAAGAACGAACTCGGCGGACTGGACATTCTGGTGAACAACGCGGGCATTCTCCGCGATCGAACGGTCAAAAAGATGACGCCCACAGAGTGGCACAGCGTGATCCAAACCAATTTGGATGGCGTCTTCTTTTGTTCCAAGCTCGGGGCTGAGATTCTGCGAGACGGAGGACGGATTATCAACATCGCCTCGATCGCCGGCATCATCGGCTTCCATGGTCAAGCGAACTACGCCGCTGCCAAAGCTGGCGTCATTGCTCTGACCAAGGTAATGGGCCGCGAACTAGCCCGCCGCGGGATCACGGTCAACGCCGTCGCTCCGGGAGTGATTCACACGCCAATGCTACAGGGGTTGAAACCCGAGGTGCTGGCCGAGTACGAAAAACAGATCCCCGTGGGCCGCTGTGGCCGACCCGAGGAAGTGGCCCACGCCGTGCTGTTTTTCGCTTCCGAAGAGTCCAGCTACATTACCGGCCAGACACTGCCGATCACTGGCGGCTGGTTCTGACGGGCTTTGGGATATCGAGCCTCAGGGACGCAGCTTCTGAGCGGCTAACGCGATGGCCCCATGCACCACCACCTCTTCGCCGAGGGCCGCGGCAACCAGTTCGGTCAATCCACGAAACGGTTCGAAGGTGTACTGCTGGACCAGTTGGGGCAACGGCTCGAAGAGCAGCTCGCCCATCAGCGACACCCCGCCACCGAGAATGACACGACGCGGACAGAGTAAAGCGATGACCCGAGAAATGGCTACCGCCAGGTGATGCCAGGCATGGTGTAGGATGGCGTGTGCCTCCTCGTCGCCTTGCCGGGCTAACTGGGCAAGGTCGCTGGCTGTGTGCGGGGTCGGCAGACGAGAATGCGGCTGTCGTCCAATAGCCCAGCCCGAGGCCAGCTGTTCCAGCGGAACAGGGGTGTCTCCGTCGAAGGCGGCGATACAGTGACCAATCTCCGCCGCTCCACGTCCCTGTCCTCGGTAGATTTGGCCATCAAGGATTAGTCCGCCGCCGATCCCCGACCCAATCGTGATATAAAAGATCGGAGATAGGTCTTTTCCGGCTCCGTGACGTGCCTCGGCGAGGCCGGCAACGTCGGCATCATTCCCCAGGGCTGCTGGTACACCGACCAGCTCGCCGATCCAGTTGGCCAGCGGAAAGTTGTCCCAGCCATCGATCTGGTGCGACTTGATGACGGTGTTGGTGGCATCGTCGACTGGCCCACCGAAGCCAATGCCGACGCCATGCACCTGCGAGCGACTCAGTCCCGATTGAGTCAATACCTCGGGGACGGCGGCGAGGATCTGCCGGCGGATGCCGTCTGGCCCTTCAGCGGGGTTCACTGTGCCGCGCCACAATGCCCGTAGCTTCCCGTCATCGGGACCGACCCCGACCTGCAGCTTGGTGCCGCCGATTTCTATCCCCAGATAGTTCCTCATGGTCGCGGCGTGTTGTTCATCCCAATGCGGCGATGCAGATCATCGACGATCCAGTGGAAGGCGGCCAGATGGATGGTCTCGACAATGCCCATGTCTTCCAGCGGGACGTGGAGACATTGCTTGGCCAAACGCCGCAGCTTGCCGCCCGTGAAGCCCGTGCATCCGAACGTCATCAGTCCGTGCGCGTTGGCCCATTCGACGGCGCGGAGGATGTTGGGACTGTTGCCCGACCCCGAGATAGCGATGAGCAGATCGCCCGGACTAGCGAGATTCTTGAGCTGCTCGACGAAGACGCGGTCGAACCCTTCGTCATTGCCCCAAGCGAGGATGTACGGCGTGTTGTCGGTCAGACTGAGGATGCGAACACGCTTTTTGCGGTCGTTCTCGAAATCCTCGCGTCTTAGACTTCCCTTGCCCACGTCTTCGCAAAAATGTGAAGCGTTCGAGCCGGAACCACCGTTGCCGATAACGAAGACGAACCGATCGCGCTGGTAGCAGTCGTAGATCGCGTTCGATAGCGCGGTTACTTCATTGGGATCGATGCGTTGGAGTTCTTCGCCCACCCGAGCAAGGAACGGCCTGACATCCAGGGTCACACCTAGCATGAAAATCTACCTCCTGAGAGCCTCTCCCGGAGTGTAGCAGGATCAGCGCTGACGCACCAGACAGCTTGACAAACGAGGAATTTTTCACACGTCATCACTGAGGTCAGACCCTACAACTTCTAAGATCGCTTCCTCACGGAGGTCGCCTCAGCTTACGTCTAAGCCGCGATCGTCGATCACGTGTCCTCTTAACGAGAAAAGGAATCCCCAGACATGACTCCGACCGCGACCCATCCGACGACCAAGCCCTGCAACGTGGCTAAGCCGCTGTCGACGGAGGAACTGTACAAGCTCGATGCCTACTGGCGGGCGATGAATTATCTGTCGGTAGGACAAATCTACTTGATGGATAATCCGTTGCTGCGAGAACCGCTCCGCCGCGAGCACATCAAGCCGCGCTTGCTGGGTCACTGGGGCACTTCGCCGGGACTGAACATGCTCTGCGTCCATCTCAATCGCGTCATCAAACGCGACGATTTGGACATGATCTATATCATCGGTCCGGGGCATGGTGGACCGTCGATGGTGGCGCATGCTTATCTAGAGGGCACCTACACGGAATACTACCCGAACATCACTCAGGATGCCGAGGGCATGAAGAAACTGTTCAAGCAGTTTAGCTTTCCCGGCGGCATCCCCAGCCACGTCGCCCCAGAGACCCCGGGCAGCATCCACGAAGGCGGAGAATTGGGATATGCTTTATCGCATGCCTTCGGGGCGGCCTTCGACAATCCCAATCTGATCGTCGCCTGCATAGTCGGCGACGGCGAGGCCGAGACCGGGCCGCTGGCCACTGGTTGGCACGGCAACAAGTTCCTCAACCCAGCCCGCGATGGCGCAGTGTTGCCGATCCTTCATCTGAATGGGTACAAAATCGCCAACCCCTGCTTTCTCGCCCGCATCCCCGAAGACGAGTTACGCAAGTATTTCGAGGGCATGGGCTACAAAGTCTACGTCGTCGAGGGGCGTGAGCCGGAATCGGTGCATCATCAACTCGCCGAGACGCTGGACACGATCATTCCCGAGATTAAGCAAATCTGGGCCGAGGCCCGCGAGAGAGGTGGCACTCGCCGCCCCCTCTGGCCGATGATCGTCTTCCGTACCCCCAAAGGCTGGACCTGTCCCGCCGAGATCGACGGCAAAAAGTGCGAGGACTACTGGCGCAGCCATCAGGTGCCGATGGGGGAGATGGACAAGGAAGACCACATCCGCATCCTCGAACAATGGATGAAAAGCTATCGCCCCGAGGAGCTGTTCGACGAAGAGGGACGTCTCAAGCCAGAGCTGGCCGCGCTGGCGCCGAAAGGCCATCGTCGCATGAGCGACAATCCGCATGCCAATGGGGGACTATTGCTCCAGGAATTGATCCTGCCCGATTTCCGCGCCTACGCTGTCGATGTACCCGCACCTGGGGCAACCACGGCAGAGGCCACCCGAGTCATGGGCAAGTTCCTCCGAGACGTGATGAAGCGGAACATGAATCACAAGAACTTCCGCCTGTTCAGCCCCGATGAGAACAACTCCAACCGCTGGCAGGACGTGCTGGAAGTGACCACGCGGTGCTTCATGGGCGAGATCTATCCGGAAGATGACAAGCTCAGTCCGGATGGCCGAGTCGTCGAAGTCCTCAGCGAGCATCAGTGTCAGGGGTGGCTCGAAGGCTATCTGCTCACGGGTCGACATGGCTTCTTCTCTTGTTACGAAGCCTTCATCCACATCATCGACTCGATGTTCAATCAGCACGCCAAGTGGCTGAAGGTCTGTCGACACATTCCCTGGCGACGGCCGATTGCTTCTCTCAACTACCTGCTTAGCTCACACGTCTGGCGGCAAGATCACAACGGCTTTTCGCATCAGGATCCAGGATTCATCGATCACGTCATCAACAAGAAAGCCGAGGTCGTCCGCGTCTATCTGCCGCCCGATGCCAACTGTCTGCTCAGCGTCACCGACCACTGTCTGCGCAGTCGCAACTACGTCAACGTCGTGGTGGCCGGCAAGCAACCCGCGCCGCAGTGGCTGAACATGGATCAAGCGGTGAAGCACTGCACCCAGGGGATCGGCATCTGGGAGTGGGCTAGCAACGACAAAGGAAGCGAACCCGACGTGGTCATGGCCTGCTGTGGCGACGTGCCCACTCTGGAGACGCTTGCCGCCGTCGAACTGCTCCGCCAGAATCTCCCGGAGTTGAAAATCCGCGTCATTAACGTGGTGAACCTGATGAGGCTGCAGTCGCCCAACGAACATCCACACGCTCTGCCTGATCGCGACTTCGACGCCCTGTTCACTAAGGATAAGCCGATCATCTTTGCCTTCCACGGCTACCCTTGGCTGATTCATCGCTTGACCTATCGTCGGACTAACCACAAAAATCTGCACGTCCGCGGCTACAAGGAGGAAGGGACAACGACGACTCCGTTCGACATGGTGGTACTCAACGATCTGGACCGCTTCCATCTGGTCGGCGATGTGATCGATCGTCTGCCGCAGCTAGGCTCTCGGGCTGCCTATTTCAAGCAGGCCATTCAAGAGAAGCTGATCGAGCACAAGCACTACATCCGTGAGTATGGCGACGACATGCCGGAAATTGCCAACTGGCGCTGGGGCCAACAAGTGCGTGTCGCTCCCGCCAGCCGCATGACCTCGACGGAGGGCGACAACGTCTAGTACGCG
>CALDUY010000042.1 GCA_937923405.1 uncultured Gemmataceae bacterium | reverse complement strand
TGGAATATGCCGTGATGTTGGCTCTGATCATCGTGGTGTGCATCACGGCGATCGGCGTACTCGGCACCAACGCCAACAACACCTTCTCCTTCGTCGGCGACACCATCGGCAACAGTGGGGCTGGCGGCGGCGGCAGCTAATTAAAAGCCAGATGTAGCAATCAACTACGACCAACGGGGGGTGAGAGAGTTGCTTCTCTCACCCCCCGTTAGATTTAGCCGTGAGGCTTTCCTGCTTAGTTGCAGCAGCTACGACGGCTCTTCTTGCACTTCACTTCGCAGCACGGAGCGGCGCAGGGATCGCAGCAGGCCGACGCGCAGGGGTCGCAGGCCGGAGCGCACTCGGTGATGGTCTTCTGGACCGGCTTGCACACCATACGGGTGCAGATCACCTTCTCGCAGACCGGGACGCACTTCGTCACGCAGCGGGTGGCCTGATAAGGCACGCACTTGGTGACGTTGACCGTGCAGGTCTCCGTGACGTACTCGGTCACGCAACGGGTGCAGCAGACCTTCTTCACTTCCGTGCAGGGTACGCACTTGTTGACGCAGACCTGAACGGTTTCCGGCACGCAGATCGTCTTGCAGACCATCTTGGTCTCTGGGCACTGCACCGTTTCCCAGCAAGTGACCTTGCGGGTCTTCTCGCGGTAACGCGGGCAGTCGTTGCAGCACGGATCGCACGGATCGCACTTCTTACGGAACAGGCTCTTGACCGGCACGCATTCCGTTTCATAGTGGACGTGCTTGACCTTCTTGCACTTGATGGTCGTGACCGGCTCCTGCACCGTGACCTTCTTCATCACCGTGCGGGTTTCCATGGTCGGAACCATCTTGTAGGTGGTGACCGTCACGTCCTTCCATTCCTGGATTTGACGGGTGACCGGCTTTTGGTAGGTGCGGGTTTCCGGCACTACTTCGGTGCGGTAGGCCGTGTAGGTTTCCTGCACGGTTTCCTGACGGTAGGTCGTGCGTGTGGTCTCGTACTGCTCGGGCACCATTTCATAGACGGTGATCGTACGAGTCACCAACCCAGCGCCACCCGTTGCCGCACCACTAGCGACTGCGCTGCCAGAGCCACAGCAGGCCGGCGGACAACAGGCCGCCTGAGCCAAGCTGCTGGCCGCCAACAAGGCGAAGCCAGCCAGGAGGCTGCTGATCAGGTTTCGGTGGAACATTGCCTCGTTCTCCTCTTCCGGTTGACCGGTTGAGATCTTCGCGAACCACTTCCGCGCGTCTCGTTCACCGGTATCAGATCGTTTCTGCAATGGGAATATGCCCCATCTCGATCGACTGGCAAAGAAATCCAATCTCGGAGAGAAGGAAAATTTACCCAACTGCGCACTGTTTTGGGGATTAGAACGGTTGCCTCATCTGCATCGTCTAGGTGACCTAGAGCACTAGCAGATCGGGAAAGCTAGGTCAATTTTGCTGAAGAGAAAACTTCATCCAGCTTTCAAGATCACAAAGCAGGCAAATAACTACAATTACGGCATTAATTTGGTCTGAGGAAAGTCCATCGATGGGATGCAATTTCTCCGCACCCATGAGAGGTTCAACCATGCTACCCGAGTGGCGCTGCGCGACATTGGGCATGGTGTTGTTGTTCAGCTGCGCAAGTGAACCAGCCTGGGTCGCTCGCCCCGCACCACGAGCGGAGACTCAGCCTGTCCCCGCAAAGGGAGATGCCGCCGACGATCCGGCCATCTGGGTTCATCCCAGCGATCCGGACAAGAGCCTAGTGCTGGGCACCAACAAGGCTGGTGGCTTGTGCGTCTACAACCTAGAAGGCCAACTCGTGCAGACCGTCGGAGATGGCATGCGGCCCAACAACGTGGACGTGCTGCACGACTTCCCCCTGCCCTCGGGACCAGTCGATCTCGCCGTTGCTACTGTTCGCCAGAAATCAGCTCCGGGAGTTCAGATTTGGCGAATCGATGCCACGACTGGCAGGCTGTCGGCCCTGGGAGGCGTACTTCCCGTCTTCGGCGACGCGGAACCCTATGGCTTGTGTGTCTATCGCAGTCGCCGAACCGGCCAATCGTATTTCATCGTCAATCGAAAGAACGGCCAGTTTGAGCAGCACGAACTGAGTTTCAGCGACGGAAAACTCCGCAGCCGAGTAGTTCGCCGTTTTTCCGTGGCCTCGCAACCCGAAGGCTGCGTGGCCGATGATGAGCTAGGTTTTCTCTATCTCGGAGAGGAAAAGGTAGGTATTTGGAAACTCGCCGCTGAGCCAGACGCTCCGACTCGGATGACACGGATCGCCCGCGTTGGCGAAAACGGTCTGCAACCCGACGTCGAGGGATTAACTCTTTACTGCACCACAGACGGCAAGGGCTATCTGATCGCGTCGAGTCAGAGCAACGACTGTTTCAAGATCTATCGCCGTGAGGGCACCAATGCCTTCGTCGGAACGATCGAACCGGTAGCCGGCAAATTCGGCAAGGTCAGCGAGACCGATGGCATCGCCGTGACCAGCGCGGCCCTGGGTAAACGCTTTCCTTATGGGCTATTCGTGGCCCAGGATGGCAAGGCACGTAGTGGGGCACGCGGCAATCAAAACTTCAAGTTTTATGCCTGGGAAGACATCGCCGGCAACAGCCTGCTGATGGATCCAACATGGTCGCCACGGAGCAAGAAGTAATTCCTCGCCAGACACGCTGCTACCTTGCTCACCCTACTACCTACAAGATCATTTGGCCGGACGCTCTAGAATCCTTCCTTCTGCTTGTGGACCAGTTTGCCTTGACGGAAGGTAAGGCGAATTTTTCGGTCGCCGCGCTCGAAGACATAAACTTCGCCGCCGCCCGAGGTCGGAGCGCTGGCCACTCCACCGACCGCGATGCCGACTCCAGCAGCGATGTTGCTACCGTCGCCGCCTTCCTTTTCCCCTTTGCCCAGTAGCTTTTGAGCTTCTTCCAGCGTAGTCGAACCTTCTTTGAGCTTGTCGAAGTTCTCCTGGGTCAGTTTGTTCTTGCCACAGGCGGTCACGGCCAGGCAGAGCAACAGGACCAGTAATAGACGCGCGAAGTGAGATTTGACCGACATGATAGCTCCTTTTTAGGGATAAACACTTCGCGGTACCCAAGGGGATGCTATCCAGAGTCACCGCCTTCGACAAGCACTTTGGGATAACACAGAGCGTTAATTTAGCCAATCCCTAGCAGTTGCGACGAGGGGAGGCCGGTTGTATGAAGAAGTCGAAAAAATTTTTCTTTTTGTGACGACGGCTCAGTAGGTAAACTCCCATTCCAGGGAGGGCGACAACTCTGCCGCTCCGATCTCCTTAGCACCTCCAGGAGAGACGTCATGCAGTTCGACATCCGACGTCAAGGCATCGAACTCGACGACGAGGCAAAGCACCGGCTCCAACGACGGTTAGACTTTGCCTTGGGCCGCATCGGCCAACACATCATGCGCGTGTGGGTACTACTCGTTGATGAGAATGGCCCACGAGGCGGCGTGGGAAAACGCTGCCGTATTCTCGTTCGCCTGCAACAACTTCCCGATATCCTTGTGGAGGATCGTGACGCCGAGCTGCACGTCCTCATCGATCGCACGGTGAATCGGGCAGGACTCGCTGTTCGGCGCGAATTGAGTAAACGGTTGCAGCGCATGCGCTGAGTCAGGGGGAGCGGCGCGGGTTCAGCTCGTGCCGCTCCCCGGTTTCTCCTCTCCCGTGACAGTGTCGTATACGAGCAAGGGCTTCACGCAACGAGTCGAAGATAGGCGTTTGTGTGACTTCCTCGACTTGCTCAGACGAACCGACTCGATTTCGATTTTAGGCTGTTCCACCTGATGTCTAAGCTGTTTCTCCCGCTGGAGCAGTGAGGACGCTCGCCGCAGCTTCACTCATGACGATGCCTTTTTGTCCAGCAGAGCGTTGATCTTGCCCAGCAAGCGATCGAGTTCCACGGGCTTGGTGTCGTAGTCGTCGCAGCCGGCCTCTCTGGCTTTGTCCTGATCGCCTTGCATGGCGTGGGCGGTCAGTGCGATCACGGGAATGGTGCAGGTCACCGCGTCTGCCTTGATCTGCCGCGTGGCCTCCCAGCCATCGACCACCGGAAGGCTCATGTCCATGAGAATCAGATCGGGTTGCACGGTCCGGGCCATTTCCACGCCTTGGCCGCCATCTATCGCCAGGACCACTTCAAAACCTTTGCGAATTAGTCGGCGGGACAGCATGTCTCGGTTCATCTCGTTGTCTTCAACCAGCAGTAGCTTCGCCATAGCTTCTCCTCACGATGCGGGTATGCTGGCCACTATAATTCATACTTACTGTAAAGTCATCGGCCTAAGTGAGTTGAAGTCCGTTCGCCCGTGACGCGATCTGTCGAAACTCGTCGATAACGGAGAAGAGACAAATTTCCATGTTCAGCAGCGCGGCGCCTTCCGGACGGCATGGCCGCGATGAGGTCAGCGCACACGAGACGCACCATGACGACTCCGTCGAATCCTGGATCCATCTGGCGACCCGATCTTGCTTTCACGCCAGCAGCGGAGACCACGACGCAGCCCGCTTGGCGGCAATTGACGCCGCCGTTGAAGGTTCCGCCGCGAGTTCGCCTGGCCCGGTTGATGAGCGTCTTCGCCCTGATTCTGCTGATGGCGACGCTATTGATCTGGGTGCTGCTTTGGCTGGTGCCTCCAGGTGCGGCAGTGCTGATCCTGGCGGGAGCAGGCTACGAGGCGAATCTGACCATTCCCGAAAATGCTCGCGGTCGAGAAGCGATGATGCGTTTCAGTCGACTAGCAGGAACGTCGTCGCCGTTGTCGTGGTTCTTTCCTAAGGCTGGTCGGCTGCGGCTGGCCCATCCGCCGCTGGAGTTCAACCGCGCTGCCGACTGGGCACACGGTCTGGACGAGGCTCGCGAACAGACGGTCGTCGTCTTCCTGGCCATGCATGGCGGGACCGATGCCCGCGGAGCTTACCTGTTACCTCAAGACGCCACAGCGGATATTAAGGATCGAATACATCTTGAGTTGATCCTCGATCGACTGGCTCGCCTTCCCCAAGAGAAGCACAAGCTGTTGATTCTCGACGCGACGGCGATGCAGCCGAACTGGACGCTCGGCTTGTTGCACGATAACTTCGCCCGTGGGTTGGCCGACCTCGATGCCCGTATCGCCGCTATTCCGAACCTGGTCGTTCTCTCGTCTAGCGATCTCGATCAGCGCTCCTGGCCCGAGGCCGACCTGCGACTAACGCTGTTCGCGCGGCACCTGTTTGAGGGCTTACTAGGCAAGGCCGACTTCGATCGGGACAATCGCGTCCATGTCTGGGAGTTGTATCAGTACGTCCGGTCGCAGGTCGAGACCGACGCGCGACGGTTGCACGGAGTGGAGCAAACTCCCGTCTTGTTGCCGCAGCGGGAAGGCGAAGCTCGCGCCCGAGCGATCAGCGTGACTTTTCGATTGGACGGCACGGCGTTGGAAAACATCTCCAAAAATGCCCCACTCGAGGAGATTCAATCGGTCTGGTCCCGCTACGAGGCATTCCGCCCACGCACAGCAGCCGCCCGAGCGTGCGTGCCGGGGGAATGGGCGTTGTGGCAAGCCTGGCTGCTACGCCATGAGCAACTCAGTCTCGCCGGCTCGCCCTACGCGGCGGCAATTGCCCAACGAGCCAGCGAGGCCGGACAGCGCGTGCGGCTGGGCTTGGAACTCGATCTGGTGTCGTCGGCTTTGACATTAGAGATGCCGGCAGTGCAGGGACAGACTCAACTGGACGTGCCCTATCCTTACGGTCCGGAGGATCGTCTCTGGCAAAGCGCGCCGGCAGATCGTCAGCGCGTCTGGCAGAGTTTGCGTCAAGAATACGCTAATCCGCTGCTGCGTCGCAACATCCTCTTTGCTCTCATTCGTCGTGCCGCGGAGAATCCGGCCCGGAACCTCGCTCGTGCTGCCGAATTGGTCAAACTGCTTGACGATCCGGTTCGCGTGGTACGGCCAGCGGAGGCGCATTTTCTGGTGCTGTTGCAACGCGATTTGCCCGTGCGACCGATTCCCGAAGAGTTGAACCTTGCCCTCCAGGAAGCGTTGCGAGTACGGCTGCTGGCCGAGCAGGCGGCGCTGGCCGTCGAGGGCACGGGCTACGCTTATGCCGAACGCATCTGGCCCTGGATCGAGACGAGGATTCTTCAGGCCGACGCTCGGCGACAACAGAGTGAAGATCTGCTGTTCGCCAGTCAGCCGTCACAATGGCAAGAATCGCGGAAGCTAGCACAACAAGCACGGCAACTGTACGACCAGGCGAAAACAGAGGCCGTCGCCCTGCGCGAGTGCTTCGCGGTTTGCGATCGCGCGCTGGCTCAGTTGCCGATTCTGGCTCACTGGGTGGCCCAGCAATCTGAGGAGGATTTGTTCGCCCTGACGAAGAGCCTTTTGGAGCAAACCCGCCAGCTGGATGAGGAGATACAAAAGGTAGTTGAGCAGCGTCAGCCAAGTCGAATAGCCGACCTTCGTCAGCGGGCAACGGCGGCGCAAGCGGGGTTGGATCAGTTACAAAGCCGACTTGACGCCTTCGCTCGGAAGTGCGAAACCAGCTCCTCTCCGCCAGTGCGCGATGGCCTGCAAGCGCTGGCGATTCCCTGGCTCGACGCGGAGACTCGAACGCGACTGCTGGTGAAACTGCATCGTCTAGAGCGACAAGCAAGATCGGAGAACGAGGCGAAGGTGGAACAGTCGGCGGAACAACTCGAAGTGCGGTGCCGACGTCAAGCGATCCGTGAAGGACAGCTGGCGATGGCCGCTCTGGGGCCGACGTGGTTCGATGCTACGCGCGGACTGTCTGGCATGAGCTATGCCGACGTCGAACCGTTCCTGCGCCGCCCAGATCTGGAAGGAGCCTGGGACAAAGTGCTTCGCTGGGTTGGCGACGAGATCGGCCATCGCTTCCGGGCGTATCCTTCGCGAGTGCATGAACTGGTTGTCGATGCGCGTAAACAGCAGCGGCTGGTCGGTTCGCTGCGACAGGCCGACCGCTTGCAACGCCGCTTTAGTCCGGGGCAGTGGCAACAGAGCACGGTCGATGCTCCGGTCCTGACCCGCCGTGCCGAGGTGGAACAATTGCTGCTGTGGATGGCGCGCCGCGGTTACAACGATCACTGGTACAACGATGATCCAACCAGCGCTCCCTATTATCAGATAGCAGGGATAGACTATCTCCGAGATGTGCGCCGACTCGATCCCTTCCAACGAACGGGACTAACGGAGGTGGACCGGCTGCGAAAGGAGCTGGAACAGCCCGACGGACTGCGTATCGAAACGGTGTCGAATCCAAGCATGATCGCAGGCGATCGACTTGTTGCTCGGGCCTCGCTTCGTGCGCAGAACCCCTCGGCGGTTACAGGCCGACCGATGCTCTGGGCCATGCCGGGTGAGCAGTTGGCCTTTGTCGATCTCAGCCAGGCCGAGCGAACGGTGATCGACCAGACCGACAAGTTGGCCCAGGTACAGCTGGTCAGTCCCGAACTAGAGCGTGCCGAGCAGTCGCCGCCTTTCCTCGCTGCTGCCCAGACGAGCCAAATCACTTGGCATGCCTACTATCGAGGACAAAAACCCTCTTCTGTAGAGTCTATTATGCTATATCCTGTTGCCGAGTTGACCCGGAATGAGGCTCCGCCTCCCGCTCGGGCCGGCGTCTGTCTGCGTGCGGTTGAACCATTGCTCACCCGCTATGGCGAAGCTCGCGGCGGCTTGGCCATCGTCGTCGATTGCTCGGGCAGTGAAGGGCCCCTGTCTGCCGAACTAAGTCGTTCGCGCTTTCGCCAGGCGACGGCTGCTCTGAAGACCATCCTCCAACACGTTCCACGCGGCACACGGCTGAGTTTGTGGATCTTCGGTCAGGCAGTACTACCACGCAAGACCGTGCGGCAGGCCGAGGACACCATTCAACAATTGCGACCACCGGCGATCTGGAATGGAGGAGAAGGCGACGTCGAGGCTCTTGTGGCTCAGGTCGAGGCACAGGAAACGTGGAACGAATCGCCCATTGCCCGAGCGCTTCTGCGAGCACGCGAGGATCTGGTCAAGGTCGAGGGATTCCGCGAGATGATCGTCCTCAGTGATGGCGACGACAACCGCTTCGCCAAGGACACTGAGGCCAATCCGAAGAAGGAGTCGATCGCTGCGGTGCTGAACCGCCGCTTCGCTGACACGAATATTGCGATCCATTTTGTCGGTTTTGCAGATAAAGATGGTAAGCCTGAACCGGCGTTGGTAGAACACTTCGGCTTCGTCACCACTCGCTTGCCCAAGGGTACGATTAGCACAGTGAACCAACTCAAGCCGCTGCTGGAGCACATGCGCTGGTCGATGCCGGCTGGAATTCGCTATCGACTGCGAGGAAGTGATTACGAGTCATCTAGCGAGTTGGTCGAGGCCACACGGCCTCAGGAAAATGATCGTTGGACGTGGGTCAGCGGCGGCAGCGAGCCGTACCGCGTCGAGGTGCCGCAACTGGGGTTCGATCGCACTATGACGCTGCGGCCTGGCGATTTCGTGCTGCTGGAACTCGAGGAAGGTCCGTTCGGTTGGAAGCGACAGTTGTACTCCCGTCGGGATGCCTTTGCACGGCGTCCGGCTCGACAGACGGGCGGTTGGCGGGCCGCCCTGTTGCAAAATCAAATACTCGGTGAACAAGCGTTGCAGATGATGCTGACGCTGGAACAGGAGACGCCGCGCACCGCCGATCCGGGTCAGGTGTATCCTGGTGCGGTCTGGCTAGAGGTGGCGGCACGCGGGAGCAACGCGAACCCCGCTGTGCGTTGGGGGAGGTTGGCCGGCTATCCCGCGCCGAGTTGGGGCATCGACGTGCCCGGCTGGCCGACAGACAGTGAACAGGGGCCACCTTCTCCCGAAGTGCGCGTTTGGTGGGCCGACGTCGCAGCCACGGCCAAACTCCGAATCGCGCTACCGCGTTCTGGCAAGCGAGTCGACGAGTTACTCGGACCGCAGACGAGCAATGGTAGCTGGTTCACGATCGATCGCGTCGGCATCGAGCAACACTGGGTGGAAGTGTCGCCTGGCACACGCGGGCAACGCTGGTGTCTGGTCGTTGCCGCGACGCATCCGCTCGCTCAGCCGGTCTGGGCGGAACTCGTGGGCATGGAGCAACTGGCTGGCCAAGAGCATCGCCATTATCGCGCCGCGGGGCGGTACGTCGGCCTGTTCTGGTTTTCGCAGGTAGATAGTCAGGCCGAACTGGAGCAGAAGATTCAAAAAGAGCTAAAAGAGGTTGCTTTTATCTCTGTTGGAAAGTTAAAAACAGCGGCGAGTCACTCTCTGCATCAGGCGTCGTTCGCCGATTTGGATACGCCCAGCCCGTTGCCGTCTCGACCAAGTCCAGTGTGGTCATCGCCCTAGGAAGGGAGCACTTTTAAGTAGGAGGGAGCATGAGCGGACAGGCGGCCATTCCGGCACGCTGGCGAGACGAGGGAACGGCGCGACAGGTTGCGGCACGCAGCCGACGCCGGCTCGTCCTGCTGCTGTTCGCGATGGTGGCAGGGTTGGTGGCCTCGGCCGTGGCTTTGCTCGACTGGTTGCGCCCCCCGACGCGCTGCCAGTTCATGCCATTGTTTGTTCGCGGCTATCAGGCTGCGGAGTTGACTCCGCTGGCTTGGCGGTCTCAGGACGAACAAGAGCTTCTTAGCGGATCTTTTTTTACTTCAATTCTGCTGCCCTCGGGTCGACTCGATCAGGCCGCTCTGGTTCGCCAGTTTGCCAGTCTGGGGCAAGTTTCCTCCGACGCTCTGGTGGTGTATCTTTCGGCCTATGCTCGCGAGGACGGTCAGGGAAGAACTCAGATTCTTCCTGCCGACGCCGATCCGAACGACCCGGTAACCTGGCTACCGTTACAAAAAATCTTGCAGCAATTTCGTGGAGCAACTTCACGACAAAAACTACTTATTCTCGATCTGGTAACTCCGCCTAAGTCGCTTCGCCGCACTGTGGTTCTCGACAACATCTGGCAGGCGGTGCAGCGCGATTTGGAAGCAGTGCCGGACGCCGACCGCCTCGTTCTTGGAGCTGCTTCGCCAGGGCAAGAGGCTCATGCCTCGGAAGTGCTAGGGCAGTCGGTCTTGGCCTGGTATCTGAGCGATGGGTTGCGCGGTCGGGCCGACGTTAACCAGAACGGACGGATCACCGCGCGCGAGTTGGCCAACTATGTCCGCGTCCGAGTTGATCGCTGGACCTGGCGCGTGCGACGCAGCCGGCAGACGCCGTTTCTGCATGGGACGGCGGCGGACTTTCCTCTAGTCGATCTGCCTAATGGCATGCCGCGTCCCGCCGTTGAACTGCCCCCGCCCCGAACGTATCCAGATTATCTCCAAAAAGCCTGGGAAAAGTCGACAAAAGAGCAGGCAGAGGCACTGCTCCGGGCGGAAGAGGCTTGGCGACAAGGCGACGAGGTCGAGCGCGTCCAGCAAGCGGTTCGCGAGGCGTCAGCGATTCCGCCGCGAGTTGCTCCGCCCGTGCCTCCAGCATTTTCGCTAGCCCTGGCAGAGCAAGAGAAGCCGATCTCGGCGGATCTGGTCGACGCCGTGCAACAACTGGTTTACCAGATAGGACCGCAAGTGTCGGGGCAGCCCCCGGCCAAGGCCGACGAACTTCGTGGGCAGCTGGTCCAGGCGTTTCTCAAGCAACGGCCCAAGACGGATACTTCGACGATGCTGGCTCGGGCTGCTCTCGACGTCGCCGTCAATGATCCACGCGGCCAGACCCTGAAGACGCTGGCCGTGTTGATCCGTCAATTGGAGCCGCAGCCCGAGCATGTCGAGACGTTGCAACTAGCGCGGCTGGCGGAACTGGACTTGCCTGCCACGACGGCTCAGCGCGTGCTGGAGACGCTGCGTGGCGTCGAGCAGGCATCGGCACGTCCCCGCCTGTTCGACTGGTTCGCCGAAGAACTCGAAGCGGCGGCCAACGCTCGGCATGAAGTAATGGTTGTTCTGCAGGCTCGAGGCTATGCTTCGCTAGAAGAGGGGGAAGCCGAAGCCGCTCAGAGCGCGGCCCGCACAGCGGCTTTGTTGGCCCAGCAAGACTTGTTGAACGAAGCCTTGGCCGTGCTAGATCACGCCCAGTATTTTCTGCCCCAATGTTTGCTCTATCGCGAACGAGCCGGCCTGCACGGACCGGCCTGGAGTAATGCCATACGCCAGGCCGTGAGCCTGAGTGATCGATTGGCGGGGACTCGTCGTTCCGGGGTGGGCACCGCGCTGGAGGATCTGCGTCGCCAGTCGGCGTTGCTACAGACGCTTATAGAGGAAATTGGCGAGTCGTTTACTCCTGATTTCGTTCGGTGGATACTGCACGCCGCGGGAGCAACGGAGGCGAATCCGGGATTATGGCGACGACTTGAGGGCTTGCTGGCCACGACGTTGCTTCCCCCAATTCAGCGGGCAACCGTCTGGTCAGCAGCTTACGACTTGGCTCGTCGTTTGGAGCAAGCGGTTCGACAACTGGACCGCGAAGATGGCGTGAATTTGAACGAGCTAGAACTCGTGCCCAAACTGGATGCTGGCACCAGCGATCCAGCAGAGATAGCGGTTTTGCTAGCTGAGTTAGCTGGTGCTACTGCCGAGCAGCGGCAACAACTCCATCAACTGTTACAGGATCAGACCGCGCGGGATACGCTGGAACGCACACTGCATCTGACATGGAGAGACCTACCCCGCAGCGAGCCGGAATCGAACCTGTGGGGGTGGCTGGCGGATCGCTACCGCTACTTGGCACGCGACTATACGACGCTAGGCGTGGAAACCGCCGCCGCAGAGTTTTACAACCGAGCAGCGGCAGCCTATCGTCCGTGGTTGCGCGATCCTCGGGAAATCTACGCTGAAATTCTGGAAATTAACGATCTACCAAGACTGTCTCCGGGCAAACCCATTTCCGCCGTCTTCGATGTCCGAGCGAACAGTTTGCAGCCGGCCACGCTCGATCTGCGTTTCTTCGCTCCGGATCGAGAATGGCTGACCCTGTCGCCAGATCGTGTCCGCTTGCCGGCCCCGGGCTTCACTCCCACAGTCGATGGCGGGTATCGCGTTCCGCTTCGCGTGGAGCTACGTCCCGGAGCCGGTGAAGGGAAAACGCCTCCGCCCCAGGGCATCCTGGGCCGCGTCCGCCTCGATGGCCGCCGAGCCTTTCATCAGTTGATCCCTGTTCCACTCACGCCGCGTTCGCCACAACTGTTGCTCTCGACCAACAGTCAGACGCCGACCGAGCCGCTGTCGAACCTCCGCCTCCGCACGCTGCCAGACAAGCAGAATGTGTATCTTTATCTAACAAATCCGATCGATAAAGTATGGGATAGGCTGCAAGTGCGTCTGCACTACGCGGGCCAGACACGCGAGACAGCAGTGTTCGGGCTGGCAGGATTGGCCACCAAGCCGATCCTTTTTCCTGCCTCCCCTGCTCCCGCCGCGCCTGTGTCGCCCCCTCCCGTTGCTGGAGCCGCTTCACCGACACCACCCGCCTCGCCGGCCTTACCTACGCTGGAAGGACCGTTGACGTTTGAAGTCGTCGATGTGGAAAAAAACGAGGTTGTGACTCGTCGCACGGTGAGCGTCGAACTAGCCGATCCTGTGGAGTATGTGTCGATCACACAAGTACGCTATGATCCCAGCGGCGGACGCAATCGCCTCTCGGTGTCCCTGCGGTTGCGTCATCGACTTCCTCCACCGGAAGTCCACGTCGAGTTGGGGTTCCCCCCGTTCGAGGATGGCGGAGCGACTTATACCACCGGCACACTGAAGGGGACGTTGCCCGCTGATTTGTCGGAAATCACGCTGTTCGCCGACGGCGTGTCGGCTCCGAATCACCGTGCCTTGTTCTACCTCAGCGCGGATGGTTGGGCGCGGGCCTTTCTGTTCGAGGTCACTTTGTCGGAAAGTGGTGCAGTGACCCCGCGACAACTCTTCCGCCCCGAAGTGCGACCACATGTTTCGCCGTATGCCCTGTCTAGCAGTCGATTCCCCGTACCCGTCGAGGCGGACAATGCTCCGCCCGGCATCGAGTTAGACGTGACCCTGGGTCGGTTGGTTGGCGACAGTTATCACGTTGAAGTCCGCGAGCAGCGCGCCAGTGCCCGCGAGAGACGCATCGGTTTCACGCCGCACGGTCCCGGTGGCGCGCTGGTCTTCGAGACCAGCCTCAAGGATTGGCTGGTAACAATGGATACAACGCGGATCCGTGGTATCCGCGAACTGCGCACCGTTCTTCGCAATCGAGCCGGCCAGGAGGTTGCCCGTGCCAGCCGCACTCTGGTAGTTGGTGATCAGGCTCCGACTCAGGTGCAGTTCGTCGATCCGCCGACCAAGGCTTGGAACCAAGTGCCGTTGTCACTGCAAGCACGCGGCACTGATCCGCTGGCCAGTGTGAAGGAGGCCCACTTCTTCTTAGGCAAACCTATCAACGACAAACCGCCACCTGGAGTCGCGCTGATCCCAGGCGTGGCCCAAGATGCAGACAAGACGCTCTGGTCGGCTCAGGTGCCGGTGCCCGCGACCAAATTAGGACCGACCGACGTCAGCGTGCAGTTCGTGAATCAGTTTGGCCTGTCTTCGTTCGCCACCATCAGCGTCGATTTGGAAGCCACCGATCCAGCCAAGTCAAAGATAGGCACCATTCAGGGCAAGGTGTTGGAAGGCGACCGCCCGCAGTCGGGGCTGACCGTCTACCTCTCCGACGAGAAACGCGCCGAACGAGGCCGACAGGTGACCGGAGCGGACGGCTCGTTTGTCTTCCGAGACGTTCCCCCGGGCAAGTATCGGCTCGGCGTGGTCAAGCCGACCAACAATCGCGTCGGCACCTATCCACGAAAGCCTACCGAGTTTCTCGAACTCGCTCCCGGGGCCACTGCTACCGCCGATCTGATTCTACTGCTACCCTGAGCGCATTTGCTTGCGTTGCCGTGTGGAGTAGCTATTCTGAAGAAGAGTATCTTCCTCACGCGCGGAGGTCGAGCTATGCGAAAGGTGATTTTGGCAGTGGCGGTGTTCGCGCTGTCGTTTGAAGCGATTCCGGCAGTGGAACAGTCGGCGATCGATCAAGCGATTGCACGCGGTGTAGCTGGGCTGAAACGCTTGCAACAGCACGATGGCACCTGGGCGGCTAGTGAGATCGGCGGAACAGCTCTGGCTGCGTTGGCCCTGCTAGAGTGCGAAGTCCCCAAGACCGATCCCTCGATCGTCGCTGCCGCCAAGGCCGTGCGTGAACAGGCTCTGACCACCGACAAGACCTACTCCATCTCGCTGAGCATTCTTTTTCTCGACAAACTCGGCGAACGCAGTGATACGCCCTTGATCGAGTCGCTCATCGTCCGCCTGCTGGCCGGACAGCGTTCCGATGGCGGCTGGAGCTACACTTGCCCGACGCTGGGCGTGGAAGAAGTGAATCGCATTCGCGCGGAAATGGATCCCTCCCGGGCCTTAAAGAGCGGTCGCGACCTGGGCAAACTCCCGCAGACCGGCCAACGCAAAGTCGACGATCTGCCTCAGCCAGTGCGCGACCAATTGGCAGTTCTGGAGCGATTTGGCAACGTGGCAACTCCGCAGGACGGCGGCTTGTTGAACATCAGCGACAACTCCAACACCCAGTTCGCCACCCTGGGCATGTGGGTGGGACGACGCTATGGCGTGCCCACCCAGGCGGCGTTGTTGAAGAACGCGGCCCGCTTCCGCACCACGCAGAATCGAGATGGCGGCTGGTCTTACACCACGACCAACAGTGCAGTCATCCTCAATAATTTCGGCACCTCTAGCGCGCAGATGACCTGTGCGGGCTTGTTTGCTCTCGCTGCCGGTCACGGGGCTACCTACGACGTCAAAAAAGCCAAGGACGGAAAAGCGGAGAAAATCGATGTCAGTAAGGATCCTAACGTGACCGCGGGAATGACCGCGCTGGCCACTGCCGTCGGTGTTCCCGTAGGGTGGAGCGGGAATGGTCCGCGGCATCCAGCGGTGGCTCCCGCCAGCGGCAAGGCGTACTACTTCCTTTGGTCGCTCGAACGAGTCATGGTTGCCTTCAATCTGGAAATGCTCGGCAAGAAGGACTGGTACAACTGGGGTGCGGAGATTCTGTTGGCCAATCAGCAAGACAGCGGCCTGTGGATGGGCGAGTACGGCACCTATGGGGCGGACACCGCCTTCGCCCTGATGTTTCTGAAAAAGGCTAACTTGACCCGTGATCTTTCCGGGGCCTTACGAGTGCCTCGGGGCGGCGATCCACGCGTCTTGCGGGGTGGGGCCGGTCTCCGCGGAGTCCCGGACTTGACCGTCAATGACATCGGCGACAAAGCCAAGTCGTCCGAGGAAGCCCGAGCTACGACCGCTGCTCCCGCTGCCGTTGTGGAACGAGCGAAACCGATCCCGGAAACCGAGGCGGACAAGGAAGCGATCCGGCTGGCCGATTCGGTGGTCCGTGCATCCGGCGAGGAGCGAAACCGCATTCTGCGCACACTGCGCGACAGCAAGGGAGCGATCTACACCGAGTCGCTGGTTTGGGCCATCCTACGCATGGAAGGCGACAATAAGCGTTCTGCCCGCGTGGCGTTGGCCGAACGCTTTGCTCGACTCAAGGACACAACCTTGCGCGAGTATCTCAAGGATGAGGAAGCAGAGATCCGCCGCGCCGCCGCTCTAGCCGCTGCCGCTCGCGAAAGCAAAGTCCTCATTCCAGATCTGATTCGAGGGTTATCCGATGCCGACGAGCAAGTACGACGGGCCATGCTCATCGCTCTGCGAGAGTTGACGAAACAAGATTTCGGCCCGACCGCCGAAGCCAACGAAGCCCAGCGAAGAGCCGCCATCGCCGCCTGGGAAAAATGGTGGAAGGAGAACAGCCGCGAGTGAAACCGCGTCTGCTGTTCGTCACTGGCAAACTCGCCGAGCCGTCTCTGCGGCGCGAACTGCAGCAGCTCGCTCCGCGAGTTGGCTTCGACTACGACGTCGCCGTGTTGCCGATCACCGTGGCTGCCCTGGCGACTACGCCGTGGATCGCTCGCCACCTTCGCATCCCCGACGGGATCGATCGCCTCATCCTGCCGGGACTGTGCCATGGCGACCTGGCCGAGCTTCAACGGCTTACCACGGTACCCGTGGAGCGCGGGCCGAACGATCTACGCGATCTGTCAGAGATGTTCCGTATTCGACGTGAGGACGCCCACCAGGATTATGGCTTATATGACATCGCGATTCTCGCCGAAATCAATCATGCTCCACGCTTAAGTCGGGACGAGTTGCTTCGTCAGGCTCGGGAGTTGACCCGTGACGGAGCCGACTTTATCGATCTCGGTTGCGATCCCGGCTCGACTTGGCTAAGTGTGGCGGACGCTGTGCGTGCCCTCCGCGACGAGGGAATGCGCGTCTCAATCGATAGTTTCGATCCGCTCGAAGTGGAGCGGGCCGTTGCCGCCGGCGCGGAACTGGTCTTGAGCGTCAATTCGTCGAACGTCGAACGGGCCGCCGACTGGGGCGTCGAGGTGGTCGCCGTGCCCGACGTGCCGGCTACGTTGGGTGGCTTGGACACGACGCTGGAACGACTCGACGCTCAGGGGATTCGCTATCGCGTCGATCCGATCCTAGAGCCGATCGGCTTCGGCTTCGCCGCCTCCCTGGGTCGCTATCTGGATGTGCGTCGGCGGTATCCCCAAGTGGAGATGCTCCTAGGCGTGGGCAACCTGACGGAGTTAACCGACGTGGATTCCGCGGGAGTCAACGTCCTCTTACTAGGGTTTTGCCAGGAACTCGGCATCCGCAGTGTGCTGACGACTCAAGTCATCAACTGGTGTCGCAGCTGTGTCCGCGAGCTGGATCTGGCGCGTCGGTTGGTGCATTTTGCCTGCACCCATCGCGTCCTGCCCAAACGGTTGGAGCCGGGCTTACTTCTCCTTCGCGATCCCCGTTTGCGCGAACATGGTGACGAAGCACTGGCAGAACTCGCCGCTAGTCTGACCGATCGCAATTTTCGAGTCTTCGCCGAGCGCGAGCGGATTCACGTCATGAATCAGCAGATGCACTTGGTGGGCCGCGATCCGTTTGAACTGTTTGACCAGATCCAGGAGCGAACCAGCCTCGATCCTTCGCACGCCTTCTATCTGGGCTACGAACTGGCCAAGGCCATGACGGCTTTGACCCTGGGCAAAAACTATGTGCAGGATCAAGCGCTGCGCTGGGGCTTTCTGACGCGCGAGGAACAGAGCCACCATGAGCGCAAGCGTCGCAAGCAGTGAGAGGGGCCGCAACGTCTCAGCACGTCGCTCTCGAAGGTTCGTGGGAGGGACCGACGTCACGGGAGCATGCCGACTTATCCCGGTGGCCAGGTCAGATCACGTCCGCCTAACAGGTGCATGTGCAGATGCGGCACCGTCTGTCCGCCGCGCTCCTTGCAGTTAATCACTAGCCGGTAGCCATCGTGCAACCCCAGGTCGCGTGCCAGTTTGACCGCGATGAGGTGCATGTGGCCCACCAGAGCGGCATCTTCGGGCTGGAGGTCGTCATGCGTGCGGATCTCTTTACGAGGGATGATCAGCACATGGAC
Source organism: uncultured Gemmataceae bacterium (assembly GCA_937923405.1). Taxonomy (GTDB): domain Bacteria; phylum Planctomycetota; class Planctomycetia; order Gemmatales; family Gemmataceae; genus CALDUY01. The sequence continues at coordinate 5,258 of CALDUY010000042.1, read as the reverse complement.
GGGAGCTTTCGGCCCAATGTCGTGGAAGGCCAGACATTGCTCGTCCTCATGCACCAGCCTGGCCGGGATCTGCTTATCGATGATCTTTTTAAACACGTTGTCTGCAAGCATGGCAGGTCTCCGATCTGGGAGCGAAACAGGCACGACAGTACAATAGCTTTTCAGGAAGCGATCGGCGAGCCAAGGAGGGCGGTTGCATGACTTGGTTGATTGGCATCGACGAGGCCGGCTACGGACCAAACCTCGGACCGCTTGTCATGTCCGCCGTTGCCTGCCGCGTCCCGAACGCCAACGCTTGCTTGTGGACGTTGCTGAAACAAGCGGTTCGGCGCTGTGCCGATGGCCGCGATGCTCGCTTAGTGATCGACGACTCCAAGGCGGTGTACACCTCCAGCCAAGGCCTCGTCGGACTAGAGCGCGGCTTGCGAGCCGTGATCGAACTGCCTGCCACACTGGCCGAGTTAGTGCAGCGACTGGCCCCCTCTAATCTGGAAGAGATCGCCGCCGAACCGTGGTTCACCGGACAGACCACGTTGCCAATCGAAGCAACCGCCAACGCCGAATCACTCGAACCTTTTACTCGGGCCTGTCAGGAGAACGGTGTCGGTAGTTGGATCGTAGCCAGCGTTGTCGTCTGTCCGCGTCGCTTCAACGCCATTGTCGACCGGCATGACAGCAAAGCCGCGGTTTTGGGACAGGGCTTCATTTGCTTATTGGCCGACCTGCTCAAAGATACTGCCCACGAGAACGAACCGGTGTTCGTCTTTGTGGACAAGCAAGGGGGACGAAATACCTATGCCGCCCAGATTCAGGCGGCATTGACCGCTGGACTGGTGTATCCGTTCGAGGAGTCAGCGGCGCGAAGCCATTACCGCATCTCTGGGTTATCGCGCGACGTCCACCTGACATTTCAGCCGCGTGCCGACCAACTATGGTTCAACGTGGCGTTGGCGTCGATGGTGAGCAAGTATCTTCGCGAGCTGTTCATGCGCGAGTACAACGCCTTCTGGTGCGCGCGGGTGCCGGGGCTGAGGCCGACCGCTGGCTACCCCGGCGACGCCCGTCGCTATCTCGACGCCATCCGAGACGAAATGCAGAGATTGAAGATCCCTGAAGAGAATCTTTGGCGTCGGCGGTGAATCTCAGGCCAGTTCGATATACCCGTTGAGAATGTTTTCCAACATCTCCTGTCGGCCCGAGACGTTTTTGTCTGGATTGCCCTTGTTGAGCATATAGGTTTCCAACTCGGCGAAGCCGACCTTGCCCTGCTCGATCTCTGCGCCGATTCCCGAATCCCAGGAGGCATAGCGCTGCTTGACGAAATCCTTCAGCACGCCATCGGCGCGAATCTTGGCCGCCACCTTCAGTCCGCGGGCGAAGGCATCCATTCCGCCGATGTGGGCATGGAACAGATCGACTGGCTCGAAGCTCTCCCGGCGTACCTTAGCATCGAAGTTCAAGCCGCCCGGAGCCAGTCCGCCCTGATCGAGGATCACCATCATGATGCTCGTCGTCAGGTACAGATCGGTCGGGAACTGATCGGTGTCCCAACCCAGGAGCAGGTCACCGCGGTTGGCATCGACCGAACCTAGCATGCCTGCACTGGAGGCAACGATCATGTCGTGCATCATGGTGTGGCCGGCCAGCGTAGCGTGGTTGGTTTCCAGGTTCAGTTTGAAGTGATCGGTCAGGCCGTACTGACGCAGGAAGTTCAAGCAGGCCGCCGCGTCAAAATCGTACTGGTGGGTCGTCGGCTCTTTGGGCTTCGGCTCGATGAGGAACTGACCGGTGAAGCCAATCTTTTTTTTGTAGTCCACCGCCATATGGAAGAACTTGGCCAGGTGATCCAACTCGCGTTTCATGTCGGTGTTCAGCAAGGTGGTGTAGCCTTCCCGCCCACCCCAGAAGACGTAGTTTTCGCCTCCTAGTTCTTTGGTCACCTCCAGACACTTTTTCACCTGGGCGGCGGCATAGGCAAAGACGTCGGCGTTGCAACTCGTCGCCGCTCCGTGAACATAGCGCGGATTACTGAACAGATTGGCTGTGCCCCACAGCAGCTTAATTCCGGTTCGCTGCTGCTCCTCTTTCAGCACCTTCACGACTTGGTCGAGAATGGCGTTGGTTTGCCGCAGATTGGCTCCTTCCGGAGCGACGTCGCGGTCGTGGAAACAGTAAAAGCCAACCCCCAACTTCTCCAGAAACTCGAACATGACCCGAACCCGCTTGATGGCCATGTCTACGGAGTCGGTGCCATCCTCCCAGGGACGGACGGCACAGCCGGGACCGAAGGGGTCGGCTCCCTGCCCTCGCATGGTGTGCCAATAGGCCACGGCAAAGCGGAAGTGATCGCGCATCGGTTTGCCCTCGATGATCTCGTCGGCGTTGTAGTGACGAAACGCCAACGGATTTCGCGAGGAGGGGCCTTCGTACTTGATCGTTGGAACATCGGGAAAGAAGCTCATGGCGGCTCAGAGAATGTTAGGACTTCGGGATTGCTGGGAACACCTCTCATCAGGGTACGACTCTATGGTTCGATCGGCGAACAATCTGCCTTGTATCAGGCGACGCGCGACGTTAAGCAGATCCGCGCTGCGGTTCCGTCCAAGGAGGGTGTCATGTTCGCTCGATTGCCGATCTTATCCGTCCTAGGTAGTCTCGTACTTCTTGGCTCGGCTCAGGCCGGCCTGACCTGCCATCCTTTGGTCTTCGATGCAGGCACGCTGCGAAGCGGCCCTACCATCGTTCATACCTTCGTCCTACAGAACCCTAGTCGAGAGACGATTGAGATTCACGACCTGAAAGCGGGCTGCGGCTGTCTGAAACCGAGCATCGATCGTCGCGTCCTCCGAACAGGGGAACGGGCCGCCGTGCGTGTCGAGGTCAGTACCGTGACCCAGCCTGAAGGAGCAAATCGTTGGCGAGTGACGGTGCTGCACTCCCGAGGCGAATTGCCGTTAGAAATTCGCGCCCACTTGACGCGAGATGTGGCCATTCAACCCGCCGCGCTGGTGGTCAACACGAACCGTCCCATCTCGCATACCTTCACCTTGAGCGAGAAGCGCCCGCAACCGCTGGAAGTGCGAGGAGCTAGCGTCAGCAGTCCACACATGCAGGCCCGCATTGCCCCCCCTCGCCGTATTGACGATACTTGGGTCCGTACCGTCTCTTTAGAGGTACTGCCGACCTGCCCGGACGGTCGTCATGAGGGGGTGGTCTGTGTCTATACAGGAGATCCGGATTGTCCGGAATTGAAGGTGCCGTTCACCATTCATCAACGCAGTTCCGGAAAGGTTCGGCCTGTACCGGAAGCAGTCGAATTGGTCGGTCAGGGGCCTTTGCCCGCCCGGATCGTGTTGCTCGGCGGTGAAGGACCTGTCCTGGTTGAACAAGTTGAACCCAGCCACGAGGCCATTCGCTGCACCTTTGCCGCTGGTCCGGGGGAACGCTCCACGCTCCGTGTCCTCGTCGATGCCAACAAACTTCCTCCTGGTTCGTTCGAGGGAAGCGTGAAGGTCCATCTTCGCCAACCGAAGGACGCCACCGTTGAACTGCCGGTGCGCGTGGCTCGCTGACGATGCCGTGCCTCTCAACATCTGGTATGCTGAACTCCATGAACACGCAGAAGTATCACATCGTCGTTGGTTTGGAAGTCCATGTGCAACTACTGACGCGGACGAAGCTGTTCTGCGGTTGCGGCACGGTGTTCGGGGCGGCTCCGAATTCACAGACTTGCCCCGTCTGTCTGGGGCTGCCCGGTTCGCTTCCCGTGATGAATCGCCGGGCCTTTGAATTGGGCCTTCGCGCTGCCCTGGCCCTGAATTGTTCGATTGCCCGCTTCACCAAGTGGGACCGCAAGAACTACTACTACCCCGATTTGCCGAAAAACTATCAGATCAGTCAATATGATCTCCCGCTTGGCTCGGAAGGCTGGTTGGAGATCAACACCTCACAAGGGATAAAAAGAATCGGCATTATCCGCTGCCATCTCGAAGAAGACGCAGGCAAGATGCTGCACGACGAGCGCGGCACCGGACGTGACAGCCTTGTCGATCTCAATCGAACCGGCACTCCACTTCTGGAGATCGTCAGCAAGCCCGAGCTATCCTCGCCGGAAGAAGCTCGGCTGTATCTGGAAGAGATGCGATTGTTGATGCGCGAGTTGGGCGTCTCCGACTGTGAAATGCAGGAAGGCAGTCTCCGTTGCGATGCCAACGTCAACATCCGCATCCCTCAGGCTGAAGGAGGAGGCGTTCTCGCTACGCCGATTGTCGAAATCAAGAATCTGAACAGTTTTCGTTTCCTCGAACAGGCAGTTCGCTACGAGGCCCAGCGGCAGTACGAACAGTGGCAAAAAGACCCCGGCTACCTACTCGGCAAAGTTTCCAAGGCGACCGCGGGTTGGGACGAAGCCAGCGGGCGAACCGTCTTCCAACGACGCAAAGAGGAGGCGGCGGATTATCGCTACTTCCCCGATCCGGACCTGATTCCGGTGATCGTCGACGATGCCTGGTTGGAACGGATTCGCGGCGAACTGGGGGAACTACCTTCGGCGATGCGGAAACGGCTCGGAACCCAATACGGCTTGTCCGAGTATGACGTAGGTGTGCTGATGAGTCTTGGGCGACAGACGGTGGCTTACTTCGAGGAGACTGCTCGCGTCTGTCAAGATGCCAAAGCGGCCGTGAACTGGATCACCAACCAGGTGCAAGCGACGCTGAAGGACCGTGGCGGCGACCTGGCAGAACTGCCTCTCTCGGCACAACGGCTCGGTGAACTGATCGCCAAACAAAAGGAACTAGGACTGAACAAGCAGACGGCACAGGCAGTGTACGACAAGATGCTCCACGAAGATCTTGAAGTCGCCGCCGCGATCGAGGCCTTGCAAATCCGCGTCGTCACTGACACGAATGCTGTGGTGGAGTTAGTGCGAGCAGCGATAGCGGCCAATCCTAAAGCCGTCGCCGACTACAAGAAGGGGAAGACGGCGGCGGCGAATGTACTCAAAGGCGCGGTCATGCGCCAAACCAAAGGTTCCGTGAGGGCGGACGTGGTCGAGGCGGTGTTGAAGGAAGAGTTGGAACGCGGCTGAGACGCGAGCCAATCGTGAAAAGGAAGCATTGCTGGTAGCCGCAGGCTAAAGCCCGCGTGGGAATGGGTAGCCGCGGGCTTTAGCCTGCGTTTCACGCACCCAGGCTGAAGCCTGGGACGACCGATTCCTGCGACGACTGATTCTGGGTAGTGGGAAAAACAAGCACCCC
>CALDUY010000041.1 GCA_937923405.1 uncultured Gemmataceae bacterium | reverse complement strand
CTAAACGAGTATTCAGACGTGTGAACTCGGTTCCGGAGAGTGACTCATGGGTTCCCCCACGGCGAAAATGGCTAGCTCCCTTCGCCTGTTCACTCGCAATGGACGCGAATCGACCTTTTCGACGACGCTGGTCGAGGACAGCTACACCCGACCACTGCGGGCGCTGGTGGACGACGGCTACTTGACGATGGAGTACACTGGCACTCGGCGGATCTATACGTTGACGCAGCGAGGACGAGACTTTCTGGAGGGAAAAAAGATGCGGAAAAAGAAACAGGCGGAGCCGACGCCGACTGCCGCCTCTGCGCCGCTGCAAGCGCCGCCGACCAACGGTCATGCCCAGCAGCAAACCCAACGCAGCAAGCCGGGGCGGAAGCCGAAAGCGTCGTCCCCGCCTCCGTCGCAAGCGTCGGCTCCGCCTCCGTCGCCGGTCCTGCTTGATCCTCCGCCGGTCGCTCCCACTGGTCGGAAGCCGCGCGCCCAGCCCAAGCCGATTCTCACGCTGACCGCAGCACGACGCACCGAAGGGCCGTTGTCCCCGTTGGAGGTGATTCGCCTGATGCGCGAGGTGCGCGACTTCGCCGAGGCTCACGAAGGCGTCGATGCTCTGCTGGAGATGATTCAGCGCGTCGAAGAGATCGGCGAACGCTTCGGCGGTCTGGACTATGTCCGCGAAAGTCTGATCGCCATCAAAGAATTCCGCGAAGAGAAACGCTGAACGCGAGCCGGGTTTGGCACTGGCCCGAGCTTGACGGAAGTATTTTGGCGTCGCAACTTCTCCGCCAGGGATGGACCTGTTTTCTACAGTAATGGTAGAACGTGGTTCTCCAGCGACGGGGGCGTTCGCGCTCGTCAGGGAGGTTGAGGAGATGAGTTGCGATGGATGATCTGGCAGCGTTGGCCGCACTGCAGCGGCAGGACAGTTTCGTGGCTCGCCATGTCGCGCCGACGGCGGCGGAACAGCAGGCCATGCTCGCCACTCTGGGACTCTCTTCGCTGAGCGAATTGACCGAACGAGCCGTGCCCGCGGTGATCCGCTCGACGCAACCGTTGGATCTGCCGCCCGCCCGCGACGAGGCTGCCGTCCTGGCCGAACTGACCGCTTTGGCGGCGATGAATCAGTCGCGTGTCAAGAGTTTGTTGGGGATGGGCTACTCTGGCACGCACACCCCAGCCGTCATCCTTCGCAACGTCCTGGAGAACCCTGGCTGGTACACCGCCTACACGCCGTATCAGGCTGAGATCTCCCAGGGCCGACTCGAAGCGTTGCTCAATTATCAGACGGTCATCATTGAACTGACGGGCATGGAGATCGCCAACGCCTCGTTGCTGGACGAGGGCACCGCCGCTGCCGAGGCGATGGCCCTGGCCCTGCACGCTCAGAAGGGCAAGAGCCGACTCTTCCTCGTCGCCGAGGATTGCCATCCGCAGACCTTGGCGGTGGTCGAAACGCGGGCCAAGCCACTGGGCATCGAGGTGCGCCGCTTCGGCAAGGACGGCCTCGGCTCGGAGCAGCCGTTCGGCGTACTCGTACAGTATCCGGCGACGGATGGCGTGCTGCGCGATCCAGCTCCGCTGCTGGCTGCCGCTCGGTCGGTCGGCGCGCTGGGGATTGTTGCCACCGATTTGCTGGCGTTGTGCTTGCTCAAGCCGCCTGGTGAGATGGGCGCGGACGTGGTGGTTGGTTCATCACAACGGTTCGGCGTGCCGCTGGGCTTCGGCGGTCCGCACGCGGCCTTCTTCGCCACCCGGGATCAGTTCAAACGACAGATGCCGGGCCGGCTCGTCGGTGTCAGTGTCGATGCGGCGGGTCGTCCTGCTCTGCGGCTGGCGCTACAGACACGCGAGCAACACATCCGCCGCGAGAAGGCCACCAGCAACATCTGCACCGCGCAAGTGCTGCTGGCCGTGATGGCCGGTCTGTACGCCGTCTGGCATGGTCCCGAGGGCCTACGCACCATTGCTCGACGTTGCAACCTGTTGGCCCGGCTCTTCGCCGACGCTGCCCGGCAGCTCGGCTTGACACCGCGACACGAGCAATTCTTCGACACCGTGACTCTGGAATGTGGCAAAAAGGCGGCTGCCGTCGTCGAATCGGCTCTGCAGGCCGGCTACAATGTTCGGCGGCTCGACGACACCGGCGTAACTGTGGCCATGGATGAGACCGTGACTCAGGCCGACCTCGAAACCTTAGTGGTCGCACTGAGCAACGTCACCTCGCGTACCGCCACTTTGGGAGCCGTCAAGCCCAGCATCCCTGCCGAGCTGCTCCGCCAGAGCGACTTCCTTCGCGAAAGCGTCTTCCATCGTTACCATGCCGAGCATGAGATGTTGCGCTATCTCCGCCGCTTGGAAGAGAAGGACATCGCCCTGAATCGCAGCATGATTCCGCTGGGTTCCTGCACGATGAAGCTGAACGCAGCGGCGCAGATGATCCCGATTTCCCTGCCGGGCTTCGCTCAGTTGCATCCGTTTGTGCCGCCGACTCAGGCACGCGGCTACGAACTGCTTATCAAGCGGTTGGAAGCCTGGCTCTGCTCGATCACCGGATTCGCGGCGGTGTCGCTGCAACCGAATGCCGGCAGTGCAGGTGAGTATGCCGGGCTGCTGGCGATCCGTGGCTGGCACGCCAGCCGAGGACAGGCCCACCGTGACATCTGCCTGATTCCCACGTCGGCGCACGGCACCAACCCAGCCTCGGCAGTGATGGCCGGCCTGCGTGTCGTGCCGGTCGCCTGTGACCGCCAGGGCAACATTGATCTGGCTGATCTGCGCGGCAAGGCTGGACAACACGCCGACAAACTCGCCGCCCTGATGGTCACCTATCCTTCGACGCACGGCGTCTTCGAGGAGACGATCAAGGAGGTTTGTGCCCTCATCCACGAACACGGCGGACAGGTATACATGGACGGAGCGAACCTGAACGCCCAGGTTGGCCTGACCAGTCCGGGCTTGATCGGCGCGGACGTGTGTCATCTCAATCTACACAAGACATTTTGTATCCCACATGGAGGAGGTGGGCCAGGCGTCGGGCCGATCGGCGTAGCCGCCCACCTCGTGCCGTTTCTGCCCAACCATCCGCTCAACCCCGCTGCCGGTCCTGCTACTGGCATCGGTCCCATCAGTGCCGCTCCCTGGGGCAGCGCCGGCATCCTGCCCATCTCCTACGCTTACATCGCACTGATGGGCGCGGCGGGACTGACTCGCGCTTCCGAGGTCGCCATCCTCAACGCCAACTACATCGCGCGTCGCCTGGAGTCGTCGTATCCGGTGCTGTACAAAGGCAAGAACGGTCTGGTGGCCCACGAGTGCATCATCGACTGTCGCGCCTTCGACAAAAGCGCCGGCGTCACTGTCGAGGACATCGCCAAGCGATTGCAGGATTTTGGCTTCCACGCCCCGACGATGTCTTGGCCGGTGGCTGGCACCCTGATGATCGAACCGACCGAGAGCGAGTCACGAGCCGAGTTGGACCGCTTCTGCGAGGCGATGATCGCTATTCGCGAAGAGATCCGCGCCATCGAACAGGGCCGCTGGCCGCGCGACAACAACCCGCTGAAGCACGCCCCGCACACCGCCGAGGAAGTGGCCGCCGACGAGTGGAACCGTCCCTACACTCGGCAGCAGGCCGCCTTCCCGCTGCCCTGGGTGGCGACAATGAAATATTGGCCGCCCGTCAAGCGCGTCGACAACGCTCACGGCGACCGCAACCTGGTCTGCACCTGCGCCCCTCTGGAGGCGTACAGCGAATAGACGTAAGTTCCGAGCGGAGAGCCTAAGCTCTCCGTGTAATGTGTGTTCCGACGTCGCCCGAAACGACGTGAAATAAAAGAGGCGAGTGAGGCGTGAACCTCGCTCGCCTGGTGTTTTGTAGTATCCCCCAAGCTCAGATCGAGCGATCGATCGGAGCCACGATGGAGTCGCTGATCTCGTTTGTAGAATCGCTGGCCTTGTCCTCGAAGCCGCTTGTCTGGAAGGAGTTGTTCGAGGAAGTCGAACCTGACAGCGGCATGTCGATCCGAGCCGGCAAGGTCGTTTCCAAGTCCTGAGACTGGCTCGACGAGGTCGGGAAGGTCGGCGTTGACGTTTCGTTGCCTAGAGCCAAGCCGATTGCGCTGTAGTCTTCGGCAATCTGGGTGGTCTCGGGAAGCGTCAATTCGACCGTCGGCATCGAGACAGGAAGAGCCGGCAGGCCATCCACGACAGTCGTGGTGTACAGTTCGGCAGGCAGGACTTCCTCCCCCTCACCTGCCATCATTGGAAGGAACTCGAAGGTGGTATAGTGCATCGACCAATCAGCCGCCTCTCCGCCGAAGTCTCCCCGGAAGTTGGCGGTGCTGGCAAACATCAGCCAGGAGTCGTCCCATTCTCCGTCCCACTCCCAGTCGGAGAGTTCATAGTCCCATTCGCCGAGCTCGTAGTCTTCACCCCAGGCCCAGCAAGTGTAATACCATTCGCCGAACTCGTAGTCTTCACCCCAACTCCATTCGGTGTAGTACCATTCGCCCAGCTCTTCATCCCAGATCCATTCCCCAGACAGCAGGACACAGTAGCTGAGATCGTCGTCGCTCCACTCCCAGCCGTCTTCAGGATAAGAGCCTTCTTCCCACTTGTCGTAACCAGTGCTGCTGTCTTCACAGCTCATCAAGGCGGGATCAGCAGGCTCGCTGGACTTCTCGAACTTGATCAGACATTGGTTAACCACCTCAACAGGTTCAGTGGGCGGAGCGACTGCCAAGCGCAACGGGGAGACCGACAACAGGTTGCGATCTTCCAGCGGTTCTAGTCGAATGATGGAGCGACGTCGCCCCGGATGGTCGGTATGCATTCCTGTACTCCACGACATCAATGGTCGCCAGCTACCGTGTGTAGCTCAGCGAGCGTTTCTACCAACTGGAACGCCAGCCGTGGCGAAATTGCTCAGAGAAAACGCGAGTCGAACTCAGGATGCGTGGTTGTTGTAGCACAGCCGAACAGCTGCCGCAAGTAGCGAAGTCCGAGTGAGGCGCGTTGCGAGAGCGTGCCGCGCGGACAGCCGAGCAACTCGGCAGCCTCTCGCTGCGAGCAACCCTCCAGATAGCGCAAGCGCACGGCTTCGCGAAGGGGAGCGGGCAGTCGGGCCAGGGCCGCCTCTAGCTGTTCGCGCAGCTCACTGTCTTTTTCGTCGAAACGTTCCGGCTTGGCTGCCTGGCGTTCGTGCTTGGCCCGCCGATTCCGTGCCCGCCAAAAAACGATCGCCGCATGACGGGCCACCGTTCGCAGCCAAGCCGTCAGTGTTGTAGACAGTCGGACTCGCCCCTGGGCCAGAACCAGAAAGACCATCTGGCTGACCTCTTCGGCGTCGTGCCAGTTGCCGAGTACGCGATAACACGACTGCAACACGGTTTGCTGATGCCGCTCAACCAGGGTCTCGAACGCTTCCTTCGAGCCGGCTTGTTGATGCGCCTGAAGCAAAGCGGAGTCGCTGCAACTCCCTGGATCGCCGCTCACAAACCAGGTAGTGGTCGGCTGGGCGACACGATAGCTGGGCGAACTCTGTAGGGTAACGGTAACGATTTCGGGCTGCGAGGGGGACGGATTCTCCAACCAAACAAGCGGCACGTCCACTTTGGCCGAGCCACTGGCCAGCACGGCAACCTGAGAGACACTCGTCGACTCGTGGCGACTGAAGCTCCGCACAAGGTACGGCACAGTCAAGGTCGTATCTGCTGCTGAAGCTCGCTGGATCTGGAAGCTAGGTGGAGCTGGCGAACCGAGCAAATTCGGCGAAAGGGGCAGACGCAGTACAGAAAGGCTTGGCTCTGCCTTGGCGTTACCCGAGCCATTCTCCGATACAGTGGTCGGCGTCGGATCGCTGGCCGGTGGCTGAATGAATCCCTCGGCGCTGATTGTGGGAGCGACACTTCCCGCTGTCTGGGGCTGAGACGGGGGAAGGAAGAGGTCTGTCGATTCCACACGGATTGCTGTGAACTCGACGACGCTCGACGGTTCCAGCAACGGCGGAGCAGCAATCCAGGCGTGGGGTAGCTCAAGGTTAGCTTGGTTGGCATCGGAGACTAGAGAGATCGTATCCGGGGACGAGGGGACATCGGGATCGCTCCAAACCTCCACTTGAGCCGTGCCCGCGGCCTGACTTGGCAAACCTGGCATCCAGGGCAGAACCATCGGAGACAGCACGAAGCGTTCCTCCAACGGCTCAACAAGGAACGTGGGAAACGAGGCGGGGGGCGGCGTCGGCCTGGAACCGAACAGCGCCCAGCGGACTAGGCGAACCAGTGGTCGCGAGAGTGACATATCCCTCTTCCATCACGCCGCGTGACGCCACTTTGACGTCACTAGGATCTCTAGCATCTCCGATCGTGCTACTAGGTGCAAGGGATTACTGCATGAAGAAGACGAGAACCAGAGAGAAAAAGTTTGCCTCGGTCATTAGTGGTTTAGAGCCAGTAACGACAAAATACTCTGTATACCCGTTCCGAGCCAACAAGAACTCTCGGCAGAGAACAGGTAGAATTGTTGACGCTTGCTAGCCGTCTTCGTACACTGGAACGAAACAGTGGCAAGCCTTTGGAGTGATTCGGGACGTAAACACATGGCGCGTAAAGCCGACGGGAACAGCGCGACACCCAACAACCAGAGCGTGACCCGGACGGCGACGCAGCTGAAACAGCTACGCTCGCAGATCGATAAATTGGATATCGAGATCGTCAAACTAATCAATCAGCGCGCCGCCTTCGCTGCCGAGATCGGTCGGGCCAAGCTCGAACAGGGAGAAGATATCTTCTCTCCCGCTCGTGAGGAAGAGGTCTATCAAAACGTCCTACAGGTCAACGAGAAGACCAAGGGACCGTTGCCAGAGATGACCATCCGCGCGATTTTTCGCGAGATCATGTCCGGCTCACGGGCCTTGCAAAAGCTGCACAAAATTGCCTATCTCGGTCCGGAGTACAGCTTTAGCCATCTGGCGGCGGTTGAGCATTTCGGCCAGTCCGTCGAGTTGGTGCCGGTGGCCAGCATTGCCGCTGTCTTCGAGGAAGTCGATCGCGAACACGTCGATTTCGGCATCGTGCCCATCGAAAACTCGACCGATGGCCGAGTGTCCGACACGTTGGACATGTTCTTGAAAATGCGGCATCTGACGATCTGTGGCGAGATCCGCCTGCGGATCCATCACAACCTGGTCGCCAACTGCGAACATCAGGAGATTCGCCGCATCTATTCCAAGCCTCAGGCGCTGTCGCAGTGCCGCAACTGGTTGGCCAAGAACGTGCCGCACGCGCTGCTGAAAGACGTCTCTAGCACGGCCATCGCGGCGGAGTTGGCCCAACGCGAACCAGGTGCGGCTGCCGTCGCCAGCCGTCAGGCCGCCGTCCGCTATGGGTTGCGGATCTTGTTCTCGCAGATCGAGGACATGCCGCACAACGAGACGCGCTTCGCCGTCATCGGCCATCACAAAGCAGGGCGGACGGGCAACGACAAGACCGGCATCATGTTCCGCCTGCCGCACAACCCTGGCTCACTGGTCGAGGCGTTGGACGTCTTCAAACAGCACAAGATCAACCTTACCTGGATCGAGTCTTACCCTGCTCAGACTCCCAAGCCAGAGTACCTGTTCTTCATCGATTTTGAAGGCCACCAAGAAGATCCTAAGGTGAGCAAGGCGCTCAAAGCACTAGGCGAACATTGCCACGAACTCACGGTCCTCGGTTCGTATCCGATGGCCAAAATGGTGGTCGGCTAACCTCGCGCCTCAGCCGGCCCGACGCCAAGGCAGCCAGTGTGACCAGCCCTGGGGTTCACGATGTTGGCCTGCCTGCATGATAATGCCGAATGAGGTGGTCACGAAGCGGCGCAGACGCAGTTTCAGATGCGTTTGTTGCGGATAAGGCGGCTCGTCAATGTGCAAATCTGCCGGGGCGTTGCCCGTCTCGAAATTCAACGGCTCGACAGTGTGGCCCAACTCCCTTAGCTCCAGAACGATCTTTTCCAAGTCGCGACGCCGATAGATCACCGAGTTGCCGCGCCACAGTGTGAAGAAGTTCGAGCAGACGTTGAATTCGGTGGTATGCACGGCCACGCCGCCCGGCTTCAGACAGCGTGCCATCCGTCGCAAGAAGCGTCGTCCGCGTCCAAGCGACCCGAGGTGTTCAAACGAACAAGCTGACCAGACGAAATCGAACCCAGTCAGATCGGCGGGAATGTCGTTCATGTCCACGAAGCGGAACGTGACGCGCTGACGTAGCAGGTCCGGCGGGCAGACGCTTGGTCGTTGGAGCTGCTCGATACTACTGGCGTGTTGGTTGGTTGTGATCCAGCCCGGATCGGATCGCTCCGGGTGCAGATCGGTGGCCACGATCTCGCAGCCATAGCTGGCGAACAGAGCGGACAACGGCTCCTGACCGACGGCGAAGCCCAACCCGCGCTTGCCGGGAGCGAGCATCCCGCGTTCGTGCAAAGCCTGGGCGATGTAACAGAACTCCCACAGTTTGCGATGCAGACGGAAGGGTTCGCCCAGTCGTTGCGCCCACCAGCGAAAATTTGGCGACTCCAGCTGATGTTGTGTACAGGCACAGGAGCCCAGCCGTGCAGCCGCTGGCGGGCCTGCCTGAAGCGAACAGCCGTCTAGCATGGCAACTCCTTTCAAATCTGATACCGTTTTAAGAGAGGTAATTCTTCTACTCTGGACGGACGGGAAAAGCAATCCCGGCCCAAATGTCGCCGACCGAAGCGAGAGCCGCCAAGCCATGATTATTGTTCTTCGCCCGGAGTCAACCGAAGCACAGATTCAGCACATCCTCGAACGCATCGCCGAGCTGGGGTTCAAGCCGCACATCAGCCGCGGCGAACTCCGGACGATCATCGGCGTGATCGGGGATGAGAGCAAACTCCGCGCTGAGCCGTTGCAAGCCATTCCTGGAGTCGAACAGGTCTTGCAAATCCTTAAACCGTACAAACTCGCCAGTCGCGAGATGCGCCGCGAGGATACGACCGTCGAGGTGGGCGATCCCGCCACCGGGGTCAAGCCGGTACGGATCGGCGGCGGTTCATTACTGATGATCGCTGGGCCGTGTGCCATCGAAAGCGCCGAAGTCTTGGAGACGATCGCCGGCCAGGTCAAGGCCGCTGGAGCCAACCTGCTTCGTGGCGGGGCGTTTAAGCCGCGGACCAGTCCCTACGCTTTCCAGGGGCTGGGCGAGAAAGGCTTACAGATCCTCCGCGAAGTCGGTCACAAGCACGGCATGCCGGTCGTCACCGAAGTCATGGACCCGCGTCAGGTCGACGTGGTTCATCGCTATGCCGACATGTTCCAAATCGGCGCACGCAACATGCAGAACTTCGACCTGCTCAAAGAGGTCGGCATGACGCGCAAGCCTGTTCTGCTGAAGCGCGGCATGTCGGCCACGGTCAAGGATCTGTTGATGTCCGCTGAGTACATCCTCTCCGAGGGCAATCCCAACGTGGTGCTGTGTGAACGCGGTATCAAATCGTTCGAGGATTCGACGCGCAACATGCTCGATCTCAGCGCTGTGCCCAACGTCAAGGGGCTGTCGCATCTGCCGATCATTGTCGATCCCAGTCATGCTACGGGCCGCCCAGACCTCATTCCCTCGATGGCCTGTGCGGCGCTGGCCGCCGGCGCCGACGGAGTGCATATCGAGGTGCATTCCTGTCCGGAAAAGGCTCTCTCAGACGGCCCTCAAGCCTTACTTCCCTCGCAGTATTCGGCTTTACTGAAACAGTTGCGCCGCATCGCCGACTTGATGGGCAAGACTTTCTGATTCCTCTGGGAGAACCTCTATGCGTCCTCGTATCGTTGCGGGCAACTGGAAGATGAACACCCTGACGGCTAGCGCACGCGAGCTAGCTAAGGCGGTAGTAGCCGGCGTTCAGGGGATCGACGGCGTGCAAACCATCCTCTGTCCGCCGTTCCCCTATCTGGGGGTGGTGGCCGAGGCCATCGCCGGATCTTCCGTCGCTCTTGGGGCCCAGAACTGTCACAGCGAGATGAGCGGGGCCTACACTGGTGAAGTCTCGGCTCCGATGCTGCTCGATGTCGGCTGCAAGTATGTCATCATTGGCCATAGCGAACGTCGGCATGGCATGCACGAAGCCGACGCTCTGGTAAACGGCAAACTGCACACCGCCATCGAAGCGGGCTTGACCGTGATCCTTTGTGTTGGCGAGACACTGGAAGAACGCAAGGCCAAGCGGATGGAGCGGGTTTTCGAGCGGCAAGTGGTGGCGGCCCTGGCGGGTCTGCCCCGAGCTGCTCTCAATCGCCTCATCATCGCCTACGAACCGGTCTGGGCGATCGGCACCGGCGAGACCGCCACACCCGAGCAGGCACAATCGGCTCATCTGTATATCCGTTCGCACCTGGACAAACTCTACGGAATTTCGACAACACCGATCCTGTATGGCGGTAGTGTCAAGCCCGACAACGCTGCGGCACTGTTCGCTCAACCCGATGTCGATGGTGGCTTGATCGGCGGAGCGAGTCTCAAAGCCGCCGACTTCCTCGCCATCGTGCGAGCAGCGAAACGCTAGAGCGTTCCTCAAGATGGTGTAGCGGCAGGGACATGAAGCTCTGCCGCAGGCTTTAGAGTCAAGCGCGGACTAAAGTCCGCGGCTACCTGTTAATCCTGGTAGCCGCAGGCTTTAGCCTGCGATTCCCCACACCATTTCACCGCTTCAGCGCTGTCGCCTAGGCAACCTTGACTGAGCGCGAACGGGTCGAACTGCGTTGACGCCACCATTCCAGGCAATGGCGAAGTCCGGTCGGCACATCGGTCGTCGGACGATAGCCCAACTCCTGGCGGGCACATTCGATGTCGGCCTCGCTGTGCTGCACGTCGCCGACGCGCGGCGCGGTGTGCGTTGGCGTGATCCGTGTGTTGAGCATGGCGTTGAGATAGTCGATCAACTGCAGCAGTGAGGTGCGTCGACCACAGGCGATGTTGTAGACGCGGCCCGAAACGCCGGGCGCTTCCGCGGCCAGCAAGTTTGCCTGTACCACGTCAGCGACGAAGGTGAAGTCACGAGACTGTTTTCCGTCGCCGTGGATCACTGGGCGTTTGCCGCTACACATCGCCTGAATGAACAGAGGAATCACCGCCGCGTAGGCGCTCTCGGGAGACTGCCGCGGGCCGAACACATTAAAGTAACGCAGTCGCACGGTCTCCAGCCGATAGACTTCGCTGAAAGCAGCACAGTAATGCTCTCCAGCGAGTTTAGCGACCGCGTAAGGTGACAAAGGCCCGGTCGGATCGCTCTCCCGTTTGGGCAAGCGGGCCGAGTTGCCGTAGGCGCTCGACGAAGCCGCGTAGACCACGCGCCGCACTCCCGCATCACGGGCACAGAGCAAGACGTTGAGCGTACCATCAACACAGGCCCGATGGGTTGCTAGCGGATTGGCCACGCTTCGCGGCACCGAGGCGAGAGCTGCTTGATGATAAACCACCTCGACACCGCGTGTTGCTTGTCGCACCGTTTCCAGATCGGTAATATCGCCATCAATCAAGTCGATGCGATGTCGTACCGAGTCGAGATTGTCGCGCTGGCCAGTGCTGAAGTTATCCAGCACGCGCACTTGATGGCCGCGCTCGACGAGCGCCTCGACCAGATGCGACCCAATGAATCCCGCTCCGCCGGTCACCAGACAGACAGCCATGTCTCAGCACTCCTTTGCTGTTGTTGTCTCACGCCTTGACGATGCGAGCGCCGCGGCGACGGCACCCGGCGGTGGCATTGCGCGTGTCCACCACCAGGCGAGCGTGTTGCACGATCATGTCCCAATCGAATTTTGAGTGATCGGTGATGATCAACACCGCGTCCTGTTGCTGCAACAGGTCGGGCGTCAGCGGTGTGCTATCCATCCGCAGGGAGGGATGATGACGCATCCGCGGTAGGGTGGGAACATGAGGGTCGTTGTAGCAAAGGATCGCTCCGCGTGCCTGTAAGGTCTCCATGATGGGGAATGCAGGCGATTCGCGTGGATCGTCCACGTCTTTCTTGTAGGCGACGCCGAGGATGCAGATGCGGCTGCCGTTGATCGGTCGGCCATCTTCGTTGAGGGCTTCGGCGAGACGGTCCAGAACAAATTGAGGCATGGCGGTGTTCACTTCACCAGCCAATTCGATGAAGCGCGTGTTCAATCCCAGCCGTCGAGCCGCCCAAGTGAGGTAGAACGGATCGATGGGGATGCAGTGCCCACCCAGCCCAGGACCGGGATAAAACGCTTGGAAGCCAAACGGCTTGGTCTTGGCCGCCTCGATCACCTCCCAGACATCGATGCCCATGCGGGTGAACACGCCTTTGAGTTCATTCACCAGAGCAATGTTGACGGCGCGGTAGGTGTTTTCGAGAATCTTGCACGCCTCGGCGACGCGGATGCTCGACACGGGAACCACGCCTTCGACAATCGGTTCATACAGGGCGACGGCCAACCGCTTGCTCACCTCATCGAGACCACCAACTACTTTAGGAATATTTCTAGTAGCAAAATCGCGATTACCCGGATCCTCACGCTCGGGACTATAAGCAAGGAAGAAATCCTGGCCGGCGACCATGCCCGACTCTTCGAGCAACGGTTGCAGCACTTCCTCGGTCGTGCCCGGATAGGTGCTGCTTTCCAGCACGACGAGCTGGCCCTGGCGGAGGTGCGGCATCAGAGTGCGCCCGGTGCTTTCGATGAACGATAGGTCCGGCTCGCGGGCCGGACCCAACGGCGTCGGCACACAGATGACGATGGCGTCAGCCTCGACAAATCGCGAAGGATCGTCCGTGGGATCAAACCGTCCGCTGGCATTCAACTCGGCGATGCGCTCCGGGTCAATGTGGCCGATGTACGATTCGCCCCGACGAAGCCGAGCGATTTTGTCAGCGTCGATGTCGAAGCCGATTACGGGGTAGCCACCCCAAGCGAAGGTCTCCGCCAGCGGCAGACCAACGTAGCCTAATCCCACCACGGCCACGCGCGCCGTTCGCGCCAGCAGACGCTGACGCAACTTCTCGGCCAACGGCGAGGCCAATCTCTGGGTCTGTTTCGTCGTACTCACGATGAGGACTCCCTTCCGAAGAGTAGACAGTAGTCAGTAAGACAGTAGTTGGTAGACAGTGGTCAGTGGTCACGCGGTTGCTAGTCAGTGACTGAAGCCAGATCAGCTAGTCGGCTCCTGCATTCCTCTACTGACTACTGTCTACTAGCCCCTTAGCGGATCCCGTATTCCTCCAATAGGCGGCGAGCGGCGTCTTGTTCGACGGGATGCAGGCTCGAGAGTTGCAATCCTTTCTCCTTGGCCTTCTGCAACGTCTCGCGAGCTTTGGCGGCATCGCGCTCCTCGTGCAGTGCCTTGGCCAGATGGAACAGCCGAACGGGGGTTGGTGATTCCTCGACAGCCTCGCGCAGGTCGGCCAACGCTTTGGCATGATCCTTCAGGGCCAGATGGATCACGCCGCGCGTGTCCAGCAGATCAGGACGACGACCGATACCCGTGACCGCCTTGTTGATGTACTCCAGGGCTTGTTTGGCCTCGCCGCGCCGGTGGGCCAGCAGCCAGGCCAGGTTGTTCAGAGCTACGACGTTGTTCGGCTCACGTTCTAACACTTTGCGGTAGGCGTCGGCGGACTGGTCGTATAGCCCGCGTTTGTCGTACAGGTCGGCCAGGTGCAAGAGCAACACCGTACTCTGCGGCTTCTTTTCGAAGGCCTCTCGCAAGCGTTTTTCCACCCGAGCCACCTGAGCGTCGGTCGGGTTCATGACTCGCAACAGAGCGATGCTGACTCCGCCGCACACTTCGGGCGAGCATTTGCCTTCGTCCCAAGTACGCTGACACAGATCATAGGCTTCCTGGTAGCGTTGGAGTCGGCTCAGGCACGACATCAGCAGTAGCACTTCCTCGGGTTTGGCCCCCTCGCGCGCCAGGTGCTTGGTTAGTAGAGCTACTGCTTCGTCGCCTTTGCCGCGAGCTTCCAGCATACGCGCTCGCAACTCGACCGAAGCGAAGCCGTTGGGACCAACTTCACGCTGCCGCTCCAGTTCCTCGATCCAACCGATCACCCGCTCGGCCTTGTCGAGATCCTCGGGCAGCTTGCGTTGCACGATCAGACTCATGGCGTACTGAGCGAGATACTGCGGGGTTCGCCGTTTTGGTTCGGCGAGGGACTCCAGCACGGCGAGCGATTTGCGATATTCTCCCTCCTGTTCATAGAGAACGGCCAGGATGAACTCGTCGTCTGCGGTCAGTGCTTTAGCTCGTTCCAGCTGGCGGAGAATGCTGATGGCTCGCTCGCGGAACTGCCGTTGATCCTGCGAGGCCAGCACCCGTGCCTTGGCCCGCAAGTCTTCCGTGCTTTCCTCGCGTCGCTCTTCGATCGGCAGCCGTCCGTTGGAGTCGAGCTTCAGCCCCACCAGAGCCAGTGCCTCGGTGAAGCGTTCAAAATCGGTGCCCGTGGCCAGCAACATCGCCAGGGAGCGTCGCGCGGTGGCCTCTAGACGCGGATCAGGCGCTTTCAGTTTCGAGACCAATCGACGCAAGAGCGGTTCCGCCTCCGCAGCCCGGTTGGCCAACAGATGGGCGTTAGCCACTGTCCAGACGGTTTCGTAGTCATCGGGCTTTTGCGCCAGCACCTCGTCGTAGTATTTCCGCGCCTGCTTACTATCCCCGACCATGTCGTAGCAGCGGGCCAGTGTGAGTGCAGCGACGTCGGCGGGCAGCTTGGCCTTGGCCCGAGTGATGGTCTGGACGGCATCGTCACGTCGTTTATTCGACATCAAGAATTGCACCATCGCCAGCCAAGGGGCCGGCTCGGCGCTGCTGGTCTCGATGGCGTCTTGCAGTCGCTTCTCGGCGGCGTCGGCTTTGCCTGCCGCAGCCAGCACCCGTGCCATCCAGACGAGATCGGCAGGATCGCGGCTGTCTTCGCGTACCACCTGACGCATCAGTTCCACGGCCTTGTCCGTGTTGTTCTCGCGTAGCTGCACGGCGACAGCGAGTTTGCCCAACTCGGAGTTGTAAAGGAGCGATTGATGCAAACGGGCCAGCTGCACTTTGGCCTCACCTTCCCGACCGCGCTGCAACAACAGAGCCACCAACCGACGCAGGACCGATGGACTATGGTCCCCCTGATTGACCGCCTCTTGCAGATCTTTAATAGCCATTTCTGGATTGCCCTGCAGTTCGGCGATCTCGGCCCGAGCGAGGAAGACCGGCGACCAGCCTGGACGTTGGGCCAACACTTCGTCTAGCGAGCGTCGAGCCTGGCTCAGCAGTCGCCGCCGTTCCTCACCATCGCTGGACCGGCGCGCTTTCCAGATCTGATACAAAGAGTCTCCATAACGGTGATAAACACCGGTGTTCTGCTCGATGGAGCGGATGTCGGCCAGCGTCTTCTGCATGCCGGTTTCATCGTTCTCCTTCAGGGCCAGATCAAAGAGCAACAGCCGCAACCGCAGGTCGGTTTTGTGCCGGGTCAACGTGGTCATGCTCTGCCACAGCGCGCGGGCGCGCTGGCGATCGCCAGCGCGGAACAACAGATCGGCCAATCCTGTGAGCAGTCGCGCCTGTTCCTCATCGTTGTAGTTGTCGCCTGTTTCAGCTAGTTTGGCGATCTGTGAAGCTGCTTTTTGCCCCTGCTCGGCAAAGAGAATTCGTGCCTCGGCGAGCCGGAGGCTGACCCGATCGCCGAGCATGCCGCGCGCCTCCTTCAGTAGTGTGCGAGCTTGGGAATACTGCTTGTCTCGCAGAGCAAGGTCGATGAGAGCAGTCCTATATTCTACCTCGGTGGGGTGCTTCGTGATCGCCTTCTCTAACAACTCCTTAGCTTGGGTGGCTTTGCCCTGACGAATCAACAACTCCGTCGTCAGTAGGTTCAGTTCGACGTTGTCCTCTGGAATCGCTTCACGAGCCGAGGCAAGAATCGTTTCTAGCTGCTTCCAATCCGGAGTCGGATTCTGAGTTTGACGTTGCAGTTCTAGCCGAGCGATGTCGATCCAGGTGCGGACCGGCAAGCGCTTCTGCTTCATCACCACCTGATATTGGACGAGCGCATTATCCAGTTGTCCCTGTGACCAACGAGCGGCAGCCATTCCCAGCATCGCAGGCAACGAATTAGGATCAAATTCCAGGACGCGCTGAAACGCTTTGTACATCTGGGTGGGCTGTTCCAGGCGTTCGTAGCATTGTCCCAGGTACAGATCCGCTTGGCAGGCGAGATCGTGCTGGCCCTCAAATTCACGACGGGCACGTTCAAACAGCACGGCGGCATCGCCCCAGCGACGTTCGCAGACCAGCAAGCGCGCCTGCATGTAGCCAGCCGCGGCGGGCATCTGCGACTTGGCCACCTGAGCGATGACCTGGGCGATCTCTTCCTTAAGCTTGCTGTCATCCCGAACAGGCACCTTATCCTCTTCCTCGCGAGCCCGCTGGAGATCGAGATCGTCCAACAGCAGGTTGCCCTTGTGCCAAAGCAACTGGAACATCGCCAACGAGCCGCCTGGGGTGGTATCTTTGCTGGCCAACTCCTCGCCGCGCGTCAGATATTCCAGAGCCTTGGCCCGATGTTGCAGTAGGCCAGCTCGGCGCTGCTCGGGAGTGCGATCGATGGCCTCGAAGGCGACTCGACCGCGCAACCGTTCCAGATCAGCAAAGGCCAGCAGCACCTCGACGGATTCCGGCGAACGCTTCAATGCCTGGGCCACATCCTCGGTGGCATCGTCGAGGGAAATTTTGCCCTGATTGGCCGTCTCATTGATCTTCAGCAGATTGAACTCGCGGCGGTAGCGCCAGCGTGCTAGATACGGCTCGTGACTCTCAGCATTGCTGGCCACCATTTGATCGATGATGCGGTCGGCTTCTTCGTGGCTCTTTTGGCGGGTGGTGAGATCGGCTTCATTCTGGCGTCGCAGTAGATGTGCTAGATGCACATAGCTGAGATGCAAGCGGGGAGCGTGGCGCACCGCCAACCGATAGCAGGCGATGGCTTCGGCGGACTTCTTCTCGGACTCCAAAACGCGGCCCCACCAGTACTCCAATTCGCCCCGAGCTTTATCTTCTCGCGCCATGAAGTCGGGGAGTTTCTTACCGCCCTGACGAGCGGCCGTCTCCTCATCGATCCACGACTGCATCTCTTGCCAACGAAGCAGCTTTTCCAGATGATCGCGCGCCATTTTGAAGTCGTAGCGATCGATAGCCACCTTGACGAGCAACCGACGCAGCTCAGGATCATCCTGCTGGCGGAGCAACTCGTCGAGCATGTTCATCGCCCGTAGCCGTTGACGCGAACCAGGATGATAAGCGTCGCTGGCCCAGAGACGTGCCAGAGTGGTTTTCTCCGTGAGATCGCGCGGATTGAATTCCAGGTAGCGCTGGAGATACTGAGCCGTCTTGGCTGGATCGCCCTGTTCTTCGGCTCGGCGCGCCTGGAACAGAAGTGCCCGACCGATGCGTTGATACTGGAAATAGTTGAGCGCGAACGCGCCGCCAACGAGGAAGACAACCGTGAGCAACAACAGCAGGAATACTTTACCGTTGATCTTGCGCATTAGAGGTCCATCCATGGGTTAACTCGCCCCAGCGCGCGCCAACTACTCCAGGTTCGACGCGAGTGAGCATCGAACAGAGCAGCGAGCAGCGATCGGCTGAGGAGAATAGGGATCGGAAATAGCAGAGAAAGCCACACATCGAAGAAGTCGTTTCCAGGGGGCCGGGCTTCAGTCGCAGAGCCAGAGGGAGAGACCCACGGCCTGACCCCGCCTTCTCAGGGAGGTCAGGCACAGGATCCGTTGGTCAGCAACAAATCAGCGACATAGTTCGAGATCCGGCGGAGTTGGCCGGACCCTGTGGAGAAACCTTCCCTCCGCGGGGAGGAGGGGAAGGAGCCGAGTTAGACGACCGCTTCGACGGGCGGCTGATGACGCTTTCGCCAGGCGGCTCCACCCAAGCACGACAGCCCCAGAGTCGAGAGCAGCAACGTGGACGGTTCCGGCACGACCGGCACAGGGTCACCCGCCCCGGAAGCTCGGGAGATCGACACATGGGCGGAGATACTGCCGGCGTTGATCTGATCCGGTGGACCAGGCGGCGTGTAAGCCACCAGAGACACGGTAAAGGTGTACGAACCCAGCGAGGTGGTCTGCGTCGAGCCTGGGCCGAACACATTGGTGACATTAGCGCTCTCGGAAGAGAACGATCCAGAGAGCTTACCCGTGAACGTCAAGGTCGACGAGTACGGCGTGCTATCGTCAATTGTCGACAACACCAACGTCAGCGAGTACGCGCCACTAGACGTCAGTAAGTCGGGGCTGGCCGCCGTCGCGGCGCTGAATACGCGGAGATTGGTGGCAACAATGTCCGAGGAACCAACAGCTGCCTTGGTCGGCTCGTTGGTGAACGAAACGCCAGCAGTGGCGTTTGTGTCGGAGATCACTGCTGGGGCGCTGGGCGAGAAATTGTAAGTCCACTGCAGGGCGCTTGCCGGAACAGACGCCTGAGCAACAGTACTGCCGAGCAGCACCACTGCCAGGGCCGCGAGCTTCGTCTTCAACGAACGAATCATATGTGTGGGTCCTTTCCTGTCCGTGGTCTGATCCACACTGACCAACTTGAATGAGCGATCACCGCAGCGTTTCAAGAGGTCGATCAAGGAAGTTCGCAAGGCCCTTCTCTCCACGTGGAGATCCTTCCTGGTGCGTGGGCCGACCGATGGCGCTTCACAGCTATCCATCGAAGGACGCAGTCTACGTCGGGGATCTCATCCTGTCAACCTGAGCCTGGAGCAACCAGGTGATGGCGACTGGAACCATCCCAGCAGCTCGGGCCGTAGCCAACGGCGCAACTCTGGCCCGAGCAGGAAGCCCTATCCGCTGTTCCCTGGCTGCCTTACTTGATGGTCCACAGATGAATCGTGTACTCGTCGCCGTCTGCCGCCTCGAAGGTCTCGGAACGATCCGGCTTCCAGTCGCCCATGCCAAAGCGGTGCGAAACAATCCGCGAGCCTGGTTTCAGCGTTTTTTGCAGGATCGGTCGCAGTCGTAAGTTCACGTCGTCGCCCATGTACAACAGCACCACACTGGCTTCCGAGAGATCCTTAATCTTCAACACATCGCCTTCGCGGAATTCGACCTTGTCGGTCAACTTCATGCGTTCGGCGTTCTCCTTCGACTCTTTGATCCGCTGGGGGTCCAGATCAATGCCGACCCCGCGCTTGGCCTTGAACTCGTCCAGCGCGATCAGAACCATGCGTCCATCGCCACAGCCTAGATCGAAGACGACATCATCCTTGCTCACCTTGGCCAGTTGGCACATCCGTCGCACCACATCGTTTGGAGTAGGGACAAAACGGATCTCAATATGATCAGGATTGGTCGGATCAGACTCACGCAGATCAACCTCGACGACTCCTCCTGGTTTCGGCGCGACCTTTTTACTGCGATAGAAGCGAGTGTAGTTATTCGTCCGCCAGGTAACCGTGACCTCGTACTCCTTCTTATCCTTCTTCAATTCCGGAGCCGTAAACTCACGAACGTCGGCTGCCTTGCCCTCGATCACTTTGCCATCGACCGAGATTTTACAACGCTTTTGCGGTACCAGAACGCGCATTTTGGTTTGCTTGCTGCTCGTTGTGTCCTGGCCACTACTCGGTTCGGGGAGCAGTAGCAGGCCCAACAACCATGCGCCGAGGAAGATCGCCAACCAACGAAAATGAGACACAGACACCTCCGAAAGTGGGAAACACCTTCCGGGGCCACAACCGGAAACGACCAGCACGGCCCCACTCGCTAGGGATGGATGCTGAGACAATATGCCGCGCTCGCCGCTCGGTCTAGCGCGAACGACCACGCGACCCCTGAAAAATCAGGAATCGCGCGGTCTCGAAGGGGGAATCACTGAGTTATTTCGGTTTGGTCGCCTTGAGCAGGAATTCGCGCCGCTTCTGGGCAAACTCGCGGAGACTGACTTCACGTCCGCGCCCCATACGCTGCTCGGTGGCTTTCTCCTCAGTAGCGGCCTGGAAGGCGGCCACAGGGTACAGCTTGCGGGTGTCCAACTCGACCTCCTTCTCGATCAGCTTGCGATAGCTAGCGACGACCGGACCGAGCTTGTTCCAATCGAGTTGTTTCTCGGCAATGTCGCGGACGCACTTCAGATAGCGTTCGCGGAGAGCCGGCACTGCCAGCAGCTTACTTCGTAACGGCATACGAGGATTGTTCAGCCCAACCAGCGGATCCAATTGTTCTCCCAGGGCATCAGGGCCGCGAATGCCACCCGGTTCATCGGGGCTACCAGGACCGCCAGGACCGAAGCCGCCAGGACCGCCTCTGCCCGATAGCGAGGCGAACGTTTCGTTCACATCGTGCGGGATGACATGGAACTTGCCTTTTTCGTCGAGATACAGGCAATAGTCACTGGCGCGAATCCAGTAGCCATCGGTGTTCACCAACGCTACGTCGAGAGCGAGAAACCACAACGTGCTATCAATGTCGAGGATCGGTTTCAGGGCCTCTTCGAGCTTCTCTGGTGGCGTGGTATTCAATACTTTGCAGAGGTTAATTAGTGCCATCCATGATTTCTCGGTATCTTTGCTCTTAATAGTGAATCGGCGTTTGTAGTCCTCGATGCGATCGCCGACGTATTCCAGTCCGCCGGCTCCTCCTGGACTGCCACGCACCTTCCAGCGAGCGCCTTTCTCACTAGCGAAAAATTCGCGAGTGAAGTCCTTGTTGAACTGTTGCACATTGACGTACAACCCCCAACTTTCGCCATTGATGACTACCTTGACGAGGTTGGCCTTGGGAGCGGGAATGTACTGTCGGGCGACGTGCGAATACAGCACGGTGTGCAGGAAAGAAGGATCGTCCGCGGAGTTGAGCAGGTTCAAGGTTTTGTAGCCATACAGTCGCTGCTTCTTATCGGCAAAGTCCATCGACAGCCCCAGCGAACGTTTGTGGCCAGGACCAACCATCATGTAGGACGACATGCCGCGGAAGTGGATGCCCACGTTGGGATACTTCTTACCATCGACGGTGAGAGTGGCAGGTACTTCAACATCGGTGTTGCGAAAGTCGGCTAGCTCGTCTTCCCAGTCGTTCGCCTCGAAATCGATAAAAATGGTTCGCAAGACAGTCGGTTCGTAGAGGGAAGCCTTGGGGTAGTTCGTCACGTCCTCGGGCTTGACCTTGGGTCCAGGTTTAGCGGGTTCGCGACCTCCCTTGCCAAAACCACCTTTGCCGAAACCGCCTTTGCCTTTGCCGCCCTTACCTTTGCCCTCGAACCCCTCGAAGCCGCCTTTGCCACCTTTACCTTTGCCCTCGAACCCCTCGAAGCCGCCTTTGCCACCCTTGCCTTTGCCGCCGAAGCCAGCGAAGCCGCCGCCCTCTTTCTGCAACCATTCACGGGCGGCTCTGCGTTCCTCAGCATTGAGGCGGCCATCGCCGTCCTTGTCGAATTTTTCGACGAGCTTGAGTTTCTCTCCGCCGGGGCCGCCGAAACCACCTTTGCCGCCAAAGCCCCCCTTGCCAGCAAAACCAGGTGGTCCGCCTTTCTTGTCAAAGAAATCCTTCTTGTCGAACTCTTTGCCCTTTTTGTCCTTGCGTTCTTGCTTCTGTTGGCCCGCAACGTCCGGCGAAGTCAACAGCATCGCACCAGTCAACAGGCCGACAGCCACTGTCGCCCACATTCGAGTCGTCATGTCATCTTCTCTCAACAGGGGGGAATCGCCCAAACGTCCACCGGACGGACGTCCTCTGTAGTTCTGGTGCCGCTTCGACGGGCACTACCGCCGCAGAACTTCACGCTTTTTTCACTTGCTCGACAAAGGCGGCTTTTCTCATCAGGATCTCATGGTTGCTTGATACACTCTTCCGTTACCCGGTCTGTCCGGGCATAATCGACCGTGTTCCGTTGTTGCCAGGCTTGGTACCCCGTGGCGCGGCGGACGCGGTCGCCTCTTTTTTGCTCTCTGTGGCGGTATCATGCTGGGTTTCGGCACCTACTGGATATGAGGTGGTGCGAATGTCCCGTGGCGAGCCTGAGTGCGAAGAACTGCTGAAGCTGGCACGAGCAGGCAACGAGCACGCGTTTGGCCAGTTGCTCGAACGCTACCGTCACTATCTGATGCTGTTGTCACGCCTGCAGGTGGGACGGCGACTACAGGGTAAGGCAGATCCCGGCGACATGGTGCAGGAAACCTTTCTCGAAGCGGCCCGTTACTTCGGGCAGTTTCGCGGCAACTCCGAACCGGAGTTCACCTGCTGGCTGCGGCAGATTCTCGCGAGGCGGCTGTCGCATTTGATGCGGCACTACTACGGGACTCAGGCTCGGGATGTGCGGCTGGAACGACTACTGGGCGAGGAACTCGATCAGTCCTCGCGGGCCATCGACGGAGCCTTGATCGCTGGCCACAGCACTCCCAGCCAGTTGGCCAGTCGTCGCGAACAGTCGGTGCTGTTGGCCAACGCCCTGAGCCTGTTGCCCGAAGACTATCGAGAGGTAATCTACTTACGCCATCTGGAAGGTCTGACATTTCCCGAGGTGGCCCAGCGCATGGGGCGAAGTCTCGATAGTGTAGAAAAACTCTGGGTTCGCGCTCTGCCGAAACTACGTCGCGTGTTGGGAGCCGAGTCATGATCGACAGCAAGACCGAGGACTTTCGCCCGAATCGATCCGATCGATCTCAGAGCAGCGAACGGATCGTGGCGGCCATGCGCGAGTACCAAGCCGCCGTCGATGCGGGGCAAACGCCTCCACGGGCCGAGTTCCTGGCTCGCTACCCCGACATTGCCGACGAACTGGCCGACTGCCTCGACGGACTGTCGTTCGTTCGCTCCGCCGCTCCGGGACTGCGTCCGTCGGACGGGGCACCGCAGGAAGGGGTACTCGGCGATTTTCGGTTGGTACGCGAGATCGGTCGGGGTGGCATGGGCGTTGTCTACGAGGCCGAGCAAATCAGTCTTCGGCGGCGTGTGGCGCTAAAGATTCTGCCGTTGGCCGGAACCCTGGATTCGCGACAACTGCAACGCTTCGAGAACGAGGCCCGAGCGGCCGCCGCCTTGCATCACGGCAACATCGTGCCGGTCTTCGCCGTCGGTCGGGAACGCGGCGTGCCCTACTACGCTATGCAGCTGATCGAAGGCCGCACTTTGGCCGACGTCATTGAGCATCTGCACCAACAACCGCAGGCTGCCCTGCCGGGCGCGGAAACCGTCGCCGCTGCCACGTCTCTTCTGAGCCGGCATTCGGTGCATAGTAAGGCGTTCTTCCGGGAGGTGGCCCGGCTCGGGGTTCAAGCCGCCGATGCCTTGGATTATGCCCATCAGATGGGCGTGGTGCACCGCGACATCAAACCGGCCAACCTGTTGCTGGACGATCGCGGCAATCTCTGGGTGACCGACTTCGGTCTGGCTCGCATTTCGACCAATCCGGGCGTTACCACACCCGGCGATCTGGTCGGCACGCTCCGCTACATGAGTCCCGAACAAGCCTCGGGCCAGCCGGTCATCGATCCGCGCAGCGATGTCTACTCGCTGGGCGTGACGCTGTATGAACTGCTGACACAGCGTCCCGCATTCGATGGCCGGGATCGTGCCGAATGTCTGCGGCAAGTGTTAGAGTCCGAGCCAATTCCACCGCGACGCCTTCAGCCCCATTTGCCCGTCGAATTGGAGACGATCTTGCTCAAAGCGATGGCCAAGCGTCCGGAGGATCGCTACGCCAGCGCTCGCGCCTTT
Organism: uncultured Gemmataceae bacterium; assembly: GCA_937923405.1. GTDB lineage: Bacteria > Planctomycetota > Planctomycetia > Gemmatales > Gemmataceae > CALDUY01. Next base: position 36,020 of record CALDUY010000041.1, on the reverse strand, counting down.
GCCGACGATTTGCGCTTCTTCCTGGAGGATCGTCCCATCACGGCCAAGCCGCCCGGCTTGCAGGAACGCTTAGTCAAGTGGGCGCGTCGGCATCGTAAGCTGGTGATTACCGCCGTCGTCGGGCTGGCCGCCGCCGTCCTGGTTCTGGGCATCACCACCTACCAGGTGTCGATGGCCGAGGCTCAAGTGCGTGCCTCGCTGGAGAAAGAAACTGAGCAGCGGGAACGCGCCGAATTGAACTTCCAGCAGGCCCGCAAGGTGCTGGATTTCATCACCGAGTTTGCCACTGAGGAACTCAGCGAGAATCCCGAGTTTCAGGGGGTACGTCGCCAATTGCTGACCGAACTGCTCAGTTACTACGAAGAGTTCATCGAACAGCACAAGGAAGAAGAAGCGATCGCCGCGGAGTTGATCCAAACGCGGCTACAGGTCGCGGAACTGCTCAACGAGATCGGCAAACGCGAGGAGGCCTTTGCTCAGTTTCAGCGTGCTATGCGTGAGCATGGTCATCTACCAGGCGGTCCTGGGATGATGCCACCTTTCGGTCCACCGCGCGGCCTGATGCGCGTCTATCTGCTGGGCATGCCTTCGGTGCGTGAAGAACTCAAACTGACGCCGGAGCAGGTGCAGGCCCTGCAACCGTTGATGCTCGAACCCGGCCCCAAAATTCGTCCCTTCAATAACCTCACGGAACTGGAGAAAAAAGCTGACGAAGTGCTGACCACGGAGCAAAAAGACCGTCTGAAGCAAATCGTTCGTCAGATGCGTGGCATCGACGCTTTGTTGGAGGCGGGAGAACTGCTCGGCCTGACCGAGGCTCAATCGCATGAGATTCGCATGGTACGCGGGGGTCCAGGTGGTCCGGGTGGTCCAGGTGGTCCGGGCGGCCCTGAAGGCAAGGGGAGGGGGGGCAAAGGCAAGGGAGGCTTCGGTGGGTTTGGCGGATTTGGCGGCAGTTCCAGCAGCTTTGGTGGCGGCGGACGAGGAAAGTTTGGTCCCAAAGGGGGACCGTTTCCCGAACCGGACAAGTTCTCCTCGATGGAACGCGCCTTGAAAATTTTGACTCCCCAGCAGCGAAAACAGTGGCAAGCCCTGCTCGGCGAGCCGTTCCAAGGCGATCTCCGCTTTGGCCCCAAATGAGCCTTGCTTTGCTCTTGGTTCGCACCGCGCTCTTGATTCTTGCGGGAAAAGAGTTAGGGTGAACTAATGACAACGCAGAACGGCCTAGGTAGATTGGGAGGTTTCCTCGCCCTTGACACCTTTTCTCGGCAACGAGTAAACTCGCCTGCAGGTCGAGCGAATAACAATGGCAGTGGCCGTTCACCAGTTCGGGGAGTGAGCGGGGCGAGGCCTGGCGCGTCGCCAAACCCCGGGAGAGCCAGGCGTGAAGGCAATCATTAGCGATATTCACAGTAACCTCGAAGCCCTTCAGGCTGTGCTGAGGGACATCGATAAACACCATGTCACCGAAATCTACTGTCTCGGTGATGTGGTCGGCTACGGTCCCAATCCGCGCGAATGCGTCGATCTGGTCATGAAGTGCCAGATGGTCTTGCTGGGCAACCACGATCAAGGGGCGATGTTCGATCCGGAAGGGTTCAACGGCCCCGCAGAACGAGCTATCTTCTGGACCCGCGAACAACTCGAATCCTCTCCCGAATCGCGCACCTTACGCGAACGCCGCTGGGAGTTTCTCGCCGAACGGCCGCGCAGCTACCGCGAGAACGGCTATCTCTACGTCCACGGGTCCGCGCGAAATCCGCTCAATGAGTATGTCTTTCCTGAAGACATCTACAATCAACGCAAGATGGAACGCATTTTCGCTCTGGTTGAACGCTACTGTTTCCAGGGCCATACCCACGTTCCCGGAATTTTTATCGAACAGTCTCCCGACGATCTCTATGTATTTCATAGTCCGGAAGAGATTGACTACTCCCATAAATTGGATGGTCGCAAGACGCTCTGCAACGTCGGCTCGGTCGGACAACCTCGAGATGGCGATCCACGCGGCTGCTATGTGTTGCTCGACGACGACATCATTCGCTATCGCCGCGTTGAATACGACATTGAAACCACAATTAAAAAGATTTACGCTATCCCTGAACTAGAAAATTTTCTTGGGGATCGTCTCCGTGACGGTCGCTAAGGCTACGGTGGAAGGCTGAAGGATGAAGGCTGAAACCAGAGGAATCTGCTGAGTTCAGCCTTCATCCTTCGGTTTTCCGCCCTCTGAAGAGAGCACCCATGCAGCAGCGCAACCTGTTTCTGTTTTTTTTGATCTCCGGTCTGATGATCCTGACCTATCTGCAGGTTCGTCCCTACCTGATTGGCAAGGGTCGGGTTCAACCCGACGCACCGACCAAACGAGCTGAGTCGAAAACTCGTGAGTTCAAGGCTGTCGAACTGCCGACCACGCCGCCACCCACTCCCGAGAATCAGCTAGTCACACTGGGCGACGCCGACCCCGACTCGGACTACAACTTGCAGGTCGTCTTCGATCCGCGCGGAGCTGGTGTGCGTGCCATCACCCTGAACAAGTTCAAACCTGCCGACGACAACGGACGCCCCGCACCGGGCAAGGTACTTCCTCTGGTTCCCGCTGCCGCCAACCTGCGTGAACCCTCGCACTTACTCTTGCACTATCCCCCCAAGGAAACGGACACTCCTAAGGCGCTTCCCGTCGATACTCTGGGCAAACGAATCTGGCAAATCGAGGGCGAAGCGACTTCGGAGCAAGTGGCTTTCAGCACGGTCGTCGATGGTGTGAAAATTACCAAGACTTACACGCTCCAAAAAGGCACCTATCATCTCGGCCTGCAAGTCGACCTGCAACTGATCGATCCTTCGGTCAAGGAACCGGTCAAGTTTCGCTATCAGTTGACCGGCACCAAGGGACTGCCTATTGAAGGCAAGTGGTATACCCACACCTTCCGCAACGCTCTGATCGGGCTGGAGGACAAGCAAGGTAACCTCGCCCGAGGCTTCGAGGATTTGCGCCAGATTAGTCTTTGGGGCGGCGGCAATCCGGTGGACAAAACCGAGGATCGCTTCATCCGCTACGCCGGCGTCGCCGTGCAGTACTTCGCGTCGGTCATCGTCGTGGACAACGAGCAGTCCGACCAACGCTTTTTGCGGCGAGCCAATGCCAGCTTGGAGACGGGAGTCATTCGCGGACGAGTCAAGGCCGGTAGCCTTGCCGAGACCGATCGGGTCGTCTTGGTTTCCGAGAACGACAAGACCAAGGACAGGACGATCTATCTGCCGCCCGATGCTCCGGCCCATCTTCGCGCTCAGCGGGCCATGCTCCGTGAGGGCGAGTTAGTTACAGTTGTTTACCATACCCTTAGTGAGGATCCCCGGCTGGGTGGTTATCCGATGATCGCTCAGGAGATTAACACTGGCATGGAGGGGCAGGCCACACACGCCCTGTGGGAAGATGACATCACCGTCCGCGTCTCGACCGACACGTTGCACCTGGAACCGGGCCAGACCACCACGCATCGTTACCTGCTGTATAACGGGCCAGTCAAGCCGCGCTTGCTGCGTGGCCTGCGAGGCGATCGCGCCGTCAGCGATGAACTGATCGATCGCTATTCCGACACCTTGAAGCTCTACTCGCTGACGGATCATCACTCGCCGGGATGGTTTGGCGCGTTCTTCAACAGCATTTACTGGACGCCGTTGGTCATCAAATGTACCAACCTGATGCACTGGGTGCTGGGCAAGTTGCAATTAATCATTCCCAGCTATGGCCTGACGATCATTCTGTTGACCGTGTTGGTCCGTCTATTGATGTTCCCACTCAGCCGCAAGCAAGCTCTGATGAGCATCAAGATGCAGGCCCTGCAGCCAGAGCTGAAGAAACTGACCGAACGCTACAAAGACGATCCGTCCGGCAAGGCTCAAGCGCAAATGGAGCTATTTCGTAAGCATGGCGTCAATCCCATCGGCTCCTGCTGGGTGATTTTGTTGCAGATGCCAGTCTTCATGGGGCTTTACTTTGCTTTGCAGGAGAGCATTCAGTTCCGCCTGGCGGAGTTCTGGCCGACTTGGATCGTCAACCTGGCCGCTCCGGACATGCTCTTCTCTTGGGGCCGCTCTATTCCGTTTCTGAGTCGAGACGCGGACTACGGCGGGATGTTCTATCTCGGGCCTTACTTCAACCTGCTGCCGTTGTTCGCGGTCGGCTTGATGATCGTGCAACAGAAGATGCTGATGCCCCCTCCGACGGACAAAGAACAAGAAATGCAACAACGGATGATGCGCATCATGATGCTCATCATGGGCATCTTTTTCTTCAAGATCGCGGCGGGACTGTGCATCTACATCATCACCTCGACCTTGTGGGGCTTTGCCGAACGCAAGCTGCTGCCCAAGGCCAAGCCGGTCGGCATCGACACCGACTTGGATAAGACCGTCGCCTCGCTGGTGCAATCACCACGAGAGGTCACGCCCGAGAGCAAACCCGAGGGCCGCAAGCCCGGTCGCAACAAACGTAAGCCGGAACGTGCCCTCAAGGCTAAGGAGCAAGCCCCGAACAACAGTTTGAGCCAACGGCTGGCCGATTGGTGGCAAAACGTGCTGGAACAGGCTCGCAAAAAGTAAGCTGGATCGGACGTGATCGGATCCGAACCGAGGTATCCGCAGGTCGCCGCGCAAGAATCGGATAACAGGTCAGACCAGCACCGTGTTACGCTACCTCCGGGAGGTGCGCGATGGCCAAGCCGGCACAGGTACAATTGATCGAACAAGTCTGTCAACTGATCGAGACCCATCTGGACGAGCCGTTGACTCTCGCTGATTTGGGAGCCGCTGTCGAGCGAAGTCCCGCGCATCTCCAGCGCCTGTTCAAACGCCTCATGGGGATCTCACCGCGCCAGTATCTCCAGGCGAAACGATTTGACCACTTCAAGCGATATCTTCGAGAGGAAAACTCTGTTACTAAGTCCGTCTACGAGGCGGGGTTCGGCTCGCCGTCGCCCGTCTACGAATGTGCCGCCCAACAGCTGGGCATGACTCCCGCCTGCTACCGTGCCAGAGGACGTCACGCTTGCATCCGCTACACGCTGACCGATTGTGCCTTAGGTCGGCTGCTCTTGGCTGGGACGGATTGCGGCGTCAGCGCCATCTACTTTGGGGATGAGGACGACCCATTGGTAGCTGAGTTACGGTGGGAGTTTGCGGCAGCGCGACTGTGGCGAGACGAGGCCGGTCTCGCTGCCTGGACCCAGCGGGTGCAAATGCACCTGGTCGGCGCAGAGCCACACCTTGACTTGCCCCTCGAGGTGCGAGCGACAGCGTTTCAACGTCGGGTCTGGCAAGAGTTGCAGCGCATTCCACGTGGCCAGACACGCACCTACCGCCAAGTGGCCGAGGCGCTGGACCAACCGACCGCTGCTCGGGCCGTGGCTCGCGCCTGTGCCACCAATCCGGTGTCCGTGGTCGTGCCTTGCCATCGTGTGGTGCGAGGCGACGGCGGCTTGGGCGGCTATCGCTGGGGACTGGCTCGCAAACGCCGATTGCTCGCTCAGGAGGCGAAGCCTACCGAGCCGTCGTCCTGAAGCGTGGCGAAGCGGCAGGTATCACACGCGGGGCAAACGTCTTCGGCGTGATCGACCTCGGTATCACAGCAAGAGCAGATCCAACCATCAATGGCCGACTCGGCGAGGGACTCCCAGTCCTGCTCCAGCACCTCCACGCCAGCTGCCGCCAGGATGAACCGGGCCCGGTCGCTCTGGGAGCGCGGCACGACAAGTTGGATAGACGAAAACGGCAATCGTCCCAGCAGCGAAAAGCTCGCCGCTGTCGGAACATGGCCAATGATTTGTGCCGGGATACGGTCCATCCGCAAGCGCACCAGAGCCACCTGGGCCTCGGCTTCGCTGGCGAACTCCGCAATGATCTCGGTTAGCTCATACATGGACTCTTCTCCGGAGCGGGTTCCTTCCGGAAAAGACTACCCCTAGAAATTCGCTCTTGTCCAGCAGCAGCGAGACAGGCTAGCGAAGTTCTTTCCGCCGTTCTCGACACGATCGCTTTAATCGTCGTCTTCGTCCTCGTCTTGGCGAAGCTGCTCCTTCGAGGTGCCGCACTGCGGGCAGATCATTTCTTGGCGGTCCACTTCGGTGTCGCAACCGACACAGATCCACCCTTCGACGCAGGCCTCAGCGGCGGTTTCCCAGTCCTCGGGAATCGTGGCCCCCTGGCTTAGCACTTGGCGAGCGAGTTGGGCGTCGTCGCTGGCCACAATCACCCAATAGACCTGAGCATGAGGCGGATACTCGCTCTCGCCGGCGTGGACTTCGGCATGAATCCCTGCCGCATCTAATTGGCTCAACGCCAAGCGGGCCTCCGCTTCCTCCTCGTACTCGGCGATCATTTCGATAGGACTGGCCACGAGCGGTTCTCCCTCGGAACTAGGATTTCACGCATCCGTCTGCTTACGCAGGGCGATAGTCAGTTCGTTACCCTCGACCTTGACGCGAACGGAGTTACCCCCAGGTTGCGTGGTCACCCAACCGGTCGTCAAAGTCTCTCCGGCAATGTAGTCGCGGTGCGTATCGATCGCCGAGCGAAGAATCGTCGAAGGGGTATCAAGAAACAGAGAAATGCGATCTTCCATCTCCAAACCAGATTGTTTGCGCAACTCCTGCACCTGGCGAACAACGTCTCGGGCCATGCCTTCCAGGGCAAGTTCTTCGGTGAGGCGCGTGTCCAGCAACACTTGGGTGCCGCGATCGACCCAGCCGGACCAGCCGTCGGGAGCCTTGTTGGTCAGTACAACGTCAGTCGGCTCGAGGGTGAATTCGCCAAGCGTGAACGGCGCGCCGGCCTGGACCTTGCTGGCTAACTCGGTCGCTGCAGCGGCTGCGATGGCCGCCTGCACCGCCTTAAGCTGTGCCCCAAACTTCGGGCCGAGCGTCTTCAAGTTCGGTTTGACTTCCTGGGTCAAGAGTGCCCCCTGGGACGGATCGTGCAGCGTGACCCGCTTGATGTTCAGCTCCTCGCAGATCTGGTCGGCGAAGCGTTCGACGGCACGACGGTCGGCTTCACCTGCCGGCTGCACTTTCAACTCGGCCAACGGTTGGCGGACCTTGATCTTGGCCTGGTTCCGTGCCGCCAAGCCCAGCGATACCAGACGTAAAAGAGCTTCTATATCTGCAGAAAGTGTCTCATCGATCAGCGACGACTCGGCCCCGGGATAGTCGCACAGATGCACGCTGAGCGGTTCGTTCCGCTTGCCCGCTGTGCCCTGGATCACCAGGTTCTGGTACATCGATTCCGTGAGAAACGGCACGATCGGTGCGATCAGTTTGGTCAACGTCACCAGCACGGTGTACAGGGTCTGATAGGCGGCTTGCTTATCGGTGCCTTGCTCACTCTTCCAGAAACGCCGACGGTTGCGTCGGACATACCAGTTGGACAGCTTGTCATCGACGAAGCGTTCGACTTCGAGGCAGAACGCCTGCACGTCGTAGCGGTCGAAGGCAGAACGAGCCAGAGCGATCAGCTTTTGCAAGTCGGAGAGAATCCAACGATCGATGTCGGGCCGCTGGGCCAACGGCACCTGCGGCGCGGTCGGATCGAAGCCATCGAGCCGGGCGTAGTTGCAGAAGAAGGCATAGACGTTGAGCAGCTTCAAATGAAACTTGGCGCGGATCTCGTCGGCGGGGCCGGGACCAATGTTGATGTTCATCGCCGGGTTGTGCCGACAGTACATCCAGCGAATCACGTCCGCGCCGATGGGATGATAGCGTCCCTTGACCACCTTTTTCGCCTTGCCGTCAATGATCGCTTCGCCTTCGTAGCAGGAGAGGTAGCCCGCCGGTAGCTCTTTTTTGGCCTGCTCCTCGACCGACAGCTTCTCCTTGCGTTCGACAAACAGTTCATAGCCGGAATCGGCGGCTCCGTTGAAGTCGATACTGTTGCCTTTGCTCTTGTGCATCTCCTCGCCGTTCTGATCGCGAACAAGGCCGTGGCCGAGCAGCACCTTAAACGGACATTTTCCCTCCATCATAGTAGACATAGCTAAGATGGCGTAGAACCAGTTGCGGAACTGGCCAGGGAAGCTCTCGGTGATGAAGTCGGCAGGGAACCACTGTTTCCAATATTGACGATCTCGATTATAGCCCATGGTTGAGTAGGGCACGATGCCCGCGTCGAGCCAAGGGTTGCCCACGTCGGGGATGCGCGACATCAGGTTGCCGGTCTTGGGATTGCGGATCTTGACCAGATCGATCCACGGTCGATGCGGCGAGTGTCCCTCGAATTGCTCCCAGCCCTCGACGGCGCGGGCCTTCAACTCCTCTCGACTGCCGATCACCTCGAAGTCGCCGGTCTGCTCGTCCACCCAAATCGGCAGAGCCAGCCCCCAGTAGCGCTTCTTGGAGATCATCCAATCGCCCATGTTCTCCAGCCAGTTGCGCTCCTTGGCTCGACCGTTGATCGATTCGGGCAGAAAGGTCGCCGTCTCGGTGACTCGAATGATCTCGTCACGCCAGCTCATGTTGATGAACCACTCATCGACAAGGCGGAACAACAGCTCGCTCTTGCAGCGCCAGCAGTGCGGGTAGCGATGCACGTAGCGTTCGGTGGCGAACAGGAGATTCTTGCGCGTCAACTCCTGAACGACCAGTTCGGGAACGGCAGGATCGGCGGCACACTTGCCTGTCAGACTGCCGAACCCCTCCAGGAAGATTCCCGACTCGTCCAAGGGAGCGATGGGCGGAATGCCTTGCTCCTTGCCCAATAGAAAGTCTTCTTTGCCGCAGCCCGGGGCAATGTGGACGATGCCAGTACCTTCCGTCTCGCCGACCTCTTTCCAGGCGATAACTCGATGAGCCTGACGCGGCGTGACGGCGGGTGCCCACTGCCGCTCGGCGACAACGCGGGCCAATTCCCCAGGGTAGCCGTGTTCGTGTTCCGTGGCGGGCAGTTCGTCGAACGGACCCTGGTAAGTCCAGCCAACCATGTCGGCTCCTTTGATTTCGCCGACGATCTCGAAGCCTTCCTTGGCTTTCTCTTTGAACATCTGCTCTAGAGGCTTCAGATGTGGCACGCCGGGCAGCCAGGCCGTCTTGCTCGCTTTGGCCTCGCCCTCCTCGTCGGAGCCGCTCCCCGACATACGGTCGGCTTTGAAGGCCCCGCGAGCGACGTAGTAGATCTCATCCTTGAACTTGATTTTGAGATAGGTCAACTCGGGATTGACGGCGGCGGCGACGTTGCTGGTGAGCGTCCATGGTGTCGTGGTCCAGACGAGGAGATACTCGCCCCTGCGTTGACAAAGGGGAAACCGAGTAAAGATCGCCCGATGCTCGACGAGTTTGTACCCCTCTTTGACCTCCATTTCGGAGAGGCCAACTCCGCATCGTGGACACCAAGGCATGGCGTCGTAGCCTTGGTAGATCAGACCGCGCTGATGGCACTTTTTGAGAAACGCCCAGATGGTGTAGTTGTTCTCCTCGGACATGGTGAAGTAGGACTTGCGCTGGCCGACCGGTTTGGCCCAGTCGGCATCGGTGCGGTCCCAGTCCATCCAGTAGCCCAGGCGGATCGATTGCTCGGTCTGCACGCGGGCGAACTTGTCCACACGCGCCTTGCATTCGGCGACGAAGCGATCGATGCTGGCGAAGCGATCGCCGGGAACGAGTGCTTCGATGTCGCGCTTACTCTGGAGCTTGAACTCCTTCTCGACTTCAACCTCGACCCAAAGCCCCTGGCAGTCGAAGCCGTTCTGGAAACGTTGGTGATGGCCGAGCATGGCGTGATAGCGCTGATAGACGTCCTTGTAGGTGCGGCCCCAGGCATGATGCACCCCCATCGGGTTGTTGGCGGTAATTGGGCCGTCGAGAAAGGACCAACGCGGACCGTTCTTGATCTTCTCACGGAGCAGCTCGAAAGCACGAATACGGTCCCAGAATTGTAAGATGTCACGCTCGCGGGCCGGAAAATCGACAGTGGTCTCAACCTTCTCAAACGGCATGATCGTCCCTCGTGAACGAAATCGAATCGAGAAGATGATTTTAGCAAGTACTGAACAATTTGCCTTCCCGCTTAGCCGCGAGAGGAGGTGTTACCGTCAACGTCGAGAAACTTAATCAGTTAGGTCGTTTGGCCCAGAGAACGTAACCTGGCGCGAGCAAACGCCAGCCGGACAAACCCATTAGACGGATAAGATGCTTGACCAGTCGTTTGGGCCAGGATTGCGTTGAGGCCGTTCCACTGCGAATGTAGCGACAGCCCAGCACTTGATAGCCGAGTTCCTTCAACAAATCGCGGACAATCCAAGCCGGATATTCGCGATAGTGAATATCGCCTCGATCGATGATCTTGTCTCCGTCGATCTTGGTATGGCGCATGAACTCAGGAGTGCCCCAGAGAATGTAGCTATCGCGAAGCAGTCGAAAGGCGTTGGCCAGCGTCGAGGGATTAGGCGTCGTCAGAATCAGCAGACCGCCTGGACGTAACAGGCGAAAAATCGATTTCAACAGTCCTGTTGGTTGGTTCAGGATATGCTCGAACACTTCGCCGAGCAGGACGAGATCATACGATTCGGAAGCCAATTCACTAAGCGGGTTGACCTCGTTGAGGTTCGTCCCCTGGAAAGGAATATTGCCATGCTCGAACAGTTCAAGCCTTTTGGGATCGTCATAGGGCACATCGACGGCGACGACCTCGAAGCCGAGCCGACGAAACAGATAGGCGACGAAACCATTCGCGCACCCGACTTCGAGAGCAGGACGTCCCAGCGGGTTCGAGAAGTGGTTCAAGGCGAGCTGAGCCATCAAACGAACTCGCGGCTCGTTCTCTGGCCAGTAGGTGTTCAAAAACCACGGATTCCAGGCGAACTGATCGAGGAGATCATGAACCGCTTTTGGATAGGGTAAAGACGTGGGGATTCGCGTTTGCTGGGATTCCATCTTCGCTAATCTCCGCCGATCTCGATCAACTGCAGGGGCAAAAGTCGCTTAAATCTTAACGAGCTTGTGTAGACCCTCACAAGCGCAAACCACCCCTTTCACGGATTCACCAATTCGTTCGCGCGGTGAGGATGGTGCGACTCATCCAACTCGAATTGTCTAATTTGCGTAGACGCCTGCCAGTTTACCGAAGCCTCCCATCTGCTCGGAAAACTCGTCGTTGCAGGCGGCGGAACTCGGCTTGATTCAGACTGGTCGTGCGCTATACTCCGCCGCTCGCGTCAGACTACACGGCTCGTTCCGAACGTGCGTGGTCTGGCCCTTGGTTGAGGGGGCCGCGGGGTGACTCCGCGCGCAGTTGTCATGAAGAAGTCTCGCCATTGGCGAGCGGGAACGCTCCTGGTGCTGGTACTGCTGGGAGTCGGCCAAGCGTCGACTCTTCGCGCCCAGACTCCAGGTCCGGGTATCTCGCCGTCGTGGGACGTTTCGCGATCCGGCGCGGACGTCTCCACCGGGGCAGGCTCACTGGAGCCTGTCGCCAATCCCGGATTGCCCGCCTCACGCTCCGGGGTCTCGCGCATCCAACGGCAGGGAGACCTGCTGCGACTGGTGCGCGACGTGCCCGGGGATGCCAAACCGATCGTGCTGGAGGCTGACCAAATTTCCACCTGGGACGACCAGGGGTACAAGGTCTTCCTGCTGCAAGGTCAGGTGCTGGCCCAACAAAGCGTGGTGCAGGTGCGCTGCGATCAAGCCATCGCCTGGGTCGATTGGCCGCGCTACCAGAAAACGGGCATTCTGCATGTGGACCTGTACGCCGAAGGCAGGGTCCGCCTCGATACCTCCGTTGAGGTGCAGGACGGCAGCCGAGCCGTTCTCGAACTCAACACCCGGGGCGAGTTCCGCGTACGCGGCAGCCGTGGGAAAGTGCAAAATCAGGTGCGTTCGTCCGAACCGATCGCCCAGCGTGCCAAAAGTCTGAATCTCGGTCCGCGACTGGTGCAAGGCACGCCGAGTAAGCCCTCGGCGGCGACCATCCAGCCAGTCAGTTCGACGACGTCTTCGGCATCGATGTTACCGCCTGTGCCCGGAGGTGGCTCGGCTCTGCCGCCCATCCCCGGTAGTGGATCAGCGTTACCGCCCATCCCCGGAGGAGCCGGTTTGCCGCCGGATCCCGAACTGGAGATTCCGCCCCCGCCGATTCCACCACCACCGGTGCCGCCGTCGCCGATTCAACCGACAGGGGGAGTCGTTCCTCCGTCCGGTGCTGTGCAACAAACCTCGTTTCAAGCGCTGAAGTCGGGTTCACGCAACCCGGCTTCGGCCGGTGTGGAACGCGCCCAGTCCGCCGATTCCGAGGATCCCGTCAGCGGCGCGCGCACCACGCCGTTGCCGGTGCCCTCGCCGTCGCCGTCGCAGGATGGGTTCGGCCCACCCGGCTCGCTGCCGTCGCCGGGCCAGACGTTTCCCGCGCCGATGCCGTCGCGCATACCGCCCATTCCGCCGCCCCCGTCCCAGGAGCAGCCACCACGTTCCTCGAACAAACAGCCCGACCCGGAACCGCCCGGATCCGCCAGTCCGGCCCCGAGTTTGCCCGCGCCGACCCCCGGCTTCCCCACGCCGTCGAGTCCGCTGCCGCTACCTCCGCCCTCGCGCGTCGAGGAACCAGCCCGACCCGGCGAATTACCCAAAGCTTCCACACCCGGTCGACCACTCATCTATCAGATTTCGCCCCGAAGCGGCGGCGAAGGACACCAGGTCAAGGTCGACCAGCTGCCCGGCGGTCGCAAGATGATCACCGTCACCGGCGGGCTGATTCTCAATGTCCGCAACGCCCCCAAGGTGGGCATTATTGATGTCGAAGCCGACCGGGCCGTCATCTGGATCAAACAGGGAGACAAAGCCGAGGAGACGCTCAATAATCTCCGCTCCGAGCAGGGCGAAACGTCCAAAGAGCTGGAATTCTACATGGCTGGTCATGTCGTGCTACGCAGCAAACTCAACCCTAGGGACAAGACCGATCTGATTGCTGAGGAACTTTACTACGACACTAGCCGCAACGTCGCCGTCGCCCTCGACTCGCGTCTGGAACTGCGGACCGACCGCGTGACCAACGTGCGTCAGGGCCGCATCGAGGAGCCGATCATCCTCCAGGCTCCTGAGTTGCTGCGGACGGGACCGAACACTTATGAGGTGACTGACGCGCGTATTTTTTCCAGCAAGCTACCCTCCGATCCGGGGCTGGAACTGCTCGTCGCCAAGGCCACGCTGACCAACCGAGAGCGGCCGCGCACCTTCTTCGGACAACCCGTGATGGACAAGCAGGGCAAACCCATCGTCATTCAAGAATCGATCATCGAGGCCAAGAACGTCTTCATCGAGCTGGAAGGAGTTCCGATCTTTTATTCTCCTTACATCATCACCGACGCACGCGATCCATTGGGACCGTTGGAAACGATCAACCTTGGTGGCAATCGGGTGCTAGGCTTTCAGGCTGGTGTCGGATTGAACGTCTACAAACTGTTCGGCGTCGAACCGATCGACGGCACCCGTTGGCGATTCCTGGTCGACTACCTGTCTCGTCGTGGGCCAGCTTTGGGCACGAACTACAACTACAATGGCGTGTTTGAGTCGCTCGTCGATGAGAATGATCCCTGGGGCACCAAACCCTGCTTCGAGGGGCTGGTTCGTGCCTATGGCATTTACGATCAGGCCACGGACATTCTCGGCGGTTCGCGACCACCGGACACTCTCACGTTCGATCCCCCTGGTTATCGTGGTCGGACATTGTGGCGACAGGGGGTCTTTAATCTGCCCTATGGCTTCGACGTGCTGGCCCAGATGTCGCTGTTGAGCGATCGCAACTTCCTGGAGCAGTACTTCAAGCGCGAGTTTGACAGCGACCCCAACCAGGCCAACTTCCTTTACGTTAAGCAGCAGCAGGATAACTGGGCGTGGAGCCTGCTCGGCTCGGTGCGCACCTCGAACTGGATCACCACGACGCAATGGTGGCCGCGCGGCGATGCCTACTGGCTGGGACAGGACTTTTTCGATCTGATTACTAGCAATACGCAGGTGAGCCTGGCCTACGCCAGCCTGCGGCTCAGCAGTGATCCGCCTTTGCCGCTGCAAGGCGCGCCCAATCCGCCGGGCTATCCCGAGGCGTTCTTTCCGACCGATCGGAACAACTCAACGGCCCGCTTCGCCTGGTTGCAGGAGTTCAGCCTGCCGCTCGATCTGGGCGCGATCCACTTCACTCCCTACGTTAAGGGGGCGCTGGTGGAGTACACCAACACGCTGGACGGCAATGAGATCGGTCGGGCCTGGGGTGGCTTCGGCGCTCGCGCCAGTCTGCCGTTATCGCGGCTCTATCCCGAAGCCGAGAGCGAACTGTTCAACATCAAAGGCATCCATCACAAAATGGTACTGAGCGGCAACTACTTCTATGCACGAGCCAACGAGCCGTTCACGAAGTTCGCCCAGCTGGATCGGCTCAATGACGATGCGACGGCGGAAATGCTCCGCGACTTCACGCCGTATCAGCCGGTCTACAACGGTGCCGCGGGGGTGGCCCTGGCCACGTCGCCCTACTTCAACAGCCAGACTTACGCCATCCGTCGGCTCGTCGATAATCGCATCGACACCCTGGACGACATCCAGGTGTTGCAGCTCGATTTGCGGCAACGCTGGCAGACGAAGCGCGGCTTTCCTGGTTTCGAGCACATCATCGACTGGATGACCCTGGATACTTCGCTGAGTTACTTCCCCCAGCCAGATCAGAACTTCGGTAAGCCGTTTTCCTTCCTGGAATATCAGTACGTCTGGAATCTCGGCGATCGGACTGCCTTTGAGTCGACCGGCTGGTATGATCCTCAGGAGGACGGAGCGCGCGTCTTCACCGTCGGCGCGTTCTTCAACCGACCGGATCGAACGACGTACTACGTCGGTTATCGGCAAATCGATCCGCTGCAAAGCCGACTGATGATGGCCAGCGTGACCTACGTGTTCAGTCCCAAGTACGCGATGACGGCGGCGACCTCGTATGACTTCGGCACCAACGAGGCGCAGACCAACACGTTGATCTTCACGCGAACGGGAACCGATTTGCAAGTCTCGCTGGGCTTCTCCTACAACTCACTCCAGAACAACTTCGGCGCGATTGTCGAGATAGTGCCGAGCTTGGTGCCGTTGTCGCGACGCCCAGGCGGAGCGGTGGCATCGATGATGAACAATCGCTAACGCGAGGGCAAGCCGGCCATGACCACGCACTCGCCAGAGCCGTTCGGGACACAGCCCGAGGACACCCCGCGACCACGCCGATCGTGGCGGATGAAGTTCGCCGCCGCCTTCCGCGGTCTGAAGCTAGGCATCCGCGGCCACTCCAGTTTTTCGGTTCACTTTTTCTTCGCCGCTCTGGTCGTCGCCGCCGCCGTCGCCCTCAACTGCGACCTGACGCAGTGGTGCATTCTGCTGGGCTGCATCGGCTTAGTGCTGACGGCGGAGCTATTCAACAGCGCTATCGAGACGTTGTTCCGTGGGCTGGACGAAGCGACACGCTCACGCGCTTGGCCAGCGCTGGACATCGCTGCTGGTGCCGTCTTACTGGCCAGCCTTGCCGCCAGCGTTATCGGCCTGATCGTCTTCGGCTCTCGTATCCTGGCCCTGCTGACCTCTATCAGCGACTAATCGCATCAATAAACTCTTTAATTTTGGCGTCCTGGTTTGGCAGGCTCGACAGCAGCTTGCGCGCCAATTCTTCGCTGCCTTTCTTACTCATCGTCTCGCCGACCTCGACTGTCAGTTCGACCTTGCGTTGTTCCCAGCGCGGCGGCTGTACGGTCAGATCGACGAGAAAGACTCGTCCTTTGCTCAGTTCGACCGGTTTGCGGTTCAGCGACAGCGTTTTGCGGGGTGGTTTCGTGCGGTCTAGTTTGAGCTGATAGTCCAGCACCAACGACTTGCCATCGATGGCTAGCACCTGCTTGCTGCTGGCCGTGTCCCCTTCCGCAAACGTCTCGTCGCTGCACTCCAGAGGCAGTTCGTTGCTGAGCCGATGCTTGAAGAGAACGACGTAACTGAGTTGCGGCTTGCCGGTGCCAATCCGCACGGTGCCAAACGCCGTTCCGATCTCGTCTTGCCGGGCTACCACTCCGCCAGCGTGCAGTTCCAATTGAGCCGAGCGCGCTCCAGACGTGCCTTGCACGACCTGAGCCTTTTCCATGTCTTGATCGCCGAGTAGCAGTGTCGCCAGTAGCAGCGCGAGCATGTCCGACCTCCCTTCTCAGTCTCGTCGTTGTACGACGAGAACGACTGTTGTACCAGTCGCTGACCGACGAGACAAAGAAGGGAGCGGTTCACGGTTTAGCGGATCGGGCCGGCATGGGCACAACAAAGATCAGATCCTCGCCGGCTCGGGTTGCCGATTCTCCGTCCGCATCCAGGCCTTGAACGAGTCCGCCGTTGTCCTGGCCATCCGGTCCGATACTCCAGAGAACGCCTTGCCCTTTGAGGATCTTTTTTATCTTTAGATTTTCCGGTCTCGCGCTCCATTGGATCTCCTCACCGGCCGAGAGGCGATAGTGGAACGGCTGGTTGGAGTACGGATCGAGTGGCAGTGACCGCAGCGAACCGGGTATCAACTCGTCGAGGCGCTCGGCGGGCCGGCCTGTGACCGCCTGGTGGTGCCGCAGCGCTACTCGTAAGCGTGCGGCTTCGAGCAGCACTAGCCGTTGCGGAAGCGAACGTTCCAGTCTACCCTGGTACGGAACAAAGGGAATGAAGTGATACAACCACGGTGCGTTCTCCGGAGACTGGGGAATCTCACGATCGCCCTTTGCTTGCAATCGCAGTAGGCGTATAGCCCGGTCGCGCTCCCAGGGAAATTTTAGCGAGAGAATCAGACAGTCCGCTTCATTGACTTGCAAGACGTTCGTCGATTCTAAAGGTCGAAAACATGATCGAATCCATGGGTCGGGAGAATCCAACGTGTTCTGAGCGATCAGATACTCCGCCAGTATGTTATCCTCGTAATTGGTCGGCAGCCAAGCACGATGGCGTTCGAGGATCGTGCCGACACGGTGCAGTAGTTCGGCATGTCCTTGCAACGCTTCCAGCCAGCGATCCAGACTCTTCCACAGAGCCCCCTCGATGAAATTGGCCTGCCCCAGAGCGAATCTTGGCCCGTGATTCTGCAAATTGCCAACCAACGTCAAAACACGCTCTAACTGCCGCACAAAGTCGCCGGGGTCGCCCTGCTTCTGCCGCTGCAAGCCACGCACTTCGAGCAGTAGAGCCAGCAGTATAGGATCCGCGCGAGGCACTCCGCGCGAGAGGAAGCTCAGTTGCCGCGGATCGTTCACCACGCCGACGGGTTTGCCCACGGCTTCGTCGAGGTGCTTCCAGAAGTCTTGCTCGAACGTGTCGTTCAGCATCCGCTCAATCAGATTACCCTCTGGGATAAGCTCGGGCCAACCGAATTCACGAATGATCAGTAGCTCTTGAGTAGGGGTGACTCGACTTTGCGGCGAGTTTTTCTCAGCAAAGAGTGGTGCAATCTCCGTGTGGGTCTCCCACAGTCCGACGTGCGGTTGGGCCAGCGCCAGAAAGGTGGAAATCGCGCGGCCCGCTTCGTTCTCCTCGGGGCTGGGCAACTGCTCGACAAACTTGGCGTAGCCCGGTGGATCGCCCAGGTCGGGAATCTCGGCGTAGCGCGCCAGCAGTCCCCCGACGGTGAGTCCGACGCAGGCTAGCGAACAAGCCGTCAACCGCATTGCCGTGCCCCAGCTGACGAGTCGCTCGCCAGCCCAGCGGCGCAGCAGGGGGGGCACGGTCATCAGGAGCACCGTCGGCACTGACAGCACTTGCCAGGCGTGCAAGCCGCCGGCAAAGAAGGACGGCACCCAGACACTCAACAACAGCACACTCAGGCCGAAAGCGACGAACAAGGCGATAATCCGCTTGCGGAACAGCAGCCCGCAGAGACTGCCCAGGGCCAGCCCATAGATCCACGGAGCGAACAGGAACAGCCCCACCGGAATAGTCAAGCCGACCAGTTCGGAGCGGAACAGGCGATGAACGAAGCGATCGCTAGCGCCGCCCTGCGACCAGGCCTGGTCCGGAGCCACGGCCAGCACCACGAACGACGGGATGAACAGAATCAAGACTCCGGTGAGACCGAGCGCGGCCCGGACACTGGTTTTGACCAGCCAGAACCGGGTCAGGGGCAAACGCTGATCGCCGAGAAAGCGGTACGCTCCCGTTTGCTCGTCGGCCAGGCACGTTGCTCCGCACACCAGGCCGATCAGCAGCGTGAGGATCGGCCAGTAGGCAAACCCGCCCAACAGCGGCAGCAGGCCGCCGATGAAGCAAAAGCCGCCCAGCCAGTAGGGAAAGCTGCGCAGCTGGGTCCAACTCAGCCACCACACCGAACCCCAGCCGTGCAGCCATTGGGCCAGCCGGCTCGGTTGACTCCGCGGCTCGGCTCGACGAACGCGATCGACTCGACTGTACAGTCGTGCCGAGATCACCCAAGGCAGCAGCGCTACCACCGAGATCGACAGGCCGCCCCACCAGTCGCCGGGCGCTTCCAGTCCCCAGTGCATCAGCACGACGAGCGGTAGAAACGTCAGAACCGACACCAGAATCGTGCCCAGCACCTGACCCAGGATGGCCAAGCCGATGGCACTGAGGACACTGTTGGCCTGTCCGGAAAAGAGCAGTCCCCAGCCCAGGCCGATCAATCCAGTCAGGCTCAGCATGACCAGCAGCGCACCAATGTCGGGCAGTTGGTTGAAGTACCAGGCCAGCAGTAGCATCAGCGCCAGCAACGACAGAAACGACAGCACTAGCGTCAGCCCTGCCGCCGCCTTGGCGCACCAGATGCGGAAACGCGACGTCGGCAGGGCATCGAGGAACCACTCCGTCTGGGCCTCGCGTTCCCCAGCGAAGAGCATGCCGCCGCAGACTAGCCCATAGGTCCAGGCCAGGATCAGGCAGATGATCGTCAGAAACATATTTTGCAGCGACCCCGGCCCCGGTTCGATCGTCACCAGCCACGGCAAAGCGAACCAGACGAGAATCGGCAGGGCCAGCAGTGCCAACCAGATCGCGCGTTGTTCGCGGTACTCCTTCCACAGAATTGCACCTGTCATTGGCGATCTCCTTTCTCCGAATGGAGGGAGAGCGGCTCTCCGACGACGGCCGTACCGTTGTTCGTCGCTTTACGATGGTCTCGTGCCAGCAGGGCGGTGTACATCTCTTCGAGTTTCAGCGGGGCATCTTCCAGCCCCAGCACGCCGGGACGATGCCGTAGATCCTCCAGCGCCACGCGATCGGGATCGAGCAAGACCGCCTGCCACTGCCGACCAGCCACCTCGTGATCCAGCACATGCCCCAGCCCAGAGGGATCGTGTAAGACGCCGTCATGTTGCACCCGCACCCGCAGCATTCGACCACGCAGCTCGTCCAGGGTGCCGTGCAGCAGCAGCTGGCCCTTGCTCAGGAACGCGGCGTGACTGGCGACGCTCTCCAGCTCGGCGACGCCGTGACTGGAGATCAGAATGGTGCGCCCCTCGGCGGCCAGCTGCACCATGCTTTGCAAGAACTCGCGGCGCGTGAACAGGTCCAGCCCACTGGTCGGTTCATCGAGGATCAGCACTTCCGGATCGATCGCCAACGCCAGAGCCAGGCCGACCTTGGCATAGCCGCCCTTGGACAGCGACTTCAGCCGTGCCGGTAACTCCAACCCCAACCGTTGGGCCGCTTCCAGGTAGCGCGGGGCATACCCGGGCCGATGGAACCCCGCGGTGAACCGACCGATCTCCTCGACCGTCATCCAGTCGTAGAAACGCGGCCGTTCGGGGACATAGCCGATCCGAAAACGCAAAGCATACGCCGACTTCCAGCAGTCCTGGTCGAGAATGGTTGCCTGTCCCGCATCGGCGGGCAACAAGCCTGTCAGCATCTTGATCGTAGTCGACTTGCCGGCTCCGTTATCTCCCAGCAGGGCAAAGATCGCCCCGCGCGGCACCACCAGATCGAGCCGATCGACGACTTTTTTTCCACCATAGTATTTGGTCAGACCGAACGTCTGAATCACCCTGTCCATCTGATGCTCTCCGGAACGGGACCTGTGGGGGGAAACCTACTTGACCTGGCCATTGACACGGGCGAGTTCCTCCTCGACGAGTCGGCGAATCTCTTCGAGGGACAGCTGACTCGACACCGCCTCACGCAGCGTCTCGCGCAGCCGACGACAAAGAATCTCTCGCCGAGCCGTCTGACACAGCTTCGGTGCCTCAGGCGTGACTTCCATGCCTCGGCCCCGCCGTGCAGTGACGACACCCTGACGTTCGAGTTCCTGATAGGCGCGGGCGACGGTGTTGGGATGAACCGCGACGCGCTCGCCGAGTTCGCGGACGCTGGGAATCAGCTCGCCGCTACGCAACACTCCCGCCGCCACGCCGAAGATCACCTGCGAGACGATCTGCTCGTAAATCGGAACCGTGGAATAGGCATCAATGCGAAAGAGCATGCCCGAACCTCTCACCGATAATGTGTACTATTCAGCTAGTACACTAGTTCTCTGGAGAGGGTTTTGCAAGGGTTCTTCTCTAAAATTTTCTCGAGTTCGCGTGATTGTTTCTCTGGTTGGTTGTGCGTTACGATGATTCACGTTGCTCTGGCCCTTTAAGAACGTCTCTTGCGCTGCAACTGAACCGAAGAGGAGGACGGCCATTTCTGCGGATCTCGTTGGGAGACTGGCCCCCTCGCCGACCGGCGCACAGCACGTCGGCAATGCACGCACCTATCTGATCGCCTGGCTGAGCGCGCGGCGGCAGGGCGGTCGAGTGCTGCTCCGCATCGAGGACATCGATTCCCCGCGGGTCAAGGCAGGGGCGGCGGCGCAGGCGGTGGACGATCTTCGCTGGCTAGGGCTGGACTGGGACGGCGAACCGATGGTGCAAACCACTCGCCTGGCCGAGTACGAGCATGCTCTAGCGCGCTTGCAGCGCGAGGAGCGCGTCTATCCCTGCACCTGCACGCGAAGCGACATCGAACGAGCCGCCAGCGCGCCGCATCTGGACCACGAAGGGCCGGTTTATCCGGGCACCTGTGCTGGTCGCCGCGTCGCCGACGCTGCCCAGCTCGGCCCGCACTGCTGGCGTTTCCGCCTGCCCTCGGTCATTCCCAGTTTCGACGACGGTTTTCGCGGTCCCTGTTACGTCGAACTGCATCAGACGGGCGGTGACTTCGTGGTGTGGAAGAGCAGCGACACGCCGGCGTATCAGCTGGCTGTGGTCGTCGACGATGCTGCCGCAGCAGTCACAGAGGTGATTCGTGGCGATGACCTGGTGCCGTCCACCCCGCGACAACTGTTGCTCTACCAAGCCTTGGGCTGGAGGCCGCCTCGCTTCGTCCATGTGCCGTTGGTGGTTGGTCCCGATGGCCGACGCCTGGCCAAGCGGCACGGCGACACGCGCTTATCGGCGCTGCGCGACGCCGGCGTCCGTCCAGGGCTGCTGCGCGGTCTGTTGGCCTGGTCGTGCGGCTGGATCGAGTCGATCCGAGAGGTTTCTATCGATGAGTTACTCGATCGATTTACTCTACAATCTATTCCCACTAGTCCATTCGTGCTGACCGAAGCTCATCTGCGGGCGATCGGTTATGGCAGCGATCATGCGGCCTGACGCGAATGCTGGACCAGTTCGCGTTGCCAGGCCACCTGTCGAGCCAAGCCATCGTCCAGGCTGACGGTCGGTTTCCAGTTCAGATGGTGCAGCAGTTTGGAGGTGTCGGCACCGGTGACGCGCTGGTCGCCAGGTCGGGCAGGGCCACGCTGCACTCTGGCGCGACGATTGAGGAGGCGTTCAAGCTTGCTCAGAATCTCCCAGACATTGGCCGTTTCGCCGCCACCCACGTTGTAGACCTCGCCTGGGGGAGCCTGCACAGCGGCGATGGTGGCGGCGATGGCGTCGCTGATGTAGGTGTTACCGCGTGACTGTAGCCCGTCGCCGTGGATCGTGATCGGTTGGTCGCGGAGCATTTGGTCGATGAATTTGAAGTAGCCCATGTCGGGTCGTTGCCGCGGCCCATAGACCGAGAAGTAACGCAGCACCACCAACGGTAGGCCGCACTCGTCGGCAAAGGCTCGGCACAAGTGTTCGCTGGCTAGCTTGGTCACACCATACGGCGAAATGGGTCGGGTCGGTAGCGTCTCATCCCCGCTGGCGTATCGACCATAGACCGAGGAGGTGGATACATAGAGGAACCGCCGAAGCGCTCCCCTCTGATGGCAAGCCTCCAGCAGCCGCTGCGTCGCGGTGAGGTTACAGCTCTGATAGAGATCGAAGTCGGTCCAGCTACGTGGCAGGCCAGGCATGGCGGCAAGATGAAACACTACCTCAACGTCGGCCATCACCGACAACAGATCGTCGTGACGCAGGTCCAGCTCGTGAAAGCGAAAGCCCGAATGCCCCCGAAGTTCGACGAGATTCGCTTCCTTGAAGGCGCGCGGATAGTAGGGGATGAAACAGTCCAGGCCAACGACCTGATGCCCTAGCCGGAGCAACTCCTCGGCCAGATGCGAGCCGATGAACCCCGCTACTCCGGTGACCAGACAGTTCATGCAGACCCCTCCTGTGTCTAGTGGCGTGGAGGTCGAGATCCTGGGAGTGCAGCACTGTACCACGACGGGCCAACAGCGTCTATGCCAGCCTGATAACTCCTTTCATCGTACCTCGTAGGTGATGCGTCCGTGCTTCTGCGAACGCGAGATGCGATCCGACGCATACAGTCCGGCCAGGACGAACTCGACGCAGGAGGCTCGCACTGGCTCGCTGTCCGAGGGGTTGACCTCGAAGGCCTTCTCCCAGGCTTTGGGCACTCGCTTCAGACGCTCGGCATAGTGCGACGAGGGGAGCATGTCGCCGACTTCAATCTTGACCCCTTTGCCGAAGACCTGAGCGATCTCTTCCAGGCCGGTCTTCTCGACGTACTCCTCGAACACAGTGCGGATGGCCTCGGCAATGATGGCGTCTAGCACCTGCCGTTCCGACATCTGCTGACTGCCCATCATGTCCAGTTCGAGCTTGCCCAATGAAGAGGCGTAGAGATGTCCTAGATCGCTGATGCGCGGGACGGCAGGTTTCTCGCCCAGACGGACGGCGCGATGCCGAGCGCTGGCCACCATCGTGCGGTAGTTAGCGATCGAGAAGCGGGCGCTGACGCCGGACGCCTGATCGACATATTTCGACTTGCGGGCGCGGATGGAAATTTCTTCGAGGATCTCTTTCATGAACAACGGCACGACCACGGGATAGTCCCCGCCGAGATCGAGGCCGGCTTCCTTCTCCATGATCTCGATGCCCAGCGCTCGCTCGCGCGGATAGTGCGTGTGGATCACCGTGCCAATGCGGTCCTTCAGCTGAGGGATCACCTTGCCCGAACGGTTGTACGTCGAAGGGTTGGCACTGAAGAGAATCAGGATGTCGAGGTCGAACTGCACCGGATAACCGCGAATCTGCACGTCGCGCTCTTCAAGGATGTTGAACAAGCCGACCTGAACGAGTTCGTCGAGTTCAGGGATCTCATTCATCGCGAAAATGCCACGATGCATGCGCGGAATCAAGCCGAAGTGCAACGCCTCTTCGGTGGACATGCTCGTGCCCTGGGCCAGCTTGGCCGGGTCGATCTCGCCGATGACGTCGGCAAACTTGGTGCCGGGCGCGAGTCGCTCGGCGTAGCGTTGGCGGCGCGGCCACCAGGCAATAGGCAACTCTTCCTCGGGGATCTCGGCGACGGCCCGTTTCCCCTGAGCAGTGATCGGCTTATAGGGATCCTCATGTACCGGACAACCGGGCAGGTCGAGATAGGGAATTGCTTCGTCGAGGAAGCGGACCAGCGAGCGCATCAAACGGCTCTTGGCCTGGCCTTTTTCGCCCAGAAAGAGCATGTCGTGGCCGGCGATCAGGGCCAGGTTGATCTCGGGAATCACCGTATGTTCGTAACCGACAATGCCAGGGAACAGCTCGGCCCCGGAGCGAAGCTGCTGTAGGAAGTTTTGGCGAATTTCCTCCTTCACGGAGCGGGATTTCCAGCCAGATCGTCGCAGTTCTGCCAGGGTCGTAGGTTGGGCCAACGGCATGCTCACGCGGACCTCTCCTCCTCATCAAGAAAAAATACTCGATGCTTTATTGTAGGAGGGCACAGGTTGTCCCGGACCAACCCACTTACGCGGAGATTCCCGATTCGCCGAGCATCGGTTCCTCGGTGGCTTCCTCCGTGGACGTCTCTTCGGACTTGCTGGTACGCGGCAGCCAGCACAACAGCAGCGTGGATCCCAAGGCGACGCTGCAGATGGACCCCATAAGGGTACCGAACTTGCCCGCGGCCAGTAGATCGTCTTTCAGGGCCAAGGCGGCGATGAACAGCGACATGGTGAAGCCGATCCCACCCAGGCAGCCGGCTGCGAACAGGATCGGTCGGGTGACTCCACTGGGCAAGCGAGCGAAGTTCAGGCGGATCGCCAGCCAAGAGAACGAAAAGATGCCGATCGGCTTGCCTAGCAACAGCCCTAAAGCGACCGCCAGGGCAATCTCGTTGGTGATCTTGCTAGGATCGATGCGGACGCCCGCATTGGCCAGAGCGAACAACGGCATGATGACGAACGCTACCCAGGGATGCAGGGCCGCTTGCAAGCGATCGAGTGGGGACAAAGTGCCTAGTCCATGATCGACCAGAGCCTGGACCTCGTCGTTGAGGCCGTCCAGATCGTCATGGTGTGGGTCGGCTCGCAAGCGATGGGCAACGATGTCGACCACTTCGAGTAGGGCTTTCTTGCCCACAGGCTGCCGCGACGGAGTCAACAGTCCCAGAGCGACGCCAGCGATGGTCGCATGCACGCCCGACTGAAACGTGGCATACCAGACGAACACACCTAGGACGACGTACACCGGAAGTGCCCGCACCCCAAGCAGTCGGCAGATCAGCACCAGGGCCAGCCCACCACCGGCGTAGGCTAGCCAAACCGGGGCCAACTCGCTGGTGTAGAAGAGGGCGATGACCAGGACCGCGCCAAGATCATCGACAATTGCGAGAGATAAAAGGAGAATTTTCAGCCCGGCAGGAACGCGCGGCCCCAGCAGCGCTAGCACGCCGACCACGAAGGCGATGTCGGTGGCCATGGGAATGCCCCAACCTGGTTCGCCCGGTCGACCGCGTTGCAGCGAAAAGTAGATCAGAGCCGGCACGATCATGCCGCCCAGTGCCGCTGCCGCCGGCAGGGCCGCTTTGCGAGGATCGCGCAGCTCGCCGGCCACCAACTCGCGCTTGATCTCCAGACCGACCACGAAGAAGAACAGCACCATCAGACAATCATTGACCCACCATTCCAACGGACGCTCCAGACTGAGTTCCTGACCCAGATGAACTGGGACATGATGCCAGAAGTGATGGTAGGCGTCGGCATAGCTAGAATTGGCCAGGGCTAGCGCGATCACGGTGCAGATTAACAGGATGATGCCGCCCGAGGCTTCGGTGTGCAGGAACCGCACCAGTGGCTTGAGAATTAGTTGCAAAGCGCGGGCGTGCTGTTGGCGTGGAGACGGCATCGGTTTGGACATAATATTTGCTGATTCCTCGATACAAGGGCGTTCGTGGGCGTTTGCCTATGGTAGCTTCCTGGCTGACTGGGGCAATGTCAGCCACGGGACGGCTCTTGGTCGTGGCCTATTGAGACACAACGCCACAGAGAGTATCTTAGAACCAATTTAGTTTCCCGAGCATTTCTTCGCAGGAGTACAGCCGTGTCCATCCCCGTGGTCTGTCCCGCTTGTTCTGCCCGGACCAAGGCGGCGTCCCGTTTCGCTGGCGGGATGATCTCCTGCCCGAAGTGCGACGAGCCGATTCCCGTGCCCGCGCCCGCTCCCGACGAAGGAGCGATCACCGAACGGGGCCGTGGCCGACCAGGACGCAAGGTCTTGCGCGACTTCGATGACGAGTCACTGCCGACTCCGCCTGATGTGTCGCATCGCGGCATCTATGTGCTGATCGGAGGCGGCATCATCGCTCTGCTGGCGCTGGTGTTGACCACGGTGGTACTGGTGCGGCTGGCGCTGCAACCAAAAGCCGCCCCCGCACCAGTGGCCCAGCAACAACCGCAGCCGACCAAGATCGAGCCGATCGTGGAGAAGAAACACGAGGAACCCGCGCCCGTGGAGCCGGTCTATGTCGATGCCCTGAAGGGGCCGGTTCGGGTCGGCGACTTTGACGTGCGCGTCTTGCGGGTACGGCTCGATCGCATCCCCTTGGTGCCGCTTCTGGGAGCCGAGCAGCTGAGCGAGCAACCAGCCCTGGCCATCGATGTCGGAATATCCAACCTCTCGCCGACAAAAAAACTGGAGTACACCGGCTGGTCACCGGCGGTCGGGTTGGCAGCGTTGGAGAACCCCGGCTCGGCGCTGGCGGTGCCGGCCACCCTCAAAGACGACGTGGGCAACTCCTACCGGCCGATGCAGTTCGATCCTTTAGTCACTATTAAGGATCAAAAAAGGAGGGAGTCGATTTATCCCGGAGGCAAGCTGGTCGATGTACTGGTCTTTGAAGTGCCGGTGCCCAAGGTGTCGGCGTTGCTTTTGGAGTTGCCGTTGAAAGCTCTGGGAGCCAACGACAGTATCCGCTTCCGCATTCCCACGGATCGCATCAATCGCTCGACGATTTACTCGGACAAGTAGAGCAGCCGAGAAAGGGTTGCCCCTCTCCCGGCTGTCTCCGGGGGTGGGTAGCTCACGGGAAGTTGAGGAAAATCAACGTCGGTGCCAAGGTTGCATTGTTCTGGATGAACGTATTGTTGCCGCCAGTGCCGCGCACGATGCCGTTGAGGGTCACGTCGTCGGACAGCTCGAAGGTATTGGTGCCAGTGCCGAACGTGGCATCGATGAGATAGGTCGCAGCCATCGCTGGGCTAAGCGTCAGGCTGTCGGTACCGTTGCCGCCACGGTAGGTGAGTCGTCCCGGAACGGCGGACTGGATGTCGACGGTGTTGGTGCCGTTGCCCAGGAAGATGCTCAGGCTGCCACCGATGATCCCATTGAACAGGTTGAAGCCGGCTCCGATGTTGGTAACACCGCCGCTGCTGCCACGGATGACGATATTCCCGAACACCTCAGCATCGACTCCGCCGGTGCTGGTGAAGAACGACACGTCGCTGTCGCCGTAACCTAGGTTGATGAAGAAGGAGCCGGCCACCACACCCTGCATAACGTAGAGATCGGTCAAGGGAACGGAGGCCAGGCCGTTGCGCGAGGTGAAGGTGAGGTTGCCACCGATCTCGGAAGTGAACGGATTGCCGGGGTCGGCCAGCACCTGGAAGATGTTGCCCAACAGGGCCTGGCCGAAGGTCACGTTGACGCTCCCCGCCACGGTGCTGCCCGCGCCAGCGGGAATCTGGGTTTGTAGAGTGAAGGCGTTGAAACCAGGTGTACTGGCCAGGCCATTGACGTTGACGTTGCCGCCGAAGTCGCCCAGCATGGTGACGGTGGTGCCGGCGTTGCCGCCCGTGGTAGTGATGTTGACATCGCGAGCCACACGGATACCGTCGACGTTCTGCTCGCCCAGGGAGACGGCATCAACCTGGACCAAGGTAAGGTTGCCGAGAATCTTGGTGCCCGCGCCGGCCTGGAGCTGATCCTGGGTGCCGCCGCTGAGTCGGGCCACGACCGTGGTGTTGCCGCGGATAGTGACCGCGCCGGTCTGGAACGTGCCGAACTTGTCGGTCTGTCCGCCGAGACCGATCAGCTCCCGGCCATTGCCGCGGAGAATGGTCACCGTGCCACGGATGCTAGCCCCGCTGTTGGTCGAGTCGAAGACATCGACGGAGATCGTTGGATCCGCTGGACCGACGTAGCCGTTGCCCAGATTGATGAGGACGTTGCCGCCCAGGGTCTTGCCTTTGAGATCGATCTCCAGATTGCCCGGCCGACTGCTCAGCTGGATAATCAGGTTGCGATTCAGGGCGTAGTTGCCCAGGCTTTTGCCGTTGTCGGAGACGTTGAACAGCCCGTTGGCCAGACCGGTGATGGTCAAGTCACCCGAAGGACGACCGGTGAGAATCAGGGCTTGGGGCAAGTACCTTAACGAGACCGTGGGACATTCGCGCGCTTCCAAGGATTCAAGCAGGGGTCGCGCGCGTCGAACGATTGAATTCATCTAGTCACCTCGTGCGGGTTGGCTCCGGTAAGCGGTCCTTCGCGACACCGGTGCGGACTGGGGAGCTAACCCTGCCCTTCTCTACTAGCCCCACGCGACACGAAGCATCTCCCCTTGTCGCACCAGCAGGTACGACAGTTACAAGCTCGATCGCTGTTCCGTTAGGGGCATCCGACCCAGGCAGGAGAATCGTTCTACTCACGTTACCCGCTACAGCGCGCGGTACAACTACAGTCCGGATTCCAAGAGTAGAAAATTTTGGAAAGAGATCAGGGTTGCTCTCGATCTAGCGACAGCACCTAATTCATCGACAAAAGAGTTTGAGCGCGATAGTTGGCATGTGCTGATTGGATGGTGTAGCGGACTTATCGAAAAGATAATCTGTAAAGATTACTTAGGTTGACCGCAACCCCTCAACTTTATCGGAGAAGCGGAAGGATCCAAGAATGAAGGCTAGGTAAACGACGTAAAATCTGCTTGACGAGTGTTGTTTGAGCAAGTAGAACCGATCATACAACGAATAGGGATTCGTGAGATGGAAGATTCGCATCCACCCAAGCAATCGATTAGATAATTCTAATCCCACGCTTTGGTGCCAGTCCCACTCCTGGGCACTCGAGTCCCAATCAACCCAGCCAGTACTCTCGGAACGTGTCTGGAACCATCACGGCTGCCCCCGCGCCTTGTGATGGTGGGTTTACTTGATGTCGCGACGGTCTGGCTTGGCCAGCTGTCTGCTCTCCAATTGGTCGCCGTCATGCCCGTCCATCCCGCCAACTTGTTGACTCAAGGCCGCGCCGACAGAGTGTGCGCGGGAGAAGGACATACCGCGCTCTCGAGAAAATGCTACTCTCGGGAGCGTATTTGTTATCACCTGAAACAGAGATTGGTTTCCGGAACATTACTCACAACTTGAGGCACCCCCATGTCGTTCCAGCACTGGATGCGTTCGCTCCTCAACGAGAACAACAAACGAAGCAATTCTCGAAAATCTCGACGCCCGAGTCGGCGCGTCCATCGCATCGCCGGGCCGGAGTCGCTGGAGCTTCGCCTAGCCCCGGCCATCACCTTCGCTGTCGATGACGACCCGGGGGTCAACGTCAATGCCGCCCACTCGCCCAATGTTTCCACCGATATCAATGTGCCGTTCAACATGCTCATCACGCCGGGCAGCGATATTGAACGAGTTCTTGTCTATGGTGGAACGTACAACAATGGCTTCAATATTGGGGGCAACCCGCCCATCGTCATTAGTCAACCGATTGATGTCATCCAGTTTGTCGCCGACATCGATCCGGGGCAAACCGGCCAGGTCACGGTCACGGTCAATCCCGGCGTCGTGCCGCACATCATGATCGGTCGGGAACTCTCCTGGCAGACGGATGTGCCGACGACGTTGAACCTGCCCATCCTGCCGCGTACCGGTTCGTCGACCACTCTGGGCATCATCAAGACTGGCAGCTCGTCGCTGAAGCTCACCTCGAACGGTAACACCTACGGTGGCCCGACGACCATCAACGCCGGCACGATCATCGCCGCCAACACGTCCGGGTCGGCGACTGGCATCGGCGGCACCGTGACGGTCAACAGCACGGGAACGCTCGCCGGCACTGGCTTCGTGGGCAACACGGTCATCGTCAACAACAACGGTACCATCTCGCCGGGCGATCCCACGGCTGGCTCGTCGATCGGCATCCTGACGCTCAGCGGCACCACGACGTTCAACACTGGTTCGATTCTGCGTATCGAACTGAACGGTACTAGTGCAGGCACGACCTACGATCAGTTGGTTGTTAGCAAAGCTCCGAATCTGTCGAAATTGAATCTGACGGGCACGGTTGGCTTCTCGCCGACGCTGGCGGACAAGTTTACCATCATCTCGAACACCAGCGCCGATCCGATCACGACCAAGTTCGCCAACGATCTGGGTGGCTTCGTCGTCATCGATGGCAAGCTGTTCCAAGTCGACTATGCCGGCGGCGACGGCAACGATGTCGTCCTCAGCGCCGTCACGTTGGAGAAGGTCTACGTCGATGACAGCTTCGCTGGCTCGACGGTGAACACCACTCCGCTCAACTCTCCCCCGGGAGAAAGCCCGGTGATCTTCGGCATCAACGCTTTCACCACGATTCAGGAAGCGATCGATGCCGTCGATGTCGGCGGGGTGATCTACGTCTATGGCGGCACCTACCCCGGCGCGGTCAACGTCAATAAGGTGATTGGCGGGTTCCAGATTCGCACCAACACCTTCAACGCCACGACCAGCGCCGAGACAGCGGCCATCATCAATGGCGCGGTGACGCTCAACGAGAACGCCCTGTTCGTGCAGGTCGGCGGCACCAATCATCTGACCTTCAACTCGACCATCAACGGAGCCAGATCTTTGTCGATCCAGGGAGCGGCCATCACCACGTTCGGCGGCGCGGTCGGCGGCACCACGGCGTTGACCTCGCTTAGCACCGACGCCGGCGGCTCCACTACGATCGGCGCGTCGATCACCACGACCGGCACGCAGAGCTACGGCGACGCGGTCAACCTGTCCGGCACCGCGACGCTGGCCACCACCAATAGCGCCATTACCTTCACCTCAACGGTCAACGGCGGACACGCGCTCACCGTCAATACCGGCAATGCTAACAGCACCTTCACTGGCGCGGTCGGTGGTTCGACAGCCCTGAGCAGCCTAACGGTCAGCAGTGCTAACACGACGTTCGGCGGCCCCGTCACCACCACGGGGGCCTTCTCCTCGACCACAACAGGAGCAACCGGCACCAGCCTCGGCGGCAACGTCACCACCGGCACGTCGCTGACGGTCAGTGGCAACGTGCTGCTGACGAACAACGTGACGCTGAACCACGGCACAACGATGTCGGTTTCGGGCGGCACGGTCGATCTCGGCAGCAACACCCTGACAGTGCAGTCCGGCGGCGCGGGCACCATCTCCTCGTCGATCGTCGGCACGGGCAACCTGACCAAGCGCGGCGCGGGCAGCCTGTTGCTGAATAGCTCGACGAGCAGTTATTCTGGGACAACGACGATCCTGCAAGGGGATTTATTGATCGGGGCCGATGCACCCTCTGGCGGCAATGGCGCGTTGGGCAACTCGGTCGGCGAGGTGTTCCTGGGCGACACCAGCGGCAGCAGTTCGGCCAGTCTATTGGTGACCGGAGCCTTCACCGTGGGGCGGAACATCCGGGTGGTGGCCGGCAGCAGCGGCACTGCTACGCTAGGCAACAATAGCGCCACCGCTGGCGTCTTCTCCGGCGGAGTCGTGCTGGAAAAGAACGTGACTCTCACGGCTCCGTCGAGCGGCAGCGCCGAGTTCTCCGGCGCAATCTCGCAGACTGGCGGCAGCCGCTCTGTCACCAAAACCGGCGGCGGGACGGTGCGACTCAGCGGCAGTTCCGCCAACACCTACGACGGTCTGACTACCGTCAGCACCGGTCTGCTGGTTTTGGGGAAATCGACCTCGGTCGATGCCATCGGCGGCAACCTCACTGTGGCCAGCGGGGCCGAGGCTATGCTCGCCGCCAGTCATCAGATTCCCAATACGTCCTCGGTCACGCTCGACGGCACGGGCCGACTCACTCTCGATCAGTTTGACGAACAGGTCGCCACGCTGACCGGCACGGGCGAGGTGCGTTTCGGCGGTGCGACCGGTTCGGACAACACCTTCACGGTCGGCAATGCGTCCGACTTCACGTTCGCTGGCAGTTTCACTGGCGACGATCCCGGCCCCCTCGATCGCATCGTCAAGGTGGGCACCGGCACGATGACGCTTAGCGGTACCAGTACCTTCACTGGCCGCGTGGACATCAACGCAGGCAGGCTGTTGGTCAACGGCGAGTTCAGCACGACCAGCTCGGGCAAGTTCACCGTGGCCAGCGGCGCGACCCTGGGCGGCACCGGCAGCATCAACCGTCCGGTGGATGTCCTGGCCGGCGGCCATCTCTCCCCCGGCACCAGTCCCGGCATCTTCACCATCGACTCGTTGGTCATGACTGCCAACGCCACCCTCGACATCGAGATAAACGGCAACACGGTCGGCACCGAATATGATCGACTCGTCGTCGATGCGGGCGACGTCAACCTCGGCGGCGCGACCCTGAATGCGACGCGACTGCTCAGCTTCGTACCGACCATCGGCTCGTCGTTCATGATTATTGAGAAGACCTCGGCAGGACCGGTCACTGGTACCTTCGCTCAGGGATCGTCGATCGTCATCGGCGGCATCACCTTCGCCATCAACTACGCGGGCGGCGATGGCAACGATGTCGTGCTGACCGTGGTGGCTTCCAATCAGGTTCACGTTGATGACAGCTTCGCCGGCTCGACAGTTGGGCATGCTCCTGTCAACGCGCCGGTGGCTGGGCTGGTGTTCGGCTACAACGCCTTCACTACGATTCAGGAAGGCATCGACGCCTCTGCCGTGGGTGGGACACTGTTTGTCTACGGCGGCACCTATGCCGACGCCGTCAACGTCAACAAATCGCTCAGTGAGATTCAGCTGCGTACCAACCCCAACGTCGCTGCCGAAACCACGATCAACATCAACGGCGCGGTCACCCTCAGTGCCAACACCACCTTCACCCAGATCGACGCCGCCAACCACGTCAGCTTCGGCTCGACGATCAATGGCGGCTCGTCGCTGCAAATTAACGGCACGGCAACCACGACGTTTAACGGGATTGTCGGCGGCACCACCGCGCTGACTTCGCTGAGCGTCGGCGGAGCAACGGTGATCAATACCACGGGCATCACCACGACTGGCACGCAGAGCTACACCGGAGCCGTCACTCTGGGGCAGAATGCCACGCTGTCCACGACCAATAGCAACGTGAACTTCGGCTCGACGATCAACGGCGCACAGTCGCTGACGATCGGCACGGGCACCGGGACGACGACGTTCGGCGCGGCAGTCGGCGACGGCACTGCTTTGACGGGCGTGGCGGTCACGGCTGGCTCGATCGTGCTGAACGGCAACGTCACCACCACCGGAGCGATCAGCCTGACGGGCAACACCTCGTTGACGGCGAACTCCACTCTGACCCACGTCGGCGCGAATTCGTTGGCGATCAGCGGCGGCACGCTGGCTCTGGGAAGCAATACTCTGACCGACAACGCCACCAGCGGCGCGACGACGGGTTCGATCAGCAGCAGCATCACCGGGACGGGTCAGCTAATCAAGACCGGCGACGGCACGCTGACGCTGCTGGCGAGCAACAGTTACAGCGGCGGCACCCTGCTGCGGAAGGGGACGCTGCTCTCGGCCAACAATGGCGCGCTGGGCACCGGCGCGGTCCAGATCAACGACAGCACGACGGGCAGCAGCGACACCACACTGCTGGCGACTGTGCCGCAGACCGTGGCTAATCTCATCACTGTGGCCAACCACGGCACCGGCGTGACGACGATCGGCACCTCGGCGGCGGCCGGCACCACAACCTTCAGCGGCACCGTTCAGATGGACCGGGCGATCACGCTGCAAGGTGCCAGTACCGAAACCATCTTCAGCAACACGCTGTCCGGCAGCGTCGGCCTGGTCACGATCAGCGGCGGTTCACTGGTCAACTGGCTGGCCAACAACACCTTCGTCGGCAACGTGGACATCACCGGCACCGGCACCACGTTACAGGTGGGCCAGTCCGGCGGCGGCGACGAGAACCAGATTCCCGATACCAGCAGAGTTAATGTCGGCGCGGGCAACTTCCTCCGTCTGGCTCATGACGATGAAGCTATCGACGCCCTGACCGGCGCGGGCACGGTCGGCGTAGTGGGCGGCGGCACGCGACGGTTGACCGTCGGCGCGAACGGCGGCAGTGGCATCTTCACCGGCGTGCTGGAAAACAATGACG
The DNA here is from genome assembly GCA_937923405.1 of uncultured Gemmataceae bacterium. GTDB lineage: Bacteria > Planctomycetota > Planctomycetia > Gemmatales > Gemmataceae > CALDUY01. The sequence goes on along the minus strand of CALDUY010000041.1, from coordinate 2,041 downwards.
GCGTGTTGTCGCTGTTGAAAACCGGCAGCGGCACCCAGACGCTCGGCGGAGCCACCGCCAACACCTACAGCGGCGGCACCACCCTCAGCCAGGGCACCTTGATTTCGCTCCAGAAGAGCAGCGCTTTCGGCACCGGGGCCATCACTATCAACGACAGCAACACCGGGGCCAACAACACCTCGTTGCTCGTCACTCAGGACACTGCCGCGGCGGTGGTCATTGCCAACGCCATCACCGTGGCCAACGAGGGCAGCGGCACCACGACGATTGGTAGCACCACGTTCAACGTCGGCGCGTTCCGCACCGAGTTCAGCGGCTCGATCGTCATGAACAAGCCGACGACGATGACCGGTGGCAACGCCGACCGCACTTCGTTCACGGGCGTGCTGAGTGGCACCGTCGGCTTGGTGACGATCACCGGCGGCGCTCGCACCACCTGGGAAAACAACAATACCTTCGTCGGCGATGTTCAGATCACCGGCGCGGGAACGCTTTTCTCGGTGGGTCGCAGTTCCGGCGACAACCGCAACCAAATTCCCGATGCGTCGAATGTCGATGTCGGCGCGGGCACCATCTTCCAACTGGGCAACGACGACCCCGAGACAATCAACGCCTTGACCGGCTCCGGCACAGTGCGGAACGGCTCGAACACGCCGCTGGCGCTGACCCTCGGCGCGGCAGGAGGTTCCGGCACCTTTAGCGGGATCATCCAAAACCACCTCAGCACGCTGTCGATCGTCAAGGTCGGTGCGGGCACGCAGGTGTTCTCCGGAGCCAACACCTACAGCGGCGGCACCAGTGTGATGGGCGGCGTGCTGTCGGTCTCGGCGGACAACAACCTGGGCGGCTCGTCGGGGTCGCTCACCCTCGATAACGGCACACTCCTCACCACTGCGACGTTCACGCTTAGCGGCTCCCGCGCGGTGACCCTCGGCGTGGGCAACGGCACCGTGCAGGTCGCCGACGGCACCACGCTGACGTACAGCGGCGTCGCGGGGGGAGCCGGCGGGCTGGTTAAGACCGGCACCGGCACGCTAATTCTCGGCGGGGCGAACACCTACGACGGGGCCACCGCCATCAACGCCGGCACGTTGCGGCTCGGCGCGTCCAACGTCATTCCCGACGGCGCGGGCAAAGGCAACGTCTCCGTCGCCGCGGGCGCGACCTTCGATCTGGCCGGCTTCTCCGACACGGTCAACGGACTGAGCGGCACCGGCAGCGTCACCACCACCGCCGACGGTGCGATCCTCACCGTAGGCGGCAATAACGCCACCAGTACGTTCGGCGGCGTCATCAGCAACGCCACCGGCAACCTGGCCCTGGTCAAGACCGGCACCGGTACCTTCACCCTGACCAACGCCAACACCTATACCGGCCCGACCACGGTCAATGCCGGCGTGTTGCTTCTCAACGGCTCCGTCACCAGTAACATCACCGTCAACAGCAACGGCACGCTCAACGGCAACGGCACCGTCTTTGGCAACGTCGACGGCACCGGCACCTTCTCGCCGGGCAACAGTCCGGGCGTCATGACCATCGTCGGCAACTTCACGCCGTCGGGCACGGTCCAGTTCGAGGTCAACAGCGGCTGGACGACGCCAGGTACTCATTTTGATCAATACGTCGTCACTGGTACAGTGAACCTGGCCGGTTCGACCCTGACGTTCGTCAATAACAACGACAGCACGGCTCCGGGCACGGGCATCGTCATCAAGCTCATCAGCAACGATCTGGCCGACCCAACTGGTGCGGCGGCCAGTCCAGCCAACGGGGCAACCGTGACCATCGGCTCTCGCTCGTTCAAACTGTTCTACAACGGTGGCGATGGCAACGATGTTGTGCTGGTCGAGGCCGGTCTCGCTCCGACGATCGTTTACGTCGACGACAGCTTCACGCAGAATCCCGGCCAGGCGATCGACGATGCCGACCTGGGCACCAATGGCGACCAGCCGGCCACGTTCGGCATCAACGCCTTCAAGACGCTGGCCGAGGGGCTGGCCAACGTGGCCATCGGCGGCACGGTGATCGTCAACGGTGGCAA
>CALDUY010000040.1 GCA_937923405.1 uncultured Gemmataceae bacterium | reverse complement strand
TTGCCGGCGATGATGATGGCCCTGGCCGGCACGCACGATCTGCCCTGCGTGTTGGTTCCCGGAGGCGTGACGTTGCCCCCCTCGGACGGTGAAGACGCGGGCAAGGTCCAGACGATTGGCGCACGGTTCGCGCATGGACTGCTGACGCTCGAAGAAGCCGCCGAGTTGGGGTGCAAGGCGTGTGGTTCGCCGGGGGGCGGATGCCAGTTCCTCGGCACAGCGGCGACGGCTCAGGTGGTCGGCGAAGCTCTTGGCCTATCCTTACCGCATTCGGCTTTGGCTCCGTCGGGACAACCGGTCTGGCGAGACATGGCTCGGCGCTCGGCTCGGGCACTGGCTCGCCTGCACCAGCTTGGCCTGACGACCCGCGAACTACTCACTGACGCCGCCGTTCGCAATGCCATGATCGTACATGCCGCCTTTGGAGGTTCGACCAATCTGCTGTTGCACATCCCCGCCATCGCTCATCAGGCCCGCTTGCGCCGACCGACCGTTGAAGACTGGAGTGAAATCAACCGCTCGGTGCCGCGACTGGTGGACGCTCTGCCTAACGGACCGGTCGGTCATCCGACAGTACTGGTCTTCCTCGCGGGAGGCGTGCCCGAAGTCATGCTGCACTTGCGGCGATTGAACTTGCTCGACACTCGCGTTCGCACTGTCGCTGGCGAAACACTCGATACTCTGCTCGACTGGTGGGAAGGCTCGTCACGCCGATTACGAATGAGGGAGATCCTAAAAGTGCGCGATGGGGTCGATCCCGACGACGTGATTCTGCCCCCCGATCGAGCGCGGGCACGCGGGCTTACCTCGACGGTGACCTTTCCACGCGGCAATCTCGCTCCGGAAGGCTCGGTCATCAAAAGCACTGCCATCGATCCTAGCGTGGTCGATGCCGACGGGGTCTACCGCAAGACTGGCCCGGCTCGTGTTTTCACCAGTGAACGAGCTGCTATCGCGGCGATCAAGAACCACGCAATCCAACCCGGCGACGTGATGGTGCTGATCTGTCGCGGCCCGATGGGTTCCGGCATGGAAGAAACCTATCAGGTTACTTCAGCGTTGAAGCATCTCAGTTTCGGCAAACACGTCGCCTTGCTGACGGACGCGCGCTTCTCGGGCGTGTCGACGGGAGCGTGCATCGGCCACATCGGCCCCGAGGCGTTGGCAGGCGGCCCCATCGGAAAGCTACGCGACGGGGATCTGATCCGCATCGTCATCGACCGCGTAAATCTGGTAGGTAGCATCGACTACGTCGGCGTGGCTGGTTCGGAAGTGGCCCCCGAAGATGGAGCCGCCCTTCTTGCCGCGCGTCCACCGCGTTCCGACCTCTGCGCGGACGATGGCTTGCCCGACGATACCCGGCTATGGGCGGCATTGCAGCGCGTCTCTGGCGGAACTTGGGGAGGCTGCGTGTACGACGTCGACGCCATCGCACAGGCGCTGGAACAATCGGCACAATCGACAAAGTCACCGCCGCCGCTTGGCCGATGAATCCGGTGTGTCCGACTAGATCGCGCCCCGCGCCTCGGAGGCCGCCTCGATGCCACGTCTTACCCATCTTCGTTGCCGGCGATTGCCACGTTGGCTCGTGGCAGGCGTGTGTGCTGGCGGGATTGGTTGCAGTGCCCTAACTTATCAGTACCATAGCTATCCGACGTCGCCCGAGCATCTGTTGCCCCCTGCTGCGACTCGTAAGATCCAGCAGGCAGAACCCAAGGCCGAGTTGATTCCCACCTCGGCGACGATGCAGCAGGCGGCCCCGGCAACACTGCCCACCCCTACCGCTGAGCAGAATATCGCTCCAAAAGAGATCCCGATTACGCTTGATGTCGTGCTGCGACTGGCCGAACAGCATAATCCGCGCATCGCCGCCGCCCGAGAGAGGCTCCGCGAGAGCGAAATGACGCTGCAGCAGGGATTGACGGGCTGGATGCCCAATGTCTACGCTGGTATTGCTTATTATCGCCATGAGGGCGGCATCCAGCAGTTCGATGGCAGCCTCCTGCACTCGTCGTTCGGAGCGCTGTATCCCGGCCTGCAAATTTCCAGCGACCTCGACCTGCGTGAGGGGGTCTTTCAGCTGATCGAGTTGGAGCGCCGCATCTGGCAGAATCGCGCTGATCTCAGCCAAATCAACAACGAAGTGCTGATGGAGGCCGGCCTTACTTACATCGATCTCCTCTCCGCCCGACGTGGCGAGAAGTTGATTCGTGAGATCGAAAAATATGAAGAACGCCTGTTAGATCGCGTTGAAAAGTTGGCCAAGACCGAACCTGGCTTTGCCGCGATGACCAAGTCCATTCGGGCTTCGCTCATCAATCACCACCAAATGGCCTCTCGATTGAGGCAAAAGGCGAACGCGGCCTCGGCCAAGCTGGTCTATCTGCTCGGTTTGCCCCCCGGCACCTGTCTGCACCCCATCGATCATCTCACCCCGATCGAGTTGGTCGACACCTCCGCTCCACCGTGCGATCTGATCGCCAAATCGTTCACTAACGGCCCCGGGGTGCAGGAGATGCAGGCCATTCTAGACACCGTGGCTCGCACCCTCGAAAAGACCTACGGACCATACAACTACCTACCCACGGTGCAGGCGAACATCAGTGAAGGGCTGTTCGGGGCTGGTCCAGGTGCCTCCTTGGCCTGGGATAACCGTTTCGATTTCGGGCTGCAAGTACGTTGGAATCTGACCAACCTCTCTCAGACCGAGGCGAAACGGAATGTGATTCGCAGCAAGCAAGCCCAGGCGATGTACAACTACGACGAAGTACGGAACAAGTTGGCCCTCGGCGTGACGGAGGCGCGTGACACCATCTTCGCCGGTCGTGAACAGATTGGCTTAGCGACCAGCCAAATTGTTCAGGCCGGCGAGAGCTACGAGTTGAGTCAGAAGCGGATGGAGGCGAACCTCTCGGCATCGGGGCCGAGCGAAGTGTTACTGGCCATTCGCAATATGGAGCAGGCGCATTTCAACCATCTACAAGCAATCCAGGAACACAACAAGGCCCAGATTCGCCTGATGATGCTCCTAGGAGGCGGCCCAGCGACCGCCGCCGAGGCCAAACCCGTCGCGACCGCTCCTGTCACGCTGCCAACCTTGCCTGAACCGCTCCAAAACAGTCCTGACAAGCAAGCAGACAAGAACGAGGAACAGTTACCGAAGTTGCTGCGCCCCGCGAACGACTCGTGAGGCGCGTTCTGTCGTTTAGTGCGCTGGAGTCGGCGTGCCTCCGCTCTGGTCCACCGCTCGCTTGGGCGGATGAAACGCCACCAGCAGCAACGCCGCCGCGATCAGGGCCGCATACAGCGGAATCCGGAAGATCTGGCCAAAATCGTACACGGTGTTCGCCGGATCCGGATCGAGCGTGAACAGTTTGCCGATGAACGGGGCTACGGTATTCGAGGCGATCGGACCAAGACCGAGAATCAGCGTGTTGAATAGCCCTTGGGCACTGGAGCGGGCATCCTTGGGGAAGAACTCGTCGACGAAGATGTAGACCGTCGCGAAAAAGAAGGCGTAGCAGATGCCGTGCAACACGTTCACGAGGACCGCCAGCACAGGATTGGGCAGAAAGGCAAAGACGGCAAAGCGACCCGCATGTCCGAGGATGCCGATCAACATCGTCATTCGCCAACCCAGGGTTTTGAGAACGTAGCCCAAAAAGGCCATTGTGAAAATCTCGGCGATTTGACCAATACTCATGATCGGCATGACCCAATTAGGAGCGATGCCGACCCCCGTGTTGGCCTCGGTGAAGTTGACTGGTCCCGTGAGGTAGCGTTCCGTCCACACGAAGTAGTACTGATGCACGGCGGCATCGATAAAGGTGACAAGAAATAACACCAGGACGAACGGATGACGAAGCAGTTTGACCGCTTCCAACCAGGCGAGGCTTTCGCCCCCCGCCGAGGCCGGCTTGGGCGGCGTGTGTGGTAGGAATAAGCTGAACAACGCCAGCAACAACGAAGCAGCGCCGGAAGCGATGAAGGTGTACGCCGTAGCGGCTCGGAAGGCGGCACCAGTTTTGGCGTTGTCGGGATTGAGGGCGGTCTTCAGCCATTCCACCAGTCCGGACGGATTGGCCGCTTCCACTTTGTCCCAATCGACCAGAATGAAGACGAACGGCCAGGCCGCCGCGATCCAGCCGATCGTTCCCCATAATCGCACTCGCCCAAAATCCCGTTGCGGATCTTTTAAGTTGGCGAAGGCGATCGAGTTGGTGATCGAGATGGTCGGAACGTAGAAGAGCGAGTGCAACAACATCAGCCCGAAGAAGGGCCAGAACGGGGCCGGCTCCGTCGCCGACGGCTTGCGAATGAAAAACAAGCCGAGCATCGCCAGACCGCCCACCAGGTGACTGAAGGCTAGGAAGCGCTCTGCGGAGAACGTCCGATCCGCGAACTGCGTACTGAAAAAGAGAGCAACCAACGCCGAGATGAAAAAGGCGTTAATAATCATTGCCTGCTCACTGAATAACCAAGCAATCGATTCGGGCAACCCCTTCAGTCCCTCTGGAGGAGTATCTCCCGAGTAGCCGAGGCTGGGCAAATAACCAAAGATGAGCGGTAGCCATGCTCCCCAGATAAAGAATTCGAGGAACATCATCACCGATAGTTTCGCGCGTGTGGACATCGACAACATCTCCGGGTGCGGATCGCGGATCTCGTTGGGTGCTAACGTAGAAGCCCAACGAGAAACCGGCAATTGCCTGACCTCGATCTCTTGTCAACCCGCTGTCGATCTGCTTTGCTTGCGGCATCCCCGAAATGAATAGGATCTGCTCATGCGCACTCAGTTACGAATCGTCTCCGGCTCCCTACGCGGACGGAAGCTCGTTTGTGAAGTCAGCCCCAACCTGCGCCCCACGCCGCAACGGGCCCGAGAAGCTCTCTTCAGCATCCTCGGCAACGCGGTCCCAGGACGGCCGTTTTTCGATGTCTTCGCCGGCACCGGCGTCGTCGGCATGGAAGCGATCAGTCGCGGGGCTAGTGCCGCCTCCTTCGTCGAGCGTGATTTTCGCCTCATCGATGACCTGGAGAGACACTTCAAAGCGTTTCGGCTGACACAGGCTCGGGTGGTGCGTGCTGATGTCTATCGCTGGGCGGAACGTTGGCAAGCTCCTGCGGAACCGGTCAACGTCTTTCTCAGTCCGCCGTTCCCCGATCTGGAACGCCGTTCCGAAGACATGCTTCGTCTGATTCAGATCTTGCAAGGGCGGCTGCATCCGGATAGTGTGCTGATTCTCCAAGCTGAGAAGACCGATATGCTCCAACGTCTTCCTCAACGAGAAGCCTGGGACGAACGTATCTACGGTCGGAATCATCTGCTATTCTGGGTGAAACCGCCCTCGCCCGAACCCAGCCAGGGGACCAGTGATGCCGTCAATGACGAGGCCAAGCCCTCGTGAGTTTGCTCTGTATGTAGTTCAGACCTTGCGTGAGCACGGCCATGAAGCCCTCTGGGCCGGCGGCTGCGTCCGCGATGAACTGCTAGGCCTAGTGCCCAAGGATTACGACGTCGCCACCTCAGCACGCCCCGAGCAAGTGCAGGCGATCTTTCCACGCACCGTGGCCATCGGTGCAGCGTTCGGTGTCATCGAAGTTCTCGGACGAGGCCGCAACAATATTCAAGTCGCCACGTTCCGTAGCGATGGGATCTATGTCGACGGCCGCCGTCCCGAACAAGTGGTTTACTCTAACGCCGAAGAGGATGCCAAACGCCGCGACTTCACTATCAACGGCATGTTTTTCGATCCGTTAACTCAGAGATTGATCGATTACGTCGGCGGCCAGGAGGATTTGCAAGCCCGACGTTTACGAGCGATCGGCAACCCCTACGAACGCTTCCGCGAGGATCGTTTGCGAATACTGCGCGGTGTGCGATTGGCAGCCCGGTTCGGCCTGGAGATCGAACCTCTGACCGCGGAATCGATGATCCGCATGGCACCGCTGATGAGCCAGGGCGTTAGCGCCGAACGCATTGCCGAGGAGTTGCGCAAAATCCTGGTCGATGCCAACCGAGCGCGAGGCATGGCCCTATTCATGAACCTGGGATTGGCCGCCGTCGTCTTGCCCGAACTAGTTCCGATGGTCGGCCTGCCCTACGGTTTTCCCAGTGCGGACCGTCCGGCGCTGCCGCCCCCCGGTAAGCCCGGCGTCGCCGAGACGGACTTATGGGATCATGTTTTGAAGGTGCTGCATCTGCTCGGCGAAAACCCCTCGGTTCCGCTGGCGATGGCGGCGCTGTTGCACGACGTGGGCAAGCCGCGCACCGTAGGTCGCACCCCCGATCGGTACACCTTCTACGGCCATGAACACGTTGGACGTCGTGTAGCTGGCGAAATCGCTCACCGCTTGCGTTTCTCCAACGAGGAACGCGAACGGATTGAATGGCTGGTCGAGAAACATCAAGTGCTGTGCGAGGCCCCGCGAATGCGTCCGGCCAAGCTGAAAACTTTGTTGGTTCACAAGGGGATCGACGAACTGTTGGCCCTGCATCGCGCCGATGCTCTGGCCAGCGGTCGTAGCTTGGACCATGTCGAATTCGCCGAACGCATGCGAGCGGAGTGGACCACTTCCGGGGAGTTGGCTCCGCCACCACTGCTGACGGGCAACGATCTGCTCCAGATGGGCATTCCCCAGGGGCCGATCTTTCGTGATTTGCTCGACAAAGTGCGTGAGGCCCAACTCGACCGTGTCATCGACAATCAAGGACAAGCGCGTGCTTTGGTGACACGGCTCCTGGCGGAAGCTGGGCAACCGCTGGACACCAACTGACCCTCACTGTCCACGATTCTCACCTACCAGCCTTGAGCCGAACGATGTTTTTATTATACTGTTGTTCAGATACCGAATCGATCCTCCATCGCGTCTCAGGGACGCATAACACACTTGACGAGTGAGGGCTAGCATGGCGGAACTCTCGAAGGATCGTGAGCGTGAGTTGAAGAATGTTTTGCAACAAATCGAAAAAGACATCGCCAAAGGCGCGATTATGCGCTTGGGAGAAAAGTCAGCGATTGAAATTCAGGGGATCTCGACAGGATCGCTGAGCCTCGACATCGCGCTGGGGGGTCGCGGTCTACCGCGGGGCCGCATCATTGAGATTTATGGCAACGAGTCCAGCGGTAAGACGACAATCGCCCTGCACGCGGTGGCGGCGGCTCAGCGCGAGGGAGGCGTGGCGGCGTACATCGATGCCGAGCATGCCCTGGATCCCTCCTGGGCCAAACGCATTGGCGTCGATTTGGAGAATCTCCTAGTCAGTCAGCCTGCCAACGCTGAAGAGGCGCTTCGCATCGCTGAGATGTTGACCAAGTCCAACGCCGTCGACATTATCGTCGTCGACTCCGTGGCCGCCCTTGTGCCCAAGGCCGAGGTCGATGGTGAGATCGGCGACACCCACGTTGGCCTCCAGGCGCGATTGATGAGCCAGGCCCTGCGGATCCTGAATCCGCTTATCTCGCGGACCCGCACTTGCATGATCTTCATCAATCAAATTCGCCAGAAAGTCGGCGTCTTCTTCGGCAGCCCCGAGACGACTTCGGGAGGACTGGCTCTGAAGTTCTACAGCAGCGTCCGCATGGAAGTGCGCAAGGCTGGTCAGATCAAGCGAGGTGATGAAACGGTCGGTAGTGAGGTTGCCGTCAAGGTGGTCAAGAATAAAGTCGCTCCGCCGTTCCGCCAGGCTAAATTCGAGTTGATGTTCGACAATGGCATCAGCAAGGAAGGCGACATTTTGATCCTGGGGCTGGAAGACAAGATCATCGACAAGAAAGGCAACTGGCTCTACTACGGGGAGGTCGGGTTGGGCAACGGCACCGAGAAGGCCAAGGAATACCTTCGCGAGAATTCCACACTGATGGACGAACTGACGCGTAAAATTTTGGAGAAACGCAATCTGCTTACTCCACTAACTCTGGAGAACGGCGAAGTGGAAGAGGAGCCAGATTTCGAGGAGCCTGCCCCAGTCCCAACAGGTCGCAAGGGTCGCCAACAGGCCGCCAGCGCGGAGTAACGCTTCCTCACTCCAGACGATGAGAGATCCCCTGTCCAGCGAGTTTGCTCAAAGCGGTTATCTCTCATCGGATGGATTCTGTCTAAAGATGCTAGCGTTGTCGATGGTGGATTGGTACAAAACACCTGTTCGCCGAGACTGAGGTATCACGCCATGCCCCGCGTCGTCATCGCCTTATTGTTGACCTGTTTGATACTCACTCCCGTTGGTGCGGATGAGGAGCGCGGCGATCAACTGATGCGAGCCTTGCGCGTGAAAGTCAGCAAGGCCGTCCGCGAGGCTCGACCAGCTATTGCCTGTATTCTCGTCTCACGCAGCGAAGCCTACTACTCCGCTCCTTTTTGGGGTATTAAACCAGATCCCGAACAACAAGGCGTTCTTGGACGCTTCGACCGGGAGGCCGCCGAGAAGTTGGTTCCCAGTAGTGCGCCACACCGTAGCCGTATCCTGCGCACCATCGCCCAGCATGATCTCAGCGATCCCACCAATGTGCCCGAATCGTATGGCTCCGGCATTGTGATCGATCGTAGTGGCCTGATCCTGACCAACGCTCACATTGTTCGTGAGGCCACGAAAATCTACGTTCGATTGCCCGATCGGCGTTCTTCTTGGGCCGACATCGTGGCTTGCGACCCTCGCAGTGATTTAGCGATCCTTAAACTCCTCGATCCTCCGCTAGACTTGCAGGCCTTGCCGCTGGGGGAAGGCGAGAAAATTCGCCCCGGCGATTTTGTCATCCACCTGGCCAACCCGTACATGCCTGGCTTTCGCAGTGACGCCGAGCCGGCCAGCGGCTATGGATTGGTCAGCCAACTCCGTCGCAAGGTTCCCGGAGGCGAGAACGAACTGGAACGCCATCGCGCCGCCACTTTGCATCACTACGGCACACTGATGCAAACCGATGCGCAATCCACGCCCGGCTGTTCGGGAGGCGTCCTACTCGATCTGCAAGGTAAGGCGGTCGGATTGACCACGGCCCTGGCAGGACTGCGTGGCGATCGCCCAGGAGCCTTCGCCATTCCGCTGGATGCCAATACCCGACGGATCATCGAGGTGCTGAAGCGCGGCGAGGAAGTGGAGTACGGTTTTCTCGGCGTGCAACTGCAAAGCGGAGTCGGCGGCGGAGTCCACGTCATGCGCGTAACGCCCGGCACTCCCGCGGCTCGTGGCAACATCCGCGCTGGCGATAAGATCATCTCTGTCAATGGCAACCCTATTAACGATATTGACGATCTCTTTCTATTCGTCGGTATGTCTTTGGCCGGCAGCGAAGCGGTTGTCGAGGTGTCGCGCAACTTCGGCGGACCGCGTTCCTGCAACGTCACCCTGGCCAAGTTTTATGTCCCAGGCTCGGTTATCGCCTCGAAGCGGCCCCCTGCTCGCTTCGGCTTGCGCGTCGATTACACTAGCATCAAACTCCAGCGTGATCCGTTTCTCAACTTCAACCGCAGTGTTCCAGAGGGAGTGGTCATTCGCGAAGTGATTCCGAACAGTCCTGCCGATGAGGCGCTGCTGCAACCCGACAAAATCATCACCCACGTCAACGGTCGACTGGTCACGACGCCGAAACAATACTACGAACAAATAATGCTTTCCCCAGGAAAAAAAGTAGAATTAACCGTCCTTAACTCCGAAAATCGCTTTGTCCAGGTGACGCTCGAAGAGAAGTAAACCATCATGCGCTACGCCATCTGCAACGAAACCTTCGAGGGCTGGGACCATCTTCGCATCTGTCGCTTCGTGGCCGAATTGGGCTATCGCGGCCTGGAACTTGCCCCGTTCACCTTGGCCGAACGCATTACCGACGTTTCCGCCGACCGACGTCGTGAGTTACGCCAGCAAGCCGAGGATCATGGTCTGTCGATTATCGGTCTGCATTGGTTACTGGCTAAAACCACGGGCTTGATGCTGACTGCGCCGGAAGAGTCGATCCGCCAAGCTACAGCGACGTATCTAATCGAATTAGCCAAAGCGTGTGCCGAACTGGGCGGCGATATTCTCGTCTTTGGTTCACCGATGCAGCGACGCATTCCTCCAGGTCACACACACGCACAGGCCACGCGCTTTGCCGTCGATACGTTTCGTCGTGCCGCCAAGGGCATCGCTGACCACGGCGTCAACCTGTGCGTCGAACCGCTTTCCCCACCTGAGGCCGACTTTCTCAACACGGCCGCCGAAGCGATTAGTCTCATTCAAGAGGTCGATTCTCCTTGTTTTCGTCTGCATCTGGACGTCAAGGCGATGAGTACCGAGCTAGACCCCGCCCCGACGCTGATTCGCCGACACGCTTCGCAGATGTATCATTTCCATGCCAATGATCCAAACAAGCGCGGCCCCGGATTTGGCGAGACCGATTTTGTGCCGATCTTCCAAGCACTGCACGACGTGAACTATGCCGGCTGGGTGTCCGTCGAAGTGTTTGATTACTCGCCTGACCCTGAGACGATTGCGCGAGAAAGTCTCCGTTATATGCAAGCCTGTGTTGCCCAAGTCCGTGGATAAGCAAGGGGGATGTGATGCGTCGAGCAATGGCTGCCGCCGCGATGGTACTGGTGAGTCTGGTCCTGCTGCCGCTACCGGCGGCGGTGGAGGAAGGAACGTTGGAGGTGGGGTTCGGCGAACGTAACATCACGCCCAAAGTCGATCCCAAGGGCAAGCCGGTCTACCTCGCAGGGTTCGGCAACAATCGCAAAGCGACCGGCATTCTCGATCCCCTGTTCGTGCGTGCCTTCGTTGTTCGCGATGGCAAATCCAAGGTCGCCATCGTCTCAGCGGATCTGGTCGGTCTGTTTCTCGATACGGTCGAACGAGTTCGCGAGAAACTGCCCGGCTTCACCTACGTTGTCGTCAGCAGCACGCATAGCCACGACGGCCCCGACACGATGGGCATCTGGGGACCAAGTCCACTGGTTAACGGCATCGACAAAGAGTATCTCGCTTCCGTCGAGCAGAAGATCGTCGAGGCCGTGAAGGAGGCCGACGCGGGTAAACAGCCGGTGAAAGCAACCATCGGTAGCGTCAAGGCTCCAGAACTGCTGCACGACAGCCGACTACCGATCGTACTGCACGATGATCTGGTAGTTTTGTCCTTCAAGGAGGCAAAAAGTGACAAAAATGCAGGCCTCGTTGTGCAGTGGAACAATCATCCCGAGATTCTCGGCGGCAGCAACAAACTGATTAGCTCGGACTACGTTGGCTACACGGTGCAGTATCTCAAAGAAAAGTACTCCTGCCCGGTGGTCTATCTCACGGGCACGGTTGGCGGGTTGATGACCTCTCTGCATGTGCCGATTAAGAGCGCCAAAGGTGAAGAGCTGAAGGATGGCACCGCCGAGAAGACCGCTCGCTACGGCGAACTGCTCGGCATGCGAGCCGTCGAGGCTATCGATGCCGCCAAACCGGTCAAGTTAACGCCGATCGAAACTCGTTCTAGCGGCGTCTATGTTCCGCTGACGAATCGTAACTTCCTACTCGCGCACCAACTCGGAGTGTTAAAACGAGACGCTTTTGAATGGAACGCCGATCCGAAAAAAATCGTGCCTCTCAAGGGAATCATCGATCTGAAAAAGCCAGTGGCGATGAAGACGGAGGTGGGCTACGTCAAATTCGGCGAGTTGGAGATTGCCTGCATACCAGGTGAGATTTATCCGGAACTGGTGCTGGATAAGGTCGTGGAAAAGGCTGAGCCTGGGGTCGACTTCCCCGACGCGCCGCGTGAACCAGCGATCTACAACCAGCTCAAAGGACCGCACCGCATGATTATCGGGCTGGCCAACGACGAGATCGGCTACATCATTCCCAAACGTCAATGGGACGAGAAGCCGCCGTTCGCTTATGGGAAAGAAAAAGGACAATACGGAGAGGTGAATAGTCTCGGCCCAGACACGGCTCCGATTATCTGTCAGGCTTTTGCGGATCTCTTATCTGGCAAAAAATGAACGGTCCTAAACTCAGCAAACCGAGTGAACGAACCCGAAAGGACCGTTACTCGGTTTGCTGAGAACTCGGCTCATCTTCGTCGTAACGACGGTTGTGCGGGAGTTGGCGTTGCCAGGCTGTTGTTTTGTGGCACCGGAGCTAGTGGAGGCGGTCCGGTGCTGGGGACTGGCCCTGGCGTCGGCGAGGGCAACATAGTTCCAGGTGGCGTTGGTGGGATCGTCCCCCCACCGTTGGGCGGTGCGACCGTCCCCGGGGCATACGGCGGCATCGCTTCCAGCATTGGCCCACCCTCGCAATAATTTCCGTAGGGCATGCTGGATACCGGAGTGGCCAGGACCGGACCGTCATAAACCACGGTTCCTCGACGCGAGGTCAAACGGCTTAAGAACCCGCCGTTGCCTCCATTGCAGTTGGTGCTTTGACAGCCGGTCAGCAAGCCAAAAGCCACCGCGATCCACAGGGCAACTAGACGTAAGCGGTTCATGATCTACATCCTCGGTCGAGCCTGATTCCGCCGCAATCATGCGCCAGAGCAGTTCGCCGAGCAACCAACTGAAGAAAATCTAGCCGGATTCCTTTCACTACCTGCTCTCCCTGTTTGGCGTGGACAGCATCTTCGACTCACTCGGTAGAATCGGCAGTGTTTTTGCCTAGCTTTCTGGTTTCCAAAGAAACATCTTGCCACCATGCAAAGGGAGTGATGAAATAACTACATTTCCGAGTTCAATCCCCGGAGGTCGTCCCCCCATGACTCGCCTTCATTTTGGTGTCGCGGTGTTGTCAGTGGCTTTGCTCGGCGCGGTGTATCAAGAAAAGAACAAGGAGTCCAGGTCCGAGGATCCTCCTGCCAAGCTCAAGGGTCAGTTGCCTCCTTATTTCAAGAAAGTTGGCTTGAGCGAAGAACAGATACAAAAGATCTACAAAATCCGCGCAGACTACAAAATCAAAATGGACGAGCTGAAAAAGAAGCTGGAGCAAACCAAGGCCGAGGAAAAAGAGCTGATGGAGAAGGTGCTTACCCCGACTCAATTGAAAAAGCTCCGCGAACTCCGAAGCGGAGAAAAACCCTCGGATAAGTAGTTTATATGCCCATCTCTTCTCCGGGTCGATGTCGAGCGGTACTCGGCATCGACCGTTTGACTAAGGCTTATTTTCCCTCCTCTTGCTTTAGCAGCTCTGGACGCGGACGGATCAGCAGCACCAACACGATCGAGAGAACACCAATACTGGCGAACACCCCAAAGATTAAGGGGTCGGGCACTTCCAGATCGCGCAGTCGACCATATCCCCAGTCAGCCAATCCGCCACAACTGATGCTGACCAGGTTCATCAAGCCATAGCCGGTTGCTCGTAGTTCCGGTCGAACGATCTGACAGAGAATCGGCATGTTGTTGCCGTCGAAGAA
Organism: uncultured Gemmataceae bacterium; assembly: GCA_937923405.1. GTDB lineage: Bacteria > Planctomycetota > Planctomycetia > Gemmatales > Gemmataceae > CALDUY01. The sequence goes on along the minus strand of CALDUY010000040.1, from coordinate 40,462 downwards.
TCCCCAGCCGATGCCGAACAGAATCAGGAAACAGGCCGTGAAGGCCAGCGTGCCTGCACTGCCCATGCCGAAGATGGCTGGGACGATCAACGACATGCCGATCGCACTGGTGAAGATGCGACCGCGTATGTGATGCCGCATCCACCGATCAGCGAGCCAGCCCCCTATCAACGCGCCAACAATGGCTGCGGCTTGCGGTGAGAGGGTGGCCACCATTCCTGCTTTACCCTGGGGCAGCTCGAAGCGATCCTTCAGGATAGCCGGCATCCAGTCGCGCACGACCCACCCTGCCAGCGCGGGCAGCGTGAAGTACAGCACTAGTAGCAAGAATGAGATATTAGAGAGTAGTTCGATCAAAGATATCGCTGGAGATCCTGTTGCTTTCGCTGGTGAGCCGCTCCGCTGTGGAGCCTCGTGCAACAACAGCAGCAGCGGCAAGGCATAGCCCATGCCCAGCAAACCTGCGGTGACGAAGGCGAACCGCCAGCCGAGCATCGGAGAATCGGCGACATAGCCGCCAAACCCACCTGCAATCACGCCGCAATAGATCGCCATTTGATGCAGCCCTACCGCTTGCGAGCGAGTGGGACCGGTATGATAATCCGTGATGAGAGCCAGCGCTGCGGGAATGTAGAATGCCTCACTGATCCCCATTAGAGAGCGTGCCACCAGCAGTTCCGAATAGGTTGTCACCTGTCCGGTCCACCAGGTGACGGCAGACCAGACAAACAGGCTGCCGCAGATCGTGTAGCGTCGGCTGAGTCGGTCCGCGAGATAACCGCCGACAGGACTGAGAAAAGCATAGACCCACTTGAACTGGCCAAGCATGAACCCCCAGTTTTCGTTGGTGCCAATCGTCGGAATATCGGCCATAACCGAGGTCTTCATCGTCGCCATCATCTGACGATCCAGATAATTCAATAGCCCCACTGGCCACAACAGAATCACCACAAACCAGGCCATTTTTGACACGGAGGAAGAAGATTCCGCCACCAAGCCACCGCCCTTTCCTTCAATAAAAGCTCATCCAGAACTCAGCCTATGGTAGTAAATTCCCCCTTGTCCTCCACCTGGTTCGGATGGGGTTGAAGATCGATTTAGCACTGGTAGGAAAGTAAGAGAGCAAAGGCAAACCGTGACCCTCAGTCAGCAACTTCAAGCAGGATCGTAATGACCGACCCACTCAGCCATGATGAGCTTCAAGACCCTGTCTTCAAACACATGCGTGAGGATTTCGTGCAACTCCAGCAGGAGTGGTCGGTCGGTCAGGCTCTAGAAGTCATTCAGGAAAAGCAACCGGAAGGGCGAATCATCTATTTTTATGTCACCGATAAAGAAGGTCGACTCCTCGGCGTAGTACCGACTCGACGACTATTACTCAGCTCGCGGAGCAAACGCTTGAGTGAGATCATGATTCGCCCCGTGATCGCCATTCCGCACACGGCCACAGTCCTGGAGGCCTGCGAATTTTTCACCATCCACAAACTGCTGGCCTTCCCTGTGGTCGACGAGCAACGCCGCATCGTCGGCTTGGTCGATGTCGAACTTTACACTAAGGAGTTAAGCGATCTAGATCGTCGCGAAGGCAACGATGATCTGTTCCAACTGATTGGTGTGCATCTGACCGCTGCTCAACAGCGTTCTCCTTTGGCGGCGTTCGCCCGACGGTTCCCCTGGCTGTTGACCAACATCGCCGGAGGCTTACTGGCAGCATTGATCTCCGACTTTTACACCGAAACCGCTTCTCTACCGTTAGTCGTTCCCTTTATCCCGGTGGTTTTAGCACTGGCCGAGAGTGTCACCATTCAGTCGGTCAGCTTGGCCATTCAGACGCTGCATGGCCAACGTCCGAACTGGCAAATGTTGGTGCCAAAACTGCGGGTCGAATTGGCCACGGGAATTCTGTTGGGAATCGGTTGCGGTCTTTTTGTCGCCACCATCGCCGCTATCTGGAAACAAGCTCCTTCCATTGCCCTGAGTCTCCTGGGGGGAATCGCTGGCAGTGTGGCCTGCGCCGCCCTACTTGGTCTGTCAATTCCGTATCTGCTGCGCATCCTGAAACGAGATCCCCAGGTAGCCGCCGGCCCCATTGCTCTGGCCTCTGCCGACATGATTACTCTTATTATCTACTTCAACCTGGCTCGAGTGTTGCTCAAGTAGCTCAGGTTTCGCTCAGGTCGTCAGGTGGCTAATTCCAATTGAATGGAGGGTCGCGCACTGCTGCTGACAACAAGTTGCTATAATACCATGCCCAACTGTTTCCCTGCCCAGGAAGGATGGATTCCGTGTCGATACCCACTGTAGCCATTGTTGGTCGCCCCAACGTCGGCAAATCATCCCTGTTCAACTGGTTGGCCGGTCGACGTATCGCCATTGTCGATCCGACCGCTGGCGTGACGCGCGATCGGGTGTCGACTCTGTTCGAGGTCGACGAACGCACCGTCGAACTGCTCGACACAGGCGGCATGGGTATTGTCGATCACGATGACCTGACCGAGTTAGTCGAACGGCAGATCCAAGCCGGGATCCAACAAGCCGACGTACTGCTGTTCGTCGTCGATGCACGAGAGGGTCTGACTCCACTGGATGAGATGGTGGCCGAGCGGCTCCGAGTCGTCGGCAAGCCTGTCGTGCTGATCGCCAACAAATGCGATGTCCCAGCGATCGACCCCAACGCCAGCGAATTCTTCCGCCTTGGCTATGGCAAACTCCTCTGCGTGAGCGCTCAGCAGAATCGCGGCAAATCGGAGCTATTAAAAGCAATTCGCGACCGCTTACCTGCACAAACCGGAGAGGAGGAAGCGCCGAAGGAAGTGGCCTTGAAACTGGCTATTGTCGGTCGACGTAACACGGGAAAAAGTACCTTCATCAACAGCCTAGCCCAGTCGGAGCGGATGATCGTTAGCGAGGTAGCTGGAACGACACGTGATAGCGTGGACGTTCGCTTCGAGCGCGATGACAAGGTGTATCTAGCCATCGACACCGCTGGGGTACGCCGCAAGAAGAGTTTAGCCAACGACATCGAGTTTTACAGTCTGCATCGAGCCGAGCGATCCATCCGCCGCGCCGACGTGGTGCTGCTCTTCCTTGATGCTGCTCACTCGATCTCTAAAGTAGACAAACAACTTTCGGAGTACATTCTGGAACAACACAAGCCTGCCATCTTTGTTGTCAACAAATGGGATCTCTTGAGGTCTAAAATTTCGACAGAAGCGATGGCCAATTATATCCGAGCGACGTTCCCCAGTCTGGATCACGTGCCCATCGCCTTCATCACGGCCAAGACCGGCAAGAATGTCCAGGCGGTGTTGAATCTGGCCCAGGTGTTGCACAAACAGGCTTCGGCCCGAGTGACGACGGGAGAGCTGAACCGCGTGCTGCGTGAGGCACTGTTGAGCAACCCGCCGCCACTACGACAAAATCGCCGGGCCAAGGTCTTCTACGCGACCCAGGCCGCGACCAATCCGCCGACCATCGTGTTGTTCACTAACGAACCCGCCTTATTCGATAATACCTATCTTCGTTATCTGTTGCGCACCTTCCGTGACCAACTACCGTTTCGGGAGGTAGCGATTCGCCTGGAGCTGCGCAAACGCGCTCAGGGCGCCCCACGTGGCTTGGACGAGACAGACGAACTTCCCGAGGAGGAGGTGATACCAACGCGCCCTCGAAAACGACCATCGAGCAAAAAACCCAAAAAGGGAGAGCCGGAGCTATGGCAGGACGTTTGACCGTGCGACGCACGCTGCTCTTGCTGGGACTGGCGGCATTGACCTTGCCGATTTGGGCCGCCGAGCGAGAGTCAAAAATCGAAACGCTGACTGGCAAGGTGGTGTCGCTGGCCGAGGAACTCGACAAGGCCGGAACCAAGCTCGACCCAGATGCCGCACCTTTCTGGCTAGCGTTACGCACTGAGTCGGGCAAGCTGTATCCTCTGGTCAAAGATTCGGGATCTCGGCTGTTCTTCAACGACAAGGCGTTGCTCAACCGTCCAATGCGGCTGACAGGTCGCTTCATCTCGGGTAGCACCTTGTTTCGTGTCACTTCGGTAAATAGCCTCCAAAAAGGAGAGCTTTACGAGATTTACTACTGGTGCGACATCTGCTCCATCAAGCGAGGGGAAAAGATGATCTGCGAATGTTGTGGTGGACCAATGGAACTGAAGGAAGAGCCGGTCAAACCTTAGGCCGCCTGTTGTTCTTCCTCTTGCCAATCCTCAAAGCGGATCGAGTACCGGCTGGAGACACCGGACTCCGTCATGGTGACGCCGAACAAGACATCCGCCGCTGCCATCGTCCGCTTGTGATGCGTGATGATAATGAACTGCGAGCGATCGAGAAACTCACGCAAGACAGCAGTGAAGCGTCCCACGTTCGCTTCGTCGAGGGCGGCGTCGACCTCGTCTAGGATGCAGAACGGACTAGGTTTGCTGCGAAAAATCGCCATCAACAAGGCGACCGCAGTCATTGTCTTTTCACCGCCTGACATCAGCGAGATGCCGCGCAGCTCTTTACCCGGAGGTCGGGCGATGATTTCGATGCCACTCTCCAAGATGTCAACGCCCTCTTCGAGAATGATGTCGGCATTACCTCCACCGAACAGTTTGCGAAACAGTTCTTGAAAGTGCCGCTTGATCGTCTCGAAAGTTTCGGTGAACAATCGCCGGCTGTCGGTGTTGATGCGATCGATAATCCCCTGCAAGGTTTGCTGAGCCGCAGTCAAATCGTCGAACTGAACCCGCAAGGAAGAATAACGATTTTCTTGCTCCTTTAATGCTTCGATTGATTCCAGATTGACACTGCCGAGCTTGCTTAACTTCTTTTTCAGATCTTTTATTTCTTCTTCTGGGTCTTGTTCCCCCTCGCCTTGGAGTGCTTGTTCGATGCCCTCGCGATGACCTTCGCCGATAAGCTTGCGATAGAGTGCCGCCAAATCCAGCTGGTAATCCTCTTGCAAGCGTTGACAGAGCGACTCGCGCAGATGATTCAGATCGTTGACAGCCAATTCCAGGTCGCGTAAGGCTTCCTGCTGCTTGCGCCAGGCTCCGCGACTCGTTTGCACTTGTTCAGTCAATGTCTGACGACGGGCAGTCCAGATCTGTCGTTGCTCCAGACAACCGTTCAACTGTGCCTCGGTCCGTTCTTTCAGAGCGTAACCGCTCGCCATCTGGTGCATACTGTCCAGCAGTTCGCGGGTGGCCTGATCGACTCGCTGTTGAATAGTGCGAGTGCGTAGGTCGGCGCGCATCTGCTCACTGGCTCGGGCGTCGTGTTCCGCCTCTAGACGGGATTGACGCTGTCGTAGACTGGCAACGCGCTCCTCCAGTTGAGCCAACTCTACCCGTGCTACGGTACCTCGCTGCTGCTGTTCGGTTTGCAGTTGTTCCAACTGACGGGTTTCTGCTTCGAGCTCCTCGCCGCGTCGGCGAGCTGCGGCCACTAGTAACTCGGCCTGAGTCGCCTGATTCGCCGCCTGTTGCCACAGCGTTGTCAACCGTTCGATTTCTTCTTCCAGTTGCGCTAGCTCGGTGTGACTGAGAGTCACCTCCTCGCTTAGCCCCAGCCGTTTTTGCTCGTGCTGACTGACTCGTAACCGCATGTCATTTGCCTGGTCGTGTAATATCGATATTTCGTATCCTGAATAACCTATTTTTGCCTCTAACTTGTTGATCGACGCGCGTAAATCGAGCAGATCCTGATCGAGTTCGGCTAATCGCGCATCGAGTTGTTGTAGGGTTTGGCGAAGTTCCCGCAGTTCTGTCTTTCGGGAGAGGATGCCGGCCTCAGCATGATGCGTCCCCACGGTCAAGGTACCATCGGGTTCGAGCAACTCGCCGCCTAGCGTGATGCAGCGTAGACCAATGCGTGCCTTGTGCAAAGCACGCGCAATAGTGAGATCACGAACAATCAGAGTTTTTCCCAATAACAGAGCTGGTAACTCATCAAAGCGCGGATCCTCACAACGAACCACTTGTTCGGCATGAGCAATGACCCCGGGGTGTGTAGGCACGATAAGGCCGCTGTTTAAGGTTGTCAGAGCTAAAGCGGGTTTAGCGACACTAGCTCGTTTAATTCGCTCCAGTCTGAGGAAGCTCACTCTGCCGGAAAAGGGCCGTCCTCGCTGTCGCAGGGCTTCATGTAAGAGTTCGCTATCCTCAACTAAAAATCGCTGAGCACGCTCCCCCAGAGCCAGATCGATCAGGGCTGCGAACTCTCGGCGCACGGTAAGCAACTCCGCCACGATGCCGATCACCGTTCGCCACGGTCCCGGATCTGGAGCCTCTAAATGAGCTAGCACTTCGCGGACGCCCGTACTCAGACCTTCGTGACTTTTCTCCAACTGCTCCAACACTTCGATACGGCTGAGCAAGCCGCTGCGCTCGGCGCGCAAATCGGCAGTTCGCTGAGCCGTCTCATCGCGGCACCTTATCAGTCGATCGCGGTCAGCCGTCAACTCGGCCTGCTGTTGACGAGCCATTGCCAATCGCGTCTGCAAGGCCTGCTCCGCGGCGATCAACTCCTCCAGTTCGACATCAACGCACGCCAAATCCTCGCGAGCCTGTTCCCTGCGACGACGTAAGCGTTCGCTCTCGCGCTGTAGATGGTCTAACTGGGCCTTGTAGCCGACGGTCGCGTTTTGTTGTCGAGCGACCTCATTCATCTTTTCATACTGCTCGGCCTGACACCCATCGCTCTCGTCGCGAAGTTGGTCAAGGCGTTGTTTGGTTTGAGCAATTTCGGCCTCGATGGCCTCGACTTTAGCACGCTGTTCGATACAGGCGGCCTCGGCCTGTCGTCGGTCCACACTGGCACGCTGGCACTGGACGGTCAATTCGCGCACCTGTAGTACCAAAGAAATCAATTGCTCGCGAGTTTGTCGCAATTCTTCTTCCTGCTGGGCCAAAGAAATCCAGGCACTATCTCGTCGGGCCTGGTCTGCGGCGAGTTGCTGACGCACACGGGAAAGAATCGTTTCCTGTTGACGGAGCCGCTCCTCTGTGGCGGACAGTTCGGTTTCGATCAGCACTACTTCGCGCTCGCGTTCGTCCTCGGCAGCCGCCCCTTGCTGCACCAACTGGCGCAGTTCGTGCAACCGCTGGGACTCGGCCTGGAAGCGTAATTCGAGTTGATGGTACTCGCGCAGACTGAGACCGACGCGCAACTCCTTGAGTCGGGCGTAGTATTGCTGATAACTGACCGCCTTGGCAGCCTGGAGTTTAACACTTCGCAGTTGTTTTTCCACCTCGTCGAGAATGTCGCGGAGACGTTGGAGATTGGCCTCGACCCGTTCGAGTCGCCGTAGGGTTTCCAGTTTCTTGGCTTTGAACCGAGAGATGCCGGCGGCCTCCTCGAAGATGGCTCGCCGTTCTTTGGGAGAGGTTTGCAACAGAATGTCCACCTGACCTTGCTGGATGATGCAGTAGGCATCGGTGCCGGCCCCAGATCCCAAAAAGAGATCCTTAATATCCTTGAGGCGACAGGCTTGCCCATTGATGAGATACTCGCCCTCGCCCGAACGATACACTCGGCGAGTGATGCGCACCTCGTCGGCCTCGGTGGCCAGCACGCGACCCCGATTGTCGAACAGCATGCTCACCTCGGCCATCCCTACGGGACGACGTGTGGCCGAGCCGTTGAAGATAACGTCGGTCATTTCACCGCCACGCAGACTGCGCGCACTCTGTTCGCCCAGTACCCAGCGCACGGCATCGACGACGTTCGACTTGCCCGACCCGTTGGGGCCGATGATGCCGGTCACACCGTCGGCGAAATCGAACTGCGTCTTGTCGGCGAACGACTTGAAGCCAACGAGTTCGAGGCGTTTGAGCATAGTCTGTCCGATCGCGGAAGCGGGGGGTTGGCGACGCTCCAACCGAGCTGTCTGAAGCGTCGCTGCTTGGCAAGGGCCGCGGTCACTCCAAGGGTAAGCCGACTTGGTATAAGTTCGGAGTTTTGCCCAGATCCTGTCCAGCCGGAACTAGTTCACTCAAATTGGTGCCTGCCTTGGCCAGCTCATGCACGCTGGGAGCCTGAGGAACCGCATCGACACGAACCCGGCAACTTAGTCCATCGCAGGTTGCAGCTTGCTGAATCAGTGCGAGCACTTCGGGATACTGGCCGCCCAAGTCAGCCATCGTTCGCAACACCGCGTCTAGCTGGAGCGAACACTGTCGTCGCACTGGTTCGCCACGGATCGGGAAGCGGCTGACCGTGCAGCGGGTGTCGTCTTCGGTGGCAGTGATGGCGAATTCTCCCGCCAAGATGGAGAACGGTGGCTTCAGCCGCGGCGACTCACCAAACAACACGATCTCAGCGCGCTTCGTCGTCGAGATGTGAATAAGTGGTTTAGTATCTGGTCCCACCCGATGCAGCCAGAATGCCTCGTTGAGATGTTCTCCACGAACGAGTTCATCACGTTCGTTGAGCAAGCGCAACGCCAGGAAGGCCCCGTAGCGCAACTCATCGTCGTGATTGCTGACGATTAGCTCCTTGAGTTTGAGATGACTGATGGCCTCATCCAGGGAAGCCAGTGCGGTCAGAGCATAAGCCCGCAGCATCGGATATTTGATAGCGATGTTGTGCAGTTCCTCTCCACAGGCTGGACTACCCAGGTAGGCCAGAGCCTCAGCACTGACGAAGCGAACCAGTGGGTGTTCACTTTTGAGACCTTTATCTTTGAAGATCGGAATACTCTTTGATCCCAACGCTTCCAGCCGCAACGCTGCCACTACAGCGCGCGAGGGATCGACCAGATCGTCGGCCAGTTTTTGTCGGTAGGAACGTCGATCTGATTCGGTCTTGCCGGGCATGTCCGCCGAGTCGGTCAGCGGGATCGAGCGCACCACGCGAAGATAACGTGGCAAGTTATGGCGATACTGGAAGGGCACACGAATGGTGACGGCCAGTTCGTTGCTCGTGTGAGCGATGCTAGTATCCAACGCCCCGCGGAGTCCGCTGGTCTGGAAGGTGTGATTGATGCGGTCAGCGATCAGGCTAGTGAAGCGGCCCTGTTGTTTGTCGGGATTCATGATGAGTGAGAGGGGCTGATCGCGGAGCAAACGACCGCCGGCCCAGATCCGCCCGGACTTCAGCCGCGCTTCCTCGTCGCCCTCGCCGAACCCGACCAGAACCGGGCCCTGGGCGACGACCAAGCGATGACCAAGAAGCATGCTGTTGCTGTCCTGAAACTTGGGGCTGAGGTTGCGATGAAAATCATAGTTGAACAGATAGCACTTGCGCAAAATCCCGCCGCGTAGACTAGTGGCTTGACTGCCGGGCGGCAGCTTGACTTCAATGTCAATTTTGTCATTCTTGTTGGCTCCGGGCGGAATGGAGCCTTCGAGTATGACCAGGGCGCACTCGGGAGACTTAAGCAAGGCAGGAGCATTGGGAACGCGCTCCTTGGTCAATTGATCGAGCAACATGGTGCGGTAGGCATCGTGGTTACAATCGCCTCCCGTGCCCTCCAGCCCCTCGACCAGGCCAACGCCGCCCACCGGGACCGGCTCGGCATTGCCAACCGTGGTGAAATCCCCGATCGTTTGTACATCGTAGCGCTGTTGTTCGCTGTCGTCCTCGGACTTGGCACGAAGGAAACTCTCGGGCGCGGTGCAGCCGACGAGGAACAAGAAGGCGGCAGCCGGCACCAGCCACAGGTGCGGCCAGCGGCCAGCACTTCCGAGCCAGCGCGTGATGGAAGCGCGATAGGTCATGACATCACCCCTGAGACGGCGACGAAGCCCCCCGGCTGGCAAAGACCTCGAACATTCGCATCGGATGCGAACTCGGGCCAGCCTGCTCCGTGCCAGATTGGTCGAGAACGATTGGAGGGTCCGCTGATAGCCTGAAGGGGTCATACCGTCAAGAGCAATTTCCATGGAAAAATGTCAAAGCGATTGACATGCAAACAGTCGATGTATAATTTTTTTTCAGTGGAGAGGCACGACCATGAGCCGACTGAAAGATGAGTTAAAGAAGCGACGGCCGTTTGACTCGTTGGAACAGGAAGCGATTCTAAACATCTTGAGAACCAGCGATCAGTATCACAATCGGCTGGGCCGGCTGTTTCGAGAGTATGGGCTGACCCCTTCTCAGTACAACGTCCTGCGGATTCTGCGCGGCGAGGGCAATGAAGTAGATGGGAAAACCATCCATAGCTAGATGCAGCGAATGAGAACTCAGAGAACGTTCATCATCCCTACCCAACGAAGTTGTATCAAGTCGATTCCAGAACTATCAGGCTTCTGCTTCACTCCTTTTGAGGATTGCGTCCATGCTCCGTCTGCATACGATCGTTATCACTGTCACGACCATCCTGGTTAGCAACGCCTCGATAGAAGCGCAGACGATGACACTCACCCCTAAATCGGTAATAGTTGCGGGGGTCAAATACGTTTACTCCGAGGGCTCTTACACCCTGATGCCTGGGCAGACTATCGACAAAATCAAGACCACCTGGTACAAACAGCAGGGCATGAACCTCATTTACGCAGGTGATGTCACCGACAGCAATCCGGCTGGTGGGAAGTACGTGACAAACAGGACCACTGTCCCACTAACCGACGGCGCAGGTATGCCGATCTTGTACACCGTGATTGGTCAGCTTTGGGTCACTGGGAATGCTAATCCAGTAGCAGGCTAGGTCGCAACGAATTATAAGCCGTAGACAACGAGCGATGGAACGCCTAAAGGGACATTCCAAGCTCACCCGCTGCCACCAGTGTAGGCAATTCCATTCGTCTCGAAGTCTTGGATTCGGATGAAGGAGTCTCCGAAGCATGTGTTTCTCACCACTACGTCGGCGCGGGTTTTCGCTGATTGAGTTGTTAGTCGTCATCGCCATCTTGACTGTGTTCCTCGGCCTGACCTTGGCGGCCATTCAGCGTACCCGCCAAGCCGCCATTCGTATAAAGTGCATGAACCAACTCCGTCAGATTTCTTTGGCGTTAACCCAATTCACTTCCGACCAGGACGGGGCTTTGCCCAGCGTTGAGAGCGCCATTAGCTTTCGCTTCAGCAACTCGCGCGGCAACAATTTCTTGGGTTGCTTGCTGCCCTACCTGGAGGGGGGGACGGAAAGCGCGGTTCCGAGATCTGACACCATTTCGCTCCAGAACGGACAGTGGAGGAGGATCTTTCTCAGCCCGGTTGATCCGACCGCCCAGCTGAGCGGCCTTGTTCAAAACACGTCCGCCACACCGTCCAGCTATAGCGCAAATATGACCGCGTTCGTTGGATTCCCGCGGTTACCACAGTCGTTCCCGGACGGAACCTCAACTACGCTGGCGTATGCTGAGCGCTACTGCCGGATCCCAACCACAGACACTATTTGGATCTACGATATATTCGAGACGACTCCCCCGTTACTACCAGGGATCGTGGGCGGCCCCCGAAGAGCGACGTTTGCTGACGAAGGCTGGAAGGACGTGGTCCCAGTAACCACTGGCGACCCGCCAGTTACTCGAGCGTCAGTACCAGGGGCTACTTTTCAGCTCCGACCGAAACTCGAACACGCCGACGCTCGGCAGTTGCAAGCCCTCCAGCCGAGCGGCTTGCTCGCCGCCTGGTTTGACGGTAGCGTTCGGCTGCTACCCGCGACGATCGAGGAATCGGTGTTCTGGTCACAGGTGACCCGGGCGGGGGGAGAAATCGTTTCTGATTAGGTAGCAAACCATTCCCACTGGAATCAGCCCACGTGGGGCCTCTGTCGATCTCATAACACGTTGGATCGAAACTCATCACGCCCAGCAAGGAGACCGTCCATTGCGCCGCGTTTTGCCGATGCTCGTCATAATGCTAGTGGGGTTTGCGCCTGTGCCGCCGTACCGACCGAAGCCGGATCCAGTTCGGAATGACCTGAAAGAGATGCAGGGGGTTTGGGACTTGGTGTCCCGGACATCATGCGGTCGTCCAGTGGAGCACATCGTGGAGACGGTCACAATCAGTGGCGACCATCTGACATATATGAATGCCACTGGGTCGTTCCGGGGGACGTGGACGTTGAAGCTCTCCTCCGACCAATCTCTCCGCAAGTTCGATGCCAAGACCGAGTGTTCGCCTCATGAGTTGGGGATGCTACTCGGAGTCTATAAGATCTGTGGCGATACACTCTCCATGTGCTACGTCAACGCAGACTCAGGGCTACTCCGCCCTACCGACCTCACCACGCAACAGGAGTGGGTTTACTTGGATGTTCTAAGACGTAGGAAGCCCAAACCGTGAACCCAGGCACTGTGATCCTGCACAGCCGTGCCGACGACGTGATCCCCTTCAGCGACAGTGAGGAGCTGGCCCAAGTCAGCGGCGCGAGGTTGGTCGAAGTCGGGAACGATCATCGGCTGGCCGACCCCACATCGTTGACCTGCTTGCTACTGCTCTGCGAGGAAAAGCACTGATGTCTCAGATCCAGAAAAGCCCGGCAACAGGTGGGCGACGTTGGCTGACGAGTACGGTCGTGGCTATCATTCTGGCCACGTTCTTCTCGGACGTCAGCCACGAGATGTGTACAGCGGTGTTGCCGTTGTATCTGGCGACGGTGGGTCTTGGCCCCGCGGCCCTGGGCTGGATCGAAGGGGTGGCCGATTTTCTGGTCAGCCTGTCCAAACTCGCCGGGGGATACGTCGGGCACCACGTTGACCGCAAACGCCCCTGGGCGACGTTAGGCTACCTAGCGACAACATTAGGCACATCAGGGATCGCTTTTGTTGGTAGTGCAACTGCGGTGCTGACCCTACGCAGTGCCGCCTGGATGGGTCGAGGCTTTCGCTCCCCCTTGCGTGACTATCTGCTCGCCGATGCCGTGGACAAAGAATATTATGGCCGCGCCTATGGCCTGGAGCGAGCCGGTGACATGCTCGGCGCGGTGATCGGGCCGCTGCTCGCCGCGCTGCTGCTCTGGGCTGGAGTGGGCTTTCGCTCGATCATCCTCTGGACCATCGTTCCAGGGTTGCTGGCAGCGGGAGCGTTCTTCTTCTTCACTCGGGAGAAGGCATCGACTCCGCGATCGCCGACCAACAACGCTGACACCACGTCAGCCGCCAAGCCTCCCTTTCCCAGGGCATTCTGGTGGTTTCTCATCGGCGTGTTTCTGTTCGGGCTGGGGGACTTCTCGCGCACCTTCCTGGTCTGGTTAGCGGCGAAAGCCGTGGGCGAAGAGGGCAGCGTGGCGACCGGTACCTTGTCGCTGGCCGTGCTGCTATACATGCTGCACAACCTAGTCAGCGCGGCGGCGGCCTATCCCGTGGGGCACGTCGGCGATCGCCAAGCGAAGCTCCCAGTGCTGGTCGTCGGCTATGGGCTAGGCGTGGGCACGAATCTCTTGCTGGCCTTCCTCAGTGGGTCGCTGCTGTGGCTGGTGCTAGCCATCATCCTCTCAGGTGTCTACATCGCCATCGAGGAAACGCTGGAAAAAGCTGTTGCCGCCGAACTGCTGCCGCGCGAACGACGCAGCCTCGGCTTCGGTATCCTGGCGTGTGGCAACGCCGTGGGCGACATGGTTTCGAGCCTGTACGTTGGCCTGCTACTGGAAGCAGGCTACACGACCTTAGCCTTCGGCCTCGCCGCGAGCTTTGGCGCAGCAGGAGTTGCTTGGATGCTGTGGTTGATCCGTCCCAAGGCCGGGGCCGCTCAGACCTGAACCATTGTGCTTTCCGTGCGTTGCCAGATCGTCGGCAGCGAAGAGCCAGTTGCCACGGCGCGGAACATCGCCGTCGCTGAGTCCCGGCCAAAGCGCTTTTGGTGGCGACGCACTAACGGGTAGCCTAGCCAACTTAAGAGATGATTAGGACGGGAAAAGGCGACAATATCGTACCAGACGGAGTCGCTGGCTCGATCCCATTCGAGGAGGAACCGCTCTTCGCCCCGCTCGACGTGTCCGGGCAAGGTGCCATAGGCAAAGCCGAAGCGCGTGAGCGGTCCGGCTTCGTCGACAGTGTAAACGATGCGGCAAGCGTTGAGCCACCATAAGCCGACGGCCCAGCCCAGAACCGCCACGACTTGGCCTCGCTCCAGTGGCGTATCTGTCGGCCAAGCCTCGACCCAACCCAGGCGAAACTGCTCCCACCGTTGCAGGGCGGCTCGGGCGGCGGCAAAGGTCGTGGCTCCTCGGCCCAATTCTACCCTTGTTCGATCCACAATATATCCAGAGGGCGGCAAAGCGGCGGTCGCCCCGACTTGCGAATAACCGACCTCGTGCGTCGCTTGTTCGCTTAAGAAGCGCCGCCGCGTCTGTTCCGTGGGTTTACGGATCGACAGCCTCGCCATCATCTCCCCTCATCGCTCGGTACGAACCCCTGCCATCGCTTCTACTGTATTATCCGCGAAGCGTGCCGATTGCTAACCGAGAAGTTCGCGCGAAGACACCTACGCCCTACACGCCAAAGCCCGTGTAAGCGAATGCACCCCAGCCAAGCTCACCGATCGATTTCGCCCATGACGACATCAACTTGACGAAAAACGCCGTGTTTTGCAGGCTTTTTCGATAGCAATGCATGTATTTCATCGAGTAGGCCACGATGCGGCAACCACATCCCTGGTACTCCGAGACTCGATCTGGCGGCGGCTGGTTCGTGAAACTCAGCGGCGAGCAGCACTTCCTCGGCAAGCATCCGGTGGGTGCGGCGAAGCCGGTGAAACGCACCGGACGCTGGAACCCGCCGTCCGAAATCCTGTCCGAGTACCACAAGTTGATGGCGGTGCGGGACACGGCGTCGAAGGCCGACTACACCTTCGACAACATCTGCGCCCTCTACCTCGCCGAACTAGAGCCGGAGAACCCGGCGCTGGCGAAACGGTACAGGCAGATTCTCGACAAGCTGTCGGTCCACGTTTACAAGGGGCGGCGGGTCGGCAAGTTCCTCGTGAACGCCGAGCTTGAGGCGGTGCATTTGGAGTCGTGGGCGAAACAGTACCCTTCCGACCAGACCCAACGCACCTACATCACCTTCTGCAAGGCCGTGATGGAGTGGGCAGTCAAGAAGAAGAACATCAACGTCCACCAGAACCCGTTCGCCGAAGCGAAGGTTCCCAAGGTCACGAGCCGGGCAGTGGTGATCTCAGAGGACGAGCATAAGGCCCTGCTGAAGTTCTGGAACAACGACTCGTTCTGCGACTTCTTGCAGGCGCTGTGGTACACGGGCGCTCGCCCCGGCGAGTTGGCGAAGTCGAGGCCCGGCATTTTGACGAAGGGTTGTGGCGGCTGGACTCGACCGAACACAAGACCGGCAGGGTGACGGGAAAGGACCGGCTGATCGGCGTGGCCGATGAGTTGCTGGAGATCGTGGACCGTCTGAGCAAGCTCTACCCGGAAGGGCCGATTTTCAGGAACACCTACGGACGGCGCTGGACGATCTCCGCCATGTTCGTCCGGTTCGAGTCGGCAAGAGCGAGCAAGATCATCCGGGAAGAAGTCGTCCCGTACTCGTACCGCCACGCTTGGGCGACACACGCCTTGGAGAACGGACGGCTCGACGTGTACGAGGTCGCCAAGGCCCTTGGCCACCAGACGATCCAGATAGTGACGCTGCATTACGACCATTCCAGGAAGAATGCAGCGCACCTGAAGGACATCTTCCAGCGGGCGAGACGAGAGAAGCCGGTCAGTCCGGGCGGGACCGCAAAAACTCGTAAGCGATCCCGCCCTTCTTGAATTCGCCGACCAGCTTCGCCTTGGGCCGCTTGACCTTTATCTCAGCGGGTTGCAGTTCGGGTTTCTGAATCGTTTGGGCCAACAGATACTCCTCGACCCACTCCCGGCGGGAGCGGAGCAGCCGACCGTCCTTGATCGACTTGAGGCGTCCTTCGAGCATGAGGGTGCGTGCCTGGGAATACGAGCAGCCCAGGAGTTGACTGACCTCCTTCGTGGTCAACATTCGAGCGGCAGATTCTTCTGCGGGCGTCTTGGTCGTGCCGCCGCCCAGCCGCTTCTCGATGCGCTGGATCGCCGATAGAACCTCGTTGGTGTTCGACCCCCGGTAATCGAAATCCCGGATGTCCTCACCAAGAAACCGAGCGATCTGAGTCGGATCGACGCAGTGAGCCAGTAGGTGCGGTGGCAGAGCAGGAATTCGCTCACGCAACCATGCGTACTCCCGGTGCAAATAGGCGATGACGCCGCCGAGTCGCCATTGCCCCTGTGAGCAGACCACCGGCTCAATCGCCTTTGTCTCCGGCAGTTTTGGGTCGCTTATCTTCATAGTCGCTCTCGCCAGGGGTGGCTCGCACGCTTCAAAACGGGCTGCTCACCCGGCATAGGGTACACTTACGCTATGCGTTCGCCGTGGACGGCAACCAGCGCCATCCCACTACTGGCCCTGGGCGTTCATCAAGACGTACATGCTGTTGACCTCCTCCGGCGACTCGTTGCCAATTGGCCATTTACTTTGGCTGCACCGTATTGTGGGAATACTGCCAGAACGGGTGCGAGATGAATCGCTGAAAGACCGTTTGCTTCGAGCCATCCCGGTAATGCACCTGACCGACGATGCCAGCGTGACCGGGAACGTCGTGCCGGAACTTTCGCCCGGACCCTGCGGGGAATTCCGTCGTGGCGAATGCCCCGTGTTGGAAAGACATCTTCACATAGACACAAGCAACACGCTTCTTCTCGTGGAGCTTCGCCTTGAAGTCGCTCACGAGCGAGTCCAGGAAGTGTTCGATGAATTTCTCCGGGTCTTCCCGTGAATTGAATTCCATCTCGATGGCTTCCTCCTTGCTGACGCCGAACCACTTGCGGAACAGTTCCACCGTCCGCTTGTGGTCGTAGCGGAGCTTTTCCTTGCCCCACCACACGGCGATTTGGTCCTTCCACTGCTCCAGTTGCCCGGTCGTAAACAACTTGCCAGCGGCGGGGATGGGAACACGTTTCGGATCGGACATTTTTGGCTTCTTGGCGTGTTGTGAGTTGTGATTTCCCACCAGCCTAGAGAGTCATTTCGCCGCCTATTTCGTTTTCGCCGCCGACAATCGCCCTGATCTTCTCGCCCATCAATAGTCGTCGTCTTCGTCGTCGGGATGTTCCAGCATTGCTGGCGCAAGTGAGTCGAGAAGCGTAGGAAGCCCTGCCAAGTCACTTGAGTCGAGGTCATGCTCCTCCAGCCATAAAAACGACCCCAGCACTCGCAACTCCCACTCGTTCAAGTTGGCCAAGCGAAGCCGAAAAGACTTTGCTTCTTCTCATCGCCCAACAGTTCCGGTGTCATTGCCATCATGCTCTCCTTTTCGTGGTTGAAGCCTCTTCGACAGTCCCCAGGTACGCATCTGGCCTGACCTCCCTGATCGCCAGCCCGACTGTGCGGCAAACCAGCTTGATCTCGCCCCGCAGGCGCACGACGGTCGCCGTGGTGTCGATGACGGTAGCGGCTTCAAGGTACTGGCGGATCAAAGCGATCTCGGCATCGGTGAAGCCGTCCGCTTCCAACAGGTTTGTATTCAGGTTGATGTCCATCAACGTTTTCTCCGCTCGCTCAGTTATTGGTCAGATACTCCAGGGCTTCCTCGTTATCGAGGCCCTGTTCCGGCGACCGCAGCGTGTTGTTGAAGTCGGTGAAGCGCCATCTCCCGTCCTTGCGGGACTTGCGAGCTACGAGGTCGTGCTTTGCAGCCAACCGGCGAATTCTCTGCCCCAGGTGCGATTCGTGCGTGTTGGTGTCGTTCATTGCGAGCCTCCGGGTTCGTCGGCTCCAAGCCAGTCCCCAAATTCATTGAGGAAGCGCACCCGGATTTCGGCGATTCGCTGTCCAAAGATCGGCGACTCGATAACTCGGCCCTCCACTCGATACCGACCATCACCGATTCCGGTTGGCACTTGAACCGCCGAGAAATCGCCGCCAGGAATGGCGATCTGACCATCTTCGGCTCCGGCATCTACTCGGCCTTGATGGACGGGATCGAGCAACAGCAGCCGGGCCGTGTCGATGGTGACTGAGCCAAGGTGCTGCCAGTCGCCGTGAGGCAATGTGGCGGGAGTGTTGGTGGCAATCATTTGCCACCCCGCTTTGACAAGTGCGCCACGGCGTCCCCGGAAGTGCCGAGAGACAACGACGAGATGGAGATTTCGCCATAGCTGGTTGTGCGCTCCTGCTCGAAGCTGGTGCAGCGGCAAGCCGGGCAAGCAAAGTGTTTGGTCACGTTTAAGGCTCCTTTGAGGGAATTAGGTCATGAGTTTAGAAACACACCGGGTCGCTCCAATGTTGCTGCTGACACTTGCTTGAGCGGCTCCCAGGGCAGTGCGGTTCGCAGATCGTGCTGTGTTTGCAGGCTTGAAGATACTGAGTGGTCTCGTCAGCCCACTGTCAGGGATGACAGTTCGTTGCGTAATTGGCAGCGTTTTACAGTGGCCCGATCCGGTGGTAAAAGCCGCCACGATTTGCCAAGAAGGGAGCTACCAATGGCCTCGGCATTTTCTATCGACGGCGGCGCAGTGAAGGTCATCCACGGAGCGAACGGCGGCGTGTTTGATGTGGCTGGCGCACCAGTCGGCAGCATCCAAGCATCGCTCGTTGACGCTTTCAACATAAAGGAGGACGCCATCAGCTTCGTAAATGGCGAGCAGGTATCGCCGAGTTACATACTTCAGCCCAACGACACCCTTGAATTCTGCAAGAGATCGAGCAGCAAGGGCATTTTGAGGATGTTCACGAAGGCCGAAATCGTTCAGTTGTATACGGGTTATCCCGCCGAAGTGATGAACGAGCTATTTGCTGCCCTCCAACACGACGACGTGAACAGCAATGGGCAACCCCTGTGGCAAGAGGAAGCAGTTGATGAGTGGCTGAGGCAGCAATACGCACGGAAGCGAGCCGATAATGGCCGTGACATGGTAATTCCTCCGAGCAGCGTTCGGCTCGACGGGCGGCAGTATGACGATCTGACTCCAAATGACTGGCGGATTCTGGACGCCATCATCAACAAGCCGGGAGTTAGAAGTGAAGAAGTAATTGAGCATGTTTACGGCGATGCGTCTGATGGGCGAGAAAATTCTTTAACCCAGGCTATAAAGCGCCTCAACCAGAGACTACTAGATCAGGGCTGCCCGTTTATCGTCAGTCAGGGAAACGGCTTTGTCTCGATCAAGAAGTAGATGGGATAGAAGGCCGACAGCCTACTAAATGTTCTGCACACCCCAGGTCAGAAGAGTGTCACCTGCGACACTCGGCTGACCTGGGGTGTTTGCTTTGATGGAACCCGTTGATGTCCAGCGTGGACATTGCACCAAGCAATTCGGGTTTCAGAGAGCTAAACGCCATGAACAGGAAGACGAAGGGCAAGAGGAACCAGCTTCAGGCCGCAGCAGGTGCGCTACGGGATTTGACCCCGCCAATCCCCGCAGACGGTAAGCCCGGCTTACCTGACGAGGCAGGCCCTATCGCCCCTGCTGATGGTAAGCCCGGCTTACCCGAACCTGAACCGGAGCCGGAGTACCTGGACTACTCGGAAGAGGATGCCGAGGGCGAGGATGAGCAGTCGAACGAGGCCGAGGAAATCACCTTTACCGAGAAGGACCGGAAGGATTTGCCCCTGCTCGAACAGCGAGCCGACAGTGGCGGTCGGCAGCAGGCCGAGGCCATCCGTGAAATCCGGCAGCGCCAACTCTGGCGATTGATTCTCGATGACGACGGCCAGCAACTCTTCTCGACCTTCGAGGAATACTGCCAGGATCGCCTAGGCCACCCCCGCCAGTGGGTCACGCACCTGACCAACTGGCTGCGGGTTCTGGAAGAGATGGACCGTCTCGGCATCAAGGAGCGCCTCACAGTCAAGGCCGCTCAAGGTCTTCTGTTTGGCAGGCTCGAAATTGCCGGTGGGCTTCGAGCAGTGCTAGAAGAAGCGAAAGAGGATGGTGTCACGCTCGACCGGGACCACCTTCGGGAAATCGTCATTCGCCGGGCCGAATTCAACTACTGGTCCACGGACGGCAAGGATGGCATCACCAAGCCCGCCGCTACGAACTACGCCGAGTACAAGAAGGACTTGGCGACGGTCAAGGAGTTGGGCGATGGCCCGTCATCGTCGGACGTGGTGACGAAGGCGAAGGCACTCGATGGCGATCTCGCTGAGAACATCGTGGCGATCTGTAAGCAGGAGCGGGTGCTGCCCAGGCCCGAAAGCCTGCTGGTGGTCTTAACCGGCGAAGGTTTGAAGCAACTCGTCGGCAGGCTCAAGGACTTGGGACGGGAGCAGGCCGAGATCACGGAGAGGAAGGCTCGCCTGAAAGAACTCAATCAGCAACTCCGGGAGGGCCAGAAGAAGGAGCGGGAGGAAAAGAAGGCTCTCGAACAGGAGTTGAAAGCCAAGGGCGTTCTGAAGGTGAAAGCGAAGCCGCAGGACGATCCGTCTCAATCGCCATCACCCACACCACCGGAGGTTGAGGACGACGAGGCGACCGAGCCGGAACCGGAGAGAGAGGTAAGCACGAGTCTCCAGACGGCACTGGAGAACCTGGACGTAGCTTTGACCGGGGACTGGCCCGAAGAAGAGAGCCAGCTAAACGCCGTCCTGCTGAAAGCCCAAGAGTGCGAGACCACGCTCGCCGAGGTCGTAGCCAAGGCGAAAGAACTCCTCGCCGATGCCCAGGAGCCGGATGCCGTTCCAAGCGGCAACGGATGATCGCTTTCACGGGAATTGTGCTGCGGCAGCGTTCTCGACCTGTTGAGGACGATGCCGGTCGAGAGCGTGAAATCAACTCCCGTCCGGCCCACTTTCTTTGGCGGAAGCGAAGTCCGCTGCCCCAAGCAACTCTAGGCTCGTGGGCGGGATACCCGCCCTGATCGCAAACGAGTCTAAAAGTCTAACCCATCACCGGCTGGACGCATCATGCCCCGCAACACCCGACCCGCTCACGCCGAACTCATCACCGAGTACGACAAGCTCCGCTTTTACGCCCACAAGTTCGGCCAGGGCCTTTACAACTGCCTAATCTTCGTCGGCCCGCCCGGTCGGTTGAAGTCCTCGATCATCGAAGCCGAGACGAAGGGCCAGGCGCACCTGATCTCCGGCCACGCCACGCCGTTCGAGGTCTTCTGTGAGGCCCAAGAGAACCAGGACAAGCTCCTGATAATTGACGATGTTGACGGCCTGTACCGGGAGGCGTCCGGGCAGCGTCTCCTGAAGAACTTGACCAACCCGAAGACGCCCAAGGCGGTCTACTGGACATCCGACGCTCCGGCAAACCGAGGGCTGCTGAAGTCATTCGAGACAACCTCGAAGGTCTGCATCATCGACAATGCCTGGAACGCCGGGAACGAACACATCACCGCCCTCGAAGACCGTTTCCGCTTGTTCCTGTTCGACCCATCCGCACCGGAGGTCCACAGGGAGATGGGCCTTCAGGACTGGTTCGGCGACGACGAGATATACGTCTTCGTCGGCGAGAATCTGTGCTTCCTCCCGGAACTCTCGGCCCGTGCCTACGTTAAGGCAGCGAAAGCGAAGGCGGCGAGCGAGGATTGGCGGGAGTACCTGCTGAAGAACCACGTCCGGGGTCACGACCTACAACTCCTGCTGATGGAGTACGACAACCAGTGGCGGGACCGGCCCACCGGGGAGAAGGTGGAAGAATGGATGCGCCGTACCGGATGCTGCCGGGCGACTTATTTCAACCGAAGAAACGCATTGGTGGCTCGAATGGGCGGACACCCGGTTATCGGTCGGTGGAGCCTCGGCGGGTAAGTTAGACTTTTAGACTCGACGTGCCATTCTAGGCATCATCAGGCGGGCGGGGACAATGCCTGGGCCGTCCCGCTGATGCTGCGGTAGACCGGAAAGCCGCCCTCCCAGGCAATCGCCAGCAGTCCAGTGCTGACCAGCCCGGACAGGAGGTCATCGAGCAACTGCCGGTCGAGAGGGACAGCGCTGGCAAGTTGCTTCCAAGTCATGCCGGTCGCTCCCGCTGCCGTCACCAAGGGCAGTACCCGGTCTGTCTGCGGGACTCCCCGCCTTCGCTGCTCCCACTCCGCATACGTCAGGGCCATGCCGTATATAGCAGCGGCAACGAAAGTTTCTCTGGCCCGGTATCGCTCTCACTTGCCCTGCTGCTTGGTCGTTCTCTGGACGAGCCGTGTGGCATTCTGCCCTCTTTTGAGTCCAGACCGCCACGGTCACGGGATGCTGGTCGGCTTAGTAATGTCTCTAATCCCTGTCCCGACTGAAGCCCGTAACCCGTCGTGTGCGAAGCGTTAAGTGCAGCACACGGGACGGGTGCGAAACCGGGAAACTTGGTTTTGTGCGGTTTTCTGGCCAAAGTCTATGTAGGGTCCAGAAAACCAGAAAACCGACCATCAGGACACCGTAAATGTCACAACACCAAAGACTTCCGGTTTTCTGGTTCCTTCAGAAAGCCGGACCAGAAAACCAGGGGGCCAGAAAACCGAAAAGGTCACGCCAACAGGCTGTAGAAGGTGGCGTTGGCCTTGCCCTTCTTCGTCACGATGACGGTTCCCACAAGGCTGTCCAGCAGATCACGAATCTTGTCCCGGCCAGGAGTTGTACCGTCCGCCCACTGGTTCTGAACCTGCTTCACGACTTCACTCTGCTTCATCTCGCCGTCCCGCAGAATATGCTCCAGCATTCCCACCAGAGCATCCTCTTTATTCTTGATGGCTCCCTGAGAAGTCGCCCCATCCGGTATCCACTGATTGCGTCCGTCCCGCAGCACGAACTTCAACTTCGGTTCGTAGTCGCCACGAGTTCCGACCAGTTCCAACTGGCCCAGGCAAGTTTCCCGGTCGCTCGTCCACAGCCAGAGGTAATCGCAAGCTCCCGCAATCGAGGTCTGGCCAGAATAGGTCGCTCCAGACTTGGGCCTGTGGTGCAGCAGCAGGATCGCTGCATTCTCCTCCTGGGCGACCCGTTGCAGCGGGTAGAGCAGCGCCTTCATGTCTCCCGTTTCCATCTCGTCGGCGGCGAACACCGACCGCAGGGTGTCGATGACCACGAACACCCGGTCGTGGCCAGTCCGCTTCTTCGTGTCCTGGATAAGCTGGCGGACGGTTTCCGGTCCCGCCTCGACCGGCAGCGGCAGGGCCAGTCGTGTGGTATCGATCCTGCGCAGCAGCTTCTCGATGTCTCCTGGCCCGCCTTCCCCCAGGGCGTTGGAGATGCGCCGGACCAATATCTGTCGCTTGTTCTCGGCGTCGAATAGAAGAATGGGACACGAGGGAATCTTGTAGCGGGCGAAGAACCCGTGCTTGACCACAGCGGCGAAGATTTCCGCCAAGATGTGCGACTTGCCGCTGAAGGGATCGCCGGACAACATTCCCAGCGACCCGAACTCCAGCCAATTCGGGATCAGCCAGTCTTCCTTCTCTTGGCTCGCCACGATGTCCGACCATCCATCGGAAACGTCACCCGTGGCGGTTTTCGCCTGGATGTCCGTGATAGACGCAATTGCCTTGGACATCGCCTCGTCAATGTTCAATTCCCCATCGGCGTTCTTCTCGTACAGGGTCGCCATGCACAGGCGGAACG
Source organism: uncultured Gemmataceae bacterium (assembly GCA_937923405.1). Taxonomy (GTDB): domain Bacteria; phylum Planctomycetota; class Planctomycetia; order Gemmatales; family Gemmataceae; genus CALDUY01. Next base: position 17,000 of record CALDUY010000040.1, on the reverse strand, counting down.
CCTGCTGCTTGGCCCAATGCCTGAGTTCCGTCAGCATATACCTCGATTCCACGAGGCCGGGGACGAAATACTCGTAGACCGCTTCGACCTCGGCGAGAAAGTGAAGTTGCACCGCTGGGTCTTTGTCCTCTAGCTTTTCCTTCAGCGCCTGGGTCACGACGAACTTGGTCGGAAGTTCGCCGTATTCCCTCCAGAACGACTTCAGGATGGCGTACACCATCACATGTGCCTCGTTGGACCAGTACGTTGGTTCGATCAAGGCAATGCCCTCTGACATGGCCTGCTCTTGAAGTAGGCCGGACAGGAGCTTCCGTTGATAAGTGTCGTCTTTGTCGAACCGGGTCGTCGCCGACTGCTCGTTCTTAACTGTCATTTCTTCGAGAAGGGCTTCCTCTTCGGGGGTCAACTCTCTCATTCAGCACCGTACATTTCTGATCTCGTCACGTTCTTAAGCGACGGGCAGCCTCATCGCAATAACCGATGAGGCAAGCCCGTCGCACACCTGCCAGTGTGTTACTGACGGGCAGTCATCGCTCGGAGCCGAGCCACCAGACTCGTCGCTTCGTCCACCGTGAAGTAGCTCCTCATGCCGGAACCCAGCGTGTGCGTCGGTCGAGGCAGAAGGCCATCACGGACCCGTCGCTCGTATACACCACGATTAACCCTGGCCTCTCGGCACACGTCGGCCACGGACATCAATCCGTATTGTCTGTGAATGCTCATTGCTCTGTCCTCCAGTTGCAGGCACAGAATTATAAAGAGCAGTGACAGGAAGATTTTTTCGATAAAGTTCCGAAAACTTGTCTTGCTCGTGCATAGCTAATTTCATGAGCTACACGAGACAACATGCTTACCACGAATATCTGAAATCGGACGATTGGGCCTGGGTTCAAGAGCAGTGCAGGAAGCGGGATAAGTGCTGCCAGAAATGCGGAAAGGTTTATCAGCCCGGCTTGCCCTTTGACGTACACCACAGGCACTATCGTTACGTTGGCCAAGGCGATCTTTATGAACTGGAGTCGGTCGCTTTATTATGCCGAGATTGTCATCGACGCACACACAACCTACCTGCTGGAATGGCGAGGATCGAAGCGGACCTGGAGAAGTGGTTTGCCGAGTGGGATGCGGGTAGGAGGTAGTTCGTAGCAGGCTGCGAATCCTAATGTGCAGCACGATTATTAGTGGAGTGGCGTCGGACCACTGAAGCCAGCATCTATGGCACTAATAAGCCGCTAGACTGCTTTGTTTTGTGAGTTGGAGTCGATAAGGCGCAAGGAACCAAAGTGCCGGCTGCACAACACAATAAGTGCGGTCGCTCGAAAATGTTCGGAATTTGATAGGGGCAGGGCCTAGTCCCTCTTCTCTTGTGCGTTAGGACGGCCATTCACCGCCCAGGACGCTGCCAAGCGATCCATCATGCTGCCGTCCAAAGCCCCTGCCTCATGCCGGTCATGCTCGTTAATAGGCCAACTCAGTATGGCCACGCCCAATGTGTGAAGATGCGTCTCGGTCCCAAGCAGGTAGCGACCGGGGGCGATGTGAAGGTGGATAGCTGCCGCTCACTGGCAGCCACAGCGACTCGAATGACCACTCGGTAACCACCAATCTCGCCTCCGGTCGGCTTCCTTCACTCTTCTCTAATAGCCACCCGCCGCTGTTCACCACGAGTTGATAATCGCTTCATCCGGCGATCCCCGTGCGTCCCGGCCCCGCCCCCGGTGTGGTCGATGGCCACGGCTGACCTTCCACGGCTCCTGCGGTGGGAGCTTGATGATGTTCTTCTTGTCCTTCGGAGGCGTGACGGCGTGCATGGCTGAGTCCTCCATGCCACAAGGTACAACGACGCTATGACCAGAAATGGGAAGTGCGCCCGCTTCCTTCTATCGCAGTGAACGCACCACGGCCCGGCTCATTGCCGGGTCTTTTCATGCGCCCGCCACCGGACGTATTTAGCGTCATTGTACCTCATAGGGCGTGACATCCTCCTCAACAGGAACCACGCCATGCAAAGCCAATCCGAACTCCGTCAGTCCATCACCGACCGCCTCGTGACCGCCTTGAAAAGCGGCACGGACAAGATTCCTTGGCGTCGTCCGTGGCGCACGCTTGGTCCTCGGCTCCCGACGAACCATGTCACGGGCCGAGCTTATTGCGGCGTGTACATTTTGACGTTATGGCTCGCCGCCCAGGAGAAGAACTATCCGGTCGATCTTTGGGCTTCCTTCAATCAATGGAAGTCCATCGGGGCCAGCGTTAAGAAGGGCGAGAAAGCCGAGCGGATCGTGTTCTACTCCCAGGTCAAGAAGCGGAAGAAGGACGAGAACAACGTCGAGAAAGTGGACACGATTCCGATTTTGAAATCGTGGTCGGTTTTTAACGTGGCCCAGGTTGAAGGGAAGTCAGTCGAGCAGTTCCAGCCTCGATCCTCGCCGGTTGTGAAGTTCGACAACCTGGGCCGAGAAGAGTTCGACCGGGCTGTGGCCGCAACGGGAGCAGAGATTCGCATGGGAGGGGACAGAGCTTACTACAAGCGGCTGCCCGACGACTTTGTGCAGGTTCCCTACGAGGAGCAGTTCGAGAGTTTCGCAGCCTATGCGGAAACGGTCTTGCACGAGGTCGGTGGCCACTGGTCCGAACACCGGCTGGGCTGGTCGGGCAGCTATGCCGAGGGCGAACTGCGGGCCGAGATCACCGCCTGCTTCCTCGCTGCATCATTGGGCGTCCCTGACAGCGGGGATTTGACCAATCATGCGAAATACCTCGCCAGTTGGCTGAAAGCCATCGAAGACGGCGATACGAAGTTCATCTTCCGAGCTAGCAGTGCCGCATCGAAAGCCGCCGAGTATTTCCTGTCCTTCTCCCGGCCCACGGAAGAAGCCGCCGAGAGCGAAACGGACATCGTGGCCGAGGCCGACGCCGTGGCCGCATAGCGTCACTGTACCACCTTGGGAGTCAATCAAGACTCTCAAGGAAAACAAGAAGGACAACCACATGGCGATTCGACGCATGACGAAGGACGAGAGACGCATCGAGAAGACTGTCGCCGACGCTTTCAAGAAGTACGGCACTGGCTTCCAGTTCAACATCTTCGATCTGGCGAAGATCAACAACGCCGGGAGCGCTGCGGCGCAGTCCGGGCAAGACGTTGATGCGGCGATCATCGCCGCCATCGAGCAATACCGCATCAAGTAGGGGTTGCTCGTGAACTCCACTAGCCAAGAACCCAAAGGACCACCATGACCCGACAAGAGGCAATCCGACTCGCCCTGGACATCCTCCGGCCCTTAGCCGAGGCAGGCAACATCTACGACGACTACAAGGCCGACGAGGGCTTCACCGACGAGCTGTTCGAGGCGATGCTCGCCCTGCTTCATGCCGACGATCCGGCGTCGAAGGAAGGCCCGTGGTCGGTCTTCTATGAGGCCGATGGCAACGTCCACCGGATCGGCCCGTTCGACAACCAGAACGACGCCAGACAAGCGGCGATGAACGCCCAGGCCGAAGGCGAGTTCGACATCATCGACCAGCAGGTGTACCTCATCGGCCCCGACCACCGCATGATCGTGTTGAGCGAAGACGACGTGCTGGGAAGCGGCGAGGAATACGACGCCGAACTCGCCGTCGATCTGATCCTAGAACGCCAGGAACTCGAAGACTTCGAGGGCTTGGACCCTTTCGAGGGCAGCGAGGTTCTGTGAGGAAGCTCAACACCGAATTCGATGCGGTCGTGATGCTGTCGGTAAAGGTCAAGCTCGGCCTGCTCGTGTGGGCCGACGACGACGCCAAGCTGGACCGCATCGTGAGGCAGTTTGCAAAGAGCAACCTGCGGACGAGCAAGGCCGACGTGGAAGACGTGCAGATCGAAGTCGCAGTGTTCGCTGACGACCTGGACGCCGACGATCCGATGGGCGCTCAAGTCTCGAACCTGATCGACGGCGGCGGAAGGATCACGCTGACGGAGAGAAGGGTCACGGACTCATGATAGGGTCATTGTACCTTGTGTGGCCGAGGAGGTATTTCGGCCATGAAACAGTCCAAGCAGATGAACGGCACGTCGTATGACGTGCGCACGCCAAATGAAGTTGTTCGCATCCTTGGGCAAGCCCGACAGAACCGTACTCGGTTGCATGTTTCGCTTGGGGAGACGGAAGGGCCGGAGAGTGGCCGGGACTGGTTGGAGGAAAACGACGTGTACGGGTTCATCGGACGCAGTACCGGCAGCGTGAAGATTCCGCTGCTCATTCACAACCGGCGAAGTCTTGGTGGGCCAGGGTTGCTCGATCATTGTGTCGTGCGCATTCGCTACACGACGGGGCGTCGGGCAGTTGTCTGGCAGCAAGGCAGTTACCACCACGGCAAGATCGAGATTCGCCGCAAGGCCGAACCCATCGTCCTGCCGGACGGTCGAACCCTGCATGTCGATGTCGTGCGAGACGGACAGGTGCAGGCGGCGTTCGAGGACGTGAAGGCACGGCGTTATATCCACAAGCTCGGCGTCCAGGCCGAGATCGTGGCGTAGGAGAACTCCGTGATGGACACGATCAGCCAAGTCGTCCCGACGCTCGATCACGTCGTAGGCCAGAAGACCGCCGTGGCCGTCCTTCGTACGGCCATCAACGCCTACTTCCACGACTGCACGAAGGCGTCCGAAGAACAAGCCTTCCCGCACTTGCTGATCTCCGGGCCAGCAGGCACGGGGAAAACTTTGCTAAGTGAAATCGTGGCAAGGGAGGTCGCCTGCAACCTGACGATTGAGTTGGCTCAGAATATCCGAACCCCGGAGCATGTTCACGGGGCGCTCATGATGCTGGAGCCAGGGGACATCTGGTTCCTCGATGAAATCCAAGACCTGTCGTCAGCCGCCCAGGTGACGTTGTACCGGGCCTTGGAGGAGCGGAAGCTGTTCCTCGGCAAGAAGCACGTCGTCACGTTGCCGTCGTTCTGCTTGATCGGGGCAACCACGGACGAACACCTTTTGACCCGCAGTATGCGAGAGCGGTTTCGCATCCAGATCAGGACCACGCACTATTCGGACGAGGAAACATTCCTCCTGATCCAGCAGCGGGCCAAACGGCTCCGATGGACGATTGAAGAGGATGCGGTTCACCAGCTTGCTTCCAAGAGCCGGGGAACTCCTCGGCTCGCCGTCCGTCTTCTTGAATCGGCGAAGCAGCAGGCATCAGCGGCAGGGACGGACCTCATCACGGCGGCTCACGTCGAGGCGATGTGCCGTACCGAGCAGATCGACAGCCTCGGTCTTGATGCAGTCGAGCAGCGCTACCTCAACATTCTCCGTGAAGGGGAAGGCGCTGTTCGTCTCAACGTCATCGCCACGCAGATGGGCCTACCCCGGCAGAGCATCGAGATGTTCGAGAGTGACTTCATCCGGCTGGACCTCATCACGAAGTCCGAGAAAGGCCGGATGCTGACGGCCAAGGGCCACGAGCATTTGACGGCGACGACCGGGTGAGCGTGTCGAGAACTGTCCGAATTCTGAAAGGAACCCCGACGATGGGTGTCGTTATGAAGTCTGAAAACCCGCTCAAAGCTGCTGTGTCGGTGTCGGCGATGTGCCGCTTGTTGAAGATTAGCCGCAGCCAGTTCTACTGGCACGTCAAACGTGGGACGTGTCATGCGCCTCTAAAGCTGCCGAACGGTCGGCCTTACTTCACAGCGGCGATGGTCGAGGACAATCTGCGGGCCAGGGAGAGCGGTGTCACCGTGTCCGGAGAGTACGTCATTTTCTACGAGCGGCAACCGGCCAGCACGAAGATCGAGATCAAGAAGTTCAAGAACGATCTGACGGCGTTGCTCGAAGGATTGAAGGCTCTCGGCCTCAGCACCTTGGCGAAGGATCAGGTTGAATCTGCCCTGGCGACGTGCTTTCCCGAAGGAACGTCCGGCCACGACGACAACGTGGTTCTCAAGCGAGTGTTTCGCCACTTGAAGAGTTCGGGAATCGGCTGAATTGTGTGCGGGGTCTGGACGGGGATAGTTGTGAACGTGTCAGGCTTCGTTCAGTATTTGGCCGGATTCTCGCCGAGAACCGACCTGAACCTGTCAGGATGCTGCTCGAAATGTGCAAGTAATTCGCCCGGATGTGTGCAGAGAAGTGGCCGGGCAGTGTTCGGAATTAGACCAGAGAAGGAGTGTTATCATGCCTCAGCACGAATCCCCGGACGGGGCGCTGGTCCCGGTGACGCCGACCGCCCTTGTTGTCACCCAGCAGGCCGAGTCGGACCAGCATTTGATCGAGCTTTGGCTCCACGGTCGCAGCCGCCACACGCAGCGGGCATACCGGCGAGATGCCGAGCGGTTCCTCGCTGCCATCCAGAAGCCAATCCACCGTGTCACCCTCGGCGACCTCCAGCAGTTCGCCGAGCAGCTTGTCGTGGCGGGCCTGGAGCCGACCTCGGTGTACCGCTCGTTGTCGGCGGTCAAGAGCCTGTTCGCCTTCGGGCATCGGCTCGGCTACTTGCAGTTCGACGTGGCCCGACCGCTTCGGCTCCCGGCACTCCGGGAGAAGCTGGCAGAGCGAATTCTCGAAGAAGGCGACGTGGTAAAGATGATCTCCCTCGAACGGATGCCACGGAACCGGGCGATTCTTTTAACGCTGTACGCCGGTGGGTTTCGGGTCGCCGAATTGTGCAGCTTGAAGTGGTCCGATCTTCAGAGCCGGGACACGGCGGGCCAGATCACCGTCTTCGGCAAAGGCTCGAAGACCCGCACGGTCCTCGTGCCGCAATCGGTCTGGAACACACTGATGTCGTTACGGGGCGATGCACCCGACCCCGCTCCGGTGTTCCGTTCACGAAAAGGCGGACACTTGGACGAGTCGATGGTTTGGCGGATCGTCAGCAAGGCGGCGAAGCGGGCGGGGATCGAGAAGGCCGTTTCGTGCCACTGGCTCCGGCACGCCCACGCTTCGCACGCTCTCGACCGTAGCGCACCGATCCATCTTGTGCAGGCCACTCTTGGTCACGCTTCGATCTCGACAACGGGCAAGTACCTCCACGCACGTCCGGCTGACAGCAGTGCCAACTACCTGCCGGTCGGATAGTGGTTGCCAGCGGCCCATAGCGCATTTGTACCTTCATGCTTGCTTCAACGACACCGCTGCTGGGAGAACACCATGAAAGTCACGCTGATGGGACCGGACGATTTAGGCTTCTGGTTCCTGGTCGATGAGAACGCCAATTCCTTTCCGTTCGTTGAGCGCCACGAGGATCATCCCGCCGCCGCTGCACAACTCGGCTGGAAGGTCCCGAAAGGTGTGACCAGCAACGAAGAACTGATCGACAGCGCCATCGACTTCTTGATGAAGAACACTGGCGAGGACTTCAAAGCGCCGAAACACGTTGTTGAGTTCTTCGAGAAGTTGGAAGCGGAGAACGAGGGATAGCGTAGCGTCTTTGTACCTTGCGGGTTGGGAGAAATTACCGACCAGCGAGTACATGACATGACGCTCACACTTCAGAACGGCGACTTCGGAGCCTATCTCCTCATCGCCGAAGACGGCCAGGAACTTCTCGTCCAGACCGATTGGGATTTCCCCGGAATTGCCAGCACGTTTGGCTGGTCGCCGTGTGCCTGCGGAGCCACGGACGGCACAGTTGCGTGCGCTCACAAGCTAGTCGGTGTGATGATCGCCGAGGCCCAGGCTTTCCTAGACGACCATATCGGCGATCAGGTTGAAGACCCAGGCTATTTCGACTGATCGCAAGGCGAAGTCAGTGTCATTGTACCTTACGGGCCAGACGCACGAACCAAGGTGAAAAGGAACTGCGATGAACGATCCGACCGAAACGATTCGCCGTGAACGCCTTGCAGAAATCAACATTGTGCCGGGCAGTCGGGAAGCCCTTGAAGCCAAGTACGGTCAGGTGTGGGACACCGGCGAACTGACCGAGGAGTTTCAAGCCATCGGCTTTATGGCTCCACTCGTCGTCGTCCGTCGTCGGTCGGATGGCGTCAAAGGCAGCCTCGAATTTCAAGGCAACCCTCGCTTCTACTTCAATTGGCAACCGCACAATGGGTGATCGAGATGGCGATCAGCAGATCAATGTGGCAGCAAGCTCTGGACTCACAATCGGCCAGCAACCTTTCGGGGCTGGCCCATTTTCTTGTTCGAGTCCTGGACGAGATGCGAGCGAACGGCATCCACGGAACCGAAGCCTTGAACACGCACCCCATCGTCAGGCTGGTCGTCGCTCCAATGGCACATCTGGCCTTCGGCAGCTTCGACTGCGGCACAGGCGATTCATGGCTGCAGGCTTACCAGTTGGCCGAGGCAGAGACGGAGCGGCCTGACGAAATGGGACGAGCCTTGAAAGGTGGAGAATAGCGCATTTGTACCTTACGAACCGTGGATACAAGACAGCAACGAATCACCGCAAAGGAACCGAGACATGATCGCCGTGAAAACGCCGCTGTTTTCTTCGGAAAGAGTGGTCGCCACTCCAGAATCGCTTGAAGTGTTATCCGCATCAGGCACGCATCCCTGGTCGCTGTTGAGCAGGCATGTCAGCGGCGACTTTGGCTCCGAACTGGATGCGGAGGATGTGCAGGCCAACCACGATGCAATCCGTGAAGGAGAGCGTGTACTTTCGCTGTATACGGTCGGCGGCGTGCGGCTCTATGTCATCACCGAAGCAGATCGGTCAAGTTCGACAATTCTTCGGGCAGACCAGTATTGATTGAACCGAACCACCGCTCCATTCACGAGGACACGATCATGGGCTTAACGATCCACTACTCCCTGCAATCGGCCAGCCGAACTGCGGCGAAGGCACGCCAACTTGTCGAGCCGCTTCGGCAAAGGGCGCTCGATCTGCCCTTCAAGGAGGTTGTCGAGATCGTGGAAGTCGGCAACAACAGCGCTGACTTCGACAAGCTCGGCCAGGATGACCCGAACCGCTGGTTGATGATCCAGGCGGGCCAATACCTCGTCCGTGATAACCGGCAGTACCGCATCACGCCGACGCAGCTGATTGCCTTCAGCACGCTGCCGGGCGATGGCTGCGAGGAAGCGAACTTCGGACTGGCCGTCTACCCCAAGACCATCGAGATCGACGGCAAGCGGGTCCGCACGAACCTGGGCGACTGGTCCTGGTCGTCGTTCTGCAAAACGCAGTACGCCAGCAACCCGGAATTGGCGGCATCGAGAACTTCCTTCGGTCGCATCTCGCCGTCGTGAAGCTGCTGGACGCCGGTGCCGAGATCGGCGTGCTGAAGGATGTCATGGACGAAGGCGACTATTGGGAGAAGCGGGACATAAAGGCGCTCGTGGCCGAGGTCGGCGACTGGAACACGATGATCGCTGGCTGGGCCGGACGGCTGAAGGACTCGTTCGGCGATGGCCTCGTGTCCGAGATCGCCAAGTACCCGAACTTCGAGCATTTGGAGGCGAAGGCCGAGAAAAGACTTCCGTAGGGTGGCCCACTTGCAGCCCGTCGCTCGCAAAGCAGGAAGGGGCCAATCGCGTCATTGTACCAGAGTGGGCATCGAGAACCTTTACTCGCTGCTCAGGAGAAGTGCCTTGCGATTCAGCGTGATTTATTCGGTCGATGTTCCCGAAAGCGTGAACATCAAGGACTACACCCCGCCCCAGGTTGGACGACTCTGGTCGATGGCAGAGGCAGGCGAGAGTGAGTACAGCTACTTGGATGGATGGGAGAAGGGGAAGCACCGTAAATCGGCTGCTCTCCTGACTCGGAAACAGTTCGACGCCTTTGTGGACAGGCTGGGTCTGTACGCCGAGAGGACCGAGACGATGGGCAGCCGCGGCGCTCCTGGGTTCGGCTTTGGCTGGCGTCCTGCAATCAGTTTCAATGCCGACCACTCGGATGCCATCGTGAATGCCTACGTCACGCCGATCCCGGAGACGAGCAAGGCGGGCGGCGACGAGCGGGATTGGCAGAGTTCGAGATGCGGTCCTGTCGGTTTACGGGATCGCTGCGTGAGGGGACCACGATGAACATCGCCAAGTTCAAGCGAGCCGTCGAACGACATTGGCAGTACCACGCACCGTCTCACGTTCTCGTGTGGCACCATCATGAGGCGGACGATGGGTGGCACATCGAAGTCGCACCGGCCTTCCAGGAAGTCGTCGGGGGTGAGCAGGACGGCTCGAAGGTATGGGCGGGGTTCAGGTACGACGTTTCCGGCCTACTCGCCGAGCGAGGCATTTTGATCGAGAGCATCCTGGCGTCGAGCTATTGCATCGAATGCAGCGAGACGCCGTACATCGGCATTAGAGGGACTTACTTCGGCGAGTCGTTTCGGCTGAAGCTCCACCTGGAACCAATCCCGAACAGCGAGCCGGTGGAGATCATCGACACGATCAAGCAACAAGTGCGGGAAATACAGGAGAAGCTGACATGAACGAAGTCATCCACATCCATGAAGCCGATTTCCAGAAGGAAGTCCTGAACTCGCCGGTCCCGGTTCTGGTCGATTTCTCGTCAGTGCTATGCGGGCCATGCAACCGGCTACTCCCCGTGTTGAACGAACTCGCCAGCGACCTGGGCGATAACGCCAAAGTGGTCGCCATCGAAGTCACGATGAACGAGGGGCTGGCCGAGCGGTACAGCATAGCGGCCTTGCCCACGCTGATTGTCTTCCGTGGAGGCAAAGAGGTCCATCGTATGATCGGCCTGAAGTCGAAGGCTTACTTGCGAGAGGCGCTGACAGCATGAACCCCAAAGTCCACACAGCGGCACTCGCCAAGCTCGTCGGTCGTGAAGCCCACGAGCCGGTGACGTTGAAGCTGCGGACCACGATGCCCCTGACCTCGGAGCAGATCGCCGAGTTGACCGCATGGGGCGGTCAGCTTCTTTTCGATAGCGGGATCATGGCTGTCGTCTCGGTCCGGGCAGGCCGCATCGAGGAGATCGCCGGGTGAGAAGTTGTGCTGGAGGTCGTGTGATGGAACCCATTGCTGAAACTGCCCGTCGCTTTGTGGACTCGTTGCGAGCAGGAAATGCGCCGTGGCGGTATCCACACAATCGGCTGCCGGAGTTCGAGCCGTTCTTTGGCAAGTTCTTCGGGGGCGAACCTCAGAGCGTTGGCGAAGCCGACTACGCCGAACTCGATGCCGTCATCGAAGCGGTCGGTGTGAAGATCCGGCATCACTGGAACTGCGGGAAGCCTCGCTACCTGCGGGATCAGGACCGGATCGTGATGCCATTGAAGTCGTACTTTCAGGACGAGGCCCATTACCAAGCGACTCGGCTTCACGAGGTGTTTCATGCCTTAGAACGGCCAGATCGGGCGAACTGGTCGGGGCCAGCACATCAGGCCGAACTTGTGGCCGAAGCCGGAACTGCAATGCTTTTGAGCCAACTCAGACTTCCGCACGATGCCGACGACAAGAACGTGCAGAAGTGGCTGCCGTGGTGGGCAATGGAGATCACCTGGGACCACGGCTACCTGTACGAAAGCCTTGCTCAAGCCGAGAAGTTTGCCAATTACCTGCTCGGCCTGCGGCGGCTCAAGGAGGCAGCGTGACGGTCGGCTTCAGCTACTCCTGGTTCCTGCCCGATGGGCCTCTCGCTCAAGTCCAGATCATGCTTGACGCTCCAGCACTTCTTCCTCTTCCCAATGATGACCGCAAGACTTGCACGAATAAGAGTGTCGCACCATCCAGACGTCTATCACGATTTGTCGTATCTGGCTGGAGTTCAAGTCATATCTCGTCGCCACTCGTTGCTCCACGTCGCTGATCCGCTCGGTGTTCTTACGCTCCCCCGACCGTTGGCCGCACTTGGGACACTTCCATTTCGTGAAGAACGAAAACATCCCACCAAGGATTCCCTTCGTGATTGCCGCTGCCAATCTAGAACTCCTCGCAGCTTCTGACCAACCGGTCGTAATCATCTTCGTGATAAGAGTCTGGCCGCATGTCAGAACCTCCGTAGGTGAAGTTGCTGAATCGCTCGGTTCGGATGCTCCATCCGATGAACCATGTATTGTGTTGCTGCTGTAAGATCGACTGTTACTTGTTGTTCTTCGATTTCGCTGATTCCTTCAGAGCCTTTTCGACTGCTGCATCGACATTAATTGGGGTGGTGATCGTCGGAGTTGCATTCATGCGATCTTCTGTTTCCTTGAGTTGAAAGGCAAGCTGCTGCCGCTCTTCTTCGGTCAGGCCAGCCGATTCTTGCTCCAGGCGGCGAACAATCGTCTTGGCTTTGAGAAGTTCCGTGTCGATCACCGCCAGCTGCCGCTCCAGCCCTTCGATCTCTGTGGCGAGCTTGACCAAGTTCTCTGCAACTCGTTGCCCTCGGATGTTGCCTTTAAGATCCGCAGACGAGTTCACTCCGAGGGAACGGAGTTTGGCAGCATACTCATCCCGGTCGGACAATGCGGATTTGAGGATCGCTTCGACCTTGGCGAGCTTCTGCTCAATTCGTTGCACTTGTCGCTTGGCGTCTGCAATCGGGCCGCTGCCTAGAGCTAACTGTTGACCTGGAGGCAGTGAAATCCGCCGCCATCGACCACTCAGATCATTGAAATCCGTGCCATTCTGGACTCTCTCAGGGCGTAATCCAATTTCGCTGTCCGAGAGGAACTCCAGACCATAGATATTCACATCTCGATCACGATCCGTGAACGTGATAAGGCCATCCTTGACGACGTACTTTCCGACGTGTGTGAAGCCGAAGCGGGTTTCTTCAACACTCTTCTCGGTGAAGTCCAAGATTGCAGGTTCCGAGTAACTCGTCCGCTCCTGAATTTTCTGCCACTTCCCCGGCAGCACTCCACGCAGGCCGGTGAAGTCGAGTGATTGCGGCTCTTGCGTTGATCTCGGCACTTGTTCCTTCTTGAACATTCCTGGCGGTGGTGCGGGGAAGAAATCAGCATTGGGTATCATTGGTGCGGCAGGAGGAATGGGATTGGGCCGTTCAGAACCACACCCGGCGCACCAGCGAAACATAAATACCAGGCCCAATATCAGCACGATGAGACCAAAACATCCTCTCGCAATCTCGGCAGGTTTAGGTTTATCTTTAGTGTTGTCGGACATCGTTGCCTCCAGCTTCGATCTTTACTTCTTCGCCGGGCCGAGAATCCGGTCGATCTCGGCAAGCGGGTCGCTCGGCGTTTGGGCCGACTTGATGAAGGCGTCCACGTCATTGACGGCTTGATCGGCCTTGGTGGATGACCACTTCTCGGATTCCCCGGACAACTCGGCTCGCACGTCCGCCGACAGAGTGGCAAGTTTCTTTTCGAGTTCGTCCAGGTTGTCAGACAACGTGCTGCTGCCGTCGCCCATCGTCGCCGACGCCTGCTTCATCGCCCTCGCCGCTGCCATCTCCGCATCGAGTTTCGAGTTGGCCGCTTGCAGCTTGGCAATCCGGGCTTCGAGTTCTTGCTGCTGCTTGGTGATGGTCGCCACGACATTCCGCATGTTCTCACGGGCCTTGTCAAACCCCTTGATCTGCTCCTCGGCCTCTTTGCGAGCAAGGATGACCTTTCCGGCCATCTCTTTGAGTTCGGCGACCGTGTAGGTCTTGCCACCGAAGTCGGCGGGTTTGTCGGCCTTGAGTGCCTCCCGCAATTTGGCGAGGGTTTCGTCGCAGCGGGCGACCTTCTCTTGGTGCGGTTTAACCTTTTCATCGAGTTGTTCGAGGCCGACCTGGGCTTTGATCTTCGCCTTCCGCACTCCGTCCGCCGCCTGTTTCGCCGACCGGATGCCGTTGTCGATCTCGGCCTTTTGCACGTCCATCTTGCCTAGGGCGTCGTCGATCTGGTCGAGCAGCTTCTTCTTGGCAACATCGACCCGTGCCTTGTCCGCATCGCTACAGCCCGGAAGAAGATACAGCCCCAGCAATCCGACTACCGCCAAAACGCACATCAGCCGTTTCATGGAATTACCTCTCGGATGTGTTCCCCTGTTCGCACCATCCCTAATTCAGCCAAGCGACACCTGGCCTCGAAGTGGGCCAAGAAAACAGAAAGAAAGTTCCTGGCCCATTTCGGGCGACACTCTCGCATTAACAGACAGAGGCAAAAACCTCTGACATGGCATCGGCTTTAACCTCTGGTAGAATGGGCGAATCCGACGATTTCGCCATGCCAGGGAAACGCCATGCCGCCGCAACCGGCAGTTGGGACCGACACCCAACTGCAAAATCTGATTGCCCGTGGGTTGAACGGGGACGCTGCTGCGCATGAGGCACTACTTCACCACGCCTGCGACCGGCTGCTGCGGCTCACCCGGAAGATGTTCCACGGCTATCCGAACCTGCGACGGTGGGAGCAGACCGACGACGTGTTCCAGAACGCCATGCTCCGGCTGCACCGGGCGTTGGCCGAGGTCCGGGTCGAGTCGGTGCGACACTTCTTCAATCTGGCGGCGGTCCAGGTACGACGGGAACTGCTCGATCTGGCGAAGCACCATTTCGGACCGGAAGGAGCCGGAGCCAACCACCACACGGACGGCCAGCCCGCCGATGACGAAGGCGGATCGCTTCACGACAACGCCGCCGAGCCGAACGACCTCTCCGGCTGGAGCGAGTTCCATGCCCAGGTCGAGAAGTTGCCCGAAGACGATCTCGAAGTGGTCAACTTGCTCTATTACGAGGGACTGACTCAGGAAGAAGCGGCGAAGGTGTTGGGCATCTCGTTCCGCACCCTGAAACGCCGCTGGCAGTCGGCCAAGCTGAAACTGCACGAGGTTCTGAACCGTGAGCGAGAAGGATGAGGAGCTTCTGGCCGACCTCCTGGTGCGCTGGGAGGAGTTGCGGGAGCAGGGCCGGGATGTCTCGGCTCTGGAACTCTGCCAGGGTTGCCCGCACCTTGCCGACGAACTCGCCCGCCGCATCAACGCCCTGAAGGTCACGTCCTGGCTCGACAAACCGGTGCAGGCTCCCGCCGACGATTCGTCATCTTCCCAATCCGCCAAGCACGAACCCCGCACTCTCGCCGGTCGCTACCGGCTCGATGACCTGATCGCCGAAGGCGGCTTCGCCCAGGTGTGGCAGGGCTACGATCTGGAGCTACATCGCCACGTCGCCGTGAAACTGCCAAAGCCGAGCCGCCTGGATTCGACCGAGGCGTTCTTGGCCGAGGCCCGTCGTGTCGCCCAGCTCAAGCATCCGGGGATCGTGCCGGTGCATGACGTGGGCCGGGAGGACGGGACGTGCTTCATCGTGTCGGAGTTCGTGGAAGGCGGCAGCCTGGGCGACCATCTGGTGAACAACCCGCCGTCGCAGCGGCAGGCGATCCGGTGGGTCATCGAGATCGCCGACGCCCTGGAGTACGCCCACCTGCACGGCGTCGTTCACCGGGACATCAAGCCTGCCAACATCCTGATCGACCACCACGGGCGGGCGCTGCTGGCCGACTTCGGCATCGCACAGTCAGCGACCAAGACGGGGACTTTCGCACCGTCCATCGGAACGCTGCGGTACATGTCGCCGGAGCAGCTTGAGGGCAAAGAGGTCGATGCTCGGAGCGACATCTACAGCCTGGGCGTCGTGCTGCACGAAGCGCTGACCGGGAGATTGCCGTACTCGTCTACCGAGCCAAATGTCTTGCGGCGAGAGATCGTCGCCGGGGTGAAGAACGTGTCGGCCACGAATCTTTCCGCTGAGTTGAAGGGCATCTGCCTGAAGGCCCTGCAACGGGAGCCGCAACGTCGTCACACGGCAGCGGCCCACTTTGCTGGCGACCTGCGCCGGACATTGGGCGAGATGAAATCGCTGGCCTGGTTGTGGGCGCTGCTGGCCGTGTTGCTCGCCGTGGCTGTCGGAGTGTTCATTTGGTGGAAGTGGCCGCCCACCCCGGTCGAGCCAAGTGTACCGAAGGTCGAACCACCTACCGTGGCAAGGAAACTCCCGCAGACGGTCGCTGAAACAATGGCGCTGGGCAAGAAAAACTTCGATCAGAATTTCTTCGACTGGGCGGCTGAGTATTACACGCAAGCCGTCGCCCTCGACCCGAACAACGCCGAGGCGTTCGACCGGCGTGGGGCGTGCAGCTTCAACAGCGGCAAGTTCAAGGAGAGCCTCGCCGACTTCGATCAGGCGATCCGTCTCGACCCGACAAATGCCGAGTTCTGGTCGCACCGGGCGTTGGCCCACGCCTCGCTGCGGGACTTTGACAAGTCGATCTCGGACTTGGAGAAGGCAGTCGCTTTGAATCCACCCAACCGGACGACCTTTGAGAAAACCCTGGCCGTGATCTACTCGAACCGGGCTGCGGAACGGTCGAACGCCAAACGGTTCGCCGAGGCCGCTGATGACTTGACCCAGGCGATGAGGTACGACCCCAAGGCGGCGATCTTCTACCACCAGCGGGGCAGTTGCTACTTCAACAACAAGCAGTTCGAGAAAGCCGCCGCTGATTTCACAGTAGCTATTGAGAGGGAGCCGACGAAGGCCGCACACTACCTCCACCGGGGCTACTGTCTTCAAGCCCTTGGCAAGAACGACGAGGCGGCGGCGGACTTCGAGGTGGCGAAGAAGCTGGGGGCAAAGTGAAGCAACCGAGTGAGCCACATAAAATCACACAACAAGGAGAATCAGTGATGCCGATTGTCACCTTGGAAGTGCCGCAGTCGATGTGGGATCGGCTCCACCAAATTGCCGCCGAGAAGTCGGTCCCAGCCGAAGACGTCGTCCGGCATTTTCTGGCCTGTAGTATCGAGATGTACGATTCGCCGCCCGGACCCGATCCTGAATCATTCACACCAACACGACCACGCCCAAGGATCGACCGAGATCAGATCGCTGCTCAGTTGACCGAACTTCAACGTCTCGCCAACCTCGGTCGAACAATCGACCAGCAAAAACCTCAATCGAGCTGAACCGGATCGCCAAAATGCTCAAAGAGAGATGGAAAAGATGACCGCTTACTGCCTGACCATTCCCGACCACCAGCAACTGATGGCCCAGGCCGAGGCGGTGTTCGATCTGGTTTGGCGGTTCGACTTTACCGCTCCCGGCTTCGCCCTCCTCGACATCCCACCGGGACATGACTCGCACACGCTGCGA
>CALDUY010000039.1 GCA_937923405.1 uncultured Gemmataceae bacterium | reverse complement strand
CCTGGATGGTCATACCCGTTCCCATCCCGAACACGGCCGTCAAGCATCCAGGGCCGATGGTAGTCCGTCGAGGGCGAGAGTAGGTTATCGCCGGGTCTTTTCGATCCCTGGGAAGCTCACCCTTCCCAGGGATCGCCTTTTTATCGAGTTCTCTCATGTACTCGATCTCTTTTCTCCTTCTTCTTAGCGCGCAAACGGCTCCTCCCGTCTCGTCGATCACGCTCCGCGGCACCGACCTGCCATTGGAATTGGTCCTCGCCGATTTATCTCGACAATCTCGTGTCTCGATACGGAATCTCCACAAACAGAAAGTGACCTTGTCACGCCTTGAATTAAAGGGCGTTTCCTTCTGGCAAGCACTCGACACGATTGCTGACTTGTCTCAGTCCCAAGTGCAGCTCGATCGGAATGGGGAACTCATCCTTACTTCGCGCGGAAAAGATACCCGACTTCCACCGACGAGTTATTCCGGGGATTTTCGCCTGCAAGTGCAACGCATCTCGGCAACACGAGATCTGAACTCGAACCAGGCAACGACGACATTTTCGATCGACATTACCTGGATTCCGACACTAAAGCCTCTCTTTCTGGATGGTCAGCCACGCAAGGTACGCCTGTGGTTCGACAAGAAACAACCTCTCGACGTCCCAGAGGAAGGGCGCTCTCAAGTGCCGGTTGATGATCGCTACAGTTCATCGTTTGACCTCATAACTCCAGCAATTCCGCGAACCGTGGAACGACTCTCGGCGTTGGAAGGAACGCTCCATGCAATCGTTCCGAGCAAATGGCTGACGTTTGCGTTTGAGGCGGATTTATCCACGCTTCAAGAGGCGGCAGTCGGCGGCGCGGTCCGACGGTTGGTTCGGGATGAGGTCGTTTGTCGTGTCGATCGCATCGTCCTCGAACCGGAACGCTGGTCGATTCGCCTAGCGCTGGAGTATCCTTCCGGTGGAGTGGTTCTGGAGAGTTTTCAAGCGAGTAGTCTGGTCGTCAATAACGAACTGCTGCTCCAGTCGAAGGACGGCAAACAAACACTAACGCCGACGCACTTGGTCATCGAAACCGTTTCCTCCCGACGAGCGACAGTAACGTATCACTTCACGGATCGCCGTGGAGCAGCTCGCGGCTCGGCGGCGCAATGGCGGCTCCGCTATACGGTACCAGCTCGACTAGTGGAAGTGCCGATCCGTTTTCGCTTTGAAAACCTTCTTTTGCCCTGAGTTCACTTCTTGGCCTGCAACAGTTCGGCGTGAACACGGGCCACTTCCCCCATGTAGTGGTCGACTTTGTACTTGCCCGCTGCTTGAGTGAGATGCTGGAGGGCGCGTTTCTGATCGCCGTTTAGATCGTGGTACAGGCCCAGATAAAGATGCGCGTAGAACAACGCACGCGACTGTTCCGTCTTGGTCAGTTTGGGACTCTGAGCCGAGGCCAAGACTTGCTCAGGCTTGAGCTTGCCCTGAAAGAGATGGTAAACCTCCATCATGGGAACTCGACGATCGCGACCAATCTGCAGCAGTGAGGCTCGGGCTTTCTCCTGACCGTCCTTCCTAGCGGCACAGAGAAAATGCCAGACGGCGTTCTCCACATCGTTGGTATCGACCTTCTCATAGTTCTGAAACTGTTTGATGCCTTCCTCGTACTTGCCGGCATAGTAAAGCGAAATACCTCGTCGCCAATGTCCGTTGGCTCTGTCGGGACGCAAGGAGATAACACGATCGAAGTCAGCGACGGATTCGGCGAATTTGCTGCGGAAGAATTGCGCTGACCCGCGAGCGTCGAGCGCCTCGACGTTGTCCTTGTCCAACTTGAGTGCTTGATCGAAGGAAGCGATCGCTTCGGCAAATTTCTTCTGACTGAGTTGTTCAAGGCCTCGACGAGTCCAGTCGTTGGCCGACTTTGGTTCCTCAACGAGCGTCGGCATAGTGAGTAATAGCAGAAGGAATTGCATGAGAAGCTGCTCCTCAAGGGGTGGATATGGGGATAGAATGTCAGGGTATCCGTACCGAGCGTTTGAGGAAAGTCGTGATGCCGATTCTGCTGTGCGGTTTGTTGGTGCTGACGCTGAACAACTCAGCGGTGAAACAATGGGAATCGGATCTATCCCGAGCGAAGGCACGAGCCTTAAAAGAGAATAAGCCGATCTTTGTTGTCTTTCGTTGTGAACACTGACCAGATTGCAGTCTCTTCGACAGGCAGGTTGCCCGTCTTGAACCACCGCTCGCCTCTATCGCCAACGAGTTCGTTCTCGTTCGGATTACTCGCATGCGCGAGGTTGATCTCGATCTGTTTGATTTTGACTACGATCTGACCTGGATGGGGTTCTTTCTGGATAGTCGTGGATCGGTGCTGGGCCGCTATGGTGGACGTGATGCCGACAGTGCGGAGAGTCGAGTCTCGCTGGCAGGGCTTCGCTATGCGATGGAACGAGCGCTGGAGCGGCATCGTCAGAACAAGGCGAAGCTCGTGACGTATCAGCGTCGGCCCCGAACCGTGATGGAATATAGCGCGGCGAAGCAGCTCGCCCCTCGGGCGTGCGTGCATTGTCATCAGGTGTACGACCTGCGCCGCGAGTCGATGTTGACGGAAGGCACCTGGAGCCGCGAGGAACTGTGGGTCTACCCGTTGCCGGAAAATCTGGGGCTAACGCTGGACGTCGACCAGGGAGATCGCGTGGTTCGTGTCACCGCGAATTCGGCGATGGAGCAGGTCGGCCTCCAGGCCGGGGACCGTTTGCTGGCAGTCAACGAGATGACAATTGCCTCCATTGCCGATGTGCAATATGCGTTACATCGTGCCCCGACAACAGGGAGCGTCGCCATGGCCTGGCAACGCGGAAGTGAACAAAAGCGCGGAGAAGCTCGACTGCTTCCCGGCTGGAAGGAAACCGATCTGTCGTGGCGCTGGTCGCTGCGTGGGGTCGATCCGCCGACTTGGGTGCATGGTCCGGATCTGTCGGCGAATGAGAAGAAACAATTGGGGTTGGCCCCGAATCAGCTGGCTTTGGAGCAAAGTCAGTATCTGAGTCAACCGGCCCGCCAAGCGGGAATTCGCCAGGGGGACATCATTCTGGGGATAAACGGCAAGTTATTGCAGATGACAGCGCGACAATTTGGAGCCTACGTGCGGCTCAACTTCGCTCCTGGAGAACGAGTGGAATACAACATCCTTCGGGACGGCAAGCGGATCGACATTCCCATCACGCTACGAGGTCGCCGTTGACGAGCTGTGGCGAACCATTGCGCGGCCCATTTGGAAGCGATGTGATCCGCTATCGAAGCGAGGCGTTCGCCTGGTCCGGCGGCTTTCTGACGGGAGGATTCATGGCGGCGGTGTTTTCGTTCTGGCCACGTCGCCGGTCGGTGGCCAGTTCCGAAACTGCCGAGGTCTCGGAGAAGTGAGGCTACCGCTTTCTTACTCGAACCTCTTGGTCTCCGTTGTGTCCAACCTGTGGTAGATGGAGTTGCGTGGTTAGCGATTCTGTCGGCAACACGGGCAAAAACCGCGTCGCCTGGGTGGAAATGATGTAGATCTGGCGAGCGAACGCTTGACTGAAGCAAAAGGCGACGAGATGATACCTATAGGAATTATACCGACCGCTTGGCGTGAAGAGGTCGTTGATACGGATATCCCACCCTTGAACGATTCCCTTGTGTCTGTCATGGGACTGGGAGCGGCCAGTCCGGAGGTGACCAACGGCAACGGTGTTGATGAACCTGAACCTGTTCACATCCCGTGCGTGGCGAACCTCCCTCGCTGGTGCGCAATCCCGGAAGGAGGTCTCTTGAAGCTCGCAACAACGGGTCAGATCATCCTGCCCTCTCTCGACCGTGCCTGTCTAGCAGCGCGCGTGGCTCTGGAGAACAAGGCACGCGACGTCGTTGTCCTCGACCTGCGGCGGATCACTCCGCTGTATGATTTCTTCGTGCTGGCGACCGGTTTGTCTCGTCGGCAAATCCATACGATCACTGAAGAGATAGATGCGGCGCTTCGCCAACAGGGCGATCAGCGTCTCGCCGTCGAGGGATACGAGGCCAGTACCTGGGTCGTGCAGGATTATGGGGACGTGATGGTACACGTGTTCAACCCGCAGACCCGTGAGTACTATGCCTTAGAAGATCTCTGGGCCGACGCTCCCCGGGTGGATTGGGAGCACCATGTCGGCGCGGACGAACTCGAGGGCTAGGTCGCGAGTTTTGCTAGATTGATAGCGACGCCTGATCGGCAGTGCGTCGCTATCCCAAGGGACACGGATCGTTATCGACATGAACATCGCGCATGCGCTGCAACAGCGCTTGGCTGTCGCGTTGTCTGGACTCACCCCAGAGTTCACCAAGTACGCCAGTTTGGTTCGAGCCGCTCAGGACAGTCGGCACGGCGACTATCAGGCCAACTGTGCCATGCCGCTGAGCAAGGAGCAAGGTGGCAAGCCTGTGGATCTCGCTCGGCAGATCGTCGAGCGGCTCGAACTCGGCGACATGCTTGAGCCCCCAGAGATCGCTGGTCCGGGATTCATCAACTTTCGGCTAAAAACTGCTTGGCTCGCCGCTCAGCTGCGCGTGATGGCCCACGACGATCGACTCGGAGTCGAACCGGCGAATCGACCACGGACGTTCGTCATCGATTATTCCAGTCCAAACGTGGCCAAGCCGCTGCACGTCGGGCACCTGCGCAGCTCGATTCTCGGCGATGCGCTGACGCGAATTCTGCGATTTCAGGGACATCGCGTCATCACGGATAATCACCTGGGAGACTGGGGCACACAGTTCGGCATTTTGCTGTATGGCTACAAGCAGCTGCGAGACGAGGCTGCTTTTCAGGCCGATCCTGTCCGGGAGTTGGCTCGGCTGTACCTGGAAGTTCGCAAGCAATTCAAGAAGAAAGAGCAGGAGGACGACGACGGCCCAATTGATGATCCGGTACAGGATGCCTGCCGCCGAGAAACTGCCAAGCTGCACCAAGGGGATCCGGAGAACGTGGCACTGTGGCGAATGTTTATGCCGCATTGTCTGCGCGAGATCGAGCAGATCTATAACCGGCTGGGGCTGTTGCCGTTCGATCACACGCTGGGCGAGAGCTTCTATCAACCGATGCTGGCTGAGGTGGTCGACGACTTAGCGGCCAAGGGCATCGCCCAGGAAAGCCGCGGCGCGATGGTAATTTTCTTCGGTGATCCGGAGAAAGTGCCACCGTCGATTGTACGTAAATCGGACGGCGCGTTCACCTACACCACGACGGACCTGGCTACCATCCGCTACCGTGTCGAGCAATGGAAGCCAAATGCGATCCTTTATGTCGTTGGTGTGCCGCAGGCGGTTCACTTCAAGAATCTGTTCGCGGCGGCGCGACGCTGGGGCTACCAAGATCTTGAATTAGAACACGTGGCCTTCGGTTCGGTGCTGGGAGCCGACGGCAAAATCCTCAGCACTCGCAAAGGAACAGGTAGTCTCCTGGAAGAATTGCTGGACGATGCCATTGCCCGAGCGGCGGAGGTGTACGAGCGGCTCAACGAGGAAGCTCGGCAGCGTGGCGAAGAGGTGCCCGAGTTCAGCGAGGTGGAGAAACGCGCTATTCACGAAGCGGTCGGCATCGGCGCGATCAAGTACGCCGATCTCTCTCAGGCTCGCACCAGCGATTATCGTTTCGATCTGGCCAAGATGACCGCGACCGACGGCAACACAGCCACCTACATGCAGTATGCCTACGCCCGCAATCGCAGCATCCTACGCAAGTCGGGCATCGATGAACGCCTCCTCCGCGAGACTCCGCCGACTCCAGAGTTGCCGACCGCCCACGAACGTGCCTTAGCGCTGATGTTGCTACGCTTTCCCGAAGCACTCGCCGCGGCAACGACTGACTATCGACCCAACCAGATCACAGCATATCTGTGGGAGTTGTCGCGGACCTACTCGGGGTTCTTCACCAACTGCCCCGTACTCAAAGCTGAGAGCGAGTCGTTACGATTGAGCCGACTGTTGCTCTGCGACCTGACCGCGCGTGTCATCCGTCAGGGACTGGATCTGCTCGGCATTCGTACCATTGAGCGAATGTGAACTAGCGGGAAAGGAGTCAGGTCGGCGTTCGTCGAAGGAGAAGAACCATGCATCGCATCCTCGTGGAGGTGGCCCTGGAAGCCGAGGCGATGGATCGACTACGTGCGCTGCCAGAGGTCCAGGTCGAGACGATCCGGGCGCACGAGTCGTGGTGGGACTTGCCTCAAGAACGACTGCCCGGTCCCGAGATCTTGTTGTGCAAGCGACCGCCGTCGAATCTCGACGAGTTAACCAACGTTAAGTTGATTCAGATCAGCACAGTGGGATACGAGCATCTGCATCGCTTCGAGTTCGCCAAACGGTCGATCCGCTTCTGCAACGCGCGGGGCATCTACGACACCGCCATCGGTGAATGGAATGTGGCTATGATGATCGCCCTGACCCGCGATCTGCGTGGCATGCTGCGGCACCAAGAGAGCGGCGAGTGGGATCGAGCCATTCGCTTCCAGCAAGAGATTCGCGGCAAAACGGTCGGATTGTGGGGCTATGGCGGAATTGGACGTGAGACGGCACGACTGGCCAAGGCTCTGGGCATGTGTGTTCACGTCATGACGCGAAAGGGGATTCCCGCACGCGAAAATACCTTCACGGAACCCGGGACCGGTGATCCAAACGGTGTGCTTCCCGATCGGGTATTTACCACGCTTCAGAAACAAGAATTTCTCGCCGAGTTAGACTTTCTGATACTAGCCTTGCCGCACACCCGAGCTAGCGATGGTCTCATCGGCGAGGAAGAGTTTAAGATGATGAAGCGGAGTGCCTTTCTCCTGAATCCGGCACGCGGGCCGATCGTCCAGGAAGCGGCGTTGCTGAACGCCCTGCGGACGCAACGCATCGCTGGAGCTGCTCTGGATACCCACTTTGCCTATCCACTACCTGCTGATCATCCCCTACGCCGATTTCCCAACGTCATTCTCACGCCACACATCTCTGGTGCAGATGGAAGCACGCTGTTTCCTCGGCGAGTCGGGGAACTGTTCCTCGAGAACGTTACGCGGTATCTCGACGGTCGTCCGTTGTTAAACGAAGTGACCCAGGCGGAGTTTCTGGAAGTATGAATCCCTTTGAACTGGCGATGCAGTCTCATGCTGCTGTCCGCGACATCGCCTGGCAAGCCGCCGTCCTGCCGTTCGGTGCCACGGAACCGCACAACCTTCACATGCCCTATGGCACGGACACGTTTCAGGTCGAGCAACTGGCTCGCCGCGCTTGTGCTGTTGCCTGGGAGCGCGGCGGTCGAGTGGTGATGCTACCCGCCGTGCCCTTCGGAGTGAACACGAATCATCTGAAGATCCCCGGTGGCTTGGCTTGTAGTCTGACTCCGACGACCTTGTTGGCGATCCTCAGCGACTTGGTCGAGTCGCTATCGCTCCAGGGGATCAAGAAGTTAGTGTTGCTCAACGGACATGGAGGGAACGAACTGAAGCCGCTCACCCGGCAGTTGCATCACCGCACCGACGTGTTTCTCTGCGTCTGCGACTGGTATCGCATGGCCGCTGATCTGTACCCCATGATCTTTGATCGACTTGGCGAACATGCCGACGAAGTGGAAACCAGCTTGGGATTAGCCTATTTTCCAGATCTGATAAAGATGGAACTGGCGGATGAGGGAGCTGCGCGACCGACTCGCTTCGAGGCCATCAATCGCGGTTGGGTGAGCATAACGCGGCCCTGGCATCTGGTCAGCGTCAACACCGGCCTGGGCGATCCACGCGGGGCCACCGCAGAGAAGGGCCAACGCTTGATGGAGCTATTGTCGCTGCGACTGGGTTCGTTTTTGGCGGAATTGGCCTTGGCCGAGCAGGACGAACAGTTTCCGTTCTGAACATGTCTCAGCACGGGCTTGACACGCGCGGCCCGAATGTGCGATTGTCTTCTGCTGATATCCCCTGCGCGCCCGGAGGCCTTGTCATGGATGACTGGCGTCTCTCGCTAATTGTGCCGGCGTTCAACGAACAAGAGACTCTTCGCCAGGCCATTGCCGAGGCCGACGAGGCACTTGCTCGATTGTGTAGCGAGTACGAACTTCTCATCGTCGATGATGGAAGTCACGATGCGACCAGTACTGTCGCGCTAGGGGAAGCGGCGGTTCGACCGTGGCTGCGGGTGCTGCGTCATCCCGTGAATCAGGGGTACGGGGCGGCCCTACGCTCGGGCTTCGAGGCCGCCCGCCTGCCCTTCATTGCCTTTACCGATGCCGATTGTCAGTTTTACCTCGACGATTTAGCGTTGCTCCTCGACGCCTCTCGACATGCTCCCGTCGTGGTGGGCTATCGCAGGCAGCGACAAGATCCGTGGCGACGGCGGTTCCTTTCTCGCGGCTATAACCTGTTAGCGCGCACTTTGCTCGGCACTAGCGTTCGAGACATCGACTGTGCGTTGAAGGTGTTTCAGCGTGAAGCGCTGGTGCGACTATTACCTGAATCGACGGGATTCTTTGTCAACACCGAAATGCTGGCCCGAGCTGCCGCGTTGAACCTACCGATCGTCGAAGTGGGCGTTCGCCATCGACCACGACTGAAGGGGTGCAGTAGCGTGTCGCTGCGCGAAGTGCCGCGCACTTTGGCCCGTTTGTTGCCGTTCTGGTGGCGCGGCTCGGTTGTGACCCCACGGCCTACACCGCGTCGTTGGATCGAACTCACTCCGGCTCGGCTGACCGTCTCCACTCGCGATCCAGTGGGGGGAACGGCTGTGCCTACTCAGCTGGCGTCCTAGTTGTATTTAGCAGTTGCCCAGGTCGCGCATCCAAGGTTGAACGAAGTAGCGATCCCACGAATCGGCCAGAATCGCCACAATCGGTCCATCGACTTCGCCGCGCTGGGCGAATCGAAGGGCAGCAGCGACGGCCGTTCCAGAAGAGCCGCCCACCAGCAACCCTTCCTCGCGCATCAGTCGTCCGGTCATAGCGAACGATTCCTCATCGCTGATGCGTTCGGCATGGTCGATCACCCTGAGATCTAACACTTCGGGAACGATGCTTCCGCCGATGCCCTCGACGCGATACGGAGCGTCGTAGTCAGGGTGGCGCGGATCCACTAGATGGGCCAGTCGCGAACCGATCGGATCGGCCAGCACGATTTTCACGCCGGGTACATGAGCCTTTAGAAAGCGTCCAGCGCCGGTGATAGTGCCCCCGGTGCCCACGCCGCAGACCAGGGCACCGACTCGCCCCTGGCACTGCCGCAGGATCTCTGGACCAGTGGTCGTTTCATGGATGCGCGGATTGGCTGGGTGCGCGAACTGATTAGTGAGGAACCAGCCGCGTTCCTCGGCGAGGCGTTTGGCCGTGTTAACGAAGTTCTCCGGGGAACTCGGCGGCGCGTTAGGCGTGACGATAACTTCCGCGCCGAGGGCCGCCAGCGCCTGGCGCTTGTCTAGCGACATTTTCATAGGCATCACGCAGGCTAGGCGGTAGCCACGAGCAGCGGCCAACAGCGCCAAACCGATGCCCGTGTTGCCGGCAGTCGCTTCCACTAAAGTCATGCCCGGTTGGAGAAGACCCTGCCGTTCCGCATCGTCGACGATGGCCAGCGCGATGCGATCCTTGCCGCTGCCGCCTGGATTGAGATACTCGCATTTACCCAGGATCGGTACAGGTAGACCAGCTCCGAGATGTTGTAGCCGAACCATCGGTGTGTTGCCAATTCGATCGAGAATGGAATCGGTCAAGGCACGGATCCTCCCTCCAGACTAGGATCGGAAGCGGAGTGGGCACGCCCCTCGGCGAGCCAGGCGCGCAGGGAGTCGATGATTTCTCGCTGCGAAACGGACAACGGTACCTGAGCAAGAATGGCCCGCGATACATCGTCGCTGTCGAACTCGCGAGCTTCGCTGAACCCGACATACATGGCATCGATGATCGCTTGTTCGAGTTCCGCGCCGACGTAGCCTTCGGAGATATTTGCTAGATGAAGTAGATCGAAATTATCTGGATTTCGATGCCGTTTGCGAAGATGGACTCTCAAGATCTCCTTTCTCTCATCAAGATTGGGTAGATCAAGGAAGAAAATCTCGTCGAAGCGACCTTTGCGGAGTAACTCGGCGGGCAGACTGCGGATGTCGTTGGCCGTCGCCACCACGAAGACGGGTGCGGTTTTCTCTTGCATCCAGGTGAGAATGCTGGCAAATACGCGGGCACTGGTGCCCGAATCCAGGCCGCCGTGAGCCAGCGATTTTTCGACTTCGTCGATCCACAACAGGGCAGGAGCGGTACTCTCGGCGACACGCAAGGCCCGCCGTGTGCGCTCTTCTGTTTCACCGACGAGGCTGCCAAACAGCGCACCGACATCGAGCCGGAACAGTGGCAACCGCCACATGCCAGCGATCATCTTGGCGACGAGACTTTTGCCTGTGCCTGGAATACCTAGTAAGGCGATCCCTTTAGGAGCAGGAAGGCCGTACTCGCGTGCTTCACGTGTGAAGGCTCGTTCACGCAGTTTTAGCCAACGCTTCAGCACCTGTAATCCGCCGACATCTGAGATCGAGCCAACAGAGGGATAGAACTCCAACGCCTCGGATTCACGGATAAGTAATCGCTTTTCCTCGCTGACCAGATCGACATCGTGATCGTCGAGGACGCCATCGGCCACGATCGCCTTGGCGAAGACGCGCTGGGCTTGGGCGGTGGTCAGTCCCAGGGCAGCTTGCAGGAGCTTTTCCCGGCCCTGTGGGGTGAGATTCAGCCGAACGCCGGGAGTGCGAGCCAGTTGTTCCAGCACGGTCTCCAGTTCGTTCAGTCCCGGAGGAACCAACGGCATGATGACGGCGTCATCGCGTAGTTCTTCGGGCACTTTTGAAGCCGTTGGAGTGGTGACCAGGATCGATTTTTTGCTGAACTTCAAGCGATGGGCCAGGGTTCGCAACTTGCGGCGAATGGTCGGATTGCTCCAGCAATCATGGAAATCCCGGAGGACGAAAATGCCATCTCCTGCGGCTTTGTCGATCTGCTCCAAAGCAGCCAGTGGATCGCGAGCCTGCAAGGACGCAGGCTGAGCGGTTATGGCCTGAAACCCCTCTGCGAGATCCCAGGCCAGACAGCAACGACTCAGGTCTTCACAGACTTGTCGGACCAGTTCCAACGCGCGATCCTCCTCGGGAGTCACGATGACCACCAGCGTACAGCGAGCACGCAGATACAGTTCTAGTTGTTGTTTGAACGTCATGAGTTGCTCATAGCCGAGGCTGTTCTCTCAGGATTTTCCCATTCTAGCAAGGAAGAACGCTTTCACCTCGACGGAATCGCTCATACAATCGTCCTGACTTAAACGCAAACCTCCCGAAGAACGAGTCCTCTCCACTCGTGTGACCGAGTCGCGGCATTCTCTCGAAGCGAAGGACGTTCCTGATGTCAACGACAGCCAACCAAGCACTTTCCCCCGAGGGGTATCGCACAGAGCCGAATCATGATCTGACAGGCTGGCCTGCAGGCGTGCCGTACATCATCGGCAACGAGGCCTGTGAGCGGTTCAGTTTCTATGGAATGCGGGCCATCCTTCAGGTCCATCTGACTGCCTTGTTCGTCGCCCAGCACCTGGCCGAGCAGCAAGCGAAGCTGGCGGCAACGCAGGTGGTGCATCTGTTCATGGCCGGGGTGTATGCCTTTCCGATGATTGGCGCGTTGGTCGCCGATCGCTATCTCGGCAAGTTCCGCACGATCTTCTGGCTGTCGCTGGTCTACTGTGCCGGCCATGCCGTACTCGCGGTGTACGAGAACCATCTCTGGGGCATGTATCTGGGGTTGGCCCTCATCGCCATTGGCTCCGGTGGGATCAAGCCGTGTGTCTCGGCCAACGTCGGCGATCAATTTGGAAGATCGAATCAACACCTAGTTCGAGCGATTTATCAGATCTTTTATTTCAGCATCAATTTCGGCTCGTTTTTCGCCACCTTGCTGATCCCATACTTGCGTAGCTATTCCGGCGAATGGGTGCTGGGGCTGTTTCCCAGTCTGGCCGAAGGCGTGACCGACCCCACCGAGTTGGCCCAGCTCAAACTTCGTTGGGGCACGAGCGTGGCCTTCGGCCTGCCGGGAGTGTTGATGTTCCTCGCCACCTTCATTTTCTGGCTGGGTCGACGCAAGTTCGTTCACGTTCCGCCCAAACCCGGGGGCCGCCTCGGACTGTTAGACACGGTCTGCTCGGTGAGCCTGTTTCTCGCTGCTGGTCATCTATTTATCACGGCGGAATTGTTCCATACCCTGTTGGGCACCTATGACTACCGCTATTGGCTGTCGCTGTCCGGCATCTCCATCGTCTTTCTCGCTTTGGGGCTGTATTTGTTCCTGTTGCGACAGAAACTCGCTCCGGATGACGGCTTCCTGGCCATCACTCTGCACGTCCTCAAGTCGCATCTGAGCGGCAAGAAAGAGCCGACAGCAAGCTCGGCTGGCGTGGAGAAGCACGAACTGGCTAATAACTGGTTCTGGCGACCCGGCGTCGAGAAGTTCGGGGGCGAGGCGACTGAAGGACCAGTAGCTGTTTTCAAGATTATTTCTATCTTCTTTCTCATTCTTTTCTTTTGGGCCCTGTTCGATCAGCATTCTTCGACGTGGATCTCGCAGGCGCAGCAGATGGACCTGTGGTTGTGGGGCGAAGGCCGAGAGTCGTTCCTGGGTATCCCTAATGTGAAACTCCAAGCCAGCCAGGTGCCGGCGATGAACCCCGCTCTGGTCATGTTGCTGATTCCGCTGATGAATCTGATCTACGTCTGGTGCGATCGCTTCGGCCTGGAAACCACACCGCTACGCCGCATCAGTGTCGGCATGTTTATTAGCGCTCTGTCGTTCGTGGTGACGGCGATTCTTCAGACGTGGATCGACAACTCACCGCCTCAGTCGATTTGGTTCGGCTGGCAGTTGATCCAGTATGTGGTCATCACCATTGCCGAGGTGATGGTGTCGATCACTGGGCTGGAGTTTGCCTACACTCAGGCACCCAGGAAGATGAAATCAACCGTGATGGGCTTCTGGCTCATCATCGTGACGCTAGGGAATGTGCTGGTGGCGATCCTAGCGGGCTTCAAAGATCTACCGATGGTGCAGTTCTTCTGGATCTGCGCGGGGCTGTCGGCGGTGGCCGCGGTGCTGTTCTCGATTCGCGCGGTGTTTTATCAACTGAAGAATTACTAACCCGCTCGGGAGGCGATGCCCATGAGTACACGAGAAGCCTCACCCGTGACAGAAGTGCCTGTCGAGGGCGTTTCGACACGCCACCCGCCGGCCATCTGGTTTTTCTTCTGGGGGGAGTTTGCCGAACGCAGCAGCTACTATGGCATGCGAGCGATTCTATTTCTGTACATGACGCAGGTGATGCGGTTGGAGGACACGCAGGCCGGCCCGCTGTACTCCGCGTTCAAGATGGCCTGTTACTTCCTGCCGTTGGTCGGCGGCTACATTGCCGATCGCTGGTTGGGCAAGTATTGGACAATCGTTGGCTTTTCGGTGCCGTATGTGCTGGGCCACTTCATTCTCGGCATTCCTAACTACACCGCGATGGTGATCGCTTTGGCACTGTTGGCCGGCGGCAGCGGCGTCATCAAACCGAATATCTCTACGCTCATGGGGCAGACCTACGACCAGCTTCGGCCTGGCCAGGAACGCTTGCGCACCGCGGCCTTTCTCTGGTTCTATTTTTCGATCAATGTCGGCGCGCTGATCTCGATGTTGTTCTTGCCGGAGATCCGCAACTGGTACTTGCTGAACCACCTCGAACCGGAGTTGCGGGCCACCGTGGAAGCTGCCTTGGCCGAAGGGAAGGATGTGTCCGCGATGGTGCCGATCGAGGCGTTGCAGGAAGCCTACGCGGTGGCCTTTGCCTTTCCTGCCTGGCTGATGGTGCTGTCACTGGCCATCTTCGCTGCCGGCAAACCGTTCTACGCAACCGAAAAACTGGAAACACGCACTCTCACTCCAGAGGAGCGGAACCTGCAATGGAAAACGGTCGGCCAGTTGTTCGGTGTCTTCGCTCTGATTACGCTGTTCTGGTTCGGTTATGAGCATAATGACTCTTTATGGGTCGCGTTTATCCGCGATCATGTCGATTTGCGCGTGCCCTTCCGCGAGCAACCGATTGCTCCGGATCAGCTACAGTTTCTCAATGCCCTTGTGGTGATTCTATCGATTCCGACGTTCAACTTCCTCTTCGCCCGACTCGATCCCCAGATCAAGATTTTCACGCCGATGCGTCGGGTGTTGGCCGGCTTCCTGCTCACTGCCGCCTCGATCGGCATTATGGCTGTGGCGGGATTTGTCGTTGCTGGACGCGAGGCAGTCGACTCGTCAAATAAGGTGTCGGTCCTCTGGCCAGCAACCGCCTACATCGTGCTGACGTTGGGCGAGGTGTTGCTCTATGGCACGATGCTGGAGTTGGCCTACACAGCGGCCCCCAAGAGCATGAAGGGGTTCATCACGGCATGCTTTTTGCTAACAAACACGCTGGGCAACTTCCTCAACATCCAGTGGATGCCGCTTTATGGTAAGACGCTGAGTCCGCCGATGTTCTACACCTGTACGGCACTAATTGTCCTGGCTGCGGGGATCGCCTTCATCTTCGTTGGCAAACAGTTCGAGCGCGGTCAGGCTGAGGCAGCGGCGGCTGGAGTGACGTGAACTCCTCGCGAGTTTTGAACTGACTTGCGAAGTTGGGTGGGCAAACGTAAGGTATACCTTGAGTAGGGGACTTCCGCCCCACCTACTGCTCTGACTTCGACAGGATCGACTATGACCATCCGCACTTTCCAGGCGGGGGACGACGTTGCACAGGTTTCGATCTATAACGAAGCCGGTGCCGATTTGCCTAAATTCAAACCCGCAACGATTGACGAGGTTCGCCGCCGCTGTCGCGCCCCCGACTTCGATCCCACTACCCGATTTTATGCCGTGGTGAATGATCGCCCGGTCGGCTACATCATGTTCCAACCGAACGGGCGACTTGGGTTTCCCTGGTGTCGTCGTGGGCACGAGCAGCAGGCCGAGGCGTTGCTTGAGCACGCCCTAACGGCGATGAAGCAGCGCGGCCTTCGTCGAGCCTTCTCCGCCTACCGAGGCGACTGGCCGCTTCAACGCGACTTTCTGATACGTCATGGATTCGAGCAGACTCACGAGATGATTAACTACGCTCTGGATCTGGTCGAGATGCCAACTCCAGCGGCGCGGCCGTCGGCGATGATCAGCCCACTCAAACCCGAGGACATTCCTACGATCCTGGCTCTGGGGCAAGGTGTGCTGCGCATTACCGACTCCATCGAATTAGAGAACTACTTCTTTCACAACCCTTACTTTCCGCCTGATGCCGCCTTCGTGTTGCGCAGTAAATCCGACGAGGTACCCGTGGCGATCGGTATGCTGGTGACTCACCAATCCTACGCTCATCCCAAGCAGATCGACGCCGCCATGCCCTGTTTCCGTCTGGGAGCCTTCGGAACGGAAGGAATGACCACGAAACGCGTCAATGGGTTGTTCAGTTTTCTCGCCCTGGATAATCGGGATCTGACTCCCTGTGGGCTGGATCTGCTCGGCTACGCCACCAATCGCCTGCAGGCTACCGAGGTCGAGACGTTCGCCGCCCAAGTACCGTCCCATGCCGAGCATCTGGTTCGCTTTTACAAGAGCCTGTTCCGTCGACAGGGGAGTTTTCCGATCTTTGAACGTGACCTGTAGCCCAAAGGCTTGACGCAAATTCGGTGCCGTCGAGCGAGGGGATGAAGGAGAACTCAGATGGCCGATGCCTACATTCTCTCGGCAGCACGCACACCGATTGGCAAGTTTCTCGGTGGGCTGTCCGAGTTATCGGCTCCGGCGTTGGCAGCGATTGCTCTGCGCGAGGCGATGCAGCGTGCCCGGGCCAATCCAGAGCAACTCGACGAGGTGATCATCGGCCATGTACTCCAGGCGGGGGTGGGCCAGAATCCAGCGCGGCAAGCGGCTCTACAAGCCGGACTGCCCGACAGTATCGCGGCAGTGACGATCAACAAGGTATGCGGCTCGGGCTTGAAGGCGGTGATGCTAGCAGCCCAAGCCATCCGCGCTGGCGATGCGGAGTTGCTCGCTGCCGGTGGCATGGAAAGCATGAGCCGAGCCCCCCACTTGCTTCTGGACACACGGATCGGCTGGAAGTTCGGCGAGCACAAGGCCATCGATGCCATGATTCACGATGGCTTGTGGTGCGCCTTCGAGGGCTGGCACATGGGCCGAGCCGCCGAACACATTGCCGCACGCTGTGGCGTCACACGCGCCGAACAGGACGCTTTCGCCGTCGCTAGTCAACAGCGTGCCGCGAAAGCCTGGCAGGCCGGCGCGTTCCAGGCCGAAGTGGTGCCCGTGACGGTCGGCAGCGGGGCCAAAGCGCGACAGATTGTCCAGGACGAGGGCCTGCGTCCTGAGACGACGCTGGAGGGGCTGGCCAAGCTGCGGCCCGCCTTCCACGAAGGAGGTACGGTCACAGCAGGGAATGCCTCGACCTTGTCCGACGGAGCCGCCGCCGTCATTCTCGGCACTCGAGCGAAGGCGGAGAAACTTGGCTGTCGTCCGCTGGCCCGGGTGGTGGCCTACGCCACCAGTGGAGTTGCCCCAAAAGAGATCTTCATTGCTCCCGTACTAGCCATTCGCCAGGTACTCGATCGTGCCGGGCTTCGTCTCAGCGACATCGATCTGTTTGAGTTGAACGAGGCCTTTGCCGCTCAGGTGCTGGCCGATAGCAAGGAACTCGACCTGGATCACGATCGATTGAACGTCCACGGCGGAGCGATCGCTTTGGGCCATCCCATCGGTGCTTCCGGGGCGCGGGTGCTGGTGACGTTGCTGCACGCCATGCTACAACGCGACGCGCGACGCGGCATCGCCTCGCTGTGTCTGGGTGGCGGCAATGCCGTCGCTCTGCTCGTCGAACGAGCCGACTGAGCGCGGCCAAAAATTCTCGCCAACTTTCTACTTGACGAACAGCCCGATCACTCTATAATCCTTCGTAGTTGAGACAGAGTCTCAATATCTTTGCCATCCGAGGCTGCTCCGCTGCCGCCGTGCGTGACCCCCACGCACTTCCGTTCGCAATGCACCTCTAGTAATTCCCGTTTTCACAGCACACCGCACACGATTCGCGCGGTCGAGGGAGGTGTTATGCGCACACGCCGTGGATTCACTCTGATCGAACTGTTGGTAGTAATCGCGATTATTGCCATCCTCATTGGGCTATTATTGCCTGCCGTGCAGAAAGCACGCGAGGCCGCTGCTCGCCTACAGTGTCAAAATAATCTCAAACAGATGGCCCTGGCTACGCACAATTACCACGACGCCTATCAGAAATTCCCCTACGCCACGCTAGATCGGCAACCTGGCGAGGCCGTCGATACTTTTGTCACCGGTCACATTCTCATCCTGCCGTTTCTGGAACAGGACAATGTCGCTCGTCGCTGGGATCCTACGTTGCCGCGCAACAGCACGATGGATCGCGATGGCGACGGCTACACTAATGCCATGTTGCAACAAATGCTGATTCCGACCTTCATCTGTCCGTCGATGTCACCGCCCAGCGCTCCGTTGGCCGAGAATCGGGCCTATTGTAGCTATCTGTTCTGCGCCGGTACGCCGAATGTGACTTTGTTCCACTATCACGCGCCGAATGCCGATCCGCTGTTCGACGGGGCGATCGTTCCCCTCAAGAATCCGGAAAAACCCGGCAACGCCAGCAGTCCCAATCGTCAGCCGACTCGCCTCAGTTCGATCACGGACGGTACCTCGAACACCTTTCTGCTCGGTGAGACCGACTTCAAACCAGCGGGCGTGCCTTCGACGAATTATGGCGGCGTCTGGGCCTATGGCTTCATCGGCTACGCCTGGGGAACGACGTTCCATCCATTCAATCTTCACAACCACACCTCGACGGTGTACGGTGCGTTTCGTAGCGAACACACCGGCGGCGGCAACTTCGCCTTCGTCGATGGTTCGGTTCGCTTTGTTCGTGACTCGATCGATCTGACCACCTACCGCGCTTTGAGTACGCGAGCGGGCGGTGAAGTGATCGGCAACTTCTAAGAGAAGGATTAGCTACATGAACCCTCTGGTAACTCTGACATTCCTGGCGTTGGTCACGACCGCTCCGCTGGAAGCGAAGTCGAAGTTCGACCTGCAACCGATCAAGGTGTCCAGCTTCGGGGCGGCCAGCTGCGAGGGCTACCTGTACGTCTACGGCGGCCACAGCGGCAAGACACACACCTACTCGACTGAGGACGTCATCGGCAAGTTCTATCGAGTGAAGCTCTCCGGCGGAGCTTGGGAGGAACTGCCCGGTGGGCCAATCGCTCAGGGACTGCCCTTAGTTGCCTACAAGGGCAAGCTCATCCGCGTCGGCGGTATGCAGCCGAGGAACAAGCCCGGCGACAAGGCCGACAACCACTCGTTGACCGAGGTGGCGATGTATGATCCGGCCACACGGAAATGGACGCAACTGCCGCCATTACCTGAGGGCCGATCGTCCCATGACGCGGTGTTGGCCGGGGAACAGCTGGTGGTTGTCGGTGGATGGAACCAGCGCGGTTCGGCAGGCGTGACCTGGCATGACACAACACTAGTGCTGGATCTGACCAACCCGGCGGCGAAATGGCAAGCGATCCCACAACCGTTCAAGCGCCGAGCGCTCGGCGCGGGCTACGTCGACGGCAAAGTCGTCGTGGTCGCCGGTCTAGGCGCGGACGGCCCTTCTGGTCGAGTAGAAATTCTTGATCTGAAAAGTGGCAAATGGACTGAAGGCCCAGCGTTTCCTGGCTCGGCACGCAACGGGTTCAGTCCCGCCGTTTGTGTCACGGGCGGCAAGCTGTATGCTAGCGGCATGGATGGCAAGCTACACTGCTTGGTGGACGGCAAGTGGGAACAGGTCGGTATCCAGCAGATCAAGCGACTGGTGCATCGTCTGGTCCCTGGAGAGGCGGGCACCATCCTGGTCGTAGGGGGCAATTCGCGCGAGGAGGATTCCCGCCGAGTTGAGGAGATTCGTCCAACCGCCACCGCTCAGAGCGAGTCGCGCTAACCCGATTCGGGAGCGTTCATGAACCGGCAGTCGGGCCTCCCTGAGAGTAGAGGTTTGGCTGTCGGTTCGTTGTTCACTTGCTTGACCCCATTCGGCCCCAGATTCTATAATCGCGAGTGAGAGTTGCATCCATCGAGAGTGAAAGCGAGGCCGACCGTGCCTGTCCATATGGAGTTGCGGCGGATCATTATTAGTGAGATTCACGAACAACAGGTGATCCTGCTCCGCGAGGTGGATGGCGAACGCAGCTTCTCCATCATGATTGGCATCTTCGAAGCCACCAGCATTGATCGACGAGTCAAAAAACTTCAGTCGCCGCGTCCTCTCACTCATGATCTGGTCGCCAACGTGATCGAGAGTCTCGGCGGCGAACTGCGCGATATCTACATTAGTGAGTTGCGCGATCACACTTACTATGCCAAGCTACGCATCCGGATGAACGGCGAAAACGTCGAGGTCGATGCTCGTCCCTCGGATGCGATTGCTCTGGCCGTCACGGCCAACGTACCGATTTACGTGGCCGAGGATGTGCTGGATGAGGTGTGCGGCGAATGACGGTTCCCTGGCCCTTCTTCGAGGCCGAACATGTCTTGGTCCCTGTTCGCGCTCAATCTCGATCTCGATAATCGTCTATTTGGCATCGCTCTGGGCCTGACGGTTGGCTCCCTGGTTACCTGGGTCCTAACCAAGTATCGCTTGGCCAAAGCGCGCAAGAGTGTTCTGCGTGGCGATGCTCGGGAACTCTTGGTGATCGAACAGCATCTCGTCGAGCGAGGACAGGGACCGCTGGGAGAAGCGGTGCCGGCTCGCCTGCGGCGACGCTATCTCGGACAGGCTCGCGTAAGCGACGTGATTCCCAACAATCACTTGGCCGCCTCTTTGCTTGGTCGCGCTAGCAACGTGACGGAGCGAAACACCCTCATCTCGATGGAAGGTGCCAAGGGGACCTACTTGCTGGAGTCGATCTGCGGCTTTGTCTGCGATCGCGTGGCCAACAGCCCCTTCGACCATGAACTGTATGTCATGGCCGTGTGCCGTGAGCCGGAGAAGCTCGCTTTCCACAAGCCGATCACCATCATTCTCATCACAGTCCGGGATCTGGAACTGTTTCTCGACTGGGAAAAGGTGCGCGGGATCGAGGTCGAACATTCCAGTGATGGAGTACGACTCATCACCTTGATGGATCTGGCTCAGCGCTGGAAAGAGGAACAGCGGCGCATTCACCAGGCACGGCTCGCTGGCCAAAGCGTGCGTTACATGGAAACGATGTTTCTACTCGACTTGGCCCTAGATACTCGCTCGGCGGACATTCCTACTCGAAGTGTGCCCTGGAAACGGTTTGAAATCGCACTCAAGGAACGCAATCTTGTGTAAGGAGCGGTTCGACGACAGGGGTCACCTCTCAGAGTTTGTGGGCAGACCCGTTGGGAGTGGGCCGACGTTGTAGCGGGCATGTTTGAGGAGATTGTTCGTTCCATTGATTCGCAACAGTACCCCAGACAGCAGATCGCGGAACCAGACGCTCAGTCCGCCTTGCCATTGCAGCATCTGTCCGAATCTCCAGGCCTCGTTGGTGACTGCTGTCGTTCGCGGGTATCGCTCGGCCTCAAACGCAATCAATGCGGACTCCGGATCGTCACTCGTGCTAAGACATCGGGCCAACACCACCGCGTCCTCGATGGCCATGCCGCCGCCTTGACCGAAATTCGGCGTCGTTGGATGAGCTGCATCGCCGACCAGCACCGCGCGTCCCTTGACCCACGGTCGACTTGGCAGGCGGTCGACGATGTCAGAGCGGATCACTTGGTTGGCTGGGGTCGAAACGATCAATTCCGGCAGTGGCGAAGCCCAATCTCGAAACAGGTCCAAGACGGCTGCCCGCTCGTCTGCGAATCGTCCGCCAGCAGGAGCGTTCTTGGTGGCGAACCAGTACACTCGGTCCTCGGTCAACGGGTTGATGCCGACCTGCGCCCCCCAACCGGTCCAGAGGTGCAGTTCGCCAGGGCCAACCGATGCCGGACGTGGACAGACGCCGCGCCAGCAGGTGTAGCCGGCATAGCGCGGCTCCGACGGACCAAACAGGGCGGCACGCACCGCCGATCGAATGCCATCGGCACCGATGAGCAAGTCCGCTTCATCTGTGTGACCGTTGGTGAAGCAAATCGCAACCCGTGGGCCGCGGAGTTGCACCGTCTCACACTCATACCCAAATCGCAGAATCGCGGACGGCAAGTGAGCAGCCAGCGTGCCAACCAACTCGGCCCGATGGAGAAACCCGACCACCGGAGTGTAGCTAAGTTGCTTTTCCAAGGAATCTGTCGCAGCGGTCATCTGCTCACGATAGCCATTCCGCGCCGCCAGGGTCACCTGGACCGCGGGCAGAGTCACGTTCCGGATCGCGTCGCCGACCCCGAGCGCATCCAGAGCACGCATCCCATTGGCCCAAAGCATGATTCCCGTGCCGACTTCACGCAACTCGGGGGCGCGTTCGTAGACTATCACCTCCAGGCCGATCCGCCGCAATCCTAGGGCGCAGCACAGCCCACCGATCCCCGCCCCGACCACGATCGCACGCATCGTTCCACCTCACTGGTTAATTGGGAGTATGTAGCAGTTAAGAGACCTTATTTGTTGTTTAATGAGCGATTGGAGTGGATTTTACTTCTTAGCGGTTCGAACAACCATAACCAACGCCCAGGCTCTCGCCGACCAACTCGTTCAGCCGCCTTCCAATTCGCGTTGCCATCGGCGTACCTGCTCAACGACCGCCTCGGGAGTCAGGGCGTCGAGGTCGAGTTGGCGAAGCGCGACCAGGACCGGATCGTCGCTGTTGGCAAACAAACTCGCCTGAAGCAGTTTCGGTCGGCAGAGATGCCGAGCCGGCTTGGCTTCCTGTTGCAGGTGATGGGCCTCCAACTCGGCCAGCACTGCTCGGGCACGCTGCAACACCGGTTCGGGGACACCGGCCCGCTTGGCCACATGGATGCCGTAGCTTTTGTCCGCGCTGCCACGAGCGATCCGGTGCAAGAACGTGATGCCATCGTCGGCCTCGTGAACCTTGACGTTGTAGTTTCGCAGCCCGTCCAGACGCTGTTCCAGTTCGGCCAGTTCGTGGTAGTGCGTGGCAAACAGTGTGCGGCAGCGAATGCGATCGTGCAGATACTCGGTGATACCCCAGGCTAGCGACACCCCATCGTAGGTGCTGGTCCCCCGGCCAATCTCGTCGAGAATGACTAAACTGCCTGACGTGGCGTTGTTGAGAATGTTCGCCGCCTCGGTCATCTCGACCATGAAGGTGCTTTGTGCGCGGGCCAGATCATCGCGTGCCCCGACCCGAGTAAACAGGCGGTCGGTCAGTCCGATGCGTGCCTGCTTGGCCGGTACGAAGCTGCCGATCTGGGCCATCAGAGTTATCAGCGCGGTTTGCCGCAGATAGGTACTCTTGCCGCCCATGTTCGGACCAGTGACCAGGAGAAACCGCCCAGCCTTTGGCCCGAGGTGTGTGTCGTTGGGCACGAAGGTTCCCGGGGGTAAGGTCTGATCCAGCACTGGATGTCGTCCCTGGAGAATCTCCAGGATTGGCTCTTCCGATAATTGCGGTCGGCAATATCCACGTTCTGCTGCTAACTCTGCCAGACCGACCAGTACATCGAGTGTGGCCAATGCCTCGGCAGTCTGCATCAAGGGGATAGTTCGCTGGGCCACCTGATCGCGCAGTGACAGAAATAGTTCGTACTCTCGAGCGTTGATCTTCTCAGTTGCGGTCAGAACCTTTTCTTCGTACTCCTTCAACTCCGGCGTGATGTAACGCTCGGCGTTCTTCAGCGTCTGCTTGCGGGTGTAATCCGGTGGAATTCGCGACACATGGGCATGAGTGATCTCGATGTAGTAGCCAAACACCTGGTTGTAGCCGACTTTCAAACTGGGGATGCCCGTCCGTTTGATCTCCTCGTTCTGATACTGCAGGATCCAGTCCTTGCCACCCTTGGCAATAGCGTGCAACTCGTCGAGGTCACTGTCGAAACCACGTCGAATCATGCCTCCCTCGCGCGGACTCAAGGGCGGTTCGGGCACTAGAGCAGATTCGAGCCATTCACGCAGTTCCGGACAAGCATCGAGGCGTTGTTCGATCTCGCGCAACAACGAACTAGATCGGCCCCTTAGTAGAGCGCGTAACTCCGGAAGTAAGGCCAGCGTTCGGGCAATGGCAGCCAAATCGCGCGGCGAAGCCCGTCCGGTGCTACAGCGTGCAGTCAGACGTTGCAGGTCGTAGGTATCCTTCAGTTGTTGGCGCAGTTGCCCACGTAGGGCATGTTCGTCGAGCAGTTCGGCGACAGCTTCGAGCCTCTCCTCGATCAGCAACCGATCGCGCAAGGGCGACAGCAACCAACCCGAGAGCAGCCGCGATCCCATCGACGTGATGGTGCGGTCCAGCACCGACAACAGGGTGCCTTCACGTCCACTATCTCGAGAGTTACGCACTAGTTCCAGACCGCGCCGAGTGGCCTCGTCAAGAAAGAGATATTTCAACTCGTTATAGGGGCGCAAACGGCTGAGGTGGGCCAGGTTGGTCTTCAGCGTCTCGTGTAAATACTGCAACAGAGCACCGGCAGCGGTCAGGCAGGGCTGCTCGTCGTCGAAGCCGAATCCTGCCAGTGTGTGAACGGCAAAGTGCTTGTGGAGAGTCTCTCGCGCGGTGCCGGGATCAAAGGTGAAGTCCGGTCGCGTGGTGACGGTTAGTCCGCCGAGCGATTCGCGCAGCCGTTGCAGCAGCGGAGCGGCCTCGGCGACGGCGGCCATCTCGCCCAAGAGTAATTCCGACGGTGCGAGTCGCTCTAGTTCATCGGCCAACCGGTCGCGTGGCACGTCAGCGGCTTGGAATAGTCCCGTGGAAAGCTCGACCCAGGCCAGACCGATCGGCGTGCGGCCTCCAGTTCGCCGAGCCAGAGCGACTAGGTGGTTCGAGACACGCGGATCGAGCAATCCCTCATCGGTCAGCGTACCGGGTGTGACGACCCGGGTGACTTCACGGCGAATCAGCCGTCCCTTGGCTTGGGCAGCGTCCTCGACCTGATCGCAGATGGCCACTCGATGCCCTGCCTGGAGGAGCTTGCGTAGATGCGTCTCCAGAGCATGATGAGGAAAGCCGGCCATCGGCGCTTGCTTGTCGCGACTAGTCAGAGTGATGCCCAGCACCCGAGCGGCCAGCTCAGCATCTTCATAAAAGAGTTCGTAAAAATCGCCAGCACGGAATAACAACAACATCCCCGGATGGCGGTCCTTCGCCTCCCGATATTGCAGCATCATAGGGGTGTTCATCGTGGCACATTCCAGAAGACAAGCGCGGCTCGGAGAACGTGCCCGGAATCGAGCTACCATTCCCCCAGCCGCGCTAGTGCGGGTAGTCTCAACGGGTTACTTCTTGCCGTTGGCTCCGCGAAAGACTTTAGACATGAGGACGGAGTTCCCTGTCTCGTTGTAGTTGACTTCACTCATGTAGTGGCGCATGAGCATCAAGCCACGGCCACAGGGACGTTCGAGGTTTTCGACGGCGGTCGGATCGGGTACGTCCAGAGGATCAAACCCTGGCCCTTCGTCGGTGATGGTAATCTCTAGACGATCCCCTAGGAAGCGATAGGCAATGTGAACCTTTTTGCTACGGTCCATCTGATTGCCGTGCTTAATGGCGTTGACCAAAGCTTCTTCGAGAGCCAAGCGAACAGAAAAAATCTCCTTTTCCGTCACTTGACGAGCCTGAAGCTGCGACTCGATCTCCTCTTGCACCTTGCGAGCTTCTCCGGTGTCGCTCGGGATGGAGATGGCGGTAAAGGCCACAGAGTCCGAGTTGCTGGCGCAATTCATCGGGATTAGATCGGTTAAGTACACGGGTTGAGGCCTCCTGACAAACGGCAAACCTCATGAACGCGAGAGGAGGCAGCCGAACTTCCTGACCAGAAGTGAACCCTCTAGTCAGGCTGCGCCGAATCTGAAACTACGGCGCGACGCTGCTTCATCCAAGAAATCAACGTCGGGCGAGTCAACCAACCTAAAACGCTTGCAGTGCGGATTGTTCGTCACGCATAATCTTGAAGAACTTGTCGAGTTTAGTGATCTCGAACACTTCAAGAATGTCCTCGCTGATGTTGCAGAGAATCAGTCTACCGCCTGCACTGGAGACTTTCTTGTTCAGGGTGATTAGTTTACCTAGTGCGGCTGAGGAGAGGTATTCAACATTCGAGAAGTTCAAAAGAAGCTTCTTTTTGCCATCCTCATCGACCAAGCTAAACAGCTGCTCGCCGATGATCTGAATGTTCTGCTCGTCGAGAATTTTTCGATCGACAAAATTCACGACAGTGATGTCGCCGATTGATTCGACCTCAAGTCGACGACGGCGAGCGGGAGGAGGAGACGACGACATATAATCTGTACTCCTTAGAGAGCAAAGCAGAATCGAGCGGCTCAATGTTTTCGGTCGACTAGGCGAAGCATCAACCAGGCTAGAGGAGCAATTCTTTGATCGTAGACTTGTTACGGCGAATGTCAAGCGTATTCTAGCTCGTTTGGCTGCTATCGAGTCGTTCGTGGAACAAATCTGCTTTGACAAGAAAATTTGAATTATACTAGTAGGAGTTACGCAGTTGGAACATTCGGACGTGTTCTTTTTCTTTCTCCCTCCCCACGGGGAGAGGGACCGGAGGCGAAGGGGCTCCTCACCCCTAAATCTCTCTTCCCCAACGGGGAGAGAGGAGATTCAAACTCACAAGTTATTAACTGCGTAACTGCCAAGCTTAGTTGAAGTCTCCCATCGACGAAAGGTTGCCCAATTCGAAGTACGTTTAAGCTCGTTTTGCGGTCTCCTTGATACCCGCGTCCAGTAGTCGGAGAGCTAGTCGCCATGCGCCTATTGATCTACGAGGATGGTTACGTTCGCCATCTGTATCCGCTGACCCAGACTCGTCCCGTCTTTGACTTACGCTGCGGCGCGATCTCTCTGCTGCAGCGGCAGATTCGCTGTCTGGCTGCCGATGAAGTAGGGCTGTTCGTTCGCCCGGAAATGGCGGCGATAACGCGGTTTCTCTATCCTCAGTTGCCGGTTAACGAGCGCGACTGGCTCAACACCAATGAGTTGCTACTGGTCAACGGTCGTTGGCTTGCTCCCGAGACCTTGCCGCTAATGCTAGAGGGCAGCGGAGTTGGTCTAGTCGGCTCGCAGGTGGCCTTCGTCGCCGTCCAGACAGACGAGCTAGCTCAGCTGAGCGAGGATCTCACCTGGCATCTCGATCACTGGCGACACACCCTACCCAGTCGACAAGTGGGTGGAGTAATGCTCGACTATCCTTGGGATACAGAACCAAGCCGCTTTGGAAGCCGATGGCCGCTGGTGGCAGACCCACGTCCCCTCAGCTGCGATCGAAGGAGTTACCATCCTAGGATCCAAGGGAGAGGTTCACATCGATCCTACCGCCCGAGTGGAACCGCTGGTGCTGATCGACACCCGCAAAGGGCCAGTGATTATCGATCGCGAGGCTCAGATCCAAGCGTTCAGCCGACTGGAGGGGCCATGCTACATCGGGCCAGCCACGCAGGTTTTCGCTGGTCGAATCAAAGGTTCGAGCATCGGTCCGCAGTGCCGCATCGGTGGCGAAGTTGAGGCCAGCATTGTTCACGGGCACAGCAATAAAGCCCACGACGGGTTTCTCGGCCATTCCTACATTGGCGAGTGGGTCAATCTCGGAGCTGGCACTCAGACGAGCGACCTGCGCAACGACTACGCCAAAGTGACCATGGTCGTCGAGGGGCAGAAAGTCGATACTGGACTGCTGAAAGTTGGGTCATTCATCGGCGATCATACCAAGACCAGCATCAACACTCTATTCAACACTGGGAGCATGTGCGGACCGTTTGCCATGTTGGTGGCGACGGGGACACTGTTGCCGCGTTCGCTGCCGGCGTTTTGTCAGGTCAGTCAGCATCGCATGACGGAACGCACCGATCTGGGCCAGACCTTCCGCACGGCGAAAGCGATGATGGCTCGCCGGCAGGTTTCCTGGACCGAGGATCACGCCGAGTTTTATCTCGACTTATACGAACGAACAACAGAGGAGCGGCGCAAGGCTCTGGGAGATAGCGAACAGAAACGCCTCCGACGGGTGATATGAAGTTCTGTCAAACTTTGGCAACTCTGTGTTGAATCTCACTGGTCGCACCGATACTTTGCGACTAGGATGTGGTTTATACCTGCACACTCCAGGTTGTTTCCTCTCCCTGACCCCCCAATGCACCATAGAGGGCCTGGAGTTCAGTCAGGTATGCGCACACAAGGAGTTTCCAGATGTTGCGTCGCTTAGTCAGTGTTGTGGCCGTTCTCTTTGTTCTGGTCGGCTTCGTCAGCGCCGGGAACTACAATGGCGTGATCACCGAGCACAAGGACGGTAAGATCACCGTCAAGTACAAGAAGGACAAGGAAGACACCGAGTGGACCGAGAAAAAGTTCAAGGTTAGCAAGGACGTCAAGATTACCCGCAAGACGAAGGACGGCGAGGACGAGATCAAGGCGGAAGATTTGGC
The DNA here is from genome assembly GCA_937923405.1 of uncultured Gemmataceae bacterium. Lineage (GTDB taxonomy): Bacteria > Planctomycetota > Planctomycetia > Gemmatales > Gemmataceae > CALDUY01. The sequence continues at coordinate 112,525 of CALDUY010000039.1, read as the reverse complement.
CGCGACGATTGAGAAGGCGGCCAAGGGCAAGGGCAAAGGCGGAGCTGGTGGCAAAGGCAAGGGCAAGGGTGGGTTCGGTGGCGGTCTGTTCGCTCGCATCACCACCGAAGGCGAAGGCGATGCTGAAACCGTCACGACCATCGTGATCGGCGGCGCTGGCCGTGGCAAGAAGAAGGACAACTAAGCCTAGCTCGTAGATTCTACTTCACCCCCCAGAAGAGGTTCCTTCTCCTGGGGGGTTACTGTTTGCCGGCTCACTTCATTAAGCCATACGCTTTTAGCGTCGCAGCGATCCGCGCCTCGCCGGCAGCATCCAAGCCGCACAGGGGCAGTCGCAACTCGCCAGTGTCTCGACCGAGCAACTTCATCGCGGTTTTCAGCGGAATCGGGTTGGTCGCTACCGACAACAGATCGCGGGACAGAGTGAACAACTTGCGATGCCACTGTAGCGCCTCGTCGGGCTTGCCTGCGTCGTAGGCCGACACCAAGGCCTTCAGATCGCGCGGCACGAGGTTGCCCACCACGGAGACCACGCCGCGGCCCCCGATGCTCAGGAGCGGCAAGGTCATGCTGTCGTCGCCGGAAAGAATCGTAATGTTGCATAGCGAGGCGATGTGCGACGCCTGATCCATTGAGCCGGTCGCTTCCTTGACCGCCACGATCGAGGGAATCTCGGCGAGTCGAGCGATCGTCTCGGGCAGAATGTTCGAGGCCGTGCGTCCGGGAATGTTGTACAGCACGATGGGCAGCTCACAGGCTTCGGCGACGGCGGCGAAATGGCGGTAGTACCCTTCTTGCGTCGGCTTGTTGTAGTACGGTCCGACCATCAACGCTCCGTCGGCTCCGACCTTCTTGGCGAACTTGGTCAGACGGATCGCCTCTCGGGTGCTATTAGAACCAGTGCCCGGCATGACCTTGATTCGACCGCGCGCTTGTTCGACGACGGCGGCGATAATCTGCTCGTGTTCTTCGTGACTCAAGGTTGGTGATTCGCCCGTCGTACCCACCGGAGCGAGGCAATCGGTTCCCTGCTCAACGTGCCAGTCGACTAACCGTTTCAGCGCCTCGTAGTCTACTTCGTCGTTCCGAAAAGGGGTCACCAGCGCGACCGTCACCCCCGCAAACTGTTCCCCCTTAGTTCTGCTCATCAGCTTCTCTCCACGACCTTGGCTTGCACGTCTGGCCTGCGTGACCAGTCGCGAAGGGTTTTTTACGACGCTGGGCAAGGAAGAACAGCGACCGACGAATTATAATGAGTAGCAGTTGGTTTGTGCCGGAGGTCTGCCATGAATCTCGAACGGTTGGTTCACTCCGTCGAATCCCGTCTATTTGGCTGGCTCGGCAACGAATCTCGTGAACTAGAGACCGACCAGCGACGCGAACTGCTGGCTCGTCTTCGAGATGAACAGTCGGTGTGCCATCGCCTGCGGTGCCAACGTGGCTCGCTCGTCGACCAGATCGAGGCATTGACCCAGGAAGTCGTTCTGTTTCCCTCGCGGATCGAAAGCAGTCTGCTTCGGCACAACCATTCGCAGGCGATGCGGCAGTCGATCGAGTTGGAACGACTACGTCGAGAGCTGACGGAATTGCGCGACCAGCTGAATCGACTGGACGATGCGCTCTTCGGCCATGAGTTTCGTCTACGTCGACTGCGACAACAGTTGAACGACCTGCCTGAGCCTGTCCAGAAAGTGAGGCCGCGCTGATGCCAGGTCTGCCGGCCCAGGTCCGGGCCGTGTTCTTCGATGCCGTCGGGACGCTAATCCATCCGGAACCTTCTGCCGGCCAGGTCTACGCCCAAGTCGGACAGCGGTTCGGCAGCCAAATTCCCTCTTACGAGATCCGCCAACGGTTTGTTGTGGCTTTTGCTGAGCAGGAGCGTCTCGACGCGGAACGGGGCCATCGCACCGACGAAGAGCGCGAACGCCAGCGCTGGTGGTCGATCGTCTCGCGAGTGCTGGACGATGTCGCCGATCAACAGGGGTGTTTTCAGGCATTGTATGAGCATTTTGCTCGACCCTCGTCCTGGCGTGTCGAATCTGGAGCAGCGGAAGTTCTGGCAGCCTTGTGTCGCCGTGGGCTGCGCGTCGGCCTCGCTTCCAACTTTGACCACCGACTACGAACGGTGCTGGCTGGGCTGAGCGACCTGAGCGACCTGGAGCTGGTGGTCATCAGTTCGGAGGTCGGCTGGAAGAAGCCTGCCCCGGAGTTCTTTGCTCAAGTGTGTCAGGCGGTGCAGTTGTCCCCAGGCGAGATTCTTTACGTCGGCGATGATCGCGACAACGACTTCGAGGGGGCCAGCCGCGCGGCACTACATGCACGCTTGTTCGATCCCCTACGATCCAGCGGACTGAACGAGCAACATTCGTTACGTCGCCTCGACGAACTGCTCGCGGTGGAGTGAAATACATTTCGTCGAGATGGAGTGTTGGCACGCTTGGGCGGAATCCTTCGTATGTCAATCGGAATCGTACTGACGCTACTCTCCTTGGGAGCTGCTCCCCCTTCGCCTTGTCCAGAGTGGCTACCCGCCAGCGCAGTGCGAGCGCTGGGGCCAGCGACGATGGGCGGACGAATTCCGACTCTGGCAGTGGTAGAATCAAACCCGGCAATTCAGTATGTCGGCGCTGCTTCGGGGGGACTGTGGAAAACCACCGACGATGGGCGCACCTGGGCCTGTGTGTTCCCTGGTCGGCCTCACGCCTCGATCGGTGCGGTGGCCGTGGCTCCGTCAGATCCGAACGTCGTTTACGTTGGCACCGGCGAGGCCAACCCGCGCAACAGCGTCTCCTGGGGCAACGGCGTCTTCGTGTCCCGAGACGCCGGACAAACCTGGAGGCATGCTGGGCTTGCCGACACCCACCACATTGGCAAAATCGTGGTGCATCCCAACGATCCCAAGACCGCTTACGTCGCCGCCCTGGGTCATCTTTGGGGAGCCAACGAACAGCGCGGCCTGTTTATCACCAAGGATGGAGGCATGACCTGGAGCCACTCGCTGAAGCTGGACAGCGACACCGGATGTATCGACGTGGCCCGCGGTGGCTCAACCCTCTATGCCGCCGCCTTCCGTGTGCGTCGCGATGCCTTCTCGGGCGGTCCGCCGGCAATTCAGTTTGGACCACGCGCTGGCATCTATCGCAGTCGGGATGAGGGCCAAACCTGGCAGCGGCTGTCGCGCGGCTTGCCCGTCAGTTCGCTGGGACGGATCGGATTGGCGGTGTCACGGCGCGATCCTCGGTTGGTCGTTGCCGTCGTGCCCACCGAGCGAACCGATCTGCGCGCTCTGGCCGGTCAACCTCCTGGGCTGGGGCCAGTCGAAACCGGCGGAATCTTCGTCTCGCGCGACTCCGGCGAGAGTTGGGCCAAGGTCAACAACCTCTGTCCGCGACCGTTCTACTTCGGCAAACTCCGGATCGATCCTAACGACGACCAACGTCTGTATGTTCTGGGTATCCCGCTGTTCGTCTCGCCTAACGGCGGACAGTCGTTCCACGCCGACGGGGCGCGAGGCGTTCACGTCGATCATCACGATCTGTGGATCAATCCCAACGACTCGCGGCATCTGATCCTGGCCAACGATGGCGGCCTGTACTACTCACGGGATGCCGGCACCACCTGGACCCACGTCAATAACTTGCCGATCACCCAGTTCTATGCGGTCTGTGCTGATCGCCGTTTGCCGTACCACGTCTATGGCGGTCTGCAGGACAACGGCACCTGGGGAGGGCCGAGCCGCACCGCCAACCCTGCGGGGATACTTAACGAGGACTGGAAGCGGATCCTTGGCATGGATGGGTTCCGCTGTCAGGTTCCGCCGGATGATCCGTTCACGGTCTATGCCGAGGGACAGTATGGCCAACTGCACCGGGTGGAACTGCCGAGCCGGACGGCGGTGTTGATCCGTCCCACGCCGCGCCGCCCGAACGCCCCGACCTATCGCTTCAATTGGTCGTCGCCGTTGGTATTATCACCACATCACACAAAAACTCTCTACTTTGGCGGAAATGTAGTCTTTAAGACGGTCGATCGTGGCATCAACTGGTACGTCGTCTCGCCGGATTTGACGCGCGGCGGAGCGACGACAGCGGGCCACCTCGGCCACACGTTGACCGCCCTGGCAGAGTCGCCGCTTCGTCCTGGGCTGCTTTATGCGGGCAGTGACGATGGCCTGATCCACGTCCACCGCCCCGATGAAAAGCGCTGGAGCAACGTCGGCAATAGCCTGCCCAACGTGCCAGCCGACGGCACCATCACTTGCATCGAATGCTCGCCGCACACGGCAGAGACGGTTTGGTTAAGTCTGTCGCGACATCGTCAGGAGGATCGCAAGCCGTACCTGTTTCGCAGCGACGATGCGGGGCGAACGTGGACGTCGTCAGTGGGAAATCTGCCGCTTGAGGGGCCGATCCACGTGGTTCGCGTCGATCCGAAGCATCCAAGCGTGGTCTACGTCGGCACTGAGTTTGGCCTATTCGCATCGCGGGATGGGGGACATCGCTGGCGGCCGTTGTCTTTGGCAATTCCCACTTGTCCGATCCACGATCTTTTAATTCACCCCAATGAGGGTGAGTTAATCGTGGCCACGCATGGACGCGGGCTGTTCGTTGTCGATCGAACGGCACTGCTGCCATTGTCGCCTGAGGAACAGCAACAACCGGGGTATCTCTTCCCGGCGACGATGGGCTATCCGGCTCGTTCGGGCATGCGGGTTCAACCTCCCGCGCGGAGCTTTCAAGGCGAAAATCCTCCCGATGGGCTGATTCTCTGGGTTCGGCTCGCCTGTCCAATCCCGGCGTGCGTCGAAATCGTCGCCACGTCGGAACGAGTAGCAACTCGCTGGAACCTGCCGCCTCAGCCCGGGCCGCACCGCTTGGTTTGGCCGCGTCGCGAGTTAGAGCAACATCCCTCACCAGCCGGCTATCGGGTTCGCTTGCTGATCGAGGGACGTCTGATTCAAGAGCGCTTGGTCCAGCTGAGTCCTCCAACCTCACGAGCGCCGTAACAACACACTTATTGGATCACTAGCGTATCCGGCTCAGCATTTCTGCACCTTCCTTCGGCTGGGCCGATCCGCTACAGTAACAGGATGACACAGAAAACGCTGCCATTAGTTACTGACGCGCGATCGACGGGCCAAGAAGCCGCCCCATCCGCTGCCACGCTCGAAAAAACGTTCGCCTTTATCAGTCTGGGTTGTCCGAAAAACCTGGTTGACTCCGAACGGATGCTGGGCAAACTCGCTCAGGCGGGCTATACCCTGACGCCCGAGGCTGAAGGGGCCGATATTGTCGTCGTCAACACCTGCGGCTTCATTGAGCCAGCCCGGCAGGAATCGCTGAGTGTCATCCGCGAGATGCTCGACCTGAAACAGCGCGGCAAAGTCGGCTCGGTGGTCGTCGCTGGCTGCTTGGCCGAACGACAGGGCGAGACCCTCTTGCAACAAGTGCCGGACGTCGATCACATCGTCGGTGTTTTTGGCCGAGAAGAGATCGTTGATGTCGTAGAACGCTCATTGCAAAAAAGACTACGCGAGGAACAACGCAGCTTGTTCCGTCCCGCCCCGGTCAAAGCTTTGGAAGACACTGCCCGACTGCGTGTCACGCCTCGCCATTATGCCTATCTGAAAATCTCCGAAGGGTGTGATCGTCTCTGTACGTTCTGCGCTATTCCCTCGATGCGGGGCAAGCACGTCAGTAAACCGATCGAAGAGATCCTCCGCGAGGCCCGCGAACTGATCGCCGACGGGGTGCGCGAGCTGATCCTGGTGGCTCAGGACACGACTTACTACGGACTAGATCTGTACGGTCGCCTTCGTCTCGCCGAACTGCTCCGTGAACTCGATCAACTAGACGGCGTCGACTGGATTCGCATTCTCTACGCCTATCCGGCTAATTTCACCGAAGAACTGCTCGACGTTCTCGCTGGGGCCAAACGGATCCTGCCCTATTTGGACATGCCGTTGCAACACATCAACGACACGATGCTAAAGCGGATGCTGCGTAAGGTCAACCGGGCTGAGACCGAGTCGCTGCTGAGCCGACTGCGTCAAGCGATCCCCAACCTGGCGCTGCGAACGACATTCATTGTCGGCTTTCCCGGCGAGACGGAAGCAGAGTTCGCCGAACTGTGCGACTTCGTACAGCAGGCGCGGTTCGAGCGGCTCGGCGTATTTCCTTACTCGTTGGAGCCGGGCACCCCTGCGGAACGCTTGCCCGACCATTTACCCGAGGAGGTCAAGTTGGCTCGCCGCGATCGTCTGATGGAGTTACAGCAACCAATCGCCTTCGCGCAGGCTCAACGGCAGGTAGGCAAAGAGATCGACTTGATCGTCGATGCTCCGGATCCGGAAGTGCCTGGCCACGTCTTGGCGCGGAGCTTTGCCGACGCCCCGGACATCGACTGCCTGGTTCGCCTCAAAGGACGTGAATTGAAACCAGGCCAACTAGTGCGTGCCCGCGTGACCGGCGCGGACGGGTACGACTTGATGGCTCGGGCTATCCGGGTTCGCTAAGCTACAAAGAGCCGCTACCATGTCGACGATGACCAAACCGGAACGAGCCGCCACTGTTTTCAACTTGCCCAACCAGCTGACCGCGAGTCGATTGGTGCTGGCGGTGATTCTGTTTGCCCTCATCGCTTACCAAGCCTGGCTGTCTGCGCTGTGCGTCTTCGCTGTCGCCGCTTTCACCGATTGGCTGGATGGCTACCTGGCCCGAGTTCAGGGATTGACCAGTTCGTTTGGTCGCATGCTCGATCCATTGGTGGACAAAGTACTCATCAGCGGAGCCTTCATCTTTCTATTGCCCTTCGGCACGCCGGCGGGATGGCTGACTCCGTGGATGGTCGTGGTCGTGGTCGCCCGCGAATTTCTCATCACGGGGCTACGCAGTTACCTCGAACAGTTAGGTGTGCAGTTCGGCGCGGACTGGTTGGGCAAACTGAAGATGGTGCTTCAGTGCGCCGCCATCAGCGCGATTCTGGTCAGCCTGCACGATTCCCGCGACGAGGTTGCCTGGCTGCGCGATCTGTTGATCTGGGCCATGCTCAGCATCACGATCCTTAGCGGTGCCCAGTATTTCTGGAAGGGCTACCAGAAACTCACCACGGAGTAGAGCGAGAACGTGTAGGGACTCGCAGGCTAAAGCCTGCGACTACCAGTTCGGAAGGGCTGGTAGCCGCGGGGTTTAGCCCGCGTGGGATGCGCGCAGGCTGGAGCCTGCGACTACCAGTTCGCGGTAGTGTTTCGGTCAATGATTACTCGATGAGTCGGGACAGTTCGTCGAGCAACGTCTGTGGATTGAGTGGCTTGTGAAACCAGTGATCGACGCCGTTGCTACCGATCGGCAGGTTAAATCGCTGAGGATCGGCTCCGGACATTCCCACAATCTTGATGCCAGCACAGGCGGGATTGCTCCGGATCGCTCGAACCGTGGACGGCCCATCGGTATGCGGCAGAATCATGTCCAGCAGCAGCACATCGGGGCGATTGTTTTGGCGTAGGTAATCCAGAGCGTCGGCTCCGTCGTGCGCGGTGTTAACCTTCAGACCAGCCAAGCGCAGGAACCCGGCAAGTAACTCGCACTCGTTAACGTCATCCTCGACAATCAATGCCTGCCTATTAGCTATTTTTCTACTCTGAAACTCTTCTTTTTGGGTGCTGGTTTCAAAGCACTGTTTCAGGGCCTGAAACTCCTCCTCGATCCGATCGAGGGTTCGTGCCATCTCGTTAGTTCGATTTAGTTCTAGCTGGCGGCGCAGCAAGGCCAGGCCGATGCCCCCAGCATTGAGTCGATTGTTCAATTGATGGAGCAGATGACGGAGTTTTGGATCGAGAACCGTCGTACTAATCGAGAACCGTCGTACTAGTCGGAGGGGAAGCCCGTGAAGGGTCATAGACCTCTTCGCGATAGACTTCGACGCCTGGCGGGGCGTCGATACCGAGTCGTACACTGCCGGCTTTGGTCGAGACAATCTGAATCGTGGTCTTGATGCTAGGGAAGATGAGTTTTTCGTCAATACGTCGTGAGAGCACTAACATTGTTGGTAATCCTTACCTGTAGGTTGAGCGTTTCAGAGGCTGCCTTCCGTCTCCAAGGAAGGAGGAGGTATCACTTCGTTGGAGAAGGAGCGATCAGTTCAAGACGGCACTGAGAAGCGATTGCTTTACTGTTCAGATCCATGATTAGGCCGACACATTGACGTAGGTCAAGCATCCGACTGTATCAGGATAAAACAGTCACGGCACTGGAACTGCCTCCGTGAGAACCTAGTCAACCCGTGGGTAAGGCCAACCATGAATTCCCGTTGGAATGAACTCCTTGTAACAAAAATGCTATTGACCACGCAAGCATATTTTGACCTACCCAGCCACGATTCCGCCAATTCCTCGGTTCAACAGGCGGCAAGGATCCCTCGAATAGCAGCGGCGATGCCTTCCGGGGCGTGGAACACAGCGGAGCCAGCGACGAGGACGCGCGCGCCGGCGCGGACCGCCTTGGGAGCCGTGTGCGCATCGATTCCGCCATCCACTTCGAGTTCAATTTCGGGGCGTGTCTGATCGATCTTCTCACGGAGATAGGCTAGCTTGTGTAGCGTGCTTTCGAGAAAAGCCTGTCCCCCGAAGCCAGGGTTGACGGTCATCACCAGCACCAGATCGACATCGGGCAAAATCTCCTCGATGGTCCCCGCGGGCGTCGCCGGGTTGAGTACCACGCCGACCCGTTTAACCAGGGATTTGACGTGCTGTACCGTGCGATGTAAATGCACCGCGTTTTCGACATGCACCTGTAAGGTGTCGGCTCCGGCCTCGGCGAAGGCCTCCAGATAGCGCTCCGGATGCTCGATCATCAGATGCACTTCCAAGGGCAAGCGTGTCACCGGACGCAGGGCTTGCACGACGAGCGGCCCCATCGTGATGTTGGGAACGAAATGACCATCCATGACATCGACGTGAATGCGATCGGCTCCGGCGGCCTCGGCCTCGCGTACTTGCTCGCCTAGCCGGGCAAAATCTGCGGCCAGAATCGATGGAGCTATGCGAATCGTGGTCATGGGTGCCCTCTTGTAGAAGATATTCGGGATCTTAAATTATCGCTCAACGCTCTGAGCCATCACTTGAGCCACGGCCATGCTCTCGCGGAACATCGGGTCGCGCTCGCGGTCGGATAGTTGCCGACCGATCAGATCGATCGCCGAGCGTGGCGGAACGGTTACCGTTCGTGGGGCGGTGTCGATGCCCTCCACCTGCATGCTCAAGCGTTGCGGCGATTCGGCTTCGACGAGCAACGAGACTGGTTTGCCTTCTAGCCGGGTCGAGATACGCAGACGACGGATTTCGGCAGGTCCGTCATCCAACCGGCGAACGACGATGCGGGCTTGGCCGTGCGCTTTGAAGAATTGCCAGCACATCTCGACACCTGGCGTGACTCGTCCGGTCTGGACGCGCCAGTTCAGCCGACGCGAGAGCCAACTGACCAATAGCCACCCTTGGACGACAGCATGCGGACCGTGTTCGACGACAATTTCATCAACCGCTTCGATCGCGCCGGGTGCGGAGGCTTCGGCCAGCGACTGAGCCAGCAACCGCCGCCAGTATTTCAGCCGTCGCCAGTTGAGATCGGAAGCCACGCGCCAGCGTCCGCCAGGGCGTTCGACCTGCTCCAGCCAAGCCGCCGTCGCACTGACCCCGCGTGTCGGATCGGGCCAGCCGATGCTGTCGTAGATGATCTGCTGGGCATTCTCGCTCAGTTCGTACAACAACGAACCGGCGAACGGCGGTGGGGTCGGCGTTTGCCACCACAGGTTCACCGGTAGATCGCCGATTAGCAGCGAACGGACGGCGAACGGCAGTCGATCGACGACACTACCGCCCGCGTGCAGCGTCACCATCTCGACGCAGACGTTTCGCTTGCTGCCCACGGGGCGCACAGTTACTCGTGCGGTCAATTCACGCTCCGCCCCTGGTTCGCCGACCAGCAGCAGCGTCCGCGTCGGATGCATCGCCGTGATGGCCACCACCTGCTCGAATACTTCGATCGATTGTTCGAGATTGGTGCAAAAGATCACGAGGTTGGACATCCGTGCGCGTTGCAGATGAATGGTTTCGGTCCCTTGCAGGGCTTTCATCTGCTTGTTCAGTTCGCGCTCCACGTCACGGAGCGGCACAAGATACTGAGTCATAGCGTTCTCCAACAGCGGCCGTCGGGAACGATGATACGGTCGGCCTCGATCGGTCCCCAGGTGCCGCACTGGTATTCGGGCAGATCGCGGACGCGGGAGTTCTTCCAGTGATCGAGAATTGGCATGACGAACTTCCAGGAGGTCTCGACAGCATCGCGACGGAGGAAGAGCGTGGCGTCGCCGGCCATCACGTCGAGGATCAAGCGTTCGTAGGCTTCCGGCGGAGTGCCTCCCAGACTGGCAGAGTAGTTGAACTCCATCTGTACCGGATAGATGCGCACTTTCGGTCCGGGGAGCTTCGAGGCGATCCGCATGGCCATGCCTTCCTCGGGTTGCACCCGCAACGATAACACGGTCGGTTCGAGCGGCACCTCGGGATTCTGGTTGAATAGCACCTGCGGCACATCCTTGAACTGGATAGCCACTTCACTAGCTCGCTTGGGCAACCGTTTGCCCGTGCGCAGATAAAACGGGACGCCCGACCAGCGCCAGTTGTCGATGAACAGCTTCATGGCCACGAAGGTTTCCGTGGTCGAGTTGACCGATTCCTGAGGCAGCGGTTTGCCTATCGCGGCAAAGGAATCGCGCACCTCCTTGCGATAGCCCGGCACACGCCGACCGTGCATGTCGCCTTCGATGTATTGTCCGCGAATCACATTGCGATCGATGTCGGTCAAAGTCAACGGGCGCAGGCAGTTCAACACACCCGACTTGGCATCGCGGACGATGTCGGGAGCCAGCGACCAGGGCGGTTCCATCGCTACCACGCACAGCACCTGGAGCATGTGATTTTGCAGCATGTCGCGCAGCGCGCCAACTCCCTCGTAATACCCGACTCGCGTTCCGGTCACCGCGCCAGTCTCGGGGTCGTACTGCACCAACCCTTCCTCTTCCGAGACGGTGATCTGAACATGATCGATGTATTTGTTGTTCCAGAGCGGTTCAAAAATCGAGTTTGCGAATCGCAGAACGAGCAAATTCTGCACTGTTTCCTTGCCGAGATAATGATCGATGCGATAAGTCTGCGATTCGTCGAAGGCATGGGCCACATTAGCGATGACCTGACGAGCGCTGTCCAAATCGTTGCCGATTGGTTTTTCGACGATGACCCGAGTGAAGGCGTGCGGTTCGTCGGTGGGGCGGACCAGTCCAGCTTCTTTGAGCTGCTTGACACACATGCCAACCAGCGTGGGGGGCACTGCTAGATAGTAGACTCTGGCTCCGGGAATGCCGAACTGCTGATCCAGCGATTCCATGCGTGCTTTGAGCTGAGCGTAGGCTCGGGCATCGTTGAAACTGCCGGGCACGAAGAACAACGACCGGGCGAAATCGTTCCAGTGGCTCTCGTCGAGTGGCTGCCGCGAGAATCGCTGGATGCCATTTTTCGCTCGATTGCGAAGATACTCGTCAGGATCGGAGGTGAGCGATCCTTCGGCAGGAAGCCCAAAGCCAACGACGGCGAAATGCGAAGGCAACGCGCCATCAACGTTGAGGTTATAGACAGCCGGCAGCAGCTTTCGCCAGGAGAGATCGCCTGCGGCCCCGAAGATGACCAGCTGACAGGGCTGGGGCATTAGCGAACGCGATGGAGTCGAATCAATGGCCATCGAGACGGTCTCCTTCAGTGGACTTCGCGAAGAGTTGGGTCATGGTCCCTGATCACCGACCTGATCGCCGGAACGCCGCTCCTCGATCAGGGCAAAATCGCGGCTCTCGTCGCCGATCAACACGACGTTCGCCATTCCGAGAAACAGCCCAGTGCCAACGACTCCAGGGATAGCGCGGAGTTGTTGTTCGAGCCGCTCCGGCTCATCGATCGGCCCACAGGCACAATCCAGAATGGCGTTGCCGTTGTCGCTGAGAAATAGCTGCCCGTCGATCTGATAGGGCACCGGTTGCAGTCCCAACGCCGAGATCCGGGCCCGAACCAGCGGCACGGCCAACGGCACGACCTCGACGGGCAGATTGCCTCGCTGTCCCAGACAGGAGACCACCTTTTGCTTGCCAGCGAGAATGATCAGTTTCCGTGAGGCGGCGGCAACGATCTTCTCGCGGACTAGAGCACGCCCCCAGCCTTTGATGAGATTGAGATCCAGATCGACCTCATCGGCTCCATCGACGGTCAGATCAAGAGGTAAGCGATCTTCCAAGGTGGCTATAGGGATGCCGACTCCGCGAGCCAGTTCTTCCGATTTGCGCGAGGTGGGCACTCCGACGACGTGCAGCCCTTGTTGCACGCGCTGGCCCAATACCTGAATGAACGCCGAGGCGGCCCGACCAGACCCCAGTCCGACGGCATCGCCCTCACGGACCAACTCCAAGGCACGTTCATAGATCGTCATGGCTGGTACTCCGAGGACGAAGCGAGTCGCATAGTGCATTATCGGAGCCGAACCAATTCCCGACCACTCAGGAACGTCCACTCGACAAGAAAGAAGGCGATACAGGGATTGACAAACTGTGAAAGATAAAGATAAGCAAGAGTTCTAATAGGGATTTAGTCGCAGGCTAACAGTCACCGGACAAAACTGCTTGTCGTCCGTGCAGCGCGATCGTCGCACCAGCCTAGGGGCGCGTCTGCCCTCGAAGTAGTGGCGGGGACGTGCGAGCAAGTAGGGGGATCGCTTGCTACAACTCTTCGGTCCGGTCTGAGATCAGGTCTTTCTCCACGTTAGTGGCCCCGTGAGGGGGCCTTCTCTTTTCAGGTGACCCTCGTCCAACGACTAAACGGTTTTGAAACCACTTCTAATGAGAGGGCAACGCTGGACAGGCCGCAAGCCTTGGCCAGGATCATGCCCATGGAACAAACGGCCAGGACGAAAACGGTGGTAGCTGGCAAATTTGGCAACCGCTGTTGGAGTTCCTGCCGCCCTTGGGTAAGTTGCAAGGGGCACGACAGGGTAGACCTTGCTCGGGCTGGGTTGGTCATTCGACCTCAAGTCTGGCTGATGTTTCCCGTCGCTTCCTCTTCTTTCTCCGATTTTTTCCCTCAATCCCCCCTCTGATTTTATTGCCGCATGAAACGTAGCGTTGTTGGGGGGGTAGGGGGCACATAGATTCCCCTCTCCCCATCGGGGAGAGGGGTTGGGGGGAGGGGAAATTCAACTCCGGACCTAAGGGACCAGAGGGTAGAAACAACACGTCCGAACGTTCCAACTACATAATTCCCACGACGGTTAGTCCAGAATAATATCGTAGGTGTTTTCTCCTTTGTTGACCGTGGTACTCAATGGGGTTTTGTCCGGCGATGAGTATTTCTCGGAAATGGGGAACCAGCTTTTCTTGACGGCCTCGGGCACTTCGGGAGGAGTTTCCGTAGCTTCGCCAGGTGGTGGCGGTCGAGTACCGTCTCCCGCTCGCTGACGAGGACTAACATTAGCTTTGACCCCGCCACCAGAGGCCCGCGGATCTTCGCTGCTGACCAGAATCTTGGCTGGTCCGACCGGCACCCCGTTCACCTTGTAGGTGCCTTCCAGAGTGATCATGCCAGGACGAGCCACGCCATCCTTGCCAATGAAAGTGACTGTGCCCCAGATCACCTTTTTGCCTTTGGATTTCGACTGAACTGTGCCAGTCACGGATCCGAAGCCCCCACCACAGCCAACCACGGTGGTCAGTAACACCAACAAACCCAACCAGCGCAAACGTTTGAGTGTCGAGTTGACACGAGAAGAGGTTGTCTCGGTCATGAACAGTCTCCAGAGTGTTCCAGATGCAGGAATAACAAGAACAGGTGCCGAGGTCTGGATACGACATCAGCACCTGATCGGTAAAGTCGAACGGGAGATTTTTACAGGTTGGGGATAATTTCACCCCCCGCACGAGTCGACATCATGGGAATGACCGTGGTACCAGCCGTGTACTGCATGAAACGCACGGAGCCATCGGCCAAGGCCCAGTTGCCACCCTGACTGTGCTGGCTCCAGTAATGGTTGGTGTCGCAGCGATTGTTGATGTTGCCCGGTTGGAAGAACATTGGTAACGGACAGCCGCTGTAAGGCGCCCAGTCTGCCGTAGTCTGAGTAATGGCCCAGCCGTGGCTGTCCCAGTCGTAGAAACTCAGCCAGCCGTAGTAGTCATTCGGCATCGAAGGACGTTCGCCGATGAGCAACGTGTTGCTGGTACCGTCGCTGATGGCCGGCATGCGAACCTGCTTGAAGGGTAGACCTCCGGGGGTCCAAACAGCCATGATGCCTGTATCACCACCCGCGGACCAGTCGGAGTAGCGACGCCCGGTAACAGCCAGATAGTGGGTCAGCGTGTAGGCTGAGGTGCCGCCGCCGTATAACCCATTGCCCTGATTCGAGGGGCACTGAGTGGTTTTCACAGGCACGGCTGGTGCTCCTCCCCAGGCCGCTGTGCCACCCCAGGCTGCGGTCCTAAGCATGTTGTCTTGCTCAATGTAGGGCAGCAGCTGAACCAGCCAGTTAGCACTGAACGTGCCCGCGACACCAGTCGGTCGAGGCAGCACCATGTAGTACGTTGGGAAACCGTTGCTGACGTCGTGATAACTGTGAGCAGCAATGGCTAATTGTTTGAGGTTGTTGCTGCACTGCATGCGAGCTGCTGCTTCGCGGACCTTCTGTACTGCCGGTAGCAACAGACCGATCAGGATGGCGATGATCGCGATCACCACGAGTAGTTCGATCAAAGTGAAACCACGACGATGAGATGTAAAACGCACCAAGACAGTCTCCTTCAAAGGAACAACAAGGCAAAAATTATTAACCTCTGTTCGGAACAGCTGTTCCGAACAGTACTGGCTTAGAAAATCAAGGTCTTTGGAGTGGACCTTCACGTCGGGCTGTGAGGAGAGGTTGTCCCGATGTTTTTGTTGTTATTGGTCGGTCCTACTCGCACATTGGCAGAGGGAACTCCAAATGACCGCAATTAAGAGGCTGAGGGTAGTTACTCCGGGAAAGAGAGGCCTGTAGCAAACCGCTCACAGGACAGAGTAATATGACCCCTTCGATAAGAAGCTATGTTAAAATGTCGTGAATCAGTCGTCAATTAGCTATTTTTATTTTTTTCTCATGATTTGTTGCCTCGTTCTCGGCGAGTTGTTCATCGCGAGACGATCTTCCCTGCGAACCTGCCACGACCTCACCTCGCAACGTGATCTATGCTTTTGACAGACTACCGTTTAGGAGGAGTCATGATCATGCGAGTCACGTTTGCACTGCTGGTAATTGTCGTCGGCAACACCGTGAGCCTAGCCGATGAAGTTAGTGCCATTCAATACATCACTCGACAGAAGGGACACGTCGATCGCGAGGTCGACGCGCCAGGCCAACCAGTGATTCGATTGATTTGGCGCAAGCCCGGCATGACCGAGAAAGACCTGGCCCAGATTGCCAAGCTGACCGAGTTGCGGCATCTCGATGTCGCCTATTCCGGGCTAAAAGACGAATCGCTGACTCATCTCGTCGGTTTGCGCAAACTAGAAGTGCTGAACCTTCGAGGCAATCCGATTCAAGACGCGGCATTAGCTCATGTGGCCAAGCTCCCCGAGTTGCGCCGGCTGTGGTTGACCAAGACACGCATCACCGACAAAGGGTTAGAACCTCTGCAAAAGCTCAAAAAGCTGGAAGAACTTAGCATTGCGGGTACCGCTGTCACCGATGCTGGTTTGGCTGTCTTGAGTAAAATACCGACATTGCAGATCCTGTTTCTCAACGAATTAGAGGTGACTGATGCGGGATTAGCGCACCTGAGCGGTTTGACCAATATGTATCAGCTGCTGTTGCACAAAACCAAAATCACTGATCAAGGCTTACATCACCTTCGCCATCTTCGTTCCTTACAGCTGCTGGACCTAAGCGGCACTCTGGTGACGGATGATGTGGCTCAAGAACTGCTGCCATTCACCAACCTCGAAAACCTGTACCTACAGGAAACCAAAGTGACAGAAGCTGGGGTAGAAAAGATTCAGCAGATACTCAGCAACTGTAAGATCAGTCGATGAGTTGAGGGCGAAGGAGCAGCGAGGCCCCTGCGCCCCCTTGGCGAGTCGAGAGAAGTTATTTAGCTCGCTCGGCCTCCAGTGCGTAACGAATCCAGTTCCGCGGCTCACCCTGAACGCGCTCCAGCGTTAGACTGATCGTCTCGCGAGTAGGAAGTCCGCGTTCGTGCAGTTCCACGGCCTGCTTGAGCGAAGTAATTGCTTGATGAGTCTGTCCCAGCTGTACCTCGGTCAGGGCACGGAAGTACCAGAATCGCGCGTCCTGATCGTTCAACTGAGTGGCGGCCTCGAAGAACGGATAGGCTTCCTCCAGACGTTGCTCGAAATAAGCGCGATAGCCCTTCCAGAAGAGCGGTTCAGCATCGCGGGCCGTTTTGCCGCTCAGATCGAGCGAACGAGTCGAGCGATACACGTGCACTTGGGCTTTCCACTCGTGGGCGGCAAGCTGAGCGCGACGCGCCTGCCGTGACATCAACTGTTGTGAGCCGTCTTCTTTATCGCTCTTCTTTTCGATGGCCTTGCTACGATTCGGCTGTAACTGTTCGTTGCTGGCGGCAGAAGGCATACGGCCCATCGAAGAGAAGGACGTCGCCTCGTGACTCCAGCCTCCCTGTTCCGGCTGAAGTCCCAGGACCGGGAACGTCTCGCCGAAACAGCCAATGCCGACCATCGGCACCAACACCTGATAGCTTTCTCCATGCCCGTTGCCGTAGTACGCATCGCCAATCGAGACGACAGGGCCATGTTCTCGAGCTGAGTTGCGCACGGGCAGGGCTCGAAGACGTCCTGATTGGCCCAAGACGGAAGCAGACAATAAACAGCCCAGAAGCAAGCTAGCCGTGGCCACTTTTGTTGGAGTAGATCGCATAGTGTTCTCCCATTTTACCGGACCGGGAGTCCTTTCCGGCGCTGAGTTGGTTGTAACTCCTTTCGCGTGGCTCCAATTGTTTCCATCGATGAACTCGCATTCAATCGAGAGGCAAGGCTCAGGCTAGGTAATTGGGGAAAATCATTCTGTGCAAGTGGAATAGCCGGTTACTCGGAGTGTAGCGAACTGGCGCAAGATCGGTGCATGCTGAAGAGTTGTTGGAAAAGGGAAAGAAAGGAATTTCGTGGATTGCCCGGTTGAGCTGAATCGATCGCTGCTGCTGTGCCGATCTAGGAAAGGTTCAATTTTGGGTTGAGGATGACAGGAAAGGAGTCTCGGATGGCGACGGCATGCACCGCGGTCGAACGCGGCCAGCGAAAGGGATGGCGTGTTCGTGGCCTGGCCCGGCTCTTGCTGGGCGGCTTCGTCCTGGGTGGGACGATCACCGCTTCGGCCCTGGGCGCACCCCCAGTGGCGAAGATGCTGGAATATCAACCGCGTCATGAGTCGGCGATCACCACGCCCTCGGCGGCGGAGCAGGCCAGCTGCACCGTCGAGCTGGTCAAAGGCAAGACCGGCTCCGGCTGGGTACTTAAGGACGCTCAGGGCAAACTATTGCGTCGGTTCTACTCCAGCGACGGTCGCAGTGTCGATACTTATTCCTACTTCCGCGATGGCGTCGAGGTCTATCGCGAGGTGGTGTCGCCTGGGTCGCCGCGTCCGGACAACTTCCGCTGGTTCCACAGCGGCGGCAGCAAATGGGGCGTCGACGAGGACAAGAACGGTACCATCGACATCTGGAAGATCATCTCGCCCGAAGAAGTCAGTCAGGAAGTGCTGAAGGCGTTGGCGACGCGCGATCTGTCGCGTCTGGAAGCCTGTCTGCTCACCGATGCCGACATTCAGGCACTGGGGTTGCCGGCCAATCTAGCTGACGACATTCGTGCACGCCGCAAGGGAATCAAAGCCAAGTTCGAGAACACCATCTCTAAGCTGACCAAGCTGAACGAGAAGGTGGTCTGGCTACATCTGGAAACCGGCGTGCCGCAGTGCATCCCGGCGGACACAATCGGTTCTCGGACTGATCTGCTCAAGCACGCTCGGGGCACTGTCTTGTTTGATGCGGGCGGAAGCAGCGAATGGTTCCAACTGGGGCCAATGTATCTTGTCGGCGCGGCCTGGAAGCTGATCGACGCCCCGGTGCCCGGCTCTGGCACGCACCTGGAAGAGAAACCCGGCACGATGGGATTAGATGATCCCAAGCTGGCCAAGCTGGTCGAGGAATTGACCGTCCTGGACAAGAACCAAGTCAGCCCCAGTGGCGAGGCCGCTGTCAAGCACTACTTGGCTCGGGCCGACATCCTGGAGAAGATCGTTGCCCTGGTCAAGCCTAACGATCGCGATCCGTGGATTCGTCAGATAGCCGACAGCTTGGCCAGCGCCGTGCAGGCGATCCCCGGCGGCGATGCCACTGCTACCAAACGGCTGGCTAGTCTGGAGGCTCAGTTGGTTCAAGCCCTCAAAGGCAGCAACCTGGCTGGCTACGTTGCCTTCCGCCGCATGCAAGCGGAATACTCAGCCAGACTCAGCCAGAAAGACATTAAGGACTTTAGCGAGATCCAAAAGGACTGGATGACCAAGCTGACCGCCTACGTCAAGGAGTATCCCAAAGGCGAGGATACCCCGGACGCCATCCTACAACTCGGCATGGCGTGCGAGTTCCTGGGCAAAGAAGTCGAGGCCAAGAACTGGTATACCAACCTGGCCCGCAACTTCCCCGACCGACCCCAGGCGGCCAAGGGCGAAGGCGCGGCTCGTCGGCTGGGATTGGAAGGCGAGGTCATGACCCTAGCAGGTCCGACGCTGAACAACCCCAACCTGCCATTCAATATCCGCCAGCTGACGGGCAAGGTCGTGCTGGTCTACTACTGGGCCAGCTGGAACGGCCAAGCTGCCAACGACTTCAACAAGCTCAAGTCGGTGCTGGAGTCGCACAAAGGCGCGGTTGAATTGGTTGGAGTAAATCTCGACAACAACGCTGAGGAGGCCCGTGCCTTCCTGAGCCAGCATCCCGCCCCTGGAGTACAGTTACACACGCCAGGCGGTCTGGAGAGTCAACTGGCGAATCAGTACGGCGTGATGGTCCTGCCCAGCTTGTTCGTCGTCGGTAAAGACGGCAAGTGCCTGTCCAAGTCGGCCCAGGTCGGCACGGTCGAGGAGGAAATCAAGAAAGCCTTGGGCGAAAAGGCAGATAAGAAGTAACCCGTCGGCTCGTGACGTATTGATCCGATCCCAGCTGGATGCGCGATCGCGTAAGCCGGCTGGGGTCGCTTTGTCGATCGATCCATGATTGGGATGCTAGGCGCTGCTCAAACTGGTATGGCGAGGTGTAAAAGCTCGATTCGCGGGCTAAAGCCCGCGTGCAAGAAGCGCGGGCTTTAGCCGGCGATCCGCTTCACCATAGTTGTAGCTGATACGGGTTCTCCGAACGTCGCGGTCGCTTCGCGAACGGCGGTCTCAGCCGAGCGTTTTGCCCAGGGCCTTGGCGACAAGTCGGCAGTCGTCCATCAGCTGACGGAAGGCTTGCGGTTGCAGCGCCTGGAAGCCGTCGGACAGCGCCTTGTCCGGTTCGGGGTGAATCTCGATCATCAAGCCATCGGCACCGGCAGCGACGCTGGCGCGGGCCATGACGGCCACTAAGCTGGCCTTGCCGGTTCCGTGCGAGGGATCGACGACCACGGGCAGATGCGTCTTCTGATGCAAGTACGGCACGCTGGCCAGTGGCAAAGTAAACCTTGTGTGATCTTCAAAGGTGCGAATCCCTCGTTCGCAAAGCATCACCTGCCGATTACCGGTCTTGAGGATATACTCGGCAGCGAGGAGAAACTCGTCCATGGTGGCCGCAGGACCGCGTTTTAGCAGCACTGGCAGATTCGACTCGCCAACGGCCTCCAGCAGCGGGTAGTTCTGCATGTTGCGTGCGCCGACTTGCAGCACGTCAGCATAGTTGGCCACCATCGCTACCTGTTCCGGGGCCATCACCTCGGTGACAACGGCCAAGCCGGTTGCCTCGCGAGCCTCGGCGAGTAGTTGCAGCCCCTTTTCTTTGAGGCCCTGGAAGGCATACGGACTGGTTCGCGGCTTGAATGCTCCGCCGCGTAGTCCGGTGGCCCCGGCTTCGCGCACAATGTGGGCCACGTCCAGAATCTGCTGGCGACTCTCGACCGAACAGGGTCCAGCGATGACGCCGATTTGCGTCCCGCCTATAGTCAGTTTGTGCGAACGAACGATGGTCGGTTCTTTTTTGACTTCCAGCGAGGCGACCTTGTAGGGAGCGAGGATCGGCACCACTTTATCGACCCCTTCGAGCGTCTCCAGAGCCTGGCGGGCACCATCTCGCTTCTCTCCCAGAGCAGCAACGACCGTCAGTTCGGTACCGACGATAATGTGGCTTTTGAGACCGAGTTGTTCGATGTGCTCGATGACATTCTTGATCTGACTCTGGGTTGCCCCTTGCTTCATCACGACGATCATAGTTCGACTCCACCGGGGCGGAGCGTGAGAGCCTCCGCACGGTTCTCTACAAAGAAAACTGTATTGTAGACGATCGACTTAACTGGCCCAGATCAGGTCGAGGTGAGAAATTTGCCCTACGCACCAAAGGGAAGACCTCGACGAGCCAGCTCGCCGAGGTCTTCACAAGAACACGCACGGCTGCGCCCGACGGCAGCCCGTCGACTGCAGTTTCAGCGCAGCCTCACCTGGGGTTGATTACTACACAAAGGACCACCTCCTTTCGCCAGAGCCTCCCGCCGTACACGGTCGCCGAGGTACGCCGTGTCGTGCGAGTTTCTAGCCCGTCGCGCTACGTTTACGCGACCCACATTCCATCCTCACGATGGAATGTGCCTATGGTACGCTTTCGCAGTTTGCCCGGTCAAGCAAAATTATCCGACAAAAACCGAGAGAGCTAGCAGACCGATTGACAGGTCAGAGCCTGAGGAGAGAGAGGCTGTATCTCGGCGATTCTCCTTCAACTCGTTTGTCCAGCGACCTCTTTTTCGGCCATTTGGCGTTGAAGACCAGCAAACTGTAGCGATTAGGCCAACGCTTGCTCGACGACCGCTTTCATCTTGGCCAGTCCGGTTTTGGCGACGAGCAAGGCGTCCTGCTTCCAGTAGGTACGATTGAACAACTCCAGCGACAGCGCGCCACGGAACCCGATCTGATGCAAGTCGCGCAGCAGCTGAACCAGCGGGGCGACGCCATCGCCGGGGTAGACGCGGTCGGCATCGGTGATCTTGTCGCGGGTCGGCGTGGCAGGATAGTCGTTCATGTGAAAGACCTGCATGCTGGCCCCGCTGAGCAGTTTCAGACTCCCGAACCCGGAGCCACCCTTGTGCAGGTGGTAGACGTCGGCTAGCAGACATGCTTTGGGATGGCCGCTATCGATGATGACCAGGGCCGTCTCGCCCAGCCGCGACAGCGATTTGGAGAAGCCCCAGAGTTCGACCTGCGGCACCACCCCGATCTTGTCACCGACCTCGCACAAAGCAAAGTAACGATCAGCGATCTGGTGCAGATCAGTGATGGCCTTGTCGGTCGCCCCTGCGGGCGGAGCCGCGATGCGGACCGCGCCGAGTTGCTGGACCAAGTCCATGTCGCGTTTGGCCTGCTCCAGCCCCTTTTTGCGAGCTGTGGCATCCTCGACGATCCACTGCGCGAAGCCTATGGCGCTTTCGACAGTCAGGCCATGATCCTTGAGTTGTTTGGCGGCATCCTTGAGACTCTTGCCTGAACTAACGTGAGCTTCGAGATCGCGGACCCACGGTTCGAAGGCCTCGTAGCCCGCCTTGGCCGTCACCTCAATTTGTTCAGTGAGAGATAGTTTTTGTCCCATGATTGTGGCCGTATTGAGCATGAAGCGAAACGGCCGAGTCTTGCGATCGTTGGCAAAAGAGCGAGTCGCCAGCGGCAGCGTGGCCGCGGTCGCGGTGAGCCAGGCACGGCGAGAGAGAGGGTTCATCCTCACGTTCTGAGTCCTCAGCAAAGCACAAGGTTGATTCCAAATGGCGTTAATCCTTGTCCGAGGCTAGACATAGCCGATGCGGAGTCAGCCAGCCAGCTCGGTTGGGCACAGAAGCCGTCTCCGAAAAAAATCTGATGCAATCCACGTCATCGTCCGGTACAGTAACAACATATCCTCAATCCGGGTTGGTGTCCGCACTGACCTCCTTCCTGTGATCGCCTCACTCCTGGTTCCGCCTTAGGGGGCCTGTTATGAAGCCGTTCTCTTTTCTCGCCGTCCTGCTGCTCGCTGGAGCGGTACCCTCCTTTTCACCTGCCGCTGTGCCTACCGAGGCCAAGGCCCGTGCCGAACTGATCGGTTCGCCTGTATCGCTGGACGTGTTGCCGAAGTCGATCACTCTGGTTGGTCCTCGTGCTCGGCAACAGCTCGTCGTCACCGGCAAATATGCCGACGGTTCGAGCCGCGATCTGACGCCGTTGTGCGAGTATCACCTTCTGTCCGATCACGTCTCAGTCGAGCCAGGCGGCTACCTACAAGCCAAACGGAACGGCACCGCCACACTACGCCTCCAAGCCGGCGACAAGAGCGTCGAAGTGCCGATCGTGGTTCAGGACTTCCAGACGCCGCAACCGATCAGTTTCCGCAACGAAGTCATCGCTGCGCTCAATGTAGGCGGCTGTAACTCCGGCGCGTGTCACGGCACACCGTCGGGCAAGGGCGGCTTCAAGCTGTCGCTACGCGGCTTCGACCCCGAAGCGGACTTTCTCCAACTGACCCGCGATGTACTGGGCCGGCGCACCGAGCGACAGCGGCCCGACGATAGTCTGGTGCTGCTCAAAGGACTGGGACGAGTTCCTCACGAGGGCGGACAACGCTTTCAACCTTCCGGTTTGCCGGTGCAGACTGTGCGTGGCTGGCTAGCCGAGGGGTTGCGCGACGATGATCCCAAGCGGCCGACTTTGACCAGCGTCGAGGTACTGCCTGGTTCGCGCGTGCAGTATGCCCCGGCACGGTTTCAACAACTCGCGGTCCTGGCTAGGTTCTCCGATGGTTCGGTTCGCGACGTTACTCGTCTGTCGGTCTTCAGCTCCAGCGATCCGGCGGTGGCCGACGTGAACCTTAACGGGCTGGTCGAGTTCCGCGGCCCCGGCGAGGTGGCCATCCTCACACGCTATCTGATGGAGTTGGTCACCGTCCGATTGACCTATCTGGAACCGCGGCAGGGCTTCGTCTGGCAGGCTCCGCCGGAGAACAATTACGTCGATAAGCATGTCTTCGCCAAGCTGAAAATGATGTCGATTCCGCCGTCGGAGTTGTGCAGCGATAGCGAGTTTCTCCGTCGAGCCTATCTCGACGTGTGCGGCGTGCTGCCGACCGCCGACGAAACCCGCGCCTTCCTCGCCGATGCTGCCACGGATAAACGGGCCAAGGTGATCGATAAGCTACTTGAGCGAGCGGAATACTCCGAATACTGGACGATGAAGTGGTCGGACGTACTACGCAGCTCTCGCAAGACCATTCAGGTGAAGGGAACGCATGTCTGGCAAGATTGGCTGCGCGACCACATTCGCAAGGATACCGGCTTCGATGTGTTGGTCCGTGAGCTGCTGACGGCCAACGGTAACACGAGTCAGAATCCGGCGGCGAACTACTACCGCATCTCGCGCGACGCCCAGACCTTGGCCGAGACCACTGCCCAGCTGTTCTTCGGCATCCGCATGCAGTGTGCCAAGTGTCACAATCACCCCTTTGAACGCTGGACGCAGGACGATTACTACAGCATGGCCGCCTGGTTCGCCCGTGTCCGCCAGAAGCGAGATCCGCGCGACGTTGGCCCCGACCCCAACCAGCTGTTCGCCGAGTTGGTCTACAGCGATCGCGGCGGCGAAGTGACCCAACCGCGCACCGGCAAAGTGATCGCGCCGAAGTATCTCGGCGACGTAGTGCCGACCATCCCGCCTCGCACCGATCGTCGCGAAGTCCTGGCCAACTGGCTGACCGCGGCCGACAATCCCTTTTTCGCCAAGAACGCTGTCAACCGCATCTGGTATCACTTAATGGGACGCGGTATCGTCGATCCGGTCGATGACTTCCGCGACTCGAATCCGTCGGCCAATGACGAGTTACTCGAGGCCCTGGCCAAGGATTTCGCGGCCAACAAGTTCAGCGTCAAGCATCTGATTCGAGTCATCATGAACTCGCGCACTTATCAGCTCAGTGCTCAGGCGACCGAGCTGAACAAGGACGATCAGAAGTACTTCTCGCACGCAGTGACCAAGCTTTTGCCCGCCGAGCCGTTGCTCGACGCCATCTGTCAAGCGACCGAGGTACCGGAGAAGTTCTCCGGCATGCCCGTCGGCACCCGAGCCGTGCAGCTTCCTGACGGCAGCGAGATCAACCATCCGTTCTTGAAAACGTTCGGCCAACCGGCTCGTGAGTTGGCCTGTGAATGCGAACGCGAAAGCGACAGCAACCTCGCCCAGGCGCTGCAGCTCATCAACGGCCCGACAGTCAACGACAAACTCCGCAACCCCAACAATCGCGTCGGTCGTCTGTTGGCCAAGCAACTGAGCGAACGAGCCATGCTCGACGAACTGTATCTGGCCACACTCACACGCCTGCCCACGGATGAGGACGTGAAAGTAGCGCTGGCCTACCTAAGCAAAAACAGCGACAAGCGTAAAGCCTGGGAAGATCTCCACTGGGCGTTGATCAACTCCAAGGAGTTTCTCTTCCGCCATTGAGCGACCGGGTGAGTTCTGGTGAAGCGGATTGCCGGCTTTAGCCCGCGAATCATGCCCGCAGGCTAAAGCCTACGACTACCAGCCTGCGACTACCTGTTCAGATCGCCGCTTGGTAGCTGCGGGCTTTAGCCCGCGTAGGCAGGCGGCTTCGTCTCACTCGTCATCGTCGGCGTCATCGTCGTCGGTCGACTTCACTTCCGCTAGGTACAGAATGCGGCCACAGCGTTGGCAGACGGCGAAATCATCATTCAGTAGTCGTAGTTCGATCGTGCGGTTGACCTCGGTGTAACATTCCGTGCAGTAGTTATTTTTGACGGCAGAAAACCCGTCTGCTCCCATCGAGTTGAGCGTGCGTTGATACTGGGTGAGGATGTCGCCCTTGGGCAGTTGTTGTTCCTGTTCTTTCAACAATTGGTTGGCTCGGACCAGTTCGCTTTCCAACGTCGCCTTGCGCGAGTCGGCTTCGGCGTCGAATTTGGCCAAGTCCGCCTTAGCAGCGGCCACCGCTTTCTCGTGTTCAGGCAGACGAGCCTGCCGCTCCTCCACTTCGCTCATCGCTTGAAGAATTTCGTTCTCCAAAAGACTGATCTGTTCTTGAGCATGAGCGATTTCGACCAGCAAAGCATCGTGTTCACGTTTGGAGGTCACTTCAGTTTGCTGCCGCGTCCAGCGATCGATAGCGTCGCCTTTGCTCTTGAGTTGTTTCTCTTTATCGCTGATGGTGACCTTGAGCTTCTTGATTGCTTCCTGCTCTTCTCGAAGAGTAGTTTCGGACTTGGCCAACCGGGCTTGGTGAGCTTTGCGGGTACGGGGAATGCGGTCAAGATTCTCCTGCAAGTCGCGGAGAAACTGCCTGAGCCGATGAATCTCGCGGAACAACGAGGCGACTCCGGACATAATACACCTCCACCAACAAAAAACCGCCGACCCTTTGGGGCCGGCGGCTACTTCCCTCAGAGCCGTCGGAGCATGCCATCGAGGAAGCCCTCAAGCTGGCGACTCCTGACCGGATGTTGTAATTTGCGAACCGCCTTGGCCTCGATCTGGCGGACTCGTTCGCGAGTCACTTTGAAGATGCGACCTACCTCTTCGAGCGTATAGGTGTAGCCGTCGCCCAGACCGTAGCGCAACTTGATGATCTCGCGCTCTCGGTAGGTCAGAGTCTTTAGTACCTGATCGATCTTGTCCTTGAGCATCTCCTGGGTGGCGGCCTGAACTGGTGACTCAGCGGAGTCGTCTTCGATGAACTCGCCGAAGAAACTGTCTTCGCTTTCGCCTACCGGACGATCCAAACTGATCGGATGACGGCTAATCTTCAAGACGCGGCGCGTCTCTTCTTCGGTGATGCCGGCTGCCTGAGCAGTTTCCTCAATGGTCGGTTCGCGCCCGAGTGTCTGCAGCAGTTTCTTCGAGACGTTGCGGAGCTTGGACATTGTCTCGATCATATGCACCGGAATGCGGATAGTCCGTGCTTGATCCGCGATGGCCCGAGTAATCGCCTGGCGAATCCACCAAGTAGCGTAAGTCGAGAACTTGTAGCCGCGTCGATACTCATACTTGTCGACTGCACGCATCAGTCCGGTGTTACCTTCCTGAATCAGATCAAGGAAGCTCAGCCCCCGGTTGCGGTACTTCTTGGCGATGGACACGACCAGCCGGAGATTACCGCCGGACAGTTCGCGCTTGGCCTGCTCATACTCAGCGAACCGTTTCCGTACCGCATCGACCCGTTTTCGCAAGGAAGCTGGCTCTTCCAGCGTGTGCATCATGTAGTCGTGCAGCTCTTTTTCGTAGTTGGCCCGATCCTCACGACGGCTGCGATCCCCCGTAAACTGGAGGATCTGTTGCTCCAACTCGTCCATGCGGGCCGAAATCTGCTCCAGCTTTTTCATCAACGGCTGGATCTTCTGGGTGCGAATCGATAGTTCCTCGACCAGCGTCACCGCTTTGCGGCGGCGAATGCGGAGCTGTCGGCGGAGCTTCTGCTTGGCTTCCTCATCGGTACGCGGATCGATCAGTGTCTCAAAATCCTTTTGGTTCTGCTCCATCAGGTATTCGAGCGTACGAAGATTGGCCGGCATCCGGGCCATGATCTTGTCTTTTTCCAGATTCTCCGTCAGCGATACCTTAACGGTGCGATCGAAGGGTAAATCGCCGGTGAAAACACGCTTGAGCGTCTCGACCACCTGATTGAGTGCGCCATCACATTCCAGCACCTTTCGGCGGAAGCGCTTGCGTGTGACCTCGATCTTCTTGGCCAGGGCGATTTCCTGCTCGCGCTTAAGCAAGGGAATGTTACCCATCTGGGTGAGGTACATCCGCACAGGATCGTCGATGCGCCGACTGTCTTCTTCATCGATGAAACTGAGATCGAGGTCGAGCGAGCCATCGTCCAGTTCTGTTACGCCTCGCTGTTCGCGTTCGTCGACGTCGGCTTCGTCGATCAACTCGATCCCTTCCGCTTCCAAAAGCATTAAGAGCTGATCGATTTTTTCCGGGTTGGCATCATCATCAGGCAGATGGTCATTGACCTGGCTGTATGTCAGATAGCCTTTGTCCTTGCCTTGCTCAAGCAAAGCCTTAAGGCCGTCGTCTAGCTTATCCATCAAACCCCTCCCTCGCCTCATGACCTGATACGCGATTAGACCAGCGGCGATGTAGAAGAAGAATACTCACCGCCCGTGGAAGTATCAGTGCCAATTTCACTAGTCCGAGTCTGTAGCCGACGAAGAATTTCCATCCCAGTCTGGTCGTCTGGGCTGGTGTGGAGGGCACTTTTCAGTGCTTCCTTCGCCGATCGATCACGACGTTGCCGGAAAAAAGCCAGCAACCCTGCCAGTTCCGCCAAGCGATTGGGGCGACTCGCGCCGGCATCTTGTAACTGAAACGCTTTGTTGACCAGTGCCGGGTTATCTTGTAGATCCAGGCGAAGGCGATCGAGCGTGGCTGGCTCTCCCGCTTGATAGAGGGTATATAACCCTGCCAGCAGTCGACGAATCCCCGGGTGCATCACCTCTTCGACCTTGATCTCCACATAAGCCCGAGCAACCAGTTCAGGCTCGGCAAGCAGAATCTCAATTAACCGACGCTCTTCAGGGGCGGCTTTCGCTGCTCCTGGTGAGGCCGGCTGGATTGGCGCGATCTGTTCCGGATCATTCCTCACACGACGGCTTGCTCGTCGTAACTCCGCCAAGCGTGCCCATAATCTCTCCTCCCTGAGAGCCAATCGTTGCGCCAGTCGGGTGACAATCAACTCCGTCTTCAGCGCTCCGGTTTCGCCCGGCAAAACACTTGCCGGAGCAATCACTTTCAACACGGCCTCGGCCACGCGCTTGCGGCCTTCCACCGAAGAAGTTTCCTCACGAGACAGCATACCATTTAATTTGAACTCGAGAGCGTCGATTGCCGCTGCCAGAATACGAAGAAATGGTTCCGCGCCGGAGCGGACAAGCAGGTCGCACGGATCGAGGCCAACCGGAAGGGTCGCGACGGAAAGTTCCATGTCGTGCGCCGCGAACAGTTCTAACGCTCGATCCACTCCTTGCTCGCCGCCCGCGTCGGCATCGAAGACCAGAATCACCTTAGAGACGAAGCGGCGGAGCTGCTTGACGTGGCGATCGTTCAAAGCGGTACCCATGGTGGCCACGACATTGGTGATCCCCAGTTGATGGGCCATCAACACATCGGTGTAACCTTCGACGATGGCCAGATAGCCGGTCTTTTCACAAGCCAATCGTGCTTGATCGATACCGTACAGCTGCTCGGACTTGGTGAATAACGGCGTATCGCAAGAGTTGTAATACTTGGGAGCTTTGGTGGCCAGCGGAGACGTCGGGAGAATGCGTCCGCCAAACCCCACCACCTGACCTCGCACGTCGCGAATAGGAAACTGTACGCGATCACGGAAGCGGTCGTAGTGGCCTTCTGCTTCGGTTCGAGCCGCCACCAAGCCAACCTTTTCCAGCAGCTCCAACGACACCCCCGCGCGGCCAGCGAGATCGACCAGCCAGTGCCCCGATCCTGGCGCGAAGCCCAGCCCCCATTTGCGCACCGTCTCGCCTCGCAGCCCGCGTTCGCCCAGATAGGCTCGTGCAGACTCTGCCAAAGGGGAATCGAGCAAGCACTCATGAAATTGCTTGGCCGCCCAGCGCATCACGTCCAACAGCAGAGCGCGATTCTCCACCGAAGCTGTGGCGGGAGTATCGAGCGTGATTCCTGCACGACGAGCCAACAGTTCTAACGCTTCCAGGAAGCTGATCTTCTCGAACTCCTGAACGAATGAGATGACATCGCCATGTTTCCCACACGCCCAGCAACGATAACGTTGCCGACGCGGATCGACGTCAAATGAAGGACGAGAATCTTCGTGGAAGGGGCATAACCCCTTGTAGGCGGCACCAGCGGGACGGAGTGCCAGATAACTACTTACGACATCGTAAATGTCGTTTGCCTGCTTGACCTGCTTGACGCGGTCGTCTGCCAAGGGCCACCTGTCTTCAGGAGCCAGTAGATACCCGAACCCATC
Source organism: uncultured Gemmataceae bacterium (assembly GCA_937923405.1). Classification (GTDB taxonomy): domain Bacteria; phylum Planctomycetota; class Planctomycetia; order Gemmatales; family Gemmataceae; genus CALDUY01. Next base: position 83,215 of record CALDUY010000039.1, on the reverse strand, counting down.
CGTGGGCCCCGGTCCTGCTAACGCTGAGTCTATTACACGCGAAGCGAAGCGCTAGTCAGCTTTTCTCGCTTTCAGGCCACAACCGTCGAGCAATCCTACCCAGGCTGAGGCCGCTTTGGCTGGGAACGCAGGGAGCCTTTTCCTCTAGGCGGAGAACCTGCGTAAGCTCAAGCGGGAACAGGGATTGTTCTCGTAAGTGCCTGGCTAGGCCTGGCAAATTATAGCCATCCGTCAAAATTCAGTCAAGTTAGGCAAGCGCCAGAAGCGAGGAGGATCATTTGACGCATCTTCTTTGTCAGTAATTGGTTAGCAAAAATACTCCAAATGCGCCCTTACATCCCTACAAGCGATGAGTGAGGCATAATCCGAAATCTGTCGACCAAGTTGGGCCAAATTGGCGAGTTAGTACGCGTTACAACATGGTGTAGCGGATCGCAGGCGAAACCCTGCGACTATCGATTCGGATTGCCAGGTGGCAGGTAGCCGCAGGCTTTCGCCTGCGAAAGCGCTTCCTACTTCGTTGTCTCTACACCATTTGGAGAAGCGCTCTAGTGGGGAGGATTATTACGATTAATTAGTGGGAGGAACACGGCAGTACCGCACGACGAAACTTCCGGCTGGAGCCGGAACCCGTCGCGCGGCAGGAGGCAAGCGGTCTTACACACTGACGGTACACGGCCTGGCTTTCCAGATAGCGTCGGCATAACCGGCAATACTGCGATCGGAGGAGAATTTGCCCGAACAGGCTACATTGAAGATCGCTTTTCTCGTCCAAGCGTCCTGCTGCTCGAACAACTCGGCGGCGCTCAGCTGGGTGCGGGCATAGGAGGTTAGGTCCGCCAGGTGCATGTAGTAATCCCCTCGGGTCAGCAACACTTCACGGATCGGTTGGAAGATGCCGCGCTCCTGCTGGCTGAAGTGATCGTTGAAGATCAGATCCAGAGCAGCGCGTGTCTCTGGTTCGTTGTGGTAGTGCCACATCGGACTGTAAAATCCGCGACTGTCCTGCACTTGTTGCGCGGTCAGACCAAACAGGAAGAAATTCTCCTCGCCGGCCTCGCGGGCCATCTCAATGGTCGCCCCGTCGCGCGTGCCGATGGTCAGAGCTCCATTCATCATGAATTTCATGTTGCCGGTTCCCGATGCTTCATAGCCCGCCGTCGAAATCTGCTCGGAGAGATCGGTTGCCGGAATGAGCCGTTCTGCCACCGTAACCGAGTAGTTGGGGATAAAGACGACCTTGAGCCGACCGCGCACCGCCGAGTCGTGATCGATGATCGCCGCCACGTTGTTGATGAGTTTGATGATGAGTTTGGCGAAGGTGTAGGCCGGAGCTGCCTTACCGGAAAAGAACACCGTTCGCGGGGTCATCTTCAGCGACGGATTGTGCCGCAACCGATTGTACATCACCACGACATGCAACACGTTTAACAGTTGCCGCTTGTACTCGTGAATGCGTTTGATCTGAGAATCAAAGAGGGTGTTGGGATCGATCTCTGGCCCGCCTTGGCTGCGGAGCCAATCCACGAAGCGTAGTTTAGCTTCGCGTTTAGCAGCGCGAAATTGCTCGCGGAACTGCGGATCGTCGACTAGTGGCTTCAGCTTCGCCAACTCGTCCAGGTGGGTAATCCAGCGATCGCCGATCTTGCTGGAGATCAGTTTCGACAGTCCGGGATTAGCCATCAACAACCAGCGGCGTGGCGTGACGCCATTGGTCTGATTGCCGAACCGTTCGGGGAACATCTCGGCGAAGTCCTTGAGAGTTCGCGTACGCAATAATTCGGAGTGGATCTCGGCCACACCGTTGGTCGAGTGTGTGCCGACCACCGCCAGATGAGCCATGCGCACTTGCTTGACTGGTGTTTCCTCGATCAGACTCATGCGGCGAACGCGCTCCTGATCGCCCGGGTAGCGCCGCCGCACCTCGTCGAGGAAGCGGCGGTTGATTTCGTAGATGATCTCCAGCTGACGGGGCAGGAACCACTCGAACAGTCGCACTTGCCACTTTTCCAACGCCTCGGGCAATAGCGTGTGGTTGGTGTAGGCCAGCGTGCGTGTGGTCAGACTCCAGGCTTCCTCCCAGCCCAGGCGAGCATGATCCAGCAGTAAGCGCATCAGCTCGGCGACGGCAATCGCTGGGTGCGTGTCGTTGAGTTGAATTGCCACCTTGTCCGGCAGCGATCGCCACTCGTTGCCCGCTTTGAGGAAGCGCGAGATGATGTCGGACAGCGAGCAGGCGACTAGGAAGTATTCCTGCAACAGCCGCAACCCTTTGCCGGTGCGCGTCGAATCATCGGGATATAGCACACGAGTCAGAGCCTCGGCGGCGACGCGGTCGTGGACGGCCCCGAAGAAGTCGCCCCGATTGAACTCATCCAGATCGAAAAACTCCGGACTAGCCGCTCCCCACAGCCGCAGCGTGTTGATCGTCTTAGCTCCGTAGCCGATCACCGGACGATCGTAGGGGATGCCGATCAACGAGATGGGCTGATTGAATCGTACTTTCATGTCGCCGTCGAGCAATTGCACCGACGAACTCAGACGCATTTCTACTTTGTCGCACAGCCGGGCTACCTCCCACGGATCGGGATGACGCAACCAGGTGTCTGGTTCCTCGATTTGCCAACCGTTCTTGATTTCCTGACGAAAGATCCCATATTCGTAGCGAAGGCCATAGCCGATAGCAGGGATCTGTAAAGTCGCCATTGAGTCGATGAAACAAGCCGCCAGCCGACCCAATCCGCCGTTGCCCAGACCGGCATCGTACTCGCATTCGGCCAGTTGCATCAAATCCAGTCCAACGGAACGCATGGCCTCGGCGACGAGCGGTTCGACCATCAGGTTCGTCAAGTTATTCGTCAGGGAACGGCCAACGAGATATTCCATCGAGATGTAGTAGACCCGCTTGGGATTCTCGCGCTCATGAATTTGTTGGGTTTGCAGCCAGCGACGGGAGAGCAGATCGCGCACGGCGCGGGCCACGGCCTCATAGCGTTCGCGCGTGCTGGCGGTTTGCGGATTGACCACATGATCGGAAACCAAGTGTCGTTCATACAGAGCATCGGCGTCGCCCGTGAAGGGAATCGATTTGGCGTCCTGACCTAGCAGATCGGCGAAGGAAGATTGGTTCACAGTAGAGAACTCCTCCAGGCGTCCGGCCCGGTAGACATCCGTATCGTGGCCACTCACACTCCCGAGGTGGCATCGACGCTAGATATAACCGAAAGCCTAAATCGGTCCAACCTCGATTCCACCAACGAACAACGGGAAGCAAAGCTGGACCCCAAACCTGTGGACCGATTCGGGGGCCGCTTCGCTTCCCGTTGTCGAAACTTCTGATTTGCGAACGAGTTCAGACGACCGCGACCGGGCCGTGATCGTCGCAGTGATCCCCATGCGGATGGTGCAATCGACCATTGACGAGATAATCGAGGTGATCACCGTGCGGCACTTGTTCATGGCCGCAGCCTTCGTGATCGCAGGAGCATTCGATCGGCGTGCAAGCGATTGGATTGGTCGCCGACACTTCAATCTTGCATTCGTCGTAGTGGCCATCGTGGGCCTTGTGCAGATGGCCGTCATGAACGAAGTCCACGTGTCCATCGTGCTGAATCCGTGTGTGACCACAGCCTTCGTTATGTTGATGCTTGTGGTCGGAGTGACTCTGACAGCTCATACCGTCCTCCCTCCTGAAATGTGGGTATATTATCCTACGTCAGAGATCGACCAGATCAAGCCAGGATCTTGATGAAACACCGAACCCTGAAAAAGTGGATAAACTAAGGACCTAAAATAGGTGGAGGAGTTATCTAGTTGAGAGCCTGTGAGATTTAGTTCCCCTCTGCCTCTCTATCTATGTGAAGAGAGAGAAGGAAGAAAAAATACGCCCCAACGTTCCAACTGCATAACTCCTTTTCTTATCCAGAACCCACTAGGTTTCCGACTACGGTTGATCCAACCGGGCGTAGCGGGCCACGATCGCCTTGGCCGTGCGGAGGCCATCGACCGCAGCGCTGACAATACCGCCCGCGTAGCCAGCTCCTTCGCCGACCGGATACAGACCAGAGATGCCCGGCGATTGGCGCGAAACCTCCTGACGCACGATCCGCACTGGAGCGCTGCCGCGCCCCTCGGGACCGACCAGGGTCGCCTCGCGGAGAAAACGCCCCTGCCAACGATCCTCCATGATCGGTAGGCCGTGTCGCAGTGCCTCCAGCACCAAAGGCGGAACCAATTCCGCGACTCGAGCCAGGATCGTGCCGCGCGGATAGCTGCTGAGGATCGCTCCTTCGCTGGGTCGGTCGGCCAGGAAGTCGAGTGCTCGCTGGATCGGGCAGATATATTCTCCTTTGCCGATCTCGAATGCGCGTCTTTCATAACGCTGCTGCAAGCGAACACCCGCCAACACGTCGTCGCCCTCGAACGCTTCGAGGGGCACCGTGACCACTAGGCCGCTGTTGGCATACGGCGAATCATGCTTGGACAGACTCATGCCGTTGGTGCAAAAGTGCCCAGGATCGGAGACGCTAGGCATGATGTAGCCGCCTGCACACATGCAGAACGTGAACAGATCGTGCTTGCCGTTGGCCACCAGCGAATAGCTTGCCGCTCCCAACACCTCCTCCAACCGCGCCTCGCCGTAGTGGACGCGATTGACCAGTTCCTGCGGTTGTTCGATGCGTAGTCCCATCTGGAACGGTTTTCGCTCCATCGGCACACCGCGCCGCAGGAGCATCTCGTAGGTGTCGCGGGCACTATGACCAATTGCCAGCACCACCACCGAGCAAGGCAAATAGCCCGACGAGGTCATCACGCCGTGAACGCTTCCGTCGCGCAAGTCCAGATCCTCGACGCGACAGGAGAACCGCACCTCGCCGCCGAGTTGCTCGATCCGCCGTCGTAATGCTTTGACCACTGCCGGTAAGCGATTGCTGCCCAGGTGGGGCCGAGCATCGTAGAGGATTGATGGCTTGCCTTTGCACTCGGCGAAGAGTTCTAAAACACGACGCACGTCCGGACCGGTGCCACGATAGGTCAGTTTACCGTCGGAGAAGGTACCAGCTCCACCCTCACCAAAGAGATAATTACTCTCCGGATTGTGCGGACCACCCTTGTCGAACGCCTGCACGTCATGGATGCGTTCGTTGACCCGTTTGCCACGTTCCAGCACCAAGGGGCGGTAGCCCTGCTCAGCCAGGAAGTAAGCCGTTGCCAACCCTCCCGGACCGGAGCCAACTATCACGGGCCGTTCGTTCAGTGGTGTCGTTCCCGCGGACGGCATGACGAACGGCTCTTCCCGGTAGTAATCCACACGCAACTGGCGATGTTTGCGCAGACTAGCCAAAGCCGCCCCTTCGTCGGCCACGATCGCCTCGACCGTATAGACAAAGGCCAACGCCTCGGCATCGCGAGCATCGAGAGCTTTACGCAGGATACGGTATCGAACTGGCGTATTCCTACTCTGGCCGAGTAGTCGCGCCAGCCGAAACTGAAGCGCCGTTTCAGGCTCCTCGATCGGTAACCGCAGATTGGAGATGCGAACAGACATGCGTTTCAGTGTATCGTACCCGAAGCAAAGTCGGAAGCGTGCTAACCAGCAGCGCCGACCTAGACCATCCGATACCGTTGTGGCGACGACCGAGCCGCCGAGGGACGGTCGCTGCGCGCTGCAGAGCACGCTGGTTTGGCTTCGAGCACGGCTCGGGGCGAAACGGGCGCAACTATTTTCTCTAAAACAGATCGGCGTACTCCTGTTTATAGGCGAGGATTCCTTTGCGAATCAACCACATGTCGATGCCGATGCTGAGCATCTTGCACCCGAGATCGACGCAGCGTTTGGCGAAGGCGGGGTTGAGGGGCAGGATTCCCCAAGCTAGTGAGCGAGCAGCGCACACGGAGGCGACGCGCTCGATGGCGGCCCACAGGCGCGGATGGTCCCATTCGCCGGGAATGCCCATCGATTGGGACAAGTCCGCAGGACCCAGAAACAGAAAGTCAATCTCCGGAACAGCGGCGATTAGCTCAATGGCCTGGACGGCATCGTCATGTTCGATCTGCACGCCGAGCAAGACGCGCTCGTTGGCCTGTTGGAGATACTGCGAAAACGCCATCGAGCCGTATCGGCCATCTACGCCGGTGCCGTTGACGCCGCGTTCGCCCACGGGATGAAACTTGGCCCAGCGAACCAGGTTGTGGACCTGCTCGACGGTGCGTACCATCGAGATCATCATGCCGCTGGAACCGGCTTCCAACACGCGCATGACTGTGGCATAGTCAGTGGAGTGCAGGCGAACAAAAACGTCGAGGCCGGAGGCGCGGCAGGCGCGGGTGGCCTCCTCGATCTGGGGAATGGTCAGGCCAACATGTTCTTGATCGAGCCAAACGCCGTGGTAGCCTCCCGTGTAGGCGACGAGTTCGATCAGTTTGGGATGGCAGAGTTGGCCCACGCCGAGCAGACGGATCAGACCGGGTTGGCGTAAGGCCTGTTTGAGAGAGCTAGCCATGACGATTCCTGATAGGAAAGAACGAAAAAGTAGGATTTAGCCCTTTACACTGGACTAGGAGGTTGGTATATAATCCTGCTTGTCTGACAAGCTGTGCTGGTACAGATTGTCAGCAGGAGACAGGAGACGCATCCCGGCCTATCCCGATTGTTTGTTCAAGTTGACTTGCTCGCGCCCTGTTGGCTCTGCATTTTTCGATGGTTGTTGCATCTCTTGAGGCCACTCCCCGAAAGATCGAGCGATGGCGAACCAGGATCAGCACGGTCGAACGACCGGGGCAGGTGATCAATGGTGTCCGGTAACGTGGCATCGCCGTACTGGAACTGATCTCGACTGTTCCTCCACAAGCGCCGCGGTAGGGCCGCGCCTGGGGCGATGGTGCCTAGGTTGGTCGCCGGTTTGGCCTCGACAACAGCAGTTTCTCGTCCCTCAGCGAGGAACGCAAATTGGCAGTTAACATCCGTTTTGTATTGGACTTGTGCCTCGTTCTGACTCGGAAGCAACGGTTCCCTTCTACACGGGATGAGAGAAGGAGACCGGAAGAGACGGGCGGTCTCGCTTCAAGGTCGGTAACGAACAATGGCCTCTCCGGCCAGGCTTGGGAAAGGTTTTCTGATGGCGAAGAATATTTACGTCGGCAATCTCACGTGGGATTCCACGTCCGACGACCTGCTGCAACTCTTCCAGGAGTTCGGCCAGGTGCAGCGTGCTCAGGTCGTCTCCGATCGAGAGACCGGCCGATCTCGTGGTTTTGGCTTTGTGGAAATGCCCAACGATGCCGAAGCTCAGGCGGCAATCGACGGCTTGCACGACAAGCCGTTCCGTGGACGGCGTCTCCGTGTCAACGAGGCCCAGCCGCGTGAACCGCGTGCTGGTGGAGGCGGAGGCGGTCGAGGCGGCTACGGTGGTGGCGGTGGACGCGGCGGCTACGGTGGTGGTGGCGGCTACGGCGGCGGCTACGAGTAAACTCTTTCTTTCCAGCAACGAACACGGAGTCTTGCGACTCGGATCTCCCCCCAGAGTGCCTCGATTAAACGGTGCTTCTTCGTGGGGATTCGAGCAAAAACTCCGTGTTCGATTTTTCCTGGAGCTGTGAAAGAAGATTTACATCTCGCCAGCGGAGACTGGATGGTGAGCTTCCTGTCTCCTCTTGCTAGTCCATTTCCTCTTCTTCGGTTGGAGTTTCTCTAGACTGCCTTTTCTGCGCCGGTTCGTTTCACTCTTGACTTTATTTCCATTGGTCAACAAAATAATCACTTATCCCCGTTTCCACCTGGCCAAGGAGGGTCATTGCCATGTTTTACCAAACCGAAGAAAAACCTCAGTGTTGGCGGGCTGTCGCGGTCTTTGACGATCGCACCGATCGATTGCTTTATTTGGGTCGCTCTTCCACGCAGGTACGCAGCAATTTTGCTCCAGCGTTCTTTGAAGTACTCGACGATGAGGAACGTGAACACGTTCGCTCGATCTCCCTGCAAAAATGGCACGGCGCTCCCGATGCCGGCAAGTGGCTGCATCAGTCCAATCTGACCATGCCCGTCAAGGCGAAGTTGGCTCGTAGCGCGTGACCGCTCGCCACTTTTCCGCCGACCCCGAGACGGCTGTGTTCCCCGCGACAGCTATCTCGGGGTTTTTTCTTGTCCTATCCTGGTTGAGGATCCGACCGATTCCGGCTGGAAATCGATCCTGGCGATGTGAAAGTTCGCTACGGCCCTTGCATCTGCCGACAAAAAACCGAACAATGTCAGTTGGGACGCTGTCTTCCTGGTATCTCCAGGTTTCGCCGGTTGCTGTCGGTCTGCTTTGGTGCCGGTAGGCGACTCTTGACTCGCTAGCGAAACAGTTCCCCAGGCGTCGAGGCCACCCCCACGACCCACCGTAGTAAAAGGACCGGAACATGAATCCCTACAGTTCGTTGTGCGATGACTTCGGAGTCTACAGCTATGTGAACACGAAGATGGATCTTCCGAATCGGCGGGAGACGGTCCTCCATTACTTTGACGGACTGCGGAAATCTTTTCCCCAACTGACCGATTTCGATCACCGCGAATCCGGCGAATTCGTACTCGAAGAGGATCGTGAGCAGGGGAGCTACCGCTGGGTCACGTTAGAGTCACGCCGACTCTGTGCCGGCTATGTCAATCCGCCAGATTTGGACGAGGCCGATAAACTCCATGAATACGTTTTGGAGGTTTCGCCGTATCATCTCGACTTCAACCCGCTAGACTGCGAGGCAATCGACGTGCTGTTCGCCTTCGATTTTATGTACAACGGCAACCACGATGAAGTCGTCGCCGAGGCTCTCGGCTTGAACACCACGTTGGGCAAACTGCTCGATCTGCCTGGGACCAAGGTCATCAATTACGAACCGACGGTCATGCTGGCTTTGGATGAGGCCTGTCGGCTGCAATGTCGGTTGTCGATCGAGACGCGGACCAACGCCTACCAGATCCGTACCGGCCAATTTCCCGATGCCCCGATCAGTGTTTACTTCACGGTCCGACAGTACTGGGGACGACAACCCTACAAAGATTTTGTGGAATCGTACCGCAATCAGCGACGTGTGCTACAAGACTTGGTTGACTCGCACATCATTCCAGCGATCGTGCGACCACTAGCTCAGACCATCGCCGCCAAGCAGTAAGAACTCACCGGATCAAGCCCACGCTTCACACACGCCGGCTAAAGCCCGCGACTACCGGTGTGGGTAGCCGCGGGCTTTAGCCCGTGCTTTTCTCACATAGGCTTGAACCGGCAGCGACTCATTCCCCTACTTTGGGCGTGAGCGATGGTTCAGATCGTCTCGTTGGTTTGACGCTGATTGCGGCGATAGCGACGATAGGCCACGCCCGCGAAACTGACGCCGGCAAACCCACACAGCAGGATGCTGCTCGGCTCGGGCACCGGCGTGAAGGCCACGCCACGGAAAAACGTATTGGTCGGTGAGTTAATGATGGTTGCGAAGGTAGAGGACGCCCCCGTATCCGTAACCGTGACTAGAGCATTTCCTTGAGAAGATCCGCTCGTGACTCCGACTGTGGTCGCATACAGAACAACATTGCCACTTACCAATTCTCCTGTGAGACCACGCAAACCGGTTGTGATGCCACTTTGAATGGTATACTGATAGACCCATGATGAGGAAGTGTTATTCCAATCAAAGCGATGCAAGCCACCACCATTAGCAATTGTTCGGTCGTCGGCAATGTACAACCGATCCAAACCAGAATTGTCGTAATTGCCGGTTGTTGCCCCAGTGGTGCTTAGCATGAAAAAGGAGTAGGGACTCATGTTGCCACTCCCTCCCGCAGCGGTTCCAGTAATAATTTGAGTCAATGCAGAGGAAGTTATTGGAGGGGGGCCGCCTTGGTTGACCGCATGAATGCCTTGTCCTGGCGTAGCGGATCCCGAACTGACGAACATGCGATTATTGAAAATTTGAATGTTTCGAATATTGCCGTTAGCGATATTCGTTGCCGCAGCCACTGAACCTGGACTGGAAATTAATCCAACGCCGAAATTCGATGTCGAGCCTTCGGCAGTTACCCAATAATTTTTTCCATCTGAGGCAACACTACGAAAATTGCCATTTGGGCCATTGTTGAACCCAGTCGAGGTATCCACATTACCATATTGGTCAATTCGCCCCACGGTTCGGGTGATTGTAGCCGGATTCGATCCAGCTACGCCAGTTGTGCCAACGTCCGCGTTATAACCACTCAAAACCAGTGTGCGTCCGTCGGTTGAAAGTGTCAGGTAGCCGTTCGAAGTAGCAGTGCCGCTATCGGTTAAGCGTAGATTGCTGCCAGATACACTTGTCGGAAGTGCAATTGTTTGGACGGGTGAAGTTTGTCCAGTAGATTTGGTGAATTCATCCACGAATACTGCTGTAGCTGCGGAAGTAGGAGTCGTGGCGGAGCCGCCAAAACTGGCGTCGCCACCAATACGCTCTACCACCAAATTATTAGGATTGAATGGTCCAGCTTGGGACAAGGATGCAAATGTTACTGCATAAGCCACACACAACCATTTGAAGAAAGTCAATTGATAGCGTTTCATCTGCAATCTCCTTCGCGCGGCAAGAGCGCGCAAATTGGACGTCGGTCGGCCATTCATGCTGGAAATGAATGACCGGCTAATTCTGTTCAACCCATAACGCGCTGGGAGAGTTCCTTGGCTTTGGCCAAGCGCGGAATCAGCGGATAGGCGACGTGCATATAAATAGTATTAGATTGTTGGATTGGTATGTAAAATCTGTGAAGAATATCCTTCTGCATTAAGCCTTCACGATTGCCCAGAGTCAGCGACTCGCGACGAGTTTACCGCGTTTCACCGACTGTAACTCGCGATACTCGCTTCTGGGACAAGCACTTAGTATCTCTGACAGCGGAGGGAAGGCGGCACTCTTTCCGAAGTTCGGTCGCAACGGTATGTTGACGACGGAGATGAGAAAAAATTTTGGAGTTATCCGCCATGCGATCTCTTCTTTCACTGGGTGTCGTTATTCTCCTGTGCGGAATCGTTGTCGCTCAGGATAGCAAAATGCCGGACACGCCGTACTATCCGCTCTCAGTCGGCAATATTTGGACTTATCGGATCGGAGATAATCGCTATCAAGTGAAAGTCGCTGAGATTAAAACCGTAGACGGTAAACCGCGCGCTCGTCTGGAGACGCTAGTTGAAGGCAAGGCCATCGCTGAGGAGGAGGTCGGTGTTACGGATAAGGCGGTGGTGCGCTACACCTCCAAAGGTAAGGAGGCGAAGCCGCCCGTTGAGTTGCTCCGCCTGCCGCCCAAGGTCGGCGAGACGTGGAAGATTGACGCGGAGATGATCGACCCCAAGAGCAAAGATGACAAGACGGTCAAGCAGACGATCAAGGGCACGTTCAAAGCGGGAGAAGAGAAGGAAGTGCGCGTGCCCTATGGCAGCTACCCAGCAGTGACGGTCACGGGGCAGGATCTGGAGGCCAACGGGGTGAAGGTGACGCTGACCTACTACTTCGCCAAGGACGTGGGCATGATTAAGCAGGTCATCGAGATGGAACGTCAGCCGAAAATCATCGTCGAGTTGGAGAACTACACACGCGGCCCGGCCAAGTAACCAGGGCGTAATCGCTTAGCGAGATGCACAAGCCGGGCAGACAATCAGGCCAAGGGATCTATAATCACACTTTGTCTTGAGCGATTGACCTGTGGAGATCCCTGGAATGCGACATGTGTTGTCGGCGTTGGTACAGAATCAGCCTGGCGTTTTGTCTCACATCTCCGGCATGCTGGCATCGCGGGGGTTCAACATCGATAGTCTCGCCGTCGGTGAGACCGAGGATCCGAATCTGTCTCGCATGACGTTCGTAGTGCGTGGCGATGATGCGGTGTTGGAGCAAGTCCGCAAACAGCTGGACAAAATCATCACCGTGGTCAAAGTGCAGGACATTTCCAGCGAAGATTATGTAGAGCGCGATTTGATGCTCATCAAGGTGAAAGCGGCAGCGGCCCAGCGCGTCGAGATCACCTTGCTGGTCGAGATGTTTCGCGGACGGATCGTTGACATTGGGCTGGAATCGATGATGATCGAAATGTCCGGTCGCGAGGACAAGATCGAAGCGTTTATCGATCTGATGCGGCCCTATGGGATACTGGAACTGGCGCGCAGCGGGCGGATCGCTCTGGTGCGCGGTACACGCATCGCAGGAGCCTCGAAATGACGCAGGCTGATACCATTCCGTCGTCGACGCGCCCGGTTCGCCCAGCTCTGGCAGCGGTGCTGAAATCGCTCAAGCCGGGGCAGAAGATCCGCATCACTCAGCGGGTTCGCATGAACAGTCGCTGGGGTTGGGAGACGACTGTTGAAGGGGAGTTTCGCGAGGTGAATTTTCTGGCGACTGGATTGGCCACCGACCGAGTGCCGGAGGACGACATCGTTGTTGTCACGGTTCATTTCATCAAACCCAATGGCGAACTCTCCAGTGTAACCCTCGATAACCACAGTCGGATCGAGGTAGTGTAACGAGGTCGCTGGGCCTTTTTCGAGGCGGAATCCGACCATGCGGCTTGACTGCCCCAACTGTGGCACGGCACTGGAATTCTCTCGGGTAGCGCCTCGATTCTGCTCCCATTGCGGCTCGTCGTTGCTGGGCGCGGTGCAGACGCTGCCGCCCTCCGGAGGCACCGCCGAGGCCACCACGATTCCCGGTCGTCAGGAGCAAGATCCCGACGCCACGCACTCCTACCCCCCGCCCAGGTGCTTGGCCGGCACTTATCCCGACAAGGTCGGACGCTATCGACTGATGCGAATGCTGGGCGGTGGTGGCATGGGCACCGTCTTCGCTGCCGAGGAAACCACCACTGGCCGACTCGTCGCCGTCAAGCTGATCCGCCCCGAATACACCGATTCACCCGACGCCGTCGAGCGCTTCCGCCGAGAAGGCCGTCTGGCCTCGACGCTGTTCCATCCGCGCTGTGTCTTCGTGCTGGCCGCCGACGAGGACGACGGCCAGCCGTACATCGTCATGGAACTGATGCCGGGCCATAACCTGCAGGATCTGGTCCTCACGCGCGGACCACTGCCGGTCAGCGAGGCCGTGGAAAAGATCCTCGACGTCATTGAAGGCCTACAAGAAGCTCATCGCCTGGGCGTGGTCCATCGCGACGTCAAACCGTCCAACTGTTTTCTCGACGAAGAGGGGCGCGTCAAAGTCGGCGATTTCGGATTGGCCAAGTCGTTGGTTGGCCGCGAGCAACTGACCCGCTCGGGGTCGTTTCTGGGCACCGTGTTGTTTGCCTCCCCGGAGCAGATTCGCAACGAGCCGGTGGATCCGCGAACCGATGTCTACTCGGTCTGCGCCACGTTGTACTATCTGCTGACAGGGCGAGCGCCGTTTCAGGATGACGACCCAGCAGCAGCCCTGGCTCGGGCCGTGTCCGACCCGCCGACTTCGATGCGGAAGTATCGGCCCGAGATCCCACGCACGCTGGACGAAGTAGTGCTGCGCGGCTTGTCGCGCTCATTGCGGACACGTTGGCAATCGCTGGAGGAACTGCGGTTGGCGTTGTTGCCCTTTCTAGAGGCGACAGCGACCCTGCCTGATCTGGGCTGGCGCGTGACGGCCTTTCTGCTCGATCTGTTGGTCCTGTTGCCGTTGCAGCTGGGACTGATGCAATTGGTGCAGTGGCTGTTCCCCGCCAGTCAGGTCAACTCCTGGCTGGTGCTGTCGCCTCTGGTTGGTCTGGTGACGGGCCTGCTGTACTTTGGTCTGCCGGAGTGGTACTTCGGCTGTTCGTTGGGGAAATTCGCCACTCGGCTGCGGGTGCGCAACGTGCTGACCCGCGATCGCCCCTCGTTGCCGCGTTCGCTGTGGCGAACGTTTCTGTTTTATCTAGGTATCGACGTCGCTCAGATCTTGGTGAGTATGGCTCTGCTGGCTCTGGGTTCGACCCTGGGCAGTTTGTTGATCACCGAGCTTGACCTCAGCATCGCCTTGCGCGTCATCGGCAGTGTCATGCTGCTGGCCGTGCTACCGTTCGTTTCCGCGGCCATCGGCGTAGGGTTGCTGGCCGTCACCATGCGACGAGCCAACGGCTATCGTGGCGTCCATGAGTTGCTCTCTGGCACGCAGGTCATTCGTCTGCCCAGCGAACGGCCGCGCTTTCGCACCTCAGCCAAGACAGGCTGGCCCAGCGAGGCCCACCTACCGGAAGGGGTGCCAACTCAGGTCAGCAGCTACGACGTGCTTGCCGTGGCCCGACGCACCGACGACGAGATGCTGCTGCAAGGCGAAGATCGCGCTTTACGCCGACCGGTTTGGCTATGGTTGCGGCGTGGCGGAGAGCGGCTCAGCGCCACCCGGCGGGATCTGGCTCGCGATGCTCGCCCTCGCTGGCTGGCTGACGGCGAGCAGGACGGCTGGCGCTGGGATGCCTTCGTCGCCGCTGCCGGTTGCACGCTGGCTGATCTGGTCCCCAAACGGCGACGGCTCGGCTGGCGCGATGCGCTATCGCTGCTGGAACAGCTGGCCATCGAACTAGAAGAAGCAGAGCAGGATCACTCCTTGCCGGATCGCTTAAGTCCGGAACAAATCTGGGTGCAGCCGTCGGGTCGGGTGTTGTTGCTCGACACGCCGGCTCAGGAGCCGACCTGGGCACGCACGCCGATGAATTTGTTGCGGCAGACCGCCGCCATCGCTTTGGAGGGACATGCACGGCCATCGGGAGAACTGGATCGGCCGATTCGAGCCCCGATTCCCTGGCATGCTTCGGAACTCATGGGCCGACTACTAGGGGCCAGCGGTGCCCGCGAGCCATTCACTAGTCTGAACCAGGTTCGCCAAGCCTTGAGCAAGGGCCACGAACAGCCCGAAGAGATCAGCCGACCCGCTCGCGGCATGCAGGTGGTCTTGACCACCCTGGGACTGTTGCCGGGTTTGATCTGTCAGTTTCTGCTGTCGCCGGTGCTGTTGCTGGCCGGCTACACCATCTGCGTGTTGGGAGCGGCCAACGGCGAGTTTGCCAAAAAACAAGTCGTTGATTGCCTCGACTCTTCCGAACCGGTTAACCTGGTCGAACTCCAGTTGTCCGACGAACAGCAGAAACAGTTGAACGAGATTCAGGCTAGTCTGCAAGCCCTGCAACGCGATCGGGAGGCGGTTCAGGCCTCGTGGAGTTGGTTCTTTCGCAATGCCTTCGAGCGCAACGAGGAGTTCATTAGCCGAAGTTACACCGAGAGCCTGATCGAAGAGCTGAAGCAAGACCCCAGCGCCGATCAGGGACTGGATGCGTTCTTGCGCGACGATGATTTTCTCCAAGGCCCCTCGCATCTGTTTGTCGAGTGGCAGAAAGAACCGACGCTGCCGTTGGTGCTTTTCGCCTGGCCGGTAATCTGGGCCATCTGGGCGTTTTTGACACGCGGCGGACTGGCTCCGTGGCTGGCTGGTATTGCTCTCGTCGGGGCCGACGGTCGGCCCGCGGCACGTTGGCGTTGTGCTTGGCGGGCGCTGGTGGTTTGGCTTCCGGTGGCTCTGCTGCTGTATGCCGCGATGTCTCTCGATCTTTGGCGAGTCTCCGAAGCCCGTTCCGGCTGGTCCAGCGAAGAGATCCGCTTCGTCGGCTGGATCTCTTGGCATTTGTGGTGGGCCGCGGTGGTGCTGCTGGGCGTTTATGTCTTCATCGCCATGGTCTGGCCCAATCGTGGCCCGCACGATCGGCTGTCTGGAGTCTATCCGGTGCCTCGCTGACCAAGTCGCGCTGGCGCACCCAGCCGATCTCACCGCTAGCCAATTCGACCTGCACCCAATCCTCACGGCGATACAGAATCGTTGCCTCCATGCCACGATTCAGCGGCGTCTCGAACCAGGGAGGGAAAAACTCCGAATTGCCCTTGCGGAGCAACACACCATCTCGGGCCAGCACCGCGACCGGTCTCGACGGAGCCGGCTGCGCTAGGTACACCCCAACTAGGGCGGCGACGATGAACAACCCTCCGATTCCCAGACCAACACGCCACCGCAGCATCCCAGCGCGCGTCAACAGAAGCCAGCCTAGGACATACAGCCCGGTCAGTCCGAGCAACAGCCAGCGTGTCCCCACCGGCGGAACTATATCGTCCCCAGGTCGGCCCAGATGTGGCTCAGCTCGAACGACCTGCTCGCGGGCAAATTCCAGACAGTCGCGTAGCTTTCGATCCTCCGGAGCCAGCCGCAATCCTTGACGGTAGGTCAGGATGGCATGCGGTAAATCGCCGGCCAGGAAATAGGCGTTGCCTAGGTTCCGTGCTAGCGCTGGGTTGTCGTAGCCGCGCCGACGGAGCTGCTCGAACCACTGGGCCGCCTGACGGAACGCTTCGGCTCCTCGTTCGCCCTGGTCGCGCTGGCTCAGCCCCTCGGCGAAGGCTCGCTCGGCCTCGGCGACGAGTTGGGCATCGCTTGGCTCTGCGCCAAGCAGCAGCGATACAGTCACGACCCAGGCGGACATGAGGCCTCCTCAATGGCTTGAATCCAGACCCGCGCCGCCTCCAATAGATGCGCCTCCTCGATCGGTCCGAATCGCACCGCGCTGGTCAATTCTAGCAGATGGCGTGTCTGCTCGACTAAAGATTCATCATATCGGTTTTGTCGTAAAAAGGCGGTGATCTCTGTGGGAGTCGGTTCAGCCCCTGACCAGCCCAGGCGAGCCTGTAGATACTCGGCGACGATGGCGACAATTCGATCAGCTTGTGCCCGTCCTTGCAACCGCTTGGCCTGAGCCAGCGCCCGGAGGGCCTGTCGCTCCGCCCGACTGCGGCGTCGTCGGGCCAAGGTCGCGGCATCGGCATAGAGCCAGTGCCACACAAGATACCACCCGGCACAAGCCAGCGGCGTGCCCAGCCACAGCGGCCACCACCAACCCCAGGGAATTCCAGTTCGAGGCGGAGTTCGCAATACGTCAGGATCGAGCTTCAGAATGCTCTCGCTTGCTGTCACGGGAGGCGCGTCGCGTTCGCTGGGCCGCACTTCCAACGGCAAGGGATCGGTCCAGATCACCTGGAAACTGCGTGTCACAGGTTGCAGATCCGGATTATAGTAGACAAAAGGGATCCCTGGAATTTGCTGTAGGCCAACCGAGCGCGGCCGCAATCGATAGACCCACTGCCAGGAGCGGCTCACCGTAGTGGCGGCTCGGCCCTCGGTTACGTCTTCCAGATAAAACCGTTGTGCCAGGGCGGGGATCTCCTGGAGATCTAGGCGTTGCGGTGGCGTCCGCACCTGGCCGCGTGCTTGCACCGTCAGCGTCAGCAGCACTGCTTCTTGCTCTTGGATCGCCTTGGCTGATGCTGTCGTCGAGACGAGAAATGGCACCTGATATTCGGAATGCTCTGGGTCAAAATGGAATCCGGCGCTGGCTCCGCTGAAGGGCAAATCGGCGGGACGGCCAACCCGAGGGATCTCATCGTCGGCCCCGTTCAACACGGTGGGCATTCCGCCGAGCAACAGCCAACCGGCTAGCCAGAGTCGCGGCAGAGGCAGGGTCGGCATGCGGGTCACCAATCTCGCGTTGCAGGCGGCACCGAGCGAGCGCGGCCGCGACGATGGCGTAGCAGATCCTCTTGGATTTGCTGCTGTGCCTGCTCTAAGTGCAGCTGAGCCAATTCAGCGGCCAACGGCGGTGCGTCGGCTTGGTCCGGCACCGGCGGCAAGGTACCCCGACCCGCCTTCGACTTGCCGGACTTGTCGTCGCTGTCCCGAGTCGGAGCAGTGGTCGAGGAGTCGCTCGTACTCGGTTCGGCAACCGTTTCGTTCGAGGTCGATCGACTGGCTGGATCGCCGGACCGGGCCGGCGGTTCGTCTGTGGAGTCGTTGTCGCCACCGCTGGACTCCGTGGCCTCGCTGCGCGGCGGGGTTTGAGCCAAGAGAAGCCTGGCTCGTTCTTGCTGGCGTTGTGCCGCCTCGGCCAGTTCTGCGCTGCAGCCGGGGTCGCGTTGACACTCCAGATAACGATCGATGGCCACACGCAGACTCAGCGGATCAAGTTGGCCCGATTCGGCTCGCAGCAACAGACAGTTGCCCAGCCCGAACAGAGCCGCAGCGCGATAAGGACAGCGCGGCTGGAGACACGACCGATAGGCCGATTCCGCAGCCGCCAATGCCAAAGTGTTACCTGCCTGGGCCAGCTGATAGTTCGCCGTCGCCAGATTGAAAGCCAGCAGTTCCGGATCCGTGGTTCGTCGCTGGGCCTGCTCGTAGTAGCTGATGGCCGAGGAAAAGTCGCCGCGTTGGTAGGCCGCGTTTCCACGATAAAGAAGATCGGCTGTATCTTCTGTGTTGGCTGCCAGTAGCACAGGCAGGAGAAGCAAAGGGAAAACGCAGTGCTTTAGCCCCTCACTCTGTATCCCTCTCCCCAGCGGGGAGAGGGAGTTGCAATCGCCGTCGCTTCGGGGAGAGGAATCGGGGGCGACGTGGTCTACCGTTCTCCCCTCGCTAAACGGCAAGCACATCGACAGCACCAACAAGACCAACGCCGCCAGTAAAAAGATGGCCTGACGCGGTTGGCGCATCAGCAAGGCATCGGGACTGTCCTCGACCTGAGTTGCGGCCCAAGCTAGATAGTGTTCACCCAAGGCGAACGAACGCTGACCGACGAACAGCAGTCGACCTCCAGTGTCCTGACTGATCCGTCGCAGCGGTGCTTCTTCGAGACGGGTGCGAACCGGTTGCCCCTGATACCTTAGCCAGCCTGGATAGGTGGGGATGCGGTGTCCCTCAGTGGCATCGCCGATTCCCACGCAGTGGATCGGTACGCCATCGCGTCGGGCCTGCTCCACGCCGCGCAGCCACTCTCCGTCGCGCTGAGGATCGTCGCCATCGGAGAGAAGCAGCACGTCACGAGCGGCAGTAGAGCGACCCTCGAAGGATTCCAGAGCCAATGTCAGGGCCGCTCCGATTCGTGTGCCGCTGCCCAACTCGGCGTCGGGATAGGTTGGATCGAGGGCGGCGACACATTCACGGAAATGATCCAGATCATGGGTCAACGGACAGAGCAACTTCGGGGTGCCGGCAAAGCCCACCAGACCAACCCGATATCCACCACGTTGTTGCAACGTGTCGGCCAGGTCTTCCAGTCCACGCAAGGCGCGTTCGAGTCGAGAAGGAGCCTCGGCGAACATGCTGCGAGATAGATCGAGAACGACGAACAGATCGCGGCCCGGCGTGGCGGCTTGGGTCCAGTCGCGGCCCCAGCGAGGGCCAGCCATGCCGACAACCAGGCAGACCAGCCCCGAGGTCAGCACACCTCGCTCCCACCAAGAAGCTCTCTGCCGGACCAGCATTGCCGTCTTAACCAACCCCACTAGGTCGACCAACTGTCGGGCACGATGGCGGTTCGCCCACCAACTCAACAATCCCAGCAGTGGCAGCGTCAGCAGCAAAAAGAGCAATTGCGGATAGCTAAAGTATGCAGTCATGGCAAACGTCGCCACAGCGTTTGTTCCAGCAGGAGAGCGGCGATCCATAGGGCAAAGGCCGCGCCGGCTAGTCCGGGATACGCTTCATGATAGCGCCGATACTGATAACTGGCGATCGTCGTCGTTTCCAGGCGATCGATCTCCTTGCAGGCTTGCCGCAGAGCCTGGCTGTCGCTGGCGGAAAAGTAGCGGCCCTGGGTGATCTGGGCTAGGTCGCGGAGTATCGCCGCCGCTTGTTGTCGCGTCAGGTAGTCTGGGTCGTCGGGGTCGTCGGCCTCGCGTCCGGCGTCGAGGGTATAGATCGGCACACCGAGACTGGCGGCCACCTGGGCGGCCTGACGCGGCGACCAGCCGGAACGAGTCTCGCTCTGGTTGTGTTCGCCATCGCTGAGCAACACCAGCACCTGGCGTCGAGTACCGGCGGCGCGGAGGCGGGCCAGCCCCAAGGCCACCGCGTCGCTGAGGTTGGTTTCCGATTCACCTGGTACGCCGCGCGGCTCCAGCCCCTTGAGCAGCCGAAGCAACGTCGGATGGTTCAGCGTCAGTGGACAAGTGGCTTCGGGGCGTGTGGCAAAGCTGACCAGTCCCAGCAGATCGTTCGGACGTTGTTCGACAAACGCCGTGAATGCTTGCTGCACTGCCTCTAACCGGCTGATCGGGCCAGAGTCGGCGAGAAAGTCGCGCTCGGCCATGCTCCCCGAGACGTCGACGACCAACATGAGGGCGATGCCGTCGGTGGCGAGGCGAGTGCGCTGATCGGGCCAACGTGGTTGAGCCAAAGCCAGAATCAGCAGAATCAACCCGGCCAGACGGAGTATCTGTCCGCCATGCTCCGCCCACCAAGTGCGACGGGAAGACAGCGACTCGAACAGGGCCAACGACGGAAACAACACCCCCGGTCGGCGACACCGTCGCTGCCAGCGGACCAGCCACGGCAGGAGTAACAGCAACAATAAATATCCTGGATGGGCTAATTCTAGCATGAACGCGATCTCACTCCAAACCGGCCCAGTGGCGAGGCCTTGGCCAGAGCTGGTCAAAAAAGAATCACCTCAAAGTTCCTGAAACCACCAACGAATGACATCAGTAGACAGAGCCAGTAAGCTAGTCGGAGTGTCAACAGCGACCGTTAGCCCCGAGGGCCAACCCGTGGCGGTGATTCAGACCAAGCAGCTCGCCAAAGAGTATGGCAAAATCCGCGCCTTGAAGGGCGTTTCGCTGGACGTGCAGCCCGGCGAAATCTTCGGTCTGCTTGGCCAGAACGGCGCGGGCAAGACGACGCTCATCAAGGTGCTGCTCGGCGTCATTTCCGCCAGCGACGGCGAGGCCAGCGTCCTGGGCCAACCCGCCGGAGCGACAGCGGTTCGCCGACGCATCGGTTATCTGCCTGAAGATCACCGCTTCCCAGATTATCATACCGCAGCCAGCCTGTTGGATTTCTACGGAGCTTTGCTCGATGTGCCTGGCCGCGTGCGACGAAAACGCATCCCCGAGGTGCTAGAGTTGGTCGGTCTCAAGGGTCGCATGCACTCCAAAATCCGCTCCTACTCCAAAGGGATGAAGCAGCATGTCGGCCTGGCTCAAGCCATCTTCCACGATCCGGATCTGATTTTTCTCGATGAGCCGACCGATGGCGTCGATCCCGTGGGCCGTCGTGAGATTCGCGAGATGATCACTCGCCTCAAGCAGGAGGGCAAGACGATCTTCGTCAATTCGCATCTCTTGGGCGAAGTGGAGATGATCTGCGACCGGGTGGCGATCCTGCAACGTGGCGAACTGATCCGGATCGGTGACATCGCCTCGTTGACACGGCAGCAGGGAACCTATCACCTGGGATTGGCCGAAGGAGACTCGCTGCCGCTGGACGAACTCCGCCAACTGGGATATGAGATCCAGTCGTTGGGGGGACAGCGTTGGGAAGTGTTGCTCAACGGTTCGCTGTCGATTGATCCCTTGGTAAGTCTGTTGGTTCAGCGTGGCTTGCGACTTCGTCATCTCGTGGAGAAGCGGCAGACGCTGGAAGATCTGTTTATTGCCACGGTCGATGCCGCCGAGCCGGGTGTCGACGACTACCGAACGCCGCGCCGCCAGGGGGAGCGGAGCAGGAACATCCGGCATAGTGAGGACTACCGATGAAGTTTCTCGCCATCATGAGAGACTCGCTCCGTGAAGCGATCGATGCCAAAGTATTTTATGTCATGGTTGGGCTGTCCGTGCTGATGATCGCCCTGGCAGCGACGATCACTTTCAAGCCGATCGCGGGCGGCGACATGATCGCCAAGATGGCCACGGTACCCCTGTCGCTGGATCTGACTGACTTTGACCCTAGCGAGTTTCAGATGGGAGCAGTTGAAGCTGAGCAAAGCGGCGAGCCGGATGCCAAAGCCAGAGGCCGACGTGGCGGTGGAGGAGGAACCGGCGGTCCGATTCGGCTGATGCAGCGCGTGCGCGGCCAGTGGGACATCAAAGAGGTTCGCCCCGTGGACGGCGCGGAAGATCTGCCTTCCAGCACGTTTCGTGCGGTGCTACAGCCCTCCGCATCTATCCCCTTTGTCTTTCGTCGACCCAGTCCCGAACAGCGCCTCGCCGAGATTCAGGAACGCTTCGGCCAATGGGACGATGTTCGGATCGTCGAACTGCTCAAGGCTCAGCACGAGAACGGCACCTATCCGGTTGAGTTCCGCGTGACCGATGTGGGCCGACGCCTTTGGCCGCACGAGTTCTCTCTGTTCTTCGGAGCCTTGCCCATCTCGATCTTCTCCGGCCCGGTCGGCTTTCAACTGTTCGCATTGGAATCGGTGCTGATAAACGGTTTCGGTTCGTGGATCGCCATTCTGGTCAGCGTGGTCATCACCGCCTTTTTCATTCCCAACATGCTCCGCAAGGGCACCGTGGACATGCTCCTGGTCAAACCGATGCACCGCTCGACTCTATTGTTGTTCAAGTACATCGGCGGACTTCTGTTTATCGTCATTAACACTACCATCGCGGTCGGCGGGGTCTGGCTGGCTCTGAGTCTGCGCTCCGGCATCTGGGCTCCGGGCTTTCTCATCAGCATTCCCGTCATCACCTTCTTTTTCGCCATCCTCTATTCAGTCTCGACGCTGTTCGGCGTGTTGACCCGTAGTCCGATCGTGGCCATTCTGATGACGGTCGGTGTGTGGTTCTTGCTGTTCATCGTCGGAGTGATTGCGGCGGTGTTTGATCAACTGGAAAAGGCCGAGGAAGCTCCCGTGCGTCGCAATGTCGGCCAGTTGGCGGCGACGGCCCTCGGCATGCCCAGCGGCGAGGGACCGGGACCGCTGCTAGCAGTGACGCTGCTGGCGGCTCAACGTGACAAACTAGCACCTCTGGAAAAAACCGAGTACACCTTTGCCAAGATCATTCGCGCCGTGCAGTTCGTTCTGCCGCGCACTCGTGACCTGGACACGCTCACCACGTCAGTGATGCAGCGCGACCTGATGATGCTTCCCAAAGGCATGCGCGGAGCGAACCTCGGCACCCGCGACATGACCTGGGGCGAAAGCCTGACCGTGTCGGGCGTGTTCATCGCCCTGATGTTGGGCATCTCCTGCTGGTGGTTCGCCACTAAGGATTACTGAGCTATCTCTTATTGTCCCGCCTGAGAATTTGACTCTGCGAAAAGTGTAAACTACCCTTGCGCTGACACCTCAAATCCCCTGGGCGGAGAGTTTGTCCATGAGTGCCAACTTGGCCCCCGTGGCTGTGCAAAACAATCGGGAGAAGGAACGGTTCACCTGCGAGGTACCCACCACCTGCCAGCCGCCATCAGCCTACACCAAGGATCCCTGGGCCGCCACCATCCGAGACATCGGAACTACTGGACTAAGGCTGACGCTCAATCGTCGCTTCGAGCGCGGCAGCGGCTTGGCGATCGAATTGCCCACCGAGGACGGTTCGACGACCACCGTGCTGGCTCGCGTCGTCGAGGTGCAATCCTATTCCGAGGGCGGCTGGCTGCTCGGCTGTAACTTCATCAGCGAACTGAGCGACGAGGAAGTGCAGCTGGTCCTTCAGCTCGATCCGGTCAAACAGGCGAGCTTGGCCGATCCAGAGGCTCCAGTCGAGGTTCCGCCAGCTTTTGTGAACAATGTGCTGTTCCAGGCTCGCATTCGTCGCGGCGAGGTGTTGCGTTGGTACGTCAAGCGGTTGGACCTCGCTGGTGTGTGGCCCTTGCCTGCAGGGAAAATCGTTTCGCTGCGGGTCGGCGGACTGCCTCCCGATGCTCCCCCTTTGGAGTTGAGCGTTCGAGACTGTCGCAAATTCGGCTCTTACTGGATCGTCGACAGCAAACTAGAGACCGAACCCTCTGAAGAGATGATCTACCTCTTGCTGACCGCTCCAACGCTGGGCAACACGCGCTAAGCGGCCTCCTCAATCCACCGCGACGATTCATGAGGGCCCCGCGGGCTTATGAGATTGCAAGAGTTATGGCGGGTAGGGAATTACGCAGTTGTAGCGTTGCCGTGTGGTTTTCTCCCCTCGCGGGTGTACAACTTGATTTGTAGTCAGGAATCGCAACAGTAGCGTCGCTGTTCGGTGGCGGTTGCCTGACCTTGCTCCCAGAAGTCATCGAGCGGCGCGTCATCGCTGAGGTAGTCGGTACGCATCTGCACGATCGCCTCAGCGCCTTTCGGAACACTAGAACTTCTCTGAGCCTTTGACACGCTGGGTCATTGGCTTCACCTCGATTCCATCACGGCGTTCATCAGCGGCAGCCCAGCTTTGCGGGGTTCGAGGGGGATCGTCGAGCGGGCCAGAGCAAGCGGCCGCCATCTTTTGAGAAGTTTGTGAAATTAGTTGCCCAAGAGCTTTACGGAAATGTAAGATTGCTTTCGACCCCGATCAGGTGTTGATGCAACGATGTCCAGCTACGAGCCGAGCTTCGAGGAATTACTCACCCGAGTACAGGCTGGGGACAACGAGGCGGTCGGAACTCTGTTTCAGTTGTACAGCGATCCTGTGCGTCGAGTTGTTCGGCGGTTGTTACACTTTCGACTACGTCGACGTTACGACTCTTCGGATTTCGTGCAGTCGGTCTGGGCCTCGTTTGCTGATCTGTCGCACCAAGCCTACGAGTTTCGCTCGCCCGAAGATCTCGTCAAGTTCCTCTCTCGGATGGCATACAACAAAGTCATGGAAACCACACGGAAACGCCTCGCGACGAAGAAGCATGGCGGCGGCGTCCAGGAGGTATCCTTGCACAGGGAACCTACGCCTCCGGTGCTACCTGCTCGGGAACACACTCCCAGCCAATACGTCATAGCCGATGAACGCTGGCAGAAGCTCATCGAAGGGTTGCCACCGCGACACGTTCAGGTTCTCCAACTGCTGCGCGATGGCCACTCCAAACTCGACATCGCTCAGCAGCTAAACATCAGTCCCAAGATTATCCAACGATTGCTTCATCGACTTCGTCATTTTCGAGACCAGGCATGAATACTGCAACTCCTGATCGTGAACGGGTAGCTCAACTCTTCCTCGAAATCCGTCGGGCGTGGATGGAGGGCGAACCGCCGTGCGCCCAAGAGGCGCTAGCCGAGTATCCCGCGCTGGCCGAGTATCCGTCCGAAGTGGTTGACCTGGCCTACGAGGAATACTGTCTGCGCACGCAGGCTGGAGAAATGATCGATCCCGAAGCGTTCTGTGCTCAATTTCCGGAGATTAGTGATCGTCTAAGTCGTATTTTGGAGATGCACGAACTGCTGGCTGCTCATACTAGTATTGCCCTCGAAGGCTCACCGTCGGCGTCGCGAGATTGGCCCCAACTCGGTGAGATCGTCTGTGGGTGCCGCTTGCTGAGAGAGTTGGGACGGGGCACCTTTTCGCGGGTTTATCTAGCGTTGGAATCGCGAACCGGAGATCGTCCCGTTGCCCTGAAACTATCGACAAAATTCGATCAAGAGGCCGAGTTGTTGGGCCGCCTCAACCATGCCAACGTTGTGCCGATTCTCTGGGCCGATCATGATGCACACTACGAACTGGACGCGGTGTGCATGCCGTATTTGGGGGCGACTACACTCGCCGAGGTGATTAGCTCGCTTTACCCCAGTCCGGAGGCGAGGCCTCCTCGGCAAGCGAGCCGAATTCAAAACTTACTGGATCGCTCCACACGCTCAATTAGTCCCACTCCCGACGTACTGCTTGCGGGGCCAAACTTGCGATCCCTGTCGTTCGTCGACGGGGTGCGGCAATTGGCCGCAGAGATTGCCGAAGGCTTGGCTTTCCTTCACGCACGCGGCCTGTTTCATTGTGACCTCAAGCCATCTAATCTCTTACTGACTCCCTTAGGTCGGCCATTACTGCTCGATTTCAACCTGGCCTTGTCGGTAGGTACTCCGTCGTTGTCTCGGGGCGGCACGTTCACCTACATGGCTCCGGAGCATCTCCGCTTCCATGCCGGACTACAACCCGCTGAACCGCACTCAGTGCAGAGTGATCTGTTCTCCCTAGGGGTGGTTCTCTATGAACTGTTGACGGGGCGGTTGCCGTTCGGCACTCCACCACCTGAACTCGACAAGAAGGAATTGCCCAGCTGGTTGCTGCGTCAGATGGAGCAAGGAGTTGTCCCACTTCGCCACATTAACCCAGCGGTGCCGGGGCCGTTGGCAAAACTGATCGAGCAATGTCTGTATCTTCACCGAGAGCAGCGTCCGGTCTCGGCAGCGGAAGTGGCTCGTAGGCTCCGTTCATCGTCCCAACCCAGGTGGGCGAGACGAGCTCTGCTGGGGGGAGTATTGCTCGGCTTGACTCTGCTCGCGGGACAGCAACTCGGTTCGGGCGATGTTACCCCTGGAGAGCTTTCCGAGGTCGAGCCACCTGCCGCGACGATAGCCAACGAGGCAACAGTGAGCGATCACTTGGTACGGGGTTACCAGCTGCTCCGTCAAGGCAAATCTCAGGAAGCAAAGCCTGTACTGCGTCGTGCGGCTACCCAACTCCGATCGCAACAGCAGAACCAGGCGACGAGCCATTGGCGTGAGCGTCTCCAATTAGTCCATGCCGTCTCCCTGGCTCAGTCCCCCGAGGATGCGGCACCTCTGTTGGACGAGGTCGAACAGGAACTGCTCCGACGTTACTTGTCCGTCGCGATGCCAACGATGCTGTCGCTTGCCGGACCGATGGCTGGTTTGGGCGGTCTGCCACTTGTCCAGGAGCCAATGCACGCTTTGGCAACGGTGTACTCGTATAAGACCTATCTCGCCGCGCTGGATCGGCACCATGAGCAAACAGCAACCTTCGGCGAAACGGCACAAGCACTAGGTCGCTCTGATGCACCGCTGCTGAACAATCTTGGCTACAGCGCGATGATGCAGGGCCACCGAGCGATTGCTAGGCATTACTTCGGTCAAGCCCTGTGCCAGGATCCCAATTTCTGCCCTGCGCTGTTCAACTCTTGTTGGCTAGCGTATCAAGAAGTTTTGCAATCCCAGCAGGACGTCCCCGAGTTCTTGCTTCAGGAGGTGGAGGAAGCGATCCGTCAGCTGCAACAACAAGGACTAGTTGAGCCTGCCGAATTGTATCATCTGGCAGCGCAAATCTATGCTCGAGCGGCTCTGGATCTGCGTCGAACGCCGACGCGACAAACTAAAGAGCTATTTGATCTTCGATATCGTGAATTGCGAGCGAAAGAGTACGTCGAACGAGCTTGCATCCTTGGCCTGGATCCCGGCGTACTGCTGCGCAACGATTTTCTCACCGAAGTGATTGAGCCGAACTTCCTGCACACAGAGCGACTAGCGTCCCTACGACGGCAGATAGCAATCCCCGCATTGGCCATCTATCTGACCGATCCGTTATTGATGGAGTTTGGCTCGCCCAACTGATGAGAATCGGCTCAGTTCAGTTGGGGAAGCCGCCCGTCGCGGGATTGATGAGAGGTCGGGGCATGCCTGCTCCAGTGGTGCCGGGAGCGAATCCTGGGTTCATGCCAGTGCGAGACGGTGCCCCGGGTCGTCGCGGTGGAGCCGTGACCATGCCCGGTCGGATCGGTTGGCGTCCCTGACGTCCTGGATAGGAAAAGTAGTTGTAAGTGTTGTTGAAGTACGAACCGGTGTTGTTCATTAGCGAGTAAGAACCGCTCGGGATGGCGCGGAAATTTTCGGGAATGTCTTCGCCACGGAGCCGATCGCGTAGCGGCAGGGCCTCGATCTCGTCGCGGAACTCCTGAGCGTTGGCTCGTCGTTGCTGTTCGGCACGGGTACCTAAGTAGTAGTTGATTCCCGCGTTGAGGTTTTGGTTGTTGTTGTTGCGGATGATGTTCAGGTAGGGGCTGATGTTGCCGCGATACCCGGGCCCCCAGTTTGGCACGGGATACTGACCAAACTGCTGACCGTGGGCCAAGCCCGCTCCAGCAATAGCGACAAAGACAAGCAGCAACAGCGTTCTCATCGGTTCCTCTCCTCCATCTACAGCCTATGCTGTCGACGCTGCCGATGTCAACCGTCGGCGGACCCGTTCTCGAGAATCGTTCGAGGCGAGCGGAGACGTAAGCCTCCTGATCGTGCCAGACCACCAGGAGGCCAACCACTGCCACTCACCTCGATGATACCAGGTTCGCCTTCGGGGCCTAAGTCCCAATCAGAACGGATTGAAGACGTTCGGCTGGTTGTTGCGGATGGTGTTCACAGTAGTGGCACCGAGCAGAGTCACCCCGAACAACCGTTCGACCGGCGAGAGAATCTTGGCCAGGTGGCTGTCGAGACGAATCCGACAGTCGGAGTTGACATAGACGCGATCTCCCGGGAACAATTGGTAATTCGTCGCCGAACCACCGCGTTGCGTGATGCTGTACCAGTCCACGGGCAGGATTATGGGCTGATGATGATCGTCCGGCGTGGCCCGAGCTACCCAGATCTTTTTCTTCGACGCGACGGCCGGCAAACCTTGAATCTGGCTGATGGCGTCGAGGACCGTCTCGTTGCCTGTGCAGGGCAGACGTACCACCGTTTCCCCATAACCGCCGCCGTCAGTGATGACGAAGTAGAATTTGCTGTTGTACGCGGCCACATCCACCCGGATGCCCTCCCAGAACTGTTGCAGCGTCGGAGGTTCGGCGGCAGGGGCGTTGGTGGCCTTATCTCCTTTGGGAGCCGGTTCCCTGGACGATTGCCGCCGCATGATCGCCTGAATGATCTGCATCTTGGCTTGATCGAGCGTCATCCCAGCAACGAAGACCGAGCCATACGTTCCCAGGCCGATCGTTCCATCAGGACGAACCAGGTGTGGCCCTTCCAGCGGTAAACTCTTGTCAAATAGCTCAGGCAAGCCATCGATGCGCAGCACGTCGGGCGGTTCGATGATGTAGGCCGATAGAGCATGTTTGTGGAACTCCCGTGGGGCGGCGGGGGGATTGGTGATGGTCGGGGCGGGAAGCTCTGGCCAACCCGTTGCTCCGTTCGAGGCGGCTTTCTTGTCCGCGGTGCCATTGCCGTTGCGCATACGCGGCGGAGGCAGAATACCCTTGTCGGTTTTGTCGGCGTCCTTCTTGACCGGCGGAATCGGCTCATTGCGGGTGGAGTCGTCCTGCAAGACTAGCAACGGAGCAGGTTGAGAAGAAGGCTCTCCCAGTGAGGCTGGGGGAGGCAAGAGCGAGACCAGACTCGTGGGATCAACTTTTCCCACCTGCTGAATAACCGGATCGGCTAAGGGCGGAGCCTCGCTGCTCACTTGTCGCACTTCTGACGCTCCGCTATCGTTGCTAACCGGTTGCCCTGCAGGAACCGGACGTAAGACGATGGCCGACGAGGTCGGCAACGTCGAGCAGCTGTTGCAGCTCGACGGAGCAGGACGGTTCAGTGGGATGCACGTCGAACAGGCTGCGAGCAGTGAGGAGGTTTGCTGTCGGGGTTGCGACACTGCGTAGGCAGAACTCGGCTGAGCTTGGGGTCGAGGCTGACACGGTTGGCACTGGGCCAAGTGGGTGGGGGGATTATACTTCGGCTCGCTGCGTGTTTCGGACAACCGCCACAAGGGCTTAGTAGGAAAGCCGGGTCGGCCATAGGTCGTAGAGGCGACCGGCGTTGCCGTCTGCCCCGGACGACCGCTGCTGGCGATCGGAGCTCCCAGCTGCGCCGCCTGAGTGCAAGCGCAGGCTGAAGCCGGCATCGGCTGGGGGCTTCCCATCGACACGGCTTGAACGCCGTCCACACAGGCTCCGGTGTAACTGGGTGGACAGCAGGGCGAACAGCATAAATCCGATTTGCAGGAGCGACACCCGGTCGCGGCCATGCTGAAGACGAGCAGCCCGGCCACCCCGGACAGGAGTTTCAACCGTCGGATGACGAGCATGTCCTTGCTACCTCAAGTCTGGGGTCCACGTCGAGCGGTGGAACATCCTGTTCCACAACCACCTCACCGACAGAGAGACCAACACAGTCGGCGTCTCTGGCAATATCGGGATGCCGCGCGCTGCTGTTCCAGCCCGGACGGATCGTTCTTTCCCGATTAACGTGAACTGCCGGCTCAAGTTCGTCACAACCGGATCATCTCATCGCCTCTTCTCTAGATTGCTCAGACCAACAAGAAAAAGTCTACCCAAATCACGCCATCGCATCGCCCCGACGGCACAAGTCGATTGAAGCCGTCTTGACCGTCTCTCCCCAACGGAAGTAAGATCCCGACTCGCGAGAAGCTTACCCCCGTATCCCGGATGCGGGAGAAACCCTCGAAGCAGTAGTCGGTGACGCGGACCAGGATGGCCCGCCGACCGCGAAAGGATGCTATGACCACCCACACCGCTTCCTTCCAATCGCGCCGTCTTTGGCTGTTTGTCCCACTGACGATACCAGTTATTTGTCTCTTCTGGGTCTACTGGTCTACCTTTGCCGAGTTGACCTACACCTGGAGAAGCAACGATCAGTACTCACACGGTTTTCTCGTCCCGCTCTTTGCAGCTTTTCTGCTCTGGCATCGCCGCAACCAACTCGACGTCGCCGCTCTTCGACCGAGTATCTGGGGATTGGTCCTGCTGTCGCTAGGGCTGGCGATCAAGCTTGTCGGAGCCTACGGCTACTATGTCAGTCTGGATCCCTACTCATTGATTCCCTGCGTCGCTGGCCTGGTGCTGCTGGGCGGCGGCTGGGCGGCTTGGCGGTGGGCTTGGCCGGCTGTGTGCTTCTTGGTCTTCATGTTGCCGTTGCCCTACTTCGCTTCCGTGGCCATGTCCAGCCAGCTGCAGTGGGTCGCGACCATCTCCAGCACCTTCGTCATGCAAACGATCGGCCTGCCCGCTCTGGCCGAGGGCAACGTCATCCATCTGAATGAGTTTCCGATCAACATCGTCGAGGCCTGCAGTGGCTTGCGGATGCTGGTCGTCTTCCTGGCCTTGTCCACGGCAGTGGTGTTGGTCGCCGAACGCCACTGGATCGATCGAGTTATTCTTCTGCTCAGTGCCATCCCTATTGCCATCGTGACCAACGTCATCCGTATCACTGCCACCGGTGTGATGTATGACCTGGGCTACAGCGAATTTGCCAACCAGTTCTTCCACGACTTCGCCGGCTGGTTGATGCCGTTGATCGCGCTGGGCATTCTCTGGGCCGAAGTGAAGCTACTGGATGCTCTGTTCATCGATACCCCACGACCAGTGATGCCACTACGACCCGCCACGGTGCGCCGCTTGGTGCCGCGAACCACGGTTCCGCGTCGAGTGCGAGGCCAGAAGCCGCCCGCACCACAGCCGACTTCGACGCCTGTTGAGCAACCCACTGAGGTGACGCCACGCTCCAACGCCTCGGCCGCACCGAAACGTCGCTAAACCAGTTCTCGCGCACGAACAAGGAGGTACTCCCGTGATGCAGCATGATGCTGGTAGGTTAGACCCGACGATTCCGATGCGAACGATTCCGACACGAGAGTCGCCAACCAATGCAGGACGAGTTGAGCCTACGCCATTACCACGACCAGCGGGACCAAACGCCCCGCTTCCTCCAGGGTTGACAGCAGCTCCCGACCTGATGGGGTTGCTAGCGGCGTTGCGGCGGCGATGGGTCAGCGCCGTGTTGCTCGGCGGAACGCTGGGCGCGATCGCTAGCGTCGCCGTTTGGTACGCGCTGACTCCCAAGTATACCGCCTTCGCCCATCTTCAGGTGCGCTACTCTGGAGATGCCCTGTTGAGTAACGCTCAGCCGTCGGCAGGTGACTTCAAAGCCACACTGCAGACGACCGCCGCTGAGGTGGCGACACGGCGTGTCATTGCCGCCGCTCTGAAACGCGATGAGGTGCGCCGACTCAACCTCGACAGCAAAGAGATCGATCCCGCTCAGGCGATCCAGGAAGATCTCCGAGTGGAATTCAAAGAGAATTCCGAGCTGCTAACAATTTATTACAGCCATCCGGACCCACACGTGGCCACGACCGTGCTTAATGGCGTGAAGGACGCCTATCTGGAAGAGATCGTTTACGCTCGGCAGAGACAGCGTAAGGACAAAGTCAGCGAGTTCGAGAAGCTCTATACAGAAAAGTCCGACGAGGTGGCCAAGAAGAAGAACAGCCTGAAGGATCTGGCGGAAAAACTTGGCACCATCGACCCGGCCCTGTGGCGGGAGCAGCGATTGGAGGTGACCCAGAATCTCAAGGATCTCAAGCTCCAGCACGCCAATGTCAGCTTCAAACTGATCGAGGCCCGAGCGGAGCTGGAGACCTACGACGCCCGCGTGGCCGCCATCAAAAAGTTCATGGACAGCGTGGTTCCGCCGAAGGACGGCAACGGTAAACCCGAGTTGCCCGGCTTCGACGAAGCGCTGGAACTGGCGATGGAAAAGGATGCCGAGGCTCGGCGGTATCACGAACGAGTTCTGTACTACCAGGATCAGGATGCCACTTTGGCTCGACAGGGATACCCCCCGAACTATGTCTCGCGGAAAATCGCTCGAGACAAAGCAGCGGCGGCGCGAGCCTCCCTGGAACAGCGAAAGGCTGTGTTGGCCGAGCGAGTCCGCACTAGCCTGGCGCGAGCGGCCAAAAACGCTTCGACCACGACCAACGGTGCTGGCATTCCGCAGTTCATCGAAGATCCAGCGATTATGCGCGAACGGATGCGGAAACAGATCGATGCCCTGACCAGCCTGGAAAGCAAACTCGAAGAACAGATCAAAGTTCTGTCCAAGGAGGCCGCCAAGACTCCCGTGCTGGCTTCGGAGTATGAACAGCGCGTCGCAGACATCAAAGTCGATGAGAAGCTCGTTCACGACATTGGCACCAAACTCGAACACGAGCGAGTCGAGTTGCGTGCCGCCAACCGGATCACCAAATTTCAGGATGCCGAGTTGATGAAGCGCGACAACAAGAAACAGTTGCTCGCCGCTGGCATCTCGCCGATCGCCGTTCTGGGCGCAGTGAGCATCGGATTGGCCTGGCTGGAGTTTCGCAAGCGGCGCGTGCGAACGGCCAGCGAGATCAGTCGCGGATTGGGCATTCGCGTCGTAGGGGCCGTGCCTGCGATGCCCCACTTGGAACATCAGCTGGTCAACGCCGCCGGTGAGAGTGAACTGGAAGGCACTCCTGTCATGGAATCGATCGATGCCATTCGGACCCGACTCCTGCACGAGGCGAACACCCGATCCACGCGCGTGGTCATGGTGACCAGTGCCGCTTCCGGCGAGGGGAAAACTACGCTGGCGGCGGCGCTGGCGACGAGCCTAGCCCGGGCGGGACGAAAAACTCTGCTGCTCGATGGCGACCTACGCCGACCCGCCGTCCATGAACTCTTCGAGCTCGCCATGCAACCGGGCTTCAGCGAAGTGCTGCTAGGCGAGATCGAGATGGCCGACGCCGCCGTTGCCTCCATGCAGGAAAATCTCTGGGTCATGCCGGCGGGGCAGTGGGATCGTGAGGTCTTGTTGGCTCTGTCCCGCGATGGCTTGGAAGGCATGTTCGAGTTACTGGCCGAGGAGTTTGACTTCATCGTGGTGGACTCGCATCCGGTGTTGGCGGCGACTGACTCGCTGCTCATCGGACGTCAGGCCGACGCGGTGTTGCTCTCGGTGCTGCGTGACGTTAGCGAAATGCCCCGCGTCTACGCCGCCAGCCAGCAGCTCTCGGCGGTCGGCATCCGGGTCATCGGCGCGGTGGTCAACGCGGCCTGTCCCGAGGAGGTCTATGTCAGCAGTGCGGCTCAACCGGTAGCAGTCTGATCACAAAAGTGGAATTCTCTCACCTGTTTATTCCCCATTGAGGATCTATAATATGCTTCGCTGGATCTATTCCATCACGGCTTCACTGCTCTTGCTCGCTGCCGGCCTGGTGCATGGCTTTTGGACCGATCGCTGGGCACACGATACCCGACTGAGCGACGCCGCCGAACGGCTCGATCAGATCCCGCTGAAGATTGGTGATTGGGAGGGGGTCGATCTAGAGGTGAAGGCCAATCAAACGGCCCCCGGGGTCACCGGCAGCCTACAGCGACGATACACCAACACTCGCACTGGGGCCACGGTCGTCATGGCCCTGGTCAATGGCCGGCCCGGCCCGGTGGCGACGCACACCCCCGAAGCCTGCTACGGAGCGGCAGGATTTCAAGTCGGGGCACGAATGCCAATTGCTCTGGACACCAATCAAGGCTCGGCGCACTTCTGGACTTCTGACGCGATGAGAACTCGAGTGACCGAGGTGACCAAAGTGCGAATCTTTTGGGCGTGGAACGGCGGAGAGGGGTGGATCGCCTCGCACGATGCTCGCCGGGAATTCTCTCGCTCTCGATATCCGATCCTGCACAAACTTTACGTCCTACGCGACCTCAATGAGCCGAATCCTTCCACGGCAGAAAAGGACGATGCCTGCATCGCCTTTCTAGAGATACTGCTGCCAGTGCTGGAGACCAAGCTGTTTGCCCAAGATGGGTGACAAGGTCAACGAAAACGGACAAGAGGCACTCTCACCACGGCAAGGAGGCGAATACGTGGCAACCAAAACGACAACTCGACCCTCGGAACCGATTACCGCGCCGGCGACCATCCGACTATGGCGCGAAGATGCTACGCAGGTACGAACCAAGGTTCTGCCGCGCCGATTTCGAGGATATCTTCGTGTCAAGTACGCCCTGGACTTCTGCCTCGCCTGCTTGCTAGCAATCCCCACCTTGCCCGTGGTGCTGTTCCTCGCCCTGCTGGTTCGGTTGACCTCGAAGGGACCGGCGTTCTACACCCAAACCCGCGTGGGAGAGAACGGTCGATTATTCACCATCCTCAAACTTCGCACGATGCGGCACAATTGCGAGGCGTTAAGTGGTCCATTGTGGTCGTTGCCCGGCGATCCGCGAGTCACTCCTCTGGGGTGGTTTCTTCGCCTGTCGCATCTCGACGAGTTGCCGCAGTTGTGGAACGTGCTGCGTGGCGAGATGAGCCTGATCGGTCCACGTCCGGAGCGCCCCGAGTTTGTGCCGAAACTCGAACAGGCTCTTCCTACTTATCGACAACGGTTGAACGTCCGACCGGGAGTGACTGGATTGGCCCAGGTGCTGTTGCCGCCCGATTCCGACATCGAGAGTGTTCGCCGCAAGCTCGCTCACGATCTATACTACATCCGTGAACTGACCCCCTGGCTGGAATTCCGCCTACTGCTCTGCACCGCGTGTTACGCTCTGGCGATTCCGTTCCGTTTCACCTCACGACTGGTCGGGCTGCCTACCAGTCAGACGATCGAACGAGTCACACGCGATCTAGTGCCGGAAACTCCGTCGGTTCCGCAGCGAACCCGATTGGCGGCTTGAGCAGTAACTGTGTGGTCCGCCTGACCCACGGCAGGACGGACAAGAGGGGGAGTTGTTATCTCGATGAACCAAGTGACGTTACTCCGAGAGAAGGCCAGTGCCTCGTCTACGCTGCCGTTCCTCTCCGTCATCGTGCCGGTTCGCAACGAAGCGGCTCACATTACGGCGACGCTTGAGCAATTGTTTGCCCAGGATTACCCCGTCGATCGTTACGAGGTTCTGGTGGCCGACGGTGAATCGACCGACGACACAGTCGCTCTCGTCGAACAACTGGCTCGATCGCGTCCGAATCTCCGCCTGCTGCGCAATCCGCGCCGCTGGTCTAGTGCTGGCCGCAACGTCGCCGCCCGCGCTGCCCGAGGAGAGATCCTTGTATTGGTTGATGGACATTGTGAGATCTCCAATCGACGCTATTTTGCGGATCTCGTCGAGGCGTTCCATCGCTCCGGTGCCGACTGCGTCGGTCGTCCGCAACCACTTGACGTGTCTGGGGCGACGATCTTGCAACGGGCGATTGCAGCCGCTCGTTCGTCTCGACTAGGGCACCATCCCGCCTCGCACATTTGGTCGACCCAAGAAGGGTTCGTCCCGCCGCAGAGCGTGGCAGTCGCCTACCGTCGCGAGGTGTTCGACCGCATCGGTTGGTTCGATGAACGCTTCGATGCCTGCGAGGATGTCGAGTTCAATCATCGTGCGGCCAAAGCTAACCTGACCTGTTGGTTCACGCCGCGCGTCCTGGTTCGCTATCACCCCCGCGACAGTTTGCCAAAGTTGTTCCGCCAACTCGTGCGCTATGGTCGAGGTCGTGTCCGGCTGCTCCGCAAACATCCGGAGACCTTCTCCTTGGCGGGATTCCTTCCGGGATTGTTCGTGCTGGGGCTGTTGATGGGGCCGTGGCTGGCGCTGTTATTCGCTCCACTATGTGGCCTGTTTGTTGGCGCGTTACTCCTTTATGTCTTGCTCGTTGTCAGCTTCAGCTTGGGGCTAGCGTGGCGGCATCGGCAGCCGTGCTTTATGCTCTTGTGCCCGTTGGTATTCCTCACCGTGCATCTCGGCGCGGGCTGGGGACTGGTTTGGGAAACCGTTGTCGGTTGTCCGAGGAACTGATCGCCTTCCTCCGTCGCGGTGAAAGGATGCACCATGACGACGATTCTGCCGTTTCCGACTCGAACGCTGCAAGAGCCCAGCAGTGTCAAAGAGGCGACTACCACAGACTGGCTCAACGCCCTGACAGTCGACGTTGAGGATTATTACCACGTCTCGGCGTTCGAGAACGTGATTGATCGCGCCGACTGGGATCAGCTGGAAACTCGCGTCGGAACTAATACTGATCGACTGTTGGAACTGTTTGCCCGAGCTGGTGTGCGAGCCACGTTTTTCGTCCTCGGCTGGGTCGCCGAACGCCAGCCGAGTCTGGTTCGCGCCATTCGTTCCGCTGGTCACGAGATCGGCTGCCACAGCTACGCCCATCGCTTGATTTACCAGCAGTCACGCGAGGAATTTCGTGCCGACCTCCGTCGTGGTCTTCGCGTGCTAGAGGACACGCTCGGCGAACGTATCACGTTGTATCGTGCCCCCAGTTTCTCCATCACGCGCGACTCGATCTGGGCGCTGGACATTCTCATCGAGGAAGGCATTCGCGTCGATTCAAGCATCTACCCCACGCATCACGATCGCTACGGCATTGCAGGGTCGCCGCTCGAACCGCACCGGATTGATCGCCTCGCGGGCTATTTGTGGGAGTTTCCTCCTCCGGTATGGAGCTTATATGGCTATCCTCTCCCGGTTGGCGGAGGCGGCTACTTCCGACTCTATCCCTACGCCCTGACTCGCTTGGGGCTGCGCAAGATCAACGAGCAGGGACGACCGTTCGCGATGTATTTGCATCCCTGGGAGATCGATCCCGACCAACCGCGCGTCCCTGCCTCACTGGGCCGACGTTTCCGCCACTATGTGAACCTGCACCACACGGAGGCGCGTCTGAAGCGGATTCTGCGCGACTTTCCGTTCGGCACGCTGACTCAGGCGTTGGCCAGCTACGATTCGTCGTTCCGAGTACACACCCCGACGAAACGTCATTGGGCGGCCTGATTTGATCCGGAGACCACATGGCTACCGCACCTGCTGCTAGACCGATTGCTCCTGTGTCGCCGCCCGCCCGGCGGAAGCTCCATGTCGTCATTGTCGACGAGGAGTTACCCTATCCGCTGAACTCGGGCAAGCGCATCCGCACAATGGGCTTGCTGCAACGTCTGGCTCGTCGTCATCGCCTCACCTACGTCTGTCATCGCAATGCCGACGAGGAGGAAGCGTTTCGTGCCGTCGAGTACTTTGCGGCTGTGGGCATTCGTACTCTGGTCGTGGATCGCCCTGTTCCGCCTAAGTCGGGACCGCGCTTCTACGCCCGATTGGCGGCGAATCTGCTCTCCTCGCTGCCTTATTCGGTGTCGTCGCACACCAGCCAGCCCTTGATCGAAACCCTGCACGAACTGGCTCGAACGGAACCGATCGACTTATGGCACTGTGAGTGGACTCCTTACGCCCAGTCGCTGCGGACACTTCCGGGCCGACGAGTCGTAATGGCCCACAATGTTGAATCGGTCATCTGGCAGCGCTACTACGAGAACGAGACCAACCCACTGAAGCGTTGGTACATCGCCCGACAATGGCGAAAATTCATTCGCTTCGAGCGCGACGTTCTACAGCAGGCGGAATGCACCATCGCTGTCAGTCAACTGGATGCCGACCGCTTTCGCGAGGAGTTCGGGCTGTCGCGAGTGAGTGTGGTGGACAACGGCGTTGACACCGATTACTTCCATCCCCGAACTACTCCTCGTGATCTAAACGAGATCCTTTTTCTCGGTAGTCTAGAATGGCGGCCCAACTTAGACGGCGTGGCGCAATTGCTGGAGCGTGTCTTTCCTCGAGTTAGGCAAGCTTGTCCTCAGACGAAACTGTTACTCGTTGGACGCAATCCACCTGGTTGGCTACGCCGCCTGAGCGTCCCCGGAGTTGAGGTTCATGCCGACGTCGAGGATGTGCGGCCTTTCCTCGCTCGCGCTGGCCTGCTGGTTGTCCCACTGCGGATCGGTGGCGGCTCGCGACTGAAAATCCTTGAAGCTCTGGCGATGGCCACGCCTGTTGTCTCCACTCGCATCGGGGCCGAAGGGTTGCATTTGGATGAGACGCATCTGACCTCCGTCGAGGAGATAGACGAACTACCAGCAGCAATTCTTACCACCCTCTCGGATCCACAACGCGCCCAACAACAGGCCCATGCCGGACGACGTCGCGTCGTGGAACGCTACGACTGGGAATCGCTTGCTGATCGCCTGGAACAACTGTGGCTGAGCTGTGCTACCGTAGGAGGCCCTTGTTGATGAACCTGGTTCACCTGACCGCCTCGACGTTTCACGGCGGACCCGAACGACAAATGCTCGGCCTAGCTCGGAACATGCCCGAGGAGATCCGTTCGACGTTCGTGTCGTTCGCCGAAGGTGGCCGCTGTCGGTCGTTCCTGGCCGCGGCCCAGCAGCAGGGCCATACGGCGATCGCGCTAGAGCATGACTCGCCCCGCTTTCGACGAAGCCTCCGTGAACTCACCGAGTTGCTCCGCCGGGTTGGAGCGGATCTGCTGTTGTGTCACGGCTACAAGGCCAACATCCTGGGCCGAATCGCTGCTCGTCGGGTTGGGGTGCCCGTCGTCGCCGTGTCGCGCGGCTGGACCGGTGAAAACTGGCGCGTTCGCTTCTACGAGAAACTCGATCGCTTTCATCTGCGATTCATGGATCATGTCGTGGCTGTCTCCAAGGCTCAGGCCGACAAGTGCCGACGTGCTGGGGTTCGTTCCGAACGACTCAGCGTCATTCACAACGCCATCGATCCGGACCGCTTCGTTGATCCTGACCCGCGTTATCGGCTCAAGCTAGAGAAAATGTTCCGCGAGCCGAAGTCGCTCCTGATCGCCACCGCCGGGCGACTTAGTCCCGAGAAAGGCTTCGACGTCTTCCTCGCCGCCGCCGCCCGAGTGCTAGAGGCTCAACCGGACGTGGGTTTTGTCCTCTTTGGCCATGGTGCCCTCAAGCAGGTTCTACTGCAACAAATCGCCATGCTCGGACTGAGCGGTTCGGTCGTGCTGGCCGGCTTCCGCAACGACCTTGACCGCTTCATCCCGCAGTTAGATTTGTTCGTTCTGCCGTCCTACACCGAGGGATTGCCCAACGTCGTGCTGGAGGCGTGCGCTGCCGGCGTGCCGGTCGTTGCTACCGAAGTGGGGGGGACTCCCGAAGTGATCGAACACGGAACGAGCGGATTACTTGTTCCACCGGGCAATCCTGACGCGCTGGCCTACGCCATTCTCGACGCGATCGAATGCGAGGACCGACTCCGCGACATGGGGTTCAACGGTCGACAACGCGTGCTAGAAGCGTTTACCTTCCCCGCTCAGGTCGAAGAGTATCTCAAACTCTTGGCCAAACTAGTTCCGACCAAGTCGTTGCACACGGTCCCTCTTCCGAAGCGACACCCGGACATGACTGTGGAGCCGACATGCGAGCGTTGAGACCGGTTCGAGTCTGTTTTTTGATCGACGAGTTGGCCACCGCTGGGACGGAGTCGCAACTGCTGGCCCTTATCCAGCATCTAGATCGCTCGCTCGTCCAGCCTTATCTGGTATTGTTGCGTGGTGACAACCCGATGTCACAAGCACTAGAGCCGAACGATTGTCCGGTGCTGCGATTAGGAGTTGGTTCGCTGCGACACCCCGCCACGTTCGTTCGCGCCTGGCGGTTCACTCAGTTTCTCTGGCGTCAACAAATCGACGTGGTGCAGGCCTACTTCCCCGATTCCAGCTATTTCGGGCTGCCGATCGCTTGGCTCGCGGGAGTACGCCACCGCCTTCGGACGCGGAACAATATTGGTCATTGGTTGACGCCGGTGCATCGTACTCTGGGCCGAGCCTTGCATCTGCTGACGACTCTGACGTTGGCTAATTGCTCTGCTGCTCGTGAGGCCTTGCTTCAGCAAGAGAGCATCCCTGCGGAGTGTGTCTTGGTCCTGGAAAACGGTGTTGATCTTGACCGCTTTCTGGCGATTCCCTCCGACTCCGCGAACGGATCGCGCGTCGGTGTGGTGGCCAATCTGCGACGAGTCAAAGGCTTGGATGTGTTGCTCGACGCGGCTAAACAACTGCCCGACGTGTCGTTCGACTTGGTCGGCGAGGGCGAGGAACGCCAAAACCTGAAAATCCAGATCCAGAATAGCGGTTTATGCCAACGCTGTCGTTTGCTGGGCACGCGGCGAGACATTCCCGAGTTTCTCGCGCAACTCGATGTCGCGGTCCTACCTTCCCGCGCCGAGGGCATGTCCAACGCGATTCTGGAGTACATGGCGGCGGCGCGTCCGATTGTTGCCACGGCCACGGGAGCCACTCCCGAGATGCTCCGTGACGGCATCGATGGCTTGTTAGTTCCACCCGAGAATCCTGCCGCGCTTGCCGCTGGCATTCGGCGACTGCTGCACGATCGCGAGCTAGCCCGTGGGCTCGGCCAGAGCGCCCGAGAACGCGCCAAGCAACGCTACAGTCGTCAAGCAATGGTGCAGCGATTCACCGAGCTTTATCTGCAACTGGTACACGGCACCTCACGAGGCGAACCATGCAACGATCTGCAACGGTGTTGACCGACATTCCTGGCAAACCCGGTCGCTTCTGGGGCGATCACACTATCTGCATCGGACCGACTCATCCGCCACGCTGGCTGATCCGGCTCGTCGGTTGGGGGTTGGCCCATGACTTGACCGGCTCCTTGGCCGCCGTGCGTCTGTTTCTGCGACGTCAGCAGTGTCAAGGCGTTGTCACTGATGGCGGCGCGAGCGGGTTGCTATTTGCCTGGCTACAAGCTCTGCTACCTTGGGGCCGCAAGCCGCACGTCCTCATCGACTGTAACTGGTACGAGCCGTCGTCTCGTTGGCGTGCTTGGCTGAAGAAACAACGGTTGAAGTTGGCGGCTCGCTCCGCGCATCGTTTTGTGGTCTGGGCGAGTCACGAGGTCAGTGACTATGCTCGTGTCTTTGAATTGCCACCACACCTGTTGGAGTACGTTCCGTTTCACACTACGTTGACGGATTACACCTACGAAATTCGTGACGAGGGGTATCTCTTTGCTGGCGGTAATTACGATCGGGATTATCCGAATCTTGTCGAAGCGGTTCGAGACCTGGCGATTCCCACTTGGATTGCCACGACTCGCCCTGAGCAACTAGCGGGAGTGTCGCTTCCCGATCATGTCCGCGTCGAGGGGACTACCGTGGCCGGTTTCCGGCAGGCGATGGCCGGGGCCAAGCTCGTCGTCGTGCCGATGCAGGCGGGATTACTGCACTCCGGCGGTCAGCAGACCTGCTTGAACGCCATGTTCATGGGCAAGCCCACTATCGCTGTCGGTCGCAAATGGGCGATCGATTTGATCCGTGATGGTGAAGATGGCTTGATTGTGGACTATGGCGATCCGTTAGCTCTGCGAAAAGCCATTCGCTGGGTGCTAGATCATCCTCAGGCCGCCACTCGCTTGGGCCAGCGCGCCCACCAACGTGCCGCCGAGTTTACCACCGAACGCACCATGCGGACGGTCTACCAACTCGTCACAGGTGACGAGGCTACTCCACGGAAGGAGCGACAGGATGCCGACGTCCTCGTTTCCGTCTGAACTGCTGTTGGCTGCTCGCTGGCCAGTCGGTGGAATCCGCACCCATCTGGGGTATAATCACGCGGCTCTGATCGAGGCCGGGTATCGCTGCACTCTAGTTGTGCCGGATGACGAGACACTTACTCCCTTGCGCGAGACGTTGCCCCAGGCCGAGTTCTTGCCGGTTGTTCGACAGGGGAAGCAGTGTTCCTTGTGGCGACCGCTCCGTTCTCTGGTCGCGACCGGACGGTTCCAGGCCGTTCATGCTCACGGCATGACAGCAGCAGCGCATGCCGGGCTTGCTTGCCTGGGACAGAAAGTGCCGTTCCTCGTCACCTTGCATGAACCGCTTCGCCAGGCTCAGTTCGCTGGTTTGCTGGGCATGTCGAAACGCTGGCTCCTCGGTCAGGTGCTGGCTCAGGCGGCAGCGGTGATCGTGGTCAGTCAAGATTCGCGACAGAATTTGCTGCACTACTTCCCCAATCTGCGACGTCACAGCTCGCGAATTTACACTATTTCCAACGGCATTGACACCGAACGCTTCGCGGAACAATCGGACCAATCTAGCTTCACGCTCCGCGACGAACTCGGTCTCGACGACGACACGACCTTGCTAGGGTTCTTGGGCCGGTTCATGCCGGAAAAGGGCTTTCCGCTGTTGCTGGACGCGATCGAACGCTTGGTCCGTTATGGTAGTGTGCCGCCGTTTCACCTGGTCGCCTTTGGTTCCGGAGATTATCGCCGCGAATACGCCGCGACGATTGAACAGCGCCGACTGACACGATTCGTGACGCTGCGTGACTTTGTTCCCGACGTTCGCCCTGTGCTGGAACAACTCGATCTGGTCGTGACACCGTCTCTGTGGGAGGCCTCCTCGTTAATCTCGATGGAGGCCCTGTGCGTCGGCGTACCGGTACTCGGCTCAAACTGTCCCGGGTTACGGGAAGTGCTGCACGGTACTCCATCACGGATGGTAGAGACGGGTAGCGTGACTGCCCTGGAGACCGGACTGCGCGAGGCGCTTCACAACCCGTGGTACGACGAGGCAAGCGCCTATGTGACCATCGCACGGCAACGCTATGACAATCGGCGTTCGGCTCGTCAACTGGTGCAAGTACTCGCTGATGTGATCCAGACACGTCGACGGTTGAACTATTCTTTCTCCTTTGCAGATAGGTAGACGCATGATTTGGCTATTAGGCGGCTACATGTGGCTCTATGTGCATCGCCCATTCGAGGTCTGGCCGACTTTGGGAGCGATGCAGCTGGAACGCGGTTACATGTTACTGATGTTGCTGGTCTGGTTCGTCTCTCCGGGTAAGGGATTCTCCTTTAATCGCAATCATCTGGCCTTGCTCATATTTGCCCTGGTGCTGGCGGCCTCATGGTTGCTGAGTCCCTATGCGAGCAAACCCGGTCCTACGGAAGTCGTCGACAATTTCTGCAAGGTGGCTGTGTTTTACATCCTGGTCATCACCACAGTGCGCGAGGAGAAGAGTCTGCGGTTGCTGGCCCTGATGTTCATGGCCTCGATCGGTCTGTATACTATGCACTCCTTTTGGGAGTTTCTTTGTGGTCGATACCAGTGGCGCATGGGCACTCGGCGAATGATCGGTGTCGATGTGACCTTCAGCGATCCCAACTTCTTCGCTTCCACACTGCTGTATGCCTTACCGATGGTCTTACCGTTCTGGAACGAACGACCTCGGCGAGTGCCTCGTCTCTTGATGCTCGGCTTCATTGGGTTGGCGTTGATGTGCATTCTGCTGACCGGGTCGCGAGCCGGTTTTATGGGCACCTGTCTGCTCGGCGCGTTGCTCTACCTGGGCAGCGCTAAACGTAAACTGCTGGCGATTCTGTCCGCGA
The DNA here is from genome assembly GCA_937923405.1 of uncultured Gemmataceae bacterium. Lineage (GTDB taxonomy): Bacteria > Planctomycetota > Planctomycetia > Gemmatales > Gemmataceae > CALDUY01. The sequence continues at coordinate 39,506 of CALDUY010000039.1, read as the reverse complement.
GCGTGATCGGCGGGCTGGCGTTTCTCATACTCAGCGTCGCCCTGCCCGAGGATTTGCAAAACCGTTATCTCACCATTGTTGATTCATCGCGTGGACCGGCCAATGCTCAAACTTCGGCGGATGGTCGGCTCGAAGGGTTTCTTTGGGGTGTCTATGTCTGGCAATCCTCGCCGCTGTTGGGACACGGGCCGTCGTCTTTCGCCTATGTCACCGGACGCGGCGGCCAGGCGCACAATCTATACGGCCAAGTTCTCTCCGAACTCGGTGCCCTGGGGGCTCTGGCCTTATTGCTCTTGGTCCTGTGTTTTTGGCTCAACTGGCGCGAGACCAAGCGTCTCACCGTCCCAGAGTTGGTTCAGCATGACTTCGTCTATCAACTCTCTCGCGCGGTGACCATCAACGTCTTTCTCATGCTAGTCATGGGTTGGGCGGGCCACAATCTGTTCCGGTACAACTGGCAATGGCTCGCTGCCTTCAGTGCCGTCGCCGTGTGCTGTCTTCGCAAGCGACAGGAAGTTGGCTACGAAGCGACCTTCGCTCCGTCGGAATTCGACTATCCGACTCTGCCAGTGCAAGCCTAGAGATTCGAGGCGACATGGATCGATCGTTTCTGAAACATGCGGCGACGTATGGCCTGGCGACTCTGCTAGTGCAGGCCGGTGGGTTCGTGCTACTACCGCTCTATCTCCGCTGTCTTAGCGAGGCGGACAATGGTGTTCTCGAACTCGTCGGAAGGCTGGCCGAGACGGTCGGAACGCTGTTGCTCCTAGGCGGTTTTCGCCAGGCCTTGTTTACCTTCTATCAACAAGCGGGCGAGGAACTCGAACGTCGCCGCGTCGTGACCACGGCTTATCTGTTAATCGCGACGGCTGCTCTGATTGGGGCTTTGATTTTTGGGGTGCTGACACCGTGGCTCAGCAGCGACGAGGTGCCAGCTTGGCTGCTGTATCTCGCCGTGGCCGGCATTCTGCTCGAACCGTTTAGCCTATTGCCGTTGACGTTGATCCAGGCACGGATTGAATCAGCGACTTATACCCTCGTAGTAGTAGCTCAATTTGTGGTTCGCGTCGGCTTATGCTTCGTACTCATCCGCCTTCTAAATTGGGGCGTGGCTGGGGCGCTGTCGGCGACGGCACTGGTAGGACTGGGCTTCGGCTTGCTGCTCTCGGGGCGAGAACTCGCTCGGGGGATCGCCTGGCCGAGTTGGCTGCACGTTCGCGAGATGCTGGCCTTTGCGCTGCCCTTGTTGCCAGGCGGCCTCTGCTTTTTCGTGCTGCACAACGGGGATCGCTTCGTGCTTCGAGGCTGGGCCACCCTGGCGGAAATCGGCATTTATGCGGTCGGTTACAAACTGGCGATGATCGCTCGCCTGACGAGTCTGGTGCCGTTCTACATGGTCTGGAGTTCGCGGATGTACGCGGTCGCAAAAGAAAACGATGCGCCGCGTATCTTCGGCCAGGTGTTCACCCGAGTGATGGCGGCGTACTTGTTCGCTGGGTTGGCAGTGTGTTTGTTTGCTCAGGAACTGCTAACGTTGCTGGGCGGGGCTCGCTGGAGCGTGGCAGCGGCAGTGGTTCCGCCCATCGTCTTGGCGTGCGGCTTGCAGGCGGCGGCTACACTGATGGACGCGGCGTTCTTTCTGCGGCGTCGAACCAGCCTGAAGCTGGCGGTCACGGTTTATGCCACCTTAGCTATGTTGCTTTGCTACGCCGTGTTCATTCCCTGGCTTGGCATTCACGGGGCGGCCCTGGCCACGGTGTTAGGATTTGCCGTACTCTTAATTACCACTTGGTCGGCAACTCAACGGATCTTCTATGTTGACTATGAGTGGAGGCGACTAGCTGGATTATTCACCCTTGCGATCGTTTTGCTGGCTTTGGGCTGGGGCTTTCCGCTCTCGGTGTGGGGAATCGTTGCCAAGTCGGTCTTGCTCTTGTGCGGCCCGTTAGCAGCTTGGCTGCTCAACCTGGTGACCGCGGAAGAAAAGTTGTTGCTGCGTCATCTGGTGTCTGCTGCGCTGCCTAGTCATGCCTCGATACAGTCTACGGTTTGAAGGAAACGCGCTTGTCTTCGCATTTGGAATTAGGAGGGTTCCAGGGATGAACCACAAGAGCTATCTCGGGGGGATCTGGCGGCGCTGCGAAGGCGGTCGCTTCACGCCGCCTCCAGCTGAGACAATTGGCGAAGATTGGGGCTGGATCGGTGAGCGTGCCGAACTCTTCCTCCGCGGTGCGCCAGCAATAGCCCGACTCTTTACTTGGGACGGCCTAGCCATCTTGCTACGTGGCTATGCCAGACCACGCGGTTCGTCTGCTCCGCTTGATCTGGAACGTCTCGCCGAGGAGCTGCGCTGCCACTACCTGGAAACCGGCGAGTTGGATGTGGACGCACTCGACGGGTCGTTCACGCTGGCTCTGTGCGATAGTCAGGCCAATCGTGTCATCCTTTATCGTAATTTAATCGGTTCCGGATCGACATACTATCACACTTGCTCCGAAGGGATGCTCTTCGCTGGCAACCTTGCCGAATTAGTCGAACTCACCGGTTCGGCTGCCCTGCCCAATCGCGACGCTCTACCGTCGTTCTTTCTGTTTCGCTGTGTTCCTGGTCGCGAGACGCTGTTTGCCGATCATTTTCGTCTCTTACCCGGAGAGGAACTCATCTGGGATCAGCGCGGTCTGACTCGGCGGCAGCGGCACACCTTCGCCGATCTGATCGACAATCCTATCCCCGAGGTCATCGCGGTCGAGCAACTCGATGCGGTCATGGCGACGATCCTCGCCGATGGCCGCTCGCTACGACCATCGGCTTGCAACCTGCTGTCAGGAGGCGTTGATAGTTCCTATCTGCAAGCGATCTGGAATTCGGCCATCTGGCCAAAGCCTCGCCTACCAACCAGCTACTCGATCTGTGTCGATCACCCGCACACTTGGCCGGACACCGATTATGCAATGACCGCGAGTCGGATGCTGGGCACCGTGCATCGACTGATCCCCGCCGATGCCCCGTATGAGACCTACCTGCTGGACACTTTGGAGACGACGGCAGAGCCGCTCAATCACGTTCAAAGTGCTTACTTTGGTCATCTGGCCCGAGCGATGGCGGCGGATGGGGTCGCGACCGGAATTTGCGGCGAGGGAGCCGACAGTCTCTTTGGTGTCGGGCTGGCCAACCAGGTTCACAATGCTCAAGTGTTGCGGAAACTGCTACCCACCCGATCGCTACGCGGACTAGCCGCACAAATCACGGAGCTGCTCGGCTTCGATCGGCTGGCACACACTCTGCGATTTGCCGATCGGCTTGAGGATTGGAACTGGCTCGATCATCCGGTCAATCGGGTGGCGATGTTCGCGGATTTGTCCGCTGTCGAAGCCTGCTTTGGTCGAGCAGCAATTCTCCAGGCTACCGAAGAACGACGCTCACTATTGGATCAATACAAGATCCCCAATGATCCTCTTCAGCGGATGCATGCAGTCGGCTTCCTCGGCGAAGCGATGGACAGCGCCGGGTTGTGGTCCACCGCGTTTCACCGAGCGGGGCTGGATCTGCTCTGTCCCTTCCTCGATTCTCGCATGCTTCGTTTCGCCCTGAATCTGCCCGAGTCGGTGCGGTTCCGCTTCCGCCGTCCAAAGGATCTACTCAAGCGAGCCTTGACCCGTCACGCTCCGGCGGAACTGGCTCACCGCGTGAAACTCGGTTTCGGCCAACCGATCTTCGCTTGGCTGTCGCGTGATGGCCAACTGCGACGACTGGTTGATCGCATCGGAGAATACGCCTTTGTCGATCGCGCCACGCTCCAACGTGTGCTGCACAAACCAACTTGGTTCCTGTCCACGTTACTCGTTTACGACACTTGGCATCGCTTATTTGTTGACCGCGAACCAGTCCAGTTCGCTTCCGCTCACCAACGTTCCCTAGCTCAGATGCGGATCTAGCACGATTGGAGTACCCTCAATGCCGATCTCAGCCTCGTTCATTCGTCGCGTTTGCTATCCGTTGGCTCTGTGGCGACGCAGTGAATTGGCGACTTTGGCTTATCAGCGAGAGTTCGAGCGAACCCAATGGCTTTCTAAAGACGAGTTACACGCTCTGCAATGGTCAAGATTGCAAAGTCTGTTGAACTATGCCTACCAGGAGTGCCCGTTCTATCGCCAACGGTTCGATGAAGTCGGATTCAGTCCCAAAGAGATACGTTCGTTGGATGATTTTCGCGCCCTGCCCATTCTGGAGAAAAGCGATCTACAACAGCACTGGGAGTCGATGCTCGCGCGAAATTGGCCTCGTGCGGACCGGATTCGCAACCAGACGGGAGGATCGACGGGTACGCCGATCACCTTTTACCTCTGTCGCGATCGCAAGTGTTCCCGAGCGGCGGCGACATTGCGGCATAACCGTTGGGCAGGCTGGGAACTCGGCGATCGCGCTGCCGTCATCTGGGGGGCACCGCGCGATCGGCCTGGCTCCGATTGGCGCTCGCGGCTGCGCGATTCCTTGTTGGGCGAACCACGCTGGCTCGACGCCGCCTGCCTGACCGAAGAGACCATGGAGAGCTTTCGCCGCACACTAGCAAGTTATCGTCCGAAGGTGATTCAGGCTTACGCTCGGGCTGCCGTGGTCTTCGCCCAGTGGTTGGAGGCGACTGGACGAACCGTGCCTTCACCGCACTCGCTCATTACTTCTGCCGAGGTGCTGGAAGACAATGATCGTGCCTTGCTCGAACGAGTCTTCGGCTGCGAAGTGTTCAATCGGTACGGCTGTCGTGAAGTCAGCGTCCTCGCTAGTGAGTGCGAGGCCCATCAGGGACTGCATGTTATGGCGGAGGGACTGTATCTCGAACTGGAGGGGGTTTCGAGGCCCGGACAACTCGGCAGTGTTCTGGTGACTGATCTGCTGAATCCAGCGATGCCGTTGATCCGTTATCGCATCGGCGACATGGCCAGCTGGGCCGAGGGATCGTGTCCCTGTGGCCGTAATCTGCCCCGACTAGAACGAGTCGCGGGCCGTACCACCGACTTCCTGGTTGGTGCCGATGGCCGACTCGTCTCGGGGGTCTTTCTGGCTACCTACGTCGTAGCACATCGACCCAATCTGGGACAGGTTCGCATTCTGCAAGATCGAGTCGGACACGTTGTCTATCAACTGGTTCCAGGGATCGACTATGACCCACTCCAGGACGGCGAGTACCTCCGACAAGCCACACGCGAGCATCTCGGCGCTTGTGCTACTTGTGAGATTGTTGAAGTAGGAGATTTGCCTCGTGCCGCCTCCGGCAAGTTTATCTTCAGTCGCTCGACGGTGGCACCGACCTTGTCGCTCGCCCCGATGACTGGCAAGATGAACGCGACAAAGATTCTACAGTGAGGCGATTGGTTCTCAGGAGGCCGGTCATGCAGGCCGACTGCCCTCGATGTCGAGCTACAGTCCGGTTTCGTTATGAAGAGGCAGCCGGCTTCCTGGCCTGTCCGGAGTGTGACACGCTGTTTCATCCGCTGACGGGCGAAGTGATGGGAGCAGATACGGACGAGGTGCCGTCTTCTGCGGTACCAGCGAAGCCAGCGCGAGCTGAACCGCCACCACCTCCGCGCCGAGCGACCAAATTCCGACTTCGCGGAGCGGTTGAAGTGCCTTTTCCCGAAGAAGACGCTTCTAGTCCGAAGGTCGAATATCGCGATCCCGAGGAGGACAGAGTACGACTGCCCTCGCGGAAGGAATGGCTGCCGTTCTGGGGTTGTGTCGCGGGGCTGTGGGTGGTGGTCGCGCTGTATGCCTGGTGGAGCATCGACAGTCATCGGCAAAAAGTTCGGCAGATGGTCGGTGGCCTGGCACCGTTAAACCTCGGCGGTGGGCTAGGCGGCATCGACTCCTTGCTCCACGAACAGGTGGAAGGCAGTTACACCAAGATCATTCTGGCTCAGTGTGGCGGGTTTTTGGCCTATTCAACCTGGCTGATGTACTGGCTGGCTCGCGATGCCAAGGCTCGGGCGTTGCGTCCTTGGCCCTACTTGCCTCTGCTGGTTCCACTGACTCTGGGCGTCTTCGTTGTTTTCTATTTCATCTTCCGACCGCCAGGACATCTAGCGGCCTGTCCGCGTTGTGCCGGTCAACGTCTAGCCTTCGCGGAGTCGTGCCCACACTGTGGAACACTGCTGCAATGACCGAGTGTCTGCTTAAGGAGGAAGGTTCCGATGCCGTTGCCGATGGATTGGCTCTTGATCGCCACGGGGTTCACCGGAGCGTTAACGTTTCGTTGGTTGCTGGGATTAGTCTTGTCGCGTTCTGGTGCTCAGGTCGAGACGCACTTCCTCTCTACGGGTGAGGCATCGGACCTAATCGCCAAACAGATCGCTCAGGCGAGAACCGAGGTACTGCTGCGAGCTAGTGAGTTTTCCGCCCAGTCGGTGGCTCAAGCACTGGTCGACGCTGGTCTGCGCGGAGTGAAGGTCGAAATTCTTCTCGACCACGGCAACGAAACGGATCCCAGTTCTCGGATGCATTTCCTTGTCGAGCAGGGCCTTCCTCCACTGCTGGACGAACAGCATTCGCCAGGACGGAGCTACGTCGTGATCGATGGAACGACTGTTCTCACGGGAAGTTTCACCCTTGTCGAGCCGTCCGGAACCGACGCTAGCGAACAGCTGCTGATTCTGCACGGCGATTCTTCCGTCAGTCAGAAGTTTCGTGAGGAGTTCGAGAAGCACAAGGCCCATGCCCGAGTAATCCCTGCGAAGCCTGCTCGTTCGCACGAGCCACAACCAGAACCAGACCAGCAACAAACTGTCGCTGACAGTTGGGCCGGGAAGCCTGCTCGTTCGCCCGAGCCCCAACTGGAATCAGCCCCAATGGTCGAAATTCCCGTGACCAGTATCCCTGTCCAGACCGAGGAATCCGAACCGCTCGACGAAGCGCCGCTAGCTCCGGTGATGACGCAGGCAACGTCGGATCTGCTGGCTCGTTTGCGTCAAGAACTGGGTACGCAACCAGCCAGCACAGAGAGCCTAGAATCCAGTGTTGGCAAGAAGAAACGTGCTGGATAAAAAAGATGTTAAAAGGGCTGGATTTGCCCCTCAAGATAGTAAAGAAACTGCTTCCGCAGGCTGAAGCCTGCGGCTACCTATTCCGCAGGCTGAAGCCTGTGATCCGTTTCACTTAATACTTTTTTATTCTGGCTTATTCGTCTTCGGCACTCTTAAAACTCTGCATTTCCCGGGGTGCGAGGGAAAGGAATCACATCGCGGATGTTGCCCATGCCTGTCGCGAATTGGACGGTGCGTTCCAATCCCAGACCAAAGCCGGAGTGCGGCACCGTACCATAACGGCGTAGATCGAGATACCAGCCATAGCCAGCGGGGTCGAGTCCCTGCTCGGCCATGCGTTGTTCCAACACGTCGAGCCGCTCCTCACGCTGGCTGCCGCCGATCAGTTCGCCAACCCGAGGCACCAGCACATCCATCGCCCGAACGGTTTTGCCGTCGTCGTTCAAGCGCATGTAGAACGCCTTGATCTGACGCGGATAGTCGTACAGGATCACCGGGCACTGGAAGTGTTTTTCGGTCAAGTAACGTTCGTGTTCGGACTGGAGATCTACTCCCCAGGCGACCGGGAACTCAAACGCCTGTTTGGACTGGAGCAGGATCTCGATAGCCTCGGTGTACGAGAGCCGACGAAACGGCGACTGCACAATCCCTTCGAGAGTGGAAATAGCCGTCGGTTCAATGCGATCCTTGAAGAACTGCATGTCCTCGCCACAGTGCTTCAGTACGTCGCTAAAGAGGCGTTTGAGAAAGGCCTCGGCCAGATCCATGTTGTCTTCGAGGGTATAGAAGGCCGCCTCCGGTTCGATCATCCAGAATTCAGCGAGGTGCCGCGAGGTGTTCGAGTTCTCCGCTCGGAAGGTTGGGCCAAAGGTGTAGACCTTGCCCAGCGAGCAGGCCAAAGCCTCGGCTTCGAGCTGGCCCGACACAGTCAGGTAGGTCGATTTGCCGAAGAAGTCTTTCGAGAAATCGATCTCGCCGGCTTCATTGCGTGGGGGCTTGCTGTAATCCAGCGACGTGACGCGAAACATCTGTCCCGCGCCTTCGCAATCGGATCCAGTGATAATCGGAGCCTGGACGTAGAGAAAGCCGTTTTCCCAGAAGAACTCATGGATCGAACGACAAATCTGATGTCGCACCCGCAGGACCGCGCCGAAGGTGTTGCTCCGCGGTCGCAGGTGGGCGATCTCGCGAAGAAACTCCATCGTGTGGCCCTTCTTCTGTAGCGGATAGCGAGCAGCATCCGCCAGGCCATGCACGAGAACTCGACGAGCGCGAACCTCGGTCGCCTGACCCTTGGCGGGGGACGCCTGTACCGTGCCTTCCACGCTGATGCTACAGCCCGCAGTCAGGTGGAGTATCTCGGCCTGATAGTTGGGCAGAGTGGCTTCGGCGATGATTTGCACATTGGCTAGTGAAGTGCCATCGTTGAGTTCCAGAAAGCTGAACCCGCCTTTGGAATCACGACGCGTCCGCACCCATCCTTGCAACAAGACATCCTTGCCGACCGACTCGACTTGCCGAGCCTGCGCGACCGAGAGTTTTTCCATGATGAGCACTCAACGAGTAACGCCCGATTCACCTCACGGAGAAGGGTGAGCTCTCAAAACTCCGCGAGGTGTCTCAGCAGAGGCCGTGTTAAACCTTCTTCGATTCGGTCCACCAGGGGCTAATCTTGTGAATCTTCTTCAGGACCGTGTCCTTCTCGCGATTGTCCTTCGCGGCGGCCAATTTCTTCTTCAGTTTAGCCAACTTTTTCTTGCGCTGATAGCGTGCGTCCAGTTCTTTACGCCGTTCGACCATGAGTTCTATCCTGTTTCGTGAAGCCACATGTCCAGCATAAGAAGCCATCCTACACATCCCTACGTTCCTGACAAGTGCGGCCAACTGCTTGCTTGACGAGACGCCAACTGCTCCTACGATCTATTACATCCCTTGGCAGAGGAGTTGGTTTGAACGTCTCGCTCCTGGTTACCTGTTTGGGCGATGCGATCTTTCCGCAAGTCGGCATCGCCACCGTTCGGCTGCTGCGTCGGTTAGGTGTGTCTGTGCAGTTTCCTACCGCGCAAACCTGCTGCGGGCAGCCGCATTTCAATTCCGGCTTTCACCGGGAAGCGGCCCAACTGGCTCGTCACACGATCGAGGTGTTCTCCTCCAGCGAACGAGTGGTTGCACCGTCGGGTTCTTGCGCCGCGATGGTCAAGCTCGAATATCCGCATCTGTTGAAGGACGATCCCCTCTGGTATCCTCGTGCCGTCGAACTGGCCCAGAAGACCTACGAGTTATCCGAGTTTTTGATCCACGTCTTAGGACGAGAGGACGTCGGCGCGCGCTTCCCTGCCCGAGTCACCTACCACATGGCATGCCATCTCCGGGGATTGAAGTTGCTGACCGAACCCGAACAGTTGCTGCGGCAGGTGCGTGAACTGACACTCGTACCGTTAGAGCGTGCGGACGAATGTTGCGGTTTCGGCGGCTCGTTCTCTGTGCGGTACGGCAACATCTCCGGGGCGATGGTTAATGACAAGTGCGGATTCATCGAGGCCGCCAATGTTGATGCGGTCGTCGCCACCGATGCGGGCTGCTTGATGAACATCGCCGGCTGTCTTCGGCGACGTGGCAGTAAGGTCCGTGCCCTGCATCTCGCCGAGATACTGGAATCCGCATGAAGGCTTCACACGCTTCCTGGATGCTGTTGGCGGTGACGGCTCTGTGGGGACTTTCGTTCTCGTGGACCTACTCGTGGTTGCAGGCCACACGCGACAGCGGACAGAGCCAGCTGCTCTCTAGTCTGACCCTGATTGCACTGAGGATGCCTTTGGCGTTGTTGCTGCTGAGCATGTGGCAGCCGGGACTGGTACGGAATCCGACCCGCTACGATCATCTGGGCGGAGCGTTCCTCGGCAGCGTCTTTTGCCTGGGGTTCATTTTGCAAACCTGGGGCATGACCTCGACGACTCCGGCCTTGTCTGGATTTTTTACCGCGCTGTGTAACGCCTGGGCTCCTCTGCTGGCTTATCTCTTTTACCGACAAAAAGTAGCTCCATTAACTCTTTTAGGGCTTCTCGTCGCGTTGATCGGCTGTGCCGTCCTGGTGAACGGCTGGGAGTTCGGCCGTGGTGAGCTGCTCACTATCGGAGCCTCGATTTTGTTTGCCTTTCAAATGTTGATTCTTGATCGCCTGGGCCGGACGAGGAATCCTTCTCATCTCAGTGCTGGATTCTTTCTCTCCACTTGCCTGGTCGCTCTGGTGTTCGCGGTTGTACTCGCCAACTTCGAGACTGGAGTAGCTGACTGGTTGCGTTGGACTTGGGCGATGGTGGGAAGGGGGGATCTGCTGCTGATTCTGTTAGCGTTGGCGGTCTTCCCTTCGGCACTGGCCTTTCACTGGATGAATACCTATCAACCACAAGTTCCGGTGAGTCGCGCTGCCGTGATCTATCTACTCGAACCGGTCTTCGCTGCCGCGGTGTCCCTGTGGATCGGTCATGAGGAATTGACGCAACGGTTGCTGTTTGGCGGGCTGTTGATTCTGTTGGGCAACGTCCTGGTTGAACTGCCGCGCTGGCTACCCCGCGCCCGACGTTGGGAGTCGACCACTCCGCGCGAAGCGGCCTGAAGATTGCCAAGGTCGTGTTGAAGTCGCAGGATGATGCTACAGGTATTCTCGCTCGTTGGAGACTCTCCCATGTGCTATCGCACTTGTCTAGTATTAGCGTTCCTCCTGGCCTGGCCAGTTTGGGCCTGTGAGAAGCAACGCGGCTTGGAGATTTATTACGTCGATACCGAAGGAGGGGCGGCGACCTTGGTGGTCACGCCTGCGGGAGAGTCGATTCTCATCGATTGCGGCAATCCGGGCAATCGCGATGCAGAGCGAATTCATCAGACCGCGACGAAGCTCGCCGGCTTGAAGGCGATCGATCATCTGATCATCACGCACTGGCACCTCGACCACTACGGTGGAGTCGGTCGGCTGGCTAAACTGATGCCGATCCGACAGTATCACGATCGCGGCATCCCTGAAACGCTTCCAGAAGATCGAGCCAATTTTCCCGTGCTGATCGAGGCGTACAAAACCGCTTCTGGGGGCAAAACCAATACGCTGAAGCCCGGCGACGAGATTCCACTGAAACAACTTCCCGGGGCACCGTCGGTCAAACTGTTCTGTCTCTGTGCTTCCGGCAAAGTGATCCCGGAGAAACCCGGAGCGCCAGCCAATCCCTTCGCCAAGGAACACAAGCCACAACCAGTGGACAACAGCGACAATGCCAAGAGCGTGGGCGTAGTGATCTCTTTTGGCGATTGGCGGTTCCTCGACCTGGGCGATCTCACCTGGAACGTAGAGTATGAACTAGTTGCTCCCTCGGATCGAATCGGTCCAGTTGATGTCTACCAGGTGACGCATCACGGTCTGGAGATCAGCAATAATCCCGTGCTGATTAAGACGGTGAATCCGCGCGTGGCAATCTGCAACAACGGCCCACGCAAAGGCGGTCATCCAACGGTGCTGAGTACGTTGAAGCGACTGCCTGAGATCGAAGGCATCTATCAAGTGCATCGCAACCTCAAGGCCAGCGATTCGGAGAACACCGACGCGGACAAAATCGCCAACGATGGCCGAAAGAAGGAATCGGGCAAGGGCATCGTCGTCCGGGTCGCTCCCGATGCCAAGAGTTACACTGTGACCGTCAACGACAAAACGTTCCACCACAAAACTCGCGGACTGAGCAAGTAGTCGCAGTCCAGATGTGTACAATAATGGTGGTCAGCATGGTGGCTGATCCGGTTCGCGGTTCGGAGTGAAGCATGTCTGAAACGGTGGTTCCTCCCGCAGAAAAAGTTAGGTCGCTCCCCTCGACGCCAGGGGTTTATCTGATGAAGGATAGCGCCGGCGTGGTGCTTTACGTCGGTAAGGCCAAGAATCTCAAGAACCGTGCTTCCCACTATTTCACGAAAGCGGCAGCGGAAGATCCTCGTACCTCGGAGTTGGTCAAGCTCATCGCCGACGTGGACTACCTCGAAGCGGAGAGTGAAGTCGATGCGTTGCTGCTGGAAGCCCGCTTAATCAAGGATATCCAGCCACGCTTTAACATCGAACTGAAAGACGATAAGTCCTTTCCTTACTTGCAAATTCGGGTACGCGAGGAATTCCCCCGCGTGGAGTTCACTCGTAAACCGCGTCGTCGTGGCGTGAAGTTGTACGGCCCATTTACCAGTGCCCGCTCGTTGCGGCAAGCGATTCAGGTGTTGCAGCGCATCTTTCAATTTCGCACCTGCACGCTGGACATTTCCGAATCCGATGCTCGCTGGCGGTGGTTCCGTCCGTGCTTGTTGCATTCGATTCGGCAATGCACCGCGCCCTGTAATTTCCGCGTCAGTAAGGAGGAATATCGCCGACAGATTCGCGCGTTGCGCATGGTGCTGGAAGGTAAGAAAGAGCGTCTGATTCGTCAAATGCAACGTGAGGAAAAGGCCGCGGCGGAAGCGTTGGAATTCGAGAAAGCGGCCCGTTTGCGCGATGACATTGCCGCCCTACGCAAACTTGCCGAACGCGGCGAGGTGGACAAAGACCCCCAGAAGCCGATCTTTCCTATCGATCCGAAAAAGGGACTTCGCGGCCTGCGTCAAGTGTTGGGGCTGGACCGAGTGCCGCGCACGATTGAAGGGGTCGACATCGCCCATCTGGCAGGTGAAGACACTGTCGCCTCGCTGGTTAGTTTCATCGATGGGCTGCCGTTCAAACCGGGCTATCGCAAGTACAAGATTCGCACCGTCGAAGGGGTGGATGACTTTGCGTCGATTCGCGAGGTGGTCGCTCGCCGCTTTCGGCGACTCAGCGACGAGGAACAACCCTTTCCCGACCTATTGCTCATCGATGGCGGAAAAGGACAATTAAACGCTGCTTTGGAGGTGTTTCGGTTGCTGAGCATCGAGCCGCCCGTGTTGATCTCACTGGCCAAACGTGAGGAGGAGATCTACCGACCAGGAGAGACGGAGCCGATTCGCCTTGGACGGCACGCGGCGGCGTTACGGTTGCTCCAATATGTTCGCGATGAGGCGCACCGTTTCGCGCAACATTATCATCATCAACTACGTCGCAAAAAATTTCAGGAAGAGTAGCTCGAATGCGCATTTTGCTAACCAACGATGATGGAATTTACGCTCCGGGACTGCGAGCGCTGCGGCGTGAGATTCAGAAACTCGGCGAAGTGTTAGTCGTGGCCCCGGCGACAGAACAATCGGCCGCGGGCCATTCAGTGACGCTGACCACGCCATTGATCGCTCAAGAAGTGCTAGACGATCAGGGGCAGCTGCTTGGCTGGGCCGTCGAAGGCAAGCCCGCCGATTGTGTGAAGCTAGCCCTGCGCGAATTACTTCCCTGGACGCCCGATTTAATTGTTTCAGGATTGAATGCCGGCTCCAATTCGGGCATCAACGTGCTGTATTCTGGCACCGTCGCCGCTGCCATTGAAGGAGCCTTTTTCCGCATTACCAGCATTGCTACTTCGATGGAGTACGTTCGCCTCAAACCGATGGACTTCGCCAAGGGAGCCGCTCTCTCCCGCCAGGTGATCGAACAGATTTTGAAGCATCGCCCAGAAAAAGGATCGTTATTTAACATTAATATTCCCAGCCCGGATCGTGGTCCGGTGCGAGGCATTCGCGTCTTGCCGCAGAATATCGCTCCGTTTGTCGAAGGGTTCGACCGTCGTACTGACCCACGCGGACGAGTCTATTTCTGGACCACGCCTGATTTCGACTGTCCCGACCCGCATCCCGACACGGACGTGACTGCACTGGCAGAGGGATACATCACTGTTACCCCTTTACAGTTCGACCTAACCAATGCCGCGATTCTAAAGCGAATGCGCGACTGGGACTGGCAGGAACCTCGCGAATAAGCACCGCTCAATAGAAATGGAGTTTGTCTATCAACAAAGGCGAGTTCAGAGAAAATCTCTGAACTCACCTCGAGGGAAGAACTGCGCCAAATCAGTAGTTCAGGATCGTCACATTGCCACCGAAGCCAGCTGTTCCGCCGATCGACTTCGGACCGAATCCAGTACCAAAGTTGATGAACAGATTGCCGAGGAACAATCCCGAAACCTGATTGAAGTCCAGCGAGGTGGGACCGCCGCTGAACAGCAATCGCAACGCCTGAATCGTTTCATTGGTGATGTTGAAGCTGTTGCTTCCCGTACCTGCCTGGTAGGTTGCGGTGCCACCCACCGAAACCGCGGTGTTGAAGAACTCAATCGCTCCCGGCACTCCCGTGGCATCACCCCCCACATTGTTGCCGTTGCCCACGATGAAGGTGACATTACCAGCAACTGTCAGACTGCTGGGATCTAGACCATAGGTGCCAATGAAGTTATCCCCATTGCCCAGGATGATGGTCATGTCACCAAAGACTGTGGCATCACCAAAGGGATTGAACTTGGCGAAACTTTGGCCTAGTCCGATCGAATCACCGAACAGCTGGTTGTTTCCTTCACCAAGGCTCACATACAAATTACCGGCCACCACGGAGCCGCTATCGAAGATCAAACGGTCAGCATCGACTCCACCGGTGAAGTAAACATTGCCACTGACAGTAGCCCCAAAATCAACGTTGCCCAGCTGCAAGGTGTTGATTCCGTCGCCGAGACTGGCCACGACGTTGCCGCCAATGCTAACCCCTGCACCATTGCTGGGGCCACTGGGCAGGAAGACGGAATCACTACCACTACCACCGTAGTAGGTGAGGTTGCCGTTCACCGCGCTACCACCGAATAGGTACAACGCATTACCAGGGCCAGCTGGTTGCATGCGGTTGTCGGTGTTCTTGCGGATATTGTTCACGATGAGATTGTTCATCGTCGTGCCAAGCGCCGCATTGTCGACATCGCCCAGGGTCACGGTCGAGAAGTTGATCACGGTCGTGGTACCCATGAACTTGCTATTCTCGTTATCCGCGATGCCTGTTCCCGAACCTGGGGAACCAATCAGCGTTACATTGCCGCCGAAACGGAGATTGTAAAGCCGCACGATCTCGTCGTACTGATCGAGCGGGTCTACAGTGGTCGGACGAACGGAAGTCAAACCACTGTTGATAAGGGTGTTGCCACCGATGCGAGCACCCGGCGTACTAGGAATGGTCGAGAACTTGTCATAACCATTCCCCAAGTTGACATGCAGATTGCCGGGCAGTACGGTCTGAATCTTTAGGGTGACGTTGTCATTACCGTTCCCCATCAAGATGAACAGATTGTTGACATTGCTAAATGTTCCCACGGTTTTGGTATTGTTCACCACTGTGAACTTCCCAGCGACATTCTCCAACACGGACAGATCGTTGGAGAGATTGTCACTGCGAATCACCAAATTACCGGCAAAGAAGCGGACGGACACTGCTGGAGTAATTCGACACTCCAACCCTTCGACCTGTAGGCGTCGCGATCGTCTCAGGCTCATGGATGGACTCCCTAGCGCGCAACGAGGCTAGCAGCGCTCATCCCGACGATAAGCGCTCGTGGTTGCCAGGTTCCGCCTCGTGCGAAAGATTACGACTTTTGAGGATAATCAGGAGAGATGAAGATTCAACAAGTAGACTTGCGGATTTGACTGGATTATCTAGCGAGTCCGTGCAGGTTAATCAGTTTATCAAGATTTGATAACCTATGCAGAATATAAGGAATACACGGAATAAAAAGGTTGTAATAGATCTTATGCCTGAAAATGATGAAGCCCGGATGAGTCAGGTAGTATTTGCTCGAATCCTCGCTACCTGATTCATACGGGCTTGGTCGGGCATCCAATTTAGAATGCAAGCGTAGACCGATCCTAGTAGTTGAGGATTGTAGTCTGTCCGGCGAACGAGGCAGTCCCGCTGATGCTCTTCGGACCGAAACCAGTGCCAAAGTCGATGAACAGATCCCCATTGAACGAGGGCGACTGGTTGAACACCAGAGCTGTCGACCCGCCGCTGAAGCGGAGCGAGAGCTTGTTATACTGACCGGTGAAGGTCAGATTGTTCGTACCCGTTCCCGCTCGATAGGTGACCGTGCCACCCGCGGTGACCGCTGTGTTGAAGAAGTCGATTACTCCTGGAGCCAAGGCCGAGCCACCGACGTTGTTGCCATTACCAAACTGGATGAGGATGTTGCCCGCAACACTCAATGTCGTGCCGAATAGTCCATCGAACGTCGACAGGTAGTTGTTGCCATTGCCAGCCAGGATGGTCAGGTTGCCGAAAATCGTGGCCGAGCCGAACGGAGTGAACAACGCCGCACCGCCGGGTACTGGGAACGTGGCATCGGAGTTGCCGAAGATCTGGTTGTTGCCTTCGCCGAGACTTAGGAAAACATCACCAGCAACGACAGCTTCAGTATCCATGAAGAAGCGATTGACTCCAGAACCGCCTTGGTAGTAAACGCTACCACCAACGTTGGCAGCTCCGAAGGGATTTCCCGTGCCTAGCGACAATGTCCCAGGCCCATCTCCCAGATTGACCCAAACGTTGCCATGGATTATCGCGGCGGTTTGGGTGGCGGGATCACCAGGCAATTCCACGGTGTCCTGACCTGGGCCGCCGATGTAGGTCACATTGCCGCGACAAGTGACGTTGTTGAGGAAGAACAGATCGTTGCCTTGACCGACGAAGGTATCGGTTCGTGAATCGGTGTTCTTCTGGGCATTGTTGACCACCACGCCGCCGACATTGACTGGTTCCAGTCCGATATCCGTTAAGCTACCCAGTGAGGTCTGGTAGATGTTGATGGAGTGAACGATCCCGCCAACTCGGCTGTTGCTGATGTCGACCAGTTCCGCGCCGCTACCAGGAGTGCCGATCACCGTCAGGTTGCCGCCGATGTTCAGGTTGTAGAATTCAGCAGCTTGGTCGTAGGCTTTACCGCTGAGCTTGGCGGTGACGCCGAGTTTGTTACCCAGCCCGAAATTCACCAACAGGTTCCCACCGATCCGAGCGGTTGGAGGAACCGAAACCGCTCCGAACTTCGTGGTGAAGTAGTCGGAGCCATTCCCCAGATTAACAAACACGTTACCTGGAATCGCCTTATTGATTCGCAGATCGACCGTGTCGTTGCCATTGCCCATCTGAATGATCAGATTGTTGATGGCAAACTTTCCAACATTGCTAAATGCCGGAGCGCCGACGAGCTTGTTCTGCACCAAGAACACGCCTGACGTGCCGACTTCACTAATCCGAAGCTCATTGGACAGATTGTCCGACCGAATGATTAATAGTCCGCCGAGATACTTCGTGCTGACGGCAGGAGTAATGCGGTCTTCGAGTTGTTGTACCTGCAACCGACAAGGTCGTCGCAAACTCATGGCTGATACCTCTCCCCATTCCGTGCGAAGCACTCTGATGAGGAATCAATATTTCCCACCTCCGAAGTGGATATTGCTCGATCGAAGTGCCTTCGCAGATGATCCATGCTCTCGGCAACGAGCTTACCTGCGATTGGAGAAAATTCCACGATCAGTCCAACGGAAGTGATAGCAGATACTGCGGCTTTTGTTCAGTTTGTGCGGGCTGAGTTGGCCATAGAGTGGACAGAGATTCTTTCGCCTCCAACTGGTCTGACGGTGGTGCTGACTGTGCTAGCGGGAGACTTGAGGGATTTATTCAGGGTAGCGATTGTAACGAGATCAACTGCAGCTGCAAGAACTAGTGGAACAGAACGCCTCGGTGGAGTCTCCTTGTTAAGAGCCATCCATTCGAGGCGTTTGTAAGGCAATGCTTCGTCCGTCGATCACATCACGACATCCGGCAATTCTTGCTCATTTGGTCGCTTGGCTAACTCTGTCACCACAGTGGAAGCGAGCTTGAAATAGGCTTGAGCAACCGGGGAATCCGGATAGCGATGTACAATTGGTTCCCCCTGATCGCCGCACTCGGCGACACGCGGATCGATCGGCAGATCTCCCAAAAACGGCACTCCCACGGCGGTAGCTAGTTTCTTGCCTCCGCCGTGGCGAAAGATCTCGTAGCGCTTGCCATCATCGCCGACGAAATAACTCATGTTTTCGACGATACCCAGCACGGGCACGCGCACCTCGTGGAACATTTCCACTCCTTTGCGCGCGTCGACCAGGCTCACATCCTGGGGTGTGGTCACGATGATTGCTCCAGTTAGCCGAGTATGCTGGGACAGCGTTAGCTGGGCATCCCCGGTGCCCGGCGGAAGATCGAGCACTAGGTAATCCAACGGTGCCCACTGCAAGCCATCGAGAAACTGTCGCAAGGCTCGATCGACCATTGGTCCGCGCCAGATGACGGCCTTTTCCGGCGGCACCACGAAACCGATCGACATTAGTTTCAGGCCAAATTTCTCGAGCGGCAGCGGAGTGACGTTCTGATCGATGGGACAGGGAACGCCCATCATGATCGGCACGCTTGGTCCGTAGATGTCGGCATCCATCAGACCGACTTTCGCTCCCTGACCTGCTAGAGCCAGAGCCAGATTGGCGGCGACGGTCGATTTGCCGACGCCTCCTTTTCCGCTAGCAACAGCAAGGACGTGGCCCACGCCGGGCAGTTCGATTCGCGGTGGGCCTTGTGGTGGTGGCATGGTAGCAACTTCTCCGGTTAACTTAGTTCGCCGGTCGTCCGGCGCGACAGTTCACGCAAATGTTCCAGGGTGAAGATTCCCGCGTCGTGTCCGTCGCTCCACACAATCTTGTAGGCGTAACGTCCCACTTTGGGCATCGCCACTGGCGCGAGCGGAACCAATTCCTGCGGTTTGAGAATCCGAAACGGATCAGCTGGCTTGTCGCGTTCTTCTCGACAGCCCGCACAGGGGCAGGCATCGCGGAGCATCTTCCAACTCAACCGGGCGATCGTTCCATCGCTCCAGTCAATGACGAGATAATCGCCCTCACGGCGCATACTCGTCGGCACTGTTCCGTCTGCCGCGGTCATGATCGCGTCTCGTTGGAGGTCACGGGCGAACTTCCGCGCTCATTATAGGAGGTTATACGACCAACTGACCGGACGTCCGTTGCGATAGGGCATTATGCCGTGAAAGATTCGCGGCTCATGAAACACCAGCGGTAGGAAATAGCGATCTCCCTCCCAGAGGGGCAGATCGAGTACATGATCGATCTCAATCCACTCTAATGGCCCGTCGCTGTTCTCCGTCCAAGGGGTACCCTGAAAGCGATCGATGACAAAGAGGAAGCCGAACCAGTCTTCGCCGCCGGGACCGAAGCCGGGCCAGCTGATGGTGCCACGCAGCCGCAGCGACTCGCACTCCAGGCCGCTCTCCTCGCGAATCTCTCGCCGCATGCCACTTACTATGTCTTCGTTGGCTTCGAGCTTTCCGCCCAAGCCGTTGTACTTGCCCAAGTGAGCATCGTCGTTACGGCGAATCCGATGCACTAGCAGAACTCGCTTACCGTCCAGCGACAGGATGTAACCCAGCGTTGCGAGAATCGGCGTGTAGGGCATGATTTGGTTAGCGCTCGAAAAAGCGAGTGTTAAAGTACACTTCTTGCTCGGTCTGAGGCTGAAGCACCTCAGACCACGGGGCGATGGCCTCGTGGGCCGGACGCAGAGCCTCATACGGCTTACCCGGAAGGCGTTCGCAAATCAACAATACGTGCCCCCCTGTGCGGACGACCAAGTGCCCTTCGTCGAGAAGTTCGACTCGCGCACCGCTTCGCAAGGAACGAAAGAGAGCCTGGGCGATGGCGCTGGCCTCATCATGGGCCAGGTCGGCAAAGCGGAGATCGTCCAGGCTGCGGCAAAGCACCGCATCCCACGGCAGCGTGCGTGGCCGCAAGATTACGAAGGTCCGTTTGGCCGGAGGAATCAGTATGCCCAGTGCGTCCGGCCCTGCCTTTTCTGCCTCAACCCGGCGAAATGTCCCCATGTCGATTCCCTGTCAGACTGGTTGTTCGATAGGCTTGCCACTGGCATCGAGGAATCGGACCACGACATCGGGTCCGGTAATGTGATGGAACAAATGTCGCGGGAGGGCACAGCGGATTCGAACGCGATTGTCCTGATATTCCTGACGCAGGATCTCGGCGTGTGCCGACAAGTACGCCAACACTTTTCCATTTGCTGCGCTGGTTTCGACTAATGCTTCGACGAAGTCGGCGGACAGCATCTCAATCACGGCCTCGGCGAGTTTATCCAACCCAAGATGTTTGGCGGCACTGATCGAGACCGAACGTGGATGCCGTTTCTCTAGCACTTGTACCAGAGACGGATCTGCTACTTGATCCGTTTTATTCAGCACCAGTAGCGTTGGCTTATCGGCACACTCCAACTCTTTCAAGACCTTGTTCACCGATTGAATATGCTCCTCGGCATGGGGATTACTGGCATCGACAACGTGCAACAGCAATTTCGCTTGGCGAGCTTCCTCCAAAGTGGCCTTAAAGCTAGCCACGAGATGATGGGGAAGGTCTCGGATGAAGCCGACCGTGTCGCTGAGCAGCACTCGTCCCCAGTCCTTGATGTGCCATTGCCGGGTGCGCGTATCCAAGGTGGAGAAGAGTTTGTTCTCGACGTATACATCGGAACCGGTCAACACGTTCATGAGGGTACTCTTCCCCGCGTTAGTGTAGCCCACTAGCGAGACCGTGTACTCCTCGCGACGACTGGCTACTTCACGTTCCTTGCGAGCGTGAACTTCCTGAAGGCGACTTTTCAGATCGCGAATGCGCGCATCGGCGAGGCGGCGGTCTTCTTCGAGTTGCGTTTCACCTGGCCCGCGCGTGCCGATTCCGCCTGCTGCTCGTCCCAAGTGGCTCCACATCTGCCGCAAGCGTGGGAGGGAGTATTCCAACTGAGCCAATTCGACCTGTAGGCGAGCTTCGAGGGTGCGCGCTCGGCTGGCAAAGATGTCGAGGATCAACTCGCTGCGATCGATCACCTTGACGTTGGTCGCCTTTTCGAGATTGCGCACCTGGGCGGGAGAAAGATCATTATCAAAGATAACAACGTCGGCCTCGGTTGCCTGCACAGCAGCAGTCAGTTCTTCGAGCTTTCCTTTACCGATGTAACTGGCGGGATGGATCGCTTGTCGCCGCTGACACAGCCCGCCGACGATAATGGCATTGGCCGATTCAGCTAATCCACGTAGTTCCTCAAGAGGGTCGGCACCCAGAAACGGGCGATCCGGTAGTTCCACACTGACCAGAAAGGCTCGTTCTAGCTGAACGTTTAGATCATCACGCGGAGTATCGAAGGACACTGCCAGATTCACCTCCTTTATCGAGATGACACATTTTATCCCCTTAGCGGTTCGCACTCCAGACGGAATACGTTCCCAATCACTCAGGACAACTGCGTTTCACACTCGTGCAGCTGGCGCACCACTTGACGTAACTCGGCAAGGTCGGAGGTGGGGTGATCGACTAAACGATTCAGCATGGTTAACTCGGTCTGAACCCAATCTTCGGCCTGAGTACGCAACAGAGCCACGGCCTTCCGAACCACTTCGGTCCAGTCGGAGACCAGCCGCGACAGATTTTTTTCCACCTCCCAGCTGATACGTCGCTTGACGTGGCGTTGAAAGACCCCGCCGATCAACCACATGGGAAGTATCCAGGAAAGCATTTCCCAGCTAAACATGAACAGCTGCCCAACGACCACGGGAACTCTTGGTAGTTGTGGACGATCGAGTACCCAGTTTACCGGTGAAATCGTCAATCCCGTCGAGTCATGAATCGTTCGCCGCAAGCGATCGCGGAACGCTTCGACGACGCGTCGATAGCGATCCTCAGCCTGATCGACTAGTGCCGATGCTGTCGGACCTACTTGTCGCGAGATTGGATCCAGCTCCAGAACCAATTGCTCGCGTAACCAGTTCTCCGCGAGTTGCGTCTGACGAGACAGCCTACCGGACCACTGCGGCATGGCCTGCTGCAAGCGGTGGACCAAGGTAGGCGTTACTAATTCCTGACAGGGCTTGAGTTGTTGTTCCAAAGTGGAGCGAGCAAGCTGTTGCATGCGGAGTTCCGCGGCGACGAGTTCATCCCGAAGCAAGTTGGTTTGCTGAAACTCCACAGACACGGCCTGACACAAGCGCTGGCGGTCGGATTCAGCGTGTTCTGCAGACTGCAGAGCCAACTGTAAATAATCGCGACTGGACCGGGCAAGGCTCAAGAGCTTGCGTTTCAAAGCCAACTCGCGCTCTGCGACACGGTTCTCCGAGACGGGACGCAGCACCTGCTCTTGTAGTCGACTAAGATAGTGGGCAGTGTTTTGTCGTGTCGAGAACTCCAAAATAGGATAATTTACACCTAATTTCTCCTGGAGGGATTGCTGGAGAAAGCCGATCATCTGCGACCGTTCCTGTGCAGTCAATACATCCACTTTGGTAAGAAGAAGCACCACTCGTCCAGCGAGAGATCGCGCCTCCGTGAGCAGCTGACAATCTTCTTCAGAAAGAGGCCGCTCGGCACTGACGGCAACAAGCGCCACGGCCAGATTCGGCATCCAGGATCGCGTAGTCTCGGTGTTGTGGCGATGAATACTGCCCAACCCCGGAGTATCCACAATACGAACTCCAGGCCAACGGTTCATGGCCGGTGTGACCACATCAACTACGGCAACTTGGCGGTGATTTTGTGGATTCCCAGTCTCGGTAACGTATTCATCGATCTTAGAAGGGCTGATCGACTCGACACGGTCATCCAGATAATGGACGAGGACTTGGAGTTCCGGACCTGCCGAGGCTCGGGTGATGACTGCCGTTGCGGGTAGGGCACTGACAGGGAACAGATCGAACCCCAACAGGGCGTTGAGCAAAGAGGATTTACCACTCTTGAACTGGCCCAGAACAGCGAGATCAAGTATCACATCGCTACGGGCCAGCGAATCGCAAGCCCGCAGCGTGGGAGCGAGAGCCGTCAGACGGAACTTCTCAATGATTTGCCGAAGAAACTCTAGAATCGAGGGGCCGGTTTCCTGGACGGGGTCGGTCTTAGGGCAAGGCAGTGTCATAAGCAGCTCAGGGGGGGAAATCTCAGATAACCTCCGTGCGCGGCAGGGTATTCCCCTGTTCTAACCCATCTCTTGAGCAAGACTAGCCCTCTGTTTCAGCCCAGACCCGAGTTGTGAAATGAGTCGCTGACGGCCCAAATATGTCAGGTTTTCGCCATTGACACGTTGCAATCTTGTCGGTCGATTCCGACAATACTCGTGAATCCTCTCAGAGTTCCAGAGATCTTTCACACCATTTGGAGATCCGCTCATGGGCTTGTGGGACAAGTTGAAGGGCGAGTTGATCGACATTGTCGAGTGGAACGAAGCCGCAGATAATCAAATGCTCGCCTATCGATTTCCGCGGTACAACAACGAAATCAAGTATGGGGCGAAACTCATCGTTCGAGAAGGCCAGGCCGCGGTTTTCGTCAATCAGGGACAATTAGCCGATGTCTTTCAGCCGGGTACCTATGGGCTAGACACACGCAACCTGCCGATTCTCTCCACTCTGATGGGCTGGATGTATGGCTTCGAGTCTCCGTTCAAAGCTGAGGTCTACTTCATCTCGACCAAGCGCTGGACCGATCAGAAGTGGGGCACGCAAAACCCGATTATGCTCCGCGATCCGGAGTTCGGTCCAGTCCGCGTCCGCGCCTTCGGTACTTATGCGATTCAAGTGTCCGATCCGGCCACGTTTCTGCGGCAACTGATTGGCACGGATCCTTCATTCGAGACCTATGAAATCACCGGTCAATTGCGGAGCCTGATTGTCTCTCAATTCACCGATGCGATCGGGAAACTCGGCGTTGGGGTACTCGATTTTGCCGGCAACTATTCAAAAATGGGAGCCGAGATTCAGCTGAAGATGAACGATGAGTTCGCCAACATGGGGCTAAAACTCGCCACATTTGTCATCGAAAATATATCTCTTCCGCCCGAGGTCGAACAGGCCCTGGATACGCGTACTAAGATGAGCGTGACCGGCGACATGAATCGTTACACGCAGTACAAAACGGCTGAAGCGATCGGCACGGCGGCGGCGAATCCAGGAGGACTCGGCGGGATCGGTGCGCAGCTCGCTGCCGGAGTGGCGATCGGCTCGCAAATGGCGGGAGCGATGACCGGAGCGGCTCAGGCCCAGCCGCAGGCGTCGCAGGTTCCCCCTGCTCTGCCGACCGCGGTGTCGTTTCACATGGCCCTGGATGGCAAACCGGCGGGGCCGTTTGATCTCGCTGCGCTAGAAGCGAAGGTCCGCGAAGGCAAGTTGACCCACAACACGCTTGTCTGGAAGCCAGGACTAGCTAATTGGGTCACAGCTGGGTCAATGCCGGAGCTGGCCTCAATACTGGCGAACGTGCCTCCGCCGTTGCCCGGTTGAGGTGATCCACTCTCTCCACAGACGGGCGCGGAAAGGATACGCGCTCGTCGAAGTGGTTCAACTAACGAGGCTGAAAAACAGTTCCTCCAGGTCGTTCTGGCCGTATTGCTCGCGCAGTTCGCCTAAAGTGCCGCACGCTTGCACCTTACCGCGACTGATGATGGCCACTCGATCGCACAGCCGTTCTACCTCACGCATGATATGGGTGCTGAAGACGATGCACTTGCCCAGGCCGCGTAACTGCTCGATGTTGTCCAATACGGCCCGAGCAACCAGTACATCCAGGCCCGAGGTGGGTTCGTCAAAGATTAACACCGGCGGATCGTGGATGATGGCTCGGGCGATGGAGACTTTCTGCCGCATGCCGGTACTCATTTTTGCACCTAACATATCGCGAAAGTCGTTCATGCGTAAGCTGGCGAATACCTCTTCCTGGCGTTGGCGAAGACGTTCTTCACTCATGCCATAGAGTCGGCCAAAGTAGTCCACCAGTTCCCAGGCCGACATGCGATCGTAAATAGCGGTATTGGCTGACATGAAGCCAATATGTTGGCGCACCAGAGCCGGCTGAGTGACGACATCAAACCCGGCCACGTGTGCCGTCCCGCCGGTCGGTCGCAGCACGGTGCAGAGAATGCGCATGGTCGTGGTTTTGCCTGCCCCGTTGGGCCCCAACAAGCCAAAGATTTCTCCAGGCCGGGCGTCAAACGTCACGCCATCGACGGCATGCACCATGCCTCGACGTAGGTCGCGGAACGATTTCATCAATCCCGACACCTGAATCGACGGGACGGATGGTGGACTCATTTGCCCAAACTCTCTACCAACAAGACCGGCTCAACTCGACCCCCTTCACGGGGTTCCATGCGGAGGATCTGTAGCTTCTGGATCGCCGCGTCCGGCTTGGTCTTGTTCCATTCGTCGAACAGATACCGAGCCAAGCCATCGAGAACATACTTCGCTGCGTCGGAATTAGCCAGCTCAGTCACGGTGAGGTAAAGGGGGCTGACGATTGGTACGGTCGGTCCCAAATCAGGATTTCCTTCCGGCACCACCGCGCCAGCACGCATCAGATCGATTCGCGTACCATCAGGCCGAATGCCAAGCACCACGATCGTTCCCTTGGCAAAGCTGGGTTTGAGGGTAGGTGGGGTATAAGTACCTAAGAGGATCTTTTCCGGGGGAGGCGGCGTTTCGCCAGGAGGTACCGTCGTCTCACGCATCCACCAGACCGAGAGGGATTTGAGCTTTTTGTTCCCCTCATGGCGACGATTCCACTCATCGAAATAGTAGCGGGTGAAGCCAGGCAATAGGTAAGGATAGGCCGCCGGAGCCGCCAGATTCATACGCAGCTTGCGCCAGTGCCCACTCTCGTAAGTCAGGGTGAGAAACTTGGGTTTTTCCCAACTTAGCGGAGCGTTATTGTAGACGTCAACAAGCTCACCGTTCTTTTGCTCCCCGACGACAACGAACCAGCCAACGTACCGTCCCGGTTGCGGCGCGAATAGCCCCCAGGCTTGATCGATTCCCAATGCCGTGCCAAGTTGTCCGAACTGGTCAGGCACAACGAACCATTTAGCACGTTCCTCGGGTGGCAATTCCTGGGCGCGCGCTCCCACAAAGTGAAAGACGTTGTAGCTGACGATGTAAACGATAAAGAAGATCGCTAAAGTGTTTGCCATCAATCCCGAAGGGGGCATCCAACCTGGCGGCACGGGTTCGGGGCGTTTCCTGCCACCAGGCCGGCTGAGCCAATTGCTGACTGTTCGGACTAGTAGTCCTGACGACGGCAGCCACAGCGGTGAGCAAGCGATCAGCCGCCGCACTGCCTCTTGAGAAAAGAGTTCGCTAGATTCATCAAGTAAAGCCCACCCGCCTTGCTTGCGGCAGCGAGCTTGTTCGCCGCTTTCCGATCGAGCCTCGCGAAGGGGGATTTCTTGCAAGAGTAAGAAGGTCTTCAAATAGGCTAATCGACGAGCCGTTTTGGCTCGGTCAGGATCGACTACCAAGGTCAGTTTGGCTACTTCGGGAGAACGCAGTCGCGGCACCAGGCGATTCCAGAATCCACTGGGAACGAGTGCCAGCCAACCAATCATGCCGACGAACGGAAAATGGCCCAGCTCCATCGTCAGAGCCAACCCAGCGTGAAAGTGGATGAACAGGGCCACACAGAGCATCCGCTGTAAACCGACGTTGAACGGCAAAAAGAGCAGTACTGGCCCCAGCGTTTCGATCCAGATCGTTGCGTGGGTCAAAAACCAACAAAGATCGGGATACTCTCGAAGAATCAGCCCCAGACGAGTCGGAAAATGATCGACGTGTAAGGCTAGGTAAACCGCCGTGCCCTCTTCACGCCAGGGCCCGAGCCATTTCCAGGCAGCGGCGAACCAATAGACCAGGCAGAGTTGTAAGACATAGCCAACCGATCCCGGCGAAACCACGTCGCGTGGCGGTTTGGCTGACGATCGCGCCGCATCCAGCGACCAGCACGCCCCTAGGGGTAGGAAGATACTCCAGAAGGTGAGCATCCGTAGCAGCACGTCGCCGCCCTGCATCATCGGCGGGTTCCGCGCATGGATCGATACCAGAAAGAGAAAGTTCCAAAAGCAGATCCACGGCGTGCGCCAGCCAAGCAACAATAGCAGGCTCAAGCCGATGGCGATGGCAAAGAGGATTGCCTGGAACCATACACTGCCATGCAACATGTGTAGCGAGAACGGGTGTATGCCCGTGATCAAGTTTCGCGGTAGGATGCCTTCGTCGGAGTAAAGAATTCGCAGATCGGGCAGACGATCGATCCAGTCCAACAGAATGAAGACCGCTAACGCTACGCGAAAGAGGGCCAGTGAGCGGACATCCAGCGCGAAGAACTCGCGCACAGGGATCACAGGTTGCGTATCGGACTGAGTCATCCTGATCTCTTATGAGGAGGAACCTTCCTCGCCTAGCCGTTGCTCAAACTCGGACCGTTGCGACGAATCCGCCTGACCGAGCATGACGCGATGACTCCTTCGTTCACGCTGCCACCGCGTCGATCAGCTCGTAGAACACGTTGCGTTGGCGCGGGATATAGCCGGCTTCGCGGATGGCGTTCTTAATCTCTTCCAAGGAGAGATGATACACGGTTCCCGCCGACGAGACGACGTTTTCCTCGATCATCAGGCTGCCCATGTCGTTGGCCCCGAAGAACAGCGCGATCTGACCGATCTTCGGTCCTTGCGTGACCCACGACGACTGAATGTTCTTGATGTTGTCCAGATACAAGCGAGCGATCGCCTGGGTGCGGAGATATTCGAAGGAGCCAGCCGGCGGCACGTCCGCCATCGCCGTATGTTCCGGCTGGAAGGTCCAGCAGATGAACGCCGTGAAGCCGCCTGTTTCGTCTTGCAGCCGACGAATGTGGTCCAGATGCTCCAGGCGTTCGGTCGGTGTTTCGACGTGGCCGAACATCATGGTGCTGGTCGAGCGTCCGCCGAGTTGATGCCAAGCGCGATGAACTTCGAGCCACTCCTGCGTCATCACCTTGTTGACGGTGATGGCACTGCGAACCCGATCGCTGAGGATCTCCGCGCCGCCGCCGGGCAGGCTGCCCAATCCCGCTGCCTTTAGTCGTTCCAACACCGTGCGAAGCGGCAGTTTATTGAGCTTGTGGAAGTGCCAGATTTCGCTGGCGCTGAAGGCGTGTAGGTTCACGCTGGGATACCGCGTTCGCAGATCGCGAAGCAATTCTTCGTACCACTCCAGTTTCAGCGAGGGATGATTGCCGCCTTGCAGCAGGATCTGATCCCCGCCCAGAGCAATCGTCTCCTCGATTTTTTGATAGAGCGTCTCACGTGGTAGAACGTAGGCATCGGCGTCATTCGATTTGCGGTAAAAGGCGCAGAAATCGCAGACCGCGGCACAGACGTTGGTGTAGTTGATGTTGCGATCAATGTTGAAGGTACGGTACGGCTCCGGATGCAGTCGCCGACAGACCGCATCGGCGGCGCGTCCCAGGGCGTGCAGATCGCGACAGTCAAACAGAGCTACGCCCTCGTCGAAGTCAAGTCGTTCCCCTGCCACTGCTTTATCCAGTATTCGTCGTAGATTGCTGTTCATCGTCGTGCCTCAGTTAGCCGTCGCCAGGACTTCCTCGGCGAAACGAAGAGTGACTCCGCCGGGGGCCAGTCCCAGCTCACAGGCGAGCATGTAGTAGTGATGTAGTCCGGCTTGCTCGCGCGGTCCCAGGTCAAAGTGCAGAATGTTGCTCAGATAGCGTCGGCAGAAGCCGGCGTCCAACCCCAACGCCGGGGCTTCGCGGTGAGCGATGAGACCGGCCCGAGCCAGGCCGCGCCGCTTGGCCTCGGCCAGCGCCCAGGCGACGCGTCCCAACTCGACTCCCTCTCGCACCGCCCAGACGGCATAGACGAACGGCAACCCTGTCCAGTCGTACCATTCTTGCCCCAGATCAAACGCATGGGGAAACCCTGGCAGACAGGCCCGCATGGCTCGATCGCCAATCAGCAACACCGCGTCGGCGTCGACCTCGTCCGCGGCGCTGTCCATCGCCAAAGGTCTCAGGTGTGGCGTCACTCCATGTCGTTTGCGCAACAGCACTTGGGTCAACGCTGCACTGGTTCGCGAACCGGCATCCAGGGCCACCGAGCGGATCTCCGACCAGGGAACCCGGCTAAACAGCGTCACGCTCAACACGGGGCCACGCGTCGCAATGCTGATGTCCGGCACGATCGAGTAGCTTCCCGCGCGAAAGTATTCGATAACTGGAATCAAGGCGACGTCGAGTTGGCCCTCGGCGAGACGGTCGGCCAGCCGGCTGGGCAGATCGAGAATCAAGTCCGCTTCCGGCGCGAGTTTGTCCAGATCGCAGATAAGCGGCTTGGTATTCAGGTAATTGACCGCGCCAATGCGGATGCGTTCCATCGACGATTCCTCCCTCGTGATCCGGCGATTATAGCCAGACGAGCGGCACGACGGTAGGTCGTCGCTCCAGCATCGTAACCGTACTTCCGGCCAGCCCTTAACCGGTTCACCTGCTTCGGAAATCGGCGGCAAAGGCTTTGGCGTTGAGCGGCTCGCCGGTGGCATGGCGGGTCAAACCGTCCCAGTCGAGCGACCGTCCCGGAGCGAAGACCCGTTTCCGCATGAAGGCACCGACAGCTTTGTTGTCGAGGTAGTTCACCGTGGCGGGGTCTGCTCCCTTGTACACTTCGCGAGCGATGGCATGATGCACCTGCGAGGCGAACAGTTCGCCCATCATGTAGTTGTGATAATACACCGGGGCTACGACAATGTGGATTTTGCTGGCATAGTCTGGAGCGTTGCGTCCCTCGGGCCGCTTCAGCATCTGGTACTTTTCGACCAAATCCCACCAGAGCTTGTTGAGATCTTGCGACGGATTCTCGTACATGCCCTTCTCGAAGCGAAGCATCACCTGGCACCAGCGCGAGAAAATCAGCAACCGATAGCGCAATGCCGTGGCCGCGTCCCGATCGAACGCCTTGGGATCGTCTAGTTTAGCTCCCATCTTTTCGAGAAAGTCGGCTCGGCTCGCCAGCCGCTCAAACATCATAGCGACGCCTTCCGTGGCCAGGATGTGTGCGTCGGTTCGCAATGGATAAGGCAATGTATCAGGGATGTTATTCGTGTTGGTCGAGTAGACGGCATGGCCTAGTTCGTGCAACATCGTCGCCGCCCAGTAGTGGTTCTGGTCGATGTTGGCCAGCACGCGCACGTCGCCGGCCCGGTCGATGTCGGTGCAGAAGGCGTGCGGACTCTTGCCTTTGCGTTCGTAGAGGTCGCTGCGGGCGATGACCTGATGGATCGGCAAATCAATCCCCGAGTAGAACTTGCGACACAGGGCGAGAATGTCGAGTTTCTTAA
The DNA here is from genome assembly GCA_937923405.1 of uncultured Gemmataceae bacterium. Classification (GTDB taxonomy): domain Bacteria; phylum Planctomycetota; class Planctomycetia; order Gemmatales; family Gemmataceae; genus CALDUY01. Next base: position 9,271 of record CALDUY010000039.1, on the reverse strand, counting down.
ACGGGGCGTCGAGGTCGGCATCGAACACCTTGGGAGTATCTTGAAAGAATGGGTCGTGATAATGCCAGGGACGCAGAGCAGTGACGTCAAGTCGCAACCGCTTGGCCAGTCGAGCGTCAAGGTCGGCCTTGGCCTTGGCAAAGGGTTCGCGCGTCAGTTCGTCGAGTTCGTCGAATAGTTGCAGCAGCTGGGGGCCATCCTGCTCGTTGAGATAGAGCATCAGGGCATGGTAGTTTTTGAAGCCCAGCGAGACTGCCGCCTCATTGCGGAGTTGAACGAGTTCTTTTAGATCTTTTTCCACTGCGGAGCCGACGGCCTTGCTTGCCTCCCAGACGCTCTGTAGCAGTTTCGAGTCGTCCGACGTGCGCAGTCGTTGGCGAACCTCATTGTCGGTTAGTTCGCGATCACCCACTTTGGCGCGAAACGTGTTGAACACCTCCTCGACGGCGTTGGCCTTATCGACCATTTTCCGAAGTAGCTCAGGATCTACCTGCTTCTCCAGATATTGTAGATATAAAATATCGATTGTGCGAGCCAAGATTCGGTCGTCGATCTCACTTCGCTTGTCCTTAAGCGACTTGAGAGTGGCGAATACTTTTCGATCGGAGAGAGCGGCGTCGAGTTTGTTCTGTGCCTTGACTTTGTTCTCGTAGGCCTCTTTGCTGCCGATGGTATTGGCCACCCACCAGGCCTCGTTGTTGGCCACCTCCAGCGGTTTGATACGCTTCTCGTGATCCTGGAGAAACTGGCGAGCCGCTTTTGTCACCTCTTCCGAGGCAATGACCGGAGCAACGCTGAGATAAAGCAGTGTTATCAACATCGCGAGCAGTAACCGTGCTTCCCACATAACAGCCGATCCTGTGTCCGAGAGTGAGGCGATCCTACAGTTCGATTGTCAGGGGTCAGCGAGGCACTGGCAATGTACCAAGCTGAGAAGAAAACAGCCCAGGCGTGGGAGTCGGACTTGCGTCCATCTCCCACGCCCGGGATTACTGAGCGAGCGTGATTACTCGATTAGGAGCCGGCAGCTCCACCTGCTTCGGCACTGCTGAAGCCGGTCTGCCGTTCCTCTTCCTCGGCCTGGACGATGATACGCGGCGTGACCATGATCAGCAGGCTGTCGGTCTCCCGTCCGTAGCCGACGTTCTTGAACAGGCGGTTCACGTAGGGAACCTTGCTGAGGATCGGTGGGCCAAACTCGGACCGCGCCTCGGACAGTCGCTTCAGACCGCCCATCAGAACCGTGCCGCCGTCCGGCACCGCCACGGTGGTTTGCACTGAGACGGAGGTGATGATCGGTTGCTGCACAAGCTGAGTGAGCAACACCGGTTGTCCGGCCTGATTGCCTTCGATCGACGTGAAGATCGGCACGACGATCGGGAAGGTGTTGATGGGGCCGGGAGCCAAGTTGGTCAGGAACGGAGCCAGCGTCAGTCGCACGAACCGTCGATCCGCCGAGATGACTGCCTGAATCGTCAGGAAGACACCGAGTGGGAACTGGATCGTCTGCGGAACAATGGCGAACTGACCGGTACCCTGAACCTGGGTGATGAACACTCCACTGACGAACGACTGGAAGTCGTTGACGTTAAGAGTGGAGGTCTGGCCGTTGAACAGGGTCAGCTTGGGAGCCTGCATGATGTTGGCTCGCTGATTGCCCTGGGCGGCTTCCAGGAACAGGAACACCTGGATATCGCTGAGGAACGCCAGACCCATCGTCAGCCCGCCTGGAGCGTAGCTACCAAAGGTTGGTACGGTCTGCAAGAAGGAGTTCTGGTTGATCGGAATATCCAGCGTCGGAGTCAGGGTACCAGCCGGCGTCATGCCCGCCAGGAAGCGGCCCGGACGGAAGGCGTTGATGAACTGCGAGCTGTCAAAGGTGAACGCACTGGTCTGCAAGGCTGGCTCGTAGCGAGCGTTGTTCGTCAGAACGTTCATGTTGAAGTTCACGCCGACTCGCTCGAAGAAGTCTTCCGAGACGCTGATGAAGCGAACCTCGACCGACACTTCCTGATCCTGCAAGCGACGCAGCGACGAGAGCAGATCCTGGATCTGTTCCTGAATGTCCGGCGTCTGATTGATGACCAGCGACATGGTCATCGGGAAGTACTCGATCGTGCCAGGGCCGCCCATCTCGCTCCAGGACCGCGGCTGGATCGTGCTGGTGATCAGCTTGATCAGCTGGTCCTCGGTGGTGGTACTAACCCGCTTGGCCACGTTGACGCCGTTGCTCGATGAGGTCGGGCCGCCACCGCCGCCGTTGAGCATCGACCCGCCCGAAGGCGTGCCGACGTTCTGACCATTAGCCATCGCAAAAGGACCAGTATAGGGCATCGCTCCTGGACCCATGGCAACCTGTTGCGAGGCCGTACCCGGAGCGTTCGGAATCACCGAGCCGTTGCGGATGTCGCCGAAGTTTTCCACCGGAATGACCAAGTCGGCCACGTTATAGCTGACCGGCTTGACCTTGCCTTTGGCATTCTCCTCGGTGGTGATCATCAGCACTTCATCACGGATGGTGTGCGTCAACCGCACTTGGTGCAAGATCAGGTTCAACGCCGATCGCAGTGAAATGCGATCGAGTTTGATCGAGATTTGGCTCTCTAGACTGACTCCTGCTTCCTGCAGAGCCGGCATGTCGGGGACGATGTTCACGCCATGCATGTTCTGCAGTTCGTCCAGCACTACGCGGAGCGGCTGACTGTCGAAGCTGACGCTGATCGGCGTGGACAGCTGCTTTTCGATCAGCTTCTCCTTTTCACTGGGTTTGCCGATCTGGATCGGATCTACGGCCTTGCGCTTCTTGGCCCGATTCCAGACCTCCTCGTCATAGTCGACGCCATTCTCGATGGCCCGGTAGCCCGGTTCCTTCTCGGCGTCATTCAGAGCTGCCAGGTTATAGCGTTCGCGCCCTTCTTTGATCTTTTGGTAACTGGCGACATCGCGCTGACGACGAGCCATGTAGACCGCGGCGCTGGCCACGCCGTTGTCCGGGTCGAGTTCCAACGCTCGCATAGCGAGGTTTTCCGCCTCCAGATAGTGAGCGGCAGCGAACTCGCGGTTGAACTCTTTCATCAGCTTCTCGATGTTCTTCTGCTTCATCTCCTCGGCCTTGTAGCGATCACGGATCTTGTCCGCGTTCGCCTGTCGGCTAGCGACTGCACCAGCGGCCATGTCCTTCTGAGCCTTGAGCAGGCGGTAATGGCTGAGCCGCGACTCGATGGGACGTTTCAACAGCGACAACTGGCTGGTTTCGAGCTTTTCATCCTGCACGCGGGCCAGGTAGTCCTGGAGAATCTCCAACGCCTGATCGGTCTGACCGGCGCGGAACTTCTCGGCGGCCTCCCGCTGGGCTTCCAAGCCGTCCTGACGCAACTTCTCGAACAACACCCGCTGCATCTGCTTGTGCCGATCCAGCAGTCCGCCATCCGCGGCGTCCGAGACGACGGCACGACCCGGACCAAAACCGTCGGACGGCAAAGTTGAAGGACTCGTGCCACCAGCCGGGACCACATCGCCAACAGTTCGGATCGAACCCTGCGTCGTCGAACCGGTCGGCGATTTCTCCGTCTGCCGTGCCACCGGGGACATCTCCGGCGTCATGGCGATCTCACGCAAACGGCCCTGGCGTTCGGCGTCGAGCAATCGCGTATCCAGGGCAGCGATCATGGCGCTGGCTCGTTGGTACTCCCGACGACGGTAGGCCGCCAAAGCAGCGTCGAAAGCCCGATTGGCAGCGAGTTGCTTCTGGTTAGCCTCCTCGGCATCGATGGTTCGCAGCAGAGCCATCGCGTCGTTCTGGACGTTGTGCTTACCCGTCAAGGCAGCCTCGGCGAGTCGGCGAGCATTGGCGGTTTCCCCTTTACGCAGCTCCACCCGAGCATCTTCGAGCAATCGCAGGCCTTGCGGGGTCGGTTGGGCGGCAGCCGTCCCAGCGGGGGACGTGGACGAGTTCACCTCGGGCAACGCTGGGCCGGTGCCCAGGTGGACACCGGGAGAGGTTCCCTGTGCGACGCTTGTGGGAGCCGCAGGAAAGGTGGCCCCTGTGCCGGGCGATTTCATCCCGCCTACCGCGACTAACTGGGCCTCGATCGGTCGGGTATCCTGGCCGAAACTGGCAGCCAACTGACGAGCCTCTTCCAGGCGCGCCTTGGCCACGTCTGCTTTGCCTTGGGCGACCGCCTCTTGGGCGCTGCTGGACAAAGCGGCGATCTTCTGTCGAGCCTGCGTGGCGAGCTGCTGATAGACGAACTCCGGGCTGTTCTCGTCTGGTCCGAAGCGGACATTCAGCTTCTGGGCTTCCAGCGTTTTCTGCCGTGCTTCCAGCAATTTGTTTTCCATCAACAGACGCTGAGCCTCGGCGACGAGTTGTTGAGCCTTCAGGCGATCCGGCGAAGGCACGACGCTTGACGAAGCCGGCGTGTTGTTGGCCGTCTGCACAACCGGAGCCGATGTAGCCCCCGTTTCGCTGGAGGTGTTCTTCACCACCGCGGAAGGTGGCAATGCGGTACGGCGCGACTTGGCCTGCGCGGTCTGAATGTCGCTCAACAGCTTGGCAGGACGATCGCCGAGATCCCAGATCGAGTAACTCCCATGTAGTTTCTGGGCCCGGTAGGCCAACTTGGTGGCCTCTTCGTATTGCCCCTGTTCATACAGTTTGCGTCCCTCGGCGAGCAGCCGGGCGGCTTCCTGACGATCGCGAACGGTGCGAGCCTTCTCCACGTCGATCGCCAAACGATCCGGAGAATCTTCGAACAGCCCCCAGCTGATATTCGACTGAGCCTTGATCCGCTGCGCGGTCTGAGCGGCCTCGTCGAGCTTACCCTCTTCCAGGAGCTTGCGACCAACAGCGAGTTGATGGCGAGCTTCGTTCTTGGTTCGCGGAATGGAAGTCGGCTGAGTTGGCGTCACCGGGGTCGTGGTCTTGTTCTGGACAGTGGCATGGGCCGGCGCTCCAGGACGGCTATTGTTCGCCGTGGGCAGAGCCGGGCGTCCTCCCATCTCGGCCCGACGAATGTCACTTTCGACTTTGTCCGGGTGATCATCCCACCAACCCAGGTTGTGTTTCATCTGCCGAGAGACGGCCACGAGAGCATGAGCACGCTCGTAGTCTTTGCGGGCCAGCGCCTCTCGGGCTTGCTTCAACACCTGACGAGCTTCATCGGTCTCATCGCCGGCCTTGGCCTGGGCGGGAACCGGCGTAGATGGAGCTTTGGTTATGGTCTTGTTGGGGGCGACGGCTGGCGAAGTCGCGGTCGACGTGGTGGTCGGCGTAGTCGGCTTAGATGAATACCCCGTCTGCACGACGGCGTTCTTGCTTTCCTCGGGCTTTTTGCTCCAAGGAGCCGAACTCTTCGTTGCCGTAGCAGCCGAACTGCTGACCACACCGCTGGATTGAGCCGAACGAATATCGCTCAACACTTTGCTGGGGGTGTCGCCCCAGGGGGGGAACGACATCATGCCAGCATGGCGATCCGCGAGTTTGGCGAAGCGTTCGGCCCGCTGGTATTCCTTGCGACCCAGAGCGGCGCGAGCAGCGAGCAACAACATCTTCGGTTCATTGCGAGCGTTGCGGATTTCTCCGAGCAACTTGGTCGGTGAATCTTCATTGACGCTCCAGGAGACTTTCAACTTGGCCGCTTCCATAGCGAGCTGCTCAGCGGTATCGAAGTTCCCCTGTGCGTAGTGAGTACGCGCCTGAGCGAGCATGGAGACGGCTTGCGTCTTCTGCTCGGAACGCGCCTCATAGCTGGGCCTCGCACCAACCGGGGCCGAAGTGATCCCCGGCCGTTGGGCGAACGCTTGCCCGGACGAGAGCTGTAAAAGGGCCCCCGCCAGCAGCGCCGCGGCGCGCCAGACCCCTGTTCTTCCCTTTGCCCTGGACACCGTTGCCTCCTTTGCTCGGTCATCCTTGCCTGCCCTGAAAGGCGGCCTCCGATCGAATCCCCCCGATCGGTTCCGCAGGCCGATGAAGCCTGGCCAGGCAGTTCGACAGCGAATCGCATCCGACATGAACACGCGGCCGTCCTCCCCCAGGAACGGTTTACACCGTCCCGACCACACCCCCCCCTCGGCCTACCCGTGCCTCTCCACCACGACGACAAACGTCGGGTTCGGGGTCGGCCGCGACATGACGTACTATGGCCCAAGGGTGAATCGGGGCAGGCATATAGTCGTCCGGCTCGTATCGGTCAAGAGCAAATTCCGAATATTTTTCTCTCCGCCTCGTGGAACTCGTGGAACAATCGATGAACCTCTCAGGATCGTCTTGCTCCGCTGCAGCGATTTGGGGTACATCAGTTGCCGTCCATTGACGCCGACGATTGTGAGGTGCCCTCGTGCGGAATTCCTGGACCGGGTTATTCCTGTTAATCTGGGCCGTCGGGTGTGACGAGCCGTCGACCACGCCCTCCTCTGCCGAGATGGAGATCCCTCCTTCAGTCGAGTTGGCGACGCGCTTTGACATGGCCCAGACAGGCAGCCTGTATGGCCGTGTTCGCTGGCAAGGGCAACGTCCCGTTGTGCCAGTTTTTCGTTCGATCGAGAATCCGTTAACCGATCAACCCAATCTGCCGGTCCGCGAATGGCCCAATCCGAACGCTCCAGTGATCAACTCGGAAGGAATGCTCAGTTCCGCCGTGGTCTTTTTGCGCGGCGTCGATCCCGCTCAAAGCCGTCCGTGGAATCATGCCGCGGTGCGTGTCGAACTGCGCAATTTTGCCTTTGACCGCAGCTGTCGTTTCGTTCGCGCGGGAGACGAGGTGGAGATCGTCTCTCGACAGGGGGTCTATCACGCGGTTCAAGTTCGTGGCGTACATTTCGAGTCGCTGATGCTGCCCGATCCGGAACAGCCGCGCCGCATGCGATTCAGCAAGCCTGGTGTGGTCGAACTGCTCAGCGGCGCAGGGCTATTCTGGATGCGCGACTATCTCTTCGTCGATCATCATCCGTACTACTCGGTGACCAACAGCAAAGGGGAATTCCACCTGAGCGAAGTGCCCCAAGGGGAGTACGATTTGGTCGTCTGGCATCCCAACTGGCAGGTTCAACGTACCGAGCGCAACGCCGATAGTTTTCGGATTCAGCAGGTGCGCTTTGCCGCACCCCTCGAACAAGTACAGCGTGTGCGGATCGAACGCGGCCAACAGCAGATGGTCGAGATCGCGTTCAGATCACCGTCCCATCCGGAATGATGGCTCCGCGCGAGATAACGACGATGCCATCACGAATGACGTAGTGGGCGGTTTCGGTGTCCTGGCGTTGTGGATCGCCTTGGATGCGCACCTGGCGACCGATGCGGCAATCCTTGTCCAGAATGGCACGGGTGATGACGGAACCATCGCCGATTCCGATGTTGGGTTGCCCCAACTCGCGATTGAGGCGTTTTTCCTCCTCGGTTTCAATGCGATCGGCTCCACAAAGAACGACGTCGCGTAGCACCACGTCCCGACCGATGCGTAGCCGTTGGCCGATGCAGGCTCGTTCGATCTGCACACCTTCGCCGATCACGCAACCTTCGCTGACCAAGCCATGTTCCATTTTCGAGGCGAGGACTCGGGCCGCGGGTAGGTTCCGCATGTGGGTGTAGATCACGCCCTCGGGACTATGAAAGTTGAAGGGCGGATGATCTCCCGCTAGGGCGAGATTGGCCTCGAAGTAGGCGCGAATAGAACTTCCCAGATCTTGAAAGTAGCCATCGAACAGATGCCCTTGCAGATGATGACTGCGAACAATGCGAGCGAAGTGTTGCGTGACCAGATCAACCGCTTCGGGCTGATCCTGAAGCAGTTTCAACAGGGTCTCACGACGACACAGGTAGACTCCCATGTTGGCAAGGTATTCCTTGCCCGAATCGGCCAGTCCGCGTTGCTCTAGCCAGCTTGGCGAGGCCCGCACGGCGTCGAGTTGCTCCGGGGTTTTCGGCTTCTCCACCAGTTCGAGTAAGCGGTTATTCTCGTCGAGTTTGAGAATGCCCAACCCCGATGCCTCGGAACGTCGGACAGGAACCACGCCGAAGGTCACGTCGGCATTGCTGTCCCGATGGGTTCGCAGCATCTCCCCGTAATTCATGCGATAGAGACCATCGCTGGAAAGGATCAACACGTCGCGAGCCGAGTCGGTTTGTATGTAGCGAAGATTCTGCCGTAAGGCGTCGGCGGTTCCACGATACCAGTCGGAGGTTTCGTTGGTCTGTTGAGCAGCCAACACCTCGACGAATCCACCACTAAACGGAGCGAATTTGTAGGTATTGGCAATGTGGCGATGTAGGCTCACCGAGAGAAACTGCGTCAGCACATAGAGGCGACGAATGCCGCTGTTGATGCAGTTGCTGACGGGGATGTCGATGAGACGGTACTTGCCGGCGACAGTGACGGCAGGAGTGCTTCGATACCGGGTGAGCGGGTGCAGACCATGGCCACGTCCGCCGCCAAGGATAAATCCCAGTACGCTGTCCATCGCTCGTTCCTTCCGACTCGGAGTCTGGTCCCTGTGATGTATCTCAAACCCCCACGAGGACGGCAAGAGGATTCTTCAGCCGACCACGATGTTCACTAGTCCGCCGCGCGGCGGAACAATAACCTTGCGCACGGTTTTGCCCTGTAACAGCGACTGCACCTCACTGCGAGCCAGGGCGGCCCTCTCCAGTTGTTTAGCATCCAGCCCCGAGGGCAGCATCAGTCGCAGGCGAAGTTTGCCGTTGATCTGCACGGGTACCTCGATCTCGGCCTCGACGAGCAAAGCCGGATCGTAGCTCGGCCAAGGCTCGTAGGCCAACGTCTTACTGTGTCCCAAAGCAGCCCAGAGTTCCTCAGCAATGTGTGGCGCGAACGGCGACAGCAGTAGCACGAGCGTTTGCACCACACTGCGCGGACGCACCGACAACGGGGTCAGATGGTTGGTCAACTCCATCATGGCACTGATGGCCGTGTTGAAGCGCATGCCGTCCAAATCTTCGGTTACTTTTTGGATGGTGCGATGCAGCATGCGCAATGTGGCCGGTTCTGGTTCGACGTCCTTAACTGTCTCGTTGAGGCGAGTCTCCTCAGCCCGGTCGTCGATCAACAACCGCCAGACCCGAGCCAGGAAGCGATACACGCCATCGACGCCACGCATGTTCCACGGCTTGGTCGCCTCCAGCGGCCCCATGAACATTTCGTACAGCCGCAGACTGTCCGCTCCGTACTGTTGCACGACACGATCGGGATTGACCACGTTCTTGCGACTCTTGGACATTTTGTCCGCGCGACCGATGAGTTCGATCAGCGTGTCT
>CALDUY010000038.1 GCA_937923405.1 uncultured Gemmataceae bacterium | reverse complement strand
TCTCCCCGCTGGGGAGAAGGGTTGGGGATGAGGGGAACTCAACCCCATAGACTCTCCACTGCGTAACTCCTAGGGTGATTGATCGTCGTTGGATTTGCCGCCGCCACCATTCGAGGCCGCACCGGAAGTCGCGCCGCCAATCACCGTGCCACGTCCGCCACCCGCGCCGCCGCCGGCTCCGCCGGTTCCTCCACCGACTATCCCGCCGCCGCTGCCCGCGCCGCCCATGCCAGCGCGAGGTGGGCCGATCCCAGCGCCACCGCCAGCTATGCCGCCACGAGCCGGCCCCCCAGCACCGCCACTACCGCCACCACCGATGCCGCCGCGTCCGCCAGCCCCACCACCAAAGCCGCCGCCACCCATGCCACCACGTCCGCCCGGTCCCATCCCGCCACGCGCCGGGCCACCGCCCATGCCGCCACGTCCGCCTGGTCCCATCCCGCCCATGCCGCCACGTCCGCCTTGACCACCGCGTCCGCCTGGTCCCATCCCGCCCTTACCACCGGGGCCGCCGCCTTTACCCATACCGCCCCTGCCGCCGGGGCCGCCACCGCCCCCACCGCCTCCTGGGCCGCCTTTGCCGCCATCTTTGCCCATGCCACCAATCGGCGGAGTCGTGTTATTCTGGCCCGAACCCGAGCCGCCTCCCTGACCCGGAGACGTGCCGCCGTCTGCCGGAGGTTCGGTCGCGATGCCAAACGCTTCTTCCGCCTCGCTGATCGTCGCTGGGGTGTCGTACAGCGTGCCGACCATCGACGGTTCCAGAATCATCTGCGACAGCGACACCTCAATCGGTTCGCCGTTGGGTTGATTCCGCGACACTGTCACGGTCACGTTAAACAGAATCTCCGAGCCAGCCGGCTCCACTGCCATCGACCAAGTGTACCCCTCGTCGTCGGCGTCCTCGAACGGCACCTCGTTCTGGTTTTCCAGGGGAATGGCACCGGCGGCTACCTGAGCCAGCACCGTTTGAGCTAAACTGGCCGCTTGGCTCTTCTGGTACGCAGCCAGGGCCATATTGCCCGAGACGTTCAGCAAAAAGCCGAGACTGACCATCGAGAAGAGAAACACCGCCAACGATACCAGCACCTCCAGCAAGGAGAGACCAGCTCGTTGAGTTCGCCGTAAACGCATGGGTCATTCCCTCCTCAAAAGCTCAGCTTTTCGACCGTGACCGTACCAGTTAGACCGCGCAAGCGGAGCGCGGCGGGTTGTGTTCCCTTAACCTGAAAGACAAGGCGAACATCTTCGCGAGCATCGCCGGTTGGCAAAAAGACTGCCGCCGTGGTGTACGCATCTAGAGGAATCCTGGTGCGCGGCTCTTCGAGCGGACCACCGATCGGGGGATCGTCGAGCGTGGCCGGCGAGACGGGACCGCCATTGAGAGTAAATCGAACGCCAGACGGCAGCGACTTTTCCAGAACCAGGCCCGGCCCCTCTGGATCATTGACCGGCGGACTGCCACTCCAATAATCCGGCTGATCCGGAGCAACGCGAAAATGGCCGCCGTTAGGCTCGATGGAGAAGCGATAGGGTCGGCCTTCCTCAATGGCTCTGGCCCGAGCCAACGCCCAGGCCGCACGCACCGAATCAATTGCCCCTTGCTGTTTGAAATATGGATACATGCCGCGCATCGACGGAACCACGATCAACGCCAACAGCACGAGCACTGCACAGACGAGCAGCAACTCCAGCAGGCTAAATCCGCGTCGGCGGCCTCGGGAATTCATACGCGGAAAATCTCAGAGAGAAGAAGGTGAGTACGGGAGACTTACGCCTCCCGCTCAGCTCAGTTTAATATAGACAGCTCAGATACAACCCCGGAGAGACGGCTCCGGTTCCGCGGCTCTTGTGAGATGCTCTCTTCCACCCACTAGAAGAGTACCTCGTCAGAAGTTGCCGATTTCCTGACCGCGTGGAGTCGTGGTGTAGACGTCGGCCTTGAGGCCGTTGTTGCGCGGTCCATTGGGATCGATGATGTACGGCTTGCCCCAGGGATCGAAGATCTTGTCGGGACCGACCAACGGCGACATGCCGTTGGGTTGAGGTTGAGCCAGCATCTCGATCGAGGTGGGATATTCGCCGTTGTTCAATTTGAAGGTTTCCGCCTGACTGGACAGGGCAACGGCGTCGATCTTGGCCCGGCTGACCTTGGCATCCTCGTAGCGCTGCAACAGATAGTAGCCGCCGACGCCAGCCAGCATGACGATGATGGCCACGACGACGAGCACTTCGAGCAGAGTGAAGCCGGTGCGGCTTGCCCGAAGCGCCGAATGGGAAGCGAGTGTACGGTGGGATCGCAGCAACATGGGTGGTACCTCTTTCTGATTAAACAGACTAACCCTCTATAATTTACCACGTTGGCAATTAAAGAACCATGAGTCTTCTCGGAACAGCACGGAGTTTCGTCGTTGCCGCTTCCAAGTCGCTTCTATCCTGCGAGACATCAAAGCTCGGCACTATTCGGGAAAAAGGTTGGAACGATGAAAGTCTTCACGATCGGCTTTACCAAAACCTCGGCGGAGTCGTTCTTCGGGCGTCTGCAACAAGCAGGCGTGCAGAAGATCGTCGATGTCCGCCTGAATAATGTCTCTCAACTCGCCGGCTTCGCCAAGAAAGACGACCTGCGTTACTTTCTGCGAGCCATCTGCGGCATCGACTACGCGCATCACCCTGAACTCGCGCCGACGCAAGAATTGCTAGACGCCTACAAAAAACAGCGAGGCGACTGGGCGGAGTACGAAAAACACTTTCTCGATCTGATGGCCAGTCGCCAAATCGAGCAAACCATCCCTCGTGAGGCTCTGGACGAGGCTTGCCTACTCTGTAGCGAAGACAAACCGCACTACTGCCACCGCCGCTTAGTGGTCGAGTATCTGAACGCCAAATGGGGCGATCTGGAGATTCAGCATCTGTAGAGGATGGCTCGCCTTGGTACTAGCACGCTTGGGAAGCAGCCCACCTTCTGTTTTTAGTAGTTTTCAGATAAACATTAACTGTTATCTCTTCTATCGATCTCGTGGAACGACCTTTTCGACCTGCTTGGGCTAGGCAATTCACCCCTGCCGCCTCACGTCGCCGACCTCTGCCAGCTGACCGCCTTGACCTCCGGTTCGAGACCGACGCGGAGCAGGCAGAGAAGCAACACGTTCGCCTCGCTGTGCAAAAATTGATAACGAAGTTGATGTTACCTGGAGAAAGAGGAGTTCGTCGATGGGGATGGAAAAACGAGTAGCGGTGACGAACGGTGGTCCGTCCTGGTCAAAGGTGGCGGACGAACTGGCCAAAATCGGATTTCCCGTACAGATGCGCTTGATCGACGGCGAGCTGGCCCTGCCCGACGAGGTGCCGCCTGACCAGTGGCGCGAACTCCGAGTAGCGCATCAAGGCGCGATGGTCACCGTCCGCCGCGAGGCCGAGGCCATCGTCCTGGTTGCCTGGAGCAACGCCGACGCCGAGCAACTCCGCCTGTGGAACGCCTTGGCTGAGGTCTACACTGCCCAGAGCAACGCCTCCTAAGCTGCCGCCCAGGAATTCTGTTGCCGTCTGAAATGTTGGACCGGCGGCAAAAAGTAACCTACGATACAACAGGTGCAATGGCGCACCAACTGGCGGTCGAGATGCCCCACACATGGAAGACCTGCAATATCTTCATCGTGCCGACACCGAGCCGATCCCAGGGTATCGTCTGATTCACCCCCTGGGCCAAGGCGGCTTTGGCGAGGTCTGGAAGTGCGAAGCGCCAGGCGGGCTGCTCAAGGCGATCAAATTCGTGCATGGCGGTACGCACCTGCTCGATGACAACGCGCCCGCGGAGGAGGAACTCCGCGCTGTCGAGCGTGTCAAAGCCATCCGTCATCCGTTCATGCTGACGATGGAGCGCGTCGAGAGTGTCGGCGGAGAGCTGGTCATCGTCATGGAACTGGCGGACAACAGCCTGGCTGAGCTGTTGCAGTCGTGTCAAAAGGCCGGCCTGCCGGGCATCCCGCGCGAGGCCCTGTTGGCCTATCTCCGTGAGGCTGCCGAAGTGCTGGATGTGATGAACACCCGGCACAGCCTGCAGCATTTGGACATCAAGCCACGCAATCTCTTTCTGGTTTCCAATCATGTCAAGGTCGGCGACTTCGGCCTGGTCTCCAGTCTCTCGGGGCTGGGCAAAATCGAACTGGCTGCCATCACCCCCCTGTACGCCTCGCCGGAAGTCTTCCAAGGCTCGATCAGTCGGCACTCGGATCAGTACAGCCTGGCCATCGTCTATCAGGAGTTGTTGACCGGTACACTGCCGTTCGTCGGCAAGAACGCCCGACAGTTGCTGATGGCCCACACACTGAGCGAGCCAAACTTGCAGCCGCTGCCGGAGTGCGATCGAGCCATCGTCGCCCGTGCGTTGGCCAAGAATCCGGAAGAACGCTTCCCCTCGTGCTCGGACTTCCTCAGTGCGTTGGCGGCGGGCCGTTCGGAAGTCGTGACCACCTCCACGGAGTTTGTCTCGCGGACGGAACCAATCGAGTCACCGCGCCAGGAAACACGCCGCCTGCCTTCGGTCAAGACGGTGCAGACCCGCTGTGCCAAGCCAACTGGAAACGGCATCCTGCACGGTTTGGAACTGATCAGCCGCACCCCTCTTTCCGAAGTGTGGAAGGGGCAGGACAGCAACGGTTCGCCCCGGACGATTAAGGTGCTGTTCGGTGGTCCCAACCCCGGCGATGCGGGCGTGGAACGACTGGGCATGTTGCGGCATCCGGTGCTGGCTCCGATCGAGATTCTGCAACACAGTCCGGGTCGGCTAGTCCTGTCCTCGCCGCCTGGCGAACAGACGCTCCGCGACGTGTTGCAAGCCTACCAAAATGAGGGCCAGCCGGGCATCCCCCGCGACAAATTGCTCGACTGGCTGCGCGCCGCCGCCGAGGGACTGTTTTACCTCAACCAGAAGTACGGCTTGCAGCATCTGGGCCTGAACCCCCGCTGTCTGCTGCTAGATCACGACCGCCTGTTGCTAGCCGACTTCGGCATCGCTCAACTGGTCTGGCTACCGGTCGGACAGTCGCTCACTGCCCTCAATGGTCGCTATTCCGCGCCGGAACTGGCCAGCAATCGCCTCGGTCCTGCTGCCGATCAGTACAGTCTGGCTCTGATCTATCACGAACTACTGACTGGGACGCTGCCGGCGCAGCGAGCCGAGGGGTTGTCGCTGGATCGACTCCCCGAGACGGATCGTCCGCTGATCGCTCGAGCCTTGCACGCCGACCCTGCCCAACGCTGGGCCAGTGCGGTCGACCTGATCACAGCTCTGGAGCAGGTCGGTGATGACGCCAAAGTCATGCTACCTGTGGGGGCGTTGACGAAACGGATCAAACCGTTACCCACGCGAAACATGCCGCAACTGCCCCGGGCAAAGCCAACCGACGAGTCGGGCGAACTGATGCGCGCGCGGTTCGGCACCAATCTGACCGTCGACCTGATTCGCCAACGGATCGAGACGTTTCGCCAACAATGGAACGCGACCCTTCGCCGTTCCGATGCCCACGAGTTCGCCTTTCAGATGCCGATGCCACGCAGTCTGTGGCAACGTTGGACAGGCAAACAGCCTGGTCTGGACATCCAGATTGGCATGGGAGCGGCGAATCCGAGTGGCCATTCCGGCATCCAGGTACGCACCGAGGTGCGTATGGATCTGATTCCGCGCGACTGCTCCCGCGATCAGACCCACGAGTTGCTCAAAGTCGTCGGTCCGCTCCTTGTCGAGAGTCTGCGCACCCATTTGCAAGTCGGGCAGAACGGTCGCTGTCAGGAGCGCTTGCCCTGGCATTATCCGCTGAAGCTCTGCTCGATCCTCGACAACCAGCAACTCGGCCCACCGATCGAGTGTCAGGGCAAGGACATCTCGCTTAACGGCATCGGGTTTTATTTGCCCGGCCAGCTGCCATCTTCCCAGGTCATGCTAATCCTTCCACCAACGCCGCAGACGCCGGAAATGTCGATCCCGGCTCGCATCGTGCGGGTGCAGGGTTGCGGCGATGGCTGGTACGAGGTTGGCGCGGTACTGCTGCCTCCCGACGAGCTGCCGCCGGAGCAGGAAGAGCCGACCGAGGGCGAATCGGCCTGACGCTTACTTCCGCGTCTTGCCGGCCAGCTTCAGCCGAAGGTTGCTGATGTTCGACTGCGACGCAGCCGGCAGTTTCGCACCGATCTGGTTGCGACCCTGGAACCACTCATAAGGTTCGGCGAAGACAAAGTGCATCTCGATGAAGATCACGTCGGTCATGCCCGGAATCGGCATCGCCTGCACATAGCCGCCGAAGCCGGCATACGGTTGCGGCTCACCCAGGGTGTTGGCGTCGATCACCTTCCGCCAGCGGTTGGGATGCTCGGCGTCGTCGGCAAAGCGCGGATCGAGGAACATCGTGATGGCCAACGCCTTGCCAATCCACTGCTTCCGCGAGCGAATCACGCCGCTGAGCTTCACCTTCTCGACCAGATCCACGTCGAGCAGTCCGTAGCGCTCGTCCCCATTGGCGATCTTCTCCTGAACGATGCCACGCTTCTTCAGGGCGTCCTCGTCGAGGTACTCCAGGTCACGCGTCTCCTTCGATTTGGGGCCGGTCTTCATCCCCAGTAAGGCATTGAGCATGTTGTGATCGTCGAGATCCTTGATTTTGCCGTGAGCAGCGAACCACAGGTTGAACTCACGGGCACAAAGCTTGCCGTACTTGCCGGTCAGATCACGAGTGCGATCGATGCGGAACGGCGCGTTGTGCGCCTTGTCGAGAAAGCCGCGCCGCTCGCGGACGAAGCTGTTGACGATCGATTTGATCTTCTCGTCGGGCAGGTCACTGGTCAGGGTCGGAGCAGGCAGCTTGTGCTTGCCCAGCCCGGGAATGTCCAGGCCGACCTGAACAAGATCGTCGAGAATCGTCGGCTGGGGAACCTCGGCACTCAGCGCCAGACACAACACGATCGGAAACATTACTCCGCCCTCACTGTAGCACCGACCGACCCAGGGCCAGCAGCTGTTTCTCCAGATCCAGCACCTGCTCCTTGGTGAACTTTTTGACCACGGCCAACTTCTCCAGGCCGGGTACCTTGGCCCACGGAATCGGTTTGCCCTGTGGCGTGCGAACCAAGGCAAATGCCTCGGGAGTGGGAATCCCCAGCACGATCTTGTCGCGCTTGACACTCAGATAGCGCGCCTCGCGTGTGCCCTCGGGAATAAACTGCAACTCGCGCTCAGCAATGGCGTAGTCGTCCCGACTCTTGGACAGCAGCCAGATGAACAGATATGTTTTGCCACTTTGTGGATCGACTAACACCGCATGCCGCAGCACCATGCGAACGTGGTCATTGCCCTGCCGCATCACGGCTTGAGCGTCGAACAACAACAGGGTCGGTGTGCGGGCCACCTGGCGGACGTCGGCCTCAATGTGTTTCTCGTTCTCGGCCAGGATGCGATCGCCGAAGACCCCTACCTTGCCGCCGAACGTCCGCTTCGACTCGACGATCAACTCCTTACCACGCACGTTCATCGCGAAGCCCCGAGCCACGCTCTTGAGCTGATAGCCCGTCTTGGTGCGTTCCGTCTGAGCCAGCAGAGTGAACTTGAACATCTGCGCATAGTGCGAGGCGATCTTGGGAGCGTCGGCTAGATCTTCCTCGGTCAAGGTAGGCACGGCGATCATCAGGAAGTTCGACCACCCCTTGGGAGCGGTCTTGCCGATCTCGGTGCCAGCGGGAATCCGAGGCAACGGTTTGCTCTCCAGATCGACGGTCACGTTGGCTGAGGTCGTCGCCGCCGTGGCTGCCGCCGCCACAGGGGGCGCAAGTTCGCTAGCCTCGTTGTCGTTTGACTCCGGCTCGGAAATAGCGGCGACGGGCGGCGTGACCGCACACCAGAGAACAAGGATTGCACCGAGTGTGCCGACGCCAACGAGCCGGAAGACGAATCGGCTAGCAACAATCATGAGACTTTCTCCCTGTCGCAGAATCGTGGCGGCTAAACATCCCTGCTTTCCCATCTTGCCTTTCTCCCGCCGTCACGCGATCGTATCCCGATGCTGTCGTCGCGACAAGAGCAACCCAGGTAGCATGACACCTAACGGAGCAGGTTGCTAGACTCTTTGTGAACGATCGCCCTAGTAGTGCAGGGGCAGTGATGCCGGCAAAGGTTTTAGTCACGGGTAGTACCGGGTTCATCGGTCGGATACTCGTTCGTACTCTGCAAGCGCGGGGCGATCAGGTGCGTTGCCTGGTACGGCGATGGGGCGGCAACAACAACGTCGAAACCGTGCTGGGCGATGTTACGCAGCCCCAGACGCTGACTAAAGCGCTGGTTGACGTTGACGTGGTCTATCATCTGGCCGGCGCAACCTTGGTTCGCCACCCGCTGGAGTATCGCCGTGTCAATGCCTGGGGAACGCGGCACCTGGCCCAGGCTTGCGCGACCCGATCGCGACCGCCGCTGGTGATCTATCTGTCGTCGCTGGCAGCAGCAGGCCCCGCGCTCAACGGTCAACCGCGTTCCGAGGACGATCCCCCTGTCCCAGTGTCGCGTTATGGCCACAGTAAGCTGGCCGGCGAACACGCTTTGGCCGAGGTCGCTGATCGTGTGCCCGTGACCATCATCCGCGCTGCCTCGACGTTCGGTCCTGGCGACACCAACCTGTTACGGCTATTCCACGCGGCGAAGCTGGGCCTCAACGGGGTGCCCGGCTCCGCCGACGTGCGACTGTCTATCATCCATGTTTACGATCTTGTTTCTCTGATGTTACTCGTTGTCGAACAGGGCGCGCGGCTCAAGCAAGATACTAACCAAGGCATCTACTTTGCCGCCATCGACGAGCAACCCTCGCTCAGCGAGTTGGGTCACCTCGCTGGTCAACTTGTCGGTCGCAACCAAGTTCACACGGTCGGCTTGTCGCGTACCTTTTGCACCCTCTGGGGCCACTTCATCGACTGGGTCGTCGCAGTGACCGGCGAACCGCGGTTGCTCACCTCGGACAAGATGCGCGAAGCGTTCGCCGGCTCGTGGATCTGCCGCAACGACCGAGCCAAACAGGAACTCGGCTTCGAGTTTCAGTTCGATCTCCGCGAAGGTTTGCGACACACCGCCGACTGGTACCGCCAGCAGGGTTGGATTTGAGCCTCGTCGAGTCGTTGTTTTCTCTGCTCGACAGCAGATATACTGAGCGGAGACGTCCTCCTCCGAAAAGTTCGCACCAAGATTCACTCGTTGGTCCGCAAAAAAGAACTAAGGAGATCGGCCATGTCGTCTGCTGTTTCCGTCGCGCCGACTCCGGCTCCCGTCGCCGCGCTGCCCTCGCTGTATCGCCTCAGCGTCGCCCAGTATCAGGCAATGGTCGAGCGGCACATCCTGACCGAAGCCGAGCGCGTTGAACTGCTTCGCGGTTTACTGGTAGCCAAGATGACGCCACAACCTCCTCACGCCATCGCGGTGGATCTGGTCCATGACGCCCTACGCGGCTTGTTGCCCCCAGGCTGGCACGTTCGAACGCAAGCACTGCTACTGCTGAGCGACAGCGTCCCCGAGCCTGATGACTGTGTGACGCGAGGCGAACGCCGCGATTATTGCCAACGCCATCCCGACGCCTCGGACGTGGCCTTGGTCGTCGAGGTCGCCGACACCACGTTAGCCTACGATCGCACCCTCAAGAAAGTTCTCTACGCTGAGGCTGGTATTCCTGCTTACTGGATCGTTAATCTCGTCGATCGACTGGTCGAGGTCTACAGTCAACCTCAGGGCAGTGACTACGTCTCGGTGCAAACCCTCGGCTCCGCCGACCTTGTCCCCGTCGTTCTCAACGGCCAGACCGTCGGCTCTCTCGCCATCGCCCAGCTGCTGCCCTGAGCGGACCAAGGTATACATTCAATGTGCTATGAAACGAAGAGGCTCTTCCCGTGCCACCGCCCATTCCCACGCCGATCTATCACCTTACTCACTGGCGGAATCTGAAGGAGATTCTTACCCAGGGAGGATTACTTTGCCTTAGTGCTTTGCGATCCCGACAAATCGCTTATTACGATCTGGCCAACCCGCGAATTCAAGACAAGCGAGGCACGATTGATGTGCCCTGCGGCCCTGGCGGCTCAGCAATACCCTCTGGCGACCAGGGAAGCTTCCATAGCTCTTGAATTCCTGTATGGACGGAACAAACGCAAACGGAAGCCATTTCCTGAAGCCCACGCTCGCAAAGCCTGGAATCGATTGCGCGAGCTGAACTGGCTGAGCGAGGAATCCGTTTGTTCCCGCATCCTAAAATCCAGCTCGCGCGTAACTCGCCCGTCCTACCCCAGCACCTTGCCTGGCAGCCAGATGCCGTGGAAGCCGAACGGCACGCGCGCCGGCAGCAGCACACGCGCGATCGGCTTGGCAGTGAAGTCGCGAGCATCCACGACGAGCATCTCGCTCTTGTTCGTCGCTTCGTCGAAGACGTAGGTCACCAACCAGCCGTCGTCCTCGTCCTTGCCGCGTGGAACGAAGACCGCCTCGCCGGCATAGCGTCCCTTGCCCAGTTCGTGGCGTTCGCGTTTGCCAGTCTCCAGATCGTACTTCACCAGAGCGTCCCAGCGTAGCGTCGTCAGATAGCCATAGCGGGTCTTGCGTCCGGTCAAGGTTTCGTTGACGCGGGGGAAGTCGGCGGGCAGATCGTCCAGGGCGTCCTCTTTCACGGTGCCGGCCTTCAGATTCAAGCGCCAGCGATGCAGCATCGAGCCGATCGCTTTGATGTCCTGTTCGGAGAGTTTCTCTGGCGGCGTGATCTCCTTGGGGAACTGCTTCATGCGACAGGCATACAGCACGACCTCGTCGCCATCATCGTAGGCGTTCAGGACGTGGAAGACGTAGCACGGCTCGATCTCGAACCAGCGCGGTTCGCCGCCGTGGCGCGGCAAGACACCCAGCCGGGCACCTAGCTTCGGCTGGAAAGACAACGGGCCTTCGCCGCGCAGCAGTCCCGTGAAGTCGAAGGCGACGGGCAGATCGAGGAAAATCGAATGCCTCGCCGTGATGGCGAAGTCGTGCATCATCACGGGTCGGGGAATCTCAATCGGCGTGGTGCGAACGAGGACGCCCTCGGCGTTGGCCACGCTGTAGCGGACGTAGGGCTTGACCGGTTGATAGCCGAAGAAGAGAAACTCGCCGGTCGCCGGGTCGATCTTGGGATGAGCAGTGCAAGCGTGCTTGAGCTTGCCGTCGAAGGTGAATTTGCCGACCGTCTCCAGCGAGGGCACGCGAATGGCATAGGGCGGACCGCCTTCCCATAGAGCGAGCAACTGGCCATTGTGCCAGGCTAGCGCAGTGTTGGCAGCGTTCTTGTGAGTGTCCTGCCCCAAAGCCAACCTTTTGAGATCGGGCATTTCGGCTAAGCCAGTGTACAGCGCCTTGCCGGCCTTCTGTTCTTCCAACCAGCCGGCAGTACGAACGTAGCGGTTGCGATAGCTGGCCTTGCCGTCGCGGATGCGTACGCCGTGCAGCATGCCGTCGCCGTCGAACCAGTGGTACGCTCCCTTGGGTGGAAACTGCGGGTTGGGACCGTTGCGAACGAACATCCCGTCGAGTTCGCCGGGCAGTTTGCCGATCACTTCGAGCTGGTCGGCAGTGATTTCCTCCCGCACCGGAGCGTAATTCCCCTGCAGAAACGGACTCTCAGACGACCGTGAAGAATTCGACAGGCCGAACATTGCCGCCGAGGCGGCCAGAAAAGTACGACGATTAAACGGCATGGCTGGGCCTCCGAACTTGGCTGGGCATCAGTTATGATACCAGTCTAAGTTCCTTGTCTACTCACTTTGTTGTCTCTGCCGACATCAGGTATGATACTTCCTCAGCCATCCGTGAGTTTCACTCGGAGTGGCCGATGGATGAGCCTCGTCCTTGGCATCCGAAAAACGATTTGAACTGATCTCGGAACTGCCGCTGTCTCGAATCGCCGATTATCTCTCTTCACTCCCCGAAAACAATCGCGTGGAGTTACTCAGCCGGCTGCCCGAACGAGATCGCGTGGAGCTAGTGAAAAAGCTATCCGCCGAGGAGTTGCTCGCTGCCCTGTCTCCAGAGGTGCGAGCCGCTCTCAAACGGCGACTCCTGGAAGAAGAGACCCCGGACACCTGACGTTATCCATGAGCCGGGCTGGCGAACGGAACGCGAAACGAACCGGACAGCCGTTCAAAGTCGCCACATCGCAAAAGGACCGCCTCATGATGGCTCACCCCTTCGAGGACGATCCAGGCCTCCGAGCATAGGCTGGAGTCGATCAGTGTGGGCAGCCCATAGCGATTGCCAAACGGTGACACGACGCCCCATTCGCAATCGCCAAAGACGTGGGCCGCCTCGTCCTTGCGGGCCAGCCGCACGGGGCCGCCCCAGTAGCGCGAGAGCCGGACCAGATCGATCCGATGTGTCGCCGGTAGTACGGCTAAGAAGAAGCCCTCCGGCCCGGTCAGTAGCACGGCCCTCGCGACGTGCCGACCGCTCATCCGCAGCACCTTCGCTCGCCGTTGGGCCGTGTACGCCGGCGGATGCAGAATCATCTGGAACGCTATCCGTTGCTCGTCGAGGTAATCGACTAGACTCATGCCCCCCTCACGACAAACCGCATGTCGGTCGTACCATGACAACTATACTCAGTGTTTACCGCGTCGCGATCCGACTCGGACAGAGAAGCCGACGAACCGGATCGCAACTGCTCCGTTGGTAGGCATTGCATCGAGAGTGACAGCTTGGAGAAGCGATGTTTCTGACGAACGAAATAGAAATCCTGCGGCCCGACCTGCCCCGAGGGCGAATTCGCTCCGTCCTGTTCGACTTCGACGGCACCCTGTCGTTGATTCGCGAAGGTTGGCCGCAGGTGATGATCCCCATGATGGTCGAGGTCTTGCGTCAGACCAACACCACCGAGACCGAGGATCAGCTCGCCGCTGCCGTCGAGGAATTTGTCATGCGTCTCAACGGACGACAGACGATCTACCAGATGATCCAGCTGGCCGACGAGGTGCGGCGGCGCGGCGGCACTCCGCTGCAACCGTTGGAGTACAAGCATCGCTACCATGAGCGATTGATGCAGCGGATCGAGGGCCGACTGAAGGCCCTGGAGACCGGCACAGCGACGCCGGCAGACTGGACGGTGCCCGGCAGTCACGCTCTGTTGGACGCCCTGCAACGACGAGGCGTTCGCCTCTATCTGGCCAGCGGCACCGATCTGAAGTACGTCCGTCGTGAGGCTGAACTATTGGGCCTGGCGTCGTACTTCGGCGAACACATCTACGGCGCGCTGGACGACTACAAGAACTTCTCCAAGCAAATGATCATCGAACGCATCCTTCATGAGGAGCGGCTCCAGGGTGAAGAGTTGCTCGGCTTCGGTGATGGCTTCGTCGAGATCGAGGAGGTGCGCAAGGTGGGCGGCATCGCCGTCGCCGTCGCTTCCGACGAGGTCGCCCGACAGGGAGTCAACGCCTGGAAGCGCGACCGCCTAGTCCGTGCCGGAGCCGACATCGTCATCCCCGAGTATCGCCAGGCCGACGTGCTGCTGCGCTGGCTCTTCGCCGAGTGATTAGTGTCCCTATAGTGAATCGTTCTCCCTGCTTGGTCTCGATCGATTTTTTGAGCTAAGCTATTCCAAGAAGGCCTACGCTGGGGCCTGAAAAAGGGAGTTAACAATATGCACAACGGCGGGTGGGAAGCACTGCTGCGTCACATCCCGACGGAGCAGCAAAGCAAGTACATGCTGGTCACGGTCAGCGGCACCGAGATCGCCATTTCGGGCTTTCTCCGTATCGAGAAGGAACTAGTGATCGTCAAGGGACGACTGTCCGGTAGTCAAGAGCAAGGTCGCATCTTTTTCGTCCCCTATAGCCAGATCGACTACTTCGGCACCTCGCAAATCACCAAAGACAGTGAGTTCGCCGAAGTCTTCGACTCGTTTCACTTTCCCGAACCAGTGTCGGCAGCCGCTCCCAATTATGCTGCCGCTCCACCGCCGAGCGAGCCGGAACCCGCTCCCTCTGCTAAGCCGTCGTCGTTCATCGGTCCCACGCCACCGGCCAGCACTGCCTCGGGCATTCGTCGCATTGTCCGTTCCCAGGTGCTGGAGAAGTTCCGCAGCATGCGCAGCAATGGTCCGCCCAGCTCGTCGGACCTACCTCGTCCCCCGCAACCGTAGCCCGTTGGCGGTCGTACTCGTATGCTGGTGGGCATGAGTACGACCACGACTATCACGCCAACCCGCGAAGCGCCTATCACCAGCATCCAACCAGGAGGCGGCTTCTGTTTCGGCCTGGAACAGACCTGGGGCCACTGCCGACGTGCCCTGCTCCGCCGCTTCTTCCCCGGCTATGTCCAGCGGATGTTGTCGCTGCGCCGTGGAGCCTGTCCTGACTGTTCACATGACATTATCGACTCACGCGATCTCAAACTGGTTCGCAATGTCTGCGGCTATCGCTTTGAAGCCAACGACGACCCGTTTGCCTGGCGCGACCGGCTGGGACTGGCCCGCGCGGGACTGGCCGAGCTATTGCTCGCTACCGTCGTGCTGCTGCCGACCCTTGCTGCTCTGATCGCCCTGGCCTGGGGGGTACATCCGGCCTGGGGAGTGCCTGCAGGGGTTATTGCAATATTTTGGATCTTTATTCTCTCGTTTTTTCGTGACCCAGATCGTGTCGTGCCGACCGCTGCTGAGGCTCTGGTCAGTCCGGCGGACGGTGTCGTTACGCACTTGGAGGAGGTCGACGAACCAGGGCTAGGGCGAGTCTTCCGCGTCAGCATCTTTCTTTCGGTGTTCAACGTCCACGTCAACCGCACCCCGCGCCGGGCCACGGTGACGCGCTTAGCCTACTATCCCGGCGAATTCCTCGACGCCCGCGCCACGGGTTGCGCCGTTCGTAATGAGCAATTGTGGATCGACTTCCGCGACGACCAGCTCGGGGTGCCGCTTCGCGTCAAACAGATCGCTGGAGCCATCGCTCGCCGCATCGTCTGCTGGGTCCGTCCGGGAGAACAGCTGGCCGCGGGGGAACGTTTTGGGATGATCAAGTTTGGCTCGCGGACGGACGTGTTAGTTCCTCTTTCTCAGGTGGCCTCGATTGCCGTCAAGGTCGGTCAGTCTGTCCGCGGCGGTGCGGATGTCCTGCTACGCTTAAAATCCTCCCAAGAGGCTCCCCAATAGCACTGGCCAACTTTTTGCCGAGGTGGGGCTAAACTTCGGTCATTTTTTGCCCACGCTGGTCAGGATCTGGTCAACCCGCCATGAACAATTGAGGAGTCGCCGACTCGCTGTTGACAGAAACGCCTTCTTCCGCCTACAGTGCGAAAGCCCTCACGCTGTCGCTGCCGATTCAGTTCTTTAGGCAAGGTTGCCGGCCGTACCTTCGCACCATTTCTTTATGGGAGACCGGCGAATGATTTCTGTCATCATTCCTGCACTGAACGAATCCGCCACGATCGCTTCCGTGGTGGCCTTCGCCTACGAGACGCCCGGAGTCGCCGAGGTCATCGTCATTGATGATGGCTCGATCGACAACACCGTCGAGCTGGCCCGTGCCGCTGGTGCCCGCGTCCTGACCAGCACCCTGCTGGGCAAGGGAGCCTCTATGGAAGATGGCGTTTGGGCGGCGCGCGGCGAGATCCTCGTCTTCCTTGACGGCGATCTGTCCACGATGGAACACGATCTGATCCGCCGGCTGGTTGAGCCGATCCATGAGGGGCGAGCCGATTTCGTCAAAGCCCGGTTCACACGCCGTGCTGGTCGCGTCACCACTCTGACAGCCAAGCCCTTGGTGGCCACCTTCTTTCCCGAGTTGGCCCACTTCGAGCAGCCCCTGGGCGGGATCATCGCGGCTCGTCGCCTGTTCTTGCGAAACCTGGCATTTGAGACCGATTATGGCGTAGATATTGCCCTGCTCATCGACAGTGCCATCAACGGCGCTCGCATTGTCGAGGTGGACGTCGGCTACATCGAACACGAGAGCCAACCGCTGGAGACGCTCGGCGACATGGCTTTGCAAGTCAGCCGTGTCATTCTCGACCGAGCCGCTTTGTATGGTCGGCTGCACATCGATCAAGTGCGCGAGGTGCAGGAGACAGAACGGCGAATGCAGGGCGAACTACCTGCCATTCTTCGCAAGACGCGCAAAACCGACAAGCTTGCCCTGTTCGACATGGACGGCGTGCTGATCCGCGACCGCTTCATCGTGCGACTGGCCCAGCGCGTCAACAAGCTCGACGAGTTGCATCAACTCCTGGACCATCCGACGATGGACGCCATTGAACGCACCCGAGCCATCGCTCAGCTGTTCGCCGGCGTATCCCGCGAAGCGTTCGAGCTAACGGCGCGCAATCTCCATCTGATGCCTGGAGCCATCGAAACCGTGATCGGGCTGCGCAAAGCGGGCTATCGAGTGGGCATCATCACCGACAGTTACCGCATCGCCGCCGAGACCGTGCGTCGACGGGTCTTCGCTGATTTCACCATCTCGCACGTGATGCACTTCCGCCGCGGCTTCGCCAGCGGAGAAATCTCTCTGTGCCCGGCCATGGAGCATCCCAACGGCTGCCCACTGCATGCCAGCTGTAAGCTCAATGCCATGTATCATCTCCTGGAGCAGCTGCAACTGACGTCGCAGCAAATCGTAGCCATCGGCGACGGCGAGAACGACGTCTGCCTGTTGCAAGCAGCGGGTCGATCTATCGCTTTCGAGCCGAAGAAACCCCTCGTCGCCGAGGCCGCTCAGCACGTCGTCGAGGGCGACCTGATCCACGTCTTGCATCTGCTGACCGGCGACGAAGAACTGATGGCCCGAACGGCTTAATCTTTCTCTCTACGCTCCCAGGGCCACAGCGCGGCGGACTGGACAACGACACCAGACCAACGGGCGGCGAAGGGCCAGGCGAACCATCCGTGCCCCGCCACAGTGCGGACAACGGTCGGGCAAACGTCGGACTTGCCGCATGGTTTGCCTGAGTTGTTGCGTGACTTTCATCCGTCTCGCTCCTTTCGGGGTTGCTCGAATAATGGCAAGCGTGCCTTGGCTCGTTGGGCCAGCCGCCGCAGATGCGCCTCCCATTCCGGCGACCAGTCCCGGCGTCGTTCGTACAGTTCGCGGATCGTCTCCATCGAACGACAGCGTGGGCACAGCCCCAACTCATCCAGCTCCGCCTGAACCTCGCAATGTTCACACATACCACCCTCAGCGTATCTAAACAATTGTACATCATCATTCGCCGAAATCAACCAACAGTTGTTGCAGTTGCTCGCGGAGGGGTGGTTGTTCGCCAATCACGTCGAGCAGCAGGGACAACAGTCGCTGCATTCGTGGATCGAGCAGCAGTGAGCTTGTTCCGACTTCCGCGGGACTACGCGCCGCCGCCGTCCAGCCAGGAGGATTGACCTGGGGCTTGCCCGGACCGCTCTTGAGCCAGTCCAGCGGTTTGGCTTCCATGACGGCGATTTCGACGCGCAAGCGTGCCTGCGCTTGGGCCTGGCGAACCGCTCGACGAAAGCGCCGAAACCGCCGCGTCGGTCGGTTCATCCACTCGTGAAAGACCTCGCTGGGTACTCCCGCTGCCTCGGCAGCGACGTGGGGAAAACCACCCGCCCGAATGTACGCCAAGATGTTGCGCTCCAGGGCTTCCGTCAGTCGAATCATGATCGAGAGGACTCAGCGACACGCGGAACCCTGCAGCAGCAGACGGGCCAGACGGCGCGGCAGAGCGGGACCGGTGTACTCGAAGCCGGCAGTCAGGCGGGTCGTCGCATGGGTTAAGGACGGCAACCGGGATTCGCGACCTGCTGCCAACGACGGTGCCCGACGCATGACCCAGTATGGCGAGCGCTGCCGAGCCGCAATCAGCCCTGGATGCGTTGTCGTCGAGACGGCCCGATAGCCTAGGCCGCGCCACAGACTGGCAATGAGTCCCGAGAGAGCTTGGCCGATGCCGACGCCCTGGAAATCTGGCAAGGTCACGGTGCGATGTTCTCGCCGCGTTGGCCGTCCCGCGCCGACAAACGGCAGCCAGGCTGAAAACGCCACCGGTCGCTCGCGCCAGCTGGCCAGGAAGCACACCGCGCCGCCGGCCAGCGAATGACTCAAATAGTGATGCGGTGCGAATAACCGCCACTGCCGCGCGCTGCAGCGTCGCACTTCGAGGACGATTGGCGGACGTCGCTGAAGCCGCCTCCAGATAAATTCCCCCTCGGCAGGTCGATAAACCCAGTCTGGCTGCAACCAGTCCAGCACGTCGTCATGGCAGGTCACCGCCACGAAACGCAGCCCTTTGCGACGCACCGCCCGGGCGACAGCGGCACTGCCCACCTGAGCCACCGTCCGATCCACCACTGACGTGTACTCGTCGAGTACGATCCAGCGATCCGGCGCGACCAACGCCTCGGCCAACAAGCGAGCCAGCTCGACCCGGAACCGCTGCCCCGTCGAGAGGACGGCGAACGGCCGCAACCAGGCTGGCGGCGAACTGAACCCCACCGCCGACAGCAGTTCGGCGATCTCCTTGATCGACAGACTTGCTGGAAAAGCATCGACTACAGCTCGATCCGTTGGCCAGGCTAACTGGCCGCAACGCGCCAGAGCTTCAGGCCAGAGATGCTGGGCAATTGTCGATTTTCCGCATCCTGAAGGTCCGGTTATCAAGCCGAGGTTCCACGGTCGCTCGTCGAGCGGCAGTTCGACCGACCATTCCAGCCGACTCGTTCGTTCGCTAGGCAAATCGAACAGGCCACGAAGCTGCTGGACGCGCGGCGAACGATGAACCGTTGTTTCAACAACTATCTGCATGATTGCTTCAACTCAACAAGGCGCGACACGTTAACCCTTCCGCCTGGAACCGCTCCAGCAAGGCGCACTGCGTCGCTTCATCGGGACATTCCACGAGAACGAAAAACTGTTCCGGCGTGGACTCGGGTAGCTTCGGCGTGTGCGTCGCTGATTCGATTGTCTCCTCGACGCGCGCTTCGGACTCGGCAATGGCCCGCCAGAGATTCGTCAATTCGTCGGAGTCGCTCTGGGTCAACTGCCGAAGGGTGTCGAGTTTCTCCAGATCGTGTTCCGCCAGCACCGCCAGCGGATCGAGCGACAACAGCAGCTTGCGTGCCTCCTCCTCGTTAACGTCCAACACCTCGACTTCGACGAGCATGTTCGGATCAAGATCTTGTCGCAAATGACCGTCGAGGAGTTTGAGTCGACCATCTGGCAACTCGTAGGCGAGCAGACTACGAGCAAAGCCGACCTCCTGATAGATGGCTCGCAGAGCGTTTCGCTGCGCCACTGGATGACGACGCGGATTCAATTCATGGGGCACCAGATCGCCCGCACGAACGCGAACGTGCCGAACGATCCGGTTTCGGATCAGATCACTCATAAGATCTCCAAAGACTTATAATTCACTACTGGGCCAGGTCGGCATCGTCCGATCGAGATAGAGTTTTCGTGTGCCATCCCCAAGGCGTTGCACGAAACGAACGACGAACGCCGTGCCGCTCTGATCCGGAACGTAGAGCATGTCGGCTAGCAACGGATCGGACGTGCCGCTGTCGAAGCCGTCGCGAACGTCGGTTCCCGCCGGCACGAATGCCAGATGGGTGAAGCGAAACTCTCGGGCCAGGCCCTGCCCGATGCTCATGCGAAACTTGGCGAAGTTGGCAACGAGCTGGATCGGTACAGAGGCTACGTCCGGAGGCGACGGCGGCGCGGAGCCTGCCCGGTAGATGTCACAGGTGGTGTTCGCAATCATACAAAGGTATCCACGGGCCAAGGAGGCGCGGCACGCAGCAAATAGACACGCTTGTGATCCAGAGCGGTACCACGACCGACTCGCTCGACGAACACTACTCGATAAGCAGTGCCGTTCTGATCCGGCACCCACAGCGTGTCGTACTTGGTGGGTAGGGCATTTCCCAGATGATAGCGATCGCGAATATCCAGATCGAGTTCCACCAGGGCCACATGAGTGAACTTCCAGCTCGAACCCGGTTCGCCCCGTTCGAGATACTGTCCATAGTCGCCGATCAGAACCAGGCGCACCCCGCTGAGATCGGGCGGATTCGGTGGGGGAAACGCCGGATCCCGATACAAGTCGCAGGTAGTGTTTGGAATCACGGGCAGTGTCATCCGATCACATACCTCCGATAAGGAGCCAATAAGGCGGCGACGGCGGAAGGCGGCGACAGCGCCCCTGGCTGAAGCCACGATTGACTGACCGCCCCCGACACCGCCAGTGCGGCCAGAGCTGGATCACGACGAGTCTGCTCGAACAGCATGCTCGTCCACTGGGCACAGGCTTCGACGACCGATTCGGGGATCTGAACGTAACCAGCACTGTAGCGAACGCGCCAGTGCCCCGAACCGCCGACCCAGCCGGCCTCGCGCCACAACCAGCCGCGCGCATCCCAGCGATAGCCCGTCAATTCGCCGACATGCATCGAAAAGCCACCGTAGCGTTGCCGACAATCAAATGGTCCCTGAGAATAGATTTGCTCCGAAGCGAATGTCGAACTGTGCAACTCGATTGCCGGCCAGTTGCCATATTCGCCGATCACTCTCGCTGACCATCCACCAGAAAGCGTTCCAATTGCATTGGAAATCGATTGCACTGTTGGATTGGCTTCAAAAGTAATCGAATTGTCGTGATGAAGAATTCCATTAGTCACGCGAATCAATTCGATGCCATTCTTATGAATCGCTGCTCGTGCTTGTTGATTGGCAGCATCAGTATTAATCACTTCCAATACCACTTGTGGCGAATGACGAACGAAATCAATTGCAAGGACAGGACTATGACGAAGAATAAGCCGCTCGTCTTGAACTCCGTCATACCATTCATCGTGTGATTGTAGAGTAAATGATCGGCGGCACCAATCGCGAATGGCCTGGCTGACAGCTGCCAGCAATGCGGCAATAATGCGATCGTCTTCAATCGAGGCTTTGGGCAGATTCATTTTCACTCGTTCGAGTGAGCATAGTAATTGCGTCATGGCGTGACCTCTTGGCGTAGCTCGAAGACGCCATCGGCTAGCGTCGTCTTGTGGCCGGAGTCGGTTCGGCGAACGTCGAACGAGTAGCGGCCCGGATTCAGCGTCGCGGTGTCAGCACTGGCCAGAGTGAAGTCGAAGCGGCCGCGCGGCCCATCAACGATGCTCGCCGATTTGCTAAATTGAACTGCACCGCCGAGTTCCGGCACGGCTTCGAGCGTGATCGTCCAGCCGGTCACGTCCAACGGCGGCACAAGCTGCATGCGGAGTCGCACATCCTCGCCGCGATGCAGCACCAGGTAGGCCGACCCAGACCGGTGCCCCGAGGCAATGAGAAATCGTTCCGGCATCGAAGAGTTTCCCATAAGACCACGAATGGAAGTTCGATTTCCTCTCAATTAAAATGCCTCAAGTCACGACTTGCACCACGTCGGCCAGATCATCGTCACTCGCTGGACCATATCGCGGCATCAATCCCAACACGGTGCAGGCAATCAGATTGGTTGTTCCATTGCCAACCGTCATGCGTCCGCGAAGATAGCGATAGCCCGGCGAGAGTTCCTCAGCCTTGACCTGGATGACGACAATTTTGTTATCATCACTACCTGTCAATTGCGTGGCAGATTTACCTGAGAGCGTCTGTCCACCCCCATCGCTAGTATTAGTCGATTCACGAACTAGACAATCGATCGTATTATCTACACTTCCTAATTGGAAGATGAATAACACCTCAGCAAATTTACTCATGTCTACATAATCAGTGTTCTGTGTGGTGTTATTGCCATTCTTCGGATCAATTTTGCCAACAACGGCCACTCGTTCATACGGTTGGCTGGACATAGGGAATTACCTTAAACAGGAAGACCAACAAATGGAGAAACAGTACTGTTAGCATCGGCGAGAGTGATCTTGTCGCGGAGCCAGGGTTGCCCGCCGACGCGGGAGACGAAGCGCCACACTGATTGATTGGTGAGAAAGGCGACGTGTTCGGAATAGGCAATCTCAATCTGCTGGCGATCGCCGATGAGATAGTGCTGGAAGTCGCACAAGGTCACGTCGTTGGCCGAACCGAGAGCTGGCACCTTTTCTGATACCATCACGTCGAAACTGAGCATCTTCATGGTCGGCTTGCGTTGCAGGTTGTTGGCCAGGAACAAGACATTGTCGCCACCCGTCATCTGGATCAACTGAGCAAGCACGGTGGGATGAATCACCCAGCAGATGGAGCGCTCGTCGCCGCCATGCAGCAAGCGAGCGTACATGTTGGCCACGTCGGCGAGTTTGAATTGCCCCGCTGTCGTCCGAGCAGGCGGCGCGATCAGGCCAGACCAGGACAGCACGCCGAGCGGCTTGGCCACGCCGTTGCCGCGCAGAAAAGCGTAGTCCTCGTACCAGGCGATGGCCCGAGAGAAGAGGTTCATCAGGAAGGTTTCTAGACCAACGGCGGCATCGGCCAGTAGCGTGTTCGACACCTTGCTGTATCCAGAAAGTTTGTAGTTGACCAGTTCGATCTGTTTGAGATTCGGCTCAGTCTCGTTTAGGGTTGTCGCCTCTTCGGTCCAGCGTGCGACCACTCCGCCGAGTAGGGCCGTTTCTCCCGCCGAGGGAGGCGTCACCACGTCGATAGCCGGGATCTGGCAGGACCGCGCCGACATGGGAATGAGGGTTGCTCGGGGGCGAACGATGGATCGTTCGGTGACCAGACCCATCAGCTGAGCGTGAAACTCGGTAGGCACCAGGTAGCCGCCGCTCGTGCCCGTTTGAGTAGACATGGCCGCCTTTTTGCCAGGTTGCGTGGAGCCGTCGTCGTCGTTCCACTCGACGAAGCGGGAGCCGAGTTCCTCCAGCGTTTTGACATCATGATGGCGGATAGCGAGGAGGAAGCGCCCGAAGGTGCGTTTTGGATCACCTTCGCCTGTGGGTCCGAAGATGGCCGGCACCGCATTCTTGCGGCAACGAGTTTGTGCAGCAGCAAACTCCTTGAGCGTGGCATCGACGGCGGCGCGCACCTGACCGGTTACGCCAGCCAGTGCCTGACTGAGGGCATCATGGACCAGCGGAGTGACGACCTCGTCGCGGACCAACTCGGCGGCCCCGGTATGGAGGAGTTGCTGAGCCGTCGGCTCGTCCAGATCGATTCGTTCGCCGGCCTTGCGGCCTAGCATGTCGCGTTTCAGTTGGACAAACATGAGAAGTCTCTCTTTCGTTTTTAGCCTCTGGGAGAGTGGAGGAACCACTCACCACACAAGGGGCGAGAGGGGAATCTGCCTCGGCACTTTCCGTAGATCGCCCAGCCCGCGGCGCGGCGGGTGGCTTGGGGTCCACCTTGCCGCGCCGCCCCCGAAGCCGATCTTCAGGGTGCGAGGTAGTGTATCTTCAGTAAGCGATAATTCAGATAGTATTTTGGGGTAATTTTAGCGTCGTCGCTCAAATTCTGCCACGCGCTCGTTCGAGAGCTTCGCGGACGGCTTGGCCGATCAGTTGATGCAGGTCGAGTTCGGCGATGCGTCGGCGAATGGCGGCCACGAGTTCCGCTTCGCTGGTGCCAGCGAGCGGCTGTTCATCTAGCCCCAGTGCGTGGCGGAGCGGCTCGGTCAGTTCAACTTGCCCTTTGGACACCGCCTCGACGAGGGCATACTGATTAGCCGGCAGGCTTACGCAGGCATACTCCAGCAGCAACCAGCGATCGATGACCAGCCGCACATCCTCGGTCCAGCCGCGTCGGGCGATCTCGGCGGCGTCGGGGACGTGGGTTTGCAGGGGCAGAAAGCCGATGCTCTTGCCACGAAGCAAGCCGGCCTGCACCAGAGCGAAGACTTGATCGGGCAGCCACGGTTCGGACGACGGCCAGGCGGCAGGTCGGGCTGGGTAGATCGTCTTGGCTTTGATGCCGATCAGCGTGCCATCACGAACCCGCTTGCGCCAGGCACTGCGACCCACGGGCGGCAGGTCGTAATCGTGCCCCAAGGTCACTAGCGGATTGAGACGAAACTGGCTGTCGTCCATGCCGGCAGACAGCACCACCTCGCCAGCGCGATCGACGCTTTCGGTGCTGATCCAGGAGACATCTGAGCGCTCGCCGGGATTCAGTTCGGTCGGCCCGCGAGTGACAATGGTATGTCGGTAGGCATGGGCATCATCGGCAGGAAGGGTGCGAAGAATGCGATCGAGGGCCTTGGCCGCCGCATCGGGCATAGGAAAGCCGAGCGGCCCTTCCGGCCAAGTGCGACCAGGAAACAAACAGTCGGACATAAACGGCTACTCTCTCGAAGCGGACTGGGACGGCGAGCATGGTAGCCGATCGCTGGCGAAGAATGCGAGAGTATTATGATCGTCAATGGGGAGAAATGGGACTCAGCCGAACAGCCGCTGCACGGACACAGCATCCTCCAGGCTGCCTCAATCACTGTGCTTTCCCTCGCCCCAGGGCACAGGGGGCAGCCCCAGCTCGGAGCGCACCTCGTTGATGGTCAGCACACCGCGACGTAGGTACATCTCCCGCTCGCGCAGCAGCAGTTCGCGATTGCCCGGAACAGGGTCGTCGCTCTCCAGAAACAGTCGGCCCGTGGGATCGAACAGCGGCACGAGCTGCTCGTTGAGCTTTTCATCCCGGCGGCGCAGACGAGGGCGGATGGTCTGGGCGGCGTGCTGCTGCTCGGCGGCTTGCAGGTTGGCCAGATTCGTTTGCGAGGTGAGATAGGCCAGCGGCACGCCGAAAGCGTTGGCAATGTCCTCCTTGGTGGCGCGCTGATCAGCCAACGCGGCCAGGTCGCCCATCGAATGTTCCAGCAGTTGCACGCGCATGGCCGACTCGGTGACGAGAACTCGTCCCGCGCCGCCGTGCCGGAGTTTGTTGTTCCAGCGCTGCTCCAGACGGTCGCGTTCATCTTCGCCGATCACCTGGTCGGGGCAGATGAGGGCATCCGGCAGGGCGTGGTTGTGGAAGCGCGCCTGCTTGAAGGCCGACAGTTCCGACAGCAACCGCGCTTGCTCGAAGCAGGCCCGCAGCGGCGACAGCCCCGACAGATACGGTTCGCGAGGATCGGGATAGCGAAAGGCAATCATCTCCCGAGGTGAGAAGCGAAGCTGCTCGGCTCCGACTCGATAAAGATAGGCATCAACCAATGAGCGACTATTCGGATCGCGATAGGGAGTGACATACTGACTGGGCAGTGGCCAGATGGCGATCGGCGTACCCAGCGGTCCGAACTCCAGCAACCAGTAGGCGACGCCGAACACCTCCTGGTACAGCGTGGTGATCTCCCAGAGATCATGGCCGTTGTGGACTGGGTTGACCTGGGCCAGCAGATCCAACAACGGATGCTCGACGACTTCTTCGATGTGTTCGTGACCGCTCTTGTGGCGAACGGCGCGAGTGGCGACACGCGGCGCGGGTTGACCCGTACCGGTGCGGACATAGAGGCGGGGCGGGAAGCTGGCACAGACCGAGGCGTTGAGACTGGCACAGGTCCAGGCAGTGCTTTTCAGCTCGTCGAGCAACTCGCGCCAGCTGGGGGAACAGCGGCTGCGGCTCCAGGGCGGGGCGAAGCCCGAAGAAGCGGCTCGCGTTGTCGTTGCCCGCAACCAGCCGGTCAGGCGGGAAATCAGCGTGCGAATCATGTCAAGGGTGTCCAACAAGATGGTGCATCACGGTCGGGAAACATCGGCACAGTCGAGGTCGGTCGGCGGCGCAGTCGGGCCAGAAAGGCTGCATCCAGCCCAGCGACGAGGTAACGCAGCGCCGCCAGGGCGTGGTTGAACTCGTCGACCGGGCATTCGGGTCTAACGCGACGCTCCGATTCGGACGGGTAACGGTACAGGGTCGCCTCGTGCAGCAGTTGCGGACAACGACCACGAATAATGCGGAGTCGATTTGTCTCCAGTCGAGCGCTGACAGCGGCAATACCCGCGCGTAGGTCGTTGTCGCCGGGCCGCACAACCAGCCCGGCGGCGCGGAGACCAGCAATCTCGGTCGCGCCGGAGGGATCGGCATACCAAGTGACACCCAGCGGAGCGAGGGCGTCAGCGTGAACGTGCAACGGGGTGCGCGACAGGTAGCGTTCGCCGGTCAGCCAGAGGACATCGTCGGCATCGAGGGTGCCCCAGACGGCGGCAAAGGGATTGCGCCAGCCGAAGTCGAGGCCGCCCACGGCCCGGCCCAGATTGGCGGGTCCATCCACGACGGCACGAGCAAAATTTGGATAAACCAGACCTTCTAAAGCAGTAAAAACCGTCTCGTACTCCTGAGCCACCCAGCCTGGTCCAAGTGCCCGGCGTTCCTCGTCGATGAACGCCTCACTGATACGGGGACAGTCACGCCAGGTGATGCGAACCCGCTGCCACGGGCCGTCGCCCACCCATTCCTGATGAAACCAACCGCGCTGGCCGAACGGCGTGGACAAGGCGATGAGCCGACCTTGACTGACCGCCAACATCGGACGCACCGAACGGTAGAGATCGTCGCGCACTCGGGCCGCCTCGTCGATGACCAACAGCCGCACTCCGCTGAAGGAGCGAACCGTCTCCTCGCGTCCGGGCAGACACAGGACGCGCGATCGGTTGGCCAGCTCCAGACGAAGTTGCGATCGATAGCGGGTCGGCAAGGGACGGCCCAGGGCGTCGAAGGCGTCGAGCAGTTTGCGGAAGATCTCCGCCGACTGACGTTGCGAGGGCGACAACAGCAGGATCAGCGACTCGGGGCGAAACAGAGCCGTGTGCAGGGCTAAAGCGGCGACGACAGTACTTTTGCCCGCTTGACGGGAGCAGCAGAGCAACACCTGTCGGGCATTGCCCAGCAGCAACTCGCGCTGCCAGGGATCAGCAGTCAGTCCCTGAGCAGCGAGAAGGCCCGACGGATCGAGGGCCAAGCGTAGCAAGTGGTCGAACTTCATGGCGCGGCATCCTACCAGGAGCGACTCAGGAAATGCGAGAGTAGTTTGGTAGACAATTAGCGCAGCAGTGATGTGGGAAGGCGGCGCAAGTCGATTTGCCTGGCTCGGGCGAACTCGACAAGCAAAGCAAACGCCTCGTCGAAGCGCGCGCGAGCCGCGTCGTCGCTCAGCTCCGGCGTGGACAGCCAGGCTTCGGTCGCGCCGAGCAAGGCAGCATCGGCCAGCTGGCGTTGGCAGAGATGCAGCTGGTGGCGGCGCGTTTCCAGGTCTGGAGCAGTCAAGTCGGCCTCCAGGCGCACGGCTACGACCACGACGCCAGCCTCGGCCAGCGCCTCCAGTTCGCTCGTGGGTCGATCAACCCGGGCGGGCAAGCCGATGTCCCGCACCCCTAAGGCCACCAGGCCGGGCAGCTCACGCATCAGATCTTCAACCCAGACGAACTGCTGCATCATCGCTGGCGTCTCCGTTGGCATGGCAGAGAGGAACTGTAGCTATTTCAGCACACCCCAAGGAAACCGGCAACGAAAACAGGGCGGTTAGACCGCCCTGTTTCGGCAGCGACGGTCAAACTCAAGTGGAAAGGTTCTGAATATAGCGGCAAACATCGGCATCCTTCCAGCGAACCAGCTTGCGGTTGTAGCGGATCGGCTGAGGAAACTTGCCGGCGGCGACCAGCCGCCATAACGTCCGCACACTGACCGACAGCCGACTCGCTACCTGCCGCGAGGTCAGTAACTCCGGGCTGCCGCGCGCCTCGGCCAGCACTTGCATCATGGTCGTTCTCCTTCATCGCTCCGACATGGCTGGAATACGGAACATTAGTACAGTATCGCAACGAAGGCCGAATCGCAAGAGTAAAATCAACGACAAGCCACTGGTTTGCTGCCGCTGAATTGTGGGGAAGTTCGAGACTTCGAGCTTCCAAGCGGAGGACGTCAGTCCTGCGTGGGTATGGCGAAGCACGGAGGGCTGACGCCCTCCCCTCAGAGGAGTCACTTCTGAGCCACCCCACTATTCAGCTGCAATCAACCACTACCAATAAAAGGGTACAAAAAGAGGTGCGGGCACGGGAGTCGGCTGGGACTCGCAACCAGCCATTTCCCGTGCCCCGTGAGGTGTGAATGCGGGGGGAAATCAAACTCAGAAGAAGGAACGGGACTCGCTACCGTCCTTCGTCGCTCCTATTCATCTGCAAGCTGCGTGCCAATGTGCATCTCAAAGTGTTCTTCCCTTTAATTATTTTTGTAAGATCTTTTCTATCAATATCTTATGATTTTACTTTCTTGTCGTTCTGGCTGTAAAACGTCCCAGCCAGTCCCGCGAGGTTGCCGAGATTGTGCGATTGTGCGGCGAAGCGGCTGTGTGATTCCGCGACGGGTGTGCAATCTGGCAACAGTGTGGCAAGATGAGGCAGCAGCGGGGAACCAACAACCATCCAGAACCGGCGATCGGCGGGGCAACGGTAGCCGCGGACTTTAGTCCGCGCTTCACACGCGCAGGCTCAAGCCTGCGGCTACCGAAGGACGGCGACTACCGAAAACCGGTGACTAGCCGAGTTGCCGGCTAACTGTTGGGCATAAACGAGGTCGTTGCCAGGTAGTTCTCATAGACGAGGACCGGGCCAGAGTCTTCGAGGCGTTGCGGCTGGATAATCAGCAAGGTTCCGCAACCGGGGCAGTTCCGAGTCTGGCCGCGCAGCTGAGCCGGGGCCTTGATTCGCGCCCGACAGCTGCTGCAACGCAACACGATAGGATTCATTCCATTTCCTCCGAAACACAGGAATGGGTAGAGTGCGCAGACTATCAAGAACGGGTCCGCGCGGTGGGTTAGGCCGAGTGGTCGGCGTGGTCAAACCTAGTGTGGAAAGAACCGGCCGCCCACTCTGCCTCTAGCATACTACTAACTCATGAGGCCAGACTGAGTCCAGTGTGAGATGTTGATGAGAGAATCTACGGGGAAATCTTCGTGCCTGAGCAGCTGGCGTGACCTATAGTTGCGCGACGTTTTCGCCCGGTTTCTCAGGCTCCATCCTCACAAAGGAGGGTCGTTATGCACTGGTCGGTTTACCTCGGCGTGGTCGGCGTCCTTGCAGTGGTCGCGATCTATTTCTGGTGGGCACGCAAACTGCCCCAGGAACAGCCCAAGTGACGGAACCGCTACAATGACTTGGGATAGCGAGCAGGGCACCGTCCCCCTGCCGCGTCCTAGTGAGTAGCGTTCATGGATCTGATTTATCTGGATAACAACGCCACGACCACACTTCGGCCCGAAGTGCTGGACGCCATGCGCCCTTACCTAGGACAGCCAGCCAACCCTTCTAGTGCTCATCGTGCTGGTCGTCGTGCGCGCCAGCTGCTCGAACAAGCTCGCGAACAACTTGCTGACTTGCTCGGTGCCCATGCCGACGAAGTCATCTTCACCTCCGGAGCCACCGAGGCGAACAACCTCGCCTTGACCGGCCTAGTCAGCGATTCCGCCTCGGGACCGATTTTTGCCAACCCGATGGAGCATCCCTCCGTCAGCGAGCCGTTGCGTTGTCTGCAAGCCGTCGGCCACCTCGTTCAATTCTTCTCCGTCGATTCTTCCGGACGCATTGAGCCGATTGCCGTTACGGCTCAACTCGTGGTCTGTCAGCTGGTCAATCATGAAACAGGAGTGGTGCAACCGGTGGAGAAGCTGGTCGGAGCCGCTCCGCTGCACTGCGATGCGACGCAAGCCGTGGGCAAAATTCCGGTCCACTTTCATCGACTAGGAGCGACAACGCTGGCTCTGAGTGGACACAAATTCCACGGTCCTGCTGGCATCGGCGCGCTGCTGGTTCGACGCGGGACGACCCTACGGCCCCAGTTGCACGGCGGCCATCAGCAGCGTGGCTTGCGACCCGGAACCGAGCCGGTGGCCCTGGCGGTCGGTCTGGCCCATGCTTTAGAGCTGGCCTGTGGCGAGATGGAGGCTCGGCTCGAACACGTCCGCCGCTTACGTGAAGTATTCCTCGGTCGTTTGCCGACTCCGTTTGTGGTCAATGGCGACGGGTTGCCCTACACCGTGAACGTGTCATTTCCAGGCCTTCCGGGCGATCTGTTGTTGATGGCGTTGGACTTAGCCGGCGTGGCCTGCTCAACCGGATCGGCCTGTTCATCCGGTTCGCTGCTGCCCTCGCCGACCCTACAGGCAATGGGGTTGCCGGAGGACCGGCTTCGCTCGGCCATGCGCTTCAGCTTCAGCGGCCAAACCCGCCTCGACGAAATCGAGGAAGCAAGTCGACGCATCTCAGCTGTGGTCACTCGTCTTCGTCAATCGCACTCTTCATAAGCCCAAGGAGATCCAGTAATAGGGATCATGAGTGACTATCAACCAAGGATAATCCGACAATCCGGGCGGCAAAATGAATCCGGGCGGATAGGTAGATGGATTACCCGGCACAACGTACCCAGGTAATCGAGACGGATCATAAGGCACTGAGAACCCCGGATAGGCGAAGTAGGGGGGCGTCGTTGGCGACGAATTTGGAGTGGTATATCGAGGGTCCAAGGTGGAATCGGAAAGAACTGGACCGATCGGATCCGACTCGCGACCTCCCGTTATTCGATAAGCAACACGCCGGGCATTGGGATTCAGAATCGTCACCGTAACCTGATAGGCACCGGGCAACAACAAGCGACTACCACTAGCAGCCTCTCCAGCATGTGCCAGTAATTCCATTACCTCTTGACCATTTTCGTCGTGAAGCGTCAGT
Organism: uncultured Gemmataceae bacterium; assembly: GCA_937923405.1. Classification (GTDB taxonomy): domain Bacteria; phylum Planctomycetota; class Planctomycetia; order Gemmatales; family Gemmataceae; genus CALDUY01. Next base: position 24,389 of record CALDUY010000038.1, on the reverse strand, counting down.
CGAATGCTGGAATTGAGATTTTGCCCTCCCGCAGTCAACACCATGCGAAACAGTTGGGCTTGCGCGATATAAAGTCGCGAACTCTGTTGAGGACGAGATTGGTTTAACCATCCCCCTGAAAAGCGATTTAATTGAGCCGCAACTGAATTAAATCCAGCATTGAGCAGATAATTCCCTTGATTTAGTGTCGCACTTCTCGAAAGACTAACTCGAAGAAAATAACGCTGTCCCGGAATAGTATTGAGAACTTGAATAGTATTCGCGCCGTTCTCCTGAGACAGTATCTGAACAGGTAAAGGTCGGCCTAACTGGTCGAATATACGGATCCGAGGTTGAAATCCTGATTGGTCGATGGAAAAAACGGTGGCTGTTAAAACTCGAGACGTCCCCTGAGGAGCTATCAGCGAGTACACATCGACATCCCAACGATTGGATAAACTCGCCAACCGTTCAAAACGTGGATTTTGAGCATATCCAGGGCTTTGGACTAATCCTACTGCTCTGGTAAAGGTATCGTTAGCTCGAAATTCCCTCTCAAACAACACATTGCCGGAATTACGAAAGAATGCATCAATCTGATTGGCGTTGAGTAATTCATACGGGCCTGTCAATAACTGCTCGATTAGGTCATCAGGAACCGATGAGATCTCATCGAATCGGACCGACAAGCCATACCGACCTATGCCGAACACATCTGGAGTAGCACTTTCGATTTGAATGTAATAGACGTTGTCCGGTTCGAGGTCGTCCAACGTTAGTTGCAGTATATCGCCAGTGATGCTCGTGGAGCTTACCTCGGCAATAGCCTGTCCCTGTTGATCGAAAATAGTCAATTTGGCAGCGAGTAGACTCCTACCCGACGTCTGTAGTCGAATGGTGACTGAGGTATCGGCATCATCGTCATCATCATCGTCATCGATCGCTGGAACTCTGAATTGGTAGACATCCACATCTGTCGAGGTGGAAATATCGCCAAAGGCAACAAGTGGAGTGTCGCCCATATAGAGCGTTGGTTGACGCAGCGGCGAGGCTGTAGCTAGTGAATGATTGCCTTGAGGGCCTTCATAGCCATCAGGAGTTCGCACGCCATACAGTGCCTGGATACGAGCGATATCCTCTGGGGAAAGTGTAGTTCGAGTGGTGTTGTACTGCGAGTACATGACCGAATCGATGAGAGTGCTATTGCTCAGGCCAAGGGTATGGCCGGCCTCGTGCAGCATCACGGCGAGTAGGGAATACGGTTCGCCGTTGAATTGGTAGGCACTATTGAGCAAGACATCTCCTGAGAGAGTGCTGGCCAGATCCGCGCCGGGTGGAACCGAGATGGCCAGCACTTCAGGCGACATGGCATGGGCACCGATGCGAAGATCGCCGAACCGCGGATCTCCCTGAACTTTACCCGGAGTGCCTAGTGGTTGTCCGCCATCGGCTCGATAGGCAAAATTCAACTTGCTCACCGCAGCCCAGGTTTGAAACGCGGTTAGGACGATCTCGCGCCAACTACCCGAAGGATCCTGGCTGTTCATGGCCTCGTGTAGGTTGCTGGTATGCCCGGCGATGGGAGTGCCGTCTGGCATCAGGCTCAAGCTAAGGTTGGGATAATACCAAGGCAGGCCAAACTGAGCTGGCATCAGGCGAGGTTCACACGATTCGAGAACCAAGCGTGGTCTACGGCTCATTCTACTTCTCCGCATGCAAGCGCTCAGGCTACGGCATTTTATACCAGAAGCAGTTAGCACTCGTTGTGAAGCTACCGCAGGTAACCCATTAAATAGAGCGAAAAGGCCTTGGCTGAACCGCCAGCCGAAACCATATTTTTCTCGCATTCGCGACTACTTGCCGAGACCTGATTTCTTCGCCAGCTTCAGCAGAGGTTGAAACTCCGGATGTACATGGAGGGGACGTAGGTCCGGATCGGTCGAGAGATACTCGGCTCCGAACCCCTCGGTTAGGGCACGACGAAGTAACCGAAAGGCCTCCAGTTGATCACTCGGTTCCTGGCGAGAGGTCAAGGCATAGATACACCCCGCCTGATAGAGAATTAATGGTCGCGTATCTCGTCGCAGCGATTCACGGGCATCGTCCAAAGCGGCTTGTCGGTGTCCTAAACGAGCGTGAAGCACGCCACGACCGATCCGTGCTTCGGTGTAGTCGGGATGTCTGGTAATCACCGGATCCAGAGTAGCGATGGCCTGGACCGGCTTTTGAAGATACTCAGCCAACACATGAGCCTTGTTTTGAGCCGCAGAATAGGAGTGTGGGTTCAGTCGCAGGGCCTGCTCGAAGTCGGCCAGCGCTCCTTTTGGATCGCCGGGTAGGCGAGCCTCTCCGCGAGCTAGCCAGCTGAGTTCATCCGTCGGTTGCCGTCGCATTCCCTCGTCGAAGTCGCGCTGAGCGGCGACCAAGTCCCCAGCAGCTCGGCGAACGCGAGCGCGAAGGAAGTACAACCGGGTATGATCGGGATCGAAGTCCAAGGCTGCCGTTAGATCGGCTTCGGCACCGGCATAGTGTTTCCGAGCCAGGCGAGCTTGAGCACGACAGACCAGGGCAGGCACGAACTCAGGCCGGCGAGACAGCACCTCAGTGAAATCGGCTTCGGCGCGAGCGAACTCCTTCAGCTCCAAATAGGCTCGACCACGCCAGTGATAGCCGCGCCAAAACTCCGGACGCAACGCCAGTGTAGTGGTCAAAGTAGCGGCAGCCTCGGCATGCTGACTGAGAGCGGCATGACAAGCCCCACGTATCGCCCAAGCAACGACAGAGGCGGGATCTCGACGAGTCGCCTCTTCCAAAGCAGTAATCGCCTCACGAATTTCGCCGCGTGTGCAATGAGCGCTAGCCAGGATGTAGTAATCCCGAGCCGTTTGCAGAGGTAGCTGCTCGGCCTGTTGCAGCAGTTTCGCCGCCTCGGCCTCGCGTTGTTGCAACCGATTCAGCCAGGCGCGTTGCAGCAGCACGGCACGATGATGGGTTGAAGCGAGCAATAGCTCGGCTCGCTGATTCCATAGCACAGCCTGATCGAGCCCTCCATCAAGCCAACTAACCCGAGCGAGTAGGAGAAACAGTTCCCCAATCTCCTCTCGAAGAGTTTGTCGCTCCTCGATCGGTAGCGCCGTCACCTCAGGCCGAGATTCCCAATGGAGATCCTCGGGTAAGCCATAGCGAGCCAGGGCCTGATGGCATAAAGCTCGGCCCTCGGCGCGTTCCGTGGGATCCAGCTGAGGCAGGCTGAGCAAAATAGTAGCCTCGCGAAAGTCGTCGAGAAACGCTCGTCGTTCGTTGATAGTTCGAGCCTGTTGAAGTTGTTGGGAGCGCTGATAGTGACTACCGCCCAGGATCAGTAGCAGGGTCAGCAATAGCAGCGACACACCGGCGAAAACTAAGCGTGGCTGACGACGGACGAACTTGAGAAGACGCTCCACCGAGGATGGTTCCGGTGTGTGCCGCAACGGCTGGTGATTCAGCTGGCACTGCAGATCATCACGGAGTTCTTGGGCCGACTGATAACGCCGGGCTGGATCCGCTTCCAGACAACGACCGAGAATAGCTCGAACCGCTGGCGTCACTCCGCGGATAGCAGACGGCCCCTGGCGACGATCGAGGATCATCTGCTCGATCTGCTCGCGAATAGGTCCCTGATAAGTGGGAAAGGTGGCTCGGCCGGTCAACAGCTCAAACAGCACCAGCCCAAGGGAATAAATGTCACTACGCTGATCCACGCTGGAGGCGGTTCCAATGAACGCCTGCAGATGTTCCGGGGCCATGTACGGCAGGGTGCCGCCGAGCACCGCTGGCACACCGCCACGCATGTGCGGATCTTCCGAGAGATTGAAATCGAGCAGCAGCGGCGTGCCATCATTGGCGAGTAACACGTTGGCCGGCTTGATGTCTCGATGAAGAATGCCACGACTATGCGCATGGGCCAGTCCATCGGCCAGCTGAGCCACCAACCACAGTGCGACTGTGCAAGAAGACATGCCGCGCAACCGATCCAGACAGGCAATCTCCACAGCGGGAGCCCAAACCGATGGATCCGAATCCGGTTCCCCGACAAGGCGGGTACGCTGGGCTCGCTGGTGCAGGGTACTCCAGACGGCATTGCTCTGAGCAGCGGCCTGGCCTTGACAGTGCATGTGTTCCAGGACGTCGGCCAAAGTGGTGCTGCCCAGAAACGGCATGCACAAGGCCTGAACTGGTCCAGCCTGATGAACCGAGTAGATCGGCATGATGTTGCTGTGTTGCAACTGAGCCAGCACTCGCGTTTCGCTGACTAAACTCTGGCCGACCTTGAGCGCGACCAGACGATTCGCCAAACCTTTCTGCTCAGCGAGAAAGACACGGCCAAACGTACCTCGTCCCAGCTCGCGTAATAAACGAAAGCCAAGGAATTCGGTGCCCGGCTCGGGTCGAGGTACAGTGTCCGCGAGTAGCCAGGCAGCGTCGGGATCGTGCCGTTGCAGCTCCAGGAACAGATCGGCCTGCTCCGCCGAACCGAGCCAACAAGTCAAAGGGACTCTAGGCTGTTGCCGGTATTGTTCATACAAGGCCGCGCCCCGTTGCCGCCAACTCATGGGCGGATCGCTCGGAGCCGCCATCAGTCGTGTCGGCTCAACTGCCAGGCGAGCTTGGTGCCGTTGCAGTTCGGCCAACGACTCGGGATCGGTTAGAATCGGAAATCGTCGCAGATAGTCCTGCAGGCAGCGTGACTCTCCGCGTGCCTGAGCAAACTCCATGTCACTACAGACCATCTCACGAAGAATCTCCAGATAACAGGGATGTTCCGGCGGAGGGAGAAAGGCAGCGAGATCCACGGACTGGGACCGTGCTTGCCGTTCAAACCAATCGAGATACTGCTCAAGCGTCAGCCACTCGAGTTGCCGAGCTTCCACGGTCATCGGACTTACTCCTGCTCCAGAATCGTTTGCAAACGGAGACGAAATTCCCGTAGCACTCGTTCGACTGACCTTTGGGAACGACCGACTAGTTGGGCAATCTCGGCCACTTCATAGCCCTCAATGCGTGCCTCAATCATGTCTCGATGCGACGAAGGCATCTGTTGTAGTAACTCCTCCACGACAAGCCGTAGCGTGGTCCAGGCATCTTCCTGATAACCAACCGCTGCTTCCTGAGCGGTTGGCTCGATGCCAGGAGTGCGGGCAACATCCCGGCAAGCAGCTCGATGATGAGTGCCTGCACTGCGGATCTTGTTCAGAGCAATGACTAGCAACAGTTTCCACAGATCCTCTCCCTGGGGCACGTCGTACTGACCCAGAGCCGCTCGACGAAAGAAGGTGCGAAACACCGACTGAACAATGTCACTAGGAGCTAGTCGTTGTCCTAAATCGTTGGGAATTCGAGCGGCGGCCAAAGAGCGAAGTTGCTCGGCGTAACGAAAGTACAGCAGCGTGGCCGCATCCGTCGCCCCACGACGAAATCGACGCAATAATGATCGATCTGATGTCTGTTCAGGTTCAGCTCCCCTGGAATTCCCCTCAGACATCCTCATCTCCTACAAACAGAGCCGAATTTTCCAACCGTTTCCGCCACAAGAAAGCCAGAACAAACTCCTGGCCAGAGCCAATTCAGGTGGTTGAATCAGTTAGAACTACCCTGTAAAGAGAATGTATACAAACTTGTGGAGATTCGCAACAAATCGATGCATCCTATCTTACTATAGAACAACAAGTTGCGTCATCGACTCCGGCCTTGTGACTTGGGCGGAAATTCGCTACAATGTTGGGGTGGAAAAGACATCCTCTGAGCCGTGGATTGATCTGCCAGAGAACCGGGCCGCTTGGCAAGCGATGGACCGGGTTGTGAGGTGCGTTCTGCGACGTGGACCGCGGCGAAGCGTCAATCCCTTGTTCCTGCATGGACCACCCGGCGTGGGCAAATCGCGCCTCGTCACCGAGGGCATTACCCGACTGCTCCAACACGATCCCCAGGCGAGGGTGACGCGTCTCTCCGCTGCTGAACTGGGGAATGCCGACGAGTTACCCCAACCTCGACAGCTTGATCTGTTGGTAATCGAGGACGTTCAGAAGACACGCGGCATCGAAACCTTAGTTCACCTGCTTGATCAGTGTGTGGCTCGGCAACGCCAGTTGATCGTGACCTCGACGCTTGGCCCCGGACAACTGCCGTTGCCACTTCGTCTGACGAGTCGATTGGCCCAAGGACTGGTGATCGCTCTGGAGTGGCTCTCTCCCGCGAGTCGTCGCCAGGTGCTGCTCTCGCGCGGACCGCTTCCCCAGGAGATCGTCGAGTTTCTCGTGCAGAGTCTGCCGGGTAGTGTGCGTCAGCTCGAAGGGGCCTTGACGCGCGTGGCGACTCTGACGGAGACGCTGGGCCGATCGCCGACCGTGGAGGATCTCGCCGAACTGTTTCAGCCCGACCGTCAGGCCCGCTTACCGTCGTTGGAACGAATCGCTCGACTGGTCGGGCGTCACTATCACATCGCTCTGGAGGAACTGCGTTCCCAGCGGCGCTCGCGCGAGGTGTTGATTCCACGTCAAGTGGGCATGTACTTGGCTCGGCAGCTGACGCCGTTGTCGCTGGAGCAAATCGGAGCCTATTTCGGCGGTCGCGATCACACCACTGTCTTACACGCCTGCCGAAAAGTCGAGGAGGCACTGACCCAGGACGCCTCGCTCTCCGGAGCGCTGCGCGCATTGCAGGCGGAGTTAGCCTGATGCTGGGAGGGTGGAAAACCTGGCGCGCGCGCGTCGGGCAACGAGGGAGAAATGATGATCGAGTTCGACCTTTGCTTGGATCCTTCAAACAGCCTAGGCACTCCTCGACGGGGCGCGACCATCGCGCAACGCGCGCGCGCCAGGTTTTCCACAGACGCAGAAGAAACACAACCGATACCAGGCAAGGAGGATGCGTCAAGCACAAACGAGCTAGCAACGGTTTCCAGCCAGATATTACTACTGCTGCCGGGATAGAGAACAGGAGAATATCATTGTTCCAGAACTCAGCCAGGGGAGAACGCCAATGAAGGCACTGTGTCATCGCGAAGGACTGTTGGCTGCCTGTCAGTTGGCCAGCGTAGCCATTCCCTCGAAGGATGTGCGGCCGATTTTGAAAAATCTCAAGGCGATCGTCGATGAAGGACGCTGCACCTTGGTGGCAACCGATCTGGAGGTCGGCATCAAACTGGACGTTCAGGGGCTGACGATTCAGGAGCCGGGTGAAGCGATTTTGCCGGCAGCACGATTGATCGCCATTCTTCGGGAGGCACGCGACAACGAACTGTCGATCGAGGCCGACGCCAACTCTTGCCTGGTCAAAGGCAGTACCTTCGAGTACGAGATGCCCGGCGAAGATCCACAGCAGTTTCCGGATTTTCCTGGCTTCACCGAAGAGCGCTATCACGAAATCTCGGCGGGCAGTCTTCGCGAGATGATCCGACGAACTGTGTTCGCCACGGCAGAGGAAGCGGCGCGATACTCGATGACCGGCGTATTGTGGGAACTGGAAGGAGACAAGGCCAGACTCGTAGCCACTGATGGCCGACGCTTGGCCCTGGCCGAGGGGCTGGCCACGTCCGTGGGCGGACACGCCACCAAGGGACAATCTTCCGTGGTGCCGACCAAGGCGATGGGGCTGCTGGAACGCAACCTGCAAGATGATGCTGAGGAGATAATTCGGATCTGTTTTCGACCTAATGACGTGCTGTTTCGCACTGGGCGAGCGGTGATCTACAGCCGGCTCGTCGAGGGACGCTTTCCCGATTATCGAGCCGTGATGCCCAAGAAGAAAACCGAGACCATCACCTTGGAGTTACAGCCGTTCCTCGCTGCCGTTCGCCAGGCTGCGATCATGACCGACAACGACAACAAGCGTGTCACCTTCAAGTTTGCCAAGGAGAAGTTGACGCTCCAGGCCCAGGGAGCTAATACGGGTCGCTCGAAAATTGAGATGCCGCTGACCCATGACGGCAAGACTATGGAGATCAATTTCAATCCGGAATATCTGATTGAAATGCTCAGGGTCTTGCCGCCTGAGACGACCTTGCAGCTGGAATTGATCGATGCGGGCAGCCCGGCCTTGTTCCGGTGCGGGGACAATTATGTGTATCTGGTCATGCCGCTCACTTGAGGAACTCGCGGATGTCGATTCGACGCAAACAACCTGAACGAGGACCGGAACGGCTGGGCGAGATTCTCAGCCAGCTGTTCACAGCGCGCGGCTGGGGTCGGCGACAAGGTCGGCTGCAGCTGGAGCGGGCCTGGGCCGAGGTTGCCGGCGACCGTTTTGCCCCGCATACCCGCGTTGGCCAGCTACGCCGTGGCGTCCTCGACATTCAAGTGAGCAGCGCGGTGCTGGTACAGGAACTGACCCAGTTTCATCGCCGCGCTTTGCTCGAACAATTACGGGCACGATTGCCCAGCACTCCGCTCACCGACCTCCGCTTTCGCGTGGCCGCGGTGAACGGTTGACAGGCGGTCTATGACTAGGAGAAGGCTACGATGAATGAGCAACCCACCGTGATCGACCCAGAACTAACGGCCGAGGAACTAGCCACAGCCGACGCGGCGGAAAACTATACTCCCGAGAACATTAAGTATCTCAAGGACGCCGACCACATCCGCCAACGTCCCGGCATGTACATCGGTGATACCGGACAACGCGGCCTGCACCATCTCGTTTACGAACTGGTTCACAACTGCGTCGATGAAGCGCTGGCCGGCTACTGCCGCAATATTCACGTCAAATTACACGTCGATAACTCCTGCTCCGTCGCCGACGATGGCCGCGGCATCCCCGTTGAGCCGCACCCCGAGATCGGCAAATCGACCCTGGAAGCGATTCTGACGATGGTCGGCGTCGGTGGCAAATTCGACAAGGGAGCCTACAAGGTGTCCGCCGGTCTGCACGGCATGGGGGCCAAGGCCGTCACCGCCTTGTCGGAGTGGGTCGAGGCCACGGTACAGCGCGGCGGACGCACCTACAAGCAGGAATACGAACGGGGCAAAGCGATCACCGAGGTCAAGGAAGTCGGCACCAGCAAGCGCACTGGTACCGTCATCCACTTTAAGCCGGATCCGCTCATCTTCCACGACGCCCACTTCGACTACGACACTCTGGAGTCGCGCTTCCGTGAGCTGAGCTTTCTCAACAAGGGCCTGGCCATCAAGCTGACCGACGAGAAGACTGGCAGAGAGGAGTTGTTCAAGGCGGACGGCGGCATCGCCGAGTTTGTCGCCTACATCAACCGTGATGAGGACTTGCTGCACGCCAAGCCGTTGTACATCGATGAGACCGTGGACGATGTTCGTGTTGAAGTCGCCATGCAGTACACCCGCTCCGAGGTCGAACGTTGTCAGTGCTACACCAACAACACGGTCAATCCGATGGGCGGCACGCATCTGTCCGGCTTCCGCGATGCTCTGACCCGCACTCTGAAAGCTTATGGCACCAAAGAGGAGTTGTTCAAGAACGTCACTCCCATCGGCGAGGATTTTCGCAAGGGATTAACCGTCATCATCAGTGTGCAGGTGCCCGAGCCTCAGTTCAACTCGCAGACTAAGGAACGGCTCAACAACCTGGAAGTGGAGGGAATCGTCTCCGGTATTGTCGCGTCGCATCTGGCCCAGTATCTGGAGGAGAATCCCAAGGAAGCTAACTTGATCATGAAGAAGGTGATCCTGGAAGCCGAGGCCCGCGAGGCGGCGGCCAAGGCCAAGAAGGCTCTTCGGGAACGCAAAGGGCTGCTCTCCGGCGGCGGGCTTCCTGGCAAACTCATGGACTGCACCACCCGTGATCGCGACGAGAGCGAACTGTTTCTCGTCGAGGGCGACAGCGCCGGCGGCTCCGCCGAGTCGGGCCGCGATCGCATGTATCAGGCCATTTTGCCCCTGCGAGGCAAGCCCCTCAACGTCGAGAAAGCCCGTTTGGAAAATCTTCTGGGCAACAACGAGATCGTTAGTCTGATCGCCGCCACCGGCATGGACATTGGCATCAGCATGGACACTGAGGAGAAAGAAGAAGCCCTCAAGAAGCTGCGTTACGGCAAGATCATCATCCTGACCGATGCCGACGTGGACGGTCAGCACATCCGCACTCTTTTACTCACCTTTTTTTATCGGCAAATGCCGTTACTCGTCGCTGACGGACGAATCTACGTTGCTCGACCGCCGTTGTTCAAAGTCACGGAAAAGAAGTCGGTCCGCTTCGTTCGCACCAACGAGGACATGACGCGCGAGCTACTCGATCGGGGTGTCAAGCATGCCCGGCTAGCGGTTTATCCGCGTGGAGCCTCGCCAGCTGTGCCCAAGCGCTACGAAGGCGACGAACTTCGCGGACTGATGAAGACCATGACCGCGCTGAATGACGCCTTGGAGACGCTGGAACGTCGTGGCGTCAATCTGCCCGCCTTTCTGGCGATGGCCACGGACAAAGGCTTGCCACTGTTCCGCGTCCACGCCGGCGGTCGGGAAGAGTGGTGCCGCACTCGTGAAGAGGTCGACGCCTTGCGAGAGCAAGAGCGGGCCCGGCTGGGGCATGACGTCGTTGTCGACGAAACCGCCTCGGGATCAACCAACGGTAACGGTCAAGCGGCCCTGGTCACAGACATGTTCATCGAGCAGGAACTGCACGAGGTTCGGGCCATCAATCGCGGCCTGGAAGAGTTGAAGAAGTTTGAACTCGACTATCGCGATCTCATTCCTCCGGAACGAATTGCTGGTCGTGAACCCGATCTCCGCCTGCAACTGGAGAGCGGCGAGCAAGGCAAGACGCTCAGCACCCTACGCGAACTCGTCGCTGAAGTGCGACGGCTGGGCGAAAAGGGCTTGAGCATCACCCGCTTCAAGGGACTAGGCGAAATGGATGCCGAAGAGTTGTGGGAAACCACCTTGGACCCCAACAAGCGGACACTGTTGAAAGTGGATCTGGTCGATGCCCTGAAGGCTGATGAGATGTTCCGCACCTTGATGGGCGACAAGGTCGAGCCGCGCCGCGACTTCATCTACAAGTACGCCCTAGAGGTCAAGGACATCGACTATCACGGGGCCTGACCGTCGCTTGGTTGGCCGAACTCGCGGAGCAGTTCCTCGACTTCCTCGGGCGAGACCATCTCGGGTTTGCTCGAAGTCTGCTGACTTGGAGCGATTTTCGGAGTTTTCCCCTCGGGTTGGTAGTATTCTAAACATCCCAGCACGACACAGCCGCGCCGCCGTGCTGCCTCACGGATGCGGTTGTCGTTGGACACTACCATCATCTTGGCTGGCACTGTAGCAGACTGGATCAGCTCCTCGATAAGGTCGTCGGCGGATTCGCGCTGAGCGAAGCAGACTTTGATGCCGAACTGATCGTCCCGTGGTCGGGCCGTGGGTTGCCGACTGTCAAAGACAACGGTGATCCGCGTTTCCGGAGAGTGCCGCTCGCGCAACTGCCGCATCAACCAACGGCGAGCCGGCTCCAACGCCGACGGCGGCGATTTCGGGCGCAGTCGATCCACCGCGAACAGTAAATTGTAGCCGTCAATGATAACGTGCATGGGAACCAGCCAGGCTCAACAGTGTGAGAGGCACTTCCTAGATTGTAGCAGAAATTGTTCTCGTTGTCAGTCCGAAATTCGACGAAGCGACGACTTACAGCGCGGCGCGGCGGCCAACCTTGCTTTGCTCGATGCATGCGCCGGCGGTGGGCAACATCTTGCGGGGGCTACAACGACCGTACGGATTGAAGGCCGCACGCAGCCGCAACATCATAGCCAGATCCTCCGGCGAGAACAGTTTTGGCATGAAGTCGATCTTCTCTACGCCAATGCCGTGTTCCCCCGTCACGCTGCCACCTAGCCGAATGCACTCGTCGAGAATGTCGTGGCTGGCCTTCAGCACACGCTGGACCTGGTCGGCGTCGCGCTCGTCGAACAAGAGAATCGGATGGATGTTGCCATCTCCTGCATGAAAGACATTACAGATCTTCAGATTATATCTTTCGCCAATATATTGAATTTTGCGGAGCATCTCGGGCAGCTTGGTCCGAGGGACGACACCATCCTGCGTGCAGTACGACGGAGCCAGTCGGCCCACCGCGCCAAACGCCTGCTTGCGCGACTTCCACAACAGGGCCCGCTCGGCCTCGGTGTTGGCGCGGCGAACCTCGCGCGCTCGATTTCGCCGAGCGATCTTCTCGATCCGCTCGGCGTCGGCATCCAAGCCAGCGGCGAGGCCATCCACTTCCATGATGAGGACCGCGCCGGCATCGAGCGGGAAGCCGAAGTGGAACGCCGCCTCGATCGCGCTGAGAATCGGCGCGTCGAGCATCTCCAGAGCAGCGGGGATAATTCCTGCCCCAATAAGATCGCTAATGGTGTTGGTAGCGTCATCGACCGTTTCAAAGACACCCAGCAGAGTGCGGTACGCTTCGGGATTGCGCGTTAGGCGGACCCAGATTTTGCTGACGATACCGAAGGTGCCTTCCGAGCCAACGATGACGCCGGTCAGATCGTACCCGGGTGCGTCCTCGATCGGTCCGCCGGTGGTGACGACGCGGCCATCGGGCAGAACGAGTTCGACGCCGAGCACATGGTTGACAGTCACGCCGTACTTGAGCGTGTGCGGTCCGCCGGAGTTGGTGGCGACGTTACCGCCGATCGTGCAAGCACCCTGACTGGACGGATCCGGAGCGAAGTGCCAGCCGTGTGGCTTGAGGTAGTTGGTCAGGCTGAGATTGACGACGCCGGGTTCGACGATGGCATAGCGATTGCGGGTGTCGACCTGGCGAATCTTTTTCATGCGGGCCAGGCTAATGACAACGCCTCCGCCGACCGGCAGTACACCGCCGGCCAGCGACGTTCCCGCGCCGCGCGGCAGAAACGGCACCTCCAGTTCGTTGCAGACTCGAACGATTTGCACAATCTGTTCGGTCGAGGTGGGGAAGACCACGACATCGGGCCGATTTTTCTCGATGGTGTAGCCATCGCATTCATAGACGAGCAGTTCTGCTGGCGAGGACAGCACGGCCTCCCGGCCCAGCGTGGCGATCAAGCGTTCGAGCAACACAGACATCAGCGAGTTCCCAGACGGCGCGACTTGCGGATATTGTAGGAATTCGCCGAAAGGCCGACCTGTGTCAGGCGGCGGACTCCCGGGAGTGGCTGCGCAGGTCGTCGAGCAGGCTCCGGCGAACGTCGTCGCTGAGCGGGCCGCTGTCGTGACGGTAGTCGGGCAGGTCGATGCAGAAGTGAACGCCGACCGAACGCTGTTGCAACGCGAACTGGGCCGTGTCGTCGAGAACGAACTGCACTAGGTGGGCCGCGCCGAGGCACTGATCCTCGGGACGGCAGGTGAGCAGGTTCGCCGGGCAGCGTATTCCGCCCAAGTGCAGCGTCAACTGTTCGCCGTGCAGTTCGCGCCAAGGGGCCAATTCTTCCAGCAGCCGCGATTCGTCCACCTGGATCAGCAGCGAGGCCTGCAAGCGGTCGCGCGGTGGGATCAGCCGGTTGAACAGTTCTAGCTCCTGGCGCACCAAGTGCGGATCGGTCAGCCGAGCGAGGCGCAGCACCTCTTGGAGGCGAAACCAGATCGTCTGGCGGTTCTCGAACACCAGCGTCACCTTTGGCCCCAGCCGCACTCGGCGATAGCGATCCACGTAACGCAGATGGGCAGAAAGAAATTCGCGTCGCTGATCCGCGAACTCTTCCAGAGGTATCACATCGTCGAGCGTGAGTGGTTCCATAGGCTGGCTATTCAAGCCCGAATCGGCTCCGTGTGTCAAGGTAGCCTTGACGTCGAAGCCCTCGATGAGCGACTCTCTCTTTGGCGAGTCATTCGTCCCTGGACACGGAGGTTCAAGTCGTGGCACGATCGCGCCTGGAACGTCTCTTTGTAGTGGTGTTGCTACTGCTCGTGGTTGGCTTGAGTGTGCGCGTCGCTCGCCGCGTCTCCCGGGAGGGGGGGACGGCGTTCACTCGCTGGCAGTCGCAGCTGTTGCAACTCGAGGACGGGGTCGACATCTCGGCGGTACATCACTTTCCCAATCCGCCGATGATGGCCGTTCTGCTCGAACCGATCGCGCGACTGGATCCAGTTCCGGCGGCGTTGGTCTGGTTTTATCTCAAGGTGGCGATGGCCGGCCTGGCTCTGTGGCAGGTGATTCGCCTGGTGCAACCGTATGCTCCGCGTTGGGCCTGGATGCTCATCGTGCTGGTGAGCGGCAAGCCGATCCTCGACGATCTCTCGCATGGCAACGTCAACCTCGTGATTCTATTTCTGGTGGTGACGATGCTGACCGCCTATCGAGCGCGACGCGATCTGCTTGCCGGGGGGTTGCTAGCGTTAGGCATTGCTTGCAAGCTGACGCCGGCCTTGTTCGTGCCCTATCTGGTGTGGAAGCGCTCGTGGAAAACACTGGCCGGCTGTGGCCTGGGGCTGGCACTGTTTCTCTATCCCGGTCTGGTGCCCGCCGCCCGACTCGGCTTCGTCGAACATCAGCAACAGCTCGTCAGTTGGTATCACGTCATGGTCGAGCCGTTCCTCATCGAGGGCAAGGTGACGAGCGAACATATCAATCAATCGCTTCCCGGACTCGTCACCCGGTTGGCCACGGAAAGCCCGTCGTTCATCGCCTGGAACGGCGGTGAGATGGTGCCGATGCGTTATGACAACCTATTGTCGCTGTCGCCGATCATTGCTCGCCGCCTGACGCAGTGTTGTCTGGTCGGCTATCTGTTGCTGGTCGGCTGGTGCTGCCGGGCCAGGCGGCGCGACAGTTGGCGCACGCTCGCGGAGTTCGGCCTGGTCGTGCTGGGCATGCTCTTATTCAGCGAACGCACCTGGAAGCATCATGCCGTGACGCTGCTGGTGCCGTTGGCGTTGCTCGTCGTCGCCACGCTGCGGATGCGCGGATCGGCTCGGGTCGTCTTCGTGACACTGCTGGTGTCGGTGCTGCTGTTGCTGCTCATTCCTGGACTAGGCGGAGGCAAGAACCGCTTCGAGACGGGTCTGTCTCCCGACTTCGCCAAGATGGCTCAGGTCTACGGAGCCTACACCTGGGCGTTTCTTATGTTGCTGGGCGGATTGGTGGTCTTGTCGCGGCGCGCGGACTTCGCTCGCCTTGGTGCATACAATCTAGAACATCAGCCCGACCCGGATATGAGGTTCCTCGTTCATGCCCCTGCGAACGCCTCTTCATGACTGGCATCTGGCCCAGGGCGCGACCCTGGTGGAGTTTGCCGGCTGGCACATGCCGATCCGCTATGGCTCCATCACGGAGGAGCATCAGGCCGTTCGTACCCGCTGCGGGCTGTTCGATGTCTCGCACATGGCCCGGCTGTCGTTCGGCGGTGCCGATGCCCTGGCCTTGCTCCAGCATGTCTGGACCAATAACGCCGCCACGATGAAGGAGATGCAGGTTCGCTATGGGCTGATCTGCAACGACCAGGGCGGCATCCTCGATGATGTGCTGGTTTACCGTTGGCCCTACGGGTGGGCGATGGTGGTCAACGCTTCGAACCGAGAGAAGATCGTCAGTTGGCTGCGGCAGCACGCCCAGGGCCGCGACGTGACCCTCGAGGATCGGACGGAGACAACGTGCATGTTGGCCGTTCAGGGACCGTTAGCACTGGCCGCGTGCGAGGGCCTGTTCGAGGCCGACGTTGCCTCACTGAAGTACTACTTCGCTACGCCGACCCGCTACCGGGGCCGGGATTGTGTCGTCAGCCGGACCGGCTACACTGGGGAGGACGGCTTTGAGGTGATCGTGGCGGCGGAGCAAGGGGAGGAGCTAGCCAACGAACTGGCCGCACGCGGAGCCAAGCCTGCGGGACTCGGTGCCCGCGACACCCTCCGCCTGGAAGCCGCCATGCCGTTGTACGGCCACGAGCTGAACGAGCAGATCGACCCGCTCCAGGCTGGACTGGCCTGGGCGGTTAAGTTCGATAAGGGTGACTTCATCGGACGCTCGGCGCTGCTGCAACGCCAACAGGACACGACGCGGCCCGTGCGAGTGGGACTGGAGGTGGAGGGCAAACGGGCCGCCCGTGAGGGAGCCGTCGTCTTGGCCGACGACCAGCCGTGCGGTACGGTCACCAGCGGCACCATCACGCCGACGCTCGGCAAAGCGATCGCAATGGCCTACGTCGCTCCGCGCGTGACGGCGGTCGGCACGGTGCTGGCCGTGGAGATCGGCAAAACTCGGGCTAGGGCTGTCGTCGTCGAATTACCGTTCTATCGACGCCCCAAACTGATTTGATGCCACCCCCCAAGAGGAGAAGCTGAACTCATGGATCTAAATACGCTGCGCTACACCAAATCGCATGAGTGGGCGTCGCTGGACAAGAACATCGTCACGGTCGGTATCACTAAGTTTGCCGCCGATCAGCTCACCGACATCACTTTTGTCGAACTGCCCGACGTGGGCGATCACGTCTTCGCCGGTCAGGAGTTCGGCAACATTGAAACGGTCAAGGCGGTGAGCGATGTGTACGCTCCGCTCGACGGCGAGGTGATCGAGGTCAACTCGCCGTTGGAAGAGGATCCGTCGCCAGTCAAGAATGATCCGTTCGGCAGCGGTTGGCTGATCAAGATCCGTGTCGACAAACCCGCCGCTTTCGAGCAACTGATGACTTACGAGGAATACCAAAAACAGATCGCCTCCGAGCAGCACTAACGGATTAGTACGCGTTACAACATGGGGTAGCGGATCGCTGGCTAAAGCCAGCGGCTACCGTTGATGCGTGGTAGTCGCCGGCTTTAGCCGGCGTTGCTCTGGGGAAACGGCGTGTGCCCGACCTAGTACGCTCGGGCGAAGGCGACGCGGCCCTCGCTGGATCGGCCCGTCACCATGCACTGGCCGGCTTCTTTGACTCGATCGAACGGGATGCAGCGGATCGTCGCCTTGGTCTCTTCCTGAATGCGATCTTCCGTCTCGCGTGTGCCGTCCCAATGGGCCATCACGAAGCCGCCGTCCTCGATCTTCTTTTTGAACTCATCGTAACTGTTCGCCTGGTGGATCGAGCGATCGCGGAAGGCGCGGGCCTTGGCGAACAGACTGCTCTGAATCTCCTTGAGCATGGTGACAATGCGAGCGGGAGCCTCGGTCAACGGCACGCCCAGCTGCTTGCCTTCCTTGCCCATGTCGCGCCGGGCCAGCACGCAGGCGTTCTGGGCGAGATCTTTCGGCCCTAGCTCGACGCGGACGGGTACGCCCTTGAGTTCCCACTCGGCGAAGCGGAAGCCGGGCATGTGCTGGAAGTCCTTATCGACACGGACGATTAACGGTTCATAGTCGAAGAAGCTCTCGCGTGGCAGATCGCGCAGGGCTTGGGCGAGTCGCTCCGCCGCTTGCACGGTCTGGTCGCGCTCCTCGTCGGTTTTGCCAATTGGGACAATCGCGACATGAATAGGAGCTAAACGCGGAGGTACGATCAACCCTTGATCGTCGGAATGAGTCATGATAAGTCCACCGATGAGTCGGGTTGACACTCCCCAGGAGGTGGCCCAGGCGAATTCGCGTTGGCCCTTGTCGTTCTGGAAGGTGACATCGAAGGCCTTGGCGAAGTTCTGGCCCAGGAAGTGGCTGGTACCGGCCTGCAAAGCGCGGCCATCCTGCATCAGCGCCTCGATGCACAGCGTGTAGACCGCGCCGGGAAACTTTTGCCCTTCGCTTTTGGGACCGACCAGCACGGGCATGGCCATCCACTCCTCGGCGAAGCGCCGGTAGACTTCGACCATCTGCCGCGTCTCGTCCTCCGCCTCTTGCTGGGTGGCATGAGCGGTGTGCCCTTCTTGCCAGAGAAACTCTGCTGTCCGCAAAAATAGCCGCGTTCGCATTTCCCAACGAACGACGTTGGCCCACTGATTGAGGAGCAACGGCAGATCACGGTAGCTCTGGATCCAATTCTTGAAGGTGTTCCAGATGATTGTTTCCGAGGTTGGGCGAACAATCAGTTCCTCTTCGAGCTTTGCTTCGGGATCGACCTCGATCTTGCCCTGGCGTGAGCGTAGCCGATAGTGCGTGACGACGGCGCACTCCTTGGCGAACCCTTCGGCCATCTGCTCTTCCTTCTGGAAGAAGTTTTTAGGAATAAACAGAGGAAAATAGGCGTTAACGTGGCCAGTGTCCTTGAAGAGGCGATCCAAGGCTCGCTGCATCTTCTCCCAGATGGCGTAGCCGTTCGGTTTAATCACCATGCAGCCGCGAACGTCGCTGTTTTCGGCGAGTCCGGCGCGGTGAATGATGTCGAGATACCATTGGGAATAGTCTTGAGAACGCGAAGTAATCTTTTCAGCGGCCATCGCTGGCTCCTGGGGTACGGTGTCCAATAGGGTGATTATAGTTGCCCCGGGCGAGCGAACCATCCCAGCCGGACCGACGTAACAATCAGCATCCCCACCTTGCAGTTCGGAAAGGTCGCTCATGATTCAGGTCGAAGGACTGTCACGGCGATTCCAGGTGCCTGGCAAGCCAGACGTGGTGGCTGTGGATGCCCTCTCCTTCACGGTGCATGCTGGCGAAGTCTATGGGCTGCTCGGTCCCAACGGCGCGGGCAAGACCACAACGCTGCGCATGCTGCTAGGGCTGTTGCCGCCCAGTTCGGGACGCGCCTTGATCGAAGGCTACTCCTCGGTGGAGGCTCCCGAAGAGGTCAAACGGCGAGTCGGCTTCGTCTCGACCTCGGCGGGGCTGTATCCGCACCTGTCAGTACGCGAGATGTTGCTGTTCTTCGCCGACCTGTATAATGTTCCGCCGAGTCGAGCGCGCCAGGAGCTGGCACAATTGGCCGAGCTTCTCCGTATCGAAGATTTACTGGATCGTCGATGTGTGACACTCTCGACCGGGCAGAAGCAGCGTGTCAACCTCGCGCGAGCCTTGATCCATCAACCGCCCGTCTTGCTGCTGGACGAGCCGACCGCCGGCCTGGATGTGATTCTTAGCCAAGTGGTCGTCGAGTTTGTGGCTCATCTGCGCTCACAAGGCAAAGCGGTGATTCTGACGACGCATCAGCTGGACGAGGCGGAACGGCTGTGCGATCGCTTTGGCCTGCTGCACCGCGGGAAGCTGGTTCGCACTGGCACGCTGGCCGAGCTGCGCGACGAGTCGGGCTGCACTTCTTTGGCCGAGATGTTCCTGACGCTGGCGGGCATCGGCCCAGCCTTGAACCGCTCAGCCCTGGCCGAGGAGATCCATTGATGTACGCGCGACTGGGACGGTTGGGTCGACTGACTCGCAAGGAACTCAGCGAGTGCCTCCGCGATCGACGAACCATTCTCACTCTGTTGCTGATGCCGTTGCTTCTATATCCGATTTTAGCGATGGCATTTTTCCAGATAGCCGGTTACAAGAAAATCGAGAAGGAATGGCCACGCTTCTATGTCGGCTTGCCCGCTCGACCGATCGAAAACAACGACGAGAACAGCTCGGGCAAACCGCAGTTGCAGTATCTGCCGGCCGCGGCGAATCTCTACCGTTTCTGGACGGAGATCGGCATTCCCGAGCGGCTGCGACGGCACACACCACCGGGGCAGACTCCGGACCGGGACCATCCACCGACCTATCTGGAGAACGTGCCGCGGCTGGAGGTAGTGCCGATCCTTGATCCCGAGCAGTCTGTTCGTGAGGGGGTGGTGGACGTGGCGTTGCGGCCGCGTCCCTCGGAAGAGCCACGCCAGCTCAACCGACGCGGACCGATCATGGACTGGGAGCTGCTCTATCGTCCGGATTCGCCGCGCGGCCATGACGCCGTCCGCTACCTGGAGATTCTCACCGCCGAGGCCAACGCTTGGGACGTGACCAACATCCTCAAGCGTGCCAGCATCAATCTGCGCGGCGATCCAGTGCGCGTTCAGGCTGTTGCGGTCCTCGACGAGAACCGGGCCAAATCGTCGATTTTGCCGATCCTTATTCCCTTAATTCTCATTCTCATGACTATGACCGGCGCGGTCTATCCAGCCATCGACCTGACCGCCGGCGAACGCGAGCGCGGCACCCTAGAAATCCTCATTGCCGCTCCCATTCCGCGCTTGGACGTTCTCTTGGCCAAGTATTTCGCCGTCTGGACCGTGGCTCTGCTCACTGCTCTGGTCAACCTGGGTATGATGGCCCTGACCCTGTTCGCCACCGGCATTGGTCCTGCAGTCTTCGGCGCGAGTCTGACCGTGCTGAACCTTTTGCAGGTGCTGGCCCTGTTGGTGCTGTTCGCAGCGTTTTTCTCGGCGGTGCTGCTGTCGCTGACCAGCTTCGCCCGCAGCTTCAAGGAAGCTCAGTCGTACCTGATTCCGTTGATGCTGCTGTGCCTGGCTCCGGGCTTGATGGCGTTGATGGATTTTCCCTTGGGCGGTCCGTTGGCCGTCGCTCCGCTCATCAACATCGTGCTGTTGGCTCGCGAGATACTTTCGGGCAAGGCTGACCTGCTGCTGACCGCGCTGGTGGTGGCTACGACGCTACTGTACGCGGTGGCGGCGATCTTGCTGGCCTCGCGCATCTTCGGAGCCGAGGCCGTGCTGACCAGTGAAAGTTCGGGCTGGTCAGAGTTGGTTCGCCGACCCAGCGAGCCGAGCCGCCACGCCGCCGCCTCGACGGCGATGCTTTGCCTAGCGCTGTTGTTCCCCGTGAACTTTCTGCTCAACGCTGGTCTGGCCCAGTTACGCGACCTGCCCCTGGAGACTCGCCTGGTCCTGGCTAGCGTCTTGAACCTGCTGCTCTTCGTCGGCGTGCCGATGTTCGTCTTCTGGCGTGGTCGCGTGCTGTTCCGCTCCGGCTTTGCCCTGCGTGGAGCTTCAGTCGTGTCGTTGCTGGCGGCGCTGCTGCTGGGCGTTTCGTTGTGGCCGTTGGTCCATGAAGCGGTGGTCGTGCTGCGACAGCTCGGCCTGTCCACGCTGCCGGAATCCCTGCAACAAGAGAGCAAAAAACTCCTTGATCGTTGGCGAGAGTTGTCGCCGGTCTTCATTGTGCTGGCGATGGCCGTGCTGCCCGCGATTGCCGAGGAGCTGTTCTTCCGCGGCTTTCTCCTGCAAGCGTTGTTGGGCGAGGAGCGCCGCCCTGGTCGGGCCATCGTTGCCTCAGCGGCTCTATTCGCGATCTTTCATCTCTTTGTTAGTAATTCCGTGGCCGTGGAACGCCTGTTGCCCAGCTTTCTCATGGGCCTAGTGCTGGGCACGCTGGCCTACCGCGCCGGCAGTGTACTCCCGGGCATATTGTTGCATCTGCTGCACAATGGCTGCATCGTCCTGCTGGGCTACTATGAGCCGCAGCTGACCGAGGCCGGTTGGCTCGTCGCCGAGCAGCAGCACTATCCCGTCTGGCTGCTGGCCGGCTCCGTCGCGCTGGCCTTGGTCGGCTTCACCGTCTTGCGGCTGACTCGGCAGCGGGTATCATGAGGCCAGGTGTTTCTCTTCCTCGCGCGGGTGGCTGCTCATGTTCCGCCAGGCTCTTTTGTGTAGCTCGCTGTTCGTGGTCGGACTGTCGGCTGGCGAGATCAGCTTCAATCGCGACGTTCGGCCTATTCTCTCTGACGCCTGCTTTGCCTGTCACGGACCAGACGCCAAGGCACGCAAAGCGGGACTACGGCTCGATGTTGAGACCAGCGCTCGACCTGTGCTGGGCAAGGCTGACGATAGCGAGTTGCTCCGCCGGATTGTCTCGACCGAGGCTCACGAACGCATGCCGCCGAGCAAGTCGGCCCGGCAACTGTCCGCCGAGGAGATCGCTACTCTGCGCCGCTGGATCGCCGAGGGCGCGCCGTGGGAGAAACACTGGGCTTTTCTTCCTCCTCGAAAGAGCGATTTGCCGTCTCCAAAAAATCCACTTTGGGCGCGCAATCCAATCGATCGCTTCGTCGCTGCTCGCCTCGATCGAGCCGGTCTGCGGCCCGCGCCGCCGGCGGACAAGGTTACGTTACTGCGACGAGTCACGCTGGATCTGACCGGCCTGCCGCCCACTCCTGAGGAAGTGGACGCCTTCCTGGCCGATACCCGCCCCGATGCCTACGAGCGCGTTGTCGATCGGCTCTTGCACAGCCCCCGGTTCGGCGAACGGCTGGCCATTCGCTGGCTCGACGCCGCTCGCTACGCCGACACTTCCGGCTATCAGAACGATGGGGAACGGATTATGTGGCGCTGGCGGGACTGGGTCATCGAAGCTTACAACCACGACCTGCCGTTCGATCAGTTCACCATTGAGCAGCTGGCCGGCGATCTGCTGCCCAACGCCCGGCTGGATCAAATCCTGGCGACGGGGTTCAATCGCAATCATCGGGGCAACGCTGAGGGTGGCATCATTCCCGAAGAGTACGCCGTCGAGTATGTCGCCGATCGCGTGGAGACAACGGCAACTGTCTGGCTGGGGCTGACGCTGACCTGTGCCCGCTGCCACGATCACAAGTACGACCCGATTTCGCAGAAGGAGTTCTATCAGCTGTTCGCCTTTTTCAACAACGTGCCGGAGCAGGGTAAGGCGCGAAAGGTGGGCAACTCGCCGCCCTACGTTCTGACGCCGACGCGCCGGCAGGTCGAACAGTTGGCCGAGATCGACGAACGCATCCGCCAGCACCGGGAGCGGCTGGGCAAGTTCGAGCCGACCCTTCGCGAAGGACAGACGGCCTGGGAACGCGCCCCGGGACCACTCGTTGCCGACACCCCCGAAAAGCTGACCGAAGCCTCGGGAGCGTTCGGCTACTTCGATCGCTTCAGTCTGGAGGCGTGGATACGGCCTTCTCAACTTACCGGAGTTCTTCTCTCTCGTAAGGTGGAAGATCCGTTCGGCGAAGGCTACTCGGTGCAACTCGCCGACGGTCGCGTGCAGGTCAACTTGGTGAAGCGCTGGCTCGACGATGCCATCCGTGTCGAGACGGAAGAACAGCTCCAACTCGACCAGCGGCGTCATTTGCTGGTGACCTACGACGGCTCGCGCGTCGCCGCCGGGGTGCGCGTCTATCTCGACGGCAAGCCAGCCAAGCTGCGGATCTTGCTCGACGATCTGAACCAGTCGTTCGCCACCAATCGTCCCTTCCGTGTTGGCAGCGGCGTCAGCGACGTTCGGCTGCATCCTCGCACACTGAACGAGCTGGATGCTCAGGTGGCCGCTGTCCCTGAGTCGATCGCGGACATTCTTGCCAAGCCGCCGGCGGCGCGTTCCGCAGCCCAGACAGAGAAGCTGCGGCGTTACTATTTGCACCACCACGCGCCGAAGTATCTCCGCGAAGAGTTCAATCATCTGGACGCGCTGCACGAACTGCGGCGGCACTGGGTCGAGCATGTCATCCCCACGACGATGGTGATGCGCGAGATGCCTCAGCCACGCAAGACCTTCGTGCTGAAGCGTGGGCAGTACGATCAGCCAGGTGAGCCAGTCGGCCCCGGCGTGCCCGAGGTGCTGTCTCTCTGGCGGCACCAGCCGAACCGTCTCGGCTTGGCCCGCTGGTTGGTCGAGGCGGAAAATCCCCTGACGGCGCGCGTGGCCGTCAATCGGTTGTGGCAGATGCTCTTCGGTCAGGGTCTGGTGCGGACCGTCGAGGACTTCGGCGCACAGGGCGATTGGCCGACGCATCCGGAACTGCTGGACTGGCTGGCGGTCGACTTCCGCGAGTCCGGCTGGCGTGTCAAGCGACTGTTGCGGCTGATCGTCACTAGTCAGACTTATCAACAGTCGTCGCGCAGCGAGCCAGAAGCAGTTAAACGCGATCCAGAAAATCGCCTTTTAGCTCGGGCGTCGAGATTGCGGCTGTCGGCGGAGATGATCCGCGATCAGGCGCTGGCGGCCAGCGGTTTGCTCGTCGAACGGCTCGGCGGTCCGTCGGTCAAACCGTATCAACCCGAAGGGCTGTGGCGCGAGCTGGCCGATGCCGAGTATGTCCGCGATCGAGGCGAGGCGCTGTATCGTCGCGGGCTGTATGTCTTCTGGAAGCGAACAGTCGCTCCACCGAACTTCGTCACTTTCGACGCCGCCGGTCGGGAGTCGTGCCAGGTCCGCGAGACGCGCACCAACACCCCGCTTCAGGCGCTGATTCTGCTCAACGACGTGACCTATGTCGAGGCTGCCCGCGTGCTGGCCGAGCGGTTGCTGGAGAAGCCCGGCCACGACGAGGAACGGCTGACGGAACTGGTTCGTCGTGTGCTGGCGCGGAAGCCCCACGCCAACGAACTGGCGGTGCTGCAAGCTGCCCTGACTCGGCATCGCCACCATTACCGCAACGACATCGAGTCGGCCCGACGATTGGTTCGCACTGGCGAGGCTGCGCTTAACGATCGGCTCGACGTCGTCGAACTCGCTGCCCTGACCGCCGTCGCCGGTGTCGTTCTCAATCTCGACGAGGCGATCACTCGGGAGTAAACGATGTGGAAGATCTCTGAAAGGGTCTATATGTTATGGAATCTTGACGATCGTCACTCGCTGGATCTCCCCTCGCCCCAGTGGGGAGAGGGGTCGGGGGTGAGGGG
>CALDUY010000037.1 GCA_937923405.1 uncultured Gemmataceae bacterium | reverse complement strand
CCCCCTTCCCCCTGCCTCATCGAATATCCGTCGCGATCTCGATGATCGCATGACGTTTCAACTCATTAACGATCTTACGCATCTCCAATTGAAACGCTTTATTCTTCAAGGTTTCGCCGATGAGCCGTTGTACCTTGTCATCGAACGGCATCAGTCCGGCATAGGTACGCTTCAGCACACGAACGATGTGATACCCCGTCTCATTGGCAATCAGTGGACCTACTTCGCCCTCCTTGAGTTGGAACAAAATCTCCTCAGCCTCGACGGGCTGAATCTCGCCACGTTTGTTCCCTAATCCCAAGGCATTCTCACGCAAGGAACTGTCACCATTGTCGAACTGCTTGGCCAGGCGGACAAAGTCCTCTCCCTGACGAATGCGAGCAATGAGCGACTCGGCGAACTGTCGAGCTGCCTCGGGCGAGGGATGTCGGGCGTTGGCGATGAAGATGTTCTGCCAGACGACCTTGTCCTCAACCTTGAACTGATCGGGATGCTTATCGTAATACTCGACAATTTCCAGGTGACCGATTTTGTTCAACTGCGGATCGATGCGAGAACGCAGATACTCCATGGCGATGAAGTTTCGCACCCATTGACGACGGATCAACTCGATAGGGATGCCCTGGTCTTTCAACATGCGCGTGAAGACCTGAACATCGGACACCTTGTTCGCCTGCATCAGTTTGTACAGCCACTGTTTGTCGAACTCGCGGTCGGCGATCTTCTCTAACTCGCGGAAGAAACGCATGCCGCTCTTCTTGCTCAGCCGAGCGATCGCATCCTGCATGAGGAGCTCACGCTCAATGATCTCCTGGAGTTTGGCGTTGAGAATCTCAGCCTTCTCTTCTTCAGTACGCGCCTGCATCAGCGGTTGGATGGCAGCAGCAACGACTTCTTCTTCGAGAATCGCCTCGCCGTTGACCGTGGCTCGGATGCGTGCCCCACGTGTCACCTGCTCGCCCAGCGACTCCTCTTCGCCTAATTCGAGGATGCTGCGAGTGGGGGTCTCTTTCTTCTGCGCGCGAGCCGACGTCTCACTACCAGGCAATTTCAACAGCGTGGTGAAATCGGGGTGAAAATCATGGCTCTTGGCCTTCTCCGCCCCCTGACACCCCCCCAAAGCCAGCTGGCTGGTGAGAATCGCCGAGGCCAGCAGACGTGAGTGGGGTAGTCGGAGCATGGCATCCCTCCCGTGACCGCGCCGCCAGCCGTGGCGAACGACCCTGCTGTTGTTCGATGCGGCGGGACTATAGCGAGACCGATTCTGGTTGCAAGAGGAGATAGCAGGGGAATTTTTTTACTCAAGCACGAACAAGTTTCTGCCGAAGGGCGAGGACTCGACGAGCGATCCCTCGAGATCTCGCCCCACGGCAGAGGGGGACGGACGGCTGGTGAAGCACACGCTATAATTCGTACACTTCGATAGCGCAAATCCTGGCGCGGCCTCTAGTGGCAACGAACTCCAGCGTCACCTGGCCGAAACTGTCAGCGGTGGCGTTCAGTTCGACTGTGACAGCCTGGAAGCGCGCCCCGGCCTCGGCGAAGACATCAAAATCGCTCAGACGATTCACGCCGTTGATCGCCAGGTTAAAGACGTTGACGTTGGCGGCGGTGGCCACGTTCTCAGAGAAGTGCAGCCGAATCGCGTAGTCGGTGCCAGCGGTAAGTCCCGTCAGGAAGTAGCGGATCGTCTCTCCGGTGCGGAAACTCTGATAGATGATGGGAGCGACGGGGTTGACCGCCCCTTGGGTGTTAACGGGGAATTCGACGTAGGCGGCTTGTCCTCCCTCGAACAGGGTATCCGCTTGGAAGATGCCTCGATCCGGCCCGCCGGCGTTGATGGCCCGGACCAGGTTGCCCTGAACCTGAGTGAAAATCAGCACATCAACCCGGGCATATTCTCCCCGATGTGAGACTCCGGTGATCTCAAATGGTGTCCCTTGGGTCAGTTCGTGCAACCCCAGGTTGCGAATGACGCGCGTGCGTGGCAACGGATCGGGACTGCCGAGGTTCTGGTTCAGCTGCCAGGCGGCGATGCGTTGATTCCCCAGTTTCATCGACAGAGCCGCCGTACCGTCGTTCTCGTCGTAGTAGGCAATCTGAATGAGATAGCGTCCGTTCGGTCCCTGGAAGACTCCGCGGAGAGTGCCGGTCTTTGCTCCAGGTGTGCCGTCCATCAGACTGGCGACCATGCGGTTGGAGGCACCAACGACGCTTTCACGCAAGTAGCTGCGACGCCCTAGGGCTTCGGCTTCAAAGCGAATTGGGCCAGTGACGGAATCGGCCACATAGCTGGCCAAGTAGGTGGTGTTCGTCGTGGGGGTGACAATAGTATGGGTGGCGGCTCCGAAGTCGTCCCAGCCGGCGAAGACATAGTTGATCGTGCCCACTTCTTGCCTGGGAGCTGCGCCGATGACTCGCTCGAAACCGACGACCGACCCAAACCGGTGCGGGCCGCTGACGTTCTGACCGTCACGAGTCAGAGCGAGTCCCGGCGGATCGCTTTGTAAAGTCAAAGTTACCTTGTTGGGCAACACTAGCAGCGACTTGTTCGTCGTGAGTCCGGCGGCGTTGGTTACGCTGAGGCGAATGAGATAGGCGACGTCGGTAAATTTGTAACCGCCCCGCGTCGCTGGGGTGAAGGTACCGCCCGTAGCATTGGAGAAGGGCGCGACGAAGGGGCGAGTCACTCCGGGTAGCCCGTCGCCGTCAGGATCACCAAGCCGAGTCGCCATCAAGTAGTCGACTCGCCAGCGGAAATTGGCTCCGGTCAGTGTTCCGCCCTGTGGATCGACTGCGGTGCCAGTAAAGTTGATCGGGGTGCCGGCGTCGAACTTCCCGTTCCGAAGACCGGCGGTGATGGTGAGATTGACTATGGGCGGACGATTGCGTGCCGCCATCAACGGACTGAAGGTCGATTCGCTCGCGGCTCCACTCCCTGGCACTAATCCGGGAATTCCCGCGGTTGGTACATCTCGTAGTTCAAGCCTCTCCAATGTCGGAATTCGACGCCGGTGTCGCATATTGCCTCCCCTGGCAATAATGTTCAGTTTAATGGTTTGGATTGTTCCGGTATGATCGAACATAGCAGAGCTAAATTGGGAAAGCAAGCAAACGAGTGTGAGATTTGCTCACTGTTCGGATTGGCTGGACTTGGTAGGAGCGGCCTGCGGCTTGTCGTGCGGCCACTGCCCGTTGGGAGAGTCGTGCTGGCTGGGGAGGTGGGCAGCGATCTGCGGTCCGATCAACGGCAGTTCGTTAGGATCGCCGGTCGGAATCGGATGGCGATAGAACATGTAAGCCAGATAGCCCACGATGAAAATAAAAAGCGTCAGCAAGAAAATTTGCTTATATGGGTTGATCTGATTCTCGATCGATTCGATCAGGTCGCGGAACTGCGAGCCTAGTCCGAAGCCGAGGAAGAAGAACAACCCGGTGCCGAAGAGTGCGCCGATGCCGTCGGCCACGAGAAAGCGGACGAGGTGTAGACGCATCGCCCCAGCGGTGAGAAACATCGTGGTGCGAATTCCGGGAACCAATCGCCCTACAACGAAAATAATGATTCCGTAGCGATGAAAATTCGCGCGGATTCGCTCCTGCTTTTCCGGTGGAGCCAACCGAGCCATCAGCTTGGACTTCATCAACTTAGTGCCGAGAAACAGGCCCAACAGATAGAGCAGCACGTCGGCCATCAACGCACCCGCCGTGATGGTGGGGAACATCAGCCAGCTCCAAACCCCGTAAGTGTCGATCAGCTGCGACGTGCGAATCCCTCCCGAGATGACCATGATCTCCTCGGGGATGGGATTGCCGAAGCCGGCGCTCATCAGAAAGAGGAACCAGCCGGCAAGCTCGATGAAAAAACCTGAATCTGGCACGCTTAGCTCCGAGACACCCTCCGAGATACGCAACGAACACGAACGCGATGAACACTGTCTGAGCGGAGTGGGGCAGCCCTCCGAGACACGCGAGGAACACGGAAGACTAACGTCCTCCGCTCAGAGTCCGATTCCTCGGTTATTATGTCCAAAGCCGAAAACGGGGAAAAGAGAGATGTTCGAAGCAGCGTCAATTTCTGCCGGGAGCAGGCGATGGTATTCTGGCGACAGTTGCTCCGCCAGCGGATACGATGGAACGAGATCGAACCTAGGTCGTCGGAGATGCTCCCATGCCCCACTACAACGCGATGGAACTGATGATTTGTTGTGCCGCTCGCGAGTTGGAAGATGGCCGCACCGTGGCCGTCGGTACGGGAGTGCCCTGCGCAGCGGCCATGCTGGCTCAGCGAACGCACGCACCGAGACTGACCATTCTTTTCGAGGCAGGCGGTGTTGCCCCTCAACTGCCCACCATGCCGATTAGCGTCGGCGATTCGCGCACCTTCTATCGCGCCTGCATGGCCACGAGCATGGCCGACGTCATGGAGACCTGTCAGCGCGGCCTGGTCGATTACACCTTCCTCGGCGGTGCCCAGATTGATGCCTATGGCAACCTCAACTCATCGATGATCGGCAGCGATTACACGCGGCCCAAGGTGCGCTTGCCGGGTTCCGGCGGGGCCAACGATCTAGCGAGTTTGTGCTGGCGCATCCTTGTCGTCACCAATCACGACAAACGCCGTTTCGTCGAGAAGCTGGATTTTCTGACCACGCCGGGCTACCTCACAGGCCCCGGTGCCCGCGAAGCTGCCGGGTTGCCGCCGGGCACCGGACCGTTTCGCGTCATTACCGATCTAGCGGTACTCGGCTATCACGAGCAAACCAAACGGATGCAGGTCTTGTCGCTACATCCTGGTGTAACGCTGGAACAGGTCCGCGCGAACACCGGCTTTGAGATTGGCGTCGTCGAAACACTGCGAACGACCACAGCACCCAGCGACGATGAACTGCGGCTGTTGCGGCAAGAGGTAGATCCACGCCGCTACATTCTGGGCCGCGCTTGAATCTTCAGGCAATCAGAAAACCATTGCCTCTAGACAGCGTAGAGAAATAGACTGAAGCGAAGAATCGAATCCGGGCCGACCGCCAGTCCGCGAGTCGGCCCTTGTTCGTTAGAGAGAGATTGTCTCGCCCTGGGTGTGCCGGTTTGGAAAGGATGTGCCAGTATGTCTGTGGATGCCTGGATCACCGTGGGGATCACCGTGCTGGTGTTCGTGGCTCTGGTGCGTGAGATAGCCCCGGCGGATCTGCTGTTTCTCGCTGCTACCGCACTACTGGCCATGCTTGGGATCATTACTACGGAGCAGGCCTTCAGCGGCTTCGCCAATCCAGGCGTGCTCATGGTCGCGGTGCTGTTTGTCGTGGCGGCGGGACTTCGAGAGACAGGGTTATTAGATTATGTCGGTCAGCATATTCTCGGATCTGTAAAGTCGGAAAGAAAAGCGTTGGCTCGGCTCGCTGGGCTGGTGTTGCCGCTCTCGGCTTTTCTGAACAACACTCCCATCGTCGCTATGCTCATGCCGGTCACTATCGACTGGTGTCGGCGTCAACAATCGTCGCCGTCGCGACTGCTGATTCCGCTGTCATTTCTAGCCATCTTGGGCGGAACCTGCACGTTGATCGGCACCAGCACCAATCTGGTCGTCAATGGCTTGATGGTGAGCGAGCACACGCGACGTTTGGCGCGACCCGACTCCGGCGACCCTGCCTTCACCAACGAACTACGTGGCATGAATCTTCTTGAGATCACCTGGGTCGGTTTGCCCTATGCTTTGATCGGTACTGCCTATCTAATGCTAACGCAACGCCGCTTGCTTCCTGAGCGAAAAGAATTGCTCGAACAACTTGGCGAGTCTCGCCGTGAGTATCTGGTCGAGATGCTGATTCATCCAGGCTGTCGGCTGATCGGCAAGACCGTCGAGGAAGCAGGGCTACGGCAATTGCCTGGGTTGTTCCTCATTGAGATCGACCGCGATGGCAAGACCATCGGTCCAGTTGGTCCCGACGAAATTATGGAGCAAGGCGATCGGCTAATTTTTACCGGCATTGTCAGTAGCATTGTCGATTTGGAACGGATTCCTGGTCTGGTGCCGGCCGCCGATCCCACTTACGAAATTACTCCCAGCAAGCAGAAGCGCCGACATTTGGTGGAAGTGGTCATCTCGGCCACGTCGCCTCTGGTCGGCAAGACCATCCGCGAGGCCGACTTTCGCGCAGCCTACGGTGCGGCCGTGGTCGCCGTCCATCGCAGTGGAGAACGAGTCACTAGTAAGATCGGAGATGTCGAATTACGACCGGGCGACACGCTGTTGTTGCAGACTCGACCGCACTTCCTCCGCGCCCATCGCAATGACTCGTCGTTTTATCTGATCAGCAATGTCGAGGAATGGCGGCCCCTGCGGCGGGATCGCGCCTGGATCGCGCTAGCACTGTTCGCCGGACTGATCGGGCTGATGACGACCGGAGTGGTGGAGCCGGTGGTTGCCGGCTCACTGGTCGCTGCGTTGATGGTGCTTTTGGGGTGCATCTCTGCGGGCGATGCTCGTAAGTCGGTCGAATGGCAGGTGCTGGTCACCATCGCCGCCTCGTTCGGCCTAGGCACAGCGTTGCAGTCCACTGGGGCTGCTTATGCCATTTCGAAATTACTGGTCGAGTCGATCCAGGCCTGGGGAGCGATTGCAGCCTTGGCCACCTTCTATCTTTTGGCTTCCGTGCTGACGGCAGTTATCACCAACAACGCCGCCGCCGTGCTGCTGTTTCCCTTCTGTGTCGAGACGGCAGCCCAGTTGGAGGTCAGTCCGCGTCCATTTCTGGTAGCGCTAATGCTTGCCGCCTCGGCCAGTTTCGCCACACCGATTGGTTATCAGACCAACATGATGGTCTACGGACCGGGCGGGTATCGCTTCCTCGATTTTGTCCGCATTGGTTTGCCGCTCAATTTGCTTTTATGGGTCACAGCCTTACTGTTGATTCCTCTGTTCTGGACGTTTTAACCTCAGAAGTGTGCGAACAACGTGAGCCGACAATTTTCCTTGCCGGCTCGTGCTGCGACGTTAATTCGCTTCGGAGGTGACGACATTGACTCGTCGTCCCTGGCGATCGAACTTCACCACGCCTTCGGCCAGAGCAAACAGAGTATCATCCTTGCCGCGACCGACATTCCGTCCCGGATGGTAGCGGGTGCCCCGTTGTCGCACGAGAATGCTGCCGATGGTCACCCGACCACCGCCGTACACTTTGATGCCGAGTCGCTGGGATTGCGAATCGCGTCCGTTCTTCGACGAACCTTGTCCTTTTTTATGAGCCATGGTTGCCTCTCTGAAGTCAACAGAACCAAAAAACGAATCCGGGGACTCAGTATCCCTGGAGATAACTTATTGAGTAACGGGGCAGAACTCCACCTACTTCTTGGCTGGCCCCGCTTTCAGATCGATGGTCGAGGAGGCCCGGTAGACCCACTGAACCGGTGGGACGAACTGGATCATTTCCGACTTCGTCGAGTATTTGTCCGCAGTCCGCTTGAAGCTCAGTTGCAATGTCTTGCGACGCACCACATGCTTGGTATCCGGCGGCACCGGATCGGTCAGTGACCAACCATTGGACAGTCCAGCGACGAAGATACTGAAACGGTTGCTCTCGGCCAGCTTTTCGATCTTTTCCTTCTCCTTTTTGTCCTTTTCGTCATCCGTTGGAGTCACTTCATTGGGATCGATCCAGATAGCGACCCCAGTCACCGCTTTGGGCGAGGCATTAGGATAGCTAGGCGGAATCGGTTCCTTAGCGATCGTCACCGAGTTCTTGATCTGATAGAACCCAGTGGGATCCTCTAGTCGACTGATCGCTTCTTGTGCCGCGGGTAGAATCTGATCCCGATAGACCATCGGCGTTTTGCCGTCGTGCGTGACCAGCTCGAAATCAGGAATGAACGTGCGTGGCTCTCCAGTGCGATTGATTACTTGATACCAGAGATACCAGCAGACACGCTGGCCCTTGCCCGGAATGTTCACTTTGATGATTCGAGGATCTTTGAACTTGAAGTCCAGCACCCAGAGTTTGCCGCCTTTGGCTGCGTCGGTTTCGACGACTGGATTCTCATCCTTGATGTATCGCTCGTTGGATTGCGCAGACAAGGGCAGCCCGACCGCGAACAGGGCGATCACGCCGATCAGTAGCGCCAGGATGAAATAAGGCCGGGAGGCCATGTTGGGAACCCTCCGTCAGTCGTCGATGCCGTGCCAATCCCTGGCCGCGCATACCCTTAGCGCCAGCATCCTTACGACTACTGCGTTATAGCAAGGCCGACCTCGCTGGGTCAAGGCGAAGGAAACAGAAGCGAGGGTTCCTCAGGGCGGTTCGATGTTTCAAGAGGACAACGACCGCCTCTAGGGGTTCGAGGAATATATGCCTGGAGGCTACTCCTCGATACACATACTTTGCTCGGGTGTTACCTTGGCGACCCGCAGTCGAAAACTTGGCAACCGCACGCTGCATTTTCCGGTGCAGTCGCGCGGCAAATGCGGTGCAGCAGGAGCATGAACTGAGTTACACTGAACGGGAGCAGTTGTCACAAGTCGAGGATTCGGGTGATCTTCCGTATCCTTGTTCATCTATCTGCGCTTCTGCTCAGTGTACAAATTTGGAGGCGCGGGGAATCGAACCTCCCCAAGAAAACCCGAGGAAAACAGCACTTCTCGCATCAGGCGGCGCAGAATCCGGCGCACTCGCCCCCGACTTGGCCGAACTGATCGACGCCTGGCCGACGCTGCCAGAGGCGATCCGGGCCGGCATCCTGGCGATGGTTCGGGCGCGTATTTCGCGGGCGAGTGTTGACGCCTGAG
>CALDUY010000036.1 GCA_937923405.1 uncultured Gemmataceae bacterium | reverse complement strand
CCAGGTCGATCGAAGAGAGGTCCCCGGCCACGTAACGGCTCGCGCCCATGTTGTCGAGCGTCTTGTAGCCGAGGATCTGCAGCGCCTGCGCCAGGCTGCTGGTGCCGGTCTTGGACAGGCCGATGCCGAAAATCTTGCCGTCCCCAGTTCGCATCCCACTGCACTGCATCCGTCACCTCATGACCAAGCGTACGGCACCGGTGGCTGCAGTGGGGAAATATATCTGCACCATCGCCACCCAACGGCTGAAGCGGCCCTGCCCCTACGCAGTCGCCCAACGTGCGCCATGCCTGTGCCCGGCCCTCGCCGCCGGCAACGCGCGACTGCGCTGCTGGCCCCGGACTCAGGTACGCGAAGCGCCCGGGTTGTAGTAGTCGAACGACTCAGCGCCCAGCAGCTTCTCAATGTACTTACCCCGGTGGATCGAGGGAAACTTCAGCAGACTCTCCCGCTTGCCATCGGCGGTGGGCGGGATGTAGCGCGGGTGCGTTGGCTCGCGGGCGTCGTTGGCGGTGCCCCGGGCCGGCCAGTGCTGAGAGTACAAGGCCAACGCCTCGCAGGTATAGCGATTGAACGGATGAATCGGTTCACGCTCGCGCAGACGCAGCACGTTCCGCCAGCTGTATCTCGCCATGAACGCGCGAAAGACCGCCTGCTCGAGGTCTTTGCCCTTGACGTAATGCACTCGGTCGAAGCACTCGATCACCTCGGGAACGGCACGGATGACGAAGAACTGCGTCGCCAGGCTGTCAGTGCACTTGCGATAGTAGTCAACACCGAAGGCCCGGATCACCCTCGCACCCAACATGTGTAGACGCAGCCATGGCGTTGGTTCCTTCAAATACCGGAACGCCAGCCAATCTTCATCCCAGACCGACGTGCAGATCATTAGCCGCTCGTCGCGATCCATTTTGCGGACGATGCGGTGAATTACCTGCTCGTCGAGGATCCAAGTGTCCCCTTCCAGGTGAATGATGTACTTAGGCGAGTACGATGCCACGGCCGCGTGGAGCGATCTTTGCAGCAAATCCAGCGCGCCCGTCCGAAGGTCCCTGCGCTCACAACGCAGGAAGACATCCTCGAGGTACGGCTCGTAGTCCGGGCTCGAACAGGCATGAACAATCGGGAAGCTCCTGTCGTAGTTGAGCTTGATGATCTCCTGATTGATTCGTGCGCAGTCGACGCGGTTAAAGGTGGTGAGACAGACAACCGCCAAGGTCGTCGCCGTAGCTGCTTCAGGCAAGGTCGTGCTCATTATTCTGGTGCTCGAATCAGGCTTAGGCGCGGACCGACGCTCATCGCAGGGAAGTCACCTGGCGCTTGAGACGCGACGTCCCCAGCGTTGGGCCCCGCCTATCGCTTGAGCCTCCACTTGACGTGCCGGTCAAACAACGCAGAGTGCTGCACGGCGTCGATCGTGCGCGCTAGCCAGCGATCGAGCGCCGTGCTGGCGCCCGAGAAGTAGTAGCGGTGACGGCCTCTGCCGGCCAGCGGAGCGAGGACGGACTCAAACTCTCTTGCACCACGATCGATGGCGAACTCGGTTAATACCTGCTGCCGCGCTCGCTCTGCCATGGCGGCCGTCTCATGCGGCTCTGACACGAGAGCCAACATGGCGTTGAACCAGGACTCCTCCGAGTTGCCGACAAGCAAGCCCGTCTTCCCATGCGCAATTGACGCCCTATAAGGTCCAACATCGCTGTATGCCCCAGGTATGCCCAGGCATGAATACTCAAGCCACTTTATGTTGCTCTTGCATCGATTGAAGGCTGAGTCCTCGAGCGGCACGAGCGCGGCATCGACCGAAAGCTTTGCCAACTGCTCGGCATAGCCCCGGTAAGCACTTTCAAAGGGGACGTAGCGAACACGCGGGTCGGCAGCAAGCGAGGATGGCGCATTGCCAAAAAACACTGCCTCCACACGGCCCCTGTGCGCGTCGAGACATTCACGCAGCGGCCGCTCGATCAGAGTCCAATCGCGAGCGTGCGTCGACGTTCCCGAAATGAGAAAACGAAAGCGCCCATCTTCTGATCGAGTCCGCCTCTTTACGAAAAGCGACGTGTCGACACAGTTCGGCTGGACACGAATCGGGCGGCGCGTCACTTTCCGCAGGGATGCAGCCAGCGGCTCCGTCGAAACGGTAATCAAGTCGGCTTCCGAAAGGACCCACCGGATGAAGGGAGCCCGACGCGAAAGTTCCGCGCTACTTGGATGCCATGGCGGCACATCAAGCAACATGTCGTCGAGGTCAAAGACGATGGGAACGTCCGACCTGAGAGCAGCCCGCAGTACTTTCTCATTCTTTAGCGACGGAAACTGCCGCTGCACAAAAACGAGATCAATCCCCCGCGCCAGGTCGATGGCGAATTGATCGTGATCGCTGCCAGCCTGCCGGACCCAGATAACATTCCATCCCAAGCGTCGCATGGGCGCACACAGTCGAATCTCCGCGCATGCGTGCTCGGGCCGATATGGCGAGTAAACGACAACGCTCGACATCTCAAGACGCGCTCGCTAATAACGCCGTGTACGGCCGCCCCGGCGCCCAAAGCGACGACAACAGGTAGCCGCTGCCTGCGCGCGATGTAGGCCGAAGCCGTTGAGTCCACTGCCTCAACAATCGCGCCGCCCAAACCCTATAAGCAGATCTCCGCCGCCCCTCGCCGGGCACCACGTAGACAGCCCGCAGCGCATGCGGGCACCTCCCGCGCAAACCACCGAGGGCGCCGCTGGCGATCACGACGGCACCAAGGCAGCTCGGCCCCGCATGACGATCCGTTAGGCATTTGCTAATGCAAAAAGCAAAGGTAAACATCGGCGAGCTTGATGCCCTCGTGACGGCTTTTCATTTCTTGGCACCACCATCCACCGAATCCGGATATCGCCCGGTCAGCGATATCTGCGAAGCGATTTCGCGGATGTACTGCAGCTCGCCTCGGAGCCGCCAGTACAAACGTCTTGGGACAGTCACCGAAACCTTGTCGGAAGCGGGCACCGTTGTTCCTTCGTCCGCGGCCGCATCGAGCGCTCGTCGTGTCGCCTCCAGGTAGCCCCGACCCCACATTTGATCCGGCTCAAGGTGACAGCCCTCCGCCCACTCGTTCCACGCGTTAATGAACACCATTCTTTCGTCACCGACGAACCTCCTTGCGGCTTCCGCAGCTGCGTGACGAAGCCAACGTTCGTATAACGCGGGCGTCGATCCCACCAAGATGCGAGCATCTGTCTTGCGTCGAGCGCTGTTGTCCCATGACGGGCAGATGCCCGGAAACCGCTTATAGGCCGGCCGAGGCCGGCGCATGTGGGCGTGGGCAGCCGACTGGAAAGTGACGACGTAGTTATCCAGGTAGGCTGAAGGAAACACCTTTAGCCTTGCGAGGACCGACGGCACAAAACCGCGGTGGAGCGCGCCCCCAAGATTTCCCGACGGGGGAAACTCGACGGCAGCGTCAAACCCAATCGTCGTTGGGTCTAGATCGCGGCGGAACGACTCGACGCGGACGAGGTACAACTCGCCGAGGCCCGCCCGCCGCGCTTCTGCTCGCCAGATTTCAACCGTCTCCTCCGGGTTAGGGAGTAGTTCGGTTCGATAGACGAGGAACAGCGGGCGCCCGTTGACACGGATGTAGCGCCTATCCTCAAAGGCCGGCAGCAGCGCGCGAACATGCGCGCGATCATCTTCAGCACCGTAATGCTGCGCGAGCAGAACGTTCTTTGCTCCGCCATCCCACACACGAGTCCAATTCTCGTTGGCCCAGCACAGGCAGAACGGCAGATCGAGGTCCGGGTTCTCCAGGTACTGCAGCAGCGGCGTTTCCAGCAGGCGAACGCCGTGAAACCAGTAAAAATAGAAACAAAAGCCTCCAAGGCCGTACAACTTGGCCAGTTCAACCTGCTTCTTCTGAATCTCGGTGTCTCGCAGATCGTAATAGCCCAGATCGACCGGCACACGGGGTTGGTGATGCTGTCTGAAAAGCGGTTTGGCCCGGGTGACGTTGGTCCATTCCGTAAAGCCCTTACCCCACCACTCGTCGTTTTCTGGAATGGGATGGAATTGGGGGAGGTAAAAAGCGAGCAACCGTACAGTGGCTTCCGGTTCCCCGGTGGCTTCACTCTTTTCAACGTAACGACGCTCGCCGGCCTCTTCATCGATCAGGGCAACCGCGTTCGCTGGCGGCGCCCCCGATCCGCGGCGCCGGACGAATGCACCGATTCCGGTTTTTGCTTTTCTGAGCAGGCTGACCGGGTAGAGAACCAGGCAGTCGAATGCGAACCGAAGCGGGGCCGTTACTTTCCAGGACAAGGAGTTGCCTATGTTTTCAATGGTCGAATCCCGGTCCGCGACGTCACGCCAA
>CALDUY010000035.1 GCA_937923405.1 uncultured Gemmataceae bacterium | reverse complement strand
CCACCGCCGCCACCACCGCCACCACCACCGCCACCGCCACCACCGCCGCCACCACCACCACTTGTCGTGATGCTGGTTCGCGTGCCGAGGTAGATTTGGTAGAAGAAGCGTTGCCGCCAGTCTCTCGCGCCGTTGTTGGCCCAGTTGGTGCTAGTTGGTCCTCGTGGGTCAGGCGGCCACATGTAGAAGGTCTTGCCCCAGAAGTTCGGCCCAACCGTTTCAGCGACAAACGAACTACCATAGCCAGAGTTGGCACCACCAGCCTGGTTGGTCTTGGTGATGTCATCAATGAAGAACGAAGTGGATTTTGTAGTAGCGTTCGAGGCCGAGGACGAACTGCCATAGGCCACTTCATTGACGTTGATCGCCCAAGCCGTGCTATTGCGGACTCGGGGGAAGTTCATTCCTCCTGGGGTCGTGCCCAATGAAGCAGGACGACGAGTAAAAGCCGGTATACTGGATCCGAACGGAACGGCATCTTGATAGAAGTCATTGACGATCGCCTTACCATCATCTGTGTCTTCAGTGAAGTTGGAAGGGCCTATTGATTCCCCAGATGCTGTGATAAAAGGCACTCCGGCATTGGAGCCGCGCCAGGTACTGACGTTACTCCAGTGTCCGAACGTCGGGAAAGCCGATTCCACGTTCATGGCCCGGTTTCGGTTGGTTATATTCAACCCTGTCGAGTCAGTGATTGGTGCGCCGAGCAGACTATTCAAGCGCATGGAGCCAGAAAAGTCGATGATAACTGCCACGTCGCGAGGCCGGTGGGCGGCTACAGCCGTAGCCGTGGCCTTCAGTGATCCAATGCCGAACACCCGACCGAAGGTCGTGTTGTTCGTGGCGTTGACCGTGGCTCGAACCATTGTCCACGCTTCATCCGGCGAGGACCGAGTATCTGATTGCACAAACTGATTACTCGCCTCGTCGTAGCGAAAGGATCCAACGGTGGCTGACACCTGGCTGGGATCCACGGTTTGCCCCATGATCTTGATGCCACTCAGCACTTGGTTGATCGCAGGCTCCACTGCGGCACGGTTGAAGTCCGTAGACGGATCGCCGGTCAAGGCTCGGGCACCGGACAACGTGGCGGCATCGGCCACCGCCTGGCATTGGGTTCGCGCCACCGCCAGCATACCGATATCGATGGCCAAGGCGACCAATCCCAAAAGAGCGACTAAACTGACCCACAATAGGGCGACGATGGTTCCTCGTCGTTGATAGCGTCGATGCAGGTACACGTTATTCCCCCCTTGTTGATGTCTTGATTTTTGCTGGAGGTAGCAGGTTCTACCTCAATTAATTCAGTTTCCTTCGCTGTACATCACGGTGCGGACGGAAATCGGAATTGTGGCTGGCATCAGAATCAGCGTGGGCAGAATCGGGCGATAACTGCCCGAGATCTCGATCGCGATGCCATCCGTCGGAGCGGCTTGAGTCCAATCCGAAAGAGGGGTTCCAGGAACTTCGCTAGGATCTTTCGGCCGCATGATGATGCCGGTCAGCTTGATGTCCACACCGGTCATCATGCGATCCACGCCAGCGAGCTTTTGACGCACTCGCTGCATGATTTCATCAGCAGTCTTGTCATGGGTGTGAGCGATCGCCATACGCGCTCCTTCGCGAGCAGCATTCTCGGTCACTTGCATGCAGAAGATGTACCGCCCATATTCAAAAATGCCGAACAGAAACAGCACCACCATCGAGATGACCATCGCTGCCTCCACGACGTAGGCCGCTCGTCGAGGCTGAGTTTGTTGTCGAACTCTCATCAGTGAATCTCCTTATTACACCCCATCAGGAAGGAGGTAACGGCTGTTGGGGAATGTTCACGTCGATGGTGATGGGCACATCGCGTGTGCAGAGAAAACTCGACACAGAGATCACCGAACTTTCCGCGGGCAAGAAGGTGTTCGACAGCAGCCACTGGTAATTCTTGACCGGAACTGAGACAGTTACTTTGACTCGATCGAGCTGAGCTGCGTTGTATACCTCACCTCCCGTGGTCAAGTTTTCCACCACAATGGTGGCGTTCATGTTCAGCAAGGTGACTTCCGAAGCCGGTTTCGAGTCGTGCAAAGGTATTCGCGCCCCCTTGAGGTAGTCGAACACTGCTTGACGAACTTCTTCTTTGGTGTACTTGGCTGTTGCAGCCTGTCTGGCTCCTTCCCGAGCGGCATTGGAGACAGATTGAAACACTTGGATGGCCCGACCGAGCTCCCACAGCCCAAGCATCAACGTGACTAACAACGGCAGAATCACAGCGAATTCGACAATTGCTGCTCCCGAGCGTTGCTTACGCCTGTCCCAGCGTGACTTCAGTCGCATGCGATCCCTCCAAAACTTAGGCGATACAAGCTGCCGCTTCTCGCTCCAGGAGCGATGTGATGGCAGCCTTTATCTATGTTGCTTGATGGAGAATACCCCGGCCGGACAGGATCAGTCCGAGGGAAACCACAGCAATTCTGGTGTTCAGGTTGGAGGGCATCGTCGTATCGAGGGGGATAGTTCGATCAGATGCTCCCCGCCAAGCAAGCATAGAATGAATTTTTCCCTCAGGCAAATTGCTGCCCAACCGATTTTCCGAAACGATCGCGACGAGCCATTTCCTAAAATGGAGAGAAGGTAAAGAATCGTTCCGCTCTTCCCTGGAGGGCGTGTCGCATGTCCAATGCTCCGCTGCGCGTGGTACTGGCCAAGGTGGGACTCGATGGCCACGATCGTGGCATCAAGGTGGTGGCACGCGCCTTGCGCGATGCCGGCTTCCATGTCATTTATGCGGGCCTATGGCAAACACCTGAAGCCGTGGTTCGAGCTGTTGCCGATGAAGATGCTGACTGGCTCGGCATTAGCCTGCTCTCGGGGGCTCACATGACTCTGATGCCTCGCCTGCTTCAATTACTCCGCGAAGCGGGGCTTTCGCATGTCGGCGTACTAGTAGGTGGCATCATTCCCGAAGACGACGTCCCCAAGCTACTCGAACTGGGCGTGGCTAAGGTGTTCGGCCCGGGTACACCACTTGACGACATCGTCGCCTTTCTCCAACAAGCCCCTCGGGATCGCCATGCTAGCACCGCTTCTTGAACGTTTTCGGCAGCGAGACCGTCTGGCTCTGGCACGGCTGTTGAGCCTGGTAGCGCGAGGTGAACAGACAGAAGAGATCCTCGCAGGATTACCGACGACAGCGAAACCGGCTCGGGTCGTCTCCATTACTGGGCCTGGAGGCGTCGGTAAAAGCAGCCTGACAGGCAAGTTAATCGCCGAGATTCGCCGCCATCACCTCTCCGTCGCAGTGTTAGCTTGCGATCCGCAAAGTCCGCTGTCAGGAGGCGCGTTGCTGGGAGATCGCTTTCGCATGCCGGCCCATCCTGACGATGACGGTGTTTTCATCCGCAGCCTCGCTGCCGCCGGAGGACAAGGCGCGTTGGCCGCCCATCTGCCCGCCCTTCTCCAACTAGTCGAGTCGTTTGGCTTTGAGGTGATTCTGCTGGAAACGGTTGGCGCGGGACAAGGCGATACCGCCGTTCGCGCTCTAGTGGATGTCGTCGTCCTGTTGTTGCAACCAGAGACGGGCGACGAACTGCAATGGGAAAAGGCTGGGTTGCTGGAAGTCGCCGACGTTATCGCCCTACATAAGGCCGATCTACCCGGGATCGATCGGGCCGAGGCACAGGTGCTGGCCGCATTGGGACTTTCTGCCGGCCCTACGCCGCCAGTCTTGCGCGTCAGCTCTCGCACCGGCCAAGGCATCGCCGACCTGTGGCAGGCCATTCGAGCCTTACCGTTGCGTCGTGGCTTACGCCGCGATGCTGACGAACTGTTTCGCCTGACTCGGGAATGGCTCGCTGTCCGCTTCGCTGCTGTGCGTGCCACTCCGCCCTGCACTGCTCTTCTGGACCGTTGGCGAACGGGTCAAGTCCGTACCGAGGCGGCTGTACGCGAATTGCTTCGCTTGCTGAGCGACTCACCGCTCGACCACGACTGACTCGGCCTGGCCCGTTTTCAGATCTAGTACGACGAAAGTCTTGACCGAGGCTCGCTGCAACGCGCCAGGGTTGATGACCCGCGTGACTCCGTCGACATAATCAACCGCTTGATGAGTGTGCCCATGGAATAAATAGTCAAAAGCTCTACTTTGTAGCAAGTCAGTCATCAATCCCGTCTCATGCCCGTGCAGAAATGCCAGGTTCTTGCCCTCCAATTCGAGATGGCCGAAGTTCTTGTGAAGCGTCGCTCCCACGTCATCGATGGCCCTTCGGAGAGCGCGACGGTCCCAATCGCAATTGCCGAAGACAAAGTGCGCTGTCCACCCCTCGAATAACTGCACGACGGTTGGCGAAGTGATGTCCCCGCAATGGAGTACCAACTCCGCCCCCTGTTGGCGGGCCAACTCCAGTGCCCGACTCACCCGAGTCAAAGCATCATGCGAATCAGAGAGTATAGCGATCTTCATGAGTGGCTACCATGCGGCTTCGGACTGGCCAGCGATTGCCTTGACCAGGGCTTCGACAAAGAAGTGTTCCCCCCAGGCTACCGATTCATCGACCCCGAGATTTTTGTGGTAATGGTAGACAGCGTGCATCAAAATTCCTTCCCAGTCGGGACAGGATCGCGCCAAAAACTCGTCACCGCACAGAGTCCGAAGAATCGTCAGCGACGCTGTGTGGTAAGCGTCGCGTTCGTCGGCATCCTGAACCGCCTCGCCCAGATCCCACAGTCCACTAGCGGCGATGGCCCCAGCAGAGCTGTCCCACAGTCGCGGAGCCTCGTCGGGTAGATCGTAATCCCAGTAGGGCACCAATCCAGGCGGCGAGCGATGCAACCAGTACGCCGCATTGCGGCGAGCTACGTCGAGAAACTCCTGTTCCCCCGAATAGCGATACGCGGCTGTGAAACCATACAGCGACCAAGCCAGTCCCCGTGACCAGGTACTTTCGCTGCTCCAGCCCTGATGGGTGGTCTGTTTGAGAAACTCGCCCGTATTCCGATCAAAGATCGCTTCGTGTGCCGTGCCGCCGTCGTCACGCACGAGGTATTTGGCCGTGGTCCGGCAATGCTCTAGAGCGATCTGGCGTAGGGCGTCCTCATGGGTTTCCCGGGCGGCCCGGAAGATGAGGCCGACATTCATCATGATGTCGATAAACAGCGAATCTGGTGAGACAAACGAAGCGAGATAACCCCCTTTCTGCCGACGCAGAGCTAAGGTACGCCCCGCCTGATTGAGGACATCCTGCAAGTGCGGATCCCCCGTCAGGTTGTACCAGCGTTGATAGGTAGACAAAAACAAAAAGCCTAGATCATGCACGTTACGATCGTACTGCCGCGGTTCTAGCGCACGAGATAGCCGCTCAGCTGGTTGGCGCCAGCGTTGGTCGTTGGTCTGCTTGTACAGCAACCAGAGAATGCCCGGAAAAAAACCCTCGCACCAGTGAGTCCACCGTTCGCCCTCGCGGTTCCACTTGCCGCCGACAGTGTACATTGGCGTGTAACCAGGGTAGGTATCGAGAATCCGCTGCGACTGAGCGGCTGCAAACTCTAAAGCGGAACGCAGCGAGGGTAATAGCTGCTCACGAAGTGACGAGGCATCCATCTGAACTTCTCTCAGGGGCGACTCTATGGGCGGGGTTGTTCTACGACACGATCCAGCTTCTGGCTTCGTGAAGTGTGCCAGCTCATTCAGAGTATTTTAGAGAGTGAATTTCTCTCCAGGCTGCAAGACTACCACGCGAGCCGAGGTTTCGGTCTCGACTCGCTTCGCCCAGGCGGCGGCGTCCTGTGCAATCGGAGGCCAGGTATTGTAGTGGATGGGAATAACGACCTTAGGCGTGAGAAACTTCACCGCGCGGAGAGCGTCGTCTGGCCCCATCGTGTAGTTGTCGCCAATAGGTAGCAGTGCCAGATCAAGGTCTTCCTCGCCGAGCAACTTCATGTCACCAAATAACCCGGTGTCGGCAGCGTTGTAGATCTTTTTGCCCCCCTTGGTCGTCAGAAGGAACCCAGCGGGATTGCCTCCATAGCTGCCGTCGGGTAGCGCCGATCCATGAAAGGCCAATGTGAACTTGAGCCGTCCAAAAGGAAAATTGAATCCGCCGCCATGCTGCATGCCGTGAACGTTGCTGACTCCCTGTTTGCCGAGCCACTCGGCGATTTCATAGTTGGCGATGACTTTGGCTCCGGTGCGTTGGGCTATTGCAATGGTGTCGCCCAAATGATCGCCATGTCCATGAGAGATGAGCAGAAAATCGGCTTGCACTGCATCGGCGGAAATCGGACAGACGGGATTGCCCGTGAAGAACGGATCCATCACCAGGCGATACCCTTCGGTTTCGATCAAGAGGGTAGCATGTCCCAGCCAAGTGACCGTGGTTGTCATGAGTCGAGGTACTCCTTGGTTCGAGATTAGATCCAACGCATGAGGATTCCATGTAGCGCGTCGGCCCAAGAATCAAAGGCCTCCTCGCCAGCGAGTGGGGTTGGAGCAGTGCTGCCATCTGCTAACGCTGGACGCGCTGAAGGAATGGCCAGTCGAGTGACCACGACATTACGAGCTTGAACTGTCGGGGGACGCACCCCCAGAACCAGACAGTGACACATGCTCTTGCGTGCCCACTGCTCGCAGAATTCGCTAAGCTGCTTCTCCTGGAGTTGGGATAACTGGACCACTCCAGTTGCCAACTCTTCATGAAACATCTTCTCGATCAATCCCTGTTCATGCGACAGGGTTGGCTGGCCTTCTTTAACAAGAAAAAGGATCTGAAATTTTAGCGCATCTGTCGATAACCAAGCGCAGATTCGTTTGACCACCACATGCAGCAAGCCCAGCAGCAGTACAATGCGCTGATAGGGCAACTCCGCATCTTTGAAGCGAGCCTCGATTAAATCGTCGCACAGAGCCACGACAAAGGTTCGGCGCCGGCGGAGAAACTGGTTCTCATCACGCGAATAGTACAACAATTCGTCCATGAGAAAGAGAGTATCGAACAGATCGGGATGCTCGCCCGATTCCGGCTCCATGTAAGCCAGCTGAGACTGGAGCAGGCTTTCGATGCTGCCGCGGTTCGAGATCGACGTGAACCCACCGACGGGATAGCTATCCTCGTCGAGGATACGCGTGGGGACTTCTTGACGCCCCTTGAGCGGTCGAACCTTGTGTTGTGGCAAAGTAGCGTCAAGCATCGACGCGGCTCGGATGACCTGACGATTGGCCAAGCGCTGCCCCTCTTTTTCCAACGCTAGCTTCACCTCCAGTTCAAACAGATCTTCCGCGCCTAGCACTGTGGAAATTCGTCGACACGCTTGGATCAAGGATTCGTACAGCGTGGGCAGCAACGGATGTAGGCCCTCCAGCCGCATCGACTCGAACCCTTCGACTAGCACCTCCTCTAAAGAACTTTCAATCAAGGCGTTGATCACTCCAATCGGG
The DNA here is from genome assembly GCA_937923405.1 of uncultured Gemmataceae bacterium. GTDB lineage: Bacteria > Planctomycetota > Planctomycetia > Gemmatales > Gemmataceae > CALDUY01. Next base: position 82,847 of record CALDUY010000035.1, on the reverse strand, counting down.
AATTCGACAGCGTCGTAGCAGGCTCGGTCACGGAACTTAGTGAGCAGATAAGCTAGGCCGCGCGACTGTTCACGTGTTTTGCTGTCTTTGGAGTATTTGTGTAAGGCATCACTGGCCCGGCTGAAGGAGTGATCGACGTAAAGCTTGCCGAGTACCTGATCCTCATAAGTCCGGACCAACGTCATGGGCAACACCGGTGCAATCAGATGTTCCCGTGCATCTCGGCGCTCCCAATCGCTGCGAATGGCAAGGTGTCCCACATCGGCGAGAAATCCCAAGGGGGGGATCGGATGGCCTTCCGAGATCAGTTCTTTGGCCCACAACAAAGCCTCACGAACCGTGGCTGCTGTTGGTGTAAGTACTCGTTGCCACCACAACCCCTGAAGGAGGAACTGCCGAGCTTCCTCCGTGTTGCGGAGAATGTGAATCTTCATGAACCCTGTTCAGTCCTCGATTGAGTTACCCCATCTGATTCATTCTACCAGGGTTTGATTTCCAGGTAGTCCCTTACAGCCCAGAGAATCGGAATCCTCCGTGTTCCAGTAAATATCACTGGGATCGTTATCCGAAGAAAACAAGGCATGATTCTGCGCTACCCCGTCTCCGGAGTGCGCGTGACGGTCCAGCGAAGGCGAGGACGGCATGAACAAGAGTCTCTACCTAATAGTCGTGATCGCGGCCCTGTTTGGCTCCGCGATGTGCCGCGCTCAAACTCCGCCGATCATCGACGGAGCAACCAAGGATCCTCTACAAGCTGCCAGTACTTCCTTGGTTCCCGCCCCGAATGGAATCACGGATTACCTCACCTACCTACGGCCCCAGGGTTGTTGTGGGCCTGTAGGCGCACACGGGCCGATTCTGACAGAAGTCTTTTTCCGCAACGGTGTGAGCTTCCCTATCGGAAGCTCTATCCCGGGAGAAGTGATGGCTGCTGGCTACATGTTGCAAGGTGGTGGCCGAGCCTTGTTCTTCACGCCCAGCCAAGAGAGAGCTTTTACCGTCGAACTGGGTATCTCCGCAGTCTGGTACGATGCCCATGTGGACCGGATCTACAACATGGTCGACGTGACCCGCGTACGACGCAATGCCAACGGTAGCATCGTCACTACCCCTGAAGGCATTCCCGTTAATGAGACCTTCCCGCTGTTGCCTTTGATCCCCTCGAGCATGAACGTGACTTCGGTCCATGCCTCGTTGGGGCACGAGCTTTACGTCCTGGGCTGTGCCGATTGCAGCGATCCTGGAGCGAAACTGCGCTTGGGTTATGATGTCGGTGGCCGCTGGGGATCGTCGAAGATGATCGTGGTGAAGCAGCCGTTCGAGGGGGACGGTGGCAATCCCAATCGCGATCTCTTCAAGCACCGTACCGACGTGGTCGGGGGTGTATTCCTGGCCTTGCACAGCGATTTCGAGATTCCTTATAAATGTGCCATTTTCTTCGCTGGTGTCCGTTCTGAGTTCGCCTACCTGTGGAATGATCTCCTGCAATCCCACAACAATACGGACGTGATGTCGATCAATCTTCTGTTCAATCTCGGATGCCGATTTTGAGTCGAGGCGGACAAGACGACAGGGGAAAAATTGCTTCTTTCAATCGCTTCCTAAATGGATCTTTTAACGCTTGTATCGGATCCCGCCACTTACCTTGGGGACAGCACTACTGGCAAGGGTTGTTTGGCTAGTCGTATGTTCGGCTAGTCTTATCTAGGTACAATCTCACCGCTTTAATCCACTTCAGTCGAGTTTGACTAGGTTCTCCGGTGGCTCGTCCACTGGGGGAAGTGGCTTCATTCGCTACCACTCCCCCCTTGTTCTCAATTTTGCCACGCCTGGCAGTTCCATTGAAAATCGGTTGCCCCGACTAATGGTTGCTTGCAGCTGAACTATAGGAAGGTTCGCGTCTTCGAGCTTCCCAAGCGGAGGACGTGCGCTCTTTCTGAGCGGAGGGCGTCAGTCCGCCGTGAGCGTCGCGGAGTCACGGAGGGCTAATGCCCTCCGCTCAGAGCAGAGGAGTCGTTTCTCCGCCACCCCTCAATTCATCAGCTGCAATCAACCACTGGATCAACGAATGCTTCTAACAAGAGGTGCCGTCGTCTAGGCGAATTATTAAGGTATCACTGGGCTAAACCGGAGCATGAGTTCACGATGATTCGCTTCGAGTGCAACCAGTGCAAACGACCCCAAACTCGCTCGACAAGCGAGGCTGGGATGCTGATCTTCTGTCAATGTGGCCATAGCATGCGGGTGCCTTGGTCCACGGAGGTGGCCACGGAACCCGTCAAACGTCCGATCCTGGTTAGTCAACCGGTGTTGCTTGAAGCACAAGACGTGCAAGAGGTGCATGAGGCTCCCCCTGCGCTGGGATTGCCGCGTTCGCCCCATCAGCCGGAACGGTTGCTCGGCAAGGTCAACCCGTTGTTCTGTCTGCAACACGCCGAGGCCAAGACAGCTGGTCTCTGTGATGCCTGTCGCCTGCCCTTCTGCAACGACTGTCTGGTGATGATTCAAGAACTGCGGCTCTGTGGGCCGTGCAAGAACTTTCGCCTCGCCGGCATGGCCCAGCCTCGACGAGTTTTGCCGCTGGCGGTGATGGCGTTGGTATTGGCCCTCTGTTCCGCCCCAGCCGCTCTGATCGTCACATTGGCGGCGTTCGGCTTTTACCAGAGCGAAGGACTGCTCGGCGTGGCCGTGACCCTGTGTGTACTGGCCATGATCCTGCCCACGATCGCCCTGGGACTCTCGATCCAGGCGATTCGACAATTGGAGGCACGTCCCCACGCTGCTGGGCGAGGGCTGGCTACCTCGGCGATCTGCCTAGCCAGTGTTGGCCTGATCTGGTGTGTCACGGTGGCACTGATTTTGATCGGCCGCACCTCAGGAGGAGGCTAAGTCGATGGCTCGGTGCCTGACCTGCAATTATCCCTTGCCAGACGACCGAACACGGCTTGGGGCACGCTGTCCAAATTGTCACGATCCGTTGTATGAACCAGCCAGTCGCGTTACTCGCCCAGCTCGCGAAGAGGATCCTAGTTGTGCCATCCATGTCGGCCTGGAATCAGTTGGAGTGTGTCTTCGTTGTGGCAACTACGTCTGCGAGACCTGCCGAACTCCCTGGTGGGGCCGCATCCTTTGTCCGAGCTGTGTCAGCAAGGCGCTGTTAACCAACGAGTCGATTCCTGGGCAGACGCGCGAGCTGACTCAGCAAGCAAGAATTTCGATCTTTTGTGCCGCATTTGCCTGGGGCCTCGCCGTGGTTGCGATCGTGGCGTTGTACACGCTCGGCGCTCGCCCCGGACGAGTCGGGCTGGTCGCCACTTTCCTGAGCTTCATAACTCTGGCGGTCAACGTGCTGCTAGCGACTGTCGGAACTGGGCACGCCCTTGCCGCTCTGCGTGGAGAGGGAGAACATCGCTGGCTGGCCCTGGGCGGACTGATCGGCAGTAGTCTGTATGTGGCGTTGGTGATGGGAATGGCTGCGCTGAATTTATGGCAACAGTGACCGGCGGCCTGTCGCTGAACCGCGAAGCAGAGGAAGAACGCGATGTTGTGGGAAATCGAAATCCGTCCCAAGGGAAGTGACAGCGACCGGGACCGAGTGGCTGCGGAGTTCGATCTCTTGACTCATTCCAACGATGGAAGGCGGCTGCTGACTGGTTCAGCGCGAGGCTATCTTCTCGAAGGCGAACTTTCTCGCAATCAGGTGGAGCAACTCGTTCGCGAACTACTGGTCGATGATCTCGTGGAAACCGCGACGCTAGGAGCCTTGAACGATCATCTGTCGTCGGACCGATTGGCCACAGTGCTGTATAAACCCGGCGTCATGGATCCGGTCGCGCTCAGTGTCGTCGATGCCGCTGTCGGCCTAGGGTTGCCCGTTGAATCGGTTCGCACGTTCCGCCGTTATTTTGCACCAGAGCTTGCTCCCGCTGCCCGTGAGGTGTTCTTCCGCAAAGTGCTGGCCAACGAAGCCATCGAACAGGTTGTGCCGGGGCCGCTGTCGCTGGAGCATCTCTCCCTGGGTACGCCGTATACTTTTCGTCTCGTTACCGTGCCGCTCCGCGAACTGGACGAGGCAGGACTGGTGCATCTGAGTAAATCGGGACAACTGGCCCTCAGCCTCGCCGAGATGCAGACCATTCAGGCCCACTTTCGCGAACTAGGCCGAGATCCTACCGACGTCGAACTGGAAACCCTCGCCCAGACCTGGTCGGAACACTGTTCCCATAAGACACTGAAAGGAATTATCGATTTTGGCGATCGCCGATATAATAATTTACTCAAGGAGACGATCTTCGCCGCCACGCAACAGATTCGTCGTGAACTCGGCGACGACGACTGGTGCGTCAGCGTCTTCGAGGACAACGCCGGCGTGGTCCGCTTCGATGAAAAGTTCCACGCCTGCTTCAAAGTCGAGACGCACAACCGGCCCTCGGCGATCGAACCGTATGGCGGGGCGAACACGGGGATCGGTGGAGTGATTCGGGATATCCTCGGGACCGGCCTGGGGGGCAAACCGGTTTGCAACACTGACGTATTCTGCTTTGCTGCTCCCGACACTCCGCCAGAGTCACTACCTCCGGGGGTACTTCATCCGCGCAAGATTATCCACGGCGTCGTCGCGGGGGTGCGCGACTACGGTAACCGTATGGGCATTCCGACCGTCAACGGGGCCGTTTGCTTCGATCCGCACTACCTGGGTAATCCGCTAGTCTACTGCGGCACGGTCGGGCTGTTGCCCGTTGATCGAGCGACGAAGGCAGCGCGGCCCGGCGATCTGATCGTTGCAGTCGGCGGACGCACCGGACGAGATGGTATTCATGGCGCAACTTTCTCTTCTGCCGAACTGACCGAGGAGTCGGAGTCGGTCTCCGGCGGTGCGGTGCAGATCGGCAACGCTATCACCGAGAAAAAGTTGCTCGACGTGATCTTGCAGGCACGCGATGCCGACCTATACACCGCTATCACCGACTGCGGCGCGGGTGGCTTCAGTAGCGCCATCGGCGAGATGGGCGCAGAGTTGGGCGCGGTCGTAGATCTAGATAAAGCCCCTCTAAAATATCAGGGACTTTCCTATACCGAAATTTGGATCTCCGAATCCCAGGAGCGAATGATCCTCGCGGTGCCTGCCGAGAAGTGGAACCACCTACAGCAACTCTGCGCCAGTGAGGATGTCGAGGCCGTGGTCCTAGGCCGGTTCGAGCAGACAGGTAAGTTGCTCTTGCGTTACCAGGGCGAACGGGTCGGCGAACTGGACATGCACTTTCTGCACGAGGGTCGGCCCACAGTTGTGCGGCAAGCGGTCTGGTCGCCGCCGACCTTCCAACCGTCGAAAACTCCCCGCTCGTCACACTCGCTGAATGACAGCTTACTGTCACTGCTTGGCTCGCTGAACATTGCCAGCAAGGAATGGATCATCCGCCAGTACGATCATGAGGTGCAGGGCGGCAGCGTCATCAAGCCGTTAGTCGGCATCCACGAGGCTGGTCCATCCGATGCTGCGGTTATTGCTCCGGTACTCGGTTCGACGATCGGACTGGCGATCGGCTGCGGCATCAATCCTCGCTGGGGAGATCTCGACCCCTACGCGATGGCCGCTGCCGTTGTTGACGAAGCCGCTCGCAACGTCGTGGCCGTCGGCGCGGATCCAGCACGCATCGCCTTGCTGGACAATTTCTGCTGGGGCAACACCGATCGTCCGGAAGTACTCGGCTCACTGGTTCTTGCCGCCGAGGCCTGCCGCGATGTCGCTCTGGCCTACCGTATGCCGTTCATCTCCGGCAAGGACAGCTTGAAGAATGAATTCCGCTCAGGTCCGATCCATATCACCATTCCCCCGACCCTGCTCATTAGCGCTCTAGGCCGAGTACCCGATGTGCGGCGATGCGTGACTATGGATCTCAAAGCGCCGGGCCATGTCCTCTACCTTGTTGGTCAGACTAAGGAGGAGATGGGCGGATCGCATTATCACCTGGTCGAACAGTTACAAGGCGGCGCAGTGCCACGACCGGATTTCACGCTTGCGCCGAAAATTTTCGCGCGACTCCATGAAGCGATTCTTCGCAACTGGGTGCGTTCGTGCCACGATCTGAGCGAAGGCGGCTTGGCGGTGGCCCTGGCAGAAATGGCCTTTGCCGGTGGAATCGGCGCGGACGTCACCTCGACTGGAGCCGCGGGACTGTCCGATGTCGTCGCGCTGTTTAGTGAATCGACCACGCGGTTTATCATCGAGGTGGCTGCGGAACAGGCCTCGGCGGTGGAGACGCTGCTGGCCGACGTGCCCTGGAGCCGACTAGGCTGTACTGTCGCGGAACCGCGGTTACGCATCGCCGGGGCATCTGGGGAATGGGTGATCTGGCACTCCTTAGAGACGCTCCAGCGAGCCTGGCAGGAACCGCTTGGCTGGTAAGGTATTCTTGATATAGAGGCTCGTTCATGTCCACTACTCCCAGGCAACGCCCCGGCAAGTTGTTGTGGATTGTTCCGCTGGTATCGTTGTCGATTCTGTTCTTCGTCTTGGCTCTGCCGAACGTCTGGCGAGCCTTGGATCTCGACCCTACTCCTGTGGAATGGATGGGGTTGGTCGGTACGGTGCTCGCGTTCGTCATCGTGGGCTGGCTGATCGTCTGGTTTTTCGCCTTCACCTGGGTCTCTCGACGGATTAAAACGATCTGTTTTATCGTTTTAGTGCTACTAGTCGGCAGCGGCTACGCGATCATTGATGAGCTGGCGTTCGATTCGCGTCTTCGCCCTCGACCCCGGTTCCGTTGGCAAGTGCCACCGGCGGAGCGGTTGACCGCTTACCAGGAAAGCAGCGAAGACGACACCTCCTCGTTGCCACCCATCGACCTCACCATCAACCCCGTAAGCGACTTTCCACGGTATCGCGGTCTGCGCGGCGACGGCATCATACATCGATCCGATTTACTGGATCTGAAATGGGAACAAAGCCAGCCTCGGGAGGTCTGGCGACGGCCCTGCGGGGGTGGCTTCTCCGGTCTCGTCGTCGCCGGAAACGTCACCATCACGCTGGAGCAGCGCGGCAGTGACGAAGCGATCGTGTGCTACGACCGAGATACGGGCGTCGAACGCTGGGTCCACGCCTACCCGGCCTGGTTCAAGGACATCACGGGCAAAGGACCGCGAGCCACTCCAACGATCGATCAGGGCGAGGTGTTTTCCTTAGGCGCTTTAGGCGATCTTGTTTGTCTGGATGGCACAACCGGTGCCAAGAAATGGTCGGTGAACATCCTCGAAGACAATCAGGCCAAAGTCGTCACCTGGGGGATGACCTCGTCGCCGTTGGTGGTTGACGAGTTGGTGATTGTGAATGCCGGGATCGATCCCGAGAACAACGTCGGTCGCGCGGTGGTGGCCTACGATCGGAAGACCGGCAAACGAGTCTGGGCCGCGGGCACTGCCGCTGCTGGCTACAGTTCGCCGTTGTTGGCCCGACTCGCAGGGCTGCAACAGGTGGTTCTCTTCGATGCAGGCGGTCTGGCCGGTTTTGATCTCAAGTCCGGTGAGGAACTATGGCGTTATCCCTGGACAACGTACAAAGACATGAACATCATTCAGCCGGTGCTGTGCGACAACGATTGCCTGTTCATCTCCTCGGCAGTGGCAAACGGCTGTGCGTTGGTGCGGATTACCCGACAAGGAAATACCTTCTCTACCGAAACCGTGTGGAAGAACAAGTTCCTCGGAGCCAAACAGGCCAACCCTCTCCGCATGGGCAACTATCTTTTCGGTCTGCACGAGGGCAAAATGACCTGCCTGGAGATGAAAACCGGTCGGCGACTGTGGCGACACGATGAATCGTTTGGCCAGGGACAGATGCTGTTGGTGTCCAATGTGATTCTGGTGCAGACGGAGTATGGCCAACTGGTACTGGTCAGTGCCGATCCAACACGCTATGAGGAGCTGGGTCGCATGACCGTCTTCACGCAATATCGGACGTGGAACACCCCAGCGATGGTCGGCAGAAAACTGTTTCTTCGCAATGACGAAGAGATGGTGTGCTACGAATGGCCACTACTGGAACACTAAAGGGGGAAGGAGGAGAGAGCGTTGCGGGGACAGCCCGCTCCTCCTCCTTCAGGGGGGAGTCAGAAAGAAATACTCAGACTGGCAGACAAGCCCTGAGCCCAGAAGTCGGTGTAGCCGAGGATGGGCACAGGGCGAGTTGGTCCTGTGCTTGAGCCGTCGTTCTGGATCGGCGGATAGTTGGGATTCACCACACGGTCGATCTGATCGCCAGGACGTTGCACGCTGCTCCAGTAAAGCAAATCGTAGCCGATGCTCAGCCGCAAATGCTCACCCATCTGATAGCCGACCGTCACGCCGATTTGTGGCACGACGGCAAAGCGAGAATCGGGATAACGCCCAATGTTCGATCGCTGAGCGTAGTTGCCTCCTTGCGCGAAGACCGTCGGCTGATCAGGGACCGCCAGAGACGAGGCTCCGTCGATGCCTGTGATGGCATTGGTTACGCCCAGACCGACTTGGGCTGTAGTGACGACGACGATGTTGGGCAAGACCTCGGCGAGAATTCGCGTCCCTAGATTGCCACCATAAAAGCTATTCCGGGTGTTGAAGTCATCGAGCATGGTGTAGTAGCTGCCCGATGGAGTGACCACGCCGCTGAATAGCCCCGTGGTGCCAAGTGTCGAGGTGGTGCGCATCTTCAGAGTCTCGTGTAGCTGAAGGAAGCGGAAGCCGCCGAGGAAGTCGACCTTCCACTCGAACGAGTCGTCGACGCGACAGACCACCCCCACGTCAGCCCCCCAGAGCCGCTGCCCCATCTCCAGCTGCGCTGTTCCCACCGAAGCCCCTGGAATAGCGAGTCGGATAGAGGTCGGCTCTCCCGACGACGGATCGGTAATCGGCACCGCGAGGACGGGGTTGTTGATCAGATTGGAGTAATGAGATCCATTTTGGAGCCAGAATATACTGGAGTAGACGCCCCAGCCTTCATCGATGAACGTACGGTTGGTGAAACGACCGCCAGCCCGACCGTTGAAAGAGATGAACTCATCTCCCAGGGTCACCACGGTGGAAGGTCGGCCTAGAATGCCCAAATCCTGTGGAGCCGACCCGGTGAACAACGCAGGAATCGGTGTCGTCCGCGTCCACCAGACGAGAACTTCCATGTCCAGCTCGAAATCCGTGCCATCCGCCCCAAATCCCCCAGTCAGCGGGGCACCTTCTCCCGACAAAGTCGCTGGATGACTAAGCGGCATCGGTGGACTGACCGGTGGCATCGCTGCCGGCGCGCCAGGTGAGTTTGCGATCGACGGTGGCGGCATCGTAGTCATGGGCACCGGCCTAGCCGCTGGCGACGGGGCCAGGGTGCCGGGTGCTTGTGCCTGAGCCAGCTGGACGAGGCTCAGCATCCCTGTTAGCACGAACATCGCCACTCTGGCGTTCATGGATGACCCCCCCAACAGTCCCCATAGCGTCCCCTTGCATCCAGAACTGTCATCGACGCGGATTGTATCGTTTCTACACTATGAGCCGATTGATCTGAATACAACGAAACTAAGAGGCTCATAGGATCTATAAAATCACTATATTTTGCTTAGCCTTTGCAATTTTCGCGGTCTGCCAATCAACCCCGAGTCCGCCTTGACTGTCGCACGGTTGGGCGGATACAACCATCGCTTCCCCGACCCGAACGACGGGATCCCTAGTGTCGTTGGAGGTGTGTGGTTGTGCTGATGCCGATTCGCCGGCCTGCTCTGGCTCGCTGGCTGCCTGATGCCGTTTGCCCCTGGATCACGGCTTTGGTTATTCTCGGTGCTGCGTTGGGGCATTTGGTTTTTCTTGCCCGAGGTCCGCTCGATCTGTCCCCCGACGAAGCGCACTACTGGGACTGGTCCCGTCATCTGGACTGGAGCTACTACAGTAAAGGTCCGCTCGTGGCCTGGTTGATTCGTCTCAGTTGTGAATTGTTCGGCACTTGGTCGGAGCGTGTCACAGGTAGCCTGACCTTTGCCATTCGTCTACCTGCGGTGATCTGCGGCAGTCTTTTGCTCTGGAGTATGTATCTACTCACAGTGGAGGTGTTTGCTCGCCCCCGACTGGGACTGGCCGTGGTTGCCGGCGGTCTGACGCTGCCACTCATCGCGGCGGGATCGTTTCTCATTACGATCGACTCACCCTATACCTGCTGCTGGGGCTGGGCCTTGGTGTTCGCTTATCGAGCGGTACAGGGGAAATCGAGCTGGGCCTGGGAGGCGACTGGCCTAATGATCGGTCTGGGGATTCTGGCCAAGTACACGATGGTATTGTTTCCCGCCTCTCTGGTGCTCTTCTTGCTCTTCAGTCCAACGCATCGCCGGCTGCTCTGGTCGACCGGCATGGGAAGTTTGGTCGGCCTCACCATTCTCTGTTGTGTGCCGATTCTGGTATGGAACGCTCAGCACGACTGGGTCACGGTTCGGCACGTTCTGCGGCTCGCTGGGTTGGCGACCGGCGAACGCGCGCTGCGAAGCGGTGGTAGTTTTCACTGGCTTGGCCCACTGATCTACGTCGGCGGACAAGCCGCACTGCTGTTGGGCTACTGGTTCGTTGTCTGGCTCATGGCGATGGCGGCATGGAACCCGCTTCGTCAGCGCGACTTCGGCACACGCTACCTGTGGTGGATGTCGGCCCCGGTTTTCCTTCTGTTCTTTCTCTTCAGCTTCAAGACCAAAGGCGGCGAACCGAACTGGCCAGTCACGGCCTATCTGTCCGGAGGAGTGCTGGCGGCGGCTTGGCTGGCTGCCCAACTGGAATCTCCCCGTGCCTGGTATCGCTACGGCACGATTCTGGGAATTACGGTCACCTTAGCGATCGGTGTTCTGCTGACCCTGACGCTGCATTACAGCAACTGGATGCATCCTTGGATCGAACGCTTCATCGGCCCACCCAGTGAGCAGGTTCCCTATCCGGTGCGCAAGTTCGATCCAACCTGTCGGCTGCGCGGCTGGCGGTACCTGGCGGCCCGCGTCGATGAGATCCGCGAGCACCTCCGCCACCAAGGCACTGACCCGATTCTGGCTGGCATTAGCTGGAGCATGCCTGGCGAACTGGGCGTGTACTGTCAGGGTCATCCCCAGGCCTATTCCGTCGGACTGGTGCAGGGGGACCGGCACAGTCAGTATGACTTCTGGATCAATCCGATTGATCACAAAGAAGAGTTTCTCGGCAAGACCTTCCTGATCGTCGGACCGATCCATTCGCGAGTCGTAGAAGGGTTTGAACAGGTCGATCCGCCGATCCTCATCGAGTACGAGGAGAACGGCTTCCGGCTCTCCGGCTGGGTCTTGTATGTCTGTCGTGGCTTCAAAGGGTTCACGCTGCCCGACGAACTGCCTCCTCACTGAAACTGCCCGACGAACTGCCCCCCTACTAAACACACAAACACCCCCTTACTGGATAGAGTAAGGGGGTGTTTTATCTTATCGTCGCTTTTGAAGCTTACCGCTGGGACTCAGCAGCAGCCAGAGTGATCTTGATCGTGGTCGGCTTGCCATCGCGAACGACAACCGCGCTGACCTCGTCACCAGCTTTGTAGCCCCAGAAGGCCCGTTCGACGTCGAAGCGGTTGCGCAGATCGAGGTTCCCGACTCGGGTGATGACATCACCTTTCTTCAGGCCCGATGCTCCCTGATTGACGACCCCTTCGACGACAACCTTCTGACGATCGATCCCTTCTTCCTCGATAGCTTCACTGACTTTCAGTCCATGCGCTACGCGGGAGATTTTCGAGGCGCTGAGCTTGCTGGCCAACACGTCCTTGACCGTTTCGGCGTTGATCGCGAAGGCGATCCCTTGTGCGCCATCTCGCAAAGCGACGTTAATACCGATCAGTTCACCGTTGATGTTCAGCAACGGTCCACCGGAGTTTCCGGGGTTGATGCTAGCGGAGTGCTGAATTAGCCCCTTCATCGTCTCTTCAGTCGGCCCCGTAATCTCACGCCCCAGGGCACTGACGATTCCTGTGGACACTGTGTTCTCGAAACCGTAAGGGTTACCCACCGCGATGATCGTTTCGCCAACCATTACGTCGCTGGCCGTGGCTACCGGCAACGCCTTGATCTTCTGCTTGACCGGCAGGCGAAGGATGGCTAGGTCATCCTTGGCGCTGGTCGCATGCACCGAGGCAACATAGCGGGAATTGTCGGCCAACGTGGCGAGAATTCGAGTCGCGCCCTTGATGACGTGATAGTTGGTGATGACGAAGCCGCGCTCGTCGATCACCACCCCGGTGCCGACGATTTCTCGACTATCACGTTGCACTTTGAGAGTGACGATGCCACCCTTGGTTTTGTTGACCGCTTCGACGATAGCGTTTTTGCGAACGTATTGGGCCTGAACCTCGGTGACGCACGCAACACTGACGAACAGCGCAACAAGAACAACGCGAGAAGAGAGCTTAATCATGGCCAATCACCCTTTAGGTAACCCAGCCATCTCAGAGGGAGCTTAGGAAGTGCTCACTGCTTCCGTCATCCCATGAGACCCGTAGGCTTTCCGTCCCCGCCTCGCGACGGGTTTGGCTTTATCTGGGGGGGTAAGGTCCATCGCTGGACATCGAGGACTCATTCCTCGTTCAAAACATAGCTTGTTTTTCTTGCCTGTGGGCCGGAATAATCGGAAAGTTCCCACGAATTGGACCTGATTTCTTGCTGTGGCGCGAAACCTTTCGGCTTCGGTAAAATTACACACCAGGTAAAGCTGGTGGGACTCGTTCTCGACCCACTCCTAACCCGATGATTCGGCTTGGAAGCTCTCTTAGAATCGGCAAGCGGAATATTATCTGGAGCGGTAATGGTAGGTGGAATGCCTTGCCTCGGTCTAGTGCCTCGGCAACGAGATTACGTTGCAATATCCCTTGGATGAACTGAATAACGCGAACCGGCCACTCTCGACGACGCTGCACCGCGGCAAGATGATGCATCTGCACCGATCGCGTGCGGAGCGGTTCGGCGAGGATATTAGCGGCAGCGATGGCATCCTGTACCGCGTAGTTAATACCGACCCCACCGACAGGCGACATGGCGTGAGCCGCATCTCCAATGAAAAGCAATCCTGGAAGATACCACTTAGACAGTCGACTCGATTCCACTGAAAGCAAAGTAAGTGTCGACCAATCGTCGAGCAGATGAAGACGATCACTCAACCAAGGCACAACATCGCTCAGTGCCGTACGAAACGCGCGAAGCCCCAACGCATGCAGTTGGCGGTAACCTCCCTTGGCAATGACAAAGCCGATCTGCCACTGCTGTTCGCGATTTAGTAGGACACAGAATCGTCCTTGGTTGACGACAACTCCCTGATCAGTGGGATCAGTCTGATAGCGAGGCAGGCGAAACCAAACTATATCCATCGGCGGCGCGGTGCGGATGGGTTCCAGCCCAGCCAGCTTGCGTAACTTTGAAAATCGCCCATCTGCCGCGATCGTGAGCGGGGCTCGGACGACCTGTTCCCTCTCAGCTTGTCGATAGGTCACTCCGACGACACGACCTTGCTCCCATAGTAGCTGGTTGGCTTGTGCCCCCATTTGAACTCGCAAATGTGGGTAACGCTGGGCATGACAGGCCAGCAAGTCGAGCAGTTTCTCTTGCGGCAACAACATCATATAGGGAAATCGGCTTGGCAGTCGCGACAAATCCGCTAGCGTGAAGACTTGCGAACCAGCATGGATGACAAACTGGCGTAACACCCCATGCGGCAGAGCATGCAGTGGCTGACTTAGTCCCAGTCGATCGAGCAGTTCCAGCGTCGGTGGATGGATGGTATCGCCACGAAAATCGCGCGCGAAATCCAGATGAGCCTCCAGCAGCATGACACGTACTCCCTGACGTGCGAGCAAGAGAGCGGCGAACATTCCTCCGGGACCGCCTCCTACAACGATACAATCGGTCGAATGTGCAGACATTAGGTGGTACCTCACTGCAGGGGCATCATGACTTACATCGCAAGTGTGGTGGTTTTATCCCGTGTTCTTCAATCCGGAGGCGATACCATTGATGCTTTCCAGCACTCCCGTCTGTAACTGTTGGTCCGGTTCGTCGGCCACTCGTAAACGCCGCAGCAACACGGTTTGAATGTAGCTCAGCGGATCGACGTAAGGGTTGCGCTGCTGAATCGACCGTTGCAACACGGGCATGCGTTCCAACAGCGATTGTTGCTGAGTGACTTGGCAAACCATCTCGACAGTGCGATCATACTCGGTTTTGATCCGCGAAAAGATCCGATCTCCCACCGCTGAGTCCTCGACCAAGTCAGCGTACAAGCGAGCGATAGTCATGTCCGCTTTGGCAAGAATCATCTGAGCGTTGTCGATGGTCGTGGCCCAAAACGGCCAACGTTCGTACATGGTGCGGAGTAACTCCATCCCGTCGGATTGGCGGTTGAGAAACGCTTCGATAGCATAGCCCAGACCGAACCAGCCAGGTAACGTGTGACGACTCTGCATCCAGCTGAACACCCAGGGAATAGCTCGCAGTTCGTGAATGCCGGCACTGGATGGCGATCGCTTGGCGGGACGAGAGCCGAGTTTCAGTTGCGACACCTCGGCAATCGGCGTCGCTGATTCGAAGTAGGTGAGAAACTCCGGTTCCTCGTAGACCAAGCTGCGGTAGTGTTGGCGAGCATCGTCGGCCAGCTGCTCCATCACTTGTTCCCATTCCGCGGCGGGTTGCTCGCTGACGGTAGGAAATCCGGAGAGCAGCACGGCGTTAAGCACCTGTTCGAGATGTCGCTCGGCAATAGCCGGATGGCCGTAACGATCGGCGATGACTTCGCCCTGTTCAGTGATGCGGATGTGCCCATTCACTGTGGCGGGTGGTTGGGCCAAGATGACTCGATTGGCCGGACCGCCGCCGCGTCCGATGGCTCCGCCGCGCCCGTGAAAGAACGACACCGCCACGCCCGCTTGTCGCCCAGCTTCGACCAAATCGATCTGCGCGCGATACAACGCCCAGACCGACATCAGGAACCCCGATTCCTTGTTGCTGTCCGAGTAACCGATCATCACCTCTTGATGATTGCCGCGTAGCGTTAGATGCTGCCGATAGATGGGTAATGCGAAGAGTTGATCGAGGATCGGTCGAGCCTGACGCAGAGCATCGAGTGTCTCGAAAAGCGGCACAATATCGAGCCGACTAATTTGTTGATCCGGCGCGAACAGACGAGCCTCGCGAGCCAGCAACAACACTTCCAGCAGATGGGCCGGCTCCGTGGCCATGCTGATGATGTAGGTTTGAATCGATTCCGGACATTGCCGCTCTAGAATAGCCGAAATTGTACGGAAGGTCTGAATGATCTCCACGGTCGATTCGGCGAAGGGCAGATGAGTCGGAATCAGTGGGCGATTGTTGCTCAGCTCGCGAGCCAGTAACTCGAAGCGTTGTTCTGGCGAGAGTTGCAGATAATTTGGACAGACTCCGGCCCAACGAAAGACTTCGTCCAGGGCGGCGGCATGTTTGGCCGAGTGTTGCCGGATGTCCAGCGTGCATAAATGGATGCCGAAAACCGCGACGAGTCGGCTAGCGTCCTCGACGAGTTGAGCCGCCAAGGCCGCCCGCGCCTGCCGAAGCGAGTCGGCCATCAGACGCAGTTCCTCAATCAATTTCTTGCCCTGCAAATAGATCTCGGCCGGAATCGAAGCGCCCCCTTCACTCCAGCGTAAATCCACCTGAGTGAGATACTGTCGTGTCCGCGCTAGCCGGGCCGCGATGGCTCGGCACTTCAGGCGATACGGCTCGTTTCGTGGCAGCGAGGCCAACTCCGGCAAGGCCTTGCAGTCGGCCTCGATCGAAGCGGCCAGTGCCGGACTCGGCGGCGCGAACTGAGCTGTCATGCTCAGTCGTCGGCCTAACTCGTCGATGCCACTCTGATACAGCCGCAGCACCGTTTCCTGTTGCATGCGAATGGCTCGACCGGTTTGCAGATGAGTCACGTTGGGGTTGCCGTCGCGATCGCCGCCGATCCAACTGCCAAAGCGGAGAAACGTCGGTATCGGATCGTTATACTCCGGATAGACTCGTACTAGGGCATCACGCATTTGCCGATAGATGCGCGGCACCACCTCGAACAGGCTACGTTCGACCACTTCCAAGCCGTGTCGTACCTCATCCAACACCGTGGGGCGCGTGTCTCGAATTAGATCGCTCAGCCACAACGCCTCAATCTCAGTCTCAATGTCGGCCTTGCTCCATTCGACTTCTTGGGGCGAAAGGTTAACGCGATCGAGTCGGTTGATATCCTCGCCGATGCGCTGGATTTTCTCCAACACGGTGCGACGGCGAGCCTCGCTGGGATGAGCCGTGAAGACTGGACAGACCTGTGCTTGACGGAGATAGCCGGCGAGTTGTTCAGCGGTCACGCCGCGTATCCGTAGTTGGCGCAGGGCCGCTTCGATGCTCTCACTGAGGGGTAACGGGCTAGCTCGCTGAGCTCGTTCCCGCAAGACCCGCACTCGAGCTTGTTGCTCAGCCAAGTTCACCAGATCAAAAAACACGGTGAAGGCGCGAATCAGCAGCCGCAGTTCCGGCAGACTCAACATCTCCAAGCGTCGGCACAGCTGACGGGCTTCCTCGACGGAGTGACTCGCTCGCAGGGCCTTGGTCGCAGCTCGAACCTCTTCTTCCAATTCGAACGCAGCCTGTCCCGCCACTCGGCGAATCACCTGGCCCAGCAGATCGCCTAGCAAGCGAATATCGGCTCCCAGGGCGTCTCGCGCGGCGGTACTCATCGATCGACCTCATTTGTGATTCTCGATAGAGTAGGTTACTCCAGCTCATGCTATGAATTCGAGAGAAGCGCTGTCCCACTTCCGAAAATTCCCCCTCGCTCATCCCAGTTTTGAATGCGAGCGCGCAATTCTTGCTCGCGCAGATGGGTCGCCGCGCCCAGCCGCTGTCGCCAATTGGCCCACGCGACGATCACTCCCGTTCGATCGAGGACGCGAGCCAGCTGTTCTTCTTCGATCGCCAGCGGCGCTATCTCCCGATAAGCCGCCAAAGCGACGGTCCAGCGCGGCTCATCGTCGGCCAGCAGGCTGCCTAGCATCCGAGCCAAGTCCACCGCCACGGTATCCAATCCAAGAGCGGCATAGTCAATAATACCGACTAAACGCGATCCGTTAAAAAGTAAATGATCGTGCCAGACATCGCGTAGACAGGGTTGTAGACGAAACGGGCCGCGAAACGGCCGCAACTGTTCGGCCACACGCGGCAACCAGCGACGCAACAGTGGATTATCGATCGAGCCATGAATCTTTACTCCGTCGAGTCGTCGCTGGATGGCTGGGCAATCATGGGCCAGTCGGGTGTCCCTGCTCCAGACGCGGTGCAGCCGTGCCAGTGCCCGGGTGGCGTCGCAGAGCCGCTCCTCGGTTGGCGCAAGGCGGAAGTCGGCCTGACCCGGCATCCACTCCAGCAACTCCCAGATTCGATCGGCCTCGTGAACCCAAGTTGTGCCTGGTAATGTCTGGAACACTCGCGGCACGAACGTCAACCCAGCCTCGCGAGCTTGGCTCATGAGCCGATGCCGCTGCTGCACTTGTTGGATCGTCTCGTGGGGAGCACCTGCTCGTAGACAGCACCCCCCTGCTGGAGTGTACAGCCTCCACACTCGCGCTCCACTGAAGCCGCCACTGACGGGTTCGAGTCGGCCCTGTAGCGCGGAGGAGTAGTGTTCCAGCACCCGCGCGGCCAGCATAGCAGTTCACTCACGGGCGACAGCCTGCCCCTCATCCGCGGCTCGCGCAACCAGCTGGGCGTTGGGCCGAGGCAAAGCATCCCGAATCAGTTGCAGCAGAGATTGCGGAAATAAGCCCAACCCCAAAGTTAGTGTAGCGCAGACAGCAATCGTCGCCACTACGGGAGCTGGTCGCGGTCGCGGCAGAGGATCGATCGCTTCGCGGAGATACATCACGCCGATCATTCGCAAGTAGTACCAGCCGCCAACCGCCGCATTCAGCGCTGCGATCAGTGCGAGAATGCGATACAGCCGTGCTTGTTCGGCATTCTGCGACGACAGCCCCATGGCATCGAAGAAGATGAGAAACTTGCCGACGAAGCCCGCCGTCAAGGGCATGCCGATCAAACTGAGCAGAAACAGCGTCAACAACAGCCCACAGCTGGGATGGGATTTACCCAGGCCGGCAAGATCGTCCACTGACTCGAGGGGGCGATCCGGAGAATCCAGATAGTGTAACACCGCGAAAAAGCCGAGCGTCATGGCTCCATAAGCCACGAGATAAAACAGCAACGCCTCGACACCGCCGACTGATTCGCCAGGAGCATTGGCTAGGTAGCGAACCACGGCCAGCCCAATGAGCATATAGCCGGCATGGGCCACGCTGGAGTAGGCAATCAGTCGACGAATGTTGTCTTGTAACAGAGCGAGAATGTTGCCTAGCGTCATGGTGACGGCAGCCATGATCCACAAGAGCATCGGTACCTGTTCGCCCATCGCCGTGCCCAGCGGCCGCTCAAACGCGCTAAGGCCCGGGACGTAGCCAAGAATCCGCAGTAGTGCCGCGAAGCCGACGATCTTGGGCACAAAGGCCAACAAAGCCGCTGCCGGGGTCGTGGTGCCCTGGTAGACATCGGGAGCGTAGAAATGAAACGGTACCGAAGTAATGCGGAAGCCCAACCCCGCGACAATCATGACCAGAGCAAGTAGAGTAACGCCCACCCAAGGCTGCTGAGTCGAGGCTTCCGGATTAGGCGCGAGCCGTTCCTGGCCCGAGGCGAACATGTCCAACAGAGCCGGTATGTTCGTCGTGCCAGTCAAGCCGTAGAGGTAGCTGAAGCCAAAGAGCAATAATCCAGAGGAAAAAACGCTCAAAAGGAAGTATTTCATGGCGGCTTCCTGGGCGCGTTCGTCAGCACGCGGCAGGTAGAGCAACAGATAGGTCGGCAAGCTGATGAGTTCCAGAGCCAGAAACAAAGTCAGCAGATCGTTGGCCGCTCCAACCAGGCCGATGCCGGCCACCAAAAGCAACAGACAGCCGTGATACTCGCCCGCGTGGTCCTCGCCGCCCTCGTCCCAGCTGAGCAGGACCAGCAAAAACCCCGTGACCAGTCCCACCACCTTGAAGAACAAGGCCAACGGGGTGAACAAAACCGGAGCCGCGTACAGCGGCCACTTTGACTTGTCGAACGTCGTGGGCGGTTCGGTGAACAGCGGCAGAGAGCGTATCGTAGCAATCAGAGCGAACGAAGCCAGCGTCAAGGCCACCAACGCGAAGACTCCCCAGACGTGACGGCTGACGCGAAAGGTCGCTCCGAGGAACAGCACGCAAGCACTGACACCGAGAACGATTTCCGGCACCACTTGCGGGATGAAGTCGGTCAGAGCGTTTTGAAGGTCCGGACTCACGTTGCAGCTACTCCCAACCAGTGCCGCTTATAGCTTGTAGATCAACGACAGAAGAAACACGGTCAACCCCAACACCATCGCCAGGGCATAAAACTGGACTAAACCATTCTGAATAGGGCGAAATAGTTCACCTAGCTTGCTCGGCGCGAGACCAACAGCATCGACTACAGCATCGACGCCGCCGCTGTCCACCGCCGCGGACAACTTTGCCACCTGCTCTGCCGGAGTGACGATAGTTCCTTGATACAGTTCGTCGAAGAAAAACTTGTTCAGCGAGAGCTGATACACTCCTTGAGCGGAGGCGGCGAGGCGGACGGGCAATTCGGGTTGTTTGACGTACATCAACCAAGATAGGCCCAGACCGAAGAAGACCACCGCCGTGCCCATGAGCATCAGCGGAATGTTCATGTGATGTTCTTCAGTCATGTGCGGCCAGCCCGGCGTTTTGTGTAGGAAGTGGGCAAAGCCGTGCGTCAACGGTCCCAGAACGAAGCCGACTCCTACGGCGAAAACTGCCAGAACGAGAAGCGGAATGGTCATGACCGCAGGTGATTCGTGACTGGTCTTCGGCTCGTGGTGTCCGCCGTGGCTGGCGGAATGCCCCTGTCCGTGATCGTCGTGCCCGTGGCCGTGATGGAACGCCTCCTCGGGCACTTTCACTTCGCCCCAGAAGGTCTTGAAGTAAGCCCGGAAGGTATAGAACGCCGTCAGACCGGCGGTGAAAATCGCGATCACCAACAGCGTGAAATAGACCGAGGCATATGGCCCCTCCTGGCTGGCCTGGTAGCAGGCATCGAGAATCTCGTCCTTGCTCCAAAAGCCGGACAGCAACGGGAATCCCGCCAGGGCCAATGCGCCGCAGAGGAACGTTGCATGCGTGATCGGCATGACCTTGCGTAGACCGCTAAAGCGACGCATGTCGATGACGTGGCCCATGGCGTGCATCACTGAGCCGGCACAGAGGAATAACAATGCCTTGAAGAAGGCGTGAGTAAACAGATGGAACATCGCTGCGGTCACAGCGAAGGTGACGAGGTTGGTATCACTGGCGAACTTGATGGCACAGCCTAAAGCGAGGAACATGTAACCCAACTGCGACAGCGTCGAATAGGCCAACACCCGTTTCAGATCGTTCTGGGTCAGTGCGGTCAGAGCAGCCATCAAAGCAGTAAAGCCGCCGATACACGCGACGATCAGCTGAGCATCCGGGGCGGCCAGGAACAACGGAGTGCAGCGTGCCAGTAGGTAAACCCCAGCGGTGACCATCGTGGCGGCGTGGATGAGCGCCGAGACCGGCGTCGGGCCTTCCATCGCGTCAGGCAACCAGACGTGAAGCGGAAACTGCGCCGACTTCCCCGCCGCGCCACAGAAGAGCAGCAGAGCGGCGGCCAAAATCAACGCCTGGTTCAATGTGCCTAGCTGCAACTGGCGTTCGACCTGATTGAAGATGCCGGAATAGAGCAAATTTCCCTCGGCATCGTTAACGTCCCAGAAGTTGAAGGTGCCGTACATCATCCACAGCAACAGCATGCCCAGCATCAGGCCAACGTCGCCAATGCGTGTGACCAGGAACGCCTTGCGAGCTGCTGCCGCCGCCGAGGGCTTACTGAACCAGAAGCCGATCAGCAAGTAACTGCACAGCCCCACTCCCTCCCAGCCGACAAACAACACCAGGAAGTTATCCCCCAGCACGAGCAGAGTCATGGCGAAGACGAACAAGGACACCGCCGCGAAGAAGCGAGGATAGCCTGGGTCGCCGTGCATGTAGCCGATCGAATAGATCGCGATAAAGGTGCCGATGAAAGTAATCATCACCAACATCATGCTGGAGAGGGCATCGGCCCGCAGATTGATGCCGATGTTCACGGCATACGGACCACTACCCGCTTGGATCCAGGGATAGTAACTGGCCACAGAGGCCGGCGCGTCGCCCTCGGCTCCCTGAACGTGCCAGTAGACCATTACCGACAGTACGCACGAGGTGGCAATCGCCAAGATGCAGGGCCAATGGCTGTGCTGCTTCAGCAAGCGAGGGCCGAGGAAAGCAATCAGCGTCGCAGCCAACAGCGGCAACACCGGGATCAACCAGAGTATCGAATAGACGGCATCAGACATGGCTTTTCTCTTGCTTGCGGTGTAGCGGCTCCTTGCCAGCAGGCGGGAGGTGCGGAGCAGGCTCGGGCTTGGGCGGCGGAGGCAGTGGCTCTTCGTCCTCGGTCGGATCGAGGTCTGGCTCGCGTAGTTCTTGCCACAGACTCACGTCCAACGATCCCTGGCGGCGATAGAGCATTAAAATTAGTGCCAGAGCGATGGCCGCTTCGCAGGCCGCCACCGTCAGGATGAACAAGACAAACGCCTGTCCCTGGAGATTCCCCCGATAGCGGGCAAAGGCGACGAAATTGATCGCCACGCCTTGCAGCATCATCTCGGCACAGAGGAACATCAGAATCAGGTTGCGTCGAGCCAGGAAGCCGACCAGTCCCAAGCCGAAGAGGATGGCACCGATCACCAGATAATGATGCAACGTCACAGCCATCAGACAGACCTCCCCGGCTCACGGCGTTGGGCAATGGCGATCGCGGCGATGGTGGCGATCAGAAGCAAAGTACCACCGAGTTCGACGGGTAACAGATAGTCGGTAAACAGCGTTCGTCCCAGATAGGCGGCGTTCTCCGCCGGCAGTTCCGGCCGCCCCTGGGCATCCCGACGAATCTCGGCGAAGGGAGTCGTTGGTGGCGGACCGCTCATGGAAGACAGCGGCGGCAATGTTCCTAATCCGTTCTCGCTGCGACTCAGACGCACTGTGGTCAGCCCCTCGGTGATCTGCAAGCGATTCTCGTCGAGCAACGCCCGGAGTTGTTGCAGCGATTCCCGAGTACGACGTGGTTTTTCGTTCTCTGCAATGTCCGGGTCGCTCTCTAAAACGCGCCAATCATCGCCGGTTCGTCGAGCCTGTCGGCCCAGTTCTCGCAAACCGGCCAGGTCGAGCAGCATGGCCGACCTGCGGAACAAATCGCGATCATCCTGCTTTTTCTCTTCGATGCTCTGCTTGGGTTCGATGGCAGCCTTCATCGCCTCAAACGAGTCGAGTTGCAGAGTTTCGTCGATTCGCGTGAGTAGATGATCGACGGCGTTCGGCGACTGATAGCCTTTAAGGACGTAGAGCATCGTGGCCAGTAAGAGAAACCCGGTAAACGTCGCCAGTGCCGGTTCACGACTGCGAGCGTCAGCATCCGACAAACCAGCCTGCTGGGCCAGCATGATGACGAAGAGAAACGTCACGATGATCGCCCCGGCATAAACGATGATGGTAGCAGCCATCAGAAACGGAGCGCCGAGGAGCAGAAACAGTCCGCTGGTGCTGAGAACAACCAGCGTAAACGACAGAGCCGCTCGTGCGGGATTCTGCTGAGTCAGGAGCATGCTGCCGCCCAACAAAGCCAGGGCACTGAAGGCATAAAACAGCACCACCTCGGGAGCAAATCCCGATTCTCGGAGAAACAGCGTGGCCAAGTAGAACAACAGCAGACCACCGAAGAGTGCGCCAAGATACCACGGATAGGGCCGAGGACGCGGCAGACACAACCAGATAGTCAGCGCGCCTAGGATCAGCGGCAGCAGAATGCGCCACTCATCGACCAAACTAGTCAGAACTTGCACGAGGTTGGATAGCATCGTGGTCTCAATCGGGTCAACTCTGGGCCGTCGAAGAGAAGGTTAATCCCTGGTCGGGGGGCAACTCGCTGGCCGGTCCGAGCTTGCCGCTTCGGGTGCGAATTGGATTCGGATATTTCGCATCGGGTTTGGTGGTTTCATCGAAGACGGCTAACAACTTTTCCTTGTCGAAGATCATGTCCTCGCGGCTGAGGCCGGTCAGATCATACAGCGTCGTCAACTCGATGGCATCGACCGGGCAAGCCTGCTCGCACATGCCACAGTAGATGCAGCGCAACTCGTCGATGACGAACGTCTCGGGATACTTCTCACGCGGGTAACCATGCACTGGGTCGGACTGCCACTCCTTGGGTGCAGGAGCGGCGACAATGTCGATACAGTGGGCAGGGCAAGCCGTCGAACACATGTAGCAGGCCACGCACTTGACCCGCCCCTTCTCGTCACGGTTGAGTCGGTGAACCCCGCGGTAGTTGGCAGGCAACTTCGGCTCTACCTCGGGAAACTCCTGCGTCCTGGCTCCCGAGCCGAATAGCGTCGCGATCGAGTGCCGCACCGTGGTTCGCAATCCCTCGACGATGGCCGGGATGTACATCTGCTCGACCCAACCGATGGTTGGTGTCTTCACCCATTTCACGTCACTCTCTGGTATTGGCATGAGGTAGTCTCGCTTTCTGGGATCGGTTGCCGGCTAATTCACGGAGAGGCGGCGCACTCCATGAATGGGATGACCAACGTAAGTGATGGGCGCTCGTGTAGGCGGCTTGGGCATACGCAACGAGACGACAGCGGCCAACCACAGCGACAGCAACGATACCCCGGTCATCAACCAGCGGTCGTATTCCCCCAGCGGTCGGAAGTGCTGCACGAACAGCACGATGAGCAGGCTAATCAACGCCAGCGGCATCATCACCTTCCAGGCCAGGCCCATCAGTTGATCGAAGCGGAATCGCGGAATCGTCCAGCGAATGTACATGTAGAAAATGATGAACAACGCCATCTTGACCGCAAAGACGAGCAGCTTGACCACGATGCCAGCTACTCCGGGCAGCTCGCCCACGAACGGCAGATGCCAGCCGCCGAAGAACAGAGCCACGACCAGAAAGCTAGTGGCGATCATGTGGGTGTATTCGCCGAGGAAGAACAGAGCGAACTTCATGCCACTGTATTCGGTATGAAACCCACCGACTAACTCCTGTTCGGCCTCGGGTAGATCGAACGGCACACGATTACATTCCGCGAAGAGACTGACGATAAACAGCAAACAAGCGAGTGGCTGAAACAGAACGTTCCAGCCCTGTTCCACTTGATAATCAATCAGCCGTTCGACATTCAACGACCCAGTGATGAGGAAGACACCCAACAGCGACATCCCCATGGGGATCTCGTAGCTGATCATCTGAGCCGAGGCCCGCAACGAACCAAGGAAGGAGTATTTGTTGTTGCTCGACCAACCGCCCAGCACAATCGCATAAACGGCCAGGCTACCGATGGCCAGGACGAACACCACGCCGATGTCCACGTGCGGAGCGATGACGAACTGGACGCGGTCGAGCTTTTCCGAGTTATACAGTTTGATCCGTTCGCGAAACGGTTCGGTGCCGTTGGCCCGAGCATGGGCAGCGTCCGCGGCGAGTAGGTACACCTTTTCCGTCTCCGTGGCCGGCCAGGCCGCGCCGCGCGGAGTCTCTTGATACTCGTTGTTCTCGGCAATGAACCGTTCCTGCTCCTCTGGCGTCATGGGACGAGTGCGTTTGGCCACCTCGGCCAGCATCTCCTCGGTGCGATAATCCAGAAGCACTGGAGCGGCCTTGGTCGGACCGAAGGGAATCACCGCCAGGGCCAGCAGAGCTGTCGAGACAGCGATACACGGAGCCATCAAGTAGAAAATCTTGTCGACGTTCTTAGGAATGACCTGTTCTTTGAGCAAGAACTTCAGGCCGTCGGCGATCGGTTGACCAAGTCCGCCCATGCCCCGAAGCAAGGTGAACGGAAAGAAGTTGAAGCCGAAATCGAAACCGACGCGATTGGGGCCGACACGATCCTGGGCCCAGGCCGAGATTTTGCGCTCAGCGAGAATCAAGTAAGCACAGGTTCCCTGAATGACGGCCATCAACGCGCCGATCAGGATCAACGTAACCACCAGATGAAACGTGGTGAACTCGAAATACATCAGAGCGCCATCCTTACTTCGTGGAATCCAGAAGGATGCCATATTCGCCCAGGTCGCCGCTGGCCAGAGCCGCGAAGGCTTTTACCTCGCTGGCGAGTTCCTTGCGCAGCGTGGCAGCATGGAGCAGACCGGGTCGTTGCATCAGATCGAGAACCACCTGGCCCTCGGTGCGACATTCTCCCGTTGGCGTAATGGCCCAGTGGATGGCCTGAGCCAGTCCGGCGTGGTTGACAAAGGTGCCGTCCTTCTCGGCAAAAGCCCCGCCGGGAATGACGACATGTGCGATCTCACTTGCCCGCGAAGGGTACAAGTCGTGCAGGATCACCTGGCCGACCTTGCCCAAGGTCGCGGCCTGCTCCGCCGTCAGCCAGCCGTCGCCACGTGGCGGATAGCTCGCAGCGAGGTAGAGCAGCTGGAGCTTGCCCGCCTCGGCCTGACGCACCACTTCGTCGAAGGCGATCAGCTGTCCCTGGTAATGTCGCAGGATACGCTCCACGCCTTGCCGGTTGGGGCACTTCTCGGCTCGGATGGTGAACTTGACCGGCTGAATCGGTCTGCCGCGTCGATCTTTCGGGTAGGTGTCGTCCTCGCCCACAATGGGAACCGGTCCCAGCGCTAATTGCACCGCCTTGGAGAGGCTCTTGGCATACTTGGCCAGCAGGAACGCTTCCTCGCAGGTCAAAAACGGCGAAAGTACCACGACGACGCCGAACGCATCTTTGGCCACTGCATCCTTGAGCATCTGCCGAACCGTGCGTATCGCTTCATCGTAACTGAACGGCGTGAGCTTGCCGTCCTGTCGCCGCAGCGGACGTAGGAACCGCTCTTTCGAGTTGATGTAGTGATACCCCAGCCGCCCTTCATCGCACATGAAGTAGCCCTGAGCTTGGGGATTCTCTCGCGGCCGTAGGCGATAGACAATGTTCTTGTTGCCGTCCAGATGGATGCTGCACCCCGTCGAGCAATCTGGGCAGACGCTATTCTGCGTCTTGAGATTCCAGACACGATGTTTGTACAGAAAATCCTTGCTGCACAAAGCGCCAACCGGGCAGAGGTCGACGACGTTGGTCGCCAGCTTGTTGTCGAGCGGTTCGCCAGGGAAAATGTCGATCTCGGAATGGTTTCCCCGATTGATGATTTGCAGCTCAGCGGTGCCGGCGATCTCACGGGTGAAGCGCACGCAGCGCGAACACATGATGCAACGATCGGTGAACAACGCGATGTTCGGCCCGAGGTCCGGCTTGTTCGCCGGAGTATTTTTCAGGTCGATCATCCGCGAGGTAGCCCGCCCAAACTCGTAGGTGTAGTCCTGCAAGAGGCACTCGCCAGCTTTGTCGCACACGGGACAATCTAGCGGATGGTTGAGTAGCAGACTCTCCAGCGTCTGCGCCTGTTCATGCACCACCTTCTGAGAATTAGTGACGACGACTGTGCCATCCTTGACCGGGGTTTGACAACCGGGCACGAGCTTGCCGGTCATGGCAATGGATCCGTCTGGCTTGCGCTCGCCGACTTCGACCAGACACATGCGACAGCTGGCGACGACCGTCAGAGCGGGATGCCAGCAATAATGCGGGATAAAGACGCCGGCTCGCTGGGCAGCCTGGATACAGTTGAGCTTGTCGGAGCCGATCTCGACCGGCACCAGTTGCAACGTCTCCTTGCCAGCCTGTGCAGAGATCAGGTTCTCGGGCGGCTTGCCGTTGTTCTTCGGCGTATAGGTAACATAAACGGTCGGCATTGTCGCTTTCTCTTAATGAGCCGCCACGAGTTGCAACGTGTGCGTCTTCTTTCCGCTCTTGATGTACGACTCAAACTCGGCACGGAACTTCCGAATCGCCTGCTTGACTGGCCAGCCCGCGCCGTCGGCCAGCCCGCAGATCGTCGTGCCAGGCATGATGCCGATCTGATGGCCGACTTCTTCGAGAATATTCAGATCCTCAGCTCGTCCCAACCCTTTGCGGATGCGATCGACGATCTTGAGCATCCAGCCGGTGCCCTCTCGACAGGGCGTGCATTGGCCGCATGACTCATGTTCGAAGAAGCGGCAAATGTTGTAGAGGACGTCGACCATCGACGTTTCTTCGTCGATGACAGTGACCGCAGCAGTACCCAACCCCAGACAGCCGTTCTTCGTAAACGGTCCCAGGCTGCCGAAGTCGAGTTTGGTGTCGATCTCGTCGGCGGTGAGAAAGCCCATGCTAATGCCGCCGGGTACGATGGCCTTGGCCTTGCGTCCCTTCCACACGCCGCCGCCGTGCTTATCGATCAACTCCCGCGCGGTCACGCCGAGCGGCAACTCGACGCAGCACGGTTTGTTGACGTGCCCCGAAATGCAATAGAGCTTCGGACCATAGCTGCCAGCATCGCGCGGGTTTGCCGGATCCGCTGGCGTGCCCATCGACTTGAACCACTCAGGCCCCCGATCGAGGATGTGCGTCACACAGGCCAGCGTCTCGATGTTGTTGACGATGGTCGGCTTGCGAAACGCTCCCTCGACCGCAGGGAATGGCGGCTTGATTCTCGGCCAGGCTCGCTTGCCTTCCAGACTTTCTATCAAGCCGGTCTCTTCGCCACAGATATACGCGCCGGCTCCGCGATGAATGTAGACGTCCAGGTCGAAGCCTTGTTTGCCCAAAATGTTCTTGCCGAGCAAGCCAGCAGCGTAGGCTTCGTCGATGGCCTGTTGCATGGCCCGAGTCGCATCGCCGTACTCATAGCGGATGTAGAGGTAGGCCACCTGCGCCCGGATGGCATAGCTGGCGATGATCATCCCCTCCAGCACCTGATGCGGATCCTGATGCATCAGAATGCGATTGTTGAAGGTGCAAGGTTCGCTCTCGTCGGCATTGACGCACAGATAGATTGGCCCCGGATGATCCTTAGGCAGGAACGTCCACTTGACGCCGCAGGGGAAGCCGGCTCCTCCGCGTCCCCGCAGTTTGGAATCGACGACAGCTTTGGTCACGTCCGCAGGCGACATAGCCAACGCTTTGTCCAGGGCACGATAGCCGCCATCAGCCCGATACGCCTCCAAGGAGGGGCTGGCATTCTTGAGAATGCGTCGTAACAGAACTGGCTCGAACTCTGCCATGAATCACGCCCTCAATTCGGTCAGCAGTGCGTCGACTTTGTCCAGAGTGACGTCAGGGCGGCCAGAATCATCGATGAGTACGGCCGGCGCGCCTTCGCAAACACCGATGCACTCGGCGAACTCCACAGTGATTTTGCCATCCTCGGAGGTACCGCCTGGAGCAACCTTGAGCTTCTCACAGACGCTGGCCAACACTTCCTCCCCGCCGCGCAAGGCACAGGCTAAACCGCGACAGACCCACAGCCGACGCTTTCCCAACTTATGCTGCTCATCACGGAAGATTCCGTAGAAGCTCATAGTGTCATGCACTTCGGCAGGACTGAGATCCAAGAGATCGGCAATCTCTCGAATAGCCTCCAACGGTACGCAGCGGAGTTCGTCTTGCACCAAGTGCAGAGCTGGCAACGTCACCGCCTGCTTGCTGGGATAACGCGGGAAGTAGGACTTGATCTTCTCTTTGAGAGCTTCACTCAGTACAGGCATTAGCAATTCCCCCTCTCCCTTGCTCCTCTCCGATTGAGGAGCGGAGATCCCGCTGTCAGCGGTCTAACTCCGCCGCGATGATGTTCAGACTACCCAGAATAGCCACCACGTCCGACAGCTGATGCCCCTGAATCAGATAGGGGAAGAGCTGGAAGTGAATGAACGACGGCGGTCGCGTCCGCGCTCGGTAGGCCGTTCCGCTTCCATCGGACACGACGTAGAATCCCAGCTCACCATTGGGCGATTCGATGGCTCCGTAGACCTCCTCCACCGGGGCATGCCATTGGCGATTGGTCATAATCAGTTCAAAGTGATGAATCAGTCCCTCGATGGAGCGATAGACCGCCATCTGATTGGGCAGCACTGCTTTGCTGTTGGCATCGACGTTGACCGGCCCCGTGGGCAGATTCTCGATGGCCGCCTCGATGATCTTGAGACTTTCCAGCATCTCGTCCATGCGGACCAGATAGCGGGCCAGGCAGTCTCCCTCGGTGGCACACACCACCTTGAAGGCCGACGATAGCTCGCCATAAGCCAGATAAGGTTCGTCTTTGCGGAGGTCGCGTACCACTCCCGAGGCACGGGCAATCGGACCGGTCGCCGATAGGTTGATCGCCTCCTCGCGCGACAACACGCCAATGCCCTGACTGCGCTCCAGGAAGATTCGGTTCCGATTCAGCAGGCGAACCACGTCGGCATGTGCTTTGGGAAACTCCTTGACGAACGTTCGCACTTTGGCGATCCATTCGTCGCTGACATCGGCCTGCAATCCGCCGACGCGGGTAAACGAGGGATGAAATCGCTGCCCCGAAGCAGTCTCTTGAATGTCGTAGATCTTCTCACGCTGGTTGAAGGCATAGAGAAACGCGGTGAATCCTCCCAGATCCAGCGCCACCGCGCCGCAACAGAGCAGGTGATCGTGAATTCGGCTCAGTTCCGCGAAGATAGTACGAAGATACTTACAACGCGGCGTCAGTTCGATCCCTAGCAGTTTTTCGATCGTGTGATGCCAGGCGATTTCGTTAGCCATCGGCGAGATGTAGTTCATCCGATCGACAATGGTGACGTACTGGTTGAAGTCGAGGTGTTCGCCGAGCTTCTCAAACCCCGAATGCAGATAGCCAATATCCGGAACCGCTTTGACCACCACTTCGCCATCAAGCGTGAGGATCAGGCGCAGCGTGGTATGCGTCGCCGGATGCTGCGGACCAAAGTTCAGCGTCCAGAGATAATCCTTATCCGGCCCTTCCGGCGGGGCGATGGCGTCAGCCAGTTCTAGCGGCATGTGACCTCTCCCAGTCTGGGGGGGGGAATGCAGAATGCCTTCTCACAAGTTATGCACGTTCTCTATGCTTCGGCTCGCGTGATGGGCTGGAAGTTGTGCCGTTCGCCACGACCACGCAGCGGATAGTCCTTGCGGAGCGGAAACGAGGTGAACTCGTCGGGTAGCAAGATGCGACGTAGATCCGGGTGCCCGTCGAATTCAATGCCGTACATGTCGTAGACCTCGCGTTCCATCCAATCGGCCCCCTTCCACAGATCGAACACCGAGGGTAACCTTGGCGACGGATCATTCACGAACGTCTTGACGATCAAGCGTCGGCCTGTCGAGACGTTGAGCAAGCAGTACCACACCCCGTAGCGATCCGTGGCATTGGGATAGCGGAGATAGTCAGCGGCGCACAACTCGACGAGCATGTCGAAGCCGTGGTCGTGCTTGAGATACGCTAGCACGTCATGCACGCGGGCTGCTTCGACGTGGATACGAAAGTTATCGCGGAACTGCGACGAACGGATGCCGTCGCCGAATTTCTCACGCAACACGCCGACCAACTCTTCGTTCGACATAGTTCAGTCCTGCAATCGCTTGGCCGATTGGTAGTTTCCTGGGGCGACTACGGCAGCGGTTGGCGGCACGTCCGGCAGAGAGAAACGGGGGCCGTCGAACTCCGTCCGCTGGGCGAACTCACGCGCGTTGAACGTACCCGTCCTCGTCACTTTGTCCTGAATGTCCATCACGGCCTGCAACAGTTGCTCCGGTCGCGGCGGACAGCCAGGCACATAGACATCCACCGGAATGAACCGATCGATGCCCTGCACCACCGCGTAGGTGTCGAACACGCCACCCGACGAGGCACAGGCTCCCATGGAAATGCACCATTTTGGCTCAGGCATTTGTTGCCAGATCCGTTGCAGCACTGGAATCATCTTCATCACCACTCGTCCTGCAACGATCATCAGGTCGCATTGACGCGGTGTGAAGCGCATGGCCTCGGAGCCAAACCGTGCGATGTCATGTCGCGAGGCCCCCGTGGCCATCAGTTCGATGCCACAGCAAGCCGTCGCAAAAGGCATCGGCCAAAGACTGTTTTTTCTCACCCAGTTCGCCAGATGATCCAACCGGGTCAACATGACGCTGTCGCCGAGTGTGTCTAACGCCATCGGAACACCCCTCTTCTCCAGGCGTACAGATAAGCAATGATGACGGTGAGCAGGAACACTTGCACTTCCCAGAAGACGATGTCACGCAGTCCCGCGGGAATGATCGATCCCTGCTGATACGTCGTCGTCCACGGATAGAGAAACAACAGTTCCAGGTCGAAGACCAAGAATAGGATGGCGATCAGGTAGAATTTAACGTCGAACTTTTGTCGAGCATCTCCGATCGGATCCATACCTGATTCGTAGGTCATCTGCTTGACCGGCGTCACCTTTTTAGGGCTAACCAAATGAGCCGTTGCAATGGCGGCGATGCCGAAGCCGATAACGATCACCAGATAGATGAAGATCGGATAATAGGTGGTGAGAGTGAAATCCATGTCGCGTCGCGGCCTCGCCCCCAACTTCGTGATTTTTTTCACGAAGTCCGCTCAAAAAAATGGGAGGCTCGTTTCCTCCCTGATGTACTTATAAGAACGCACCTAGAGCGGGACAAGAGGATGGCTGCGGGTTCCGCCAAGTCCGCGACGCATCAGGCTTGGTTGTACTGGAAGTAGTTATCCCAGCGATAATCGATTTTCTCCAATGCCGTCTGGATCGGCACGGCACGATACTTCGAGTCGCTCTGTACCACGATGCCCAAGCGTTCCAGCTTTTCCAAAGCGTCGTCGATCTCGAAATCGACCTTCAGCTTCAGCTTCGCTTCCAGATCCATTTCGACGTAGTCATCGAGCTGCTCAGCGGTCCAGCCCTCCGGCGGCGCGTACTTCCACAGGTAAAAGTAGGCCAGAACGGTTTCGCGACATTCCTGCTCCTCGGCTTCGTCCAGCAAACGCATGATGCCGGCAGTGTTACTGGCCAGGGTCAGAAAGTAAAGGCTTCGAGTCAGCCGCAGGTTGTAGGTTTGTTTCTTGACTTGGTAACTGGAGTAAGAGCGATAGCCATATCCAGCAAGCGCCAGCGCGACCGTCCACGAGGCCAAGGCTCCCACGCCCGCGACCAGGGCCGCAGGGCCTCGCTCCAATACTTGTGAGACGATCTTGAACAGAATCAGACCAACCCCGGTAACTAACGGATAGACAATCATGGCTCGATCGAGCTGGCTGAGCCGCACACGCGTGCCGGGCAGCAGCATCTCGATGTCTGACTTGGGAATGTCCTTGAAGACCTTGAGGTAGACCGCGTTGGTGTCGATCTCGGAAAATCGTTTGTGCTTGCGAAGCTTGGCAATTAGCACTAATCGCGAGTGCAAAGGTAGTTTGAGCGTCTCCAGGCGAAAGAACTTCCACCAGACCCGACGGGTTCGCTCGCCGACCACATCTCCCCGAGCATAGGCTCGTAGTTCCTCGAACAAATCCAAATCGGCTTCCGTGGCGATGCCCCAGTCGCTAGGCAGCTGCTTCATCGCCTCGTAAATGTCCTCCTTGCCCAGACGTTTGAAATTGGCGCTTTTCATCAACTGATCAAACTTCTCGAACACCTCTTGGATCCGCTGAGCA
This sequence comes from uncultured Gemmataceae bacterium, assembly GCA_937923405.1. Taxonomy (GTDB): domain Bacteria; phylum Planctomycetota; class Planctomycetia; order Gemmatales; family Gemmataceae; genus CALDUY01. The sequence goes on along the minus strand of CALDUY010000035.1, from coordinate 50,107 downwards.
CGCTGCTCGGCATCGAGTGGTTGCAGCGGTTTAGTCTCCGAGTCAGGATCCAGCGGGGCGTAGGCGTCCTTCAACTGTTGCAATTTCTCGTGATACTCGAAGTGCCAGACGGCGGCGACGAGCCGGCAAAACTGGCGGAACTCTTCGCGTTCTTGCGAGCTGAGACGTGAATCCTTGCTCAATAGCTCGACCAAATCGCTCATTCGCACCGGGATAAAATGCTCTCGATCGCTGTACTCCGCCATGAATTGGAGTCCTCCTGGCTTCGGGGCTGTGCCGTGGCACCTGAGCAGTACTACTTTCTACAAGCTTTCCAACCGCTCGGGAGCGGCTCCTGGGAGTTGTTCGTCGGCCAGGCTGTGAGATTTGCTCCATTCGCGATCACCATTCAATAGCATCCAAAGCATCTTCGGGAGTGACCAGCTCATCGATCAGATGATCGAGCGTGCCCTGAATGTTGCTCATCCGCTCAGGTCGTTTGTTGGCGTCATACTGCATGCAATTATTGATGAGTTCGGCCAAGCCAGGAGGGGTCTGCGGTTGGAGTTCCTCGACGGGTTTGTACAGCCGTGCCCACATCTTGGCATCCAACGGCACGTTACCGTCTTCCTCGGAGACGACCGGCGGCGGCAATCGCCAGCTGATAAGCCGATACATCAACGCACCGAAGTTGTAGATGTCGGTTCGTTCATTAATGAGAGAGTGCTTCGCCGTCTCGGGAGCCATGTACTCCGGCGTGCCCTGGACGCGCGTCACTTTGTCTCCTTTGACTCGGGCCAAGCCGAAATCGATGATTTTTACTTCGCCGGCTTTGCTGAGCATGACGTTGTTCGGCTTTAGATCGCCGTGGCAGACCTGTCGCCGGTGCATGTGAACCATACCGTCGGCGATGGCCTTGAACACCTGAAGCAAGCGAGGAATGGTCAGCCGTGGGCACTTGTCGAGCGTCTTGCCGTTGACGTACTCGCTGAGCAGATGCACTTTCTTGACACGAAACAGCCAGTCTTTTTCTTTCTCCAGGGCGTAGAACTTCAGCAAGTTCGGATGATCGAGCATATTAGCGATCTCAAATTCATGCTTCGCCTGATCGAGGAACTTTTGCTCGTCTGGACCGTCGATCTTAACCACTTTCAAAGCGTAGTGCTTGCTATCCTCGTTGCGACGAATGAGCAGAATCGTACTATGGGCACCTGTTCCGAGCGTACCCATCACCTGAAATTTGCCGATCCGAAACTCGCTCATGGGGTATCATCCGAATGAAACCAAGAGAACTGTCTAGTTTATACTATGAGATCATCTCCAAGATATGAAACCAAAAGAGGCGAACCAGATGGTGTTCGACGCAGCGGTTGAGGAGCTAACGCAACGGATCGGCAAAGAGATTTTTGCCCGAGTCGACAATACGGGGCCGTTCCCCTTTTCCCCAGCCTGGTGGGACGACCGCATCATGGACCTGTCGATGCGCGATGAAGCCGTCAAGTTGCAGATGTTCCGCTTCACCGACGTGCTGCCGCAGCTGGAAACGCCCGCGGCGATCGTACAGCACCTGCGCGAGTACTTCGGGGAAGTGCGGGACCGACTCCCGTGGTTGGCTCGGCTGGGATTGCGACTGTTGCCGACACACGGCCCACTAGGCGCAGCGATGGCTGAGGTCACCCGCTGGTCGGCCCGACGCTTGGCCCGGAAGTTCATCGCCGGCAGCAACATTCCCGAGGCGGTCGAGGCGGTACGACGAATGCGGGCACGCTCGCTGGCCTTCACGGTAGATCTGCTCGGCGAAGCGACGATCACGGAAGTGGAAGCCGAGCAGGCCCAGGCCGAATATCTACAACTCATCTCAGGATTATCCGAAGCGGTCAATGCCATGCCGGTCAACCGCCTGATCGATTTCGATGATGCGGGTCCAATCTCACGAGTAAACATCTCTGTCAAGCTGTCGGCCCTGTACAGTCAGTTCGATCCCATCGATCCCGACGGTACCAGCCGAATCGTGCGAAGCCGACTGCGGCCCATCCTGCGAGCAGCGCGTCAGGCCAATGCCTTCGTCAACTTCGACATGGAACAGTACAGCTTCAAAGACACGACATTACAGATCTTTGAAGAGATTCTTTCCGAGCCGGAGTTTCGCGATTGGTCCCAGGTCGGCATTGCCATTCAAGCCTATCTTCGTGATTGCGGCGCAGATCTGGTCCGCCTGCGTGACTGGGCGGCTCGCCGGGGCACCCCCGTCTGGGTCCGTCTCGTCAAAGGGGCCTACTGGGATTACGAAACGATCATGGCCAAACAGTTGGGTTGGCCCATTCCCGTCTGGTCGCACAAGTGGGAATCCGATGCCGCCTACGAACGACACACGGTCTTTCTGTTGGAAAATCGTCAGCATCTTAAGCCCGCTTTCGCCAGTCACAATATCCGCAGCTTGGCTCATGCGCTGGCTCGGGCCAAGCTGCTGCACCTTCCGCCCGGGGCCATCGAGATACAGATGCTCTACGGCATGGCCGATCCGATCAAGGATGTGCTGGTGCGGATGAAGCAGCGGGTGCGGGTCTACACCCCCTACGGTGAGTTGCTCCCTGGGATGGCCTATCTGGTGCGTCGACTGCTGGAGAACACCGCGAACGAGTCGTTTCTGCGTGCCAGCTTTACCGAACACGTACCAGCGGAGCAACTGTTACGGAACCCGGTTGAGCTGGGACAACACCATCGAGTCGCAACGAACGGAGCAGTCGTGTCAATTGCGCCGACCGACTCCGCACGGTCCCGGGCTGAAGTTCACGCCTGAGTCGTGCCGATAGCACAGACACGCGGTATGCTTGCGCGACACGAAGAGGGGCCGAATCATGCGACGCACGCTCGGAAAGACAGGACTAGTCTTGCTAGTGTTCTGGGCGAGCCAGATAGGTTGTAACAAACCTGCCGTGCGCGAGAAGCCGCTGCCGGATCCATTGCTGACCAGCAAGAAGCCGGTTGAGGGCAAGGCCCAGTTCGCCGACTGGGGCGATCGAGCCGAAGAGCTTCCACCGGCCCCGCCTCTGCCCCCGCTGCCACGAGTCGCAACGGCGGAAGCCTCGGTGGTGCAACTCCTCGGCCCCCGCACTCCACAACCCTGAGCCGGCCGATTTACTCCACAGTGACACTCTTGGCCAGATTTCGCGGCTTGTCCACGTCGCAGCCACGAATTCGCGCGATGTGATACGCCAGTAGTTGCAACGGCACCACAGTGACCAGTGGCTGTAGATACTCTGGCACACTGGGCACCTCGATCACCTCATCGGCCACATGGGCCGCCTCGATTTCACCTTCGCTGACGATGGCGATAACCGGACCACGCCTTGCCTTCACCTCCATCAGGTTGCTCATCACCTTGTCGAAGATCGGTCCGCGCGGCATGAGAAACACGCTCGGCGTCTGCTCATCGACCAGGGCGATCGGCCCGTGCTTCATCTCCGCTGCCGGATATCCCTCAGCATGGATGTAGCTGATCTCCTTGAGCTTCAACGCTCCTTCGAGCGCGACAGGATAATGATACTGCCGACCCAGGTACAGGAAGTTGCGGACGTGAGCGAATTTCTCGGCGATGTGACGGACCTGTTTGTCGCAACGCAAGGTCTGACGAACCAGATCGGGAATCTCGCGCAATTCACGGATCATCTGCATGCCTTGCAGGCTGGACAGATGACGCAGACGACCGAAATACAGTGCGAGCATGGTCAGCACGGCGACCTGATTGGTGAACGCCTTGGTGCTGGCCACACCAATTTCCGGTCCGGCATGAAGATAGACGCCGCCGTCTGCTTCCCGAGCAATGCTGCTGCCGACGACATTGCAGAGGGCTAATGTCGGGTGCCCTTTCCGCTTCGACTCACGCAGCGCCGCCAGCGTATCCGCCGTCTCGCCAGACTGCGTCAGCGCGATCACGATCGTATTGCGGTCGATCGGTGGATTGCGATAACGAAACTCCGAGGCGTACTCCACCTCGACGGGGATGCGGGCAAACTCCTCAATGAGATATTCTCCGACGAGGGCGGCGTGGTAGCTGGTACCGCAGGCCGTGAGGATAATTCGCTCGACATCGCGGAGCTGTTGCGTGGTGAGGTTCAACCCGCCGAAGTGTGCGGTAGCATCGGCCTCGGAGAGCCGACCACGCAGGGCGTTTTCCAAAGCTTCGGGTTGCTCGTAAATCTCTTTGAGCATGTGATGCTCAAAGGCTCCCTTGTCGGCATCGCCAACATCCCAGTCGATGCTGTGAACAGTGGCTTCGACTCGGGCACGATCCTGATCGAGAATGTGCCAATCATCAGCAGTGAGGACGCAGAGTTGATGATCGCGCAGGTAGACGACTTTGTCAGTCTTACCTAAGAGAGCCGACGGGTCGCTGGCAAGAAAGTTTTCGTTGTCGCCGACCCCCACTACCAACGGACTGCCCAGGCGTGCCCCAAGGATGACATCGGGAAATTGCGTCGAAACGATGGCCAACCCATACGTTCCCTTGAGCAAAGCCAGGGCTTTACTGACCGCTTCCACGAACAGCCCCGTCGAGGTCAGACCACGCCCGTTTCGGCCGGCATTGAGTTCCCGGAGTTGCTTGGCAATCAACTGAGCGATCACTTCTGTATCCGTATCGCTGGAAAACTCGACCCCTTCGGACTGAAGCTGCCTTTTCAGAGTGGAATAGTTCTCGATGACCCCATTGTGAACCACTGCGATGCTGCCATCGCTGGAACAGTGCGGATGAGCATTGCGATCATTGGCCGGTCCATGTGTGGCCCAGCGGGTATGGCTAATGCCTAGAGTCCCGCGAGCCGGTTCTTCTCGCAGCAAGTCGGCCAGATCTTGGATACGGCCAGCACGCTTGCGGAGATGTAGTCGACAGCCTAGGCGCGGAACCTCGTCGGAGAGTTCCAGGGTGGCGATACCGGAACTGTCGTACCCCCGATACTCCAGCCGACGTAGCCCCTCAATCAGGATCGGCTCCGCTTCCTGAGAGCCGATGTATCCGATGATGCCGCACATCTGTGGAAGTTCCTCCCTCTGTCCATCTACAAAGCGCTAGCAGGAAAGTATGGCCCAAAAGTCTACTCGGAGAGCAGTTCCCCTCACAAGAGGAACTGCCTACCTTCGCGCGAGTGATTCAGAGAGCTTGCCGTTTGAACAAAACACGTCCCAGCCAGGGATCGCGTTCGGTGAATGGGCCCGATCCCGTGTCTCGTTCCAAACAGTGAACGTATAGAGCCATTTTCAGATCCAGATCATCCGCATACTGGACCAGCAACCCTTCCGGAGTGATGGCCCAGCGAGGTCCCGTGCCCTCTGCGGGATACAGCGGGGACAAGAGGATATGCTCTAGAAGTTGCAGTCGCTGCGGTTCCAACTCCGGAATTTCCCTCGCCGCTTCATGGAGCAAATCGCGGCCCAACACCAACGCCCCGGTCAGTCGCCCTTGCAACGTCGGTTGTGGGAATATTGGGTTGTCGTCGAACTCGCGGACCTTGCCCAACTCGTGCAGAATCGCTCCGGCAATGATGAGTGATCGATCCAGCGGCGGTTGAAGCGTGCTGTATATTGCCGCATACTGTTGAGCGAGTTGAACCGTGATCCGCGTCACGGAAACAACGTGTTCCAGCAAACCACCGCGGTAGGCGTAGACCCGATCGCGTGTCAGTGGCAACACTTTCAACCGTTCGCCGTGTCGTTGCAACAGGTTCACCACTAGCGATCGCAATGCAGGGTCGGCGAGTTGCTCCTCGGCCAGTTGCCGAAGTTCGTTCCAGAGTTCTTCGATCCCGAATCGAGTTGTTTCAACCAGCGAAACAGGATCGAAGCCATCGGCAACATCTTCCTCTTTGACCGCTCGCAGATGGGTGATGTCTACCAGTTGCGGTCCGAATCGCTCGTGTTCAACGTACTGTCCGCGAATCTTGTAGCAGTGCCCAACTTGCCAATCCTGCGCGGCGGCATCGAACCAGCGATCCTCGCTCCAAACCATGAACGACACGACGCGCTTGCCATCCCGAAAGCGACAGTGATAGTACGGTTTATTCTCTCGGGTCACGCCGCGATATTTGTCACATAGCAGAGCAAAAAAATCAGCCTTAGAGCCGGGTGTTAGCTCACTGAGTTTCTCGACAGGTGGCTTCTCCTGGACCATGCGCTCAGCATACCTCGTCGCTTGTTCGTGTCCAGTCGCGACGCAGGAAAGCCCCAGCGGGACATTGCCGCCTATCAAGAATGCTCGTATGACGGCCTCAACACGCCCTTGGAGGAAAAAGCATGTCTCGTGCGTTCGTGACGTTGTTACTCGGGGTGACGCCGCTGCTGGCTGTCGAAAGTTATTCGGGCTTTCGCGGCGACGGCAATGGACGCCCCCAGGCCAAAAATGTGCCCCTCAAGTGGTCGCCGGACACTCTGGCCTGGAAGGTGAGCCTGCCGGGATATGGGCAATCCAGCCCGGTCATCTATGACGGCAAGGTGTTCGTCACCGCAGTCGAGGGTCCGAACAAGGAAACCAACTTGGTGCTGGCGTTCGACCTAGCTAGCGGCAAAGAGCTTTGGCGGAAGACACTGCCGGCTACACAGCAAGTCAAACCCTCCTTCTCCGTCGCCCGAGCCGCTCCCACTCCCGTGGTCGATGCCAACGGGCTGTTCGTCTTCTTTGAATCGGGCGAACTAGCCAAACTGACGCACGACGGCAAACATGTTTGGTTGCGTTCCCTGGTCAAGGACTACGGCGAGATCAAGAACGGCCATCAATTGGGCAGTTCGTTGGCTCAGTCCGAAGACACGATCTTCACCCTGGTCGATCATCAAGGGCCATCCTATCTGCTGGCGGTCGATAAGAAGACCGGTACCAATCGCTGGAAAGCCGATCGTAAAAGTCGCATTTCCTGGTCGTCACCGGTGACGTTTCAGCAAGGGGACAAAACCCGGCTCTTGATCTCCTCGGCGGGCAGTGTCGATGTCTATGATGCCGCCACCGGCGAATTGCTGTCGACCTACACGGACGTCAAAAACAACAACGTGCCGTCGGCGACCGTCCTGGGCGATCGAGTAGTGGTTGGAGCCTCGGATCCGCCACGTGGCGGCGATCGTGAAGTGACGCTGAAGTCTTGCTGCTGTCTCAGTCTCGACAGCTCGGGCAAACTCGGCGAAAAAGCCCTTTGGCACTCGGAAAAGGCGACGGCTTCGTTCGCTAGTCCGCTGATCTATCAAGATTGCGTCTACTACCCCAACACAGTGGGAGTACTCGCCTGCCTGGATCTGAAGAGCGGCAAAGAACACTACTCACAGCGAACACCGGGCGGATGTTGGGCGTCGCCGGTCGCCGTTGGTGATCGCATCTATCTGTTTGGTCGCAATGGCGTGACGACCGTCGTCCAGGCGGGGCCGAAGTTCAAACTGCTGGCCACAAGTAAATTCTGGAACGAAGTACAGTCAGACACGGCGGCGACCAAACCGCGCGAGGGAGGCATGGCTGCGTTCGGCGACCCGATTCTGTACGGCGTGGCGTTGATCGACGGCGTTATTATCGCTCGCTCCGGCACCGAGTTGTTCGCCATCCGGGAGAAGTAAATCCTGCGTTTGCGGATATTAGATGCCGATATTGTCGTAGATGCCCAACACCGAAGAGTACATCTTGAAAATAGCGAGGATGATGAACAACCCGATCAGTGCCCAAATCCCATAGCCGGCCACGGCCGTCAGGGCGGCGAGTCGTCGGCCGGCTTCTTCGTGGTAGTGATCGCCCTGTCGTTTCATCTCTTCGGTTAGTCGTCCCGAAGCCTCGGCAACCTCGACGATGCGGAGAAATTCGTCGGGGAACAGTCCCGTTCGCTCCAGGGCTTGGGCAATCTCCTCCCCCGATGCGACCGTTCCCTCGGCCAGGGGGATAGCCGCAACAAAGGCCTTGTTGCCCGTGGCGCGTAGGGACAGTCGCAACGCCCTGCGGACCGACATGCCGGACTCGTGCGTCAGTTGCAGCGCCAGGCAAAAACGTCCCAACGCCAGGGCACGCAAACATGGCCCGATGGCTGGAAGGTTTAGCACCAGCCGATCGATGTCTGGTCGTCCGCCGAACAGCCTGCGGGTGAGCCAATAGGCGGCAAACAAGAGGGCAAGGAAACCATAAATCACGCCGAGGAAGATGACCGCTCCCGAGGGACCGAGCAAGCCCAATCCCAATGGGTCGAACGGTTTCCCCGCCGGGGTCGTGGAGCCGAGTATCCCCAGAATGAAGATGACCAGCGCCAACACCAACGTTGCTAAGACAAACTGAATCACCGGCCAGGCGATGCGGGCCACGAAGTCGCGCCGCAGAGCCAGCTGGCGAGCATAATATTGCTCCAATTCGTGAAAGATTTCCGGCAACATGCCCGTATGTTCGCCGACCGAGGCCAACGACACAAACAACGGCGGAAAGTACGCGGCTTCCTGCTTAAGCGCATCTTCCAGCGCCTCACCGCTTTCGACGGCGTCGGTGATTCGACTAGCGATCGGACGCAACACCGATGGACCGCGCTTAGCTTGTTGTTTGAACACATCGACGACCGACAGCCCCGACTTCAAATAATGCCGCAGCACCCGACAAAGCTCGATCATTGTCTTTAGCGGAAGTCGCGAGGAAAACATCGGGGCCTCACATCGAATAAATCCGAGAGTAGTCTGGATATTGTACAACGAGGACGACAAACACGCTGGCAATTAAGCAATCTCGTGGTTATAGATACGATAGCAGACATGGAGTGCTACGATCCCCGATACCTAGCCGGCGTGGTATTGTTTAACGCTGGTGACTACTTTGAGGCGCACGAGGTCTGGGAAGATCTCTGGGCGGAAAGTCACGGTACGACCCGTAAGTTCTACCAGGGATTGATTCAAGCAGCAGTCGGGTTGTGCCATTTCACCAACGGCAACCTTGGCGGAGCTGCTAAGTTGTACCACTCCAGTCGCGACTACATGAAAGACTGCGGATCACGCTTTCTAGGGCTGGATCTGACGTCGTTCTGGAACGAGATGGAAGCCTGTTTTCGCCCGATTCTCGGGTCCGACTCAGTTAGTCGCCAGACTCGACCCACTCTCCAGCCAAGAATGCATCTGGATCCGCCGCCCCTAACCTGGCCCGATCCTGATGATTTTTTGCCGGACGAGGAAGATGAGTGACATTACCAATAGCGGGAGTCGGTACATGTCCGACGGACAACATGGCCTACCGAATTTTAGCGGTACGGTACGACTATTTCCTTTACCGAATCTCGTACTGTTTCCTCACGTCGCCCAGCCGTTACACATCTTCGAGCCGCGCTACCGCCAAATGATGGAAGATGCCCTGAAGGACGACCGCTTATTAGCGATGGCCCTGCTACGGCCAGGCTGGGAAGAGGTCTACCATCTCAATCCACCTCTGCATCCGATGGTGTGTGTTGGCAAGATCCTGCAAGAGGAACGCCTCGCCGACGGCCGCTTTAATCTGCTGTTGCAGGGTATGTGCCGAGCCAGAATTCTGCATGAAAAACCGATGCAAAAGCTCTATCGCCAAGCTAAGGTCGAACTCTGTCCGGATCGCGTGGTGGAATCCGAAACTGTGGCGTGTGCCCTGCGGCAACAACTGGGCAAAGCAGTGACGCCGTTCTTCTCGGCTCATCCCCCGGCGATGGAGCAACTGCGACGCTTGCTCGAAAGTCCCCTGCCTCTAGGTTCGTTGTGCGACATTTTTTGCTTTGCCCTGCCGTTGGAACTGGAAGAGAAGCATCTGCTTCTCGAAGCAGTGTGTGTCGAGACACGGGTGCAACAGTTGCTCCACTTCCTCCTCAATAAGACCCCGCCAACCGTGCCTCAATCCAACAAACGACGAACTTTTCCGCCAGATTTCAGCGTAAACTAAGTCGAACAGATCCGGCAAGTTGTTCCGAACAAAAGAGTCCTTACGATTCGCTGCCGCCAACTTGATGTCTTGACATTTCCCCGCACGATGAACGGATGTTATACTCGAAACATCAGGGAAGAAAAGCTATTCCCATCACGCTGCGAGGATGCCCATGTTCAGCCCACGGTTCCTCCTTTTTACTAGTTCCATCCTGTTCATAAGCCTCTGCCCCTGCCAAGCTGACGATTCGCTCTCGACTCATCGAGAGAAACTCGGCGTTTCCTCTTGGCATGCCGCCGGCTATCTAGGCAAGGGGGTCAAAGTCTGTATTCTCGATACCGACTTCGCTGGTTACCAGGACGAACTGGGAGAGACTCTACCGCGCAAGCTCAAGTCGCGATCGTTCCGCATCGACCGAGCACTAGAACAGCCAACCACGGGGCACGGATTGCGTGCTGGACAAGTGGTACATGCCTTGGCCCCGCGTGCGGAGCTGATGTTCGCCAACTGGGATCCGTGTTCTCCGGATTATTTTCTCGGTGCGATTCGCTGGGCCAAAGAGCAAGGAGCGCGGATCATCACCTGTTCCGTGACCAGTGCCGCTTGGGGGGATGGTGACGCGGGCGGTCCCGTACATCGCGACCTGGAAGCGTTGCTGGGCCAAGGGGAGAAACCTGGCGAACCGTTGTTCATTTGCTCGGCGGGAAACATGGCGCAGGGGCATTGGAGCGGTGTCTTCGTCGGTGGGGTCAACGCCTGGCATCAATGGAAACCGGGGCAGTGCGACAACTGGTTGACCCCTTTCGGAGAATCGCGAGTAAAAATATCTCTCCTCCATAAGCCGGGACAGGTTTACGAGCTAACGGCCTTCGAGGGGGCCTCCGACGTGCCTTTGGCTCGACGCTGTAGCGATTCCATCGGCAGTCTGGTCGGTCCGTGTCTGAGTTTTGCGCCGATCAAGGGGAAACAGTACCGGGTTCGCGTTCGCCTGGTGAATGGTCCACCGGGGGAGTTTCACTGTGTCGCTCGGTGTGCTTCGTTGAATCTGGCCTCTCCACGAGACAGCGTCTGTTGCTTTCCCGCGGACAATCCCCGAGTCGTCACCGTCGGCGCGTGCGACTGGCAGGGCAAGCGGATCAGCTACAGCGCGTATGGCGACGGCAAACGCCGCTACAAGCCGGAACTGGTCGCGCCTGTCCCGTTTCCTTGTCCGGGCAAAGAGCCGACGTTTGGCGGCACTTCTGCTGCTGCTCCGCAAGTCGCTGGGCTGGCCGCGCTGCTGGCTGATCGTTACCCGACCTGGACCGCTAGTCAACTCCGCGAGTTTCTCTTCCGACATGCTATTCGTGCGGCCACCGATGAGCGACATCTCGAAACCGGCTTCGGTCGGATATATCTCATTCCGCCAACGAAATAGCCTCCGCGCCGCAAGATAGTAAGCGCATCGCAGACTGATTAGGGAAGCGCGGGCTGAAACCTGTGACTACCCACCCGTTCGGAGTCCCAGGTAGCCGGTAGCCGCAGGCTTTAGCCTGCGGAAGCAGCTTGTGCGTGTGGGCGTGTCATCCAGAACAACAAGGCGCGATCGTCCTCTGTCCTTGATAGATTTTTCAGCTCTTAAACCTACTTTACGGGAACCGGCTTCGCGTCCCAGATCTCCTCAGCGTATTGTCGGATGGTACGGTCGCTGGAGAACCATCCTGAACTAGCGACGTTAAGGATCGCCTTTCTCGTCCATTCTTGCTGATCCGTATACAGTTGGCCGACGGCCTCTTGCGTCTTCACATACGCTGTCAAATCGGCGAGATGCATGTAGTGATCGCCCTTGGTCAAGAGCGTCTCGCGAATGGGGTTGAAGATTCCCTTTTCCTCGGGGCTGAAGTGGTCCTGGAAGATCAACTCCAAAGCCGCTCGCGTCTCTGGTTCGTTGTTGTAATGCCACCACGGGTTGTACCACCCTCGACTCTCGGCCACCTGCTGAGCGGTCAATCCAAAGAGGAAGAAATTCTCTTCGCCGGCTGCCTGGGCCATTTCGATGGTGGCACCATCGCGCGTACCCACGGTCAAGGCCCCATTCATCATGAATTTCATGTTGCCGGTGCCCGATGCCTCATAGCCCGCGGTCGAGATCTGCTCGGAAACGTCGCTAGCTGGGATCAATCGTTCGGCCAAGGTTACGGAGTAGTTTGGTAAGAAATACACCTTCAGTTTGTTCGCGATGGCTGGATTGGCATCGATCGTGGCGGCGATGTTGTTGATAAGTTTGATAATCAGCTTGGCCAGATAGTACGCTGGAGCAGCTTTGCCTGCGAAGAAGAAGGTGCGCGGGGGAACCTCTAGTTGGGGATTTTTGCGTAGGCGGTTGTAAAGAACCACGATGTGCAGGGCATTGAGCAGTTGCCGTTTGTACTCGTGGATGCGTTTGATCTGGCTGTCGAAAATCGTGTTCGGATCGATGACGGTGCCGGACTCGTGGCGAACTCGTTTGGCGAGTTCGAGCTTGGCAGCACGCTTGGCGGCCCGGAACTTCTCCTGAAATGCCGAGTCGGTCGCCAACGGTTTCAACTTCTCTAACTGTTCAAGATCCGTCACCCAGCCGTCGCCGATCGCCTCGGTGATAAGCTTCGACAGATGCGGATTGGCCATCAACAACCAGCGTCGCGGCGTCACCCCATTGGTCTTGTTGTTGAATCGCTGGGGAAACATCTTGGCAAAATCCTTGACTACCGTTGTCTTGAGCAGTTCGCTGTGGATCGCCGCCACCCCATTCGTCGAGTGAGAACCGACGATGGCCAGATGAGCCATGCGCACTTGGCGAGTCGGCCCTTCTTCGATCATACTCATGCGGCTAATGCGGTCGTTGTCGTTGGGATATTTTTGCTTCACTTGATCGAGAAACCGACGATTGATCTCGTAAATGACTTCTAAATGTCGAGGAAGTAGCGACTCGAACATCTCGACTGGCCATTTCTCCAGCGCTTCGGGCAAGAGTGTATGATTCGTGTAGGCCAGCGTGCGCGTGGTCAGATCCCAAGCCTCGTCCCAGCTCAGACCGATTTTGTCTAACAGATACACCATCAACTCCGAGACAGCCATCGATGGATGCGTATCGTTGAGCTGGATGGCCACCTTCTCGGGCAGTTTGCTCCAATCGTCATTCTTGACTCGAAAACGGCGGAGAATGTCTTCGATCGAGCAGGCTACCAGGAAGTATTCCTGCACGAAACGGAGCGAGCGTCCGCTCACCGTCGAGTCATCGGGATATAACACACGAGTAAGCGTTTCCGCTAAAACCTTGTCGGAGACGGCGGCGAAGAAATCTCCCGTATTAAACTCGCCAAAGTTGAAATAGTCCGGCGAAGCAGCTCCCCACAGGCGTAGGGTGTTGATGCAGTGTCCACCGTATCCCACCACCGGCCGATCATACGGCACGCCAAACAATGTTGTCTCGCCCGGTTTGCGTTCGACCTGGCCCGACTTGAACTCAATAGCACTACCTAGATTTACGCTGACGGTCAGTTCCGGACGCCCCACCTCCCACGGATCCGGACGTCGCAACCAATTGTCTGGTCGTTCGATCTGGTATCCCTTAGAGATCTCCTGTCTGAAGATGCCGTACTCGTAACGCAACCCATAACCAACAGCAGGGATCTGCAATGTCGCCAATGAGTCGATGAAGCAGGCCGCCAACCGCCCCAGCCCACCGTTGCCTAGACCGGCATCGGGTTCCCACTCGACGATTTTCTGGATGTCGAAGCCCTCACGTTCAGCCACGTCGCGAACCAGCGGATCAACCATGAGGTTGACGATGTTGTTCATCAACGACCGGCCAATGAGAAACTCCATCGATAAATAATAGACTCGCTTGGGATTGGCCTCGTAGTGAGCGGTTCGCGTCCTGATCCAGCGTTGGGCCAAAAGATCGCGCACGGCATAGGCCACTGCCTCGAACTTGTGCCGATCATGGGCATCGACCGGTCGAATAATGTGATCGAAGATCAAATGGCGCTCGTAGGAGGCGTTTTCATCACCGGAAAAACGAACGGGGCCACACTCATAGCGTTGAAGGATCTCGGCAATCGTTGACATGTCCGGCTCCACTAGGGTGCAACATCCGAATCCTTCCGGTCGCATGGGTTCGTGTGGAGAGTATTGTCCTGCCCGGAGTCGTTGTTGGAAAGAGCAACCTGAAATCCGACTTTGTCAGCGAAGCAAGAACAGAAGGGTCCGACACAATCTAGCGAGGATGCCTGATATACGGCGAAAAATAAAGACGGTCGAGGCGAGGTTTGGCCTGCCTCGACCGAATCGCGTTCATCTCGGGGGCCCTCCTTCAGGAAATAAAGTTACTCACTGGACAAAACCACCTGACGCACACCGGGAAGGCGTCGCAGTTTTTCGGCCAGCTCCATGACGTCTCGTCCTGGAGCCTGACCACGACGCACTAGCACAGTGTTTTCTTGCAGTTCGACCACGATGCCTTTGAACCGAGCCTCGGAGCGTTGCAGCTGAGCGACCTGATCGGCCAGTGAAGCAGCTGCCGATCGCGGCGCAGCTAACTGCCGTCCCTCACTGACCGTTCGAGCCACTCGCGGTGACAATTCACGAGGCTTGGCCACTTCGACACGCTCCGGCTCGCTGGTCGGCTTCACCAGTTCCAGGAGTGGATCGAGTCGCTGTTCCTCCAGATAGAAACTCGACTTTACCTGATTGATACCCGGGAGGCTCTCCAACTTGGACTTGGCCAGACTGCCGACCGCCAGCGAGGGAATCGGTCCCCAGACGGTAGCTGTGCTATTGCGCACCTCGACACCAAGGTTGAGCCGAGCCAACCCAGGATCCTCATTGAGCAGACGCCTGGCTCGCGTGGTAGCGGTCAGGTCACGAATGTTGTTCAGCGCCGCTTGCGGCGGGAGTGGAATCGGCCGCTCTCCGGTTGCTCTGACGGGGACCACCGCCAGCAACAGCGTCAGACCGGACGCGGCCCAGGGTATGCAACGTGGCAATCTCATCGAATGCCCCTCCTTCCGTGTCTGTATTGTTGAGTCGGAAGGGGGTTTTTGGGAACAGCGGCTTCAGGAAAATGTGGGAAAAAACCTGAACTCCACGTCAAACTCGATCGACGGTATGCGTCGTCTGCATCAGCGAAGCCGAACCAATCGGGTAAGCCGTAGCACCTTCGCGGAAGTGCTGGAACTAGCGATTGAGTTCAAACATGAATCGCCCGTTTGTCCACCGCTAGCGCTGCTTCCTTGAGGGCCTCCGAGAGCGTCGGATGAGCATGACAGGTACGCGCGATGTCCTCGGCACTGCCGCCAAACTCCATCACAGCCACCGCCTCGGCGATCAGTTCCGAAGCCTTCGGCCCCAGAATATGCACCGCCAGCAAGCGGTCGGTTTTGGCGTCCGCGATGACCTTGACCAGCCCTTCTGATTCCTCCATCGTGCGGGCACGCGGATTGGCTAGGAACGGATACCGGCCCACTTTGTAGGCTTGTCCGTTAGCTTTGACCTGCTCCTCGGTCGGTCCGACGCTGGCGATCTCGGGATGGGTGTAGATCACGCTGGGCACTAGCTCGTAGTGGATGTGCGTCTTCATGCCGGCTTGTCGCTCAGCAAAGGCGACACCGTCTTCCTCAGCCTTGTGAGCCAGCATTGGGCCATGAATGAGATCGCCAATAGCGTAAATCCCGGGGATGTTCGTTTGATAGTCGTCATCGACCACGACCTTGCCCGTCTTCTCTTCCAAACGGACGCCCAGCTCCTGCAGACCCAATCCGGTGGTGTAGGGGCGGCGTCCGATGGCCACGAGAATACGGTCTCCACGAAACTCCAGGTCGCGGCCCTTGCTGTTGGCCTGTAGGATCACTTCTCCGCCTTTTACGCCAGCTCCCGTCACCCGCGTTTCTAAGTGGAAGGTCAGCCCCTGCTTAGCCAGCAACTTGTGCATCAGTCCGGCAAGTTCCTCATCGGACAACGGCAGGATACGCGGCAGAAATTCGATCACCGTGACCTTGGCTCCGAGTCGGCACCACACTGACCCCAGCTCTAGACCGATGTAGCCACCTCCAACGACGAGCAGATGTTCCGGCACCTTCTCGAACGACAGCGCTTCGGTCGAACTAACGATGTTGGTGCCATCGAACGGCAGGGAAGGCAGCGTGATCGGTTCGCTACCAGTGGCAAGAAGGACCGTTTTGGCCTCCAGTATCTCCTGTTTTTGCCCCATGACCGAGACCGAGTAATACTCGCCCTGGCGCGGTCCGTTGATCTTGCCCGCTCCGGTGAAGACGCGAATCTTGTTCTTTTTCATCAGCGAGGCCAGTCCCGTGGTCAGGGTTTTGACCACGTTCTCTTTGCGCGTCAGCATCGCCGACAGGTTGAGCTTGACGTCGCCAACGACTATGCCATGTTTGCCGAGTTGCTCGCGGGCTTGCACAAAATGCTCGCTCGACTCCAACAGTGCTTTCGACGGGATGCAGCCAACGTTGAGACAAGTGCCGCCCAACGTCGAGCGCTTTTCCACCAAAGCCACGCTCTTGCCCAGCTGCGCCGAGCGAATAGCGGCAACGTAGCCTCCTGGTCCTCCCCCTAGCACCACCAGATCAAATCGCTCGGCCATACTCTCCTCGCCGCCTCATCGAAGCCGATCGGCTCTTGTTCATGGACCAATTCGACGTAGTTCCACCGTATCAGTCCTCAGGCAATCGCCTAGACTTCCAGCAATAGTCGTTCGGGATTCTCCACACCTTCCTTGACTCGCACTAGAAAGCTGACCGCCTCGCGTCCATCGATGATGCGGTGATCGTAAGACAATGCCAGGTACATCATCGGGCGAATGACGATCTGATCCTCGACCACGACCGGCCGTTTCTGGATGGCGTGCATGCCGAGAATCCCGGACTGAGGGGGATTGAGAATCGGCGTCGACATCATTGAGCCGAAGATGCCGCCGTTGGTGATTGTGAATGTGCCGCCCTGGAGATCGGCTACGCTGATCTTGTTTTCGCGTGCTTTGATGGCCAAAGCGGCGATGGTCTTCTCGATGTCGGCAAAGCTGAGCTGGTCGCAATCGCGCAGCACGGGCACTATCAGGCCCCGATCCGTGCTGACCGCGACGCCGAGATGATACTGCTCGTTGTAGACGATGTCGTTACCATCGATGCGAGCATTGACGGCAGGAAAAGCTTTCAGCGCCTCGACACAGGCTTTCACGAAGAAGCTCATGAACCCCAATCCGACGCCGTGCTTCTTCTGAAACGCCTCCTTGTACTTGGCGCGGAGGTCCATGATCCGAGAGAGATCGGCTTCGTTGAAGGTCGTCAGAATCGCAGCATTCTGCTGTGCCTGAAGCAGGCGTTCGGCGATGCGGGCCCGGATCGGACTCATCGGCACCCGTCGCTCACGCGACCCGGGCGCGGGCTCTGGCTTCTCCTTAGCTGGCGCTGGCACGAGGGGTGCGGCGACCGGAGCAGTCGGCAGCGCGGAAGGCGTCTTCGTCTCAACGTAGGCCAGCACGTCGCTTTTAGTCACGACGCCACGCGACGAAGACGGAATCTTGCTGGCATCTAGTCCCTGAGTATCGACCAGCACCCGCGCGGCTGGGGACAGACGCACATCATTCGTCGAGGGCGACGGCCCCGAAGCAGCGGGAGCGGCGTTGCTCTGCTTGGCCGTCACGGGAGTAGCTCGGGGAACGCCGGACGGATCAACGCTGCCGATCACCTCGCCGATGGCCAGACGTGTGCCCGGTTGGGCAGTGATTTTCAGCACGCCATTAGAGGGAGCATATTCCTCTTTGGTCGCCTTATCGGTTTCCAGTTCGCAGACAGCTTCGCCGGCCTTGACCGCAGCCCCATCCGGCTTTAACCAACGCAGTAGCGTCGCGTGAGTGATCGATTCCCCTGCGGGAGTCACCTTAATCTCGACAACAGCCATTCGTTCCCTTCTTTGCTAATTGGTCGCTCGCCTCTCAAAAACTGTTCTGTATCCTACGAGGCACGAGCTGGAGTTACTCGTTGCTCTGCTGGGGAAACCGGCTCTGGGGCCTGTTGCCCATGCGCTTGCAAGAAGCTCGTCGCTCGAACCAGATGCGGAACGCTGCCCTGAATGGCGGCGGCGACTAGTTCGGCCTGCTCGCGCACATGGACCGCATGCGATCCCGTCGCTGGACTGGCGCTGGCATCGCGTCCGACGTATTGCACCTCGTACCCCATCGCCCGCAGCCGCGGCTCCATGAAGAACCAAGCTCCGTTGTTCTGCGATTCTTCTTGCGCCCAAACTAACTCCCGCATCTTGCGATAGCGACTCAGCACCTTGGCCAGCAACTCTTCGGGATAGGGATAGAGCTGCTCCACGCGAATAATCGCCACGTCCGAGGCTTCACACGCCGTTCGCTCCTTAATCAGGTCGTAGTACACCTTGCCGGAACAGAGGATCACTCGGCGAGCCTGGTTGGCGTCCACTAGCATATCGTCCAGCACTTCGATGAACTGCCCGTTCACCAGATCGGCCACGTACGAGACGCAAGCCTTGTCGCGGAGCAGGCTCTTGGGTGTCATCAGAATCAACGGCTTGCGGAAGTTGCGTTTCATCTGCCGCCGCAGGATGTGGAAATGCTGGGCCGGAGTCGAGGGATACGCCACCTGGATGTTCTCTTCGGCGCAGAGCTGGAGATAGCGTTCCAATCGGGCGCTGGAGTGTTCGGGGCCTTGTCCCTCGTAGCCGTGTGGCAACAACATCACCAAGCCACTGTCGCGCTGCCACTTTGACTGACTGGAGGCAATGAACTGATCGATGATGACCTGGGCCCCATTGGCGAAGTCGCCAAATTGTGCCTCCCACATGACCAGAGCTTCCGGCGAATCCAGCGAATAGCCAAACTCGAACCCCAGCACGGCCGCCTCGGAGAGCAGACTATCAAATACTTTGAAGATCGCTTGATTCGGCGAGAGATAGTTCAGAGGAATATATCGTTCGCCCGTTTTGGCATCGTACAACACCGAGTGCCGCTGGCTGAACGTGCCGCGTCGGCTGTCTTGCCCCGAGAGACGCACGCGAGTGCCTTCCAGTAGCAACGATCCGAAGCAGAGCAATTCGGCGAACGGCCAGCCAATCGGACGACGTTGATGCAGATCCTGTCGCCAGGATTCGTACAGCGCGGCAATCTTCGGCTGGACATTGAAACCGTCGGGCACGCGAACCAGGGCGTCGGCGATCTGTCGCAAGGTATTCTCCGGCACTCCCGTTGCGACCGGCGTGTGCGAATAGCGCGGGGTCAACCCTTTCCAATGCCCCTCGAACCCGTACATGGTCGGATAGTTGGCCGGCCCTGCTTTTACCTCCGTCAACGCTTTTTGCAGCTTCTCCTCGAACTTGGTCGTGATCGCTTCCGTCTCTTCGACGGTCAGATCCCCAGTCATGATCAGCTGTTCCGTGTATACCGCCGTCAACGTCGGTCGCGAGCGGATCTTCGAATACATGATCGGCTGGGTGTATGAAGGCTCGTCGCCTTCATTGTGGCCGTGCCGACGGTAGCAGAACATGTCGATGATGACGTCGCGTTTGAACTCTTGGCGAAAGTCCAGGGCCAGCTCGGCTAGGAAACAGGCCGCCTCGGGATCCTCCGCGTTGACGTGGAAGATCGGTGCCTGAATCATCTTGGCCACATCGGTGCAGTACGTGGTCGAGCGGGCATCATCGGGAACAGTCGTGAAGCCGATCTGATTGTTGACGATGACGTGGATCGTTCCACCAGTGGTATAGCCCGGCAATTGCGAGAGATTGAGAGTCTCGGCCACCAGTCCTTGCCCCGCGAAGGCGGCATCGCCGTGAATCAACAGCGGAATTCCCCAGCGCCGTTCGGTGTCGCCGAACTTAATCTGCTTGGCCCGAGTACGGCCTTCGACCACGGGGTTGACCGCCTCCAGATGCGACGGATTGGGCGTCAGTGACAGATGTACCTTGCCTCCCCGCGAATTGACCCGATCCGACGAAAAGCCCAGGTGATACTTGACGTCGCCGTCGCCATCCATCGAGTTGGGCAGATACTTGTCCTCGAATTGAGCGAAAATCTCCTCGTAGGGTTTGCGCAGGATGTTAGCCAGAACGTTGAGCCGCCCTCGGTGAGCCATTCCGATGATGATTTCGCGCACCCCGCAATCCGGCGCGCGATCGACGATGGTTTCCAAGAGCGGAATCAGGGTTTCCGCTCCTTCCAACGAGAAGCGTTTTTGCCCCGTGTAGCGAGTGTGAATAAACCGCTCGAACAGTTCGGCGTAGTGCAAACTCTCCAGAATGCGTACTTTACGTTTTTGATCAAACTGCGGACGATTACGAATCGGCTCCATACGGGCTTCGAGCCAATGGCGAATGCGAGTATCTTGAATGTGACGATACTCCACACCGATCGAGCGGCAGTAGGTATCTTTCAGGGCTTTGAGCAATTCCGCCAGCGTAGCAGGACCGGAAATTCCCTGAAAGGGCTTAGTGTCGACCACTCGGTTCAGATCGGCTTCCGAGAGACCAAACTCGGTCAGTTCCAGCAATGGGTAGCTCGTTCGCGGTTCGCTGAGCGGATCAAGATGAGCTTGAAAGTGGCCCAATTCTCGATAAGCGTAAATCAGTCGCACGACCCCCGTTTGCGGTGAGGCATCGACGGCAGCGCTGACAGGGCGTGCCACGCCGAGTTCAAAGCCTTCAAAGAAGTATCGCCAGCTGGGGTCAACCGACTCAGGGTTCCGACGCCAGTTCTGGTAGGCCGCCTCGATCGCTTCTAGGTTGGCGGTGGCGGCGACGGTGCCATGACTCATGATCAAGTGTTCCGGAATGTCGCGAGCGAATACCCGCTCGCCAAGGTCTACTGTCATTTAAGGAGGGCGCGACAGTGAGGACAAGCGTACCTTCATGGTAGCTTCGTAGTCGAGGACCGTATAATCGTCTGGCCCAAATGAACGCAAGAGCGGAGTTCGGAATCCCCAGATTTTGCAAAGAGAGCTTGCCCAGGCTACTTGGTCTAGATCGTCGGCACCGGATTTTTGACCACTTCCAGTTCGTAGTACAAAAACCAGGCTGGAAACATCCAGCACCAGCGCCGTTCATACGCAGCGGGCCAACGGTTCGCCAGTCGGCTGATCACTTTGTTCAGCCAGGTTGGATGAAAGATTAAGGTTCGAGTTCGCATGCGAAACCGTACCTGGGTGTAATAAGAATGCTCGTGTTCTCCGGTGAAATAATCGAGCGAGAACCAGCCAAAATGATGTCGATGGGTCGGATCGGTGAAGGAATTCGCCGAAGAAAAGTGCGGCGTCGTGATCTGGATGACCGCATCGGCCCGACAAATTCGGTGCAACTCCTCCATAACGGAAATCAGATGATCCAGATGCTCGATGACGTCGAACATGCGAACTTCGCCGAATCGATTGTTGGGAAACGGCCACGGCGTGACGTTCAAGTCATGTACGACATCCGGACTGGTTGTCGGGGTGATGTCCAGATTGACGGCATGCGGCTCAGGCTTTTTGCCACAACCCAGATTCAAAATATCTCGTTGAGCCAAAGGAATCGCTGCAGTGTTGCTAGACATGGCAAAAGCTCATAGGAAACGAGACAGCCTAGGACGAACATCAATCAGCAAGAAATATCATTCATTTATTATTTACAACGCTAGTCACCACCGCGACTCGGACGTCCAATCAGTCTTTTCTCCGAGGAACATTCAAGGCAATTTGCACTCGTTCCGTGTAATCAATCAGTCTCTCGCGATAGGCGGTAGCTCGTTGTCGGATGGTGTGTCGCAGATCTTCGCCTTCGTGGATCACTTTTTCAACGAGACCGAGAACGGCATCCGAATCAAAGGAATTCACTGAATGATGAAAGTCCAACAATCCCATTGATTCAGCAAAATCGACACACTTGTCGCTATAGCCCAATAAAACCGGAGGCACACCAGCACAACAGGCAAACACCGAGCCATGCAAACGCATGGAGAGCATCACTTGACAAGGACTTAACAGAGAGAGTAACTCCGAAATGGTACTGGGAAGATGAATCGGACCACGGGGCAATGAACCGCGATCCATCATGGCTTTTAGGGTTGAAACATCGAGCGGATGGTGAGCAATCGGAATGGCGTTCCAGCCCTGTTGAACCAAGTGTGAGCAAACTTCAGCGATTTGATTCAATGTGTGCTGATCATAGGATGCAAACCCATGTGGAGGCAATACGTTAATAGCGAACAATCGAGAGGTAGTTTTGATTCGGCTCGGGGTATCGACCGCGAAAACCAAACCTAGATCGCCAACCACTTCAACGTTGCGTACTCCGAGCGATTCGAGTCGTCGCTGCGAGAGAGGGCCACGAACTCCCATAAAACGAAATCGATTGAGAAGCGGCTTCCATCCGCTAATGTCTTCATCTACAGGTTGATCGTGTCCGCCACTCCCTGCCCCCGTGCCGAGGGTCACCATCGGCAGATTCATGCTCAATAATACCGAACATAGTTCGTACATGTAGCTATTAATCAGGGTTCCTCCACCAAGTAAAACCCCTTGAAACAACTTGGGGCCAGATAGACAAAGAACTTTCAGTTTCTTCTCTTCTCCAGCTGAAGTCATTGGCACAAGGTGCCCAAAGAGACGCTCTGCCGCTTGATACAGAAATTTATCGCCGACGTTCTGATGCCCTCCACTGATATAGCCAAGTTTTTTAGCAGAGAATACTCGATAACTAATGCGATTTAAAACTGTTCGAAGCCTGCTTAGGATTGAATTGTGGGCCACTGTGAGACTCCGAATAATGTACTTGAATTGAATTAATCAACAATTGAGGAATAGATTGGCAGTCGATGAAAGAAAAATATTACCTCCCACGAATTTTTGAATTAACAAATCACTGAGCATTCAGAAGTTACAGGATTAGGCACAATGGCCCAGCGGTGGGGAGTGACGATCATACCACGACTCGACGATAAGGCAAAGCCAGAACCGTAAAAATCGGCTTCCTCTACGTCGAAAGTGCTGGCTGGAGTCAAACGAGTTAGCCAGGAAACGTGAGGCATGGTGATGGCCAAGCTGACCGAGTAACGCCCCGCAACCAAAGGTAAAGATGGGATTGTCAATGCCAGGATAATTCGACCTGAGACTCGTCCCAAATCAAAACCACTGACAGGCCTCGTGGACAGATGGAGGATTTCAATGCCTTCCAAAGTACCGATGGACACCACAAATCCAGGATCGGTTAACGGCCAGGCAAACTCCGCTGAAATCGTGATGGTTATACCACCGCCAGTCCGTATGGTGTCGAAGCCATCGGCGGGAGCAATCTCGCAGCCAGTGATGGTGGCCGAACCATCCGTCGCCGTGATCCGAAGATCCGAAGAACGCTGCTCAATCGATTGCATTATCAGTTGACTGTAGGACTCCAAAGCCTTTTCGGTAGGTCCGTCATAAAGCAATTGACCACGATCAAAGAGAAGGGAGCGCGGACAAAGTTTCTTGAGCATCTGCATCTGATGCGTGACAAACAACACGGTTCGCCCACTGCTGGCCACTTCGCCCATTTTGCCCAGGCATTTCTTTTGAAACTCGGTATCGCCAACTGCCAGAACTTCATCGACAACCAGGATTTCCGGCTCCAGATGGGCGGCCACAGCAAAAGCCAAGCGAACGTACATGCCCGAACTGTACCGCTTAACAGGAGTGTCCAGGAATTTCTCGACACTGGCAAAAGCAACAATTTCATCAAATTTTCGGGCAATCTCTCGTCGAGTCATGCCCAGAATGGATCCATTCAAAAAAATGTTTTCTCGTCCAGTCAATTCCGGATGGAATCCCGTACCCACTTCCAACAGACTGGCAACTCGACCATTAAGAACGACTCGACCAGAGGTTGGTTCGGTAATACGGCTAAGTACTTTCAGCAGCGTACTCTTTCCCGCTCCATTCCTTCCGATAATTCCCACGACTTCGCCTTCATTGACCTGGAAATTGACATCCTTGAGTGCCCAGAATTCATCATCATTCGTCGAAGCCGATTGCTTACGGTTGAAAAGGCCGAATCCGCTACGCAGTCCATTGGCTAAAACGTCACGTAGAGCGACATAATTAGAAAGCCCCTCAAAGCGGCGGATTTTATACTTCTTACCCAGATTCTCAGTCCGGATGATTGGTTCGGTCATTTCAGATGACATCCGCGAAGGTTCGTTCAGTTCGGCGAAAATAGCGTAATCCAATCAATAACCCTAATAGGCTGACGGATAATGACAATAACCAATGCCAGCTAGCAAAGGGCGAACCGACTCCAAGAAGACTCCAACGTAAGCCATCGATCACGAACGCCATCGGATTAAGGTAATAGAACCAATGAAATTCTACCGGGACTTTGGCCGTGGAATACCCGATTGGCGAAACATAGACACCAAATTGCAAAACAAATGGCATGACATAGCGAACGTCGCGATACTTCACGTTCAAGGCGCACAAACCGAAGCCAAAACCGAGCGAGGTCACCGCAGCGATTAGAAGAAAGATCGGAGCAAAGATGATCTGCCAAGGGGGATACGTTCCCGAGTAAAGCATCATTCCAGCTAGGAATGGCGTTAGTACCAGAAGATCGAGTGAAGGAACTCCAACCGTGCTAAGTGGAACGAGTAAACGAGGAAAGTACACCTTGGAGACTAGATTGGCGTTGCTCACCAGACTGTTGGACGACTCACCAAGAATGGTGGCGAAAAACTGCCAGGGAAGCATGCCGACGAGTACGAACAAGGGATACCAAGCTCCCCCGTCGGCCTCAAGCTTGGCCACGCCGCGAAAGACCACCGTGAGAATCACCACAGTCACCAGAGGACGAAACACGGCCCAGGCAGCACCAATCACAGTTTGTTTGTAGTGAATGGAAACATCACGAATGGCGAGCTGCATCAGCAATTCGCGATAATTCCACAGATCTCGCCAATACTGACGGTCGGCTCGTCCTGGTTCGAGAACTAATTGATAACGCAATCTGGCCTCTCCACCGTTTTACCTGCAAGCTTAAACCAGAGCCAATCAAACGTCAACCAGGTTCAGACGTTAGTAATCTTGACCGGCCTCTCTTCACGCTGATGGTTAACTAATGTAGTGAGCATAAAGATCTAATCAGTAATCGCGATGAATCTCACAAGAAAATTGTTTTCTCACCACAAGATGACCTGGATCTACCGGTTATCTTCGACGGCGCTGTCTTCTTCGACGGCGACGCGCGCCACGGACACAATGCGGTCGCCTTCGTGGAGTTTCATCAAGGTCACGCCTTGGGTATTCCGGCCCATCTCACTAATCTCGCGGACGTGCGTCCGGTTGACCATCCCGCCGCTAGTGATGAGCATGACGTCGTCGCTCTCCTGCACGGCGACGACGCCAACCACTGGGCCGTTGCGCTCCGTCGTCTTGATGCTGATGAGGCCTTTGCCGCCTCGTCGTTGCTTCCGATATGACGCCGTCGAACGTATCTGTTCTCCCTCACTAGGTTCTTCAGTAGAAGTGGCGTCCTCCGCCTCGTCGGTTTCTTCGGCAGTAGCGGTGTTGGGACCGAAGGGCGTGCGTTTGCCGAACCCATTGGCGCAAACGGTGAGTAGATAACCCGTCGGATCGGTCACCACCATGCCAACGACTTCATCGTCGCCCACCAAAGTAATGCCTTTGACGCCGTAAGCAGGTCGGCCCATCGGTCGGGCGTCGCTTTCGTCGAAACGGATAGCCATACCGTCACGAGTGCAGAGCATTACTTCGTCTCCCGGTCGGACCAGAGCCACGCCAATCAAGGTATCGCCTTCTTCGAGACCCAGGCCGATGATGCCGCCCGCTTTGGGCCGACAGTAGTGGCGTAACGCCGTCTTCTTAACCAGTCCTCGCCGAGTGGCCATTAACAGATGCAGTCCCTCGGCATCGCTAAGATCGGCGTCGAGTCGGCGAACTGGAATCACGCTGGTAATTCGTTCATCGGGTTTGAGTTCCAGGACGTTGGCCATCGCGCGACCAGCAGAGATTCGGCTACCTTCAGGAACGTTTAGGACCTTCAACCAGTACAGTTGGCCAAGATTGGTGAAGCAGAGCAAGTAGGCATGCGTGCTGGCCACGAAGAAATGCTCGATGAAATCATCTTCGCGGGTTGCGCCGCCGGAGACGCCCCGCCCCCCTCGATGTTGCGAGCGATAGGTGGTTAATGGCAGACGTTTGATATAGCCCTTATGGCTGATGGTAACAACCTGCTCCTCCTCAGGGATAAGATCCTCACGAGTCAGATGTGCGGCCTCGCCGGTGATTTCGGTTCGACGATCGTCGCCGTACTTATCTCGAAGATAAATGAGATCTTCTTTAATCACATTGAGGATGTTCTGAGCGCTGGACAACAGCGTTTCGTAAGAGCGAATTTTCTCGCGTAGGTCGGCGTACTCTTTGAGAATCTCGTCACGTTGGAGCCGGGCCAACTGTCCTAACTGCATGCGGACGACGGCTTCGGCCTGGGCTTCGGTCATGTGATACTGGTTCAGCACGCCAATTTCACGCTGCAGCGCCAGAAAGTTCGCCTCGCCCAGTGCCCGTGCTAGCACAGCGGAGGCCACGGCCATGCCCTGTAATTGCGTCTTAGCGTCGTCGCGGCTGGCCGCCTCTCGGCAAATACGGATTACTTCGTCCAGCGATGAGATCGCGATCAACTGCCCCTCCAAAACGTGAGAGCGACGTTTGGCCTCACGCAGTTGATACTCGGTACGGCGGCGGATTACCTCCTTGCGATGTCGCAGATACTCTTCCAGCATCTGCTTCAGATTGAGCGCGCGGGGATAGTTATCCACCAACGAAAGCATGATGATGCTCGAGGTCTGCTCCAGCGGCGAGTACTGGTACAGTTGATTCAAGATCAGATGCGGATCGGCACCACGCTTGAGATACAGCACTAGGCGAACCGGTTCGCCGTTGCGCGACGACGATTCATCACGCAGGTCGCGAACATCCTTGATCCGCTCTTCCTTGATAAGTTTGCCGATCGCCTCGGCGACTCGATTGCGAGTTTGTTGATAGGGAATCTCTCGAATAACGATCGCGACATCCTTGCCCTCCTCGACGATCTCGGCACGGGCGCGGAGGGTGACCTTGCCTCGCCCGGTGAGGTAGCCGTCGAGGATGCCCTGTCGTCCGCAGATGATGCCGCCGGTAGGAAAGTCGGGGCCGGGCAGTATCTCCATCAACTGGGGAATAGTGACGTTCGGCTCGTCGATGACGCGGATGAGGGCATTACAAATTTCGCGGAGGTTGTGCGGGGGAATGTCGGTGGCCATGCCGACGGCGATGCCATCGGAGCCGTTGACGAGCAGATTGGGAAACCGGCTGGGCAATACCAGTGGCTCGCGGTACTTGCCATCGTAGCTGTCGGCGTAGTCCACCGTGTCGAATTCCAAATCGGCGAGCATCTCGGCACCGATCGGTGTGAGTCGAGCTTCGGTGTAGCGATGAGCGGCGGGAGGCAGCCCAGCAATGGAGCCGAAATTCCCCTGCGGATGCACCAGCGGATAGCGCATGTTCCAGTTTTGGGCCATGCGGACCAGAGTCGGATAGATCGACTGGTCGCCGTGCGGATGATAACGCTTCATCGTCTCGCCGATGATGCCCGAACATTTGCTGGTCGAAGCAGTCGGTCCAAGGCCGAGATCATTCATGGCCACGAGGATTCGCCGCTGCGAGGGTTTGAGTCCGTCGCGCACGTCGGGCAGAGCGCGGCTGACGATGACACTCATCGCATAGTTGAGATAGCTATCTTTCAGTTCATCCGCGATGTTCAGAGCCGAGAAGCCATCGCCGTTTCCGTCCGGAGGAGCAATCGCAGGCGGCGTCGGGGGGGTCGTATCAGAAGCCAAGGTGGGACTCCAGCGCCGGGTTCTAAATCAAGCATGTATCCAGCTGATATTGTACTAAAATCGGCCCGTTAATACCACTTGTGAAGAGCGGTTGGGCAAGCAGCCAAGCGGTGCCCTGAGGTGACCGACGAGCTAGAATAAATCGGTGCAATCACGGGTATTTCGTCGGAGTGGGGCGGAATGAATCTTGTGAACGCTCTGTTGAAAACGCTGGAGGAACTACCAGGCGAGGAAGTGACCTTGCTAGCGTTGGCGGATCACTATCTGGATCTGGGGCAACCAGATGTAGCGGAGTGTCTCCGCTGGACCGTGGCACAACAGGTGCATCCGTTTCGCTATGTCGCTGGGTCGCTGGCCGTGGCAGGGCCAACCTGGAACGACGGTTGGTTCTGGTGGGCGCGTCAGGAGTTGCAGTTGATCGCTGATTGGGGACATCCACGCTCCTGTCGTCTGCCCACGCCGATTTGGAAGCTGATGCGGCACACGTTTGCCCAGTCGCCATTGGTGTTCAAAGAGTATCCGACTCTGCAATCGGCTTACGAGGCGTTGTTCGAGGTGTGGCCGTTGACCTCCGCTCACGTTCGGCAGATCTACTCTTGGGGGAATCGGCGGTGAGGGAACCTCGAAAGCGACGACAAATCGAACGGGAGTTCGGCGTTCCGTTTGCGGGAGAGATTCTCGACCCCAGTCAGTGGACCCAAACGGCGCTAAAGAAACTCCCTGCGACGGGACCGCTCAATCTAGCTGAGCTGTTTGGTCGAACCGTTCCGCTGATCGTCGACCTGGGGTGCGGCAACGGGCGATTCCTGCTGCAAAGCGCCGTCTGGCGACCCCAGTACGACCACCTGGGGATCGACATCAAACCCGTAGTGATCCGCTACGCCACGCGACGTGGCAACCAGCGCGGACTGACCAATCTTCGCTTCGCCGTGCTGGACGGCGAACGGCTACTTGGGGAATACCTTCCGGGTGGCTCGGCGGCAGAGATTCACTGCTATCATCCCCAGCCGTACTACGACTCACGCCAGGTGCATCGCCGACTGCTGACGCCAGCATTCCTGGCCCTGGTGCATCGCACGCTCGTTCCTGGTGGCAGCTTCTTCGTGCAGACGGACAACCTGGGCTACTGGAAGTACATCCGGGAAATTGTGCCGTTCTTCTTCGACTTTCATGAACGGATCGGCAAATGGCCCGATGCTCCCAAAGGACGGACTCGCCGAGAAATTCTAGCCCTGAAATATGGGTTGCCCATCTATCGCGGTTCGGGCACGGCGAAGCTGAATCTCGATGCAGAATCAATGCACCGCTTGGCCGAGACTCTGCCGCCGCCAAGGTTCGACGCCGACCGCCGGCTCCGCCAACTCGATGCGGAGGAATAATGGTCAGACCAACCACCAGTAAGCGACGGGTGCAGCGAAGAGAACGGAATCGACAACATCGAGTACGCCGCCGAATCCGGGTACGGTCTGCGAAGCGTCCTTCTTTTGACAGTCGCGTTTGATCAGCGATTCGGCGAGATCGCCCAGCACGCCGGCCACGCCCAAAGTCAGCCCAAACGCCACGACTTCGATCGTGGAGGACAACACTTCGGCAACGTAGTGATTGATGAGCCAAGTTACGACGACCGAGAGAAGCAGTCCGCCAGCGAATCCTTCCCAGGTTTTCTTGGGGCTTAATAGCGGGGTCATCGGAGTGCGTCCCAGAGCGCGGCCAGTGACGTAGGCTCCGATGTCACAACACTTGGGGACGAAGATGACCAGAGCTAATGCTGCGACTCCTACCAAGGGAACGGCTTCGCGAGAGAAATAGCGCATCTGTACAAAAAAGGAGGTTAAAAATCCTAAATAGCCCGTCGCCCAGGTCAGCAGCGACAACCGAGTGACTACTCCGCCCGGTTCGCGGAACCCCCACATTTCCCAGAGAAACCCTACCAGGACTACCGCTGCGAACGTCGAAGCAACACTGCGCCAGACCAAATCGCCGCGATGGAGGATCAACGCGGGTAAAGAAGCAAAGCTGACGGAAAGGCAAGCGAACAGCATTAGCCACAAAGGCGGTCGCGTATGGGCGGAAAGTAATTCATGCAGTTCCAGCACGGACAAGGCTACCAAGACAGCGACGAAGAGAAACAAAAACGGATAGATCGGCTGAGCCAACCATGAAGCGAAGTGATGGTCGATAGTCAGCACGCCGATGGCCAGCAACGCCATCAAAGAACCGATCCGCAATCGGGTTCGGTATTCCGTGGAGAGAGCGGAGACAGCAATCACTTTAGGCCACCAAAACGCCGTTCACGTCGAGCATAGTCTCTCAGAGCGAGCCGAAGCGTGGCGATGTCGAAATCGGGCCAGCAACGCTCGGTGACCCACAGTTCGGCGTAGGAAATCTGCCACAGTAAAAAGTTGCTCACACGCATCTCACCGGCAGTACGGATCAGCAAGTCTGGATCCGACATGCCCGAAGTGTATAGGGCGTTGGACACCACCGCCTCATCGATCTGTTCAGGTCGCAACGTACCGTCACGCACCTGTTGGGCTAGTTGACGGAAGGCGTCGATCAGCTCGGTCCGTCCGCCGTAATTGATCGCTAGGCACAGCCCCATTCCCGTATTATCACGAGTTAACCGGATGTTCTCGTCGATCTGACGCAAAACCGCCTCGGGCAGTTCCTGGCGACGCCCAATGACACTGAAGCGAATGTTTTGATCGAGAATCTCCTGACGCTCCTCGATGAGATACTGCTCCAACAAAGCCATCAGAAAGCTCAGCTCGTTAAGCGGGCGTTTCCAGTTCTCGCTGGAGAGACAGTAGAGAGTAAGTTGCTGGATGCCGAGGCGGCAGCACTCTTCGACGGTGGAACGAACGCTGTTGACGCCCTGAGCGTGGCCCTGGATACGGGGCAAGTTGCGCGACTTGGCCCAACGGCCATTGCCATCCATGATGATGGCGATGTGGGCCGGCAGTCGTTCGGGATCGAGTCCCGCATCCGCTAGCCGTGCCAGCGTATCTGGTTTGAACAACGTGGTCACCGCAACCCTCCTCCGACGACTCGCACGTCTCCGACCCACGACTTGCCCACGGATTTTAGCTTACGCCAAAGATCTCGTCTGCGCCCGATCCCAGCGGAATCCTAGTTGGATTGGACAGAGTAAACTTCGAACGCCTCTTGACCGATCGTGCAGGGCTGAGATACTGAGTACAAGCTCAAGCGGCTCACATCTAGGCATGGTGGCCAAGCCGCTCTCCTCTCTCCAACCAAGGATCGGTAATGTCGACACTGCCTCTGCCGCTGCGAGCTACACCGCTGTCGCTGAACCGTCCGCTACAACATCGCGACGTGCTAGGCGTCTGTCAGCGTCTATTGGTGAGCTGGCTGATGCTACGCACCGCGGCTTGGACGTTGGTCGCCTGGACTCAGCCCAACCCTCCGCTAGACGTGGTGGAATGGCTGGCCTGGGGCCGCGAGTTGCAGCTGGGCTATCACAAGCATCCGCCGTTGGCCGCCTGGATTGCTGAAGGCCTGTTTCGCCTAACTCCTGGCTCGTTTGTCGGGATCTACTTTGTCGGCTATGCCAGCATTGGACTGGCTCTGTGGTGCGTCTGGAATCTGGCCCGGCAGTTGGTGCCGCCTCGTTCCGCTTTGGCCGCCACCCTGTGTCTGGACGGCCTGATCTATCTCGGCGCGGCGGTCGCCGAGTTCAATAATCAGGTTCTGCTCGTGGCTTTCTGGACCATCGCTATCGAGCGTTTCCATGCTGCCGTGTTGCAGGATCGCTGGCGTGACTGGATTCTGACCGGTTTGGCTCTGGGATTAGCCCTTTTGTGTAAATACTCCGCGCTGTTGCTCATCGTTCCCTTACTGGCCTGGTGGCTACTCGTTGGAGCACGCAACGGCTCAGGGAAGCGGCGTTGGACTCGCCCAGCACTTGTTGCCAGCGTCGCACTGATCGTCTTCTTGCCCCATCTGGTCTGGTTGATCCAGCACGATTTTCCCACGCTGCACTACGCGGCTCAACGCACTCAGAGTGATCGCGACGCGCTTGATCCACGCCTGGCGGGATTGGTCTTTCTCGGGTCTCAAGCAGTTCGACTGCTTCCCGTGGTTTTGATCCTCTGGCCGATCCTTCGCTGGACTCGGCGACAACTGGATGAGACAGCGTCCCTCTCGCGATCGCTGCTAACGGCCGCCGTGCTAGGACCAGTGGCGTTGCATCTGGCGTTGTCCCTGATCGGCCTGCGACTCCGCGATATTTGGGGCATGTCGTTGTGGACCTTTGCCGGACTTTTGCTAGTGTGTTGGGTCAAGACCGAGGCTGGTGGCCGTAGCTGGTCGCGACTTCGTCTGCTGTGGGGGTTGGTCTTCTTCGTCTCACTAGGAATAACACTGCTGGGGAACGTGTACGGTTCGGCGGTCCGCGCTCGCCCGATGCGAGTGCATTGTCCAGGACAACTGCTTGCCGAGGAGATCACCTCACGGTATCGACAACGATTTGGCGTAGCTCCGGCGATTATCGCCGGAGATTGGTGGCTGGCCGGCAATGTGGCTTGCCATGCCTCACCTCGGCCTATGGTGTACGCCAGTCGAGAGCCGGCTTATGTGGGGCTGGATCTGAGTCGAGACCGAGGAGATCCGCGACGCTTCCTCTCTCCTGATCCCGCGGCTTCCCCGTGGACCAATGATGCTGACTTCCGCCAGCGCGGCGGGGTACTGCTCTGGGACGCGACGACCTACGGCGAGGATCTGCCACCGTGGTTGGCGGATCGCTTTCCGGAAGCTCAAAATCAGAAAGCACTTGCGCCACGCTATCTCGGAGGAAGCTCAGCACGATTGCGCGTGGGCTGGGCGCTACTGCCCCCAGCTCGCTGAAGCCATTGCTACAATCGTTATTGTCTGCCCAAACTCTTTTCTGAGATGAATTCCAGGTTTCTTGCACAAATCGCAAATTACGAGTTATGATGGATTCGTGGGGTGACGTGTAGCTTCGTGTTTTGATGTCGACTCGAACTAATCCATTTCGTCGGAAGCACACGCATCGCCGGAGGGACCTCTAACCATGACAGTCAGCGTTAGCTGCAAAGGGTGCAAATCGAGCCTCAAGGTTCCCGAACAGTTCGCCGGCAAGAAGATCAAATGCCCCAGATGTGCGGGCATCGTCGCCGTGCCAGCTCTGGACGAAGAAGAATTCGTCGCAGTTGAGGCGATGCCTCAAGAGCGCATCAAAAAGGCGGTCAAGCGTACCGCGATTACCACCCGCCGAGATGACGACGACGAGGACGACGAGGAAATCGTTCGTCGACGGACTCGAATCAAAGCGGCCCCGGAACGAGTTCGTGAACGCGAAGTCGAACGACGAAGTCGCTTCCGGGAAGAAGATGACGAAGATCGTCGAAGTCGCCGCGTTCGTCGGGATGAGGAAGAAGACGATCGCGGCAAGAAGTCAAACTATAAGCCGTGTCCCAACTGCGGCGCGCGCAAGGCACGCAAGGTATTGTGGACCGTCTGGGGCAGTTTCTACGGACCTGCCTTGTTCACACACGTTCGCTGTCCGGAGTGTTCGACCTGCTACAACGGTCGCACCGGACGATCGAACGCGCTGGCAGCGACGATCTTCGTCTCCGTGCCGCTGCTGGGAATCAGCGCGATCCTTGGAGCGGTATTCTTCATGCTCCGCCAGCGCGGTTATCTCTGAGATAGCCCGCTGGCCCAACGGACGGCGTTGTGCAGTAACTGCACGAAGGCTGGTTGTTGGAAATCGTCTGGATGGCCTAGCGAAGTGTAGAACACTCTCCCCCCTGTTGCGGTTAGATTCACCCAGGCAACTGGTTCCGGGGACTGTTCCGGGATTGTACCCAGCAGCAGGGTCGTGGTGGAACTCACCAGGGGACTGGTTCGATACAAGGAACTAAACCCCTGGAGCTGCTCCACATTGACGCCATGAAGAATCGGATGCTTTTCCGCTCCTTTAGCGATCTGGATAGTGGTTTTTATCTTATTCGAGTGATGTCCGCGGTAATTGCCCCCTAGCACGTCACGATCAAACTCCGGCCAACTGTCGCGGCCTTCCGGGATGGGAGCCTTTCCGCGCGGCGAGAAAGCGTGGCTAGCTGTGCGCAGCCCAACGAGAGGCTTGCCCCTGGCGACGTACTGCCGCAGTAGGGCCAGTTGCTCTTTAGGCAACAGTCGCCGGCGAACACTAACGACCACGAGATCGGCTTGCTCAAGCACCTCCAGTCCAGGCAAGGAATCGCGCTGTTGCTCGTCGCCGAACACTTCGCTGACCCGAAACTCTTTGCCTAAATGAGCGCGGGCAAACGCTGGCAGAGTTCGCTCGGTCTGATACTCGTCCTCTGCCAGAATCAACACCACATGGGGCCGATGATCGGCAGCAAAGCGGAACGGTTTGCCGCCAATCAGTTGATCGCTGGTGATGGTCGGACAAACGTACTTCTCGATGTGTTCGACAATCAAGTCAGTGCCGGTGAAGTGGCTGACATACGGAGCGCGAGCGGGGTTGTACATCGTATCGGTCAAATCGCGGATGAGAACCACGTTTTTACCGTTTTTGGTCATCTGACGTAATCCGAACGGTCGCCCGAGGACGCACATGTTGGTATGTACGCCGACCAGAATCACGTTGCTGATTTTGCCCGCCTCTAGAATGCTCCAGATCTCTTCGCCAGAATCGCTGAGGAAATCGGTCGGAGCGATCGTCAGTTGATTATGCTGCGACTTCCAAGGGGCACGCGGATTGCGGCCCAGTTGCTTGAGCTTGTCGGCCCAGGCCCGATGCTCGTCAGGGTCGTCATCCTCGCCACCGTCCGACTGATCAATCGGATAGGTGCCCTGTTCCTCCGCAGGAAGGCGATGGCACCACGCTCCGATGTCTTTGGGAAGGGATTTGGAACGTGGAGTGGCCAGAGCACGCTGGCGGGCGGGATGCTCCTTATAAGCGTCCATGCAACTGGAAGGAGCGTGAATGATCGTCACGCCCTGCTTGCGTGCCTGGGTCAGCACTTCGTTCAGGCGAGGGGCCAGTTCACCGACACGACGGGTCGCATTCAAGCCATGATGCAGATCCCACATGTCACAAACGATGATCGCGGTCGACTTCGCCGACCAAACCACCGACTCGCTGACCGTGTGAAACCGACCGCTCTTGGGTTGGGTTTCGATCCGTTTACGCAGCGTCAAGCGCAACGTGCCCGTCTCGTCGGCCAGACTGGGAACCGCGGCACAAAGCAGCAGCAGCAAACCGCCCCCTCGCATGAAATCTCTCCTTCAAAGATCGAAATAAACAGAATTGGAGTTACCCAGTTGGAACGTCCGAGACTTGTTCTTTCTCCCTTCTGCTGGATTCTTTCTCCCTTCTCCCCTCAGGGGAGAAGGGCTGGGGATGAGGGGGAACCTCCTCACCCTTTTGGAAGGGGAACCCAAGTTCCCAGGCGATCAACTGCGTAACTGCTAGGAGCTTTCGCTTACTCCCCAGTGCCGCCCTGCCAATTTTTGGAGCGAAACGGCGAAGCAGGCAACCCTTCTTTGTTCATCAGGTTGGGATTGACAGTGTTGCCCCAGCCGAAGCGGACCTGCACTGGCTTGCTGACCGCGCTGGAAGAGACCACCACGGTCTCGCCGTCGATGACGGCCTCGGCAGGAACGAATTTGCCATCTTCACCGGCAATCTCGAAATCACTGAGCGGCTTGCCATCGCGCGATTTCAAGCCTCCGCCGACGTGGGCGAAGCTCACCCGCGCTTTGGAACCTTCAATGGTCAACGACTTGAACAGTGGTCCCGAATAAACGAGATCCTTTTTGCCGTAGGTTTTGGCCAGTGCCCACAATGCTAGACGATTGCCGACATCGAGTTTGTTCTGCGGATGGATGTCTTTGATGTTGTCGACCAAATCCGTGGTGACGACCATGCCCGTGTTGGGGATCTTCAAGCAGGCGGCTTGCCCTTCCCAGAGATCAGGAAGCGATCCTTTGCCATAGCCTGAAAAAGGGGCGATTTGAACAAAATAGAACGGCATCTCCTGGCCCCATACCTTGCGCCAGCCGTCGATGAGTTGCTTCTTCTTCTCGAAGTAGTTCAGGCCGTCGGCGAGGTTCGATTCACCTTGGTACCAGATAACGCCGCGAATGGTGAACGGCATAATCGGTGAGATCATCCCATTGTACTTGCCGGGATTGTTGCCCTTGACCCCTACGGTCCACGGCTCGATCCGCGAACCGCCCCACGACGAGGCAATGAGACCAATCGGCACATTGAGTTCCTTTTGCAGAGCCGCACCGAAGTAGTAAAGCACAGCGGAAAAACCGGCGACCGATTCCGGCGTGCAGACCTTCCACGACGGTTTGTTGCCGTTGGCCGGCACCGGCACATCACGCAGCGGCGTAGTGGCCTCGATGAGATGGACATGGAAAAGCCGAATGGTGGGATGATTCGCCTGAGAGATGCGTTCCTTAGCATTCTGGGTAGCGGTCATCGGCCATTGCATGTTCGACTGCCCCGAACCAACCCAGACTTCACCAATGAGGATATCATCGAGAGTAATTGTATTCTTTCCTTGAACAGTCAATTTCTGGCCAACCGCATTGGCCTTCATGGCCGGTAACGTGACGCTCCAGTTCCCCTGAGCGTTGGCAGTGGCCTTGGCGGTAGCCCCGGCGAACTGGACACTGATCTCCTCACCGGGATCGGCAAAGCCCCAGAGACGAATCGGCTTTTCGCGCTGTAACACCATCCGAGAACCAATAACCGCCGGGAGAGAAACCTCGGCATGAATCGGCGACAGAAGAAATAACCAACTCAACCAAGCCAGAAACAAGGTGCGCATGATGCGTCATTCCGGAGAGTGATGTATAGTGGGCGGAACGTCTGCGACTGTATCTACCCCGGAAGCCTCCGATCGACAAGGAAGCAAGTGACTTTCTCGACGAAGTGATTGACGAACCTGGTGAAAGAGGAGTATAGTCAAAAGGTATCAAACCCTCCTGACCCACCTTCCTACCCTAGCGGAGACACCCGACTATGCTCGTCATTCCAGGTTACACCAGTAAGGACACCTGTGACGGCGTCACCCGTCGAGACATCCTTCGCGTCGGCAGTTCGGCGGTGCTTGGCATCACGCTAGCCGACCTTTTTCGCCTGCAAGCACGAGCAAAAACAACCAACACCACCAACGCACATAACGGCAGCGGCCCTGGGTGGAACCGGGCCAAGAGCATCCTGTTGATCTATCTACAAGGCGGACCAAGCCACATCGACTTGTGGGATCCTAAGGAAGACCCCAAGGTCGCCAGCATCTTCAAGTCGATCCACACCAAAACCATCGGGCTACAATTCACCGAGCTGTTGCCGAAGTTGGCTCAAGTGACCGACAAGGTCACGATGATTCACTCCATGAGCTACACACCGAATGGCCTGTTCAACCATACTGCCGCGATCTACCAGATGATGACCGGCTACACCGCTGACAAGGTGTCGCCCTCGGGTCAGTTGGAGCCACCTACTCCCAAGGATTTCCCTCATTTCGGCTCGAATATCTCTAAATTCAAGCCGCCGACCGTACCGATGCTGCCCTTCGTCATGTTGCCGCGACCGTTGCAAGAGAGCAACGTCATCGGCAAGGGCGCGACTGCCGGATTCCTGGGCCGAGCCTACGATCCGTACACGTTGTATCCACCCGGCGACGACATGGACATGAAGAAGATGGACCGCATCCGCACCGATGACCTGCGGTTACGCGAGGAAGTCACGTCGAAACGCCTCTCGCGGCGCGACAAGATGCGGAACATGATTAACGAGGGCATGCCAGCCCTGGAGAAGGCAACCGCCAAGTACGACCTGGACGAATACTACGGCAAAGCGCTGGGTCTGGTCATCTCCGGACGAGCCCGAGATGCTTTCGACCTGGGCAAAGAACCGCCGGCCCTGCGCGAGAAATACGGCAACAACACCTTCGGTCAGTCGCTGCTCCTTGCTCGACGGTTGGTCGAGGCGGGCACGCGCGTGGTCGAAGTCAACTGGCCCAAGGTCGCCAATTCCGACAACCACTCCTGGGACGTACACGTTGGCTTACCCGAGCGGATGAAGAAGCAATCGGCTCCGATGCTCGACACCGGTCTGTCCGCCCTGTTGGCCGACATGGACGATCGCGGCCTTCTGGCGGAAACTCTGGTGATCTGCGTTGGCGAATTTGGCCGCTCGCCGCAACGTGGCGTCAGCACCTCGGGCAATGGCAACAGCGCCGACGGCCGCGACCACTGGCCGTACTGTTTCACTGCTCTGATCGCCGGAGCTGGCATCAAACGCGGGGCCATCTACGGCAAATCAGACAAGACCGCTTCCGCGCCACTGGAGAACCCGGTCCATCCGCGTGAGCTGTTAGCCACCATCTACCACAGCATTGGCATCAACCCAGCCACGCTGGTCTACAACCATCTCAATCAGCCGCGCGAACTGGTCCAAGGTGAACCCGTGCTGGGCCTGTTCAGCTGAGACAGTCGGTCCCGCTCCCAACAAATAAACCGAGGAGAGAAGCAGTTGCCCTTCCCTCCTCGGTTTTAGTGCTTGCACACTAGAGCGATTCTCAAAATGGTGTAGCGGGTCGCAGGCGAAAGTCTGCGACTACCGATTCGGGTTGACAGGTAGCCACAGGCTTTCGCCTGCGCAAGCCAGTTTCCGCCTGCGAAAGCGCTTCCTACCTCGTTGCCGCTACACCATCTCGGGAACCGCTCTAGTGCTTGCTAGCAGCGGAACAGAGGTAAGGTTCGTGCCTTCGAGCATCTGAGCGGAGGACGTTAGTCCTCCGTGTTCCGGGACCACTCTACAATTCAGCGGCAATCAACCACCAGCAATCACGGTTCCATGTTGCCGCCCATCATCATGCCAGCAGCATCGCGGCGATACAGCGGCAAATGGCGATAGTACACCTCCAGGGTGAGCAAACTCATGGAAGTAGCCCCAAGACGACCGCCAACATGGTCGGTTCCGGCAAAGCTGCCTTTCTGTCCTGGACGGCCACCTTCGCCTCGATCTTGCTTGGCAATTAGCACGTCACGGATGCCGCCTTTGCCTGTGCCATCTGGGCCGAGGTTCCAGAACTGCCACGCCTCGTCCCCCATGTGATGCATCACCTGAGTGGCGTAGTATTCGTAGTAGATATTGTTGCCCGACGGAGGCACGCCACGAATTTTCTTGATCGAGCCAAGCAGGCTGGGGTTGCGAGGATTCACTCCCAGATACTGCCGACACAAAGCCCCGACGGCGGTCATCGTAATCGACTCTTCGCTACCGGGCATGTAGGTGTAGCCGCCCGTATTGCGAACCTCGACCGAGTTGAGAAACGCCTCCGTCTTCTTCAGCGTTTCGCGAGGAACGGTTAGGCCGGCCATCTGTCCCGACTTGAGCGCCATCAGTTGCCAACCGGTCACGGAGGTGTCGCCAGGAGAGCGCGGCGAGTAGCGCCAGCCTCCCCCGGCGGGATCCTGAGCGTTGACAATGTAGTTTAAGCCGAGCTGTGCTGAAGTCTTGACTCGTGGATCGCCCGTCAGACCGAACACCTCGCACATGGCAATCGTGGCCAGGCCGTGGCTGTACATATCGCCGCCGTAGAACCCGCGTTCCGTTCCAGTTTTGACCTGATTGGCGATGAGATAATCGATCGCCTTGCCCACTCCTTTGGTGTAATCCACCTGCTTAGGCGTCTTCGAGGGACGATGGGTGATGCCGGCTGCCAGGAACGGCAACAAGCCGAACGCCGTACCTGCGGTGGGATTGCGTCGGGTGGTCATCGGCTGACTGTTGTCAGGTACTACTTTGCCGCCCGGCAGCGGAGCCGTGCGAGCGTGCTTGTTGAACTCGTGTAAACTCCACGAGCCATCTGCCGATTGATGCAGGGCCAGGAAGCGTAGCCCCTCAGCAACAGCGGCCTCGGAGCGAGCATTTCCGCCACCTTCACGAAGCATCTTTTCTCGTGTCGCGCCTGAGCGGCCGCCGAAGCCGCCCAGGTTGTAAGTCCCGCCCAGCCCGCCAAGAGTTCCGGACATCGCGCCGATGCCGGAGAGGTTGGGATCGAAGGCAGCGGCTCCGGTGCCCCCTCCCGTGCCTGGCGGCGGGGGCACATTCATCGGGGCAGCCTCTGGGGCATTGACGATGCCCACGGCAGCGGTGGGGTCAACGATTCCGGGCACTGAGACATCCTCGATGCGATCGACGTTGTAATTCAGCGGCACAGCATCATCTGTACCGATGTCGGTATTGGTCAGATCGTATTCCTTGGTGGTGTCGGCCACTTCGGTGGATTCTTCGATCACGGGCTGAATCTCCGTGGGAGAAGCCACCCCGATCGCCGAAAAAATGACAAATGCGCCTAGGACAATGGAGATGTTCATCGCCGCGCTAATCGCCCAGACCACTAGAAACTTACTCAACGATGGCCCGTGCCCTTCTAGTCGTGGAGCTACGATGAGCCTTTTGGTCGAGGTGTTATTAGTCGTAGGTGCAGTGGACATGATGTTCTACCTCATACTGACGATGGACCTAGTTCCGGGAGCAATAAGGTCTCGATTAGTCGAGCAGGGGATCGAATCCTCGAAACCGAGAGATTAAGCCGCGCCCGCGTGGCGTTCTCAACCACGCAGGCGCGGCGAACCCCCGGATTCCTCGTCGGGCGGAGGAGATTCCTTCTCTTCAAACGAGGAGAAGCCGCTTGCAAAGGGAGAGTTGCCAAACCTCGGCGGCAAATTTTCCCGTTTGGGGATTGGAATTCGCGAGGATCCCGACCCAGGCCGACGAGGGGCGACTGGCGACGCCAGCGGTACTCCATCCGGCGGAGGCAACTCAAACTCGGGCATCCGTGCTAAGATCCGCTGCCGCACCTGCCCATCGGACCGGCGGTACCAATACGTCAACGCGATCACTCCAATCACTAATCCTCCAAAAATCGCGCCAAACAGTCCCATCAACCACTTGATAGGAGCATTACTGGAGCTAGTATCGGTTGCCGCACTGTCAAGCAGTAGCAAGCCGTGGCCGATCACCAGGGGAGCATCTCGTTCTCGACCGCGCGGATCGTTCGCCTTGTAACGATATTTCTTGAAGAAGTAGCCCTCTAGAGCCACCCGGAGGTACCGATCGATTTTCGCTTCGCCTAGCAAGTCGGTAGACAAGCCATGCGGCCAGTGGGTGAACAGCACGCAGTAGGGATTGGCTCCAAGTTGTTCATTGAAGATCCACGCCTCGTAGAGGTCGCTCACTCCGGCCAGTTGACACTCGAATGGTGGATCGAAGCGGTTGACACGGAGCAGTCGCCCCTCGACGCGAATCACCGTTCCCCGGTAGCGTTCGGGTTCACTCTGAACATGGGCATAAGTCACGTCTTTACGCACGGCCTGTCGAAAGGCGCGTGGCGAAGTGTAGTAGGCTCGGGTCACCACCCGAGTATAAATTTCCGCTTCGATGCCGCCCGCCCCGATGGCAGTTTGATCGGTGATCTGAGACAACCAATCGCGGGGTAAAGCTCGAAAGCGATCCGTGTCGAGTAAGGCCCAGCAATCGAGATCATGGCCCACGTGAAGTAGTCCGAGCTGCCCGAGTGCGGCCGTGCCGGGATGTCCACCTGCCGACTGAACCACGAGCATGGCCGCTCCCAGCGAGGTGCGTGAATAGCGGTTGGTCATCACGCCTTCGAGATTCCAGGCTTGATGCTGTTCGCCAGCTACCAAAGAGCCAACTGTGACCAGCGGACCGGTTAACGGAGTAGGCGTAGCTCCTACGACTGCCAGCGATAGATGCAACGGGTTGGCATGAAGTTCGTCAGCCGGAAAGAGCGGTCCGGGTCCCGGCTGAGCTTGCTCGGGAGGTGGAGGCTCAACCGCGTATACGGTCAGAGCTAGCGCGAGCAGGGCGAGCAAGACGATCTGTCTCGGCATGTTCCGGCACCTGATAGTCAGCCCCGACGAAGAACTATCTGCTGATTCTCTACCTTACTCTTACTCAATATAGCTGAAGTTCCCTCGTTTCGCGAGAGTTGTCTGGCCGAATTTGCCTCGACTCGCCATTTTGCAAACCAAGGGTACCTCTGTAGCAAAAAATCTGCTCTTTCCTTTTTTTGGCGTGACGGTATGAGAGGCACATTCACGGAGAAATTCAGGGGATCCATTCGCCGGATCGGAGGGAGCCGTGTTCGTCGCATGCTCTACCTTGTGTTTCGGACGTTATCCGCTCGAAGAAGCTCTGCGGAGAATTGCCGAGTTGCGATTTACCAAGTGTGACGTAGCGATTCACGAGCGCGGTCGACAATTGAAACCCTCGGAAGTCGTTGCTGACGTGACTGCGGCTGCCAACAAACTCCGTCTGGGACCAGGTTTAGCTCCGATTGCTTTCTCGGTGGAACTGGAAGCCTCCAGCGAAACCGAACAACATCGACAATTCCAGGCGATTTGTCGGCTGGCGAGGATCTCCGCAGTTCCCGTCGTAACCATCAGTCCCGCTAGTGTGGAGGTCCCCCTCGAACTGGAAGTCGAGCGTCTCAGCAAGTTTCTGCAACTGGCTCACGCCGAGGGAATTCAGTTTAACGTGGCTACTTTGTTGGGCACACATGCTCAAACCCCTGAGCAAGCCATCGAGTTGTGCAAACGCCTCCCTGGCCTAGGACTGACGCTCGATCCTAGTCATTACATCGTCGGTCCCAATCAGGGTAAGAATTACGATGTGGTGTTTGAGTACGTCCACCATGTACACCTGCGAGACACGGGACGTGGGCCAAACCAGTTTCAGGTCCGCATCGGACAAGGCGAGGTCGAGTACGGTCGCATCATCTCTCAACTGAGTAGATACGGCTACAAACGCGCTCTCTCGGTGGACATTCGCGACATCCCTGATGCGGCCTTCGCTATGGAGCCGGAAGTGCGAAAGCTGAAGTATCTGCTGGAGAGCCTTGTCTGACCTGCTGCTCTCACTGAGCCTGGTAGCTGGCGTGGCAGTTGTCGGTTTCCCACAATTTGACCTCGCTGACGGGGAAGCCTTTCTCGCGGACGAAGTCGAAGATCAACTTGGCAATGTTCTCCGCGGTTGGATTTACGTCCATGACATAGACTGGCTCTCCCTGAGCTTGCAGATACGCCAATAATGGGTCATCTCGGTGTAAGAGCATGCGATGATCGAGGTTCTCGTCGATCCAATTCCCGACCACGCGCTTGAGCAGGCTGAAATCGACCACCATGCCCAAAGAATCGAGCTTCTCCGTGGTCAAGGTAATAACAGCTCGGCCATTATGGCCGTGCAGGTACTTGCACTTGCCGTCGTAGTTCAGCAGACGATGACCGTAGCAAAAGGTGATCTCGCGCGTGACACTGAACATGGTTACCCCTTCTCGTAGCGGGTAGGATCGGGAACTCCCGCGTCGGCAAACCCTTTCCGTCGTTCCGCACACTTGTTGCATACCCCGCAATGGTCGGCATCGATCGGTTGGATGCAGGAAAAGGTCAGATGCAACGGCCAACGAGCGCCGCGGTGCAGCACCTCGCGTTTGCTCAGCGTGGCAAACGGACAGACCACTTGGACTCGTCCGCCGACCGATCGATTGACCACTTCGGCAAAATCCCGGAAAAACTCTGGCGAGGCATCGGGAAACGGGTTGGACAACAGCGGGGCCAGCGCCAGAGTGGGGATGTGGTTGAGATGACACCAGAGAATAGCCTTGGACAGCAACAGCACATTGCGGCCCGGAAGAAAGACGGCCTCATCGGCAGAGTCGGCGTCGGGAACGTTCTGGCCGGTGATGCTCCAGTGATTCTCATACAGATCGCCGACCGGCAGTTCGAGGATCGTAGCGGGACGCATCGAGGCGCAGGTGAGGCTACTAATAAACCTTTTAAGATAGGAAATTTCGACTTTTTCCCAGCTGAGACCGCAGCGAATGTAGAGAGGCCAAACTTGGGGAAAATGCTGGCTTGACTCGGCCAGCAGGATCGCGCTGTCCAGTCCGCCCGAAGCCAGCACCGCCAACGGTTTCGTGGTGTCCAGATCGTTCATCATCAGCAGTTATAGCGTCTACCAGTCGGCTTGCCAGTCGTGCGTTGACCCGCGGACAGGCAGCGGTCTATCATACCCCGTACCGCATCCTGGTCGGAGAGTTCAGACATGGCCGCGCTCGACGAGTTTTCGGAGATAGTTCAGCGACAGGTGCCGCTCGCCCCCTTTACCCACTTAAAACTGGGCGGCCCAGCTGAAATGCTCGCTCAGCCACGCTCCGTTGAGGAGCTATCCCGTCTCGTCCGTGCCTGTTCTGAGGCAAAAATTCCGCTGCGCGTGTTGGGATGCGGCTGCAACATGCTGATTCGTGATGAGGGCGTTTCGGGTTTGGTGCTTCGCTTAAGTGAACCGGCCTTCACCCAAATCGAAGTACGGAACGACCGAGTCCGAGCAGGAACGGGAGCCTCCGTAGCTTCCCTAATCTCGGCATCGGCTCGGCACAACTTGGCGGGACTGGAGTCGTTGGTCGGCATCCCGGGCACGGTGGGCGGAGCCTTACGAACGAGTACGGGGGATCGCTCGGCAGACCTGGGGCAGTTCGTCCATTCGGTGGAGGTTCTGGATAGTCAGGGACGAGTGCAGGTGCGGCACCGCGACGAGCTGCAGTTCGGCGAACAGGCCAACAACCTCGATGATCCCGTTCTATTGTCGGTCGAATTCGCCCTGCAACCTGATGAGACCGACCTGATCGTCAAGCGGATGCGCAGGGCTTGGATGCTTCGCAAAGGAGCCGCTCCCGCCGCCTTCCAAGCCGCTGGCCGCGTCTTCAAGAATCCCCGTGGGCTGAATGCTTCTGCACTGATTAGCCAAGCGGGACTGGAACGCACTCGAGTCGGTGGCGCGGAGGTCAGTGATCGCGATGCCAACTATATTGTCGTCCATCCTGGAGCGACAAGTCGAGATGTGTTGCGTCTGATCGAGCTGATTCGGACACGGGTCGAAGAGAAGTTCAATCTCCGACTGGAACAGGAACTCACTGTCTGGTAACACCGTCATGCGCCGCGCTAGGAAGGCGAGAACCTCGCTGCGTTGGTTGCTTCAACTCGGCTTGCCGCTACTGGCAGGTGCGATGTTGTTCGTGGGCGTGTTCTACTCCGGTAGGCTGCTGGGAGAACG
This sequence comes from uncultured Gemmataceae bacterium, assembly GCA_937923405.1. Taxonomy (GTDB): domain Bacteria; phylum Planctomycetota; class Planctomycetia; order Gemmatales; family Gemmataceae; genus CALDUY01. Next base: position 5,206 of record CALDUY010000035.1, on the reverse strand, counting down.
TCTTAAGGGGCAAGACAAAGTTGTTCTATACTTTTCCGATCTGGAATGTGAATCACCTCCGGGACTCTCTCACGCGGAGTTTTTGCACGAAGTGCAGTACCTTGCCGACTTGCCCGACCGTCTGGAATTGCTGGAAGGCGAGACTCCGGCACGGATTGCTCGGGCCTTGGCTCTGCATCCGTGGGTGGCCAAGGTCAAGCAAGTCAAACTTAGCAGTATGGGAGCAGTCCGCGCGGAACTGGTGTTTCGTGAGCCGATCCTAGCCGCAGGTGCGCCGGCACGAGTCGTCGACGGTTCGGGGATCCTTTTGCCGCGTGGGGCCTCGACAAAAGGCTTGCCGCTGCTGACGACCAAGGTCGTCCCGCCGGACGGTCCTCCGGGCAAGCCCTGGGCGGACGTTCGAGTTCAGGCGGCGGCTCAGGTGGTGGGCCTGTTGCGACCTCGCCTCGACGCTCTAGGACTGACCGCCTGTCGCGTCAGTGTACGGGATGGAGAAGTCACCCTCGAAACCGATCGGTGCCGACTCCTTTGGGGCCGTCCTCCTGAACAAGAGAAGGTCGATGAAGCCCAGGCTGTGACCAAGCTCCGCCGGTTGCCTGAAATCGAATCTCTCGTCGGCTGGGAATGGGACGTGCGTCCAACGAATGGCATTAAGAAACAGCGTTTCCCCACAACCAAGAAGTGACTCCTCGATTCCGACTGATCTCTCACTTCGCTGCTGTCTAGAATGAGGGTAGCTCAAATACCCTCTCTCCCTTGTCGCTTGCGAGGACTCCGACATGGCCCTGACTGCCGCTCAAGTCGAACAGCAACGCAAACAGGCCGAGGAGTTGCTATTCTCCGGTCCGCAGACACTCGGTTTTGCCAAAGGGCTGTTCTTCGGGCATTTCAATAGCGCGTTATTGTTCCCTTATCCTCAACTCAAACCCGAGGAGCAGCAGGCGACGGCAACAGCGATCGAGGAAGTACGCCGCTTCTGCCGGGACCACATCGATGCGGCGGAGATCGACCGCCTCGCCGAGATCCCCCAGAGCGTGGTCGAGGGACTGGGCCGGCTGGGGGTATTGGGAATGACCGCGCCTGCAGAGTTCGGCGGTCGCGGCTTCGGACAGCTGGCCTACACCAAGATTATGGAGATCATCGGCGGCCACTGCGCCTCAACGGCGGTGTTCGTCAATGCCCATCATTCGATCGGCATTCGCGCGCTGTTGCTCTTCGGCACCAAAGAGCAGCAGCAACAATGGCTACCACCTCTGGTGTCGGGACAGAAGATCGCGGCGTTCGCCCTAACGGAACCCGAAGCCGGCTCCGATGCCAGTAATGTGCAGACCACCGCCACCCCTACACCAGATGGCAAGGGCTATCTCCTCAATGGCACCAAGCGTTGGATCACCAACGGCGGCATCGCCGACGTGTTGACGGTGATGGCTCGCACTCCCGGAGCAGGGGCCAACAAGAAGAAGGAAATCACCGCCTTCCTAGTCACGCCGGATATGCCTGGGTTCACGGTCGTCGAGAAGCGGATGGCCAAAAACTCGATCCGAGGCACGGCGACGGGACGACTCGCCTTCGAGAACATGTTCGTGCCCAAGGAAAACATTCTCGGTGCCCTAGGCAAGGGGTTGCGTGTCGCCCTGACTGTGCTGGACTTTGGCCGCACCACCTTCGGCGCGTCCTGCACAGGAGTGGCCAAGGCCTGCGTCGAGGCGACGACTCGTCACGCCAACACTCGAGTGCAGTTCGAACAGAAACTCGGCGAGTTCGAGTTGGTCAAGAAGAAGATTGCCTACATGGCGGCCTATGCCTTCGCCATGGAGGCCACAACCGCCCAGTGTGCTAGCTTCATCGATCGCGGCTTCGAGGATTACATGCTCGAAACGGCGATGCTCAAGGTTTGGTCCACCGATGCACTGTGGCAGATCGTCAACGACACCATGCAGGTATTTGGCGGCACGTCGTTCTTTCTCGATCAACCGTATGAGCGGTGGATGCGTGACGCGCGTCTGAACCTAGTCGGCGAAGGGGCTAACGACGTGCTGCGCGCCTTCATCGCGATGGTCGGCATCAAACCCGTCGCCGATCAGTTTCTCAAAGTCAAAGATGCGTTGTCTAATCCGATCAAGCAGATCGGCACACTGCTCAGCTTCGGCGGAGGGCAGTTGATGGCTCGCCTGTCGACGCCCGATGTCCCCGTCAAAAGCCAGCAACTCCGTGACCAGGCTCGGCATCTCGGCTCGCGCGTCCGAGAATTCAGTCTGGCCGTGCAAAAAGCACTCATGACGCATCGCGAAGAGATTCTCTTCCGGCAATATGTGCAGGAACGACTCGCCGACGCCGCTTGCGAGTTGTACGCTTCAGCCTGTGTGCTGTCGCGTTTGGACAGTCTGTTGTCGCTGGGAAATGGCAAGGTCCAGGAGATCGAGCGCGATGTCCAGATCGGTCGCTACTTCCTTCGCCTGGCGGATCGACGCATTCGACAATGTCTGACCGCGCTGACTTCGAACGACGATTCCGAGACCACGCGCACTGCGGACATGGTACTACAACGCTACACCAACTGAACGAGGAAAGGGACAACCGCTGTGCCAATCTCCGAGGCGCTGTTTGGCTCGCTGTTGGTGGTCACGCTGATCGGGTTTGGCGTCTGGCTGGCCAGTCGGCAAGGGCGGCGTCTGCGCCAACTGAAGCAACTCGCCCTGCCCGAAGACGAGATGCGTTGGGAACGACAGAAGGCCTGGCGTCGACTGATCTCGGCGGGATTGCTGGGCTTGATTGCCGTGCTACTTGTCGGCCAGCTGCTCTGGTGGGAGCCGGCCTCTCAGCAGCTCCTTGATGAACGCGAGGAGTTGCATCCGGAACAGCGTCCGCCCTTCACTTCGGAACAGAAAGAGTTGCTCCACCTCTGGGGAGGAACTTGGCTGGCCATCCTGCTGCTATTACTCGCCGTGGTGATTCTCGCGGGAATCGACTTGTGGGCAACTCGGTTATATGGCCTGCGTGAATATCGCAAACTTCAAGCCGATCGTCGCGCCATGATTCAACGTCAGACGAATCGCTTGCGTCAAGAGCGAAACGGGCACAACTAAGCCAGCAAAATCGACAGAACTGCTACAGTTGACACATCCAATTCATGTGAGATCCAAACGGATGCAACGATTTTAGGAATGAGACAAAAGATTCTTGCTTGATTGAATTTTAGGAACTATACTCCCTAAGCACAAATCGCTGTGTGAAGAATGCCACGCCCGGCGAAGACCGAGTGTTTGCACTCGCTGCTCGCGGAACGCGAAGAATTGTAACACTCGTACCGGATGGACCCAAGTCGAATCGATGCACTGAAACGGAAGCCCCGCATCCACGACTTGCGCGAGGGAGCAACAGCACATGCGTGCGGCCGGGATTGGCTAGCGCATGACGTCGGCCCTAGGCACATGATGCACACACCAGTGACAACAGTATCGGTCACGGTCGTCGAAGACGAACCGATGACTCAGGATGTCCTGGTCCGAGCGGCTCGACTCTGGCAATACGAATGTCAGTCGGCTAGCACGGCAGAACAGGCCCTGGAACTTCTGGAACAGAATCTAACTCCTGTTGTCGTCACCGACTTACGGATGCCAGGTCGAGGTGGATTGTGGCTCATCCGACAGATTCGTCAGCGTTGGCCACAAGTCGGCATTATCGTTTTGACGGCGGGACACGATCCGGAAGCCACCAACGAATGTCTCCAAGCTGGGGTCCATCATTACTTCTTCAAACCGATCAAGCTCGACGAATTTCGTCACGTTCTGGAGACGACCCTGCGGAATTACTACGCGGAACAGGAACAGCACCGCATCGAATGCCGTCTTCAACACGCTGTTCGACGCCAGACGCACCGAGTGCGAACGACATTTCTGTCGGCGATCACCAGTTTGTCGCAAGCGATGGAGGAACGCGATCCCTACACAGCAGGCCATTCGCGGCGTGTGCGGTACTATGCTCTGGAGTTAGCCCGTGCCATCGGACTGGAACCGCGGCAATGTAAGCTGCTAAGTCTGGCGGCACAACTGCACGACATCGGCAAAGTCGCTATTCCCGATGCGATCCTGCACAAACCCACGAACCTCAGCGAGGAAGAATACCAGATCGTGCAGCAGCATCCGGTGATAGGAGAACGGATCCTGCGGCCTGTGGTGCGACATCAAGCAGTGTTGGCAGCGATTCGCGGGCATCACGAACGCATGGACGGCACTGGATATCCCGATGGGCTGCGTGGGGAGCAGATTCCGCTGTTGGCTCGATTGATCGCCCTGCCCGATTGTTTCGATGCGTTAACGACTTCACGAGCTTATCGCGAGGCTCTTCCTGTTTCCGAAGCACTGGCCGTGTTGCGCGACGGTGCGGGAACGCACTTTGACCCGGATTTGGCGCGTGTCTTTTTGCAACTCGCTCCACGTCTCGAACCCAAGGATAGCCGCTCTGGGCTGCTCTGTCGCTGAGCCAGTTGCAGCGATTTTTCCGGAGTTATCACTCCTTCACTTGACAGCCTTTCCAACGTATTCCATGTTTGCGGTGTCGGGTTGATCGGGGAAAACGTCAAGATCGACCCGACCCTCGGCGTGACCGAGCGGAGGTAAGAGTACCTGGCCGCGGCGCGACCGAGCAGTGATTCGCTATCGGGTTCCTCGACAAAGGCAAACCATCCGTAAGGGTGGGACGCAAAGCTATGGGTCCAACCGGATCGCCAAGCTGCCGAAAGGATTAGTCCACCCAGGAATCCAGCCAAGCTCCTCGCCCAGACTGGTTTGTAGCGAACAGGATTGCTCGAAACCTCCCTCAGTTGGAGCAATCCCAACCGAGCGATGCCGTCGGCTCCCCACCAACGACGGAAATTCCGGGCCACTGCCGGAAGCCCCACGAGAGTTGATTCGTGCATGGCGAACTGAGGGTTAGGTTCGCTTCGGGCCGAGCGGTTTTAATCAGTCCAAGTCCATTCGTAGGACTAACGAAAAGGCGGTGTGTGATGAAGAAGTTTCTGAACTCAGTAGTGGCGTTTGTCAAGGACGAGAGCGGCCCGACGGCGGTGGAATATGCCGTGATGTTGGCTCTGATCATCGTGGTGTGCATCACGGCGATCGGCGTACTCGGCACCAACGCCAACAACACCTTCTCCTTCGTCGGCGACACCATCGGCAACAGTGGGGCTGGCGGCGGCGGCAGCTAA
>CALDUY010000034.1 GCA_937923405.1 uncultured Gemmataceae bacterium | reverse complement strand
GAGGGGTGAATAGTCGCTACCCTTCTGGGTTGGTGGGAGGGGTGAATAGTCGCTACCCTTCTGGGTTGGTGGGAGGGGTGAATAGTCGCTACCCTTCTGGGTTGGTGGGAGGGGTGAATAGTCGCTACCCTTCTCCCCTGGGGGAGAGGGGTTAGGGGTGAGGGGGATGGATTGCCCGCCCTCGCCGCTAAACCGCATCGTATAAGTGCCCAGTAGCTCCACGGCCTTAGCGTGATAACCGGCGAAGGCCGCCAGGCGGTCCAGTTCCTCGGGTGGCCCCTGCACGCCCAGGGAACGGAGCAAGGCACGGGCGCTCTCCTCATCCAGTCGATCCAGGCTCAGCAACTGGGTGTGCGAGCGCGTGGCCAACGTGGGCAACTCGAAGCGCGTCGTGACCACGACCACACCCGGCATCGGTGTGGACCCGAGTTCCTCCAGTAGCCGACCCAGGTCGGGGTGAAGGAAGCGACCGCGCCACGGACCAGTCTCGTGTTGCACGACTTCCGCACCATCGAGAACGACGGCCCAGCGTTCTCGACGAAGCATCTCCAGCAGTCGATCGACGCACCACGAGGCGGAAACATCCGGTAGCGAGTCACGGTCCTCGGCGTAGGCCAACCACTCGCGCAGGCACAGATCGGCATCCTTGGCCCGATAGAAACTCCAGAAGAACAGCCCATCGAGAGGGGTTCGCTTCTGTCGCAACCAGTGCTGCACGATGGCGGTTTTTCCCTGGCCGCCCGGTCCGATCAGCGCGATCAGCGAGGGCGACTTTGCCGACAGGGCGGAATCCAGCAGAGCCAGTTCCCGTTGTCGTCCGAAGAAGACCAGCGGTTCCGACGTGCAGTGCAGAATCCGAGGGGGGCGCGGCATCAGGCCAGCACCTGTTCAACGACGCGACCGGCCACGTCAGTGAGCCGTTCGTCACGGCCATCGTGAGGATAGGTCAGCTTCTCGTGATCCAGCCCCAACAGATGCAGTAAGGTCGCGTGGAAGTCGTTGACGCTGATTTTGTTCTTGACGGCCCGCAGGCCGAATTCGTCGGTTTCACCGACCGCCTGACCACCTTTGACGCCGCCTCCGGCCAGCCACATCGTGAAGCCATAGGGGTTGTGGTCGCGGCCTTTGCCTCCCTGCGAGGTCGGCAATCGGCCAAACTCACTGGCCCAGACAACGAGCGTGCTGTCGAGCAATCCCCGAGATTTAAGATCCTTTAATAGACCAGCGATCGGTTGATCGACGTGGCCACACATCTTCTCATGATTGGGGTTCAGATCGTCGTGAGCGTCCCACTGCATGAACAGCGGGCCGCCACCGGAGTAGACCTGCACGAAGCGAACGCCGCGTTCGACCAACCGACGGGCCAACAGCAGGCGTGTGCCGAAGTCAGCGGAACGGGCCTGGTCGATGCCGTACAGCCGTTTGGTGGCGACGGTTTCCTTGGACAGATCGACGGCCTCGGGAGCGTGTTGCTGCATGCGAAAGGCGAGTTCGTAGGAAGCGATGCGAGCTTCCAGGTCGGTGTCGCCAGGCCGCAGGTCGCCAGCGTTCATCTGCCGCAACAGGTCTAGAGTGCGCCGCTGCCGCTGCCCGCCGCCTCCCTCCGGGGGACGCAGATTGAGAATCGGATTGGGGCCTTTGCGTAATAGCGTGCCCTGATAAACAGCCGGCAAAAAGCCCGCACTCCAACAAGGTGCCCCACCCTCGGGAGTGCCTTCCGGCTGCAACAGCACGCAATAAGCCGGCAGGTTGTCGCTTTCCGATCCCAGCCCATAAGTTACCCACGAACCGAGGCTAGGATAACCCATGTTCGTGCGTCCCGAGTGCAGATGATACATCGCCGGAGCATGGATGGTGCTGGTACACCAGCACGAACGCAGATAGCAAATGTCGTCGACACACTCGGCGAGGTGCGGCATCAAGTCGGAAATGTCCAGACCAGATTGGCCTGCCTTTTTGAACTTGCGTGTGCTGGCCAGTAGTGGCGTGTCGCCCTTGGTGAACTGGCTGACCGGCATGCCGAAGCTGGCCGGCAACGGCTTGCCGTGGTGCTTGGCGACTTCTGGCTTGGGGTCGAACAGATCGATCGGGCTGGGACCGCCGACCATGAACATAAAGATCACGGACTTGGCCTTGGCTGGGAAGTGCGGCTTGCGAGCGGCTAGCGGGTTGGGCAGCGGTTTCTCTGCCGCGTGTGTCTCTCGGGCCAGCAAGTAGGTCAGGGCCAGACCGCCACAGCCTCCGCCGGTTCGCCACAGGAATTCTCGCCGCGTCGTCGGGTAGTTCATGAGTGCATCAAGGTAGGTTCAGAGGGCGGGAATCTACCCCTGAATATACCGAGCAACGCGGCGGGATGTCTACAGGCTGCTGCTTTCCTGCGGGGCCAATTGTTCGGCGAGCAGATCGAAGTTCGGCTGGCGGTACAGTTCCGTCGGAGCCTCGGGATTCACCTGGAGCTTGCGGTCGTCGTTCATCCCTAGATGCATCAGCACGGAAGCGACGACGGCTCCGACTCCGGGACCGGCCAGATGAATCAGCCAAGTCTCCTTCTGCCCCAGCCAGAGAGCCGGCGGCAACGAGCGAGCCGGGTTCAGATAGCCGCCCGTCAGTGGACCCAGCGCCAACACACCGACAATGCTGATGGCTCCCAGAGCCAGTGGACGCAATGAACGCGGCTCTTTGCGGCTGCCGAAGAGCATCACAGCAACCACAGCGGTGGCGATGGCTTCCAGCACGAAGGCAACGCGCGGCGAAAGCGAAATCGGCACTACGGCGACGGACAGGCCCTCGGAACCGACCAGCCAATACACCAGAGCCGCGGCCGCGATCGCCCCGACTAGTTGCCCTAGGATCGCCGAGAGAAAGCCGGCTAGTCCCAGCCGGCCCGCACTCAGCAGTCCCAGGGTAAACGCCGGATTGAAGTATCCTTTGGCATACCGTCCCAGAGCGGCCAAGCACGCCGCGTAGGTCAGCCCATATCCCAAGGCCAACTGGAGCAGATCCGCAGCCGGTTGCTCCGTCAGCACGCCACGCACAGCCAGCAACATACTGAGCAACACCACGGCGAAAGTGCCGAGCATCTCAGCGACCAGCCCGCGGAACCAGGCGGCGAAATCCCCGTTGGCCGGACCCGTAGCTGGCCGTGTGAACAGCAACCACAACAAGCACGCTGCATTGACTGCCCCGACTCCGAGGCCGATCGGCAGCAACAGGGGATGATCGCTTAACCAATCCATCACGCCGGCCTCCTGACCTGGCTACGTGACGACGTTGTACCCGATGTCTCATTCCGAAAACTAGATCAACATCGATCTTTGGGAGTCAGGACTCCGATCGATCTGGACACGCCTCCTCACCAGTGGTTATGAGCCGCTTTGGCAGAGGATACTTCTCTGTTCAGACCTCGCTCGTCTCTCGGTCCAAGGACGCGGTCGATGAAGCTGGCTCGGCGAAGGTTGCTCGGTTTGCTCACCCTGTGCTGGCTCGGCCTAACGACCCCATCTCTGGCTGCTCCCGCGCCGGCTCTGCCCGTACACCTGCCCCGCTACAATCTCGCGATCGAACTGGACCTGGCTCACAAACAGGCCCAGGTACGTCAGCAAGCCACTTGGACCAACCCGGCCCGAACGCCGACTAGCCAGCTTGTCTTGAACGTTCATTCCCGCTACCTGGTGCCGGACAAGGACGTTGGCTTCATGGCCAAGATGCTGGAGATGCTCCGCGTCCAACCGTCGGAAGCGCTGGGCTACACGCAACGGCCCTGCGAGATTCGTCAGATTACCCTGGCTGGCCAGCCGCTCTCGTTCCACTTCGAGGGCGACACAGATACGACGATGATCGTCCAGTTGCCGCACTCTGTCGGTCCCGGTGAGTCGGTTACTATCCTGATCGAACTGACCCTGTTTCTGCCGGAAAAACAGGGACGTTGGGGCATCTGGGAAGGCGTAACTACGCTGTCCAACTGGCTACCGGTCTTCGCCTACTATGGCGACAAACACTTCGGCCCCAAGCCCTGTGTTCTGCCGCGCGAGGATCGCTGGCAGCCGGTTCCGTTCATCCCCTGGCATCAACCGTTTCTCAACGAGTCGGGCATCTACAATGTGCTGCTGACCCTGCCCTGCGACCAGGTCGTCGCCACCTCTGGAACCATCCGCGCGACGGAGCAGCTCCCTGACGGTCGGCAACGGTTGCGTATCGAAGCGGTCGGCGTGCGTGAGTTCACCCTGTTATGCAGCCATCGCTTCAAACGCTTTGAGGGCACTTGTTGCGCCAGTCCCAATGGTGCGCCAGTACGGATCCACATTCTCGCTTTTGCTGAGCATCAGTTCTACGCCGAAAAGATGCTCCACATCGCCGCCGAGGCACTGACGGCCTATTCTCGTTGGTTGGGGCCGTATCCCTGGGAAGACTTCACCGTCAGCGAGGCGTTCTTCGGCTGGAACGGCAACGAGTGTTCGACCTTAGTGATGATCGACGAGCGCGTCTTTGCCATGCCCCATGTTGCAGCCGGCTACGTCGAATATCTGCTGACCCACGAGATTTGCCATCAATGGTGGTACAACCTGGTCGGCGACAACGGCTACTGCGAAACCTGGATGGATGAAGGCTTCGCCAACTATCTCAGTCATCGCCTGCTGAACCAGCGACACGGCAAGAACAACGCCTTGATGAGCTACCCCGCCGGGCTGGAATGGCTGCCCAACATTCGCCGCGATGACTACCGCTCGTCGGGGATGTACTCGACGATCGGCAAGAACGAACTAACTCCCGTCATTCAAGAGATGCCGAAGTTCGGCCATCTCGGCACATTGTTCAACGTCTGTTACGACAAAGGCGGACGACTCGTCGGCATGATCGAGGATCGTCTCGGCGAAGCCTGTTTCTTCGACTTCCTCCGCCTCGTGGTGCGCAAGTACAGCTATCGCATCATCGCCGTCGAGGATCTCCAACGCGAACTGGAGCAGTACACGGGCCGATCCTGGGAAGAGTTCTTCCAGCGCTGGCTGTATGAGTGCGGCATGACCGACTGGGCCATCGAAAAGGTGAGCCTGACCAAGGCTCCCAAGTGCGTGACCGAGCGGCCGCGCTGCTGTTTATTGACCAGAAAACTACTGTTCGCGCGTGGAGCCAGACCCGACGAGGAGCCCATCCCGCTGGGCGGCGTCAAGCTTTCGGTCACGGTGCATCAGCGAGCCGAGTTCGACGAGCCAACCGTGCTGGGTATCGCTCTGGACGACTGCGAGAAGTTCTCCATCCGTATTCCCATTCTGCCCGGAGCCGACCAGCCGTATCGCATCGACGACCCCCCAGCGCGGGTCACGCCGTTAGAGAAAGGCCCCAAGGGCGGAGCTCGGTTTCGCGTCGAGGTGGTGCTGCACGAAAAACCCTGTCAGGTGGCCATCGATCCCGACCAGGTGTTGCCCGACCTGGAGCCGGCCAACAACTTCTGGCATCGGCCTATCCGTTGGCGGATCACGCCATTGTACACCTTCCTCGAAGAGACCGACCTGACGACAGCTTACGATCGCTGGAACATTCTACTCGGACCGTGGCTGTACACCCAGAACTACGACACGGCCTGGTTCGATCGCTCGACGATGATCGGCCTGCGGGCTGGCATCTATCGGACGCAACAGTTTGCCGGTGGCCTCTACGCGGGATATCGCACTAACTGGCGCGACGTGGTTGCTGGCATCGACGGGCAATGGGAACACTGGCCATTCCCCACTTCGCAGACCGGCTATATCGTCGAACGCCGCCTAGCCGAGTTCAACAACGGCGACGAAGGAGCGCTGCGCGGCGTGGTTTGGAGCCGCTACATCTTCACCTACAATTCGAGTCTGTATCTGCCGCCCATCCATTTCGTCGAAGGCTACCTGCAGTATTCGGATAACTTCCTGCCCTTCGCCACACAGAACGTGCCAGGTAGCGTTCGCTTCGATCGGACCACGACGGCAGGCGTGCATTATCGCTTGAACTATTTGACCCCCTATTGGGATCCGGAAGGTGGATTTTCTTTCGATGTCTGGGCCGAAGGTGGACTGGCTGGCGAACCATCGAACGTCGGGTTGGCCAAGTTCGGCGGACAATTCTCCATCGTCAAGTCGCCGCCAGGCATTGACGGAGCGGGCCTGCCTCGGCTCAACGAGTGGTGGAGTTCGACTCGGTTCGCTTTCCGTCTCTTCGGCGCGACCGCCGCTCCCACCCGCGGCGAGTTTTTCACGATGGGCGGCAGCGACCTGTTCCGCGGTTTCGATTTGGCCCAGCGACAAGGCAGTTCGGTCTGGGTCGGCAGTGTCGAGTGGCGCTTCCCCTTGGCCCGAGGCATTCGCGTTGACTGCCTGGATCATGTCGCCAGTCTGCGTAACGTCTACGGCGTGTTGTTCTACGACATCGGCGACATCTACGCCGCCGGTCACTCAGTCGGCCCAGTGGCGCACGGCCTTGGCGTCGGCCTGCGCTTTGACGTGTCGTGGTTCAGTTTCGTCGAACGCACCACGTTACGAGTCGACTTCGCGCAAGCGATCAACGCCGACACCGGACCGCAAATCTGGCTGGGCTTGAACCATCCGTTCTAAGGCTCGACAAAAGTATGGTCGTGAGCCGACCGATCGGCTTTCCCTCAGGGATGGCGGAAATTGCCCAGTTTCAAGAATCGAATGATTTTGTCGCCTGTGCGGGAAAAAATTTCAGGAAATAATTGACAGCGGAAAAGTCGTCGAGTAATTTCAAGCGTGTCCTACGGCCTCTTCTCTGTTCCGGCCCCGTCGCTACGCCTCACCGCGTACGGCGGGGTTTTTTCTTCGACTGTCGAAACTGTTGACAGAGACCGTCGGTGCGCCTAAGATGACGCCAGAATTGCACCAGTAGCTCAATTGGATAGAGCATCGGTCTACGGAACCGAAGGTTACAGGTTCGAGTCCTGTCTGGTGTATTTGTTCAGTATGGCCGAATGCCGCAGTGTTCAGCATATTGACGCAAAGACCGGAAGAACCACGACTTGTGTCTTGCGTTGTTGGTGTTGTCTGCCGTTCGTTGCAACTCGTTGCCGCGCCTGACTGCGCCGCTTTTTGCGCCGCTTCTCCGGTCGGCGGTTGGGTGGCGCGAACAAAGTGCTGCTCGGTTACTTGGCGGTAGTGGGCTTCGGCGATCTTCTCGGAGTGTCCCAACCAGCTAGCGCATACGTGACTGGGGTACTCTTCGGCTAGTTCGGTAGCTCGGGAAGCACGAAGATTGATGAACGGTTTGGGGGGAACGGGGATGCCGGCTTTGCGG
>CALDUY010000033.1 GCA_937923405.1 uncultured Gemmataceae bacterium | reverse complement strand
GAATGTAGCAGTAGTGGCGGGCACAGACAACAAGACGTTCGACATCACTTTTGCGACGCAGAGTGCGACGGGAACCTACACGCTGAGCATCGGACCAGAAGTGTTCGATACTAGCTGGAACAAGATGCAGGTGTGGACCGGACTATTTCGCTTGAATTAAGCAATTCCAGCAACGTAGTAAATTTGCAGCCTGGCCCAATTTTCGAGGCGGTCTCTTCTTGCCTGAGACTAGATCTGGAGCCAGGCAAGATTCAGATGGTGCGCGAATAAAATGTTCAATTTTTCAGCTAAACGGCACAGTTCAGTTTCAAATCAGCAATAAAAATCAATCTGTTGATGGAATTGGATGGCGAAAACAGGTCATCCGGGGTTGGATCTTCCTTGACCAGTGGATCAAACGAAACTAGGTTTTAGAGCTACACTGATCCAGGGTAGGTCTAATCCGCCTCTGCGCGGTTTGCAGAGAATGGAGATCCTGTAATGTCTACAAACTCGACCCAGCCAGCACTGGGAGGCGTCGCGGTTGATCAGGGTTCCGTGACCAATGAACGAGTGATTCTGCTTTGTCCCTATGAACAGCGTCATCGAGTCGTTCGCAATCAGTTTATCACTATTGAGGATCGCTTTACTCCTGGGTTGTTATTTTTGGGCCGTATCGTTGGCGGACCGTTTTTTCCTCAGGAGAATGGAAGCGGAGAGATTCGCGCGGAGGTGGAGATTCAGGGCGAGCTAGTCAACGGCATGCCTCAAGGTACGAACAATCGACCCGCTCCCGGATCGGTGGCTCAGGAATTGCCCGCCGAGGATGTGTGTCGCATGCTCGGACTTCGTGGAGACATGGTGTTAGGCACGCTTTCCGGTCGTGATGACTTGGAATTAGGGTTGCAAAGCACCAGCAAAGATGTGCTGCCGCGCAATATTGGCATCTTTGGTACGGTTGGAGCGGGTAAATCGAACTCCGTTCAGGTGCTTGTCGAAGAAGCCTCTCTTCGTGGTTGGGCGGTCATCATGCTCGATCTCGAAGCCGAGTATACCGCGATGGATCAACCGACGACGCAAGAGCATCTTGTTCCTCGGTTGCAGCGATTTGGCCTGCAGCCGCGCGGCGTGGCGGACTTTCACGTTTATCATCCGCTCTCTTGTCCTAGCGATCGACCCGACAGTAAAGCCTTTACTTTGCGGCTGGCAGATTTTGACAGTAGTGTCACGGCCGAGTTACTGCAAACCACATTAGGCGAACGGAATGCTTTGTTAGACTGCATCGATTACTATCAACAGAAATATTACACCTCGGTTCGTACTAGTGATCTAGACCGCGAGAACGAACTGCTGGATTGCTCGCCGCAGGCCAAGTTGCCCTTCACGGTGCAAAGTCTTCGCACGCGTGCTCAGGAACGCTCGCCGAGAAATTCCGAATCCTTGGATTACATCGGCCTGACCAATAAATTGCTGCTGCTCGTTCATTCCGGAGCATTCGATCAACCGAACGTGCGCGGACTAGACATCAAGGAAATGTTGCAACCAGGTCGTGTCAACGTGATCGATGTCAGTGCCGCAAATGATCTGGTCAAGAATCTGGTCACGGCGGATCTCTTGCGAAAAGCATTTGCTTACAAGTGCGTCAATCCAGACGTACCTCCAGCGTTGCTTGTGATCGAGGAAGCCCACTCGTTTATGAGTCGGGAGCGTGTGCAAACCATGCAGGCGACCCTGCAGATGTTACGCAATGTTGCTCGACGTGGACGTAAGCGCTGGTTATCGTTGGCTTTTGTCAGTCAACAACCGGGACACTTACCAGCAGAGATATTTGAACTCTGCAATACGCGTATTGTTCATACTTTACGAAGTATGCATAATCTCGATAGCCTGATGGCTACAACCGGCGACGTGACCCGTGAATTGTGGGCCAAATGTCCGTTGCTGGGTACCGGTGAAGCGATTGTTAGCACCCCTCAGTATCATCGATCAGTCGTGGCGATGATTCGACCAGCCGCCAGTAGCCGTCGGTTTGTTCGATAAATGGCCGATAGCCCGTGTCCAAATAGAACACGGGCTATCGGAGTTATGCTTTAGTCGATCGCGAAATCACCACCCCGGATTGTAGCCATATCCTGGACCACCCCAAAGAGCGGGGTTGTACATAGACATGTTGTAATACGGATTATACCCATAGCCGTAGCCCCAATTCGCCTGGTTCGGAGCCACGGGATTAGTTCCCGGATAGGAAACTGGTTGCATCAGGTTAGCATTTTGTTGCGCTGTGTTCCAGTAATACTGGGACAAGGCGTTTGGCATGCTGTAATTCCACATTGGGATGGTGGAATAGCTGATCGCTCCGTCGACGATGCCGCCCATGTACCCGATGCTTCCGTCGTAGTAGCAGCCACCGTTGCAGCCCTTGCCTTTGCAACCTTTGCCGCACACGTTTTGTCGCATGCCACCCAGACCATAGCTGGCCATGCCACACATGCCGCAGACTGGATCGAACTGTTGGGGGGAGCTGGTCACTAAGTGCATGGCATGGGGGGGTTTGTTACGGCAGCAGGGACCGGTTCCACAACCTCCAGTCGGACAGGCATTGTAGGCCCCACAACCTCCGCAGCCGAAGCCTGTTTGTGGCCACTGTGGAGGTGGACAGCACCCTAGAAGACAGCCGTTCGAGGAGAACGCATTGTGGGGAGCGCACGCCTGACAGTAGCTAGCACAGTATTTCGGACAGTAAAAGAGGCCGAACGCGCCGCTGGCCTGGCAGTGGGTCGCCAAGCCGGCCGTGGCGACAGTGGCGAGGGTCGCCACGAGATAATACCGCTTCATCAATCGAATCTCCGTGGTGAGTGTTTCGGCGCGAGCGCCGGCCATCATCCTGACCGCCGCGCCGCTCGGTTTCCGCTGCTAGTCTACACGCCGAATCTCCACCACGCCGTTGGTTGAAGCGCGGATTTTCTCCAACTCCTACTCAGCTGCTCGAACTCACAGACACGTCTGGTAGAACGTGACTTTCTTGAATCCCTTTATCCAAATTTTGTTCCTTTTCGCCAACTGATTCGAGATTTCCTCAAGTCTCCAACTTTGATACGTTCTTATGCAGCAATAATCGATCGTCTTCACGCTATCGCATCTTTTACCCCTTCGAGGTTAGTCTCATGGCCCGATTTGTTCTTGCGGTTTTACTGGGCGGTTTTGTCCTCGATACTGCCGCAATGCACGAGGAGAAATCCGCTAAAGCAGCATTGCAGGGGTTTCACGATCTGATTGGTAGCTGGAAAGGAACTGGCACGCCGCTGCTAGGCACTAAGGACGAACGTGCTCGCGGGTTTTGGCAGGAGACTATCCGCTGGCAGTGGCAGTTCAAGAATAATCAAGCTTGGTTGAAAGCGGAAATCGACAAAGGGAAATATTATTCAACATTCGAGCTCCGACATGTAGCCGATACAGATAAATTCGAGCTTCGCGTAGTGACACTCGAAAAAGAGTTGCAGGTGTTTACTGGTACGTTCACGAACAAGAAACTGATTGTCGAGCGTAGTGACGAAAAAACGAAGCAACAACAGCGATTGGTCTTTTCTCTGCTGCACTTTAATCGTCACTTGTATCACTACGAAACGAAAGCCAACAAAGCAGCGAGTTTCACTCGAATCTACCAGGTCGGCGCGACCAAGGAAGGAGTGGCCTTCGCGAGTGAGGAAAAAGGGCCAGAATGCATCGTTTCAGGAGGGCGCGGTACGATGCCCGTTTTCTACAAGGGCAAAACGTACTATGTCTGCTGTACGGGATGTCGCGATGCCTTTAGAGAAGATCCCGAGAAGTACATTAAAGAGTTCGAGGAGGCAAAAAAGAGGAAGTGAGTTGGTCTAGCGTTTACGAAGCAACAACATGGTTTGATCGTCTTGTAGTTCGTCTTTATTGCAGAAACGACGGATTGCAGCGCTGGCTTCGAGAACGCACTGTTGCAGCGGGAGCGTGGTTCGAACACCGCCCAGCGTTTGTCGCAGGCGGTCTATTCCAAATTCTTCCTTGTCATCAGGCGTGGCTTCGACGTAACCGTCCGTGTAGAGAATCAAAGTGTCGCCAGGGTGTAAATTGATACGAACATCGCTAATACGGAGGGGAATAGGTGCTGAACCTAAGAGCAATCCCGGTTTGAGCGTCACCACATCTACCTGGCCATCGGCTCGCCGCAACAACGGCGGAGGATGCCCACCGCTAGCGATTAGAACGCTGCCATCACGGTTGTCATAGATGCCGAACACCATCGTGACATATAGATGAGTGGGGTTGTCGTTGGCCAGAGCGAAGTTCAATCGCTGCAGGAAATCAACCGCTCCTGTTGCTGTCGGCGCGAGGTTGCGAGCTAAGGTACGAACCGCGATCATGAATAACGCTGCGGGCATTCCTTTCCCGGATACATCGCCGACGAAGAAGGCGAACCGTCCATCTCCTAGCCGGAAAAAGTCGTACAGATCGCCTGAGACTTCGCGAGCTGGGACACACTGGGCGAACAACTCAGCTGTCGGACCAATGCTTTCAAAGTCCGAGGGAAGGAATTGTTGTTGAATGTCGCGTGCCATTAAAATTTCTTGTTTGAGGCGTTCTTCTCGCAGTCGCTCGGCATGAAAAGCCGCGTTTTCAGTGACTACAGCGGCTTGCAACGTGATCGCGCTGAGTAACTCTAGATCCTCCGGTCGGAACATCTGATTGTTCCGTAGGCAATCGAGTTGAATCACTCCGAGGCGTTTGCCATCTCGACCGATCAGCGGGACGCAGAGAAACGATCGCAAGTTGAGCGACACTAAGGTCGCGCTTTGCACCAGATTTCGATCGCTTCGAACGTCTTCGCTGAGAATTCCCGCCCCTTCTTCCAATGCTCTTCGAACGATAGTACGACTGTAAGGCACGTCGTGGCGATCTCCCAGCAAACGAGTTCGCTGAGCACGAGTGACGAGTTTATCCCCATCGCAGAAAAGCACGACTCCACGATCGGCTTGCGGAAATAGGTGCAACAGATGATCGAGTAATTTACCCAGCATTGGGTCGAGATCGGGAGTATGCCCTAACGATCGGGCGATCTCGAGCATCAAGTGCAACTTCTGGGAAGCGTTGTGGGAGAATAACGTATGATTGGAAGATTGCAGTTCTACTTTGGCCCGAATCACCTGAGCAGGTTCATTGGAGGTTGGGGGTGTTTCGAGGACTAATCCCATCTCATAAGGGCCGATTTGAAGGGTGTCTCGTTCCGTCAGGGGAACTCGGCCTACGATGCGATGCCCGTTGACAAAGGTTCCATTAGAGGATCCCAAATCCTGGACAAAAAAAGAACCATTCTCTTGAGTGATCTTGGCATGATGCCGACTGACTGCGAGGGATTCCAGGTAGACGCTCGCGTCTGGTTGCCGTCCGATCACCAAGCCTGCTTCATCAATGGGGTAACGCCGACCGGCGTTTGGCCCTTTGAATACAGTGAGATGAGCTATCATACTCACTGTTGTACCCGAAGAGATCCGACAACGCCAGAGGTTCGTTTCTGGTCTCGGAGAAAGGACAGGAGCTAGAGTTTACTTGGCGGCTGACTCGCTTTTCACTTCACTAGCACCTTGAAAATGGCCGAAGGATTTTCCAGGGACCCAGGCCGCGATGGCATTGAGAATGGCATGACGCCAACCTTCCGGCTCAGGACATCCTTCCAGCCGCATGACTACCTTGCCACCGGACAGAATTTCCAAGGTACCCGCCAAATAAAATGGATCTACACCGTTAGAGTCCAACCGCACGTCGTCAATATTCGCCAGCGCGATTTCCTGAGAGACCGACATACTCCACCCGGTGCGAATCATCAGCCGACGGTTGGTCAAGGTATAGCGCCGACTAACAAATGGCCCGAGTTTATACAGGAAAAGGAATAGCAGAATAAACCACCCCAGCGGTAGGAATATAATCGATTGCTGAAGTCGTCGAGCGAGTGTGGCCAAACCGGGACTAATTCCCAACACGGTGCGCATGGACTCGCGAATCCGAGCTTCGCCAATTTGGGGCGGAGTCAGTCCAGCGATGGCTTGTTTAGAGCGGGGCGTGCTAGTAGTTGCGGTAGAATCTTGCGCCATATCGGTTTGCTTCTTCGGAGAGTAATATCGCTGCGATTGTCCTACGAAGTCAGTAGCATTCGCCAAGGGGGGAACGCGTCATTCCTGTTCCCCTTCAAAGAAGCGAAAGACTTCGGGCAAGGCTAACTGAACGATAATAAGATGTTCCACGTCGGCATAGCTCTTAAATCGCGTCTTCACCCCGGCTTTTTCCAACTGGCGATGTAAATTTCTTGAGCCGTTCAGAGCGAAGTCCCGTTCACCGCATCCCACGAAAAAGCGAACCGCTTTCAATTCGTCGGAGGGGCGGAAGCCGCCGCCACCACCCAGGGCGGCGACAGCGGCGAATCGCTTCGGGGATCGACCTGCTGTTGCCACTGCCTGTGCCGCACCCATTGAATGTCCTACTAAATAGATCCTTTTTTGGTCGACCGGATAGATTTTCGCAAATGCGTCGACGACACGTTCGACGTTCGGTCCTCCTCCGAAGGCCAGAAGTGGGGTTCGCGTCGTGACCAACAACCAACCGCGTTTCTCGCACAGCTTAGCTACCAAACCATCTCCGTATCCATCGAAGAACATGTTCTCACTTCCGCCGGCTCCGTGCATGGCTACGACTAACGGAAGCGGCTTCCCTTGTTTGGCGGACTCAGGAATTTGTACTCGGACCGGGTCGGTCTCGTTGCCGCTAACAAGCGTTAGCCAAAACTGCCCAGTTCGCTCTGGGGTGTAGAACGGTTTCTTCGCTTGATGAGCAGCTAAAGCATCTTCGGCTTCCTTGACGAGACGAGCTGCGGGATAGTTGGTTTCCAGGGTTCGTCCTGCTTGCAAATCGGACAAAATCGATAATAATCGTCCCGCTGTTGCCGATTCCGTTGTTCGATCCTTGGGTCCTACGTCTTCGAGTTGCTTTTTGAGGGCCGACAGTCGATCATCCAATCGGTCGACGAAGGAGAGAGTCATCTCTCCGTTGGCGTGCGATTTGCCATTGACGAGAACCTCTGTGCGAAGTAGATAGTCGCCTTCGACGAGTGGTTTTATCTTGAATGTCGTGGGGAAGGGCAGACTGAATTCCTTCACTGTTAGCGTGTCAGATGCCTTCCCAGTTGGATCTAGCAGAGTAAAGCGGAGCTGTGTATTGTTCGGTTGCTCGACCGAAACTCGATAGAACTGCTCAATTTTGAGGGGAATTGCGTTCGCTGAACAGGGATATAGGCGTCGTTGCGGTTTAACAATCAGCGATTCGGCCCAGAGCAACTCGTCAGCCGGCTGGGCATGCTCTAGTAAAAGTCGGGCGCGATCGAGCAACCCCGCCGCCGTGGCTAACTGTCCTTTGAAGAACGTTGGGGTCGCCTGTTCGAGTGGCTCCAAGGCTCGCTTGCGAGCTTCTGGCGAAGGGTGTTTATCCAACGCTCGTTCAAAGTAGCGAAGCCGTTGCCCTAATTCAAACCGGGTCTCTTGAGCTAGGGTTATCGCGGGTAGGAGCAACAGCAACAGTACAACAGTGCGAGACATGGCAACTCCTGGTCAATCTCTCTGGGGGCGTTTGAGGCATATACTGCGGAGGACGGAGCAGAGATTCAAGAGTCACTCGAATTGGCCAGAGGGAGAGAGCGACGCGGTTTTGGGCGCTTCCACAGACCAACCGCGGATCGAGAGGGAAAACCGTTCACCGTCAAAATGCCATCGATAAGGCGGATCTCTAATGTGTTTGATTGTTTCCAGCTCTCATCGAAGTGATAGCGTTGGGTCAGGAAATGGATCTGTTGATTGCGGCTACCGATCCAGCGACGAGTCGAATCAGGTTGAGTGGGATCGTAGGGGCCATCGACAAGAATGTCTGTTAGCGACAAAAGTTCGTCAATAGCGGCTTCGTGACGGTGCAACAGTTCCGCCAACGTGAACCCGGAGAAAACCATCACGCTAAGTCCTCGTTGACGAGCCGAGCGCGCCAAGGCGGCTGCTCCAGAGGCATGGGCAGTCGGCTCGCCACCAAGGAGGGTGATCCCCTCGATTCCTTGAGTTTTGGCCTCGTCGAGTTGGTGTACGATTCTCGACAGTGGTATCGCCTGGCCACCTTCAAACGAAAGCATCTCCGGATTACAACAGCCTGGACAACGCAACGGACAGCCCTGAAACCACAGAGCAAACCGGCGACCCGGTCCTTCTGCTTCGGTGACAGGTACGATCTGGGCGACCGACAGAATTTCTTCTTGCGCGGACACTCTGGCTCCCTCTAGACAATAGCTTGGTCGCTTTATTTTATTATAGCCGTCCTAGTGAATGCGTACTCGCCCAGGTTGTCCCAATTCTCCGAACAGTTCGATGTCACGTGAGAGAAACCGCTGAATGACCGCGATGTTGGTGATCAGATGATTGGTGATCTGGGACGTTTCAAATTCGGAGGGGCCTTCAGCGAACGAGAGGGGCAGCACCAGTTGATCGGCACTATGAGGATCCACCAGTGCCTCAGAGGTGTGCAAATAGTGTAGCAGTTCATCGACCGCTTCCGAAGCGACCGTTTCGGCGGGTTTTCCTCGCGCTCCTAAACCGACGAAAACTACGGGGAGAGTTTTGGTGTGAACGGTCAACTGTAGAACGGTTCCTGGTCCTCCTTCCCAGGTTTCGAGACGAATGTCGGCTTCGAGATCATGTCGTGAGAGAAGTTGTTTGGCACGGTGGGCTTGTCGGCGAGCGATACTAGCGTCTAACCCAGCCACGGCGCTGATTCCGGTGATGGTAAATTCACCGCGTTGGTGCAGAGTGAGTGGTTGCAGGGATCGTATGGGCTGGAGGATTGCCCGAATGACGCCACCCCCTCGGGGGTAGAATCCCGGTTGGTACAGTTCGAGTCGAACCGACAGTCCCATGAGTTCAAGATAGCTACTCCAGGTCTGATTGAGAAATGGGAAGGTCGGACTTGTCGAGACATGAGTGCCTCCAACAAGGCGGATCTCAGAAGTCGCTTGTGCTCGCAGAGCCAATGGCAGATAGATGGCGTGCAGCACGAGTCCTGTTGCACCGGCGGTTCCAATCGAGAAAACATAATTGCCGGCTTGTACGGTGCCCGGCTCGAATTCGAGGTCCGAGCTGCCCAGCGAGGCCCCGCGAACTGAGGCATTGCTGATCGACGCGCAGGCCAGCACGCTTTGGAGATGCTGCGCGGCCAAGCCTGGTTTCGGTCGTCTTGCCCGGATATTCCGCAGTCGGAACGGTTGGTCGGTCAACAACGACAGAGCTAGGCTGCTGCGAAGTATCTGGCCTCCACCTTCACCAAATGATCCATCCAGTTCAATCATGATGGATCTAGCAAAGCAACTTTACGACTTCAACGCAAGAGACGGACTTATTCGCCGCTGCCGCGTGCTGTCCAACTTGCTTGCAAAGCGAGTGGTGGGGACTGCGTGAGGGTCTCGTCAAGACTCTCCGAGGAGAGCAACACGGCGCGTAACACCACTATTTTTTGCACACGCCCATTAGCCGTCAGGAAAAAAGCGGTGCCGAGTGTGTTCGCTTCCTCCAGACGCGCTCCGATGAGGACGTATTCCTTGGGAGACACCACCATTTCCCAGGACAGATGAGGGAACTGCTCGAACGATTCTCGTGCCTCAACCGACCAGCGACGCGCCCCATCAGGATCGTGAGCAACTCGTGGTTCGATCTTGGCCTGACCATGTTTGACGCGGGGAGTGAATCGGAGTCGCACTTCCTCGCCTTCAATCGATGGACATACTTCAAACTGACACTGTGCCTCGTGCAGATCAATCGCTTGCGGTTCACCGTTTTTGTGGAGAGTAAACGCAATCTTGCCTGCCCCCAGGTTCTCGCGGATTAAGGCTGGCTCGTCGGGTTGGACATATAACCGTCGTGGGTTGGGACAGGTGCGCGGCGATTTGAGCATGGCGTGCAGGCGGGGGGGCAATAAGCCTCCGATTAACCCCACACGAAGCCCATTGGCCTGGAGCAGTGGTTTCATCTCCAAATCGATGCACTGCTCATGACCGAGGTTCCATAACTCGTGATTGAGAAAATAGTCGCCAACGGGCCGTTCGATCACAGCCACGTCGAGTAAAATCGAATTTTTGGGTGGAATCTCCGCGGTGCCTCGCGGCTGGCTCATTGGCTCCGCTTCCGGAGAGGAACACCGGAAACAACAGCCCACGACCCCCAACGCCAGCGCGAGTACCACGGCCATCGATTGACGCATGATGACCCTTCCTCGGCGAAGAGCGGAATAGATCAATTGAATTAGAATGCGGTCTGATAGCGTCCTCGGTGACTGCGGTCAACCTCAATTTTGACGAGTACGCAACGCCACACCTTCTTTCGCTATACTGAGCCAAACATCCTACCGAACTTCAGGAGACGTTGTTATGATTCCCGGGGTGTTCAATCTCAGTGGAAAAGTCGCTCTAGTCACTGGTGGGAGCAAAGGATTGGGCAAGGCGATGGCTCGCGGATTTGCCGAGGCCGGAGCGGACATCGTGATCGCCAGTCGGAATGAGACCGAGCTTAAGTCGGCGTTGGAAGAAATCTTGCACGGCACAGGGCGAGTGGGCCGCTATTTTGTCGCTGATCTCAGTCAACGGGAGGAGGCAAACCGGTTGGCTCAAGCCGCTCTTCAGGCGATGGATCGAGTTGATATTCTCGTCAACAACGCTGGGACGAACAAACCTGAGGCGATTGATGCGATTACCGATGCCACCTGGGATCGGGTGCTGGAATTGAATCTTTCATCGGTCATGGCCTTGACTCGGGCGTTAGTCCCGCAAATGAAGTCGCGCCGCTGGGGACGCATCATCCACATTTCGTCCATCATGGGCTTCGTCTCGAAAGAGAAACGCAACATTTACTCGGCGACGAAGGCCGCGCTATTAGGACTTGCTCGGGCCAGCGCCCTGGATCTGGGAGAATTTGGTATCACGGTCAACTGCATCGCGCCTGGACCGTTTTTGACAGAGCTGCCCGCCTCGGTGCTTTCCGCCGCCGAGCAACAGGCCTTTGCCGATCGCACCGCATTAGGTCGTTGGGGCGATCCCAAAGAATTGGTGGGACCGGCGCTGCTCTTGGCCAGCGAGGCAGGAAGCTACATCACGGGTCAAGCCTTGGTCGTTGATGGCGGGTATCTGGCGCGGTGAGAAAAAACACCGCTTTTAAGCTAGATCGCGATCCTCGAACAAAATCAGGCCGAGAATCAGCACGATGGCTGTATACAGTAGGCCATACAGAGTCACGCTACCGACGTACTGAGCAAACTGCGCCGCGGGAGGCGGAGCATCAGTCAATAGGGCGGGGTCCATGCTGAACGCACCAAGATCGGGAAGCACGGTGTCAAATACACCGGAAACGAAGCCCAAAAGTTGAGCTACTGGGCCAGGATTCTCAACGTCGGCTTTCCGCGCGATCGTCACCAGAACCGGGGTTAAATGCGACAGGAAAAACACCACCAGCACACTGGAAAGGTTTACCACCATCGGAACGCGCGTAGCCAGGGCGACGGCAAGCCCGACTAACACCATTACCTGAGAGTAACAGAGTATCAGTCCAGGAAGCGTGTCTAGGGCATGCGCGGTCCACTGACCGATGCCTCGAAGGAAGTCGGTGATCGAACTTTGCAGGTCCCAGCGTTCCAGAGTACTTGCCACCCAAAGAGGAGTAGAGACAACTCCGATTCGTGCCTGACTGGTCTCACTCTCGATCACGGTCGTGATGGGTTCGAGTTTGTCCCACCAGTGCTTGACGATAAGCACTCCCTCGAAATAAACACCGAGCAGTCCGAACATGAATAGAGCAGCGAGAATAATGCCGGCAAACTTCCCGAGCATAAACTGTCGTCGGGAAACCGGCTTCGACATCACTGTAATCGCTGTTCGTCCCTCAATTTCATCGCTGATCGACAAACTCGCGGTCAAGCTACCGAACAGAACCGCTGCCAGCATAATGACGTCGTAACCCAGCTGCTTCACCATCAGGTAGTCTTCCCCGAAGGTGAAGTAAGGAATAATAATCGAAATCGCCATCGCACCAGCAGCAAGCCCAGTCAACAGCCACAGCATCGGCTGCCGAACCCCTTCTCGAAAAGCGGCCAAGGCCACTGCTCCGCCCTTCGGCCAGAGCAACATCAGTAAGCCGAAGAGAATCACAAAGAGCAGAATCGTCAGTTGCAGTTGCAGGATTGCCGCATAGAGCCGCCCTGCGATTTCTAGGGAGGCACGATCCTGCACGAAGGTCAGCAGCAGAATGGGAAGAGCCACACTTACGCCGATGGCAGCAGCAATTCGCTGCAACATCCACGGTGCGAAAGGATTACGCCGAATGCTCTCCTGATCTTCTCGTGGTAGGAGCAGCCAGATCCAAGGGATCGCCAGCACAAACTGCAGGAGAATCAGCCCGGTGCCGATCAGCAGGGTAGGAATCGTGAAATTCATCGTGTCTTGTCTGGTAGTGTGAATGAGTCCAGAGTATCACCCTTTAGTACGGTTCACCGGTCGCGATGGTTCGGGGCGATAACTAGGTTGTCGACCCCAGTAAAGCTTGTCGTGCAGGGTGTGGTAATAGCTACGATCGGCCACACGGACCAGCATAAACGACACCGGAGCGCGACGAATGCAGACCGTCGAACCTTGTGGCAACGTCGCGATTTCTTGACCGTCGATGACCAGCGACGCATTAGAGGCTTTGCGAATGCTGATGGTGTACTCTTGCTCCGCGGAGTCGACCAGAGAGCGATTCGTCAATCCATGGGCACAGATGGGGGTGATGACAAACGCCTGAATTTCCTGTCCGAGAATCGGTCCTCCAGCGGAAAGTGAAAAGGCTGTCGAACCCACGGGGGTACTAACGATCAACCCACTCACTGAGTAGCTGGCTGCTTGCTGTCCACCGATCAGCAGGTCGAGTTCAAGCATGTGAAACGGTGGTCCGACCTGAACGGAAACTTCGTTTAGCCCTAGGATGGGATCCCGGCTAGGACTGTCCTCACCGGGATGGCGATAAGTCGCTTCAAACATCAGATGTTTGGTGACTCGATAATCCCCGGCCAAGACGCGATCAAACCGATCGCGGAACTCATCAAGGGTTAGATCGGCCAGGAACCCCAATCGTCCGAGATTAATCCCCAGTACCGGACGCTGCTGGTAAGCCATCTGGCGAGCAGCTCGGAGGATCGCGCCGTCTCCCCCCAATACTAGGGTCAGATCAGCTTCCAGGTTGGTCAGATCGGACTCTTGTTTGAGATCTACATGAACGACTTGAGTTCGTTCTTGCAAAAACGGAAGTAGGATGTCTGCTTCCTGCTGCACCCCCTCGCGGTACGCATTTCCCAACACGAGCAGTCGGAGCATCGGCACCTCCTTGCAGTGAAGGATAAGCCGCGCTGCGACGATCGAACAGTATTAAAGTAACACCGGCCTCCAATCGTGAGATGCCAGGCCGGTGTAGTTGTGGCTGAGGCAATTAACGTTCCGTGCGTATCCATCGGCGAGCTTTCTGGTTACGGGTCAGCTCACTGCGAACTCTGGCACAGATGCCAGTCACATCGAGGCCAAGTTCGGCGAGTAACTCCCCACGTTCACCATGCGCCACGAAGCGGTCAGGAAGGCCCAACCGGACAATTTTTCGTGTGTCGAGTCGAAGCTGGTTAGCCATTTCCAGCACAGCACTACCGAAGCCGCCTTCCAGGGTGCCCTCCTCGACCGTAACCACTAAGGCGGCCTCGTTAATAGCTTTGGAGAGAGTCTCTTGATCGATTGGCTTAACAAATCGCGCGTTGATGACACCTACAGATAGACCTTCTTCGCGGAGCCGTTCTGCCGCCTTCACACAGGTCGTTAGCAAGGTGCCGTAAGCCACCAACATCACGTCGTCGCCCCAGTCCAATACCTCGGCGCAGCCTAGCTCGACTGGAGTGACGGCTCGATCAGTCTTTTCCAGGTTCGCTTTGGGATAGCGTATGGCAGTCGGCCCTTCGTGCTGAAGGGCAAAGCGAAGCATGGGAGCGACGTCCAGTTCGTCGCCTGGAGCCATCACTACGAAATTCGGGAACATTCGGATATAGGAGATGTCATAAGTTCCGTGATGCGTGGGGCCATCTGGACCTGTCAGACCAGCGCGATCCATCGTGAACAAAACTGGTAGGTTCTGCAGCGACACTTCCTGAAATAGTTGGTCGAAGGATCGCTGTAGGAAAGTCGAGTAAATGTCGACTATGGGCCGATGACCTGCTTTGGCCAGGCCGGCCGCGAAAGCTACTGCATGTGACTCACAAATGCCCACGTCGAAGAATCGGTCCGGGAACTGCTCCCGAATTTTTTCCAATTTGTTGCCCTGACACATCGCTGCTGTGATGACTGTGACGCGGGGATTTTCGCTCATCAATTGATAGATCGTGCCAGAAACGGCATCGGTATAGGCTTTCGCTCCACCTCGACGCAGCGAGAGAATTTTGCGATCCGGACCGACCTTTTCGATCACCGGCGGGGTATGGAACGTGACTGGATCGGCGCAGGCGTCCGGCACCCCTTCCCCCTTGCGAGTCAAGACGTGCAATAAAACCGGACCTTTTTGATCTTTCACATCTCGAAGCCAGCGGCGGAGTGTCGGCAAGTCGTGTCCATCGATTGGTCCGATGTAACGGAAGCCGAGTTCTTCAAATAACATCCCTCCCGTTAACCAGGCTTTCAGACCGTCTTTGAGATGGCCGATCGCGTGCTTGGCCATGTCCCCGACTAGAGGAATGGCTTCGAGGATGTCGCGGATGCCCTGTTTGGAATCCTGATAGAAATTCGACAGGCGAGCACGATCAAGATAAGTAGCTAGTCCTCCCACACGCGGGCAGATGGACATCTCGTTGTCATTCAGGATGACGAGCAGGTTTTTCTTCAGACCTCCAGCATTATTCAGTGCCTCGAAGACGATACCGGAGGGCAAGGCTCCATCGCCGATCACCGCGACGCTGTGGCGATCGGTCTCACCGGCCAGGTCATCTCCCACTTTCAGCCCCAAGGCACAGGAGACACTGCAGCCGGCATGTCCCGTGACGAAGAGATCATATTCGCTCTCAGCTGGGTTGGGATAACCCATCAGGCCGCCACGTGTTCGGATCGAGTCGAATTGCCGATAGCGTCCGGTGATCAATTTATGCGGATAAATTTGATGGCCAGTATCCCAAATGAGTCGATCGCGAGAAAAGTCGAAGGTCAAGTGTAAGGCCAGACACAATTCGACAACGCCGAGGTTACTCGCGAAGTGCGCCGGACGGATACTGCAGACCCGAATGAGTTCGTCGCGCATCTCCTGAGCGAGTTGGGACAGCTCGGCATCATTCAACGCGTGCAGATCCCTCGGCGACGCGATTCGCGACAACAGTACAGTCATGGTCAACCAGCCCTCATGGTGTTAAGCCTAGGTAGCTCCCTCCCAGGCAACTCAGTGATCTCTCGTCAACACAAAATCGATCAAACGCTCCAGAGAAGCGGCCTGTTGCCCAAAAGGCTTCAGAGCTGCTCGCGCTTCCTCCCCCAACAGTTCTGCTCGTCTGCGACTTTCCTCCACGCCTAGAAGTCCAGGGTAAGTGAGCTTGCCACGGGCTGCATCCTTGCCCACGGCCTTGCCCGTCGATTGTACGGTACCTACGGCATCCAGCAGGTCGTCGGTGATCTGAAACGCCAACCCCAAACAACGCCCATACTGATCGAAGCAGTCGAGTAAGTCCTGGGGTGCCCTACCCGTCGGTTGATTCGCATAGGCCACATGTGCGCCCAAACGGAGACAGGAGCGAATGAGGGCCCCGGTTTTTCGCTGATGCAAGAATTCCAGATCAGCCAAAGAGCGGTGAGTCGATTCCGTACTGCGTTCCCAAGCCAGATCATCGGCTTGCCCACCGACCATACCGGCAGCTCCCGCGGCGCGGGCTAAATCACCGCAGCAGGCCGCCGCTGTTGCACCAGGATAGGCATCGGCTAGCACTTCAAAGGCCATCGTCAGTAGAGCATCTCCGGCGAGTATCGCGGTTGCCTCGCTGAACTTTTTGTGACACGTCGGCTGACCCCGACGTAGATCATCGTCGTCCATCGCGGGCAAATCGTCATGAATCAGCGAGTAGACGTGGACCATTTCCACGGCACACGCGGCCGGCCAGGGGGGGGCTCCGCTGCTTCCACAGGCTTCATGGGCGAGCAAAACCAACAAGGGGCGTAGCCGCTTGCCTGGAGCAAGCAGACTATAACGCATCGCGGCAAGCAATTCCTCAGGAAGTCCCGGACG
This sequence comes from uncultured Gemmataceae bacterium, assembly GCA_937923405.1. Lineage (GTDB taxonomy): Bacteria > Planctomycetota > Planctomycetia > Gemmatales > Gemmataceae > CALDUY01. The sequence continues at coordinate 119,407 of CALDUY010000033.1, read as the reverse complement.
ACGAATCAGGAGCGCGTCGAGTTCGTTCTCGATCTGTTTTCGGCGCTGGTGCAACAATTCATCGAAACTCAAACTCATCGCTGCCTGTGCGTGTCTCGCTGTCCTTAGCTATAGTGTGAAACCGATCTCGGATAATAGCATTAACATGATTTTCCTGACAATGGCAGGGTGCGTTCTTGTCAAGAATCGTTTGTCCGTTGCGATCGCGACGTCGTCGCCTCATGCTTGAACGGTCGCAGCGTCGGTACTCCATCCGCATCGACACTGGTTAATTCCAAGATACGTTGTTCAGTCTGCGCGAGTCGCTCGCGACAAAATTGCACTAGCGCGATACCACGCTCGTACCGTTTGAGTGCTTCGTCCAGATCCAGCTGTCCGGTTTCCATTTCCACGACGAGACGCTCTAATTCGTTGAGAGCGGCCTCGAAGCGAAGTTCGTTTGGTTGTGTCATGGCGTTGCTATGCCTTGCCGGGAGTCTTGATGTATCACTTCTTCAACCCGGCTCTTGAGGAAGCCGTTGGCCAGTTGAGTCAAAATCACCTCGCCTGGCGAAACTTGTTGGGGCATTCGAATCAGCGAGAGATCTTCAAACTTACGAGTCACGCTATAGCCGCGCGTCAGAACCTTCAAGGGACTCAACCCGTCGAGCAGTGCCGTCGCGGTCTGGAAACGATTCCTAGCTCGCTCTTGGAGCTGTTCCATCGAGCGTTGCAACCGTTGGCGGAGTTCTTCTACCCGAACGCGGGGAAACTCTAGCATCGATTCGGGTCGTGTCAGACACGGACGCGACTCCAGCTGTTCCAATCGAGAGCGAGCATAGACCAACATGCGACCCAGCAAGGTGCGTAGCCGACTTTGATGGGCCTCCAGTTGGTTACTGACAGCGACTTGATCTGGAACAATCCGTTCGCCAGCCTCGCTGGGGGTCAAGGCGCGTTGATCGGCGACCAGGTCGGCGATGGTCAGATCATCCTCATGACCGATTCCCGTCACCACGGGAATGCGCGAACGAAAGATGGCATGTGCTACGATTTCCTCGTTGAACGGCCAGAGATCCTCCAGGCTTCCTCCACCTCGGGCGAGGACAATCACATCGATGGGAGTGGGACCGTTGGCTTTCCCCACCAGATTAAGCGAACCGATGGCGGCGGCAATTTCCTCTGCTGCTTCGTCTCCCTGCACACGCGAAGGATGAATCCACACCTCGACCAGTGGCCAGCGCCGCCCCAGAATCTCCAGCAGGTCTCGCACCGCCGATCCTGTTGCACTACACACCAAGGCTACGCGACAAGGAAAACGCGGCAGCGGTCGCTTACGGTGCTTGTCGAAGTATCCCAGCGCGAAGAGTCGTTCTCGCCGTTGCCGCATTGCCAATTCCAGCGCCCCGATCCCCTTCGGTTCAAGTTGTTCAATTCTCAGCTGATACTCTCCGCGTGGCTCATAAACAGAGAGCCGACCTCGGGCCAGGACACGCATGCCATCGCGCAAGTCGAATTTGACCCGCAGAGCTACTCCTCGATACAGAACCGAGCGTAAGGTTGCCGTCGCATCCTTGAGCGTGAGATAGACATGTCCAGAATTTGGACGTGACAGATTCGAAATCTCTCCTTCAACCCAGGTGTCAGGAAACACTTCCTCCAGAAGCTCGCGAATGCAGGCCGTCAGTTCGCTGATTTGTAGGACTCGCTCACCGGGAGGGGGAAGTAACTGGCTCATAGGGGCACGCACTCCAGACCGAACGTCTCGGCCACGGCTGGGTTTGTTACCTTGCCTGCATGAACATTCACCCCCTGACGTAGTGCGGGACTGTCCGCGATCGCTTGTGCATATCCCTTGCGAGCTAGTTGCAAAACATAGGGCAGCGTGACGTTCGTCAGAGCATAGGTACTGGTTCGGCCCACCGCACCGGGCATGTTGGTCACACAGTAATGCACTACGTCATCGACCAGATAGACGGGGTCGCTGTGCGTCGTGGGACGAGAAGTTTCGATGCATCCGCCCTGATCAATAGCAACATCGATAATGACCGCGCGAGTGGGCATCTTGCGAAGATCCTCTCGACGAACTAGATGTGGAGCCTTTGCTCCTGGGATGAGGATAGCACCAATCAACAGATCTGCTCGACGAATGCTATCTAGGATGTTGTGACGATCGCTGTACAAGGTCGTGACGTTTTTGGGCATCACGTCATCAAGGTAGCGCAGTCGATCTAGGTTGATGTCGAGAATGGTGACGTTGGCTCCGAGACCGGCAGCTACCTTGGCGGCATTAGCTCCAACAATTCCACCACCCAAGATGACCACGTTCGCTGGAGGTACTCCAGGCACGCCGCCCAAGAGAATGCCGCGACCCTCGAACGGGCGTTCGAGGTATTTCGCTCCCTCTTGGATGCTCATTCGTCCCGCCACTTCCGACATCGGCGTTAACAGCGGTAGTTGTCCTTTGGCGTCCTTGATCGTTTCGTAGGCAATGGCCGTGATGCCGGACTTCATCACCGCTTGAGTGAGTCGTTCATCGGCGGCAAAGTGGAAGTAGGTGAAGACCAGCTGTCCAGGTCGCATGTGCGGCCATTCGACTTCGAGCGGTTCTTTGACTTTGACGATGAGATCTGCGCCACGCCAGACCTCCTCGGCGTGGGTCACGATCTCGGCTCCGTGTTCGCGATATAATTCGTCGCTGATCCCGGAGCCGTTGCCGGCTCCCGACTGAATCAGCACTTTGTGTCCCGAGCGGGTCAATTCCTCGACCCCGACGGGTGTTAGGGCCACTCGGGATTCGTGAATTTTGATCTCATTGGGAACCCCGACGACGCACTTTGTCGATCCGGAAACGGGAAAAACCATGATGGATTGCTCCAGCGATGTTTAAGATTTACCTGCTAATATATTGATCGAGAGCATAAGAAATCCGCCCTGGGATCCACGGAACTAGACATGCCTCCGCGCATGGTTTGCCTGGCCATACTCACAATCTGGCTGGGGTTAAACGGGTGGCTATTCTATCAGGAGCTGTTGCCCCGACTCATGCCCGGTCAGGTGCCACCGTTCACCATCGATCTCGTCGAAGAGACGCAAACTCGGCGACCACACATCGAATGGGTGGTCGAACATGAGGGCAAACGAGCGTTTCGCGCCAAAACCTACGTCACGCATCCAGAACATGACGTGTTTGAATTGACTGCCGAGTTCAGCACTCCTTTTGGCGAGCCGGCCCCCATGCATGGCATTCGCGTCAAACGGATGAAGAGTTCCTACACCGTCAATAGTGTTGGCGATTTATTGGGCCTCGATGTCGAAATTGATGGGATTCCTCAACTAGCCGCGGCTCTGCGCTTAGTAAAACAGGAGTTTTCAGTGGCCATTCGAGGCCAAGTAAACAATCGAGAGATCACACCTCAACTGACCCTGGAAATGCCCGGGCGGAAATTTGAGCGAAAGTTGCCCACAGTCAAAGTACCCGCTGGCGGATCCGTACTTCTACCGTTGCATCCCGTGAATCGCATGCAGGGGATTCGCTTGGGAGATAGCTGGACCATGCGTGTCTTCGATCCAATCGCGGGATCGTTGAGCGTCTTCGGCGGAGACGCTGGCGAACTACAGTTGCTACGCGCTCGTGTTCGACCGGAATTTGAATCGTTTTCTTATGGTCGGCGACAGAAGGTCGATTGTCTAGTCATCGATTATGAAGGCGAGAATTTGCAAGCCTCGACTTGGGTAGCGAAGGAACGCGGCCTGGTGCTGTGCCAGGAAGCGATTATTGACAACCAACGCTGGGCCATGTACCGCGATTAACTCAGCCATGATCCAACTCGATCACGTTACCAAGTCGTATGGCACCAAGACCGCGGTCAGCGATCTCTGTCTAGACATCGGGCCAGGTGAGTTGTTTGCGTTTCTTGGTCCCAACGGTGCAGGCAAAACCACAACCATCAAAATGATGTGCGGACTACTGTTCCCAACCAGTGGCACCGTGCGAATTGGTGGGTTCGACATGGTCCGCGAAGGGGAAAAAGCTCGGCCCCTGTTGAGCTATGTTCCCGATCAGCCATTTCTCTATGAAAAACTGACTGGACGAGAATTCCTACAATTCATCTCGGATATGTACGGTTTGCCGCCCGAGTACGGCCAGGAGCGGATCGCTACTGTCATTCGTCAGTTCAATCTGGAAGCGTTTGTCGATGATCTCACCGAACGCTACTCGCATGGGATGCGGCAACGGACGGTGTTCGCCTCGGCGTTGGTACATGAGCCAAAAGTCTTGATTGTCGACGAACCAACAGTCGGTCTCGATCCCTACAGCGTGCGACAATTTAAGGATCTGATGCGGCAACAAGCACAACAAGGGACGACGGTGTTTCTCTCCTCGCACTCGTTGGATGTGGTCGAGGAACTGGCCGACCGAATGGCGATCATCAACTATGGCAAACTCGTGGGATGTGGCACCCTGGAATCGTTGCGGAACCAAGCTGCCGTAGACGGATCGCTCGAAAAGATTTTTCTGACGCTGACGCTGCCGGATGATCTGAGGAGCGAAGTCGTATGAATATCCCTTTGGACACTGTCTTGACAGCTTCACCTCGTCAACCGGTGAATCAATTCGCGCTATTCAATCGTCTTCGCCAGAACCTTTTCAAAAACGCCTGGTCGGAATTTCGCGGCAGTTCGGTAGTGCGACCCATCACTATCCTGATTTCCAGCATCATTGTTATTACCTTTGTTTTCGGACTAAGTCTGGGCGGATTCTACTTTTTTATCTTCGAGATGAAGATGCCGCCGCATGGCTTCATCATCGAAATGCTCGTCGGGTTATTATTCTTCTCGTTGGGAGTCTTACTGGTTTTCTCAGGCGGATTGATTCTGCATGGCAGTCTTTTCTCCGCTGCGGAGACAGCTTTTTTACTCTCCAAGCCGGTCGATGCCGATCAAGTGTTCGCCTACAAATTTCAAGGAGCGATTGCCTTCAGTTCCTGGGCGTTTCTTCTGGTCGGTGGGCCAATCCTGATTGCTTACGCTCTGATGGCTGGAGTACCTTGGTATTTTTACCTGGCATTACCGCTCTTCTTTCTCGGTTTTGTACTGTTGCCTGGCTCACTCGGCGCGATCCTCTGCTTTCTGTTGGTGAACTATCTTCCCAAACAACGTAAGCAGCTGCTGATCTTGGCGATCGTGGTCTTGCTCGTCGCCGTGGCCGCGTGGATTTACTATGTGGTCAGGGAGAACCGTGCCTTGACTCGCTCGATCGAGCCATTATCGGAGGCGGCCACACAGCTTATCAACCGCATCTCTTTTGCACGCAGTGTCTGGCTGCCCTCGGGGTGGGTGGCTCGTGGTTTGCTCGCCGCCGCACGTGGAGATTTGCTCTCTTCGCTGTACTATCTAGCCTTGGTTTGGTCGAATGGCCTGATGCTCTACCTTGTAGCCGCCTGGACATCGACTCACTTGTATCGTCGTGGGTTCAATCGCGTCTCCACCGGCGGAGACATCCGTCGCAAGCATGGCGGAGCTTGGCTGGACCGTGGGCTGTCCTTGCTATTGCCCTTCGTTGACCCCGGGACTCGGCTTCTCATCATCAAAGACTTCCGAACTTTTCGTCGAGATCCGCAGCAGTTCGGTCAGGTGCTGTTACTCTCGGGAATGTTGATTCTCTACTTCTCGAACATCAAACGGATGTTTGTTCGCGATATCGAATGGCCATTCCAGAATGGCATCAGCCTGTTGAACTTGATCGCCGTAGGCTTGTTGATGAGTGCTTACACAGGGCGATTTATTTACCCGCTTCTGAGTCTCGAAGGACGCAAGTTCTGGTTGTTGGGATTACTACCATTAAGTCGCGATCAATTGATGTGGGGCAAGTTCACTTTTTCCATGATGGGAACGACGCTGCTGGCCTCGCTGCTGATGGTGGTCAGTGATGTGATGCTGGAAATGCCCTTTGAGGCCATGATCGTTCATCTGGTGACCATCCTGGTTCTTGCCGCCGGACTGAGTGCCTTAGCCGTCGGAGTCGGAGCGCTACTGCCGAATTTCCGCGAGAGCGATCCCAGTAAAATCGCCGTGGGCTTTGGGGGAACGCTCAACCTGATTATCAGCCTAGGCTATCTCGTCGTGACGATTGGACTGATGGCCGGTCCCTGGCATCTGTTTTTGGCTACCGTTCCCAATCCTGAAGAGATGACCTCGATCTTTTTCTATCCTGTGGTGGCTTTTGGACTATTTTGCGGATCTTGTTTAGGGGTGATCACGGTTCTGCTCTCCATCAATCTTGGCATTCGCGCGTTGAATCGGATGGAGTTTTAGAGCGCTCTGCGAAAGGGGATTGCGGATTGCAGGCTGAAGAACCGGTCGCAGGCTAAAGCCTGCGACTACCAGAGTAGAGATCGCAGGCTTTAGCCTGCGAAAGAGCTTTTCATTCTCCCGGTGCTACAGCATCTTGAGAAGCGCTTTAAGCTCGCGCGGGAGAACGAACCGCGGTTAGGAGTAACTCGGCGGCGCGCTCAATCTCCTCCTCGGTGGTGAAGCGACCTACCGATAACCGCACTGCGCCGGCGTTGACTTCTAGTGGTACTCCCATCGCGCATAAAACCGGTGATCGCGAGACTTTTCCCTCGTGACAAGCCGATCCCGTCGAGGCGGCGATCCCCGGGGTGCGTTGCAACAGCTCACCGCCGACGTGTCCTAAGAACGACACATTCAGGGTGTTGGGCAAGCGCTTTTCCGGATGTCCATTCAATACTAGTCGCTCACCGAGAACTTCGCGCAGTCGCTGATGCAGACGGTCGCGAAGAGTACGCAAGCGAAACATCGCTTCAGGGAGGGAGTCGCGAGCGATGTCGCAGGCCGTGCCCAGACCAATCAAATAAGGCACGTTTTCCGTACCTGCTCTTCGACCTTGTTCGTGCCCCGCCCCGTGCATGAGATTGTCCAGCGTCACTCCCTTGCGGACATATAAGGCACCGACTCCCTTGGGAGCGTATAGCTTGTGTCCAGCTAGGGTGAGTAGATCGACACTTAGTTCGTCCACGTCAACGGGCACCTTGCCGAGTGATTGAGCGACATCCGTGTGCAACAACACGCCGCGCGAACGCGTGATGGCACTGATCTCGCCAATCGGTTGCAGAGTCCCGATTTCATTATTTGAGTGCATGATGCTGACCAACACCGTATCGCGGGTGATGGCGCGTTTCACGTCCTCTGGATCAACTAACCCCGTGCGATCGACCGGGACTATGCTAACACGACAACCGAAGCGTCGCAGATACTCGACGGGTTGAGCCGTTGCGGGATGCTCGATGGCGCTGATAATGACGTGAGTGTCTCGCTGCCCGAAGAGGCGGCTCAGCAGTCCGGAAAGGCCGCGAGTGAGGCGGGCGAATACCACCCCTTTGATAGCATGATTGGAAGCTTCAGTTCCTCCCGAGGTGAAGATTACTTCTTCCGGCGAGGCACCAATCAACCGGGCCACTTGAACGCGCGCTAGTTGGACAGCTTCAGCTGCTCGAAGCCCAAACTCATGGGTACTTGACGGGTTGCCAAACTGCTTTTGCAGAAAGGGAAGCATGGCCTCGACAACCGCAGGATCGAGCGGAGTCGTGGCGTTGTAATCAAGGTAGATCGGTTTCATCCGAAGCATTTCGAGCAAGTCAGGTCAAGGAGAACGCGAAACAGGGATAGCGGAACGCTACCCCTGTTTTCTTAAGTTCGGTTGTGATTCAGGCAGATGGGGTTTACCAGCGTTTACCCCGACCACCCCCGTACCCCCCTCCACCGCCTCGTGGGCCGCCGCGGCCCCCGCCCCCGCTACCACCTTCGGTCTTGGGACGAGCCTCATTGACAGTCAAGGAACGACCGTCGTAATCCTTTTGGTGCATTGCCTCAATGGCAGCTTGTGCCTCGGCATCGCTGGCCATTTCGACGAAGCCAAAACCTTTGGAACGACCGGTGTCACGATCCATGATGACTTGCGCCGACTGCACACTACCATAGGGAGCGAACATTTGCTCCAGGGTTCCGTCCGTGACGGAGTAGGGAAGATTCCCTACGTAGATCTTCTTGCCCACTGGGGCCTCCGAGAGAAACAGGAACGAGATTCTGGCCACTCCCACACGATAACGGGGGCAGCAACACGACGTGGGACAGTGGAAGCTACGAAGTGGAGCGTTCGTTTGGCCCAAATCACTCGTTACTGTAGCGGGTCTACTTAAAGCCGAAAAGAGGACTCTGAGCAAGGAAGGGAAAAAGTTATTCCCCGATTAAAGATAGGGGGTAGCCGAGACCACCCCCTACCTCACAAGGAGAGGCTCCTCTCGCCAGAGGAGTCCAAAAGGCGATACACGAAAGCAAGGAGATGAAAAATCGACGAGATTCCCTCTCTCCTACTCGCATTTTACGCATCTTAGCTTTCGCTTGAGAATCCCAATCAAGCGATTTTTCCGCGCTTTGCCTGTACTTTAACCGTTAATTTCAACATGGCGTGATCTAAACTTGTAGCACGGGCACGCATCGTCTCGTTCGGGGAAAGCCCTCATGGATGCTCTCTTGCAAATTGACAAACTCGTGGTTCGCTACGGTGAGTTTGTCGCGGTCGATCACCTGGATCTGACGCTGGCTCCGGGCGAACTGTTCGGCCTACTTGGCCCTAACGGTGCGGGCAAGAGCAGTACCATTCGCGTGCTCATTGGTCAGAATCCTCCTTCAGAGGGGCGTGTTCTGGTTGCTGGCTATGATGTGATCCGTGACTGGCAAACGATCAAGCCGCTCTTCGGCTACGTTCCCGATCGGGAAAATCATTTCGAGGAATTCTCGGGGTGGGAAAACTTGCGATTTTTCGCCGATCTTTATGACGTGCCTCACTCACGGATTGGCGAATGTCTAGCCCAGGTCGAACTGAGCGAGTCCGCTCATCTCCCCGTTCGAGCGTTCTCCTTGGGCATGCGGCGAAAGCTTTTACTGGCGCGTGCCATTCTGCACCGCCCTCGCCTGCTCTATCTCGATGAGCCAACCGCCAATCTCGACATTCATTCCTGCGAGGTCGTCCATCGAATCTTGCGTGCGTTAGTGGCCGAGGGGACCACGGTACTGATGACCACTCACAATATGAAAGAGGTCGAAAAAATCTGTGATCGAGTGGCGATTCTCTGCAAAGGGCGGCTCATCGCTTTGGATTCGCCAATGGCCCTTCGCTCGCAGCACACCGAACACAAAGTGGATGTCGTTCTTAGCAATGGCCAACGCCTGGTTTTTCCACTCGATCAACCTGCTCAACGAGAAGAACTGAGTCAGTTGATTACTGCTGGAGGGGTGGTCAGTCTTCAAACTCGCGAGTTCGATTTTCACGAAACGTTTCTCAAGCTGACCGGCACGGTCTTCGAGTGATCGACTCGAAAATGCTTTGGAGCCTTCCCCATGCGTTGGCGCATTCTGCGAACCTTGATTCGGAAAGAGTATCAACGACACCTCGCTAATCGAGGTGGTTTGATGCTCATTCTCTTGTTGATTCTGGCGTCGTTGCTCCTCTCATTTTTCGGGATCCGCAGCGATGGTTCCGTGGCTCTGATGCCTCAAGTCCAACGTTGCTATGTGGACTACGAGGAAGAAACGCCCTTGGTCCGCCATTTGAGTCGATCCGTACCAGAGGAACTGCAAGCTGTAGTTCGCTTTCGCCCGATGCATCGCGTACCGACCGATGAAAAAGGCACGCTTGTCTATCCCACGAACACGGCGGCGATCCAGCTACGAAAAGCAATCCAGGACGGTACTAGCGGCATTGTCTGGTTTTGGTATTCCGGGGAGCGGAGCATTATTGCGCCTTTTGAGATCTGGTTTTGGAAAGAGACGCTGGCTTTTGTTCAGTCTCAGCGAATCGAGGGAGGCGAAGCAGCTCCTCTGCCGATCATTCACAGACCGCTGGAAACCGCCGCCTTTTCGTTACGAGGCGGAATGGACTCTCGAAGTGGAATCGCTACTGCTCTGGTGCTATTTGGGATCTTTTTTCTATGCGTTTATCTGCTGCCCTCGATGACTTGTGAGGAGCGCGAGAAAGGTGTCCTGCTCGCTCAGGCGCTCTCGCCGGCGACGACCTGGGAACTGCTTGGCGCTCGATTCCTTTTTTATCCGGCGTTGGGAATCATGCTGGCCGCGCTGCTGGCGGGGACTTACTCGCCAAGAGCCCTGCTGCAACCGTTTTTCTGGTTGGCCGTGATTGTCTGTGTCATGGGGTCGATGGGAATTGGCCTGACCATCGCCACTCTCGCGCGAACGCAACGCACCGCCAGTATGGGAGCAATGTGTTACCTGATGGCGGTGTCGTTGCTTTTATACATCTGTCAACAGAATCAGATTCTCGGACTTCCCTGGCTGGCACTGGAATTTCATGGTCCGCGTATGATTCATGCTGCTCTGCAACGCACGGTTCTGTGGTCGCACTGGTTTCATCTACTCGTGGCCGGATGCTTGGCTTTAGCTTGGGTCGTAACGGCCGGCCAGTTGTTTCGCCGACGAGGATGGCAATAACGTCAGCAGCAATTGTTCAGGCGCGCGATTGCGGAATTTTGTGTGTAACCGGATCGGTTCATTTGCTTCGTATTTTCTCCAGGTTTACTATCCTTTGAGACACCTCGATCGGTGAACCTGGGAGGCATCGGCTTATGTATAGTATCGTGTTGCTCGCGGCGATGTCCGTGACGGAGGAGGCTTCTGCCCACGGGTGGACCAAACACTACGGGTATGGAGTCGGATATGGTGCGTGTTACGGGGTCGGATACACTGGTTGGCCGTATACTTATGGCGGATGGGGATTGCCCTACGGAGGCTACTGGGCGGGGTACGCTTGTGGCGGGGCCTGTGGTGGCTACCACAGCCCGGCCTTTGGCCATCCTGTTCCCACACTGACGCAGGCTCCTACTACGTTTGCCCCCGTCGAGTCCAAGTCAGACAATCGGAAACGCGACAAGGCAGATAGCAAGGATGACCTGGACAAGAACAAAAAGAATGACTCTGGAAACGAGATGAGAAAAGATCCAGAAAACAAGGAAAGCAATTTGCAGACTCGTGCCCGTCTGATCTTTGAACTGCCGCAGGGAGCAGAGCTTTACGTCGATGGAAAGCTCATCGAACAGGCCCAGTCCAAGAAGTCGTTCCGCACGCCAGAGTTGAAGCCAGGCGAACAGTACTTTTACGAGTTGCGTGTGGAAGTGTCACGAGATGGCACGAAGTTTGTCGAGAACAAACGTATCACTCTGAGTGCCGGTGATGTCATCAAGACTGACTTCACGACGGTCGGCAAAACGACTGGAATAGCTGTTGTCAATCCTGCTAACTGAAACTATTCATCAGTGACTGGAACACACGCCGTGTGTGGTTGATCGAAGGAGCAATCCTCACGGCGTGGTTGCTTTTCTAAAGATTGGCGGGAAGCAGTAATCGCGCGGGGTGCTGTAATTCGCGCAGCACGATGTTGCCAAAGGCCGCGCCCACGGCTCCATCGACCACGCGATGATCGAACGAGAACGACAAATAGATCAACTCAGCGGGTCGGATTTGTCCAGCATCATCGTAGACAGGGCGGCGCACTACACGTCCGATGCCGAGAATGCCCACCTCAGGATGGTTGATGACGGGAGTGGAGATCAATCCGCCAATGTTTCCTACAGAGGTTAAGGTAAACGTCCCGCCGCGTAGATCTTCCAAGAGTGACTTGCCGGCTCGCGCATCGGTAGACAGGCGGTCGATCTCGCGAGCGATTGTTCCTAGATCCTTTTTGTCCGCGTCTTTGATGACCGGCACGACCAGTCCCGCGGGAGTGGCTGCGGCGATGCCGATGTGGTAATGGTCGTGGAGAACGATTTCGCCTTTCTCTTCGTCCAAACTCGCGTTGACGATGGGCACCTCTTTCAACGCGGTCACGATTGCCTTAACGAAGAAAGCTAGGTAAGTTAACTTGATCCCGGCGCGTGCATAGACATCTTTCAACGACAAGCGAAGTTTCACTAACTCGGTCACATCGGCTTCATCGACGTAGCTGTAATGCGGGATCGTTCGCTTGGCATGCACCATATGATCGGCGATGCGGCGGCGTAGGCCTGCCAGCTTCACGCGAGTTCCAGGTCGGCCAAAATCCTGTCGCAGCTCGGCTTTTTGCAACGGGGCTTGGCGGCCCGGCATAGCAATGCGTCGCGAGAGATCCTCCACCAGAATACGGCCATCCGGTCCACTGCCGGGGATTACAGACAGATCAACCCCGAGCTTTCGCGCCAACTGTCGAACGGAAGGGGAAGCTTTGACCGAGAGCGGGGTGGTGCTCACTCCTGAGCCATTGGCACGACTGGGAGTGCCAGCCGCGATGGTGGGTTTCTCCGTGACCGTGGCTGTGGCAGTGGCCTCAACCGCGCCATTGCCGCTGTATTCCAGAAGCGACTGTCCGAGCTTGATGATCTCACCAGGCTCGACTTTCAGAGCAACAATCTTGCCCGAAAAAGGGGAAGGTAGCTCCATCGTTGCTTTGTCGGTAAGCACTTCGGCGAGAGTCTGTCCAGGCTTGACCGTGTCGCCAGGCTGGATTAGCCAGCGAACCAACTCAGCTTCGTACACTCCTTCACCGATCGCGGGGAGCTGGAAATCCATCGGAGAGGCTCCTTGACCTAAGCGGCCTCGGTGGCCACGGCCAGCAGTTCGCGCTTGATCTCGCGCAGTTGCGGCACCGTGTTCTGCTCGTAAATTTGATTCAGTCCGATTCCCGGAACGTGTTTACCCGCTAGCAGTCGTGGACGAACAAGGAGATCGTAAAACTGCTCGTCGATGATCCGTCGCAGTAGATGCTCCCCAAAATTCGTGACTTCGGTGTCCTCGTTGACGAGCAACACGCGGCCAGTCTTCTCGACGCTTTGCGAGATCATCTTCCAGTCATAGGGAAAGATACTTCGGAGATCGATTACGTCGATAGATTTGCCCGTCTCGCGTTGCACTTCGTCAGCGGCTTGCACGCAGAGTGGTAGTGTTCGACCATAACTGATCACGGTAACGTCGTCGCCTTCACGGACCAAACTACCAACGCCCAGCGGGACAAAATAGGGTTGCACGTCGGGCCAGCGCGGCTTCCACTGAGACCGATCGCCTACGGGAGCATCGATACGGTCTTTCAGCTCTGCGTCATCCTCCGGCTCGCCAGGAATTCGCTGTTCGCCACGAACTCGCAGCAGCGCCTTAGGAAGCAGCACCATCACTGGATTGGGATCCTTGATGGCCGAGAGCATTAGTCCGTAAGCATCCAGAGCGTTGGACGGCATCACGATTTTCCAACCCGCCAGCCGACTGGCCCAACTCTCGAAACTGTGTGAGTGGTACAGGCTGCCGCGAATCCCCGATCCAGACGGAGTCATGACCACCATCGGTAACGAGTAGTTGCCAGCACCGGCCCAGCGCTGGTTTCCAGCGACTTTAAGGAGATCGATTGTGTTAAATCCATAATCACAAAACTGAATCTCCGCCACGGGCCGACCACCAGCGTAGGCGATTCCCATTGCCATGCCGATAATGCCGCGCTCATCGAGGGGACTATTCCAGGCGGTGCGTAATCCCTGAGTTGCGGTAAAGACGCCGCCTAGAGGTGGGCCGACATCCTCGCCGAAGATATCGGTCACTCCGAGATGTTCTTCCCCATAGTGCAGGGCCAGACGAACTGCTTGTACCAGTGTGGCCATGGTGCGACTCGCTCAACGGGGCAAGCCTGTGTAGTCGTGCGGATAAACCGCATCGACTTCACTCGGCGCATAGGTGTACTTCTCAACGTCTTCGGGTCGCGGCATCGGTTCTTTCATCACTTGCTCGACCGCTTGCTCGATTTCCGCGAGGGCGTCGTCGTGCAGTTGTTCGATCACGGCTGTCTCGACTAAGCCAGAATCAAGCAGTTTTTTCTCAAACTGCTCGATGCAACAGACTTCATTTTTAACTCGTAACGCGCCAGAGGAAGACGAATGGCCGTAGAGTCGAGACACATGAGCTTCGAGCATGAACGGACGCCGGGTGTTCCGACAATACTGTAGCGCGCGGGAGATGGCGTGCCAGCTGGCTATCGGATCATTGCCGTCGACCACTTCGCCGCGAATCCCAAACGCCTTGCCTCGGTCGATGATGTGCTTCTCGGCATGCTGACTACAGGCTGGCGTAGAGATGCCGTAGCTATTGTTGGTCACGACCATCAAGACGGGCAGTTCGTTGCCGGGCCGCGTACTCCAGATCATGCAGGAGGCGAAGTCGCCTTCTGCGGTGCCGGCATCGCCGCCTACCACGATCGAGACTCCTTCACCTCCTGCTCGTTTCTGAACCAAGGCGGTGCCGGGAGCCATCACATACTGCACTTCAATGACCGAGGTCACGGGAATGACGTTCCATTCCGCCTTGGCCCAATGACTGATGAAGTTTCGTCCCAACGAGTGCGTGTCCGTCGCGGTCATCGCCATTTGTCGGACTCCCTCAATGAGAGGCATTCCCATGGCGATCAGCGTAGCACTATTGCGATAATGCAGATGAAGATAGTCGTAAAGAGGCCCCTGACCTTTACGAACCTGCAAACCGAGTGCGGCATTGAACGCCTCCTCGCCGGGGCCGCCGATCCAGAAATGTCCCTGACCGGATTTGGACATCTTGATGAGCCGCTCTTCCATGACCCGAGCGCGGATCATGATACGGAGCAATTCCAGGCAACGATCCACGGAAAGCGCTTCTCGGCCGCTGATCAGTTCAGCGGCCAGCAGTTCGGTGGGCATGCCATCTCCTCCTCGGAGAGCCGGGGTTTATTGTACTTGGCCTCTTGCGCTGCCATCATGGCTCTGTTCCCCCGTGGGGAGCTGGGCGAAGGGAGTATCCTAGTTGGGGCCGTCCGTGCCGGGGAGGGGCTATCCTTATTCTACGCCTACAGGGAGTATTCGGTGAAGCGGAACTCACTTGGCCAGTAAAGAATCTTTTCTGGATTCGTTAAAGTGTAGCTCGTGCTGCCACCGCGATTGCAGCTGTCTCGATGCGTAAAATCCTCGGCCCTAAGCCGAGTAGCGACCAGCCTGCCGACTCGGCCTGTCGAACTTCATTCTCGGTAAAACCTCCTTCTGGGCCGATCAATACCGCAACGGTTTCCAGATTCGCTGGCCAGGTGGATGGACCGTTGGGATGGGCAATCAAGCGTAGTTTTGGCAGTCCCTGTTGTTGCACGAATTCGCTCAATTTCATGGGGCCAGCAATTTCCATCAAGCGATTGCGCCCACACTGCTTGCTAGCCTCGATCACATAGCGATGTAATTTTTCTACCTTCGCCTCACGGGGATGAACCACACTGCGTTCCGTCGCTACTACAGTTAACTGATGAACTCCTAGTTCGGTCAGTTTCTCGACCATCACTTGGGCGCGATCTCCTTTGGGCAGAGCTACAGCTAAGTGCAATCTACCTGGTCGTTCTCGATCGCGCAACTCACAGGATCTCACCTCGATCGTGACCGCTCGACGAGTAACTTCAACCACTCTGCTAGCGTATTCGTAGCCATCTCCATTAAATAGGCAAACTGTATCGCCAGGGCGAATTCGGCAGACGGTGACGAGATGATGTGCCTCCGGTCCTTGGAGAACCACGAGACCTGGTTCGAGTGGTTGGTTGACGTGGAAACGGTCGGCCATCGTTGTTATGTCTCCTCCTCGACAGGGAAGTCGTTTTGTTCACGAAGGGAATCGATCATGTCTGCTGTTCCGAGAACCAACCGGCCCAGCGGCACGGCGCAGGCCACACGACAACAACTCGATGAACTCGATGCGCTCTTGCAGCGTATGCTCGATCTTCCCGTGTCGTCGGCTGAGCCGGAATCGCATGAGGAAGAACCAGATTACCCAGCTTCTACGCGCTCGGTCCCCCCCGAGACTGCCTACACAGAGCCATTAGGGCCTTCGTCGAGACCTGATCCCGTGCCTGCGGAACCGTCCCGGCGGCCGGAATCGCCGGCTCGAACCCCGAACTCCCCACGCCGAACCTATCCTGCATCGTACATGGTTGTGGAGACTTCGACGCCACCGGAGTTGCAGGAACTTTCTTCTACCCACGCTTCTCCAGAGACCACCGAGTTGCACCCGCGTTCCAGCGAATCTCCTGGTGAGGCTGTGCGAACATCGGCTCCTCGGGGGTATGAGTCGGTCGACCCCGAGACACTGGCTCGCGCGACCGATGACTGGATTCCCTTACGCTCCACTTGGCAACCTTCCGCACAGACTTGGAAGCCACTTGCCAAAACCTGGGAGCAATCGCGCGGTGCGATCTCTAACCCAGAACCCGAGCCGGTCATCTCTCCCGCTCCACGAGTGTACACACCACCCTCGTCGCCCACACCGACGCCGATCCCGGAACCCCCGCGAGCCTACGTTCCGCCGTCTGATCCGCCCTCAATACCACCGATGGCACAACCAGTGATCCCTCCATTGGCTCGACCGCCGGTTGCTCAGCCAGTGTATTTTCCGCCCCCACCGCACTCGATGGGCCAGCCGGTGATTCCCCCGCCCTCTGCTGCAATGCCTGATGACTCTTCTCAAAATCATATGCCGTGGATCCTTCGACCAGCGGTCTGGTTTAACCAAGCCTTCGATCTTTGCCTGTATCCACTTGGCCCGATTGGTCGGTGGTTTCGTGGGCCTTCCGGGCGAGCCGTCCTGGGTAATCTGGGTATACTGGCCTTAATTGCGGCAGCTGTGCTGGCAGTGGTAGACGGGTTCGGTTGGACCCGTTAGGCCGATTCTGGTAGAATGCCGGAATTGTCGTCGTCGTCGTGGGACCGATTCTTCTGGCACTGAGGATGCTTATGGCAACAGCCTCACTACCTGATTCTTCATTTGTTCCACATTCCTCGCTCGCCATTGGTGCGGGGATTCTCAGTTATCTCGTCCCCGGTCTTGGCCAGATCGCTCAGGGACGAGTTGGAAAAGGACTACTGTTTTTCATCTGTATCTATTCGCTGTTTTTTTACGGCGTCTATCTCGGAACGGGTTCGGTGACGCTCAACGGAACGACCTATGAAGTCACGAGTAATGTCTACCTTCCGGACGCCGTCGATCCTCAGGATCAGAACCGCCAGTTGCCGACGTTGTTACAGAATCTCTACATTCGCCCACAGTTTGCTGGTCAGTTCTGGGTCGGCATAGCGGCGTGGCCGGCTATCGTGCAATATCTGAACAAATCGACCACAACTCAACGGGATGAATTCGGCGAGGCTCTCCAAGCCGGCCATCCAATTCTGAAGAATTTCATGCGGGAACCGAATGCGGAAGCAGTCAATGCCGTACACAACGCAGGAGATAAACGCCTGGAGTTGGCCTGGGTCTACACCGTAATCGCTGGGGTTCTCAACATACTTGTCATCTATGATGCCGTCGCTGGGCCTGCTTTTGGTCGCGCGATGTTCCACAGCGAAGGGAAGGGATAACATGATCGATCCCAGTTCGGCGCGGGCGATCTACTTCTTTGATCTACCGTTCATGGTGCTGCTGATTAGTCTGGTGTACAGCGCGACTCGTTACGAGCAGTGGTCTTCTATCCTCTGGGAAGCAGTACGTTGGGGGGTTCGCTTAGTGCTTTTCCTGGTAGGGATTGGCGTTGTGTTGTTCCTGGTCAATCAGTATTGAGTCACGGCCATCGAGCGAAGCATGGGCGCTAACTCCTTTGGGCGAGGGGTTCGCTGGCAAAGCCTGTTGCAACGGGTTGAGGAAGCGGTGTTCGTTCTCGATCGCCGACGCCGTCTGCTGTTTGTCAATCGTTCGTTTGAACAACTTGCCGATCTAACGGCAGATCGGGTTCGTGGCTTGGTGTGTCGTCGTCCACAGTCGGTCAAGCCTGATGACAGTGCGGAAGAGGTGTTAGCACATCTGCTAACCCCGCCGCCGGAGGCCAACCAGGGCCGCATCTGCCAGGTGCGTCGCTTGTTCTTATCTCGACATCGGACCTCGCCCGCTGTAAGACAGTGGTGGGACATCGAGTTTTTTCCTCTGCGTCAGTCTGGCCCCCAAGATGGCTACCTCATTCTGGGACGCATCCTGCCTTTGCCGATCGACCTACCACCAGGCCAGTTGATCTTACCCGAAAAACTGGAAAATCTTCGGATACGACAACAAAAACGCTATACGTTCGAGTGGCTCCGCAGCAATACGCTGGCGATGCGACGACTGCAGGCTCAGGCTCGCCTGGCCAGCCAGGTTGTCGAACCAGTGTTGCTACGCGGCGAACGTGGCACAGGAAAGCACACGTTAGCCCGAATCATTCACGCTCAAGGCTGTCAGCAAGAAAAGTATTTTGTCGGTCTTAATTGTCGTAAACTTCCTTCTCGCTACCTCACGGAGTTCTTCCTCACGGATCGGGGAAGTACATTCTGGCAATCGATCGGGACGTTGTACCTCGCTGAACCTGCTGCCCTGCCCCGCGAGTTGCAACAACACCTCTGTACCTGGTTGGCAACTGGCAACGGACCGCGTCTCATCGTTGGAACAAGCGAGCCGATCGACCGCTTACTGGACGAGTTGCAGTGGCGCATCGCTACGATCTCCATCGATTTACCCCCACTGCGTCAGCGAATAGAGGATTTACCCCTCTTGTTGGAACACGCTCAGCTGAGCAAACCATTAACTGCATCCGCTCTAGAAGCGTTTCGCGCCTACGCTTGGCCGGGCAATTTAACGGAGCTTTGGCGGGTGCTGCGAGAAGCTGCTGGGGCGTCCACGTCGGAGCAGATTGAGTTGGCCGACTTGCCCATGCCCTTTCGTGAGGCCCGTCTTCTCGAACTGGAACCAGTGTATCAGGCCGAGTCGCTTTCACTGGAACAGTTACTCAATCGCGTCGAGGAACGGCTGATTCGACTAGCTCTGAAACGTACCCGAGGTAATCGCACTCGTGCGGCAGAGTTACTCGGCATCCATCGCCCCCGATTGTTACGTCGTCTAGAAGCTTTGGGCATCACCCACAGCGAAGAGGAAGCATAACATGCGGTTTCCTCAAATCGTTCTTTGGGAGACTGAGAATCGGCTCGCCAAGTTACTGCTTCCGCTCGCGGAGCAGCAGCACTGGCTGCTTCGCCAGCCTCAACAGTTGGAGTCCGTGCTTCGCTTTCTCGATCGAGGAGGCCCAAATTTGTTGATTGTTCGCGTCGGCAGCGATCTGGAGCGCGAGTTTTTGGTGGTAGCTCAGGCCAGGGAACATGCTCCGCAAGTGTCTATTTTGACCGTTCTTGATCAGGATGTGCCGCAGCTTCGCTTGCTGGCTTGGACGTTGGGAGCTACGGCGGTGATTACGCTTGGGCAATCTCGGGAGCGGTTTGTTGAACTTGTCGTTTCCTTGATCCAGTGAAGCTCGATATGCACGCGCTACCTAATCTCGACGAACGACTCTGCACCGGCTGTTCGGAGTGTGTGGTCATTTGTCCGACCGATTGTCTGGAGATGGCCGAGGGGCTACCCTGGTTGCCCCGCCCTGCCCGCTGTGTTTCCTGCTCGCTGTGTGTCTGGATCTGCCCTGAACAGGCTTTGACTCTGTTTGAGGACTAAATAGATCTCTTATTCTTCCGAAGAGTCTCCAGCAACTTGGCCATGTCCGCAGGTAACTCCGAAGTCCAGCGCCGCCATTCCCCTGTGAACGGATGCGTAAACCCCAGCGAAGCGGCATGTAGTGCGGGGCGAGAGAAACGGCTAGTATCCGGCAGGGGGCGTCCATGCAAGGGACGATCGTAGACCTTTTCCCCGCACAACGGGGTTCCGGCTTCGCCCAGATGAATGCGGACCTGATGAGTGCGACCGGTTTGCAGCCGACAGCGCACCAACGTAAAACTGCCGAGCGGTTCGATGACTTCAACTTCAGTGACGGCACGCTGCCCTTCGCCGGGGTGTTTACTGCTGCCGCGCCGACCGTCTCCTCGATCGCGCACCAACCACGATTCGAGGCGTGCCGATTGGGCCTGTCCGCGCACAATTGCCAGGTAGCTGCGTTCAATTGAATGCTCGCGGAACTGTCTTCCCAAGTGGCGTTCGGCCTCTGGATTACGTGCGAAAACGAGCAGCCCAGTTGTGTCGCGATCTAGGCGATGCACCGCGCGAACGGGAACAGGTTTACCTCGATTCTGAGCGGCCAGTTGCTGCGGAAGTACTTCGGCCAGAGTGAGCGGCAAGTATTTCTTGGCTCGCGCTCCGAACTCTGCAGCTTCCTCGGCGTGCCGCATCGTGGTCAAACCCGCTGGCTTCTCAACGATTACCACTGCTTCGTCAATATAGCGGATAACAATAGAGGGAATATCTCTGTTTGGTGAAGTAGGGCCAACCTCGATGCGTTGGCCCGCTCGTAATCGCCAAGCTGGGTTCGAGCAAGGGGTTCCGTTGACACGAACGAAACGGCGGTTTAACTGCTTCATCGCCAGCTGACGAGGCAGTCGTAGTTGGCTCTGCAACCATTCCAGGAGTGTCAGACCAGCCTCTCGCGCTTCGATGACGTGAAACCGGGTGCCCATCGGTGCTTCAAGGTAGACGAAATTCGTTGGGGTCGATTCGGTCGACGCGCCGTGCCTCCAGCAGTTCGGTTTCCATGACTTTCTTACCATCACGGTAGATCAAGATCTTGCCCGCGCGAAGACAGCCTGCCACGTCTCGGTAGTCGCCATAAAACGCTTCTTGAAGAATCTCTTTTCCATCTGGCCCATCGAGGAGATACTCGGTCTTGACGAGTAATCCGGACGAGCGATCGAAGTAGAGTTTTAACTCGCGTTGGTTGGCAGCTTGAACTCGAACTCCCTGGTAGACATGTCCATTGTAGCGAATTTCCGGTAGGCTGCTCAACGTGAAGGCGGGATCATTCACGAGGGGAACCAAACGCAACGCTCGCTCCAACTGCATGGTCTGCTTGAGCTGGGAAAGATGTGCCGGGCTAACCGTCTGGGGTTGCCCATCTACAAGCATCGCTCCCCGTTCACCATCAAGTAAGTGAATCAGTTGGTGCGTTTTGGCAATGTCGGTAATGGTGATGGAACTGCGGTACTGCCCTGGCAATTGCAGTACCATCTCACTGGTAAACGGTAACGAGCGAGTGCCGACTTGTAGTACGCCTTTGAACTTGAGGCGTTCGGAGCGAGCGGCGGTCAGGTTTTCCTGCCCGCCATGAGCAGCGATGCCGCGGTCAATGATCGCGCGTGGCGACTCCTGTGCTGAAGCCGCCAGCGGACTAAGCAAGCATACGACTAAACCAAGGGTTCGCATTTCGCACCTCCCGAGGGAGTGCTGATAACGATCCGCTTGGATTGGTTCAAGCCGGGTCAGGCAGCAGAGCTTTCCGGAGCCTGGTTCAACTTCAACTCCAAAAGATTCAACACATCTGCGACGGTGACCAGCTTCTCCAGCTCTTCATGGGAAAGCCGAATGTGGAATTTCCGTTCGACTTGTGAAATCACGCTGACGACATCGACTGAATCAAGCCCAAGCCCGGCGCGCAGATCTTCCTCGTCTTTGAGGTCGGCGTAGTTGTTCCCCGTGTCGGCTTCGAGAATGGCGATCAGCGTAGCGCGGATGAAGGCTCGGTCTTTCATGAAGCATACCTTCCTTGGTGATTTGGATCTCCTGCTCCAATGCATTCTTGGTGCAATAGAATACCAGTGTCTTGCTCGTCGAGGCAAGACCGATTCATGCTGAAGTGGGTGAAAATAGGAGATCTGAAATGAGCGCTATTGTGAGCCTGATCTGTCGGTGTTTAACGGCGAATTCGCACTAATTCCATGACTGCTTTATGGCCCTGTTCTGTCCACTCCTGGCGGATCAGTCGATCACTGCCGTCATACCAGAGATCGACCGTCATTTTTCCGCTGATGCGGTAATGATTCAGGGCCACTTCTTGTCCTGCAACCACACGTTTTTCGGTCGCGATGTAGGTGAGTTTGGCCTCAAAGTCGCTGCCGTTATCCGCGTCGAGCATATGCAACGATCCGTTTCGCAGCTTGGGGTCCGGCAAAGACCAATAACTGGTTAACCAAACCTCGGAACCTATTTTTCGCTCGCTGTTATTCACTTTCACTCGCAGCCCGTCGGTCTCAGCGACGGCAGTGACCAAGTAGCGAGAGCCGTTGTCATCTGTGCTACTGTTAAACTGGATCAGTCGATGATCCTTCCAGATTTCTAAGCCGCGATAGATGAATCGATACTTGCCGATGAACTTGGGGACGACAATGTCGGTGTCGCAGCGCATGGAGATCGTTCCGTCGTCGCGACGATGAATGGTCATGTGGACTTCTCCCGCCGCTTTGGACGAGACAAAAACCACAAAATCGCGGGTTTCAATGTCGGCAGCTCGGAGTTGCTTATCGGCCAACAATAGCATCCCGATCGCGAGAACCATTAGGGGGCGAGTGCTGTATCGAGCGCCAACCCTCATCGCCAGATCTCCATCAGCGAGGCTAACGCCTCATCGTGGGCCGAGGCAACTTCCTCGACACCGACATCGTCGCTATACACGCCTGGCCTCAGTGTTCCTAGATCAGTCTGTTTCGGTCTGAAGAGGGCGGAACGAGACAATGTGTAATTCGGGGTTGCTCTATGATTCGGATTAACGTATGTGCCGACTCACAGGAATTGACACAATATTGCCTGAACTTGTCCATCTGGTAGGCCTAATGAACCGATTCTTGAGTGTTCTACTGTTTCTGTTGTTGATGAGCGGCGTTGGGTGGGCAGAGTTTCCACGGTCGGACCCTACCCCCACTCAGATACAATCCGTTCCATCTGTGGAGTGGCAACCTCAGATCGAAGCCCCGGTTGCCGATTTGCTGCATGCCAATCTAGAAGCACGCGATCCTTTTCAGGCAGGACAGTGTAACTTTCAGTTTCTATTCGGCTATTACAAGAAAACCGATTGGGGGCCTGGGGGACCTCCATTTGACTATTCACCGTTTGCCTTTCGTTATGGACTCATGTTGACGACCCCTTGTGATCAACACGGGTGTTGGCGCGGCAACCTCGAGACGCTGTTAGAGATCAACTACTCCACAGTCTACGGAGATTTTGGATCGTATTTAACCGGATCAAATCTTTTGTTGCGCTATAATCTGGTTCAGCAAGAGTGTGCGATCGTTCCCTACATTCAGGCAGGAGCGGGCTTTGTCTTCACAGACGCCTGGAAGAATCGCGCTCAGGATTTGATCGGAGGCGAATTCGAGTTTCTCCTACGCGGTGAGATCGGTGCTCGATATATGCTCACGGAGAAATGCTCGCTCGATGCAGAGGTGGGCTATCAGCACATTTCCAATGCCACCATCTATCAGCGCAACGGAGGAATCAACAACATCGGTTTCAGTCTGGGATTCTCCTATTTCTTTGGCAAACTCGACTGAAGAATGGTTTCTTCTGGCTGATCCCCATGCTTGTGAATCAACCAACTGTTGGACCTCAGTCATGCTTTGCAGCCGTGCTGTGCCAGAAAGCGAAGGAATCCCTCAGCTTGGCTGCGAAGGCGTTTGCTAATTTCCTCATCAAGCAAATTCCCGTCTGAGTCGATCACCTTCATGCACTGCCGGATGTAAACTTTCTCAGGATACAGCCAGGCGTTGCGATAGAGAAACAATCCCTGGAGTTGTTCGATCGGGCGTATGGCTCCCCACTCCCCAGCAGCCACCCCGATGAAGCAAACTGGTCGAGCCTGCAAACTTTGAGGAAAGGGCAAGAGATCAATAAAATACTTTAAGGCTCCGGGAAATCCGCCATTGTATTCTGGTGTGACCACCACCAAGCCCGTCGCCGCGAGAATCCGATCGAGGAACGGTTGTAGGCTAGCTGGTTTGTTGGCATACGATCCTGGGGTGAATGCTTCCAAAGGCAGTTCCAGGAGATCGACAATCACGGGCGTCACTCCTAGAGAGCGATAAATCGCTTCGACATGAGCGACGACTTTTCGTGTTGTATTGCCAGGCCGATTGGTTCCAGACAACAGAGTCAGCATGGAACAGCTCTCGTGAATCAACAAAAATGCCATCTCTTCAAATAGTGTAGTTTGAAGAGATGGCGATTGGCGAGTCTAGAGAGACGGACGATTACCGTTTCTTGCGGCGAGTCTGAATGTCGAAGTTCGCTTTGTCGGTTCCACCGGGCGGAACTTCAAACTCCACTTTGCTCAGGGCATTCCATTCCGGCGGAATGGGATCCACTTCCCGCTTGGTCGACGTTTCGTCCTCGGAACCTGTTTCCAGGTTCGGTTCCTGACCCACGACATCATTACCACGAGTCATGATACGGACGAGGTGTTTGCCTACGACCGCACCGTTGATTTTATTGTCACACTTAAGAACAAAGCGGCCTTGGTCATCCGTGTAGCCACTCGAACCCCGCCCAGGATTGGGGTTGCCTTTGTCGCCAATTGGCTGAAAACTCACGACCGCTTTGGTGTAAGGAACACCATCTAAGGTCACCACTCCCGACACAGGAGCAAATTTTGGCCCTTTGGAGGAGCATCCTAGTGTGGTCAACAAAACCAAGCCAAACAGACAAAAACATCTTTTAAACACGACTGATTGCTCCGGGTAGGGTTAGTTGATGGAACCAACTTCGCCAGCAGCAATCGTCGCCATGTTCTGAAGCAGAATCATCGACGCATTAAAGCTGATGAACCGAACAGAGCCATCCGCCAAGGCAAAGTTAGCTCCTCCCGTGTGGTAGGAGTTAAAGGCGCGCTTACACAATTGATCGCCGTACAATCCCGGAGTGGTTGCACACCGTTGATAATCCATGCCGAAGAACCGGCTTTCGGCTCCGATCGACGACTGATTATACGAGGTGTAGGTGTAAGCCCAGAAGCTGCCGCGACGAGTTACAGTGTGAGTAGTGTATTCCCCAAGCATTAAGGTGTTGGAAGTCCCATCAATGATGTTGCTCATGCGTTCTGGGCCGCCCAACGTGGAAACACTCTGGCCGTTGCTATGAGTGGCAGTCTGTGCAGGAATACCGTTGTAGGCAGATGCAGTGGCATGTAAGACGCCGCGGAAGGTGGGATCCATGCGTCCGCCTGGCCAGAGATGCGGTTCAAACGTGTCCCACGCACCATGTCCTACGGCCATATTGGCGCGACCACTGACCGCACGGTAGCTGCCGTGCATGAAGTTAAGACCGCTCCCTGGACCTGAAGCGGGACGTTCCAAAATGCCAATGAGCGGATCTGAAGGGCACTCGTAGGTTTTTACTCGTTGTTGCCCAACAAGTACGTTGTTCGCGGAGATGTTTTGTTCATTTTGGCGATACTGTTTGTAGAGATTGTCCTGTTCAATGTAAGGAAGAATTTCGATGGCCCAGTTGGTCCAAGTCGGTTGACTACAACAAGGTCCACCATTCATCCCACCAGGCGGAAAAGTGCCCAGAGCATCGTGATGGTTGTGCAAGGCCAGAGCCATCTGTTTGAGATTGTTGCTGCACTGCATGCGGGCAGCCGCATCACGCACTTTCTGAACAGCTGGCAGCAATAGCCCAATCAAGATCGCAATAATCGCAATGACCACCAGCAATTCGATGAGAGTGAATCCCGACCGTTTCTGCTGACTGGAGAGAGAGGTAGCAGACATGGTAACTCCTCAAAGACAACGCGAACAAAACCACTCAATCAAATTAATTGAGAGAGTATCTCTCCCAAATTAAGCACTAAATGCTCAACATTAACCGGAGATTAGAAAGTGATGAATGCTGATTTTAGAGGAGTTTATTTTCACATCAAGTGAAATCGCTTCAATTTCTGGTTGTTTTTCCAAAACAAGCCATAAGCCGCTGTCCTGCTTGATGAAGCGTCTCGTCTCGCTTAGCGAACATAAAGCGGACCTTAGTTCGACCTAGTTCGCGAGGTTGATAAAAGCTACTACCTGGAACGGCAGCAACGCCCACGTCGCGAATCATCCGCTTCACGAACTCCGTGTCGTCTGTGAATCCAAGCGGTTCAATGTCGGTCATGACATAGTAGGCACCTTCGGGTTCGTACACTTCGAAGCCCGCTTCACGAAGGAACGGTAGGAGCAAGTTCTTTCGGCGACGATATCCCTCTCGAAAGTCGTGATAGTAAGAGTCTGGCAACGCCAGTGCAGCGGCACCGGCTACCTGAAGCGGATGTGGAGCGCCAACGGTCAAAAAATCGTGCGCTTTGCGAATCCCTGCGGTGATCGCGGCTGGTGCGATACAGTAGCCTAGCCGCCAGCCGGTGATGCTGAACGTTTTCGAGAGACCACTGATCGTCACGGTACGCTGTCCCATGCCGGGCAAGGTAGCGATACTGATATGCGGTTGGTTGGTGTAGATCAGGTACTCGTAGATTTCGTCGCTGAACACGAGTACGTCATGTTCTTGGCACAACTCGGCGATCAGTTCCAGTTCGGAACGAGTGAAGACATGTCCGGTGGGATTGTTCGGCGTGTTGAGAATTAACGCTCGAGTTCGTGGCGTGAAGGCGCATCGTAACTCGTCGGGATCGAACGTCCAGTTGGGCGGATGGAGTTGCACCCATACCGGCGTTGCTCCCGACAGCAGAGCGTCTGGGGCGTAGTTTTCGTAATAAGGCTGGAAGATGATGACTTCGTCGCCGGCATCCACCAGGGCCAGCATGGTGGCCATCATGCACTCCGTCGCGCCACAACAGACGGTGACATGTTCATCTGGATCACACTCGATACCATTGAACGCTCGTGCTTTGCGAGCAATGGCCTGACGCAGGGACGGTGCTCCCCAGGTGATGGCATACTGATTGAATCCATCCTGAATCGCCCGGCAGGCCGCCTCTTTGATTGCGTGGGGAGCCTCGAAGTCCGGCATGCCTTGGCCGAGATTGATCGCTCCATATTGATCCGCTAGCCGAGTCATCTCACGGATGACGGATTCAGTAAAGAACTGCACACGCTTGGCTAGCATGGATCGTCCTCATTGGGCGGCACGATCTGTTCAGCGGAGAGGGCGGGATTCGAACCCGCGGTGAGGTTTCCCCCACACAGCATTTCCAGTGCTGCACCTTCGGCCGCTCGGTCACCTCTCCAAATGGCAGCAGAATGGATGTATCTTACCTACTCACCCCGTCAGCGTCCATCAGGGATCAACCACTCTGCAAGACAATCTGATGATTGCTGAGCCGTTCAAACCCAGCTGCGGTGATCAGATAGTTGTGTTCGATCCGAATCCCGCCTACTCCGTGGACGTATAAACCCGGTTCCAACGTGACTACATCTCCTTCGACCAAAGTCTCATTAGCCTGCCGGACAAAGAACGGAGCTTCTGGATGCGTCAGACCAAGTCCATGGCCCGCGTGATGGGGAAACGACTCAGCAACACCAGCCTTGTCGAACACGGCACGGACTGCATCATACACGTTCAGACACAAGGCACCTGCACGGAGTTCACGTTCCCCCGCAGACATAGCTTGAGTGCAGAGTTCGTACAAGTGTCGCTGATCGCTGGTGGGGGCCTTGCCAACAACTAGTGTGTTGGTGAAGTCGCTGCGATAACCACGCAGTACCACCGAGAAATCGAGGATCAGCATATCGCCGGGTTGGATCACTCGCTCGGTAGCAGCTCCGCCGCGCCGCTCCGGTCCGGGACAAACCGCAAAGTCGCCGTAGACGATTACCGCTCGACCAGCAGCTTTGTTGCAAGCAGCGACCATTCCGTTGTAGACGTCAATTTCACTCATGCCAGGTCGCACGGAGGCCAAGGCCCAGGCATGTCCTGCCTCAGTGATGCGCATGCATTGACGGAGAATCGCGATCTCATCTGGGTCTTTTACTCGCCGCATGTTCGCTAAAGTGGACACCAAGCCCAGTGCCGCGGGATCGCCAGGTCGATCATGGAAGTGCAAACCGCTTCCCGTCGGATTGACACCGGAGACCAACGCCAATTGGCGCGGTCCTTTGCCGGACGACTGGCCGTCATACCAGGGCACCGAAACGCGCTCATCGACATGTGCCTGAGAAGCGTAGGCCTGTAAGCGATTATCATGCAACAGTCGGGTCGCTCCATCCTTGCGCAGGATCAGGGCTGCTCCGAAGCCAGCGTTGAGGCTGATCGGATCGACCACAAAGTTAGCCAGATAATTTAGATGTAATGGATCCGTGAAGCGGAGATGATCGCTCTCCCAGTCGGTGCCGTACTGTTCCAGCAAGCGTCGGCGTCTTTGGGCGCACCCTTCCGCAGTCAACATGATTGTGCCCTCGTAATTTTTCTCAGCCTAGCTGTTTGAGCAGAGACTGGCAATGGACTAATTGTCTGGCGAGTGATTGGAGTGATACATTGAGTAGCAACCTGCTGCTGCGTTGCAGAGTGATTCTCATGAATCCCAACGAAGTTCACGAGTTGTCAACCCGCTCTGGAACGCTACTTCGAGAAGAGCGACTGAACTAATCGCGGAGAGGCTGCTTGAATGAACGGATATTACGGTTACCAACGACAGGAAGCTGGTCAGCGGTTGATGCAGGTGCTGATTGCTCTGCTCATTGGCGTGGTCGCGATGGCTGCGTTTGGCATTCGAGGATGTCAACGCGGACCGTTCGGACGACGACAGATCGTGGCCCTGTCGCCGGAACAAGAAAAGGCTCTTGGTGCTCAGGCCTTTCGCGAAGTGTTGACCAAGTCGAACGTCGTCCCAGCTGGTCCAGTTGTCGATGAGGTGCAGGAGATCACTCGCCGGCTGATTCGTGCCACCCGCGATACACGATTTCAGAGCATCACACGCATACCACTCCGAGATTATCAGTGGGAAGTGCGTGTGGTTCGCTCCCGAGAAGTGAACGCTTTTTGTCTGCCTGGTGGAAAAATGGTCGTATACACCGGAATTCTTCCCGTCGCGAAAACTGATGCAGGATTGGCCACAGTCATGGGCCACGAAATTGCCCACGCGCTGGCTCAGCACGGTGCGGAGCGACTGGCTCAATCGCGTATGGCCCAGATCGGCATCACCACTGCAGGTGGAGCGATGGGCGGAATGGATCCACGCGATCGCAACACCATGATGCAGATTCTCAATGCGGGGGCTCAGTACGGGATCCTCAGTTACAGTCGGAAGCATGAGTCGGAAGCGGATCACATCGGACTATTGCTAATGGCTGCGGCAGGATACAATCCTGGCGAGTCGGTTAAGTTCTGGGAGCGGATGAAGCAGGCAGCGGGAGGAGGCAAAAAGCCGGAGTTTCTTTCGACCCATCCTAGCCATGAAACCCGCATTCGCGATCTGGTCCGTTGGATGGAAGAGGCCAAGCCGCTCTACGACAGCTCCTCCTACAAAAGCGCGACGCGGCCTTTGATACTGGAGTGATTCATGTCACTCGGTTTGCCAGTCGAGGTGTTCCAACGAGCCGATTCGCGTCTCTCCGCGTTGATTGGCCTGCCAAAAGTGGCCCGAGTTTACGTCTAGACAGGTCAACCAACCATACGGCTCGTAGATCGCAGTGTCGATGCACACGGTCGGTCCGAGATCAAGCGGCAGCCCAGAATCTTGCCGCGTGTGACCGCAGATCAACCGTTTGCCGGAATAATGTCGAATCGGTTTAGTCAGCCGGTTCCACAACAACGTAGCTGTATCCTGTTCCGAGAGGGGTTGATCAGGATCAGCCACGGCATGCACGAACAGATGGGTCTCAGTTTCGTAATGGTTACGAAGGTCTTCCGCGAGAAACTTCCAGTGTCGTTCAGGCACGTGATCGTAGTGTTCATCTGTGGCCCGATGCCCATAAGAAGCCAGCGTTTCAACTCCACCAAAACGCAGCCACATCGAGCGTTCGTGCCAATCATGACGAGAGTACAGCATCATTTCATCGTGATTGCCGCGTAGCGGGATCAGCCGACCTTGGTCGTAAAGTGCGATCAACAGTTCGAGCGTTTCGCGCGAATCTGGACCGCGATCGACGTAGTCGCCCAAAGTGATGAGCTGGTCGTTCGCTTCGGGCTGAACGAGGTCGAGCAGGGTTTGCAGGGCGGTCAGGCAACCGTGGATATCTCCGATCGCCAAAGTGCGTTTCATAGTTGCCTCATGTTCCAGGCCATGGCGATGGCTCCAGCAAGTCGGGCATTAGCGACGATCAATTCTTGATTGGCTTTTAGGGTTTGCCCTCCTGAGAGTTCGGCCAGTCTAGCGAGCAAAAACGGCGTCAAGGCCGGGCCAGCGATGCCTTGACCGTGAGCTTCTTGCTCGGCTTGGTGGAGCCAGCGGGTTAAGGCCTCGGGAGCAATCGCCTTGTCCTGCGACAGTGGCAAGGAGATGACAACTCCGGCTCCGCCGAGCGACCAATGGGCCTGCAAGCAGCGAGCCACTTCCTGAGCCGATTCTACTCGTGTGTTGAGTAGGCATTCACTCTGACGGAGATAAAAAGCAGCGAAGCGATCGGATTGATAGCCTAGTACGGGCACCGCCAGGGTTTCCAACACTTCCATCGTCGCAGGAAGATCAAGGATGCTTTTGGCTCCGGCGCAAACTACCGCAACAGGCGTGCGACCCAATTCCATCAAGTCGGCAGAAATGTCGAAATGGCTTCCCGGATGCACTCCACCAATTCCCCCGGTTGCAAAGACTCGAATGCCCACTTGGTGAGCCAGTCGCATCGTTGCCGCCACCGTCGTCGCCGCATTCTGCTTCAATGCTAAGGCAATGCCGAGATCTCGGCTGCTTGCCTTGCGAATATCTTTGGCACGAGCTAGCAGACGCAGTTCGTCTTCGCTCAGTCCAACGTGAACACGTCCAGCAAGGATGGCGATGGTCGCGGGGACTGCTCCTGCCTCGCTGACGGCTTGTTCGGCGGCAAGCGCGGTTTCGAGGTTGATCGGCCAAGGCAAGCCATGTGCGATCAACGTCGATTCCAAAGCGACCACGGCACGACCTTGTTGCAAGGCCTCGACAACGTCAGGACGGAAGGAAAGTTGCTCGGTGTTCATCTACGTGATCCTATGTGCCGCTCTGTCTTCTCGCCAGATCTCCAGGTGCGAGATGCCGTCGGCGGTCGTGTGTAGGCACGGGTTGGGGTTTTCTTGGGAAATGCTTCTGGCTTAAAATCTTGGCCCAGAATTCCCAGTTAACCGCGAAGGAGCGCACATGCGACGGATCGCAATCCTGAATCAAAAAGGCGGAGTTGGCAAGACCACCACGACCGTGAACCTGGCAGCGGCTTTGGCCAAGGCGGGACAGCGTGTCTGCGTACTCGATCTGGACCCACAAGCTCATGCTACGACCCATCTCGGAATTGAACCCGATGGCAAGTCACCGTCCATGTACGATGTTCTCGTCAACTCACGGCCACTGGCCGAAGTGAGACGGCGCGTTGCCGACAATCTGTGGATCGCCGGTAGTGACATCAACCTCGCCGCGGCTGAGGTGGAACTGGCCGGCGTCGTCGGTCGTGAAGTGATTCTTCGCGATGTGATGCTTCACGAGGAAGGAGCGTTTGATTTTGTCTTCATGGACTGTGCTCCTTCTCTAGGGGTGTTGACGCTCAATGCCTTGGCCGCCGCCAATGAAGTGTTCATCCCTCTGCAACCGCACTTTCTAGCTCTGCATGGTATGGGCAAACTGTTTGAGACCACGGCGTTGGTTGCTCGGCGTCTCAACCCATCCTTGAAAGTGACCGGTATTGTGCTTTCTCTGTTTGAGTCGAGCGCTCGACTTGCGCGTGAAGTCGTCGCTGATTTGCAGGATTATCTGGAACGGTCGCGTGCTGCCAATTCCCCGTGGTCGAAAGCCCGAATCTTCGAGACACGCATCCGTCGCAATATCAAGCTGGCGGAGTGCCCCAGTTTCGGCAAATCGATTTTTGAATACGCTCCACACTGTAACGGAGCCGAGGACTACGCTGCTCTGGCTCGTGAGGTGCTGGGTGAGCCAGCTCCTCAAGTGCTAGCGACTCGTGTCGAACTCGATGAACGCGGCCAGATGGCGGTACTCAGTGTCGAGAGTAATTCCCTGCCCGAACCCGAACCTACCAGCGTCCCTAGTTGACGATCCCTTGGCGAATACGCAGCATGGCAGAGAAGGCAATTCCTTCTGCTTCGAGGTGGGGTGATGGGGAAAATAGCGATTGCCTCTCCGCAGGAATCGGTGGCGATTGATCGCAAACACTTCCGTGAGGTGGTTCGTGTCGTACTCGAAGGGGAAGGAATTGCTGATGCCGAGATCAGCCTGGCGTTCGTCGATAATCCCACGATCCATCGTCTGAACAAGCAATTTCTCGATCACGATGAACCGACCGATGTGCTGAGTTTTCCCCTGAGCGACTCGCCCAAGAAGCTGGTCGGCGAACTGGTTCTCGGCGCGGAGGTAGCCCGCCAACGCGCCGACGAGTTAGGCCACGAGGTGCAGACTGAATTGACCCTCTACGTCATTCATGGTCTGTTGCATCTTTGTGGACACGACGATCATGACGCCAGTCAAGCCAGGAAAATGCGCGAACGCGAGCGATATTATCTCGAAAAACTCGGTCTGCCGAACATCGCCCCTGTCGACGAACTTTGAGCGATGCTAGTTTCTTGACTGTTCTCGGAGATGGTTTGGGCATATCTTCAATCTCATCCAGGTGATTAACTCGGTGGGCGGAGGTTGCCCATGCAAGTCGGGACCGAATGGTTGATCGACGCATCCGGCTGTGACGCGGAGACACTGCGCGATCTGAGACGTATTCGATCGCTCTGCTCTCGGGTGCTTCGCGAACTGGAGCTGCAGGTACTCGGTGAGGGGCTTTGGCATCAGTTTCCTGATCCAGGCGGGCTTACTGGGTTGTACCTGCTCACCGAGTCTCATCTGGCCTGCCACACTTACCCCGAACATGGCATACTCACCGTCAATCTACACTGTTGCCGACCTCGCCCGCGCTGGCCCTGGGAGTCGGTGTTGGCTCACGAGTTAGGCGCAACTCAAGTCCATGTTCGTGAGTTCTCGCGTGGAGTCGTCCCGTGAGTGTTCAAGCACGTTGTCCCGCTTGTGGCGGTCCGGTCACGTTCGCTGTGGGCACCTCTTTGGTGTGCGTCTGCCCCTACTGTCAATCTGTGGTCGGTCGCTCGGATCGTGGTTTGGAAACGCTTGGCAAAGTCGCCGATCTCGTCGAGACGGAATCGCCCTTGGACATTGGCATTCAGGGACGTTTCGATCGGGTTCCCTTTTCGCTCACCGGGCGAACTCAGTACCGTCATCCCGCCGGCGGTGTCTGGGACGAATGGTACGCCGCCTTTACGGATGGCCGCTGGGGTTGGCTCGCCGAGGCACAAGGACGGTTCTATCTCACGTTCGCCAGCACTCCGCCTAGCGACCTGCCTCGTTTCGAGCAGTTCCGTCTCGGACAGACCATTCAACTGAACGAAATTCAGTTTCGGGTAGACGAAAAAAACGTCGCTACCATTGCCAGTGCCCGAGGCGAGATACCCTATCGCATCCTTCCCAATGAGCCGCATCCGTTCGTCGATCTATCTGGCCCTCAAGGAGAGTTCGCGACCATCGATTACTCGGACGACAAACCGTCGGTGTACGTAGGTCGTCAAGTTACTCTCGATGAATTGCACATCCCCAACCAGGCACGACGACGTTATCCTGGACAAGAGCCTATTATCGAAGCATTGCATCTGAATTGTCCGAAATGTGGTGCGGCCCTGGAACTCCGGGCACCCGACCAGAGCGAACGAGTCGCCTGTCCTAGTTGTGGTTCCTTATCGGATGTGAAGCAAGGGAGTTTGAAGTTATTGCAGTCGTTGAAGCCGCCTCCTGTTCAACTAGTTATCCCCCTAGGCTCAGTGGGAAAGCGAGATGGCCTCAGCTGGACGTGTCTGGGCTTCATGCGACGATTCGTGATCTTTGAAGGGACGAATTATTACTGGGAAGAGTATCTACTTTATCATCCTCGTCAGGGCTTTCGCTGGCTCACTCGTTCCGACGACCATTGGAACTGGGTCGAGTCGATCCCCGGCGCTTCGGTGGTGATGCATAGTGATTCATGCTCTTATGCGGATCGCAATTATCGTCTGTTTCAAGTCGCGACTGCCTATGGCGATTTTGTCGTCGGCGAGTTTTACTGGAAAGTGGAATCTGGCGAGACTGTGCAGAGTAAGGATTTCGTGCATGCACCATACATGTTATCGCTTGAAATAACTGGGTCGGACAAAAGCGGGGAGGTGAATTGGAGTCACGCGACATACTTGGAAGCCGCCGAAGTCGAGTCGATGTTCGGCCTTCCAACTCCGCTGCCACGGCCCTCGAACATCGGCCCCAACCAGCCATTTCCCTATACCCATATTTACCAGAGTGCTTTTCTACTTATTGCCGTCGCTTTCTTGCTGGGGTTTGGCTTCTGGCTCATCAGCCCCAAACGCACGGTATACCATCAAACCCTGCCGGTGGAGCCAGTTACCGAGGGGCGACGCGCTCAACGCATTACCGTCGATGAACCGCTCCGGCTTCGCGCGCGAGAAAACATTCGTGTCAGTCTGACGCCGGGAACTGAAGCTAGCTGGATGCATGTATCTGGCTCTCTCTCTCCACGTGAATTGTATGGGGCACAGCGAAACTTCGCTTTCCTTGCGATGGGCGGCGAGCGATCGTTTGTCTACTTGAGTGCGGTTCCTGCTGGCGAGTATTCTCTTGGCCTCGAGTTGACACCAGGTAACTCGGCTGTAAAAACCTCTGCCGAAGTGCGGATCGAACAGGGCGTTGCTCATCCGTTTCCGTTTCTGGTCACACTGGGCTTGCTTGGAGGTGTTCCGATATTGACGGCCTTGTATCAGTTGTGGTTCGAGGCTCGGCGCTGGCAAGAAAGCAATACCTCTGCGGATAGCGAGGACGACGAATGAGCCAACTCTATCAGTTTTTCGGCGTCATGGTGTTGACTGGCTATGCCTGCTCCTCGTATTTGGGTTGGGAGTTCGCCAGCCCCATCGTGGTCGCGACCCCTCCGCCAGCAGGCGCGATGATTACCCGATCGAGTACCAGCTATTTTGGTCGAAGTTCCACCTACTATGGCTCTTCCAGTGGGACGCGGTCCGGCTGGGGAGGCGGCGGCTTTGGAGGCAAATGATGATTACCTATGGCTCTCACCCCTGGGACTGGGACATGTTGCTTTGGCACATTACCCAGGTCGTAATTTATGTGGTCGTTGGACTGGGACTCTTCGGTGCTGCCTTTCTTGTTATCGATAAAATCACTCCGTTTTCTCTCCGTAAAGAGTTAGAGGACGATCAGAACACGGCTCTCGCGATCGTCATCGGTGCGATCTTCATCGGCATTGCCATGATCCTAAGCGCGGCCATTAAAGCCTGAGGCGATGAACCGCACGCCGCTGTTGATTCTGAACGTTCTCATCATCGCGACTTGTGGCTTGGTCTATGAGTTGCAGGCGGCCACACTGTCCAGCTTCGTGATGGGCGATTCGATCACGCAGTTTTCGCTAATCATCGGGCTATACCTCACTTCGATGGGAGTGGGAGCCTGGTTGTCGCGTTTTCTGGATCGCAATTTGGTCCGCGCTTTTCTCGAGATCGAACTTGCCGTGGCCCTGATCGGCGGTTTTTCCGTGCCGATCCTATACCTGCTCACGACCCGACTCCATCTCTTCGTTCCCATGCTCTATGGCATCGTCTTCGTTGTGGGAACGCTAGTCGGACTGGAACTACCGCTGTTGATGCGGATCATCGCTGAGCAGTTGGAGTTCAAAGAACTCGTCGCTCGGGTTCTCACCTTCGACTACTTGGGAGCACTTTTTGCATCGGTTTTATTTCCACTCTTCTTTGTCCCTCAATTGGGGTTGATGCGCACCTCGTTGTTCTTCGGCATGCTCAATGCTTTGGTTGGGTTCGTCGGAACCTGGTTGTTGCGACCGATGCTCAAAGGATCGATTTTCGGACTCCGCTTGCGAGGACTGTTTCTCTTAGCCGGACTAAGCTACGGCCTGATCGAAGCTCCCAATTGGATGCGCTGGGCCGAGGAAGAACAGTTCGACGGGCGGATACTGCTGGCTACCACCACGCCTTATCAGCGGATCGTCGTTACTGAAAACCGTCAAGGGGTTCAACTCCACCTCAACGCGCACCTACAGTTTCATTCTCTTGATGAGTATCGTTATCACGAAGCGTTGGTTCATCCGGCGATGCTTGCGAGCGGTTCGCGAAATCGCGTGTTGATCCTCGGCGGTGGCGACGGATTGGGACTTCGAGAAGTGTTACGCTATCCGGAGGTGGAGGCAGTCACGCTTGTCGACATTGATCCAGAGATGACTCGCATTGCCAGCACGTTGCCACCGTTTGTGCGATTGAATGACCATGCCTATGAGGATCCACGAGTCAATGTCGTCAATGCCGACGCGCTAATCTGGTTAGAGCGAGAAACGACGAGTTTTGATGTCGTCATTATTGATTTTCCCGATCCGCACCATTTCTCCCTAGGCAAACTCTACACAACGCGATTCTATCGATTATTGCATGATCGATTGACGAAAGAGGGGGCTGTCGCGATTCAATCGACTTCGCCATTGTCGACAAGAAAATCCTACTGGTGTATCGTAAATACCCTAGCGGCTTCTGGATTTCATGTTCGACCATATCATGCAGCGATGCCGTCGTTTGGTATCTGGGGATATGTCTTGGCCAAAAAGTCTGAGTTTGAACTACCTCAAGGCACGCTACCGAAAGGATTGAGATTTCTGGACCTGCCAACATTAAAGAGTTTATTTATCTTGCCTCCTGATCTTGGGCCTGTGGAGGTGAAGATCAATCGATTGGATAATCAGCACCTGGTGCGTTATTATGAACAGGAGCGTCGTGGCGGAGAATAACGATCTTTTTTCTAATCCATGTTACTAGGCCACGCGAATCACGATTTTTCCAAAATGAGCGGCGGACTCCATGTAGCGGAACGCCTCAACGGCTTGCTCAAAGGGAAACACGCGATCGACCACGGGTCGCAGTTGATGTAATCGAATGGCGCGATTCATCGCTTCAAACATGGTACCCGAGCCAACGTAGATCCCCGTGACACGGACGCCCTTCATGAGAATCGGCAGCGGATTGAATTGTCCATAGCCGGACAGTACGCCGATGAGGGCAATGTGACCTCCGGTGCGAACTGCTCGCAATGACTGAGCGAGCGTGCCAGCTCCGCCGACCTCGATGACGTGATCGACACCACGTCCCTGAGTCATTTTGCGAACCGTTTCTCCCCATTCCGGATTGGTTCGGTAGTTGATAGTCTCTTTGGCCCCTAACTGACGCGCTCGGGTCAGTTTCTCATCTGACGATGAAGTAAGCAAGACACTAGCACCAGCCAAGTGAGCGAATTGCAGGGCGAATAGCGATACCCCCCCAGTGCCCTGTACCAGGACTGTTTCACCGGGTCGAACGCGGCCGGCCTCGACGAGGCCGTTCCAGGCCGTGACCGCGGCACAGGGCAATGTTGCTGCTTCCTCGTCGGTCAGATGCTCAGGTACGACA
Source organism: uncultured Gemmataceae bacterium (assembly GCA_937923405.1). Lineage (GTDB taxonomy): Bacteria > Planctomycetota > Planctomycetia > Gemmatales > Gemmataceae > CALDUY01. The sequence goes on along the minus strand of CALDUY010000033.1, from coordinate 81,976 downwards.
ACTACAGACTCTTCTGGCAGAACGGCGTATTCGGAAAGCAGGCCGTCGACCGATCCAGCCAGAGCCGTCTTTGCCTTGGCATCGTTCAAATCGCCTTCCAACCACCCCGGCATAAAGAGGCCTGCCACTCGAGTTCCCACCGGGTAACGCTTTGCTCCCTCTCCTAGGGCGACGATTTCTCCTACCGCGTCGGAACAAGGAATTCGCGGCAGGTTCATCTTGGGGTTGTACACTCCTTTGACCAGCAACAGATCCCGATAATTGAGAGAACAAGCACGGATCCGCAGCAACACTTGACCAGGACCGGGCTTGGGATCGGGTCGGGTCGCTAAGGCCAAGGACTCGATGCCAAATCCATCGCGGATCTCGTAGACTTTCATGATCGCTCTCCGATGGTTACCGTCCGCGAACGTCGTAGCACCAGACAACATCCTTTTCCCGAAGGTACAATCGTCCTCCGATGACCACTGGATGTGCCCAACTGTTGGTTTCTGAATTAGGGATCTTAAAACTGCCTTTTTCAGAGTAGCCGCTCGCCACCGCGGGGACTAACGACACCCAGCCGTTTGCATATCGGATGTAGAGATGTCCATCGGCATACACCAGGGAGGCGGACTGTTCACCACGACCGACCGAACGATCTCTTCGCCAGAGAATCTTTCCTGTCTTCCATTCAGCGCAGTAGGGTCGGCCACTGTCGTCGCTGTCGCCGAACACATAGTCGCCGACGATAAGCACTCCGCCATGTTTGTTATTCAAGCCACGTTGAAAGTAGACCTCGCGGGCGCGGATACGTGGTCCCTCAGCCGAAAGACTGAGCAGAGTTCCGCCCGTGCCATAGCCAGCACAGGTAAAAATTTGATCGTTGAGGGCGATAGGGGTCGGCACGTTGGCCGTGTTGCCATCGAACCGGTCGTTCCGCCAGAGTAACTTGCCATCGGAGGCTCTTACGCCGATCGTTCCACCGGCGGTCAGTTGAACATACTGCTTCACGCCAGCAGCGTTGGAAACGATGACCGAAGCGTAGCCCGCTTCTAATTCCGCGGGGCAGCGCCAAATCTCCGAGCCAGATTTCTTGTCCAGGGCCACCATCGTAGCGTTCTCTCCACCTGGCGTGCAGATGAGTCGATCCCCATCGATAAGGGGAGATTCGGTGAAATTCCACGCTCCAGAGCGGCCATTGAAGTCTTGGCGAAAATTTTTTCGCCAGACTTCCTTGCCGGTTTTGCTCGTGACACAAACCAGATCGCCAAACTGTCCGATCCCATAGACTCGGTCGCCATCGACGGTCGGCGTGCAGCGCGTCCCACGATAATTGCCGCCTGCCTCGCCCACTTTGGCCGACCACAACAATTTGCCTGTGTTTCGTGACAGGGCATGAAGGTAGGAGTAGCGGCCTTTATCTCCCATCGTGTAAACCTGATCGCTGGCCACGGCGACGGAAGAAAACCCTTCTCCGACGCCAACGCCGCGCCAAACCAGTCGAGGTCCAGTCACGGGCCAGGCCTTTAATAACCCCTTATCGGGAGAGAGATTGTCGCGATTAGGGCCGCGGAAGCAAGGCCAGTCCGCGGTTTTGGCCGTAGGCTGTGCTGGCAGTTCTTCAAGCAAAATCAGCGAACCAACGACGACGAGCGCGGCGATCGAGATGCCACGAATCATCCGAACCTCTCCTCGATTAGGCAAGTTGGAACTCTTCTTTCAAACAGTTGCAGGCTTCTTCGCCCCGATCGCGATCCACCACCACACTAAGACGAACTTCGCTGGTGTTAATCATCGAGATGTTGATCCCGCGTGCAGCCAAGGCCCCGAACATGCGTCGAGCCACTCCCGTATGCGTTCGCATACCGACTCCCAAGACGTTCACTGTGGCAATCTTTGCTCCCGCAGTGATGCGTGTCTCGGGGCCCAATTCCGTGAGAACGCTCTCGGCGAGTTTTTTCGCTTCCTCCAGATGCACCAACGGAACACTGAATGACAACTCCGGAACACCAGCTGTGAGGTTCTGCACGATCATGTCGACGTTGATTCCCCCAGAGGCGATGGCACGAAACAGGCGATGACAGTTGCCGGCCTCATCGGCCATGCCGCTCACCGTGATCCGCCCCTGACTGGTGTCGAGTTTGATCTCGGAAACAAGGATTCCTTCCATGTCGGCAAGCCGTTGTTTCAGTGCGGTCAGGTCACGCAAGGAACCGACTGGGAGGGACTGTCCGGCCACTGGCAGCCCAGCTCCTGGACGTGGGACGTGGAGTTGAAAAGCGCGATGGACCGCACGCAAGGCTTGCAGCCCGTCAGCTCGATCAACCAGAACGCTGATCTTGATGTCGGCGGTGGTAATCATCTTCAGGTTGATGTTTTCGTTGGCCAGTGCCTCGAACATGCGTTCGGCGACACCGGATTGCGAGCGCATACCAACTCCAACGATCGATACCTTGCTCACCTCGGCATCATGTTCGATGGTCGCCTGTAACTCTTGAGCCAGCGGTTGCAACGCGGTCAAAGTCGCTCGCAGTTCTCCGGCGGGGACGGTGAAGCCGATGGACGCTTTGCCACCCGTACCGACGTTCTGAGCAATCATGTCTACCACGATGTTCTTGGCCGCCACGGCTTGAAAAATGCGATGGCTGATGCCAGGTTGGTCGGGTACTCCCGTGATGGCAACCCGCGCTTCATCCTTCACCAAAGCGACGCCACACACCGGGTACTCGGTCATCCACGGGGATTCAGGCACAATCCAGGTGCCTTCGACGTCGCTGAACGACGAACGTACCTGAACAGGCACGTCGAACTTCATGGCGAACTCGATGGAACGCGAGTGCATCACACTAGCACCCGCCGAGGCCAATTCGAGCATCTCCTCGTAACTGATATAATCCAGCTTCAAGGCCTCTGGAACGATGCGTGGATCGGTCGTGTAGACCCCGTCTACGTCGGTATAGATCTCGCAGGCAATCTCGTGTTTGTTTCCGTTGGCCGCCGGATCATGCTTCATGACAGCGGCCAAAGCGACAGCTGTGGTGTCCGAACCACCTCGACCCAGGGTCGTGATGTTGAAGTCCTCATCAATGCCCTGAAATCCAGCGACGATGACGATCTGCTCCTCGGCCAGCGCTTTGCGCATCCGCTCGGTGCTGATTTCCTTGATCCGAGCTTTACCATGCGTTCGATCGGTGAAGATGCCCACCTGCGCACCAGTTAGGCTGATGGCTTTCTCGCCCAAAGTGTGGATCGCCATCGCTAGTAGGGCGATCGACTCCTGCTCGCCGGTCGCCAGTAGCATGTCCATCTCTCGGGCCGGAGGATGCTCACTGATCTGCTGAGCAAGCTCGATCAGCTCATCAGTTTTGTCCCCCCGTGCGCTGACAACAACCAGAACCTTTCGTCCTTCTTGTTTGGCCCGGATAGCTCGACGAGCCGCCGCCATGATCCGAGTCGCATTGCTAACGCTAGTTCCGCCGAATTTCTGAACGACCAATCGCACTTTATTGATCCTGCTCTGGAAACCGGGTGGCCACGAATCCGCGCGACACAACCCCCGCGGGGTGATCCACTCACCTCGCAGGGGTTGATTGTACGGTCCAGAGTACGGAAGACGAGTAGCCGGCGATTCCGCCTCAACCACGATAGCCAGAATCGCCACTTTGCGACTTTACACCACTGCCAGATTCTTGTTCCGGATACCAATAGTACCAGTAACTGTCGTAGAACCAATCCTGCTTAGCATCCCCGGAACTGCCTCCCGTGGTCTGCGAGGTGTTCGAGTCGCCGCTGGAATCTTTCGGTCGAGGTCCAATAGGATCGGTGACGATCGTTCCTTTGAGGTGATAGTTCGCGAGCGAGGTGCCAAGGGAGCGCAAAGCGAAGGTGTAGAACCCGGCATCGAGCGTGACGGTCAGACTGCGTGAGTCGTTGGCCGTCGAGCGAATCACTCGAATCAATTCACCTTGAAGATCGCGAATCTCCAGTTCAACTCCCGCCGACGAATCGGTCTCTAACACAAAGTGGAACATCGCCGTGCGATGGACTTGGAGAAGGGCGAGCGATTCTGGCCGCGACGAGCCGAGCTGCTCCTGGGCGAATGTCTTCAAGCGAATGGCTCGATCGCTGAAATCGATGCCGAGAAAGTAGTTGCCCACGGCCTGGCGACCAGTTTTGACGGCCGCTTCTACCTTAACGAAGTAAGTCGAGTCTGGTTTGACTCCGATCACTTGCACGGTGAGGATTCCGCCGTCGTTGACGAGAACTTCCGCTTCAACCGGATTGCGAGCAGCATCAAACACGGAGACTTTCGGTAACAGTTCACTGGTACCGGTTCCCCAGACCATAACAGTCATGACATTGTCGCCGACGGCAACTTTCGGAGATTGCAGACGGTAAAAGTCGACGTCTTGTGTGTTGTGGATGCTGGCGTGATAGGCCACGTCGAATCGCGAGTCCGGAGCGAACAGGCTACCAAGTAATCCAGTCGCAGTTAAGAAGGAGTCGTTGGTGTGTAGATCGACGTTCGTCAAGATCGAGCCAAGATCATTCACCGTGGCGAAGGTCGAGCCGAGCAGGGAATTGACCGCGGTCAACGATTGAATGGTTAAGCCGTAACTGCCGACACGGAAGAGTTCCTCGCCCACGCCTTCGACACGGACGTAGTAGAGAGCTAATGGGCGGATATTGCTGAGTCTCAGCAGCAAATCACCTGAGGTCGGATCGGTGGTCTCCGTGGAACCGATTACTCGACCGGTTGAGTCGAAGACGGTCACTCGAGGAGTGACTAGACTGATCCCGGCTCGGTGCAACCGCAGGAGCAATCCGCTGGTCAACGTCGGTGCCCGGAACGAATAAACATCGCCATCGGTTGGTGTCGTCAGATCGGCACGAAGAGAAACGGACAGAATTCCGTCGGCATCCTTGATGAGACTGAGAGGAGCTGCCGTAGCAAGAGTCTCGTTGCCGGTTCGCCCCTCGAACTCATCTGCTGGACGGGGCCCATACAGAGCCTGAATTGCAGCGATATCGGAGTTGCTAAGTCCCAGACGGGGGCCGAGGTATTCCTCGTACATCGCCGAGGAAGGATCAGCACTGTTGCCGATACCCAGTGTGTGACCCGCCTCCTGTAGCATGGCGGTGAACAGATCGAAGGTTCGATCCTGGAACATTGTGCTGTTGATTCGCACATCCCCAGCGGCAGTAGATGCCAGAATGTCGAACGGCGACGAAAAGGCAATCACACTGTCGCCATAAGTTGCGGCACCGAGGCGAATGTCGCCGAAACGGGAGTCAGATTGCGGCTTGCCATTGGTTCCGTAGGCCTGTCCCTCATCAGCGACCAAGCCAATGTTGATGTTGGCGTGAATCACCCAATTCTGGAAGGCACGAAGAATCTGACGCTGCCAGTGCGTAGTCGACGTCAGGGCGTTTAAGGTGGCAAATAGGTTGCTCTCTTGTTGGCCGATTTTCGTGCCATCCGGCATGAAACTTAGCGTCAATCGGCTGGCATCTGGCCAAGGAGTGTTCCAAGTGGCGGGAACGACCCGATCTTCAAGTGCCTCGACGGTGAGGCGGCGCTGTTGCTTCACGGAGTGATACCTTTCCCTTTTTCGGGGAGACTAGGTCGCCGGCTGAGAGGGGAGAGCCGGGTTAAACTAAATCCTCTATTCCGAGTTTACACATGCAGGAACCCTAGTTTTTGCAGGTATTCGCCAAAAAATTCTGGCGGAGCCTACTTGGGTAGTTCAGGCCGAGTCATCGTGCCAAGGAACGAACGCATGGCCCCGGCAACGCCTTCGTCGTCCTGTAAGGCTTGCTCGACGGCTTTCACGACCGAATCGCCGATACCCCGCTGACAAATAGCAAAGATGTCCGCTTTGCATTCTAAAAGGGCATCAACGATGACCGGATCCCACTGGCTAGCTGACCCAGCCTGGAAGATGGCCTCGATCCGGGCCGGATCCATCGCTTTGCGATAGGGGCGATTGGACATCATGGCGTCGAAAGCATCGGCTACCGCGAGAATACGGGCCAGTTGTGGAATCGACTCGCCCATCAACCCGTCGGGGTATCCGGTTCCATCAAAATGTTCATGATGATGGCGAACCATAGCACGCAGTTGAGGCATTTGTCGCACGTGTGAGACAATTGCCTCACCGATGACGACGTGTTCGCGGACCAGGGCCATCTCGGCCTCTTCCAGACGGCCCGGTTTACGCAGAACCTGATCTGGCACACCGATTTTCCCGATGTCGTGTAAAAGACCTCCCAAATATAGCTCACTAGAAGTCGACGCTGGCAGCCGAAGATGTTCGGCGAGTCGTACTGCGATACGGGCTACTCGTTCGCTGTGGCCCCAAGTATAGGGATCGCGAGCATCAAGAGCAGCCGCCAGACAGCGTACCAGGCTAAACATCATGTCGCACAAGCGATCCTGCGCTTGCACCTGGGATTGCTGTTGTTGCAGCAAGCGCCGGCTCAGGATCATCATGTTCAATTCACGAGGCCCAAGCGGTCCGGCCTGCCGCAACGCCAGTAACCATACCCCACGCGAACGGCTCAAGCGTACCAGAGCTACTCCTCGAACAGAAAGCGTTTCTGAGAAAGGCTCTTTGAACGCTCTCAAAAGGGTAGATTCGCTCGGGCTGGCGTGTTCCAGCAGTTGTTCCGCGAGAGAACAGAGAGCGTTGAGATCGGGTCGTCTCGGTGCAACCCAGTCAAGCACCTCTCTCGTCGCCGCTGAGTACAACACGGTCAGATCACACTGTGTGAGTCCGCGCACCATTTCCAGAGTGGTGCGCAGTTGCCGCTGCACGTCCTGAGCAGCCTGAAGCTGTACAAGAAAGCGATCCAGATTTTCCAGTATATCGATCTCTCGGCGTAGCTGTGGTGGGTCGAGAGTAGGTCGGACAATAGAGTTCAAGGGAGATCCTCTTGATGGACAGACGTTGCAATTACTCGACATGGAGTAACTGTTTGAGTCGCGTTCGCACGTCTTGAAGCATCCGCTCTACAGTGCGTTTAGAGCGACCCAAGCGCTGAGCAATGTCGGCAACCTCGTGACCTTGAATGCGAAGTTCGGCCATTTCTCGTTGGGCTGGTGAAAGACGGCTCAGCACGTCTTCGACACAGATCTGAAGTAAGGCGGTGTCCTCGTCACGTGTCGGATAGATCGAAGGATCCTCGGAATTGGTGCAGACCCGCACATCACGTTTGCCGGCTCGATGGTACGTCTCCTCAGTACGAATCTTGTTCAAGGTAATGACCAGGAGCAGCCCCCAGAGTTCCTCTCCAGGAGGTACATCGTAATCGCCCTGTAAGACCCGACGAAAAAGTCGACGAAAAACCGACTGAACGATATCTTCGGGTTCGAGCCGTCGCGCTAGTTGATTGGAACAACGAGAACGGACCAGGGCCCGCAGTCGCTGAGCATAGCGAAGATACAATTTGGTGGCTGCGTCTTGTTGTCCGCCGCGTAGTCGCACAATCAAAGAGCGATCCGAGACGCTTTCCGACTCGGTCAGGGCGACGGAATCAGTCGTTGGCTCACTCATCTCTGTTGCTCTGACTAACCTAGGTTGCACTGAACATCCGCCAAGAAAAGCAGACTCACTTTATCATAGGTCACAGAGCGGTCGGAGAGTGAAAATCAACGCATTCGATCTCTTGGTCGAGGTGGAGGCACCTGATGTCGCAGTTCCTCCGCGAGCCGTTTCAGCCGAGCGAATTCTGCCCGAGTGCGGATCGGATTTAGATCGGGATCGTCGTCGAGATACTCCAGACCAAAGCGAGTCTCAAGGGCTGTTCGCAGATAAAAAATCGCAGCGTTGGCATCGTCCGGTTCGACTTGACTGGTCAGGGCGTAGACACAGCCCGCTTGGTAGAGCGTCTCGCCGGATTTGTCGTATCGCAGGGCTTGTTCGATGCGATCGAGGGCCTCGTCGCGCTGTTTCAGCCGGCCGAGGATCACCGCCTGTCCGGCTAGAGCAGGTGCATATTCCGGATAAGCTGAAATCGCTCGTTCCAGCACTGTGCGAGCCTCGTTTGGACGATGGAGAATCTCGGCGAGGACGTGCGCTTTGTTCATCAACGCATTCTGCATGGTGGGGTCAAGTTTCAGGGCTTCGTCGAAATCGCGCAACGCTCCCTGCGGATCTCGTTGCATGCGAGCAAATCCGCGCGAGTCCCAGCTGCGTGCGTCGTTTGGGGTGGTCTGCAATCCTCGTTGAAACTCCGCATTCGCGCCGGCTTCGTCGCCCAGCAGGCGCTTGACGCGAGCCAGTTGGAAATAGATCCGTGTGCCGACAAACCCTTTCTTTTGAGCGGTTTCCAGGTCCGCCAGCGCCTCGCGAGCGCGCGGCTTACCTGTTTCGTCGCGCAAGGCTTGGAAAACCTGTGCCCGGCTGAAATAGGTCTCTGCGCGATCCGGCTCTAACTCCACGGCACGATCTAGATCCGTCAAGGCTTCGGCCAGGCTCCGCTGGCGAAGGTAGCTCAATCCTCGCGCAGCATAGGGAGCGAAGAACTTCGGCTCCAGGGCAATACATGCGGTGTAGCAGCGACAAGCCGACGCCTCGTTTCCGGTTCCCTCGAACGCCAGTGCCAAGAGAAACTGAGCAGCGTAACTGTCCGGTCGAGCTTCGACAACAGGCCGCAACAATTCCTGAACTGCGCGATATTTTCGTTCTCGTAACAGTTCATGCCCCCTCAGGTATAACTCCCGCGGCGAGTCGGATATGCTCTGTGGGATGAGTTTGCGACATCGCTCCGCTTCGGTGGGATCGGATTTCTCCAACAAGCGGGCACGTTGGATCCAAAGTAGAAAGGGAATCTCCGAAGTGAAACAGCGTTCAGCTCGGCTGTTCAAGGCGAGCGCTTCGGAAGTGTTGTCACTTCGATTGGCCAGCAGCAGCAGTAGCTCGCCTTGCTCCGCTAGGAGCTGTTGACGTTCCTCTGAGTTCATGACTTGCATTACAGGACGATGCTGCCAGTCGTCATCGTGCAACACCCGATATAAACCCAGTGCTTGGCGGGCGGCCTCGATTCCTCGAGCGCGATCTTCCTCACTGGCGAAGTTCGCCAACAGCAGAAATTGAGCACGATTGTACAAGGGCGTGAACGCATCGCGGTTCTCTCGTGCCTGACGAACGAGGGACTGATGCGACCAGTAGTAGGCGAACCAAGTGACGGCGACAGTCAACAGCAACAGACCAACCAGGCTCAGACGCAACAATAATTTGGGATTGCGCGTCACCCATTTTCTTCCACGTTCGACCAGGGATGGTTCGGACAAGTGACGTAGCGGTTCGTGGCGTAGGTGACGCTCGATGTCCTCTTGTAGCTGTCGGGCTGACTGGTAGCGCTGCTGGGGATCGGGTTGCAGGCAATGCCGAACGATCGCTGCCGTGGCAGGGCTGATTCTTGGATTGAAGGTACGTGGGCATGGTGGCACACTGCTGCGGTCTCGCAGCGTGGCGGTGACCAGTTCATCCATCGCTTGTGGAGTATCGCTTGAAAGTCGATGGACTGGGAAGGGAAATCGCCCTGTGAGCAGTTCAAACAGAACAATTCCCAAGGAGTAGACGTCTGCGCGGCCATCGATTTGGCCCTGCCCTTGCTGAAACGCTCGCAGGTGTTCTGGTGCCATGTACGGCAAAGTGCCGCCGAGCATCGCTGCCGCGACGGTCTGATTCTTCACATCTTCAGCGACATTGAAGTCCAGCAGCATCGGCAAGCCTTCGTCCGAGAGCAGCAGATTGGCCGGCTTAATGTCTCGATGAAAGATGCTTCGCTCGTGAGCATGGGCTAATCCGTCGGCCAGACGACCGCCCAGCCACAGAACAGCGGAGCAATAATCCATTTCCGCTAACCGTTCGCGTACAGGAGACGGGCCAAGCGAGCGGGGCTTGCTCCCACGACGATACTGTTCCAGCATCTGAAACAAAGCATCGCCGTGAAGGGGCAAATTCTCCATCGAACGCAACTGGCGGGTCAGATCAGCGACTGTGACCGAGCCTTGATAAGGCATACAAACTGCTTGCAATGCCCCGGCTCGATGGATCGAGTAGATCGGCACGATGTGCGTATGTTGAAGCTGAGCCAGCATTTGCGACTCGCCCCCCACGTCGGGAGCGATCTTCAGGGCAACCGGACGATCCGCAAGAGCGGCTTGCCGTGCCAGAAATACTCGACCGAACGCACCACGACCCAGTTCAGTGAGTAGGTGAAAACCGGCGAATTCCTCTCCCGATTGTGGCATGGTTGCTAGGCCGTCAGCGATACGGTTGGCCAAGTGTTGATCGGCTTGATGAAGACCACGAAAGAGGCGTGCAACTTCGGCTCCGACCTCGGCGGGAGGATCCCAATTTTGTAGGCAAAGCGATGCCTCGTTGTCGCTTGCGAGGCGGAATTCGCGAAACGATCGGGCGGCGGATTCTAGACGGACGCTGGCCAATTCAGCTTCAAACGAATCGAACTGCGGAGCGATCCAACCGTCGGTGCGAACACCAAAGCGTTGGGAATACTCTTCCGGCGTGGGCTTGTCTCCCGCCTGTCGCCGCAACCGAAATTCTTCGAACGCAACCTCTTGCAAACTCTGCGGATCGGCGAATAATTCGGGAAATTCAAATTGATACTCTTGCAGGCGACGCGGTCGGCGAGCTTCCCAACCCAGTTCCAGATCGATCCGAACCAGTTCGCGGAGAACCGGTAGGTACAGATCGTCAGAGCGATCGGGCAGATAACTGCGTAAGTCACGACGACTCCCCGATAGATGATCGCGCTCGAATACCTCAATGTAATCGTCCAGCGATTTGGCTTCGAGGTGCATCACACTAGAATCCCCAAAAAATAGCCGTCGACATCATTTGCAACCTGATCAAAGGATACCTCGAATCGGCGCGAAATCCGCCGCCGATTTCGCTTTCTGAAGTGAGAATTCTCTAGTATGATGATAAGTGAGTAGATTTCCTGCCTGATCGTTTCGCCTACCCGCCGGTTACGCTCCGTCTACACTGGTCGCATCCCGTCTCGATCGGGCATGATTTATCAGATTGCACGAATTGATAGGGGTTCCCCTCCCCGTTGGGGAAAGGGGTGAGGGGGACCAACTGCGCAGCTCTTAAATAAGATAAAAACGGTCTTAAAAATCATTTCAGATTAAATCTACACATTCATTAATGCACTTGCCGGCGATTCTCATTTTCTAAGACTCTTCACGGAATTCTCGTAGTAACTCAACGATCACTTATTAAGGTTCTCTATCTGGGCTTGAGTCGCTTCTTTCAAGCCATTGATCAAACAACGGTTAAACAACTATGTTCAAAACTCCGAGTAGGCTATTGACAACAGTGGCTATTGTTACGGTTCTAATAGCTGGCTGTGGTAAGCCACCTATGGTCACCGTGAAAGGAACGGTCAATTTAGACAGAAAGCCTTTGAAGGGTTGCAAGGTCGCCTTCTTCCCCGCTGTGGATAATTTCGATCCTAAGAAACATGGCTACGGCTTTGGAATCACGGATGAGAATGGTAATTTCGAGATCCAACATCCTAATGGAGAGCAAGGGATTTTTCCTGGTCGCTACCGTGTTACCTTTGTGGCATGGGTGAATTCCAAAGGGCAACCTATCCCGCCAGACGCTAAGCCGAGCGAAGTTCCTGGGGGTGTAAAAAACCTTCTTCCCCCCAAATATGAGTCCTTAGCTGACACTCCTGAAATAGTCGAGGTTGGTCGAGATGGTCTAATGAAGACCTTCGACTTAACTTCCAATTAATTTCCAAATATTTGCAATCCCCTGATTTTCATGAATAAGGTGGGACTAACATGCTGAGACGTCGAGGATTTACTTTGATTGAGTTGCTGGTTGTTATTGCGATTATTGCAGTTCTTATTGGACTGCTCTTGCCAGCTGTTCAAAAAGTGCGCGAAGCGGCTGCTCGTCTTCAATGTCAAAATAACTTAAAGCAATTAGGCTTGGCTTGCCATTCGTTCCATGATGTAAACAACGGGTGGCCTCTTGGTGCAGAGTTCTCGGTAGGCAGTGGATGGACTGCCTTCATTCTACCTTTCATGGAACAGGATCAAGCATTTCAACGACTCACGTTCCAAGAGGACAGCCTGCTGAACGCCCAATGGGCACAGCCCTTACCCGGTATCCCTGGTGATTTCACTAGCATTAGCCCACATGCTCGAAACATCGCGGCATGCGAAACAAAATTCAAAATATTTACTTGTCCGTCGAGTGGTTTACCCGACAACGTTCCAGATATTTCTGGCGACAACTGGATTGTGCAACGACGAGCTTTTGCTAACTATCTTGGCTGCGTTTCTGGCCGGATTACTGACGATCGTCGTCCCATTGTCGCTTCTCGTCCTTGGGGTGGCACGGGAACGATTGAAGACATCGCTTCTTTGGATGGGATCTTTATCGCGAGGTATCCCCATCAGCGAATAACCTTTAACGGCCAATCGTATGGAGGCATGTCAAATGGCGTAACTATGGTCGGTATCACCGATGGAACTTCGAACACCATTGCTATCGGTGAAGCTCTAACTGACCGGTTTGTTATTGCAGAGATGGGTTTAATTCGCGAGGACAACCGCAGCGGTTTTGGTCGCAAAGACCACTGGGCCATCGGTTCAGACGATGTGGACACCACCAATCAAGGAGACATGTCCGAGTTCCTTTTCAGCACTGCGGTTAGAATCAATCATCCTCGAGTTCCCAGTGGCAGCCCTGGTTTTGCCCAATACGAACTCAGCGCGGGGAGTAATCATTCCGGAGGCGCTAACTTCATGATGGCAGACGGAAGCGTCCGCTTCATCCGCGATTCAATTAATCCGGCGACCTATTCAGCCCTCGGAACTCGCAATGGAGGCGAAGTACTCGGAAACGATTTCTAGGTCCTTAAAACATCTTAATTTTCGCAAACGAGCCGGGATTTTCCCGGCTCGTAGTATTGTATTGTCGTGCCTACGTTCGAGGATTGTTCCGACAGAACAAGAGTTGAATTTTTGTATAGGTAGCTTCCTCATCTCAGGGCCACAAATAGGATCTGACGGCTATCCAGTTAATCCTTTTTGAATCGGCGCGAAATCCGCCGCCGATTTCGCTTTCTGAAGTGAGAATTCTCTAGTATGATGATAAGTGAGTAGATTTCCTGCCTGATCGTTTCGCCTACCCGCCGGTGTCGCCTTTTACGAGATACTCTCGCCATGAACCGACGAATTTATCTCCCCATCGCTGGTACGCTTGCGCTGGGTATCTGGGCCTGGGTGTCGACGCAGGCTTCCGAGAAACCCGCTGCCGTCTCGTTTGAGAAAGAAGGGGTCGCTTTCCTCGAAAAGCATTGCCTTCGCTGTCACGGCGAGAAGGTCAAACGAGCCGAGTTATCGTTGCATCAGTTTAAGGATGAGGACTCCATCCTGAAACATCGCAAGCTTTGGCAGAATGTCATGAACGTCGTGAAATCGGGAGAGATGCCGCCCAACACGCGTCCTCGACCAGCCACCGAGGAAGTCGAACAATTTCTAGCTAGTGTGCGTGGGACATTTGAGCGAGCCGATCGTAACGCCAAGCCCGACCCTGGGCGAGTGACCATTCGTCGACTGAATCGAGTTGAGTACAACAACACCATTCGCGATCTAGTTGGGGTCGATTTCAACCCAGCAGAAGATTTTCCCTCCGACGACGTCGGCCATGGCTTCGACAATATCGGCGATGTGCTGACGTTGCCGCCGGTCTTGCTGGAACGCTATCTGACAGCTGCAGAAAACATCATGCAGCAAGCGATCGTGCCGATCCCACCCAAGCCACCGGAACGGTATGTCGGCGCTCGCTATCTGGAGCCGGCGCAAAACGAAGACATCCGCTGGCGACCAATCCCGAAGAATCGCGGTGCAATGTTGCACTCTCTGTATTCGTTGACAATGGACGGCGAATACACGCTACGAGTGCGTGCTTATGGAGAATCGCCAGACAATGAGTTGCCCAAGATTGCTCTGCGGATTGATGGCAAGGAACTCAAGACATTTGAAGTGCGCGAGAAATCCAAATCGCGAGCTACCGTGTACGAGACCAAGACAGAGCTGAAGCGCGGTGGCCGACGCGGTCAGGTGGTGTTGCTCAACCCCACGACTGCCGACGGCAAGGAGCGAACCGTACATGTCGAGTGGATGGCCTTGATTGGCCCGGCAGACACACGCCCCGAGATTCATCGACGACTGTTAGCAGTAACACCAGGCAAAACTCGTGACGAGCAATCGCGCGAAGTGCTGAGTCGCTTCGCTAGCCGAGCATACCGTCGGCCCGCGACAGAGGAGGAGGTGGAACGGTTACTGCAATTGGCCAAGTCGGTCGAAAAGCAAGGAGGAACCTGGGAAGCGGGGATGCAATTGGCCATGCAGGCCGTGTTGGTCTCGCCTAAGTTTCTTTTCCGTGTCGAACTCGACGACCGTCCGAAATCGGACCAACCCGTTCCCCTAAATGAGTTCCAACTCGCCTCGCGACTGTCGTATTTTCTCTGGTCGAGCATGCCCGATGAAGAACTGTTTGAACTGGCTCGTAAGCAGCAGTTGACGCAACAGCTCGAAGCTCAGGTTCGGCGGATGCTGAAGGATCCCAAGGCATATGCCTTAGTGGAAAATTTCGCTCTGCAATGGCTGCAATTGCGGCGACTGAACGATCACTCGGCCGATCCGAAGTTGTTCCCCAGCTACAATGACGCCCTGCGGTCGGCCATGCTGAAAGAGACCGAATTGTTCTTCTGGGAAATCGTTCGAGAGGATCGGAGTATCCTCGATTTGATCGACGGGAAGTACACCTATCTGAATAGTCTGTTGGCTCGGCACTACGGACTGGAGAGCAAGTTACCTCGTGAACTGATGCAGGGGCGTGGCTTCGGACGTCGGGGCGGTGGTCGCGGTCCGCGCGGCGGCGAGTTCGTTCGCGTCGATTTGTCCGATACCGACCGGGCGGGCATTCTGACCCATGCTAGCGTTTTGACCGTGACCTCCAATCCAACACGAACTTCTCCAGTCAAACGCGGTCGTTGGGTGTTGGAACAGTTGCTCGGTACACCGCCTCCGCCTCCACCGCCGGACGTGCCCGAGCTGGAGGAGAAGGCCGAGCTAACCGGTACGCTGCGTCAGCAAATGGAGCAGCATCGAAAGAATCCGGCCTGTGCGAATTGTCACGCTAAAATGGACCCGCTCGGCTTCGCCTTTGAGAATTTCGATGCCGTGGGACGCTTTCGCAAAACGGATGGTAAATTCCCCATCGATGCCTCGGGAGAGCTGCCCGATGGAAGAAAATTCAACGGCCCAGGAGAACTGCGAACGATTCTTCGCGAGAAGAAGGAACTGGTAGCACGCTGTTTAAGCGAAAAATTGCTGACCTACGCGTTGGGACGCGGGTTAGAACATTATGACACTCCAACAGTGGAGAGTATTGTTGCTGCTCTGGAGAAGAATGATTATCGGTTTTCGACCTTAGTCGTCGAAATTAGCAAAAGTTTACCCTTCCGCATGCGACGAGGACAGGAGACGCCATGAACCAGATTTCCCGACGAACGTTGCTCCGAGGAGTCGGAGCAATGATCGCCCTTCCCTGGCTAGAAGCGATGGGCCGTCTGCATACATGGGCGGCTCCCGGCGAGAAGGGATCCAAGCCCGCGCCGAATCGGATGGCGTTTTTATACGTCCCCAACGGCAAGAACATGGCGGACTGGACGCCGAAGAAAGAGGGAACCGACTTCGAGCTACCCGCGATTCTGGAGCCGCTAAAGCCGCTCAAGGATCAGCTGTTGATTCTTTCTAACCTGACTGCGGATAAAGCCAGACCCAATGGCGACGGCGCGGGCGATCATGCCCGAGCGTTAGCAGCTTTCTTGACTGGTTGTCAGCCGAGAAAGACAGATGGCACGGACATTCGTGCGGGCATTTCCGTCGATCAGGTCGCGGCAGCTCGTCTGGCCGATCAGACCCGACTAGCATCGCTGGAGATTGGCGGCGAAGCCGGTGCGATGGCTGGCAATTGCGACTCCGGCTATAGCTGTGTCTACAGTTCGACCATGTCCTGGCGCAGTGCCACTCAGCCGCTCCCTAAGGAAGTCAATCCTAAACTGGTCTTCGAGCGTCTCTTCGGCGGCACGTCTGCGAGTCAGGCCAAACGTAATGCCACGCGCAAGAGCATTCTCGATTTCGTTAAGGAAGACACTCAAGATCTCACCCTGAAACTCGGGCCTTCGGATCGACGCAAACTCGACGAGTATTTTTCCTCGATCCGCGACATCGAGTTACGCATCGAACGCGCGGAGAAACTTCCGCCGCTCCCCGCTCCGGAAGGAGTGAAGCCGACGGGGATTCCCGCGAGCTATCAGGAACATCTGCGGCTGATGTGCGATCTGATCGTGCTGGCATTCCAGGCCGACATCACGCGGGTCATTACTTTCGTGTTGGCCAATGAGGGCAGCAATCGTCCCTACCGTGAGATCGGCGTGCCCGAGGGACATCATGATTTGTCGCACCACGGCAACGACGAGAAAAAGAAAGCGAAGATTCGCGAAATCAACAAGTTCCACGTCAGCCAGCTCGCTTACTTGCTCAGCCGTTTGCAGAGCATCAAGGAAGGCGACGGCACGCTACTGGATCACTGCATGATTGCCTATGGTTCAGGCAACAGCGATGGCAACGCTCATAACCACGATGATTTGCCGATTCTGTTGGCCGGGGCCGGTTGTGGCACGATCAAGACGGGGCGTCACATCAAGTATCCGCGCGAGACGCCGTTGAACAATCTCTGGCTGTCAATGCTCGACCGCATGAGTATCACCATGCCAAAACTCGGCGACAGTACCGGTCGGCTCAAAGGCCTGGAAGGTTAGCCGTCTTTCACTCGCTTAGCAGTCGAGCGGAGTTCCTGGCCAGTCTGCGTGCCACGAACTCCGCGTTCGTTGGATAAGTCACTCGGCGTTCACCTGCGCACTCTGTAGGTTAATTGAAACTCTTAGGAGTTACGCAGTTGGGGCGTTGGATCGTGGTTTTCTCCCTTCTCCCCCGTTGGGAGGAGGGGTGGGGATGAGGGGGTTCCCCTCACCACTAACCCCTTTCTCCAACGGGGAGAGGGGTTCTCAAACACTCACAAGCTCTCAACTGCGTAACTCCTAACTCTCTTCTCACCGTTGGAGGGCCTAAGATGCACTGTCTCTCCCGTCGTTCTTTCCTCCAAGCTGGCGCGATTGGCATACTCACTCCGTGGAGCAGTCTAGCGAACGACAAACCAGCCAGTGAATTTCGCCTCGGCGCGCAGAGTTATACCTTTCGTAAATTCAAGGTCGAACAAGCGCTGGCGCGCATGAAGAAGCTCGGCTTGAAGTACGGCGAGTTTTTCAGTGCCCACTGTCCGATGACGGACAAACCCGCGGCGATTCAGGCGTTTCTCTCCCTGTGCAAAGAGTACGACGTGACTCCCTGGGCCTGGGGAGTTCACGGTTTCAGCAAAGACCACGACGCCAACAAACGGGCTTTCGAGTTTGGCAAAGCGTTGGGGCTGAAGATGTTCAGTGCTAATCCAACTCCGGATGCGTTCGACAGTCTCGACAAGCTCTGCGACGAGTACAAGATAGCCATTGGCATTCATCCCCATGGACCAGTTGGCAAAAGGATGCATCGTTGGTATTCCGCAGATGTCATCCTCGCTGCGGTCAAGGATCATCACGAACTGATCGGAGCTTGTCTCGACACTGGCCACCTTGTGCGAGCAGCTCAGCTCGGTAAGAAGCTCGATCCCGCTGAGCAGGTGTTGAAGATGGGTAAGCGAAACTTCGGCATGCATCTGAAGGATCACGACAATGTCAACAAGCACGACGTGATCCTCGGCAAAGGAGAACTCGACGTGCCCGCGTTGATCGCGGCCTTACGAAAGGTCAAGTTCGAGGGCATGATCTCCATCGAGTATGAGCATAACGCCGACGAACCGACACGAGAGGTGGAGGCTTGTATCGAGGTGTTCCGTAAGGCCGAGAAGTCCTGAACCGGACTGGGAAACCTCCGCCGAGCTTCTCGACCATGATCGAGGTCTTCTTGTGAAGAGTGTTGCTTGGTTCTGGAGTGGATGGCAACATGAAACTCAAGCAGCACCCAGATGATTTTCAGGTCGAGGAACTGACCGACGTGACACCCAGTTCCGAAGGAGCGTTCGCGTTCTATCGCATGGAGAAGATCGGGTGGTCGACACCGGACGCTCTAGCGGCGATTCGTCGGCGCTGGAAAATCGAGCATCACCGACTCGGCTACGGCGGCCTGAAAGATCGTCATGCCCGCACGATTCAGTATCTGACCATCTTCCACGGTCCGCGACGGAACCTGGAGCATCATCAGATTCGCGTCACCTATCTCGGACAACTTCGCTCTTCTTACTCTTCAAAAGCGATCACCGCCAATCGCTTTCGGGTGACAGTGCGGGATCTGGCACGAACTGCCATAGACGAGACAAGTCAACGTCTCAAGATAGTATCGAACTACGGCGTCCCGAACTATTTCGACGATCAACGCTTTGGCTCGGTTCAGGGACCACAAGGGGAATGGATCGCACGACTACTGATTCGTGGGCAATTTGAGCAAGCACTCCTGCTGGCGCTGGCTCAACCGTATGAGTTTGACCGCGCCGAGGAGAAGCGAGAAAAGGAGTTGCTGCGCGAACACTGGGGCGACTGGGCGCGGCTCAAAGCCGAGTTACCTCGTGGTCATGCCCGAAGTTTGATCGACTATCTTCGAGTCCATCCCACGGATTTCAAAGGAGCCGTGGCTCGCTTGCGGCCGGATTTGCGGAGCCTGTACCTGTCCGCTTATCAGAGCCATCTTTGGAACCAGTGTCTGTCCCGCTGGCTGACTCGGCAGCTGACCACCGAACGGTTGCGCTGGGTCGAATTGCGCACCGGCCCGGTTCCGGTTCCGACTCTCTGGCCGGAAGCGATCTATTCTCAAGCTTGGTCGTTGATGCTTCCTCTACCTTCGTCACGTTGGCGGCCTGAAACTCACGATCCACGGTTGCCCGTCGTCGAAGAGGTGTTGGCCGAGCAAGGAGTCACCCTGCGCGAACTACAGATTCGCGGCTTGCGCGAGCTGTTTTTTTCCAAAGGGGAACGCGCAGCATTGGCGGTGCCTACGGCGATGCATTCCTCCTGGTCCGAGGACGAACGACATCCGGGACAGGCCAAGCTCGAACTCAGCTTCGAGTTACCCCGAGGAAGCTACGCGACGATCGTGGTCAAAGCGATTTGCTGAGATCTTAAGCTGCTGTCGCGAATGTCAGCCGTGGCTTACTCATTGTGGCAGTGATGCGGTTTAATCCTTCCTCAAGCCTGCCTTCGTCGGCACAGAAGCAGAGCCGCACTTTTCGCTTACCCGAAGGTCCGAACAGGTTCCCTGGTGTGACTCGCACACGATGTTGCGTGTACAAAGTGTTGGCGTAGACCTCTCCGCTGGCGTATCCTTCTGGACTGTCGAGCCAGAAATACATTCCCGAAGCGGGTAGTTGAACATCGAATCCGCCGCTGTGTAACCGATCGAGCGTATAGCGTCGGTGCGAATCAAACTGATCGTGGATTCCCTGGAAGTTCTCTTCGTCGGCATTCAAGGCAGCGAGGGCTTGCAGTTGCGTCCAGGTGGGCACGAACGGCATGCGCAGTCCAGCGGTGAGTTTACAAGGACGTAAGAGATGGCGATTGGCGGCAATCCAGCCTACCCGTGCCGACGTTAAGCCGCAACTCTTGCTGACACTGTTCACAATTAAGCTGCGTTCGCGTGCCATCGGAAGCGAAGCCAGCGAGGTGAACTCTCCCTCAAAAGTGAATCGCTCGAACACTTCATCGGAAACTAGCAGCACGTCGTGCCGTTTTGCCCACCAGACGATCTGTTCTAGCTCTTCAGCGTGAAACAGACCACCGGTTGGATTGTTGGGAGTGTTGAGAATCAACAGGCGCGCGCCGAACAGGGCGCGACGGAGCTGGTCGAAGTTCGGTCGAATCCGATGACCTTCCAGGCGTGTGTTGACCCAACGGATGGAGGCTCCGCGTGTGTGCAGAATCAACGAATAGATCGGCGAGCAAGGATCAAACAACACCACACGATCGTAGCGGTTGACGAACGCATCGACGATGATCTGTAGCGCCCCGAGGGCACCGGAGGTAACCAGAAGCTCATCCGCAGGGCTGATGGCAACTTGATGTTCTCGAAGCATGTGGGCGGCAATGGCTCCGCGAAGTTCCGGCAATCCGTTCGGTTCTGGCCAGCCTCGACGATCGATTGGTAAGCGCGGCAACGACGACGTCAGCTCGAATCGCGGAATGGCCGCCGACAGATCAATCACTTCAGGGGAGTCCTGATGGACGTTGCTGCTCAACTGTTCTAGTAGGCGCAATGGCGAGTCGAGGAGCCGATCGCTAAAGTAGCGAAGCGAATCGACTCCTCCTTCCAAGCGACGATGCAAACGAGGCATCAGTCGAACGATTCCAGTGTGAATGAGAACCCGGGCAAACAGCGCAGATAACGTCATCGACACGCCCTCGCGAGACGGAGATTCCGTTCGAGAGCGGGTTATAACGATCCTCGCTGAACCATGCCAGCCCGTCTCAATGACAATCGGCTTCGAGTGGGCCAGCCAGTTCTTTCAGGTAAAACAAGCGTCCCGGTAAAGTCGGCATGTAGGATGAGGGAATCCAGGTACTCGGTTCGTGCAAAAGCGTCATGCGCAGCGATAGCCCCTGCCACTGCATACCTCGCGCTAGTGCGCCGTCTGCTCCGCCGATGATGCGGTCGGCGGCGAGGAACAACCCGGGGCCGATGGTGTTGGCAAACGCTGGAACGAGGGTCGTCCGACTGCGGAAACTAGTGATGGCGTTTTGTTCGATGGTCAGCGGATGTAGCCGCGCTCCTAGCCGGTGGGTTTGTCCTTTCCAGTCTTGCTCGCTGGCAAACTCGGCGGCGAAGTGCGGTTCCCAAAAAGCGATGTGACACACGCGACCAATGCCGAACACCGTGACGAGTTTCGCTCCACCTTGCTTCAACTCCTGAATCTGTTGGGCATAGGTGGGCAACTCCGACTTCAGGGCGAAGTGACGTTGCTTGATTGGCACGGTCAACGATCCTAGCGGACCATAGAACGCCTGCTCCATCGCATGTTGAAAGCCTCCCGGACTATCGCCGGGCAAGGTGTTGCCGGCAGCATCAGACCATTCGTCCATGTTGAAGCCGTGGACGTGGTCGCAGGGAATGTTCCACTCCTTGAGAAAGTAGACCGCCCAACGATACATACCCATCGGCCCCACCGGCAAAATAAAAATTAGTTTTCGACCCGCCTGCCGTGCTAGTTGCACCTCACGGGCGATCTCATGGCCCATGAAGGTATCGAAGTCCTCGAACGAATCGCAAGGGATCGGCTCAAAGTTGGGATTCCACCAGCGTTGCCGTTCCGATAGCTTTTCGGGCGGTGTCGCCGCAAGTTGGTCGATCTTGGCCAAATCCCATCCAGCGGGAAAAAAGCCCTCCATCATCGATCCCTGTAAAGTACTTACCAGGTCCACAGTTCGTTCCTCCTTCGTTTGGGGAATGATGAGTTCTCTTGTCGTACAACAGCGAGGCGATAAAAAAGTGGGATGCGGCTTCGTTAAAGTCGCTCCGAAATTGTGCGTGCCATCCTTCTGTTAACGGAGGTCTGTCGATGTTGTTGCGCCGCCTCGTGGCTGGGCTTCTTGCTCTTGGGCTGCTGGTCTGTCTCGTTGCCTCACCGGTCGTTGCTCAAGATTCCAAGGACAAGGATAAGAAAGAGACCAAGAAAGAGGAGAAGAAGGAAGAGAAGAGCAGTAGTGGCGACAAGGTCGCGCTAATGTGGAAGTTCGAGAAGGACAAGAGCTTCTACCAGAAAATGAAGACGACGACCAAGCAGACCATGAAGGTCATGAATAACGACGTCAACCAAACTCAGGATCAGACCTTTTATTTCACTTTTAAGGTCGTCAAAGTAGAAAATGATAAGGTCGAGATTGAGCAAAAGATCACCGGTGTCCAAATGGACATCGAGATCGGCGGAAGCAAAATTAGCTACGATTCGACCAAGGACACTCAGGCCAACAATCCGCTGGGAGATTTCTTCAAAGCTCTCGTAGATTCGACCTTTACCATTACTCTGGATACCAAAACGTTGAAAGTGACCAAGGTCGATGGTCGCGAGACCTTCATTCAAAAGCTCGTGGCGGCCAATCCTCAAATGAAGCCACTGCTGGAAGTGATTCTCAGTGCCGATGCCTTGAAGGAGATGGCTGAGCCAACTTTTGCCGTGGTGCCCAACCGTGAGGTGGCCAAGGGGGAAAGCTGGGAACGCGATGCCAAGCTCGACATGGGACCGATCGGCAAGTACGACAATAAGTATAAATATACTCTGGAAAGCGTCGAAAAGGACACGGCCAAGATCAAGGTCGAGTCTACTCTGAACTATCTCGAACCGAAAGATTCCGGCCAGGGTGGCTTGCCCTTCAAGATCAAGAGTGCCAAACTCAAGAGCACAAGTGATCCCGCTAGTCTGGTGCTATTCTCGATCGCTAAGGGGCGGCTCGAAAAGGCAACGCTAAAACTCAACCTTGAAGGTGATCTGGCCATCGAGATTGGCGGTCAGAGTACCTCAGTGAAGTTGACGCAAAATCAGGAGTCAACGATCGAAACGTCGGATACGGATCTGCTGCCCACGGCTGCCAAGAAGTAGTTCACTCAATCTCAACGGAGGGCCTCCCGAGGCAACAGTCGCGAGGCCCTTCTTCGTTGTTTAGAGTGCTTCTCTAGAGGGTGGTAGCGGCAGGCGGATGAAACTCTATCGCAGGCTAAAGCCTGCGGCTACCTAATTCGCGTGCAGCAACCTGATAATCGGAACTGGTAGTCGCAAGGCTTCAGCCTGCGATCCACTACACCATTTCGCAGAGCGCTCTAGTCTTTGCTCTTCTTCTCTACCAACGTTTTAATCTCCGCTGGAAGAGCGAATTCCTTGTCCTCGACTTTGTTGTACTCCACTGATTCGATAGTTGTGACGACGTCCGAGTCGGGTAACGTCTGACGGAATTTGCTCATCTGTTTGATCTTGCCGAACTGCTTATACTCCTCAATGATTGTCGTGACCCGAGTAGTTCCAGCGATCGTGCGCATGGAGCGTTCTGAGCCGGCTCGAAGTTTTGTGGCCACGTCGTAGTATTCGATCACCTCGCTGCCTTTCTTTCGCACGAACTTCAGCTTCCAGCACTTTTTTTTGTTAAATGTGACTTCACCGAGGTTCTCTATCGACTGATAGTTCTTGTCCTCGTGTAAGTCACCGTCGAGATCCGAATCGACGATCAGTTCCGTCAGTTCGTCACCTTCGATGAGTTTCGCGCCGGTGACGGGGTTGATTACCCAACCGACTTTGCCGTCAAACCCTTGCTTGATCGTCGCCAACCCAGCGAGTTCAGTGATGAGCAACGACTTGTTGGGTCGAGCTTGGATGAGTTCAAAGGTTGCCTTTTGGGGCAAACCGGCGAACGTTACTGTGCCCTTACTGCGTTGCGACTTGATCTTTTGTAATTCTTCCTTTCCGCCGATCTCTTTGAGATAGGCATCGATTACTTCGCGAGCCGTCGGCTTCTCTTGCGCTTGGGCAACACTAGTAGAACCAAGCAAAACCAGAAGTAGTAGTCGCGGAGCCATTTTGTACACGGTTGCATCTCCCGGTTCAGGGGCTACTGGGTTATTTGATATTCTACAGAATAGATCCCACTTGTCAGTATTCCAAGTCCCATACCCGCATGGATCATCTCGGATCCAGCAGAATTCCGAGGTGCTATTCCACAGTACATTCTGTGAGGATTTTGCGATAAGCCGCGCGAGCTTCCTCATAAGCCTGTTTGGCGGCCTCGCGCTCTCTGGGCCGGATGCCGTTCACTTTTTGTTTCCAGCATTGGTCAATGCTCTCCAGGCACCATTGAGCAGAGCGTTTGCTTGCTCGAATCGGTTTATCGTTGACCAGAACGAACACGGGGTTGGTGTGACTCGATGGGAGAATTCGCAGGGCCACCCAGCTTGACATTTGAATCGGCGCAGTGAAGGTTATTTCCTGTTCCCTGCCATCGGCAACTACTTCCGTTGACGCTACAGCCTTCCCGTTGATCACCAGTTCGACGGGCACTTTTCGTGTGTTGCCGATGCGGCACCGTTCCAGATCCCAATACGGTTTCTGATGCCAAGGACGGTTACGGATGGCTTCCGTTTCTGGAGTGGGCGTTTCTTCTAACAATGCCGCCACTTTCGCTTTCACCGTCACGTTGCCTGGTTTATCGAGTTTCACTTCACTGTTTTGCAGTCCCACGCCCAGGCCATTGACTTCAAAGTCCATGAGATGGCTTTTGCCATCGCTCACATAGCAACGACCATTCTTGATACCTTCGACCCAGTCATTGAAGTTCAAGCCTTTGGCCAGGTGAACATAGCTGCGACCAAGACCAACTCGCTCTCCATAGATACAGGGGAAATCGGTCTCTCCACTAATCCGACAGCGATAGCCACAATTCAACGTGTGGTACCAGATGTTCAACTCCCAGATCGATGGAGTGTCCACAGTGGAGATGAAGTCGCAATGATCGTGAGCAAGGTCCACGAGATATTCGTTAGCACCGATGCCGGACATGGGTGGAATCAGGTAATTGGGGAGTTCGCGAGTTGCTCCGACATCGAGTCCCCAGCCGGAATGAGCAAAACCGATGACCGCACCTTGCTTTTTGGCCCACTTGAAGATGGGCAAATCCCAGGAGGGCCATTCTTCGATGACTCGTGTTCCCGGATAATCCTGCTCTTTCAATCTTAATAAGCAGATATGACCACAGTGACTGGAAGGAAAACCGCTGACCTCGACGTCGTAATGCAGGATGTTTTCGGGGGTCGAAAGCTGGTGATCTTTGCCGGTGAAGTAGCGTTTCTGGTGATACCAACAAGGCCCCCAGGAGAGACAGCAACCAACGTTGAGATCCTCACCGAGGAGGTGTCGCATCATATCTTCGGGAGTGACTCCTTCTGTGGGACTCTCGTAATGCGAGCAGCCCGCAGCGTGAATGTGATGATCGCCGGAGTACCAGCCCTTTTTCGCGGGATGCACCCAGCGTTCCAGCTCAAACGTCTCCGTGTGTGTCTTGGAGTCCGGAACAGTAATTGTTCGCGTTTTGTAGAGATACTCCGGTCCGCGCGTCCAGGAAACCGTATACTTCCCGGGTTGTAAGGCGATTGTCTCGCCGTCGGCTCGGTAGACCTGAAAATGGAAGTTAAAGTCGGGAGCCAATCGCCGAGTTGGCGAAGGATACACACGTCCTTGCTCATCACGGAAGATAAACGACCCTATTACGGGTCGCCCGTGGCGCTGGCTCTGCCCATCGAAATCCTTCAGACGAATCTTCACCAGTACCGCGGGAGTGCTTTCAAAGGTAAAGTCGAGTAGTTCACTGGTCGTTGTTTGTCGCTCAGGGCCGATTAGTTGGAAGCCAATCGAGGCTTGTTTGCGACCGGAATCGCGACAGTAGATCGACAGAATGCGATACTCGATTTCCAACCCCGACAATCGGGCTACCATTGGTTGTTCGTCGAACATGACCAGGTCGAGGAAGCGGTTTTGCACTTCTCCCACCGAGATAACAGTGGGATCAGGTCGGGAAGTAGATCGACGAGTTAAGGGAGCGGCATTGGGGCTTGTAGCTTGGAGCCGTAGATTCGAGAGGCCCTGTGGATTGATGACCTTGACCAGAAACACTCGCCAACCTTGCTCGGCCAATTGCGGGGGCTTGATGCCACGCTCCACTTGTAGTTTCGAGGAATTCTTTTCCGAACGAAGTCGTACCGTAGCTAGACAGTGCTGATCCAGAACCCGCTGAATGTCAGCAACTGCTTCAGCAGAGTTAGGGTTGGCCTTGGCTTTCTTCAGCGTCTCGCGCTCAGCATTAGTCAGTGGTGTTCCGAGCCGATCCAATGCTTCGGTCACGCGCGTGGCCTGGGCCGCCAGAGGCTGCAGTTCGACACGAACCTCGACCTGCTGACTGCTCGAATTCCCAGGCGTACCAAGGAACGCGACCACCAGCAGGCCTGCTCCCCCGCTCAAATAGACACTTCGCTGACTCATGATCAGACTCCCCAATGAAGATAAAGCGTCGATTCGTACCGTAATCGTCTGCGTGTTGACAGACAAGTGTCCAAATGCAATCGACCGCGAGTTTTTTCATACTCACGGTCGATGATTGCTGATTAGTCGAGACTCAAGCTGCGCGAGCTTGGTCGATTGCTCGGGGAAGTGCAATCGAGCGTGAGAGCTTTCTGATAGTTTCGATTAAGCCTTCGATCTGCTCAATCGTATGGTTGGCGTTCACTTGAATCCGTAGCACCCCGGCATGATAGGGCACGGCTGGAAAAGTGACTGATTGCACATAGTAGCCCTGATCGAAGAGAAAGCTACCGCTCTTGAGCGTTTCTTCCTCGTTGCCTACCAACACGGACAGAATTGGTGTGATGCCACCCTGCACTACTAATCCTAATTGAGATAAGCCGGTTCTCAAATGAGTCAGGTTAGCGTGAAGTCGACCAAGGAGTTGCTCGAACTCGGAGGACATGAGAATGTCACAAACTTGACAGATGGCATCGAGATACGGAGGAACTACAGGACCACCAAAGATGAACGTGTTCGAGCGCATCTTCAGAAGTTGTTTCATCTCGTTGGTGCAACCGACGAAGGCCCCGGCGCAGGAAAATCCTTTCGAGAGAGAACCCACGACCAGAGTATTGGAGTAATCTCCTAGTGCATCCAGTACAGTACCCCGGCCTTGCTTGCCGATTACTCCAGTGCCGTGAGCATCGTCTACATACAAGACCGCTTTACGCTGTAAGCAGATGTCGTTCAATTCGCGCAACGGAGGCAATTCGCCAGACATGCTGTAGACACCATCGATCGCGACAACAGCAACGCGATATTTATTGACCTGATCGAACGCCTCGAGTAGTGCTTTCGGATCACAGTGCGAGAACGAGACGACTTGAACGCCATTTGCTTTAGCGATGCGCGCCCCCTCCTGGATGGAATTGTGCGCTTGTTCGTCGACGATGAGAAGATCTTGCTTGCCGACCAAGCCAGGCAAAGCGCCAAGATTGGCTAAAGTGACGGACGGAAAGATCAAAGTCGCCTCGGTCCCCAACCATCGCGCGAGTTTTTCTTCCGCTTCCAGATTGGATTGCACGCTAGAGAAAGCCCGAGACGCTCCGTTGTGTGTCCCCCAACGATCCAGTCCTCGTCGAACGGCTGCCTTGACTCGCTCGTCCTGATCCAGGCCCAGAAAACTATCCGAACCGAAATTGACCACTTCTTTGCCGGCAATTCGCATGCGACGACCGGGGCCGATCTCCTCGACGACCAGATCTTTCAAATGAAGGCGGGCATCAGGGAATAACGAGGCAAAGTACTCGATGAAGCGGATAATTCCGCTTTGTCGCATGCGTTCCGTCAGCAGTTGCATCGGCATGTTCATGGCCATCTATCCCGATTGAAGTGGACTGATGTGCAGCCGTGGCGCCTTCTAGTGAAGTTGGAACATAAAAGCAGAATTGGACGAACGGAACAACGGCAATTCGACAGAAGCAGCGAGAAATGTACCAGAGGCGACCGATATTCGATCGCCTCTGGCTGGAACTTCGATGGGGCTACTTATAACAGTTCGTGAATAGGCTCTGGCTCTTCGAGTACGGGTACGGGCCGTCCCGTTGGATCAAGCAAGTGTAGCTTGGGATCGATCCCGAGGACTTCGTAAATCGTGGCATGAATGTGACACGGCTTCAGCGGTCGCGAGGTGGGACGCAAGCCAAGGCGATCCGTCGAACCGATCACCTGCCCCCCCTTGACCCCGCCGCCGCCGAGTAAGCAGAACATCGCCTCTCCCCAGTGATCTCGACCCGGAGTGCCCATACTGCCTGGAGGTCCGCCATTACCTCCATCGTTCATCTTGGGGGTTCGCGAAAACTCACCGCAAAGTACCACTAGAGTCGAATCTAGCATTCCGCGATCGTCGAGGTCGCTGAACAAGGTGGCGACCAAGGCATCGACCTGGGGCAATAGACGCTCATAACCCTTCTGTAAATCCCAGTGATGATCCCAGCCGCCTAGATGAACGGTGACGAAGGTCGAGCCAGCTTCG
Source organism: uncultured Gemmataceae bacterium (assembly GCA_937923405.1). GTDB lineage: Bacteria > Planctomycetota > Planctomycetia > Gemmatales > Gemmataceae > CALDUY01. The sequence continues at coordinate 53,761 of CALDUY010000033.1, read as the reverse complement.
ACGAGACGACGAGCCAACAACGTGCTTTGTCCCCAACTATTGCGGCCATAGCGATCGCGTAGGCGAGCGTCCTCCTTGTGAATGTCGAAGGCTTTTCGTGCCAAGGGACCAGAAACAAACTCGTAGGCTTCGGCGGAGAAGCGGTCCATCGCCCGAGATTCCGGGAGTTGATCGATCTCTCGGCGAACCGTGTCAAAATGTTTGACCAACGAGCGTCGATCATCCAGCCGATCAATGGTTAACCCCTGGGCGAGGTTGAGGTTGTTAACGTTGAAGTTCGGAGAATTGGCATCATTAACGGTCTCAAATGGGTTATGTTGCGCGCCAAGGAAGTGCCCGCCAAAGTAACCGGGGCGAAGCCCAATACTCATTCCGTAAGGAATGGCAACGTAGCCCGGGATACCGCGGCGACGTGAACCGACTTCCCGATTCACGATCGAGCCAATCGAGGGAAATTTACCCGCGGTATTCGCTCCGGAGACCCCCATGTCTTGAGCAGTCAACATGCGATGGCCACCTGCGAAGTGGTCGCCGGTGTTGTGATGGAGTGAGCGAACAATGGAGAATTTATCGGTGATTTTCGCTTGTTTGGGGTACAACTCAGTGAGGTCCAAGCCGGGAACTTTAGTTTTAATCGGCTTCCAGATGCCGCGATACTCCGCCGGAGCGTCAGGTTTCATGTCGTACATATCCATGTGACCTGGTCCGCCGTCGAGCCAGATCAGAATAACGGAAGTGTTCTTCTTGGTGGAACTGTTGGCCTTGGCTTGGAGTAAGGCTGGCAATCCAACGCTGGCCATACCGGCCACGCCGAGTTGTAGGAAACTTCGTCGGGACAGACCATCGCAGTAACCGGAGGTACGTCCGAGATGGAGACGAAACATGAGGGCCTCCTCTTGGCTGGTGAAAGCCGACTGGCTCGATTGAGGATCGGAAATCGAGTACTGAGTTCGGCTGGTAGGATGGCCCTAATTTAGCACAGGCAACTAGGGTGTGTCCATCGGCAATCTTGCAGATTTCACCAGTGATCCGGGAGTCGTTGTAAGGCCTCTTTAAATTCGGCAGGAGTTTGGAATCGCTTGGCTGGGTCGCGTTCGATGGCCTTGATGAGGAATTTGGCCGTTCGTTCATCGAGATCTTTGCGATGCTCGCGCGGGTCGTTACCGGCTCGGTTCATGTGGCTGAGTAAGGTTTGCAGTGATTCGGTTTTTTCCCACGGCAAGTTGTAGCAGAAGAGTTCATAGGCGGTCACGCCCAGAGCGAACATATCCACGCGATGATCAGTGGTGACGCGGCGAATGAGTTCTGGGGCGAGATAGTTGGGCGTGCCAGTTCGGTTCCCAGGCTTGCAGAATTCCGGACGGTTTGGAATAGTCAGGCCGAAATCGATCAGTTTGATGACGCCTTCACCGTTGACCATGATGTTTCGCGGACAGATGTCGCGATGGAGGAATCCTTGATTGTGCAAGTATTCTAAAGCGTCGGCAATTTGAGTCAGGTAGTTGATGCGATTGCCTTCCAGCTGTGGGCTTTTTGTCTCCACTAAGAAATTCAGTCCCATGCCTTCAATGAGTTCCATCACGAGGTAGTATTCTCCCTCGGTGGTAAGGCCAAATTCGTAGGTTTGCACAATATTAGGATGCCGCAGTAACATGCAAATGGTGCCTTCTTTGGGCTTGTTCAACCCTGGAAAGCGAGCCTCGAATTGAGCTGTCTTGACTTTGTCGAGCAGTTTGAGACAGACAATTCGGCCAGTCGATCGGTCTCGGGCACGCCAGACACGCGACATGCTCCCCTGCCCTGTGCGGTTGAGCAGATCAAAACGATTTTTCAGGTTGATGACTGGCAGATTGCTCTTTGGTTTGGAACTAAAGAGCTTCTTAAAAAAGCTGGAAAGGCTCACTGGTTCTGTTCCCGTGGTCGTCGACTGAACAGGGAGCGCGACGTCTCTGCCGCTCACAATAATCTACGATCCGAGCTAATTCGGTCCGCAGATCTTTCCTGGGGACAATACGATCAATCAACCCGTGCTGAAGTAAGAACTCACTAGTCTGAAAACCTTTGGGCAGTTCGAGTCGGACCGTGTTCCAAATGGTCCGTTTGCCGGCGAAGCCGATCAACGCTCCCGGTTCGGCGAGGATCACGTCGCCCAGTCCTGCCCAGCTAGCAGCGACACCGCCCATGGTTGGATTGGTCAAGATCGAGATGTATAGCCCGCCTGCCGAATCATAGCGAGCCAATGCCGCCGACACCTTGGCCATCTGCATCAGCGAGAGAATTCCCTCCTGCATGCGTGCCCCACCGCCGGAGCCTGAGACAAAGATCAACGGCAGTTTCAGACGAATGGCCTCTTCGATGGCGCGTGTTAACTTCTCGCCGACGACACTACCCATGCTGCCCGCCATAAACGCGAAATCGGTCACTCCCAAAACGACGGGACGGCCGCGGATGAATCCTTTGCCGACCACAGCGGCATCGTGCATCCCTGTTTTGGCCTGTTCAGAAATCAGGCGCTTGGAGTATTCGCGATGATCTTTGAATCCCAACGGATCAGTTGGTCGTAGCTCCGTGAACCATTCCTCGAAACTGTCCTGATCCAGGAGTTGCTGAATGCGTTCTTTGGCCGGAAGGTAGAAGTGATAGTCACATTCTGGGCAGACATTAAAGCGAGCGGCGGCTTCCTTAGTAAAAATCGTTGACTTGCACTGGGGGCACTGTCGCCAAAGCCCTTCCGGTACGCCTCGTTTGGGGCGATCATTGGTGGCCAAGTTGCGTCGAATCCCGTTGGGGTTCATGCTTGTCCAGTTCCCACGCTCGGTCTCCATCGCTTCTATCTCACATCGAGAGCGTAGAATCGTCAATAGCGATCTATTCTAGCGACTTCCTCGCGTCCTGTCAGGTCAATCAGACTAGCGAGCAACGAGTTCCGATTCCATTAGGAGCTAGGGGGGCGATCACCTGCGAAGGCTCCACGGTACTTCGAGGTCATAACGCTCCATTAGTTCCTCGTCGGCCAGCAGCGTTCCCGTTTCGCCATCACCGACGATCTGTCCCTGATGCAATATCAGGACGCGCGAACAGGTCTGGACGACTAAGTCCAAATCGTGTGAGGCGATCACCTTCGTTCGCTCCAGTTGATTCAGCAGGGCAATCAATTCTCGACGACCGCGTGGATCGAGAAACATCGACGGTTCATCAAGTAACAAAATCTCCGGTCGCATGGCCAGCACTCCAGCTAGGGCGACTCGACGTTTCTCTCCGCCGGATAGGTGGAACGGTGCGCAATCCTCATAGCCCGTCATGCCAACCTGAGCAAGTGCCTCAGCGATACATTGTCGCACTTCGGCTTCACAAAGACCAAGATTAAGCGGACCAAAGGCCACGTCGTCGCGAACGGTTGGGCTGAATAGTTGATCGTCGCTGTCTTGAAAGACAATCCCGATGGAACGAGATAACAATTTTCGCTGGGCGGGTTGTTGTACGTCTAAACCCGCCACTTGAACTGTCCCCGAAGTCGGTAGCAGCACCCCTGTCAAACAGAGAAACAGACTGGTTTTACCTGCACCGTTGGCACCGACGAGGCCGACGCTCTCCCCCGGTCCGACGGTGAAAGTGACCCCCTGTAGGGCCGGTCGACCATCTGGATAGCGAAAACAAAGATCGCGAACCTCTAGCTGCAAATTGGGCACAATCGGTCGTTTAACTCCGTAATAGAATGTCCAGGGTTATCGTCAAAATACAGAATAGTAGCGAGAGTCCGAACGCTGCGACATCAGGCCATCGAGTCGAGAAGTTGGTCAAGGAGCGATAGCGTCCGTCAAAGCCGCGGCTTCGCATGGCAGCAGCGACTCGTTCTGCTCGTTCCACGCCGCGCACCAGCAACGTGCCTGAAGCCGCAGCGACGGTTCGGTAGGAATGTAGATTAGCGCGATTGCGAAACGCGCGTGTTCGCAGAGCCACACGCAAACGAGTGAGTTCCTCGCTGAGAACAAACAGATAGCGATAGCTCAGCAAAGTCAGTTGGATCAACAAGCCAGGAATCCAAAGGCGATGAGCGGCTTGTAGGGTGACGTGGAATGGAGCAGTCACAAGGGACACACCGACCAACCCGAACATGGCCAATCCCTTGACCACAAGTCGCAAAGCCAGGAAACTTCCTTCTGGTGCAAGCAAGGCGAGTGGCCCTGCGAAACAGCCCAGGAGAATTGAGATCATAACCAAGCGACCGCGCAACCAGGACCAGGGAGTACGAGCCAGCCAAGTCAGATACACTCCCAGGAGCAAGCACAGCAGTGAAGCGAAAAGGGTTTGCACGACGATGACCGTCAGCAAAACCAGCAATAGGCTCAGCAAACGCCAACGTGGGTCGAGGTTGGCCAACACCGAGTCGCGATAGGGCGGAGGCTCGAAACGAAACTGCACGATCTTCTCTAAGCAGGCAAAGAGAGTTCAAGGGACCGACCACAGATCAGGTGCCATCATACCGAGGAAACACCAACCAGTCAGGCAAGGAACTCGCTTTTTCTCGGCGAAGCGATACTTGTAACCTGACGTGACAACAACAAAATCCGCTGAACCTACCCAATTGCCGTGAGGACTCTCCCTCCATGCTCTGGGCCATCCATCAACAGCAACTAGATCCGCTGTACGACTTGATTCCCTTCAGTTCTGTGGTCTCGACCTTTTTCGCAGCTCTGCCGGTGTTAGTGTTGTTCTATCTGCTGGTACCTCGTCGCTGGTTGGCCCCTAAGGCCGGAGCAGCGGCCAGTGTCGTGGCCTTGCTCGTCTCAGTCACGGTCTATCGCATGCCTGTGGCTTCTGCCGGCATGTCGTTTCTATACGGTGCGGCGTTTGGTCTGTTGCCGGTCGGTTGGACCATCTTCAACGCGATGTTGCTCTACAACATCACAGTCACGACTGGCAAGTTCGACATTGTTCGACGCTCGGTGGCTGGGCTGTCGGCAGATGCTCGCATCCAAGCCATTCTCATCGCTTTTGCCTTCGGAGCATTCCTCGAAGGTGCGGCTGGCGGAGGTACTCCCGTTGCCATTTGCGGAGCGATCATGGTCGGCTTGGGGTTTGATCCGTTTCTCGCGGCGGTGCTGTGCTTGATCGCCAATACTTCCCCGGTAGCATACGGTGGGCTGGGGACGCCGCTGATCACACTCGAAGGTGTGACGAATGATCTTCCCGTGAAGACACTGTCTGTGATGGCAGGACATCAGCTCCCCTTTTTGTCGCTGATTGTGCCGCTCTACATGATTCGCTGCATGTGTAACTGGAAGCAGACCTGGGAGGTCTGGCCAGCACTGTTGGTCTCAGGTGGCTCGTTTGCCCTCTTTCAGTACGGCTTCGCCACGGCTCATACTTGGCATCCGAGTCTGGTTCTCTGGCCAATGACGGATATTGGAGGGGGGATTTTCTCGCTCGTTGTCACCGCGATCTTTTTGCGTTACTGGCGTCCGAAAAACGAATGGCATTACAACGCGGTTACCACCAGTCCGGCCTCGAATTCCTCCGAGGCAAGCGGTGCCCACGCCGCGGAGGCGGCAGCGGCCAAAGCGTTGCTTGCCGAGCAACCCTCTGGAGCACAGGAGCCGCTCACACCGCGCTCTATCGCTATCGCCTGGATGCCTTATGCTCTGATGTCGCTGTTTCTGATGCTCACGGGCCTTGTGCGCCAGCAAGAGCCAGCTAATCCTAGTAAGCCGTTTGTTCACCTAGGGCCGTTGCAAACGAACTATTTGATTCCGGTTCCATTTTTGCATCAGCAGGTTCAGCGGGATGCAGACCTTCTCGCTGAGGGCAAAAAAGAAGATAAGGAGAATGCCTACTACAACTTCGCTTGGGTCACCGCGCCAGGGTCGGCAGTTTTTCTCGCCGCGTTGGTGTCGATGGTGTTATTACGCATGACGCCAACACAAATCGCCACAGTCTTCAAGCGCACTGTGATTCAGATGAAGATTCCAATCCCAACGATTGCTTTCATGCTTGGTCTCAGTTATGTCACTCGATACTCAGGCATGGATGCGACGCTCGGAGTCGCCTTTGCCGGAGCTGGCATGCTCTATCCCTTCTTCGCGCCGATTCTGGGCTGGCTCGGTGTATTCCTGACTGGAACGGATGCCGGTAGTAACGCTCTGTTTGGTTCACTGCAACAGATCACCGCGACCAAAGTGCATGAAACCGGCGTCTTTCAACATCTTGATTTGGGACAGGCTCAGATTCTGATCTGTGCTTCCAACAGTACAGGCGGGGTGATGGGCAAGATGATCGATGCCCAAAGCATCGTCGTGGCGACGGCGGCTACCCATCAATTAGGTCGCGAGGCAGACATCTTCAAAGCGGTGATCTGGCACAGTATCTTTCTTGCTTGTGTGGTCGGAGCCATGACCATGTTGCAAGCATACGTTGTTCCGTTCACTTACATGGTGCCGCATCCTTAAGCGCTACAAGCTGGATTTTAACTCAACCAGCTCGACGCCCAAGAGACAGACGTCATCGGCGAACCCACGACCAGCGGAATAGCGCACGACCTCAGTGAGGAGATCGTCGAATAGTGCGCCGGTGGGGAGATGGCTTCGCCGTTGGACCGCCTGGCGAAGTTGCTCCGCGCCGAACGGTTCCTGATCAGCACCGAGCACCTCGAATAAACCGTCGGTGAACAATAGTAGTCGGTCGCCTCGCCCCAAGAACATCTGTGAAGTCAGATAGCTTGTTTGCTCTTTCACGCCCAGAGGCGCTCCTGGAACCCCACCTGGATGAGGGAGATAGGAGACCTCTTGATGGTGTTTTCGGACGATCAGAGGAGCGGGATGACCGGCGTTGGCGTAGGTCAACTTGCCCGAACTGGTGTCGAGGGTGCAGTAGAACGCGGTCAGAAATACTGGCACGGCGGCGGCTCCGAAGATGCTCAACAAGTCTCGGTTCATCTCGGCCAACAACAGACCAGGTTCGCGGGCGGAACCGTGTAATCCTTCTAATAGCGCTCGTACCATTGCCGCCACCAGAGCCGCACGCACGCCGTGTCCCATCACATCACAGATGAAGATTCCGCCACAGGTTGGAGAGATCGACAAAACGTCGAAGAAATCACCTCCCACCGCACCATTGGGGCGATAGCGTTCGCAAAATCTTAACAGGCTTCGTTCCGGGGGAACCTCGGGCGGAAAGCTGGGGTATCCCTGTGGTAGAAGTGCTTGCTGCACCTCGCAGGCCATGCGGAGATCCTCTTCCATTTCGGCGTTGCGAAGCGACAGCACCCGATTTTTATCGACAAGAGTCTGTTCCAGCCGAATAATCCGTTCCCCCACGCGCAGCCTGGCTCGGAGTTCATCGCGGTCGAACGGTTTACTGACAAAGTCGTCGGCCCCGGCGGCCAGTCCCTCGACGATCTCTCGTCGTAACGAAGCGGCCGCGAGCAGGATGATGAAGACGTATCCAGGGCGGGGCATAGTCCGGACACGACGAACTAGCTCCAGACCATCCATACCCGGCATGATCCAGTCGGTAATCACCAGGGGGAAATCGCGCTCCTGAAACAATTTCCAAGCCTCGTCGCCATCCCGGGCCGTTGTGACGTTGTAGCCCCAGAGTTGCAATGTGCGTTCCAGCAACCGTCGAGAGATGGGATCATCGTCGGCGATAAGCAGATTCAACCCGCCCCCACCCCGAGGGTTCGACGGTGCCGACTGTTTCACGACTTGGACCCCAGACAGTAGAGCGTACCTTTTTGGGTGCCGATTAACACTTTTCCATCGACTACAACGGGCGAAGCGCTGATGGGACCATCCAGGGGAACAACTTGAATACTTTTTCCCGATTCCAGATCCAAGATGTAGAGCTTGTCATCTTGAGAGCCAAACACCACTCGCGTGCCAGCCACGACTGGGCTGGAATCGACCTTGTTTCCCGTGGGAAACACCCAATGGCTGGTGCCTTTCGCACGATCGAGACAGTGCAGTTTGTTGTCTCGACTGCCGATCAAGATGTACTTGTCAGTCACGGCAGGCGACGAGGCGAACTGTTGGGCACCACGACCGGGTTTGTAGGTCCAAACAATCTCACTCTTCTTCCAGTCGATCGCCTTGACATCATTTCGCATCGATCCCATGTACAGCAAATGATCGACGACTCCAGCCGTTACGACCGATTCGCCGACGTCATTCACCGAAGAGACTTCCTTTCCCGTGGCAATATCGATGACACGCATGTGACTATCGCAACCGACGAGAAAAGTTTTTCCATCGGCCACCGAGGGAGTTCCATGAATCGGTCCCTCGGCATGGAATTTCCACAACAGTTTGCCCGCTGAATTTAGACAATAGAGGTATTCATCGTGGCTAGAAAAGAGAATTACATCCTGATAGAAATTCGCGCCGCTGACTTCACTGTTGGCCTCGTAGGTCCACTTCTTCGATCCGTTTCGTGCCTCAAGGCAGTAGAACTTTCCGTCGAGATCCCCTACGAAGACTAGGCCATCGCGAGTGACTGGTGCGGCCTTGATAGGGCCGAGTTTTTGCTTCCAAAGCAACTTGCCCGTTGTGAAATCGAGCGCGTAGAGATGTTCATCCCATGACCCGACGAACACTTGACCACCGGCGACGGCGACCGCGTTTTCGATTGCATCTTCAGTCTTGAATTGCCAAAGAACATCCAGTTTGTCGGGTAGGTTCGACTTAGCAACTCCGGTCTGCTGCGGATTACCACGAAACAGAGGCCATTCTGCCATTTGGGCAGTATTGGCGAGTAATAGCAATGGCACGAGGAGAAACGCTAAGGAGAGTTGATGCATAAGTGCGAATCTCCAGATCGCTCAGTAGGCAGATTCGTAAAGGGAATGCAACTCAGTCTCACTAACAGGTCGGGGATTAAATTTTCCGGTCCACTGTTGAGCAGCTTCGTCGGCCAGCACAGGAAAGATCCCCGGACTGACACCACAATCGCGTAGGCGGGTCGGCAACTCGGCGGCGTCGAGAAGTTGGGCCACGCGGCGGGCAACTACTTCCCCAGCTACGCTAGTATCCCCATTAACAAGACCAACTTCATGAGCCAGATCCGAATAAAGAGCGCCAACTGCTTCGGTGTTGAAACGGATAACATGGGGCAAAAGAATTCCGACGGCGATGCCGTGAGTGATGCCGTAATGTGCCGTTAAGGGGTTGGCGCAGGCATGGGCTGCTCCGAGCATGGCGTTTTCGATGGCCATGCCCGCGAGATTAGCCCCCAGTTGCATCTTGCCGCGTGCTTCTAAATCATCTGGGCAACGAAGCACGCGCTCGAAGTTGCTTTCCAACAATCGCCAGGCTTCTCGCGAGAGCATCTGCGACATGGGGTTGCGTCGCGTGCAAACGAACGACTCCACCGCGTGAGTCAGGGCATCCATCCCTGTGACGGCGGTGACTCGTTCTGGCTGTGAAATGGTTAATTCGGGATCTAAAATAGACACTTTGAAGGCGGCTTTACGATCGCCGCAGGCCATTTTCAGATGGGTTTTCTCGTCGGCAATCAGCGCGTAGGATTGTGCCTCGCTACCGGTCCCCGCTGTGGTCGGCACTCCGATCGAAGGTAACATTGGCTTACAGGCTTTGCCGAAACCTTTGTAATCCGACATCGACCCGCCGTTGGTTAGCAGGAAGTTAACTCCCTTGGCGCAATCCATGGAGCTGCCACCGCCTACTGCGACGATGAAATCAACACGGCAGGCACGAGCAAAATCCAGGGCTTCGCGAACATGTTTGGTGGTCGGATTTTCCTCCACCCCATCGAACACAAAACAGGCCACTCCAGCCGCTTCGATTCGCCTCTGAGCGCGGAGCGGATGTCCAGCGGCCTTTAACCCCGGATCGGTGACGAGCAAAACCCGAGTCCCACCGTATTCACGGACCAGTTCTCCTAGTCGAGACAAACTACCCGCACCAAAGACGACTCTGGTGAGCGGAAAAAAATCAAACTCAGCCAGAGATGAACTGGTCGGTTTACGACTCGAAGTAATAGCGTGGGGAGTCCGTTTCATGCAAGTTCCATCCGTCCCCGGGCAGGATTGAAGGAGTTACTGGGGGTCAACGTTGCCGCGTCAGAGATGCCGTTCTGCTGACGCGGTTGGAGACTTTCATGATAACACGGACTCGCTCAAGCGTGAACCGGACCTTCAAATTGAAACGCCCGAGCACGGAAGAGAAAGTCCACGATGTTGCCTTCATGCGGTTGCAGCCAATTCAGTTGAATCGTCGGGATAGGGCCGAGGTTCAACCGATCGATGTGCGTCGCATCGAGAAACTGACGTTGCAGCTTGGCATTTTCCGTAATAACCGAGCAAACCAGCGTCGGGCCGATCGCTTCCAGGATTTTCGCTTCCGGGCATTCCACCACGGTTACGAAGGGAAACATGTACTCCTTTTTGGCGATTGGCTCTTCGGGCGAGGCGCAATGCACCACCGTGGGACGAAGATAGGCACAACGCTCGCGCTTCACCAACCGGTCGCCGTACTTCGCGGTTACATGTGTAGAACCAGGAGATTTCAGATCGCGTTCGATGTCGGCCCAGACTCCATCGGCTTGACCCAGGACGGTAAAGGCGGCGAGTCCGGCCTTGGGATCGTTCGGCGGAAGAGGCTCCACGGGACCGAGTCGCTCGGCGAGGGCGGCGGCGATTTCCTTGGTGTGTCGCGACGCCCAGATTCCCGAGCAGTTGATGCAGCCTCGACCGGAGTTGACGAACACACTGTCGCACATCAAATCGAGATATTTCGGCCAATTATCGACCACGTCGTCGGCGAGTACAATCTTGCTGAAGCCCGGGCCATGAGCCTGCACGCGCGGATTACCCTTGTACTGTTCAACCGTGGCCGTGCCGCCAAAGATCAGGCTTCGTGGACAGTCCTTCAGCACAGCCGCTCCAACATCGCCTAAGCCCGGATAGATGGCGATGGCTTCCTTGGGGATTCCAGCGCTGATAAACGCCTGAGTCATCCGATAAGGCGTCCACGGTTCCTGAGGACCAGGTTTGAGTACCAAACCGATTTGCATGGGAATAATCGGCAGCCAGAGCGTGTGAACCCCCGGCGAGTTGCTCGGTAGTACCATGCCCAACACAGGGGATTGAGCTTGGTAACTGACGGGCACCCCTCGTGATTCAACTCCCCAACCCCGCGAGAGTATCTCCAGATCCAGACCACGGGTCAGCGAATCGAGGATTTTCTCCATGTTGGACAACACGAAGTGGTTTTTCTTCATGTTGAACCGGCACATGTGTTCTGGCAAGCCAGTCGTGGCTGACTGCATTCGCACAAAATCCTCAGGCGACTGCTTGCCATCACCCAGCGGTAGCGTCGCATCGGTGTAGAGATCCGCCGCCTTTTTGACTCGTTGCAGGACCTCTTTAATCGGTATTTCGCGGAGGACATCTCGGGCACGCTGAGCGTGCCGCATGTCTCGCGAGACTAACGAGGCGTTGGCTCGACTGACCTCGGCTAGCACCTCGCCAGTGTCGAAATGTACGACTTTGTCGGTCTCTAAGCTTGTATAAGGTTCGCCCCAGCGAAGAATGGGGATGTGAATCATGGTGAAACTCCAATTCGGAGGATGGTTAGTAGACCCCAACAGTCGTGGTGGCGGCGAATTCGCGGAACGGTTTAACTCCTGAGACGCCATCCCAGGGATATTTGGCCGAAGGTAGTTCGCGCACACCTTCATCGCGTTCCATAAATCGAGGTACAAAGAATTCCTTGGTCAACGTGGTCAGCATAACTCGGCCTTCCTGACCATACTCGACTGTTTTTTCGTAGTTGTTGAAATCCACCACTTGGACCACGGCACGCGGTTCAGGAGCGTAGTAGGCGATTTTGTAATTATCTTTTGCCGTCGGCATGTCTGATGCGGCCAGTCCCATCAGCGTGTTGCCATACGTCGGCGCGATGTAGACTCCGGGGCCAAGATACTCTTCGATGGTGAAGCGAATCCACTGCGACGTCATTTCAGTGCCGCCACAGAAGATCCCGGTGATACCCACTTTCTTGATGCTTGAACCTTGCGACTCTAAACGCTGGGCCAACGCATCCAGTAATTTGGGCGTAGTGAACATACACTTGATGTCGTGACCTGCGGACAGAATCGTCATGGCTTGATCAATGACGTGATCCTGGTAGGCTTTCAGATGCTCCATCCAGCCTTTTTTGATTAGCTTGATCACCCAGCGCGGGTCGAGATCGACACAGAAACTGATACCGCCTCGATACTGAGCCAGATGCTCCACCGCTAAGCGAAGGCGGCGTGGCCCCGATGGCCCCAGCATTAACCAGTTGCTCTTCTTGGGGAAGAATTCGTCGGGTAACGTCTCACTGAACATCTCGTAGTCGATGCGGAAATCGTCGGAGACGACGCGACTCTTGGGGATGCCCGTCGTTCCGCCTGTCTCAAAGACATACCACGGTTTGTGGGCCAATCCTTTCGGAATCCACCGATTGACGGGACCACCTCGCAACCAATCGTCCTCGAAGTGACCGAAGAGAGTCAGATCTTCAAAACAGTTCACATCCTTGAGAGGATTGAACTTGAACGAGTTGGCCTTTTCCAGCCAAAAGGGCGTGCCTGTCTCTGGATCGAAATGCCAACGAACGATCTCACGAACATGAGCGTCGAGTTTGTCCTTGGCCTGTTTGATTTGCTCCGCGGATGCTGTCGCTGTCACGGTCTGCCTCGATTCCTAGAACTCACTTAGCGATGGCGTACAGATTGGTTCCAGAGTTCACGTAAAGAACTCCGTTAGCGGCCACAGGCGGCACCTTGATCGGAGGACCGATCGGAATCTTCTTCGGTTCGGAGTAGGTCCGACCGGCTTTGAAGATATACAAGTCGCCTGCATCCGTGCCGATGAATACCTTTCCATCCACATAGTAGGGCGAACACCAGGTTCCTTCCTGAAAATCGTGTTCCCAGAGTTTTTCCCCTGTCTTGGCGTCCAGGGCCTGCAGATATCCGGTCAGTTCTGCTGCATAGACCACGTCATCATAAATCGCCACGGTACTCATGGTGCGGCTAAAGACATATTCTCGACTGTCATCCTTGGGACGCGGCATCACCAGTCCACCGTGATGCCAGACCAATCCCGAATCCTTATTTACGGGAGCTTTCGGATCGAAGTTGTCGTTAACGGGAGACAGATCTAGCTCTTTGTTCGTGGGTTTTTTGGTGATGTCGATGCACCAGAGATGACCGACACCGGTACCATCTTCCGGTTCCTGACCAACGGCGATGTAACACTTGTTGTCGTACACCACCGGAGTGGCGATGATGAAACACTGCTCCCCGCCGCCTCCAGGGCGATACGGTTTGGCCGATTTGGGGTTACAGTCGAATTTCCACAGCAACGAGCCATCTTTGGCGTTGAGTCCATACATGTAGCCGTCGCCTCCCGCATAGAGGATCTGTGTCACGCCATTGATCGTCGCTGCTGTCGGATTAGACCACTGCCCACGAATGACCTTGTCACCGGCGATGTTACTGCTCCAGACCACTTTTCCAGTGAGCTTGTTGACCGCGACAATGCCCGGAGCGTTCGGCTTGGGTAGTTTGCCTGAGCCAGCAATCACGCCATTGCCTGTCAGCGCGATCACCAGATCTCCGACGATCAGCGGGGAAGAGTTGGCAAGCTGGCAAGGATAAACGTCTAACTCTTTAATCATGTCCAGCGACCAGAGAATCTTGCCCTTGCCTGTGGCTTCATCGCCGGCAACGTCAGCACAGACGAACTCGCACCGGTTGGAAACGTAGTACAGTCGGTTGCCCTCGACGCAGGGAGTCGAGGCGATTCCTTCTTTGGGATAATCCTCGTCTTCGCTGTCGAGCTTGTCGTGGACAAGCTGCCAGAGAAATTTGCCATCGCTTTCGCGGAAGCACATGACGACGCCCTTGTCGCCTTTGATGGCCGGATCTCGTGGTTTCTCGTTGTTGGTTCCCACGAAGATACGCCCCCCCGCGATGACCGGTCCGCCGTATGCTTTGTTACCTAAAGCAGCAACCCATTTGACGTTTTTCGCTGGCCGCACCACCTTGTTATTCTGCCGTTTTTCGATCGCGAAGTCATCGAGGATGTTTTTCTCGGTCAGATTGACGAGATTCCGCGACGGCGAACCGCCAAACATGGCGACTTCGTTCGAGCGGACCTCGATCGGTTTGGCGTCGTTGGTGTCAGGTAGTTCCACCACGAGTGCAGTCGCGTGCGGTGGGCCTTTTGCCGTCGAGGAGGGGAGAGTCGCTGACGCGGTAGGCCGCTCGCAGGCGACGGCAAGCAATCCCACCAGCAGTGGTAGGCCTTGTATTTTGACAATGCGGATCCAATTCATCGACTATCTCCCTCGATCCACGATCAACGGTAGCAGCTCACTTTGCCTTAATGGCGTAAATTTTACAGGGGTTCTCCGTCATCACATACAGCACACCATTCACAGCTACGGGTGTGGCCCGAATCTTGCCGCGCATCGAGATTTTGCGAACGAGTTCCGGCTTTTTGCCGTGCTTGAAGATGTGCATGTCCCCAGCCTCGTTGCCGATGTAGATGTGACCATCGACCCAGTACGGCGACGACCAAGTGTCCTGGCCTCCGAGTTCATACTCGTAATACTTCTCCCCTGTCTTGGCATCGAAGCAGAAGAAGAAGCCATCAAAATCGGCGACGTAACAGAGACCATCGTGAACGGCGGCAGTGGACATAGTACGTCCAAAGAGATATTCCCGTCCTTCTTCCTCGTCCGGATTCTTTCCTCCATAGTGCCAAACCAAAGCCGAATCTTTGTTCCGTGGATCTTTCGGATCGAACTTATTCGGTGCTTCATCTTTGGGATCGCTCCACGGGGAGACGTCTTTGTCGGCATTGGTAGGCTGTTTAGTGATGTCGATACACCACATGTGACCAACGCCTTTTTTGTGCTCGGGATCTTGGCCAACTCCGATGTAGAGTCGATTTTCGTACACCACTGGAGTGCAGACAAAATCGTTCTTAGTGCCGGCAGCGCCCAGGCGGTAAACCGCACCGCGGGGATTGCAGCTGAACTTCCAGTTCAATTCGCCATTTTTGGGATCAAACGAGTAGATATATCCATCACCACCTGGAAAGATGATCTGTGGCTTACCGTTGGCGACGGCGTAGACGGGGTTGGACCATTGCCCGTGCATGATGTTGCGGCCCGGCGATTTATCCTGCCACAGCACTTTTCCATTGCGCTTGTCGATAGCCAGAAAACTCGGTGCGTTGGGAGCGGGAATGTTGATGTGTCCCTCGTCCACACCGTTGGAGGTGATGACAAACAGAACATCGCCGACGATCAGCGGCGAACAGGTCGCCAGATTGTGTGGAAACACGCCAAGATCCTTGATCATGTCGAGCTTCCATAAAATTTTCGCCTGTTTGGGATCATCTGTTTGAGCGCAAACCACTTCGCAGCGATTAGAGACATACCAGATCTTATTTCCCTCGATCACGGGCGCGGAGCAGATCCCCTCCTCGGGCCAGTCCATAACACGACCGGCTTCGAGTTTATCGTGAACGATCTGCCAGAGATACTCTCCGTCCGACTCGCGGAAACACATTACGATGCCTTTGTCACCGCGGATTGACTTGTCGCGAGGCCGATTGTTATTCGTGCCAATGAAAATGCGACCGTTGCCGATCGTCGGTCCACCGTAAGCCTTACTGCCCAGGTTTTGCGACCAGAGAATATTTCGCTCCTTGCCGGGCGTGACATCCCAGTCGGTGGCGATGTTCTTCTCCACCAAGTTGACCTGATTGCGTGAGACGGAACCGCCCCAAAGAGCGTGCATGCGTGCGGCCAGCTCGGCGGCGTTTGTCTTCGAGATCGTTGCAGTCGAGTCGCGTTGCCACAGCAGTACGGCAAAAATCCCGGCCAGAACGATGCCAGTCCCAGTCATGGCCAGCCAACGGCGTAGTGTCGGAGTCGTGGACATTTACTATCTTCCTTCTCGGGTAATTACTTCATCTTGTTGGGAGTAATTTTCAGGTTGTCGTAGTAAATCTCTGGCCCTGGATTGTTGGCGTCGATCGTGCCGTTGGCAAAGCCATAGATCAGTGGCGCTCCTTCGCTGTTGGGGATCGGATCTTCTAGTTCGAGGGTCCAGGCGTCCGGCTCTTTTTCTTCTCGTGGCCAGACCTTACCCTTAACGATTGCTTTGCCATTCGCCGTCGTTGCCATCAGTTTCAGGCGATACCACGTTTCCGGCTTCCAATCGAGTTCCATCTTCTTTTCGATGCGTTTCTGCGCGTCCCAGGTTCCCAATCGCACCTCACGATCATTTCCATGGAGCGTGAAGGTATACCGACAAGCTCCAATCCCCATGTCAGGCATGTCCTTGTCACGAACTTTGGTTCCGTAGACATCGCATTCGATCGTGTAATCACTCATATAGGGATCGCCAATGTAGGCATTAGCACGATTGACCAGCGGACTAGCGTTATCGTTACGCTTGCGTAACACCTGGTTGCCGTCTGGTAATTTGACCACACTGAACTTGGCCATCGTGTTGACCCAAGCAGCTGGGGTACGTCCCTCGGGGAGTTTGTCGAAAGTCTGTACATAAGGTAGCGAGGGGATCACGCGAACTCGTGCATGATTGCTTAGCCCGTCTGTCTTGGCCAGGATTCGACCGAATTGGCCGAAGGGAGCTTTGGCGGCAGTGAAGGTATTGCCGGACAGTTCACCCTCGAGAATCGGCGGAGGAGTCGGCTTGGCGGCTGGCTTGGGCGGCGTTAACCCAATCGGATATACCGGAGGCAACATGCCGCCTTTCTCCCACTGAGGCTTCACCTCACCAACACGTCGACCGTTCTCGTCGTAGGCGAAGCAACGGAACGAGACGCTCTCTCCTGCCTGGATGGTGACATCGGCAGGCACCACCTGAAGCCAAGCCGCTTTACCAACCGTGTCCGGCTCTTTGATTGGCTGGGGAATTTTGTCCGGCGGTGTGTTATGACCTGCCTTGCCGATGCAGTACAGATGCGTTGTGGTCGTGAAGTAGATCCGACCGTTGACGATAGCTGGTGCGCCGTGCAGTTCGATGGGGGCAAAGCCCTTACCGCGAAACTGGAACGAGTGCAGACGTTCGCATCCCGAACGAGACGGTTTGAGAATGTGAAAGCGAGAATCTACCTCGGAAACGTAGATTTTACCGTCGGCCCAAACAGGTGATCCTTTGGTGTTGCGGCCATAAGCGAACGACCAGAGCGGCTCGCCTCCCTTGTCGGCGTCAAAGCAGAACAATTTTCCAGCATCGTCGCAAATGTAGAGCAGGCCTTCATGGAGAATGGGAGCCGCGAATTTGGCCTTGATTCCATCGTACTTCCAGACCAACACCGGTTCGCCTTTTTGTAGGGTTCCCGCATCAAGACAGATGATTCGACCCTGGGTGCTGTTTTCGAGGTTCTCCTCGCCATGACCGATCCAGATGCGATCGCCTTGGACAACGGGTGAGCAGTTCACCGCCCCGCCGCCGTCTTCAAACTTGTAGCTCCAAACTTTCTTGCCTGTGCGAACCTGGAAGGCATGGATGCAACCATCGCCGCCACCGGTCAGAATCAATCGCTGTCCGCCGATCACGGCAACGACAGGCGAGGAGTAGTAAGTATCCTTAACGCGATAGTTTCCGGATCCCCACCAGATGACCTGGCCGGTCTTCTTGTCGAAAGCCACCATGCGCGTGTTGCCAACCGTCAATTCTCCCCAGGAAGAGTTAATCATGCTGAGGATGAGTTTGTCTTCATCGATGATCGGCGACGTAACACGGCCCCCGTAGCCAGTGATTCGGCCAAACTCTTCGGTGAGCGAGTGTTGCCAGACGATCTTTCCTGTTTTGTCGAAACAGATCAACAACCCGGAGGTGAGATGGGCATAGACGTTGCCTGTTTCTGGGTCACCGACCATGTGCGTGAACCCAATGCGATCCTCGACAATGTCTGTGTGCCAGACATTAAACGCCTTCTCCCAGACTAGCTTGCCGGTGTCGGCATCAAAGGCCATGACCGTTTCCTGTTGCGTCTCGCCTTGGCCGGTCTTGCCCAGCAAATAAACCTGGCCATCTTGGACAATAGGAGTGGTAATACTCCCTTTTTCCGTGCGGAAGATGAGGTTCTCTTTCAGTCCCCATTTTTCCGGGAGATCACGTTCGCGGGATACACCGTTTTGCTCCGGGCCGCGCCAGTAGGACCAGTTGCCGGCCGAGGCACTTACCGTCCAGCCGAGCAGGATGAACAGTACCGTCAACTTCACACGCATGGTTTAACTCTCATTGGGGATCCAGGGCAGGCCTCTCCGGTCGCACAGGTAGGTAACAAACGACGACCGGCAACACAGCTGTTTTATTGTAGCCAGCCTCGAACAAACAGCCGAACGATCAGCTTTTTCGCACGACTCGTTTGGCTTTCATTTCTGCACGGGCTAAGGAACCTGGTTCGACGATTTCCACCTCCACCCGGAAAAGCAACTCGCTCCGCAAGGTTTGTTCCAGCTGCTCTTTCAACAAGGCTCGATCGTAAGTAGGCGTTGGTTCGACGCGAACACATAACGAAGTCAACGCCGACCTTGTATCCACCTCAATGAGATACTCGGCCACCTGCTCAAAACGATGCAGAATCATCTGCAACGTCGAGGGGTGAACGTTATTTCCGCGAATCAGCAGCATGTCATCGACTCGACCGCGGATACCGCCATCGAGCCGGACTAGTGCCCTGCCACACGCACAGGGCTGCGGATCAATCCGAACCAGGTCACCGGTTCGATAGCGGATCAGTGGACTAGCCACGCGGCGAAAACTGGTAATGACCAGCTCGCCTTCTTCTCCCGGTGCAAGAGCGCGACCGCTAGTCGGTTCGATCACTTCAGGCCAACATGCGGCTTCCAAAAGATGTAGACCCCCAGGAGCCTCGATACATTCAAACCCCAACGGCCCAGTTTCGGTCATGCCATTGTGATCGAACACACGTGCTCCCCAGCCTGTCTCAATTCGCTGCCGTGTCGCGGGAATACTGCCGCCTGGTTCTCCGGCTACGATGAGCGCTCGCACGCTGGAGTTTTGCAATTTGATTCCTTCTTGTGTCGCAACTTCGACAAGACGGATCGCATAAGTGGGTGTACAGAAAACAATCGATACTTGGTTATCCAGCAAAAAGCGAAGTCGCGCGACACTAGACATCCCACCGCCAGGCAAACACAAACAACCGTGTCGCACGCCGGCTTCAAAAGCGCTCCAGAAACCTAAAAAGGGGCCGAAGGAAAAGGGAAAGAAGAGTCGATCGTTGCTATCGATCCCGGCGATACGGAATTTCTCACGCCAGCATTCTAAGAGCAACTCCCAGCTTTCTTGAGTGTCATACCAACGGAGAGGCCTGCCAGACGTGCCCGACGTTTGGTGCATTCGTGTGTAATGCTGAAAGGGGAACGTCAGTAGGTTGCCATGCGGTGGTACGGCAAGTTGAGCAGCGAGCAACTCCGCTTTGGTGGTGAACGGAAGTTGTTCCAGATCGCGCGGAAACCTCAACCGTGAAACTGACAGGCCGGCTTCATGATACTTTCGCTGATAAAAGCCGTGCCCAGGGAGAATCGTTGCCAGCAATTCGGACAGGCCCTCAGCCTGTAATTGATTGATCGCCTCGCGCGACAGATCCGAGGGCACAGGCCGAACCACGGAGTTGCTCACTGTTACTTCACCTGGAAGCAAAAGACCAATTCTTGATCGCGAATGTAGAGTTTGCCATCGCTCAGGGAGGGATAGGTCCAAATTCCGCCAGCTGACTTTCGCTGTTTGGACCGCATCGAATCAGGCAGTTTATACTGGCTGACCACCTTGAAAGCCGTTGGGCTGGCTTCGAGCATGGCCAACACCCCTTGATCGTCGAGAACGTACAAGCGGCCATCGGCGGCGACGAAGCCGCCTGCCTTGATCGCCTGCCGAGTTCGACCTTTGGGCCAAGCCAACTCACCCGTGGCAAAGTTCTGACAGGCCCAGTGCCGGTCTTCGTGATAGCCATAAACATACTCGCCAACCTTCACCACACCAGAATGATAGTTGCACAGCAACTTGTTCGACCATGCAGTTTCGACACGGAACTTGCCACCGCTTCCAGACACTTGAAACGCTTCAGAACCGCCGAGTTTGCCCACACTGAGGTAGACGATGTTGTCCTGCACAATGGGCGTGGCACAAACGATATCGGGATAGTCTTCCTCGCGCGTGTGTTTCCAGAGAACGCTTCCATCGCTGGCGGCGACGCCGACTAGGGTTTTTTGGGTCACCGCCAAGTATTGTTTTGTCCCGCCGATCGTGGCCACTGTCGGTGAGCCATAAGTTGCTGCTTCAGCGATCTCTTTACTCTGCCATTTGACTTTGCCGGTCTTCTTGTCCACGGCAGCAAAGAGGCCCTTGCTTCCTCCTGGCAGCAACACCAAGGTGTCGCCATCGACCACTGGCGACCAGGAGTAGCCCCATCCCAAACCTTCGTAGCCGCCGCCGATATCGTTGACCTCACCACCAAGTTGCTTGACCAAATCGAGTTTCCAGACCTCCTTGCCGTTGCTTTTGTTTGCCGCTAAGAGCATTCCACGGCTGCTCAGCGCGAAGATCAAATCTCCATCCACCGTGGGAGTGGCGTTTGGTCCTTTGCTCCACGAGTTAGCATCCCAGTCGAACGTCGGACCAATTTTCGCGGCCCACTTTTCCTTGCCTTTCTCGTCCAGGGCAATCAGGTATTCGTCTTCACCGCGACATCCCATCGTGTAAACTGTGCCACCGACCACGGCAAGGCCGGCGTAGCCCAATCCTGCCTTGTCCGACTGCCAGAGTAATTTTGGACCATCGCTAGGCCAAGTCTTCAGCAATCCGGTTTCCTTCGACACGCCCGTATGATCTGGTCCTCGAAAAGCCGGCCAGTCTCCAGCGAACGACAACGACGACAGAACGAACATCGCAAACAAAAGTGTCAGGCTGGTTCGCATGGTTCACCTATCATGTGCAGGAAGAGGGCGGGAGGTCTCTTGTTCTTGTTACGGAAGCAGGCGACGATGGAAAGCCGAGAGGATCGACCAACTCGAATTAGACGCTACAGTACCAGGGCGTTTCCGCCCTATAGTTATGTTCCCGGACGCTTTCCCCATCCGCTGAGTGATCCCGCAGGGCACTCCTTTGGACAGAGCCACGCTCCGACGTTGCCGCTCGAGCCGGAACATTATCATAACAGCCCCGAGTATCTGTTCGCGATCGATTTGTTTAATCATGGTTACTACTGGGAGTCCCACGAAGTCTGGGAGCGACTCTGGCATGCGGCGGGAAGGACTGGCCCCGTAGCATGGCTGTTGCAGGGACTCATCAAGCTGGCAGCGGCAGGTGTGAAAATCCGCGAAGGCAAGCGACTAGGAACGGAAAGCCACTCTCAGGGTGCCAAACGCCTGTTCGAGCGAGTTCGTCATGCCACCCAGCAGGATATATTCGTTGGCTTAAGACTCTCGAAACTGCTTCGCGCCTGTGAAGTGGCTCAAAGTTTAGCTTCGGATCATTGCCATAATGCTGAGGCGGTCCAAATCGTCTTTCCCTTCGAGTTGAAATTGAACGATGAAGCCTGACATGGAACCACCCTGGAAACCGACTCGCGAACAACTCATGGCCGCTGATGGCAAAACTATCAAGGATATTCTCGCTCCGGAATTAGATGTTCTATTCGTGGGCATCAATCCCGGGTTGTACTCGGCGGCCATTGGGCATCACTTTGGCCGACCGGGCAATCGCTTCTGGCCAGCTCTGCATGCCGCCGGCTTCACACCACGCGTGCTGACGCCGTTTGAGGAACAGCTGTTGCTTGAATATCGTTTGGGCATCACCAACATGGTAACTCGTGCCAGTTCCAGAGCCGATGAACTAACCGCTAACGAACTGATCGAGGGTGGACGAGTTCTCACTCGCAAAGTGAAACGATACCGACCTCGATTCGTCGCCCTATTAGGAGTAACTTCGTATCGAATCGCTTTTGGACGCAAGGAGGCACAGGTCGGGCGACAACCCGAACCGATTGGCAAAGCCGTCGCTTGGCTCCTGCCCAATCCCAGCGGGCTGAATGCGCATTATCAACTCGAAGATTTGGCCAAACTCTTCACGGAATTGCGAAAAGCAGTTCAAAGATCCTAAATGTCCAGAAAAGGAGCAAACTCATGTCTTCATCGACAGAGACCGAACTGATCGCACTCACTCAGAAACTGCTCGACAGCATCGCCAACGGCGACTGGGCTACCTACTCCGAACTGTGCGACCCAACCCTGTCGGCCTTTGAACCAGAGGCACACGGACAACTGGTTGAGGGCATGAATTTTCATCGCTTCTATTTCGATCTGGGCGGCATTCGTGGACCCCATCAAACGACGATCTGTTGTCCGCGCGTTCGGCTACTCGGCGACGTGGCGATCGTTTGCTACACACGCTTGGTGCAGAAGCTCGAAAACGGTACAGCAATGACGACGGCCAACAACGAAACGCGGATCTGGCAGCGGCAAGCCAACGGTTGGAAGCACGTCCATTTTCATCGTTCGAAGGTGTGAATCGACTCACTCATCGGTCCGCTGAAATCCAGGAATGGCGAGCAAAAAGTCCGCGCCATACATCTTCGCAGGGGTTTGAAAACCGGGGGTGACTTGGCCCTGTTGCACTTGGTCCAGTACAGCCAGTGCGGTCAAGGCTGTCGCCGTGTAGCCTTCTGGACCTCGTACTCGGCTAACAGCGCTGGCACCGCGGTCGTCGCTGACTTCGCCCCACAGATAACACTTGCCACGCGCTCGCTCCTCGTCGGTCGGTCCCGGCGGTCCGGCCTGGATTCGCTGCTTCAGGCGTCGTTGCATAAACTCCGTGCGGAGCAGCCAGCCCAACCAGCGGCTAATCCGGGCGAACATCCGTACCTTCCACGGAGCCGCCATGTACACCTCGATATTCGGGATTCCAGTGCTGTACCAAGCCGTGGAAACGTCGCCCCAGGGGATTGTCATCGCAACGGTCGGACCGCGGCCAAAGTCGATCGTGCGTGTCTTCCAGCAGGCCGGCACAGCTTTGATCACTCCACCCAGCCGCACCGCTCCGCCGCGATGAAAGTTTTCGGCCATCGTAGTAGCTGTTCCGCGAGACAGTCTCCCGAACGTCTGCATCCCTAGAGCGAGATGCGTAGCCGTGGGTAAACGGCGTTTGAGATGCACTGCCAGGCAATCTGTTGGCACAACATCAAAGCCGACTCCCGGTAATAACATCACTCCAGCGTCTCGCGCTTGGCGATCCAAACCGGCGAGCATTTCGAATACGCCGATTTCTCCGGTCACATCGAGATAATGTACCTTGTTTCGCAAACAGGCCTGAGCCATAGCCTGGGCGGTGTGTTGAAATGGGCCCGCACAGTGAAGCACTGCAGTCACTCCCGCTAGTCCAGCATCGATTCGCGTAGGTTCGTCTAACCCAAACCGCCGACTCTCTAGCTGATGTGATCTAGCTAGTGTCACGACGCTGTCACTACGCCCCGCGAGAATCGGGCGATGACCGCGTTCCACGGCCATACGAACAATTAGAGATCCGGTATATCCATTTGCACCGTAGATGAGATAATTAGTCATGGAAAGTCGCCTCTTTGCCTTTGCACGGCGGATTCATGACCTTAGCTATACCGACAACACAAAGAGCCGGCTGTCCTCGACGGACAACCGGCCCCGAGTCAGAGCGGGCGACCGGATTCGAACCGGCGACGTCCAGCTTGGGAAGCTGGCATTCTACCACTGAATTACGCCCGCAGTGGTGACCATGTTCCTGCATTTTAGCTTGCTGACGATGGCTGCTCAAGCGGATTATTCATCGCACTGGAAAAATTTATAAAACCGACTTTTCTCATCGACTTTGTCGGATAATTCTTAGATAAAGTATAATTGCGATGACAGTTGTGGTTATAAATGCTAGGCCGGCGAACTGGTTCATGTGCAAAATCAGGCAAGACAATCCGACAAACGAAAAGAGGACTCCAAGCACATCAGCCAAGTAACGCAAGCCGGTTCGGGGGATTGAGGTAATTCGTGTTACCAACAAGCTAAACACTAGCAGCGGTATGGCCACCGCAAAACTTAGTATACCGAGGCCAAGACAACTAAGTGATTCTGCTTGCGTGTTACCTAGTTGTGTCAAGGCAGCGGCACACAGTGCGGCAAGTCCACCAAACAACCATTCATCATGATGATCTGCTTCACGATCGTCGAAGTTGGAATTTTTATTCATTGCACGACTTGCTTAGGACGTCCGAGTATTGGGGTAGCAAGTTTAGTGATGTCGAATCCGAGGGCATCCGCCAACAGTCTCACGACTCCCAGAGGATGCAACGGTTCATTGATACTTTGTTTTGCCCAATCCAATACATCGACCGGTTCAATACGCTCGCCGTCTTGGCTGAGATCACCTGAGGCGGCGATTCGAAGCAATCGCTGTAGAGCATAAAAAGTAGCCGCCGACTCTTCGGACGGACAAGTGTAACTGACACCGTTTAACCGAGTTAATCGTTTCAAATATTCGCGCGTTTTTTCCGGTAACGAGGCTAGGTCTCTAGTTCCAATGAGCAGCAATCGATGTATTCTCGTAGAGCGGTTCAATTGCTGGTTCCATTTGTCACACCAGCGTCTAAAACGTTGCCAAATTTGTGGCTTATAGGCACAAGCGGAATAGATCCATATTTGTTGTCCAGATGTTTGAACGATTAAATTTGCATCCGGAAATTCGTTTTGGAGAGGCGAATTAGTGATTTCTTTTACTTCATAGTTCAATAATTGCGATAGAATAGGTACTCCAGCAAGTACAAAAAATAGTCGATCTTGGGGTGGCTCTAATTGTGAGTCGCGACTTCTGCGTTCTAGTTGCGTGCAGAGATACTCCATGCGAGCAGGCGATGGGACAGTGAGTTGGCAAACTCGATCATACTCCTTTTTGCACTCATTCAAAAGAATACGGGGAGTACAGCGATGCCTCAACTCGTTATTGAGCCGATCGACATATTCTCTTGTTATAGGCCATAACTGCTCCGCACCCTCAGCGATTCGCTGGTGGCGAAGCTTTCGTAAGTCAGAATGTGCGTTCAGTCTACACAATAGGAGATAATTCACTTGCTCCCATTGGAGTGGTGCAAGATACATCTCGTGAGTGAATAGTCGATCACGGATTGCTTGATCTGCACTACCTCGAATTTGATCTCTATTATCTGTTCGAGCAGTTACAATCTGGAGTAAATGACAATGGGATTCGCATAGAATTGAAGTGAAGACTTTGCCAAATTTGGAATACCCCTGAAGATCGTGGAGATCGTCCCGAAAGGCTTCGAGTTGGTCATAGAAAATAACGATTGGTAGTTTCTCACTACTTAAACGCAATAAGGCGAGGACAACCTTTCTCGATTCTTCCTCTCTGGAGGCGTCTGTATGGTCAACAATTGGTAAACTTATGGACTTAAGTTGTTCATCAGTAAGATCATCCCCTCGCAGCCAATTTTCGGCGTGGAGTGCCTGTGTTTCTTCGTTATTAGAAAAAATCAGACTGATTGCACGAGCAACTGCTGAAGGAATTCCGCAATGCTTTTGAAGTAAAAGAGATAGATTGTCAATCGGATTTCGACTGACATTCTTTCTAAAAATATAGCTCAAATCGTCGATTAAGGATTGGGTTCGTTGTTTACCAGTTGGGAGTTCAGGAAACTTCGCGCGAATTAAAAAGTCAAGTTGTATCGAAGGTTGATCTCTTCCCACACGACGCATCAGATCTTTAACCAAACAATTGCGCAAGTGTGACCAAAGTCGCTCTCGAACTGCTTCTTGCATGTGAACATAAATGGCAACTCCCATCTCAGGATTGTCGGCGAGATCATTGGTCACTCTTGCAATTAGATGAGTTTTTCCCGAACCAATCTCTCCCCAGACAAATAAGCTCTTTTGACCCACTTTTCGCGATTCGCCAAGCAACTTAAATATCAATTGATAGGTTGATTCATGAATGGAATTGACATGAGGTGTTCGGCGAAATCGATCGACATCCGCGGAATGAACGACCGAATCGTCGAACGGATTCGGCAATTGTCGTAGTAAGGCGTTATCGGCTGGGGAGAGTGAGGTACGCATAATAGTCTCCACGATTGTCTTTCAAGAGTTCAGCTCGCTCTTCGTCAGTCAGGGCGGCGGGATAATTATGACGAGAAACGTAAACCAATTCTTGTTCGACTAACTGCCACACAGCGATGTCGAAGCGATCTTTAGTGCGGTATTCCGCGGGAAGGAGTTCTTTGACTTCCCTTATGTTTGTGGGGACACCAACACCAGACTCGTGAAGCACCTTCAGGATCAATTCTTTTAACTCGACATTGGGATCGACAGTTGATGTCTTAGCCGATTGGATCGGTTCATCTACCACAGACTGTGGATCTACTTCACGGGGGGCTTCTGTTCTTGGAGTAGCTTCGGGAAGTGTTTCAGTTGTTTGCTGTTGGGTCTCGAAGACCTGCTGACGTAATCGCTGGAGGAACTGCTCTAGGGTGGCACCGTACTTCTTTACTCCGTCAAACGACTTGCGCAAGTTGTTCACAATCGTTTTGGAGAAAGTCAATTCGGCGACAGGATTGGGGGCTTCTAGTCCGAATCGTTTACCTTTGCCAAGCTGTGGATAGATCAGCTTCTCTTGTTGCAGTTCTAGCAATGCGTGCTTGATGGTTTTCCCATTCCAACCCGGAACTACGACTTTTATGGAGTTTATAAGGTCTTTTTCGGAGCATGGGCCTTGGCGGAGGAGTTCGAGCACCTTTTGGCGAAATCGATCGCGGAGTAGGACCGTCTCATCACGGTCCCAGTAGCGGAATTGTCTACCGGATTTTCCGCATTCAAATACTCGGTTTTGACTTATCAGTTCTCCCATGAGATGACGCACAGCGTTTTTCTTGGGTTTAGTCGTCAGTTTGGCTTCAATCTGGGGTACAGTCAGCGGTGTAGCTGATTCACGAAGAATCCCAAGCACCTCGTCTGCCAACGTCATGGTTGTCGCTGGTACGACCGTTTCGATAATTTGTGTCATGAGTAACTCTCTCCATCTTGTTGATGAATAACGACCATACGTCGAAAACTTAATGCAAGGCAATCAAAAATCGATTGCTGTATCACCTACTTTCGTTCTGGAAGAATTACTACCGGAAGGTCGTGTTTTTTTGCGAGAAGATTAAGATTGACCAGGTCTTCTTTGAGGATTTTTTGCCACTCACTGAGTAATTTTTTCAACTCAGTTTGCTGTTCTTCATAGAGTTCGCGTATTCCCTGAGTTGGAGCGCCATCAGAGTCGCGGATCAGTTCGTAAAGAAAGGCCATTTGAGAATAAAGCTTTGCTCCTCCCTTACGAGCGAGAATATCATAGGTCACCTCGGCTTTTGCATTGTGGAATTCTTCCTCCAAACGATCTAGCTTTTCGACAAATGCCTTGGATGCGACTACAAGATCCTCTCGTTTTTTGTCGTCACCGAGTAGTTTAGAACGATCTTTGATCTGCTGGCGAACGGAGCGTAAGGCTTCAACGCATCGCGTCAATGAGGTGATGTCCTCGCGCAGCATCAAGGCGAAACGTAGCTGTTCCCTGTATTCCGTGGGATCCAACTTCACACGCGGGTCCGGATGAACCACGAGTTTTGTCGTGATCGATTTACCTTCGACGGTTAGCCTCAAGGAGTATTCGCCTGGAATAACCCAAGGACCATATTTAGGATTGCCCATATCCACTTTGGCATTTTTAATCTTTTCCGCTCCTTCATGAAGTAGATCCCAGTGAATGCGGTGCAAACCCGGAGAGAGAGGCAGTAGGTCGGATCGGTCGTCGTCGCTGGCGAAATCGCCGACACTTGGGGGATCTTCTGCTTCTTTCTTTTGGCTCGATAATGTCCGGATCACTTGATTACTGCTATCGAGGATCTCCAAAGTGATGTCCCCTTTGGGCCGACTTTTGAGATAATAATGGATCCCTGCGCCAGACGGTGGATTGTCGCCGCTGGCCATGGGTTGCGCGGCGCGTGGCTGGCCAGTTGTGCGATAGCGAATGGCAGGGCGTGGTTCAAACAGATGCACAGCTTTGTCTTTCCAGTCGCTCTCTGGGGTACGAAGCGGTGTCAGATCGTCGAAAATCCAGATGGAGCGACCGTTAGTACCTACTATGAGATCATCTTGATTCACCTTCAAATCGGTGACACGAACCGGAGGCAAGTTGAGCTTCAATCGTGTCCAAGATGCGCCATCATCGGTGGAATATAGCACGCCGCGCTCACTACCGACATAGAGCATCCCGTTTCTCTTTGGATCGACACGACCCACCTGGAGATAACCCACGTCCGGCATCTTGCTCGATAGGCTGGCCCAGGTGGTTCCCCCGTCTCGGGTGACGAAAAGGTACGGTTTGCGGTCGTCGATGCGATGTGCATCGACCACGACATACGCAGTCTCGGCATCGAACGGCGACGGTTCGATGCAGGTCACAGTTGCCCAATCGGGTAGACCGGCGCGCGTTAAGCCTTCGGTGACGTTTTTCCAGGTAGTTCCGCCATCGCGAGTGACATGCACAAGGCCATCGTCACTACCAACCCAGATAAGGCCTTTGACCTTGGGCGACTCGGCAACAGCGAAGATAGTGCAGAAGACTTCGACTCCTGTGTTGTCCCCAGTGATGGGGCCACCAGACCATTGTTGCTTGGTTTTGTCGTTGCGGGTCAAGTCGCCGCTGATCGGCGTCCAGGAGCGACCGCCATCCGTGGTGCGAAATAGGACGTTGGCGGCATGGTAGATTGTTTTTGGATCGTGGGGCGACAGAACGATTGGCGCGGTCCATTGAAAGCGATATTTCAATCGTTCTGCACCGTGACCCGAGGCGTTGAAGGGATAAATGCTCACTGGATGAGCTTGTCGAGTGCGGAAGTCAAAACGAGATATGTAGCCTCCGTATTCTCCGGCATAGACGAGGTTCGGATCAGTGGGATCAATAACGATGTGCCCTGCCTCGCCACCGCCGACGCTGTGCCACCAGTCGACGCGGTTACCGCTCGACAGACTGTTGCTTGGCCCCATGGCCGTGCCGATGTCCTGGATCGTGCAGGCAATGTGATAGGGCGTTCGCTGATCAACGGCGATGTGGTAGGTCTGACAGATGGGTAACGGCGGAGCGTACCAGTTTTTGCCACCATCTAGGGAGATGTCCACGCCGCCATCATTGCTATCGATCATGCGTAGAGGATTTTTCGGATCGATCCACAAGTCATGATGGTCGCCGTGATGAGGGCCTTTTACCTGTGCCAGTGTTTTGCCGCCGTCGATGCTTTTGAGTAAGGGCACCTGG
The DNA here is from genome assembly GCA_937923405.1 of uncultured Gemmataceae bacterium. Taxonomy (GTDB): domain Bacteria; phylum Planctomycetota; class Planctomycetia; order Gemmatales; family Gemmataceae; genus CALDUY01. The sequence continues at coordinate 24,358 of CALDUY010000033.1, read as the reverse complement.
GGGAAATAGATCACATCAGGATTTGTCGGATGGACAGTAAGTGTTGAATAATACCAGGCGCGTTGCTGCAAGGCGCGATTGCTGTTGATGCGTACCCAGGTCTCACCGCCGTCGTCACTGCGAAACAACCCGCCCTCGTTGGCTTCGATGAGAGCGTAGATCCGTTTGGAATCGGAAGGAGCAATAGCTAAGCCGATTTTGCCCCAAATTCCCTCAGGTAATCCGGGGCAGCGTTTGGTATCTTTCTCCGGTTCGCGGTCGGCCTCGGGCGAGTCGGCCTTGGGCAGGGGAACCAACTGAATCCAAGAGTCGCCGCCGTCGCGGGAAACGTACAGTCCACTTCCGGGGCCGCCGCTGGTCATCTCCCAAGGCTTACGTCGTGTTTGCCACAATCCTGCAAACAGGATGCGTGGATTGTTGGGATCGAGACAGACATCCGAGGCACCAGTGTCGTCATTTTTATAAAGCACGCGCTGCCAGCTCTTGCCGCCGTCGGTGGTGCGGTAAATGCCTCGTTGAGGATTGGGACCGAAGGCCTTGCCCAGGACGGCAGCGTAAGCAATGTCTGGGTTCGTCGGATGCACGATCATAGTGCCGATCTGGCCTTCCTGTTTCCAGACGTGCTTCCAAGTTTTGCCTGCATCGGTAGAACGATAAATGCCATTGCCGACTTCGACGTTACCGCGGATGTTGGCTTCGCCGGTACCGACATAAATGATGTTGGGATCGGAGGGAGCCACGGCTAATGAACCAATGGAGGAAACTTCCATCTCGTCCAGGATCGGTTGCCAACGAAAACCGCCGTCGCTGGATTTCCACAGCCCGCCTGCTGCGGTGGCAGCGTAGTACACCAAGGGATCCCCAGGCACCCCGCAGGCCCGGCAGACACGACCACCGAGCGAGGGGCCAACGGATCGAAACTTCAAGCGTTTGAACGGTTCGGGTCCGCCCTTGAAATCGTCGGCGATGCCCTGCATGGGATATATTAAGGAGAGAAATAGGATTAAGTTGGCACTGTAGGTGCGCATGGTGTAAACCGTGGTGGTTAAAAGTCTCGGGAAATGGCTGGGTGGATTCGGACCAATTCGGTGAACGCCGTTTTCACCGGCGCTCACCTCGTAGTATCGTCGATGCAGTTTATTTGCTATCGTCGGGCAATTCTTTGATGAAGATGTTGCGGAACCAGAGTCGATCACCATGATGTTGCAGTTCGATTGGTCCCTTATCTGGGACAGGCTTGCCCTTTTCCCAGTAGTTCAACAAAGGCTGCTGATCCACCACGAGAACGCTGTTGAGATATACAGTGACCTTGTCGCCTTTCATCAGGATGCGGAAGGTGTTCCATTGGCCCACAGGTTTGTCGGCCTTTTTCAGGGGACGTTTCCCTTTATCTTCGGGGTTGTTCCAAAGGCCGCCCGAGCCAGATCCTTTATCGGCTCCGCGAGCGCCTGGTGTGTTGTCCGAATCCCAGATTTGCACCTGCGGCTGTCCGCGAAGATAGATGCCGCTATCGCCTTTCTCCTCAATCTTCCAGTCGATCAACAACTCGAAGTTGCCGTAGTCCTTGATCGTCTGTAGAGAGTTGCTCTTGCCATCGTAGTACAACACTCCATCTTTGATGGTCCAGTGCGGGAAGACCTTGGCGTTCATCTCCTTGACTTTCTTTTCGTAAGCCTCTGGGTCGGCCTTCAACTTGTTTCGCTGGACAATGGGAATCACTCCCTGCCATCCGGTCAGATCTTTGCCGTTAAACAGAGCAGTAAATCCCGGAGGCGGAGAGTTGATAGGCTCGGTGCTTTTCTCGTCGGCAGCGTACAGCGACAGTGACAGCACGAGGCACACAGATAGTGCGGCAAAACGCATGGTAGTGGTCTCCTGACAAGAAAGGAGCGATGCTGGCTTGATAGATGAAACGAGAGCGACGTCAATTACCCAACTGTTCTTCAAAGAATGACCAGATCAGTTCAAAGGCATCGAATTGATCGTTGCTCGGGCCGGCGATGCGTTCGGGCAAGCTGCCGCGGCCCCCGGGCCAGTGATGGCCATGTCCTTCGAGAAAGTAGGCGAAAAATCGTGTGGCCCCGGGGTATTCGTAGAAGGTTACTCCGGGAACACCTCCCAGTTTGAGCGGACTCGACGAGCAACCAATGGCTCGCGCCCACTTTTGAAGAGTCTCAGGTACAGACGGGCGAAGAACCGAGGTTCGGCCCCAAGGAGTGACAATCGGTCCGCCGTTGATCGGGACAAGCGGATCGCGTGTGCCAACTAGGTACACCGTTGGGAGTGGTCTCGTCGGAGTGGGGTCGATGGTGCAATAGCCGGCAATCGGGGCGATGGCTCGGAGGCGGTCCGATCGCTCCGAAGCATAGCGGAACGTCATGGCGGCACCGTTGGAGAAGCCCATGAGAAACACCCGGTGAGGATCGATTGGAAAACGGTTGGTGGCATCGTTGAGCACCGTGTCGAGAAACGCGACATCGTCGAGCACGGGTCGAGGAGGTTGCCCATCCTGCAATCCGTCGTTCCAGACCTGGGGGTTACTAAGGAAAGATGGCGGCGACTGGGGATAAGGCCGAGTGGCTTCCGGAAGAAGTAGCAAAAATCCCCGACGTACTTCATCGGCGAGGTAAGTCTCTTCCAAGGTCCACTCGGCGGTACCCCCTGCGCCGTGCAGCATCAGCACTACGGGCCACGGAGCCGCTGTGGGGGGCGCGACCGCGACATACGAACGGTCGTTAAGGAGAATGCGTTGAGTCATCCGCGCGATAGCTCATTCCAAAGGGCCTTGTAATACCGGAGAAATTCGGTGCCAGCGTCCACGTCTTTCCAGACACGCCCTACTTCGATCAGAGTCGTGCGTTGGTAGTTGATCTCGCGCAACAGGCGGAATAACTCACGGTAGGGATATTTGCCAGAAGAGTCATTTGTCAGATCGTTAATGTGGCAGGATTTGATCCACGGTTTAAGCAGCTCGAAGGACGCAGCGACGGAGCCGTTCTTGACGTCGGTCGGGTTGGAGTTCCATGTAATACTGACACTGGGATGGCCGCACTCTTTCATGATGGTGGCCATGTTGGCCGGTTCTTGCGTGCCTTGACCGTGGACCTCGACCCAGATTTCGACGCCAGCATTGGAGGCTGCCTTGCCGCATTCGATCAGGGCTTTGCCGATTTGCGCTAAGGTTCGAGCTGGCTCGACTCCGCGGGGCAATCCGTTGGGGCGGACTTTCACTCCAGTTCCGTCTAGGTCGGCGACCAACTCAATGAAACGCTTGCAGATTTCGATCTGCTTCTCTACTTGTGCCCGATCGGTGTGATGAAAGTCGCAGGTGCTGCCGCATCCCCAAAACTGTACGCCAGAGTCGGCAAAGCGTTTGCGAACTTCTTTTCGCTCGGAGGAGCTGAGCGTCGGTTCAACTTTATGGGCATGCGTAGTGCGTAATTCCACGGGAGAAATCCCTACCGACTTGCAAACTTTAAGAATCGTCGGCAGATCCCAGGTGGAGGCGACATTGTAGGTGACCAACCCCAGAGAGAATTTTCGTGGCGATTCTGCGAGCGATCGAGCCGCAATTGTTGGCGTTGCTTTCGCGGCCAGAGGCGTCGCCATCGTGGCGAGAGGTACGGCGTGCAGGAATTGACGACGGGTGGGAGAGTTCATCGCTGCGACTCCTGGGAAACCTGGGCAATCTGATTGAGGAGAGACGGCATTGCGGTTTATAATACGGGATGGGGAAGCCCGTTCTCGCAGGTGACATCATGTCCACGCAGATTCAGGATAAAGCATCGAAGCATGATTCCTTCATTGCCGAGCAGTTGCGGCAAGCTGAGCGACGAATTCGCTGGCTGGACCTGCTCACCGCAGGGGCGGGCTGGCTCGCCGGATCCTTGGCTTATCTGGTTATCATGATGTTGGCGGATCTGGCCTTCCAACTCAGTGCGGCCACTCGTCAGACGTTCTTCTTGATCTATCTTTTGGTCGCCGCGGTCTATTTGTACTTCTCTTTAGTGCGCCCGTTGCGGTGGCGGGTGAATCCCTATTTTGCCGCTCGTCAGATCGAACAAACTCTTCCGGGTAATCGCAACCGCATTTTGAACTGGCTCGATCTTCGGGAAGCCAGCGTGCCGGGGTTGATTCGTTCCGCGCTAGGGCAGCGCGCGGCTCGCGACCTCTCTCACGCCGACCTCGAAGAGGCGATTAGCAATCGTCGAGCTTTGCTCACGGGATCACTGGCGGGTTTTCTCCTTGTCGTTCTTCTGGTGTTATTGTTCATTTTCCGGCCCACGCAGTTCGGCTCATTATTGGCTCGGGCCGTGTCTCCGTTTGCTACCAAGGGCGGCATCGCTACTCAAACGCAGGTTCGCATCGTGCAACCTCAAGAGGGGGATACAGTCGTTACCATCGGTAGTCCCGTGACGATCATCGCTGAGGTCAGCGGACGACGGCCCAGCTCCCACGAGAAAGATGCGCCTTGTCTGCATTATCGCCACGATCCCAGCGAACCGTACCGTAAGCGATTCCTGCAGCACCATGATGGCGAGTGGTACACGACGATCAGCCCTCTCGATGTGGGTAGTGGTTTTACGTACAAGGTGACGGCGGGCGATGGCGAAACTCCGGTCTATCGAGTCGCCGTGCGGGCCACTCCGTTGATTGAGGAGTTCGTCGCCACTTACCATTCCCGACCCTACATGCAACGCCCTCCGCGCTCGCGCGTCATCCGCAAACTAGAAGATGTTCGCGGGGTCGAAGTGCAAATCCTGGCGCGAACGAATCGAGAGTTGAAGGATGGCAAACTGGAGTTCCAGGGTGAAGACGGAATCGGTGATGTTTTAATCGCTCAGATTCATGGTGAGGATTCGAGGACATTACGGTTCCGTTTAGTGCTTGATCGCTCGGGGAAGTATCGCATTCGCTTCAACTCGACCGATGGAGAGGCCTACGTCGATCCGATCTATTATGAGGTGAAGGTGCTTGCCGACCGAACACCGGAAGTCAAACTCATTCAGCCGGGCAAAGACATCGAACTTCCGGTCAATAGTCACGTCACTGTGGTCGGCGAAGCAGTCGATGACTTCGGTATCGCGGCGATGAAACTGCGCGTCCAAGTGGTCGATGGAGAATCGCTGCAAGCGATCCCCTACCTCGCTGATAAACTCGGCAAACCTGAAGTCGGCACTCCACAGAAGGTGGAATATCGCGACATTCTCGCTCCGGGAAGTCTAAAAACCGAGAAGGGCCAGCCTTTTGCTCCTCGTCCGGGCATGCAACTGGAATATTGGTTGGAGGCCAGTGATGCCTGCGACCAACCACGCCCAAACGTGGGGGCTAGTCCACGCTACCGGATTACGCTGACCGAGGCGGCTTCGGAGGAGCGAGAACAGAAGAAACAACAGGAGGCGCGTCAGCAGCAGCAACGCCACGAGCAAGAGCAGACGGAGAAGTTGCAGAACGAGAAACAGCAACGCGACCAAGAACAAAAAAATGAGCAAGGCGGTGGCTCCGGCAAGGAGCAGGATCCGAAGAATCAGGATGGCGCGGGCAAGGAGCAGGATCCGAAGAATCAGGATGGCGCGAGTAAGGAACAGGATCCCAATAAAAACGACCAAGGTAGTGGACAAAATCGGGACGACAAGAATCAAGACGGAAACGCAGGACAGAATCGACAGGAGCAATCCCAGCCTGGGGAAAAGCAAGGTGAACCCCGAAACGATGGTCAGGGACGCTCGCAGAAGGATCAACAAACCCAAGAACAGGCCGAGAAACTGAAAAACGCGCTGGACCGTCGCGAGAATCAATCCGACAAGGGCGGTCAAAGAGCGAATTCCGCAAACCCAGACAATAGTTCCCAAGGCGAAAACGGTGAAGATCCGTCTCAGGGGAACAATGCGGCCAATCCGGACAAGAAACCGAACAACAACGATCGTCAGGGGAACGCCGGAGAATCTGCAAATAAAGGAAAGGAAAAGTCTCCAACAAAATCGCAAGGAAATGCTGGTAAGCTGGAGGAGAAAAAGCCAGATGAGGGACAAAGCGGCTCGGAAAAGAAGCCAAACGAACAACCGCAACCGGGTGAGGCCAAGGAATCGAAAACTGAGGGGAAACCCCAAGGACAAGATCACCAGCCGATGAACAAGGAAGGGATGCCGGGACAGAACCACATCCCAGACGAGCAAAAACAACCCCAAGCAAAGCCACAACCCAGCGAAAGTAAAGACACTCCAAAAGAGGGGCAACCCGGGGAGTGCAAGAACTGTCCTAACGGCGGTCAGCCGGGAGCGGACGGCTCGAAGCCGGGACAAAGTAAAGAGGCGTCGAGTAATGGCTCGGCAAACAGCAAGGATCCGCGCCAAGCCACGCCGGAAGACGTCAAGGCCCAGGCCCAGCGTATGAATCAAGCAGAAGGCCAAGGGCGCGAGAAGGCACGGCGCGAACTTCAGGAAATCGCCGACAAGGCCAACGACCCCAAGGCACGCGAGGCTGCTCGTCAGGCTTTACAGCAGGCCAAGAACGATGATCCAGGAACAAAACAAGGGGAAGCACAAGGAGCGCAAGGCGAAAAGTCAGCTGAGGAGGTAAGCGGTAACCAAGCCCAAGGGAACCCGGGGGGAAAACCCGGAGAGGGGAACCAGGGCGATCGACGAGATAGCCGATCTTCCAACGATGAGAAAGAGCAGCCTGCTCGCCCCGAACGCGCTGCCCAGCACCGTCCAAGCATGCTTCAACTAGAGGAGTTTCGTAAGAAAGTCGATGCCGACGTGCTCAAAGAGGCGAACATGTCGCGCGAGCAATTTGAGAAGTTTCTCAAAGACTACGCCGATTTGGCGCGTCGAACCGGCAGCGCTAATAACGATCCAGAGGTCATTCCGGATCCGCGGCGCGAGGGCGGAATGTTGCCTAATTTGACCAGCAAGCCGACAGCATCCAAACAGCCAGGCAGAGAGGGCGCGATGAAAAACGAGGGCCGCTCTCAGCCGCCCCCGGAGTATCGTGAGGCCTACCTGGAGTTTCTGGATCGGCTGAAGCAACCAGTCAAGAAAAAGGATCGCTAGCCCACCCATCGAACGCACCGAGGTATCTACCGCAGTGCGACATTCGCCCCTGAGAAATCGGTATGACCTTCCCCAAGCGCTATCTGGTCCGCTTTGGCCCGAAGCAGACGCAACATCTATTCACCGATCTGCTCATCATCGGCGGGGGGATCGCCGGGTTGCGAGCTGCCTTGGCCGCTCCGCCGGAAATGCGTGTTCTAGTCGTGACCAAAGACAAAATCCGCGAGAGCAACAGCACCTATGCCCAAGGAGGGATTGCCGCTGTTCGCTCTCCCGAAGATCGCTTCGAGAATCACATCGAGGATACGCTGATTGCTGGAGCAGGACTGTGCGATCGCGACGTCGTTGAAGTGGTGGTGCGTGAAGCCTCTCGTCAGATCGACGATTTGATCAGTTTTGGCGCACACTTTGACGAAGGGTTGGGGATGGAAGGCGGTCATAGTGCCGCACGCATCGTGCATGCACTAGGCGATGCCACGGGCTATGAGGTAATGCGCGCGATCATCGCTCGTGCCCGCAGTGCGCCAAATATCACCATTTGGGATCGCACATTTACGCTAGATCTGCTCACGGACGGTGGGGCGTGCCTCGGGGCTCACGTGGCTCGACCGACCAAGGAGTACCTGCTCATTTGGTCGAAGCAAACGATCCTGGCCGCAGGTGGTGCGGGGATGATCTATCGAGAGACAACCAATCCTCCCGTCGCGACCGGAGACGGAATGGCCGCGGCCTACCGTGCTGGCGCGGTGCTACGCGACATGGAGTTCATGCAGTTTCATCCGACCGTGTTATACGTTGCGGGATCGAGTCGATACCTGATTACCGAGGCGGTTCGCGGAGAAGGGGCTTATCTGCGCGATAACCAAGGGCATCGCTTCATGCTCGATGTGGACAGTCGAGCGGAATTGGCAACCCGCGATGTCGTGGCTCAGGCCATTGTGCAAACGATGGAGCGTACGCAGCATCCTTGCGTCTATCTGGATCTGTCGCATCTAGATCCGGACAAAGTGCGTAGTCATTTTCCGGGCATCGATCGTGTTTGCCGCGAGTTCGGACTAGACATTACCCGCGATCCGATTCCGGTTCGACCAGGGGCACACTACATGATTGGCGGCGTGCAGGTGGATGCTCACGGGCGAACTTCCTTGGCCAATCTTTGGGCGGCGGGAGAGGTTACCTCTTCGGGGTTGCACGGAGCCAACCGACTGGCCTCGAATAGTCTGCTCGAAGGGCTAGTCTTTGGCTCTTTGTGCGGGCGACTGGCAGCGGAAGCAGCTGTGGCGACTCCGGATCGTTTTGTCGTTCCTCGGATCGAAACCACCTATGAGCCTGAGACCGATGGGCCTCGGCTCGATGTCGCCGATCTGACTAGCTCGCTTCGCTCATTGATGATGCGCAAAATGGGCGTGGTTCGCGAGGAATCCGGACTACGCGAGGCCGAGAAACAAGTGGCTTTTTGGTGTCGCTATGTCCTGCGGCGCGAGTTCCATTCACGTGCTGGCTGGGAACTGCAAAACATGCTGACAGTGTCGCGTCTGATGATCTGGACAGCGTTGCAACGGACAGAGTCGCGCGGCGTGCATTATCGAGCGGATTTTCCTCAACGTGACGATTGGCGCTGGACCAGACACATTACTTGCCCTGCACGACTTCCGGACACTCCTGTTGGCCCAGTTGCTGGTTCGTGAGCTATGTTTTCTAGTGAGACCGCACTTTTTTTGCTCAAGAATGGAACAGACGGCCTCCGACAACGTGAAGTAGCTACTCAGGGGAAGGAGACGCGATGCGCTGGACAAAATTCATCTTGGCTGGAGTGCTGGCGGCGTTCGGATTGAGTTTGGTACTCCACGTCGAGGCACAAACTGTTGGTGGCGTGAAGACCTTGGCCAATCCGCCTGTTCCGCCGCCTGATCTGCGCTCGGGTCTGATTGCTGAGACCAAATTAGATGAGAAAATCATCGATAAAGTGCTGAAGGCGCTGCCCAAAGTAGCCAGTGAACAATTGCGGGGCGGACGTTCGGTCGAGTTAACCGGTATCGGCACGTTGCAGGTGGTGCGTGTCACCGAATACAAAGATCTGGTCAACGGCCGCCCTGCCCTGATGCCGGCACACAACTACATCGAGTTTGTGCCAACGGAAAAGATGAACCAAGATGCCAATGCTCCTGGAGCCAAGCCTGCTCGCGTGGTCGAGGGATTTGAGTTTCGTATCAATCCTAACGCCAACCCCGGCATTCGGACGCCGAGTACACGAAATCCTGGTGGACGCATCCGCTGATGCCCTAGACAATCCGCTTCGCTTGTCGTCTAATGAGAGGAAATTGTTTCGAGGAACTTTTGTGAAGACTCCGGCCGCGGCGATTGCTTGTTCAACGACTTACTCCACCAAGGTATGGTGTGAGGTGGTCGGAATTATTAGCAGCAACACGGGCCGGGGGTAACGGTTCGAGTCAACTTTATTCACCCGGCCCCGGAGCAACCGTTGCTTCGGGGCCTTTTTCGTAGGACCGAATATGACGCGCATCTTCGTCTACGACACGACGCTTCGCGATGGCAGCCAGGGAGAAGGCGTTAGCTTTTCACTTGTCGATAAATTAGCCATTACCAAACGGCTCGACGACCTCGGCTTCGACTTTATCGAAGGGGGCTATCCGCTTTCCAATCCCAAGGATCATGAGTACTTTCAAGAAGTTCGTAAGCTGACGCTGAAGCATGCCCAGATTGCGGCGTTCGGGATGACTCGTCGCAAAAATTGCCGGACCGAAGAGGACACCTGTATCACCGCCTTACTCGAGGCGAAAACTCCAATTGTGACGATAGTCGGCAAGACTTGGGATCTGCACGTTCGCGAAATTCTCGGTACCACGCTTGAGGAGAACCTTCGCATGATCGCGGATTCCGTGGCCTGCTGCAAGAAAGCGGGCCGCGAGGTCTTTTATGATGCCGAGCATTTCTTCGATGGCTGGAAGCATAATCCGGAGTATGCCCTGGAGACGCTCCGAGCCGCCCAGAATGCCGGGGCCAGCGTGGTTATTCTCTGCGACACCAACGGCGGCACCTTGCCCGAGGAAATCGCCGATCGCGTTCGAGCGGTTCGACGACAACTTAAGGTCGAACTGGGTATTCACTGTCACAACGATTCGGACGTCGCCGTGGCCAATACTCTTGCTGCGGTTGGCTGCGGGGTGACTCAGGTGCAGGGCACGATTAATGGTATCGGCGAACGCTGTGGCAATGTCGATCTGGTTAGCGTGGTGGCTAATCTCTCCCTGAAACTCGGCTACGAGGTGCTTCGCCCGGACAGTGTGCGCCGCCTCACCGAGCTGTCCCGTTACGTCTACGAAACCGCCAACATGAATTTTCGCTCCAATCAGCCATTCGTCGGCACCAGTGCGTTCGCGCACAAGGGCGGCATGCACACGCATGCGGTTGCCAAGGTCTCACATAGCTACGAACATCTCGATCCTGCGGCAGTTGGCAACGAACGTCGCGTGTTGGTCAGCGAATTGTCCGGACAGTCGACGATCTTGACCAAGACGGCCAAATATCAGATCGCCAACGATCGCGCCTTGATGAAGCGAATTCTCGAACAGGTTCAAGATCTGGAAAATGCTGGCTATGAGTTCGAGGCCGCGGAAGCCTCTTTCGATCTGCTCGTGAAGAAGTCGATGGGGCTGTACGTTCCAAAGTTTCAGCGGTTAACCTATCGAGTGAACATCGAGACCACCAGCGAGGGCAAACCCATCACGGAAGCCACTGTGAAGGTTCGCGTTGGGGACAAGGTGATGCACACGGCGAGCGAAGGAGACGGTCCGGTCAACGCTCTGGATGGGGCCTTGCGGAAAGCGTTGGAGCCGACCTATCCGCGACTCCGCGAGTTGCATCTAGTGGACTACAAGGTCCGTGTGGTCAATGCCCGTGAGGAAACCGCGGCTCGGGTTCGTGTGGTCATCGAATGGCAGGATGGCGATGGGGTGTTCGGCACTGTAGGCGTTAGTGAGAACATTGTAGAAGCATCGTGGCTGGCTTTGGCCGATGCCATCGAGTACAAGCTCTTCAAGGATGAAGAAACCGAGCGACGCTGAGGCGGGGCTTCTCACGAGTGAGCCTTTGCAAGCCTTTTGCTGTCATTATGATAATGGGACGACGTAGAACGAGTACGACCGCGCGCCGAGCGGTACGACAGGATCGTCGTCCGTCTTCACAGGTGGGAAACGCATGCCGACTGAACTGCCAAAAATTTACGATCCCAAGGAAGCGCAACAACGCTGGCTGAAGTTCTGGGAGGAACAAGGCTATTTCCACAGCCGACCCGATCAAGCCCGCACACCATACACCATCGTCATCCCACCGCCGAACGTTACCGGTGCCCTGCACATGGGGCACGCATTGAACAACACGCTGCAAGACATTCTGATCCGTTGGCGCCGTATGCAAGGCTACAACGCCGAGTGGATGCCCGGCACCGATCACGCCGGCATCGCCACCCAAGCGGTGGTCGAACGCTTGGTCTTTGCTCAGGAAGGCAAAACGCGACATCAGCTGGGACGAGAAGAACTTGTTCGCCGCATCTGGAAATGGAAGGATCAGTACGAACAGCGCATCCTTGGGCAATTGCGCGACATGGGCTGTTCGTGCGACTGGCCACGCACACGCTTCACCTTGGACGAAGGCTGTAGTCGGGCCGTGCGGGTGACCTTCTTCAACTGGTTTCGTGATGGGTATATCTTCCGTGGCAAACGCCTGGTGAATTGGGACACGCAGCTACAAACTTCGGTCGCCGACGACGAAACCTACACCGAGGACACAATCGGCGGATTCTGGACGTTCAAGTATCCCGTCAAAGGTCAACCGGGAGCTTCAACTTCAGCAGCGACGGAATTCATTAGTTTTTCGACCACACGACCCGAAACGATGTTGGGAGATACCGCCGTTTGTGTGCATCCTTCCGACGAACGCTACAAGCATTTAATCGGCAAGTCGGTCATCATTCCTTTGGTGAATCGAGAGATCCCAATTATCGCTGATGGCTTGCTCGCGGATCCGACTCTGGGTACCGGCTGTGTGAAGGTGACTCCAGCTCACGATCCCAACGACTACCAATGCGGCTTGCGCAACAAGCTGCCGATGATTAACATTCTTCATCCAGATGGCACGATCAACGAGAATGGCGGCAAATATGCTGGGATGGAGCGCTACCAGGCACGGGAGCAAGTGATCGCCGACATGGAGGCGCTGGGGTTGTTTGTGCAGCGTGAAGAGCGCGTTGTGCCTCTAAAGTACAGCGATCGGAGCAAGACACCGATTGAACCGCTGCTGTCCGATCAATGGTTCGTCCGCATGGGAGACACTTCGGACGGTCAACCCGGTCTGGCACAACTGGCGATGGATGCCGTCACTTCGGGGCGAGTGAAGTTCTTCCCCGAACGCTACGCTCGTACCTACCTCGACTGGCTAGGTGAAAAGCGCGACTGGTGCGTCAGCCGTCAGCTTTGGTGGGGACATCGCATACCAGTTTGGTACACGACCTGCCCCGAAGCCGAATTGAAACGCGTCTTCGGAAATCGTTCCGATGTTCATTGGAAACTCGACGAAGAGAACGCTCGCTGGATGGTCTGCTCCTTGACGGATCTTCCCAGCGACGCTTTAGGAGAGAAGTATCCGCTCGAACAAGACCCTGACGTACTCGATACCTGGTTTAGCTCGCAATTGTGGCCTTATTCGACGTTCGGTTGGCCGGATCAGACTCCCGAGTTCAAATACTATTATCCGACCAGCACTCTAGTGACCAGTCGCGACATCATTACCTTGTGGGTCGCTCGTATGGTGTTGTCGGGGTTATACAACACTGGCGATATTCCCTTTCACCATGTTTACATCACGCCGAAACTGCTCGACGGATTTGGCGTGACGATGAGTAAGACCAAGGGTAACGGTGTCGATCCGCTGGACATCATCGAACGTTATGGCGCTGACGCTTTGCGTTACCAGATGTGCTTTCTCGCCGGCGATACGCAAGATTGTCGACTTCCAGTCAGTAACGTCTGTCCCAATCCGGATTGTCAAGAATTCATTCCCATCAAAAAGGAAAATATCGATCCGGATGTCAAGAAACGCCCCAAGAAAGTGACCTGTCCGAAATGCAAACAGCCGTTTCGACCTGGTGGCCCCTGGTACGACGAAGATCCCCAACTGAAGACGGCCAAGCAAGCCTCGAAGGATTTCGAGATGGGCCGCAACTTCGCCAACAAGATTTGGAACGCTTCGCGGTTTTTGTTGCTCAATCTCGATGGCTACACGCCGCATGCGGTGAAACTCGAACAGCTGCCGCTTGAGGATCGCTGGATCCTTAGCCGCCTAGCCTCAACTGCGGCTAAGGTCACCGAGTGCCTGGAGGGGTATCACTTCAGCGAGGCCATTCGACAGATTTACGACTTCACTTGGTCGGAATTCTGTGACTGGTATGTCGAAATGGCAAAGGGACGGCTTAAAGATCCCACCACTCGTTCGGAAGTTCAGCGGGTGCTGGTAGGCATTCTTGATGGCATTCTTCGTTTGGTGCATCCGTTCATGCCGTTCGTCGCCGAGTCCATCTGGCAGGCTCTGGGGGAAGTGGCCTTTGAACGTGGTCTGCCCGCACCAGAACCGAGTAGCCAGAGTGTGGTCATCGCACCCTGGCCTGTGTATCCAGAGGCATTTCGCGATGTGTCCATCGAGACCCGATTGGGACGGATGCAGGATCTGGTTCGGCTGGTACGTGAAGTACGGACTCGCTATCTGCCCAGCGATCCAGGGAAGACGTTGGATGTTCGTGTCCGCTGTACTGCCACGATTGCCGACGACTTCCGCAGTCTGGCTCCGTTCATCACAGCACTGGGCAAAGTAGGCAGGTTTGAATGCGGTCCAGATGTTACTAAACCGCCGCAATCGGCCACTCTGGTTCACGCCGACTTCGAGTTGTTCGCCTCGTTAGCTGGGCTGATCGATGTCCCTGCGGAAGTGGCTCGTCTGACCAAACAGCGTGGCGAAAAAGAGAAGTCGCTCGCCGGTGCTCGCGCCAAGCTAAGTAATGCTGGCTTTCTCGAACGAGCCAAGCCTGAGGTGGTCCAACAGGTTAAAGAACAAGTGCAAGATCTCGAAAGTCAACTTTCGGTCATCGACCAAACATTGAAAGATCTACAGGAGGCAGAGGCGAGATGAGTCGGGGTTGGTGGTGGACAATCCTGGTCGTGGCGGGTTTTGCCGTCATCATCCTGGCCATTCTCATCGCTCCGCAGAAAGTGGCGATTGCCGCCGCCATAGGCACGGTCGGCAGTTGGATTGCCTTCGGCTTCTGTTCCTCTTGGTGGTTGGGATTGCGCCGACACGTCGTCAAGCATCTAGGCCCCCGTTGGAATCTTGGCGAAGTCCTTCGTCATCGCATTCGTACTGCCGATCGCGTGAACCTTCAACTGGCCCTGGACTGGTTGCAGAATCAGTCCGGCCAAATTGGTCCATTTGGTGTCCGACATATTGTGAATTATGAGGGCGAAGACGAAACCATCAGCTATCCCAATCAGCAGGAGATCGTTCCGTTGCTGGAAGGGAACCCTGAGCCTGTTGCCATCGTTTGGGAGCCTTATCCCACCTCGACCGAAGAAACGATGCATGTCGCCAATAACGCCCTGTACTTTCTTCGCATTCGAGACGAGCCGATTTGTGTACTCGTTCAGGGGCGTTCTGGAAGTACCAGCAAACGCGGCATCCTGCAAGTGTTAGCTCGCACTCAAAACGCAGCTCGCGACTCCTTGAATGAGATCCTTCGTCTAGCCAACGAACAGAGCGTTTATCGTGGCCAAGTGATTTCGCTGGGTCGCCCCAAGAAGGATTCCACCGATCTGATCGTCCAGTTTCACGAGATTCGTCGAGTCGAACGTGGGGAAATCGTGTTGCCCAAATCGGTGCTGGAGATCATTGAGAGAAATGTTCTCAGCTTTTTCCGGCACGCCGAGGTGCTGCGTCGAGTCGGACAGGGAACCCGGCACGGCGTTCTACTGCATGGTCCGCCCGGCACGGGCAAGACGTTAGTCACCCGCTACCTAGCCACGAATGTCGGAGCCACGGTCATTCTGATCAATGGCCGACAGTATGCCCAGCTTCGCCCGGCCTGTCAGCTAGCTCGCTTACTAGCTCCGAGTTTGGTCATTCTGGAAGACGTGGACCTGATTGCGACCGATCGGCGACGAAATCCCCACACACCGTTGCTGCACGAGTTGCTCGACGAGATGGACGGCATCACGGCGGGGGCGGACATCGTCTTCCTGCTAACCACTAATCGCCCCGAAACATTAGAACCCGCCCTGGCCTCTCGACCTGGTCGAGTCGATCAAGCAATTTATTTCCCTTTGCCGGATCTGGAATGTCGTCGGTTGCTTTTCGAGCAATTCCGACGTGGTTTGAACACGGAAGGCGTGGAGTTTTCCTCCTTATTGACCAGAACCGCTGGAGCCAGTCCGGCCTTTCTGCGCGAACTGTTTCGCCGGGCCACACTCCTCGCCATCGAACGTGGGGAACGGTCTCAACCCCTCTTGCTGCAACAGAGCGACTTCGAGTCGGCCCTGCGTGAGTTAGTGGAAACCGGCGGTCCGCTCACTCGCGCGTTTCTGGGATTCCCGGCCCCGCCTTCATGAATTAGCTACAATCAGCTTTACTTAACTTACTCACCTGCGCCGCTGGTGCGAACTTATGAACCGGGTCAACTTCCTCAGCTGGTGTTACTGTCTTCTTGGACTGGCCGGCCTCTTACTCACGGAGGGGCCGACGCCACGTTACCCCGACAAAAAGAATCTGCTGGTTTGGAAGGAGGCGGACGGCACCGAACATGCGGTGAAGTCACCTGACGACTGGGCCAAACGACGGGCCGACATTCTCGCCGGCATGCAACAGGTTATGGGACAATTGCCCTCTGAAAAGGAGAAGTTGCCTTTGGACGTCAAGTATCTTGACGAAGTCAAACTTCCTGCGTTCACTCGAAAGAAGCTAACTTACGTTTCCGAGAAAGGAGATCGCGTTCCTGCTTGGTTGTTGATTCCCAACAAGCTCAAGGGCAAGGCACCTGCGATGCTGTGCCTGCACCAGACCATTTCCATCGGTAAGGACGAACCAGTTGGCTTAGGGAAGCGAGAGGAGATGCGCTACGCCAAGCATTTAGCCGAGCGCGGCTACGTGACCCTTGCGCCGGATTATCCCAGTTTCGGCGAATATCCCTTCGATTTCAGCAAGAGTCGCTTCCCTTCCGGCACGATGAAAGCAATCTGGAACAATATCTGTGCCGTTGATTTACTGGTGTCGCTACCCGAGGTGGATCCCCAGCGCCTCGGAGTGATCGGCCATTCCTTGGGGGGCCATAACGCTATGTTCACTGCCGCCTTTGAGACTCGGCTGAAGGCTATTGTCTCGAACTGTGGCTTCACGTCGTTTCCCAAATATTATGGCGGCAATCTCAAAGGCTGGACCAGCGACCGCTATATGCCCTTGATCGCCAAGCGGTATCACAACAAACCCGACCGACTGCCTTTCGACTTTTCCGAGGTCGTGGCATCATTTGCTCCGCGAGCGTTTTTAGCCTCCGCTCCCTTGCGAGATGCGAACTTCGAGGTATCGGGAGTGCGCGACTGCATCGCTGCGGCCAAGCCGGTGTACGAGTTATTCGAGGCCAGCGACCGACTGCAAGCCAACTATCCAGACTGCGACCATAACTTCCCCAGTGAGGTTCGGACTGTGGCCTACGACTTTCTCGATCGCTGGCTGAAGAAGTGAACTCTTCCTGGTTCGCTGCGCTTGGGTTACCGACTGGCAGACTTACTCCAACGGAGGTAACAGAATTGGAACGGTCGAGCTTGTCTTTGACGGTGAACGATCGGGCTTTGGTTGGTTCTCGGGTTCGACTTTTTTAGGCGGTGGTAAAGCGGAGGTCGGCGGTGGCAAGGCCGTCGCTCCGCGCTCGGCTTGCGGCCAAGTCCGATCAATCACCTTCTGATGAGCATGGGGCAGCGGCGAGCAAGGATGGACACAAGGAAGCGCCAGCAGCTTTTCCAGATCCGGAATCTCCGCAACTGCATCCGTTGGTGTGTGGACCCCAAATAGGTCGAACGTCTGCAGAATGTCGGCCACATCGATGACCGCTTGCCAGAGGTTGCCCAGCGTCGTGATATAGCTGGAGACCGCCTGGGCCAGATTCTGTTGGGCGACGATCACGTCGGTGAAACTAGGTGGAGATTCCCCACGTCCTCCGGGATCCTGTTGATAGCGGTCGTAGACCCCGCGATAGACTCGCACCAGATCGGGTAGAATTTGATCGCGGTAGTAGCCTAGAATCACTCGATTGTTTTCGTATCGCTCAAAGGCTTCCGCCAGTCGACTTGTCAGGTCTTGTCGTGCCTTGTGCAAGTTTTCGGTGACTCGCACCAGAGCGGCCTCGGCACTGACAATATTGCCCTGATTATGATCCCAAACAGGGAGGGGTACTCCGACCGAAACACTGGGTGAATTTTGAAACGGTGGTGCGGTTCGATCTTTTTGCAGCATCACACGCACGTTGACATCCGGAATCGGGGTTCGACGAGCGAGTTCCAGTTCCAACTGAGCCTGATGAATCTCCACCAAGGCGGAGCGCACGTTCGTATGCGTGGTCAGCACCCGCGCGAGAACCTCGTTGTACTGATAAGCCGGTATGGCAACGTCGAGCCGACCGACCACTTCGGTGGGCGGTAATCCGGGCAATCCCATCGAGGCGGCGAGCTGCTTCCAGGCCGCCACTTTGCGATTGCGAGCCTGAATCAAGGCGGCTCGAGCTTCGGTGGCGATGGCGCGGAGGAACATCGGTTCATACGGTGCCGCGAAGCCGCCTTTTCGCACCATTTCGACCTGTTGGTTGTACACTTCGGTAAAGAAGCGAACCAAGGCTCGATTAAGGCGGATCGACTCTTGGGCAACCAATACGGAGTAATAGCCGGTACGTACTTTGGTCGCCAACTCGGCCTGGAGTCTGACTAGTTCTAGTTCGGCCAGTTTGACTTGCAGAACCGCGGCAGCTCGACTGAGTTGCAATTTATTGGCGGTCTTGATGGTCTGTTCCAGGAAGCCGCCTACATAGCCCGCGCCACCTGTGGTGCCAATCGTGTCGGCCTCGAAACCGAGTATCGGGTTGGGCATTAGCCCGGCTTGAATCGCTAGTCCTTTTGCCTCCTCCACCCGTGCTGTCGCTTGCTTGAGGTCGGGGCTATTGGTCAGGGCCAGATGTTGGAGATCCGAAAGACTGAGCGGCTTGCCTTCGCTTCCAGGAGGATCGGTTGGATCTTCTCCGAGTCCAGAGAGAGGCGGATAGAGCTTGGTGATGGCGGCTTCTCGCTGTTCGCGGTTCTTGTCATTGGGAGTCGGGATACGGATTGGAGGAACAGGCCCACCAGGATGCAACGCCTCGGGGATATTTAATTTTGGCGGTGTGGCATCTGGGGCATTGGCTCGGTTCTTCCAACTTACTGGATCGATGGTAGTAGAACTGCTCAGGGTAGAAAGTTGGCAGGTCGAAAGAGTCCCATCCGGAGAACTCGTGGTTGCAGCAGCATGCTCGATCGGCTGCAAGTCGCGTGGTTGCAGCGCTAGTTCACAGATCACCGCATCGACGTTTTCTCGAACCGGGTAATGACACCCGGGATGCCAGACAAAACCAGCGAGCAGGAAAACCAGGCAAACTCGCGACATACTTTTACCTCTGCGGTCGACGACCGTAACGGTTTTATCGGTTAAAGCAGCGAAGCAAGCCTAGGAAAAGTGAAGCTCCGAAAGCATGTAGCGAAGAACAGGCAATACCGAGGAACACAGCCACTTGCTCTTGCTGACCGAGTGTGCGTCTTCTAAGCTGTTGAAGAAGCGAAGTAGTATCGTGGTTCAGTGCGATGCTACCGCTGGAGAGGTGCCAGAGCGGCCGATTGGGTCGGTCTCGAAAACCGATGTGGCGGCAACGTCACCGAGGGTTCGAATCCCTCCCTCTCCGCTAAACGCATGTGCAGTATGTCGCAGCGAATCGCATGGGGTGGCACAAGTGGCCACCCCATCGCCGTTTACGCCTTCGGACTGCGACTCGCCGCCATTCCCTGCCGTCTCCTGCTGCGCCGCTTTTTGCGCCGCTGGTGCGCCGCTTTTTGCGCCGCTTGCGGCCCGGTCGAAGTGGGCCTCGGTTGTTTGGGCATAGTGCTTGAGGCTCACCTTGGCGTCGTGCCCCATCCAGAGCGCGACGACGTGAACCGGGAACTCCTCCAGCAGTTCCGTCTCCCGGCTTGAACGCAGGTTGTGGAACAGGCGCGGCCACGGCTCCAGCCCGGCGCGCTTCACCAGCTTGCCGAACGTCGTCCGCAGGTTGCACGACTTCCAACCCGTCGGCCGGGCCGCCTTGGCCAGGTGATTGCCGCCGATGACGTGCGTCTGCCCCGGCTCGGCCAACTCAAAGGCCTCTTCCAAATACTTCCGCAGTTCCGGGAACAACGGGATCGTGCGGTTCTCTTTGCCGTCGTAGCGGTCGGTCTTGGGCGAGGGGACCGTGAGTCGGCCGCGTTCCCAATCGACGTGCCGCCATTCGAGGGACAGCACCTCGGACGGGCACCGCAGGCCGCCGAACCGGGCCAGGGCGATGATCGTCCGCCACGTCGGGTTCGCCACGTCGAGTAGTTTCTGAACCATGTCGCGGTCGATGAACCGCTGCCGTAGGCTCACGTTAGCCGTCGGGATCTTCACTTCGCAGAACGGGTTCTCGTCGATCAGCTTGTGCTTGCGGGCGACGTGCAGGAAGGTGCGGGCGAAGGACAGCCGCTTGGCCACGGTCGCCGCCGCGAGCTTCTGGGTAAGAAGCCATGCTTTGAACTGGTCGCCGTCGCCGGTGGTGATGCTCCGCAACGGCTTGTCCTCGCCGAAGAACTCCGTCAGGTTCCGGCACGGTTGCTGCCAGACTTCCAGCGTCGCGGGTTTCACGTCTGGCCGGGACAGGATGTATTGTTTCAGGAACTCGCCCAGGAGCATTCGCTTCGGGGCTTCGACCAACCCGACAGCGGCGAACCGGTCGCGGAGCTTGGCTCCCAACCCGGCGAGCCAGACGGCCGTGTCCCTGGGGATGGGTTGCCCGCCGATCTTCGCACCGAGCAGGGCCTCGACGTGGCGGCAGATGCTCTCGGCCGTCTTGCGATCGCACTTGCCCAGGCGGATTGTCTGGCGGCTACCATCGGGGGCCACGAACAGGATGCGTCGCCGGCCGTTGGGATCGTTGCTGATACTCGCCATAGGTTCTCCTTTCAAACGTCAAAACCTCTCACGATAAGGACCGTCCCTATCGGGATCACCAAGCACCCCGAAAAAGTGGGGGGGAACACCCGCCGCACCCGCCGCACCCGCCGCCTTTGAGGACGGTTTGTTCTTAAGTTCTTTACTAGAAAGCGTTTGCGTTGGCGGTGTGTGGCGGTGCGTGTTTGGCAAGCTTGCCCGATCACCCGCCGCACCCGCCGCCGCACCCGCCGCACCCGCCGACCACCCGCCGCCTAGCGTTCGTGATGTAACCTCATTCAGAATAAGGGGTTGCGTTGATTCTGGAGAACTCGGCGGTGCGTGCGGTGCGTGCGGCGGGTCGTTCCCCTCACTTATCGGGCTCGGGTTCGTCCAAGTAAGCGTATGTGCCACACGCTTGCTACGCCGATCGTCTCCTGTATAGCCGCCACGCTCATAAAGTGCACCAAGTCGCCGTAGTGATGGAGCGATCCTTTTCAGACGCTCCACGAGTGTTCGTGGGCTAGTCGGCCAACCCTTGGACCGTTGCTCAGTTTCTGTCGCAGCTTCAGCCATGGCTCCTAATAAGTCGGATGCGGAACCTTTCCACGTACCGACAGTCGGAAGCCAACGTAGCAGTACGTCGGCTACTGGATCGCCTTCTAGCAGGTCTTCTTCCGCAACAGCTTGTACTACTCCATAGGCAGTCAGGAACCGTGTTGGCTCCTTCGCTCCACACTCGGCGGCAACGGCCACCAGGGCAAAGTCGGCCATGCGGGGACGCCGTTGCAACTGTACGCGGTTGAGTTCTCGTAACATGCCAGCCACACGATCGAGTAGGGCACCTAGGATTCGTGGGCGTAGTGCCGTGAACCGTGCCCACAAGTCACCCTCGGTTCGACGACGATCTTCGGGAATGGACGGATGACGCAACAGGATCGCACGCTCCAGCAGGTCAGGACGATTGATGAAGTCCGTAATGCCGTTGAGGATGACTGGTCGCATCGCATCAAAGATTGCTTCATCGTCGTCGGTATAGAGTGACCGTGTTGCGAAGCCACCCCCAGTAGCCAAACGACATAAGGCATCGCTGAGCCATGGTGACAGATGAGAGACGTTGTCCAAAGCCAGTAAGTGTTGACCGCGAACCGCAATCATCAAGTCGCGGATTTCGCGGGGTTCGCAACGTAGTGGTGCTTCGCTTGGATCCAGTAATGCCTTGAGGAGTCGTGCTGTAGTCGATTTGGCACTCCCTTGTTCACCCACCAGAGTCAGCAAGGGATAAGGCCCAATGCCAGCCATAGTCGCTGTCATCCATGCTTTCAGAAGTGCCCATGCGTCATCCTCGGGACAGTTGAGCAACTGACGCAGATCGTCCAACGAACCGCCCCTCGTCGGCATCGGCAACGCTTCCATGCCTGGACGACGAAGGAATCGCACTGGAGGATGTTCGCACTCTTCCCAACCCGTAGGGCCAACGACAATGACCGTATCTCGTTCGTCGGCCAGATGCACATAGGTTTTGCCGTTGTGGTGAGCCACACGAACGCAAGGGGTTCCGATAGGACTATCGTATACTGCTGCTGCTTCGATAGCCGCTATAGCGTTGCCTAGGGCTTCAGCATTGGGAACTTTGCCAGTCAAGTTTCGGTAGTCGCGGGTCAGTCGGCAGCGAAACGCACGCGAGCGGATAGGTACTGACGCTCGGCCAAGGGAAGCGTAGGCTACTCCTTTTGCATCATGCCACAACTCGAAGGCAGTACCGATATCAGCCAACACTTCAGCTACCGTTCGCTTGTTCTTACCTTCATGGGTTGAAGCGTTGTCGGCTTTGCCGTTGTCTTCGCTGTTGCTTGGTTGCCGTGGCTCCACTTCAGCAGCTAGTTGCTGCAGTAGTTCGCCCAAGTCCGCAAGCATAGCACTATCGCCCAATGGCAAGCCGTACCAGTTGTCGCTCTCTGCCACATCGGCCAAGTCTCCGCCTTTGGGCAACTCGGATGCATGCTTGGCTAAGTCGAGTATCCGTACCGATGCTGCACCAGCTTGGAGACAGAGGTTTGCCACTTCCTCAGCATAGCGTCGGCCGGGTTCGTCGTTGTCCGGCACAACCACTACATGCCGGCTATGCATCGGTGACCAGTCGCTATGCTTGGCAGCACTGCTTCCACCACTTGTCGTCGTAGCTGCTAGTCCTAGGTTCCATACAGCTTCGGCGGTCTTCTCTCCTTCTACAACCCAGATGCGTTCGTCGGGCTTCGCTTGGAGCAGCTTGGGCAACGCATACAAAGGCCGTGGCTTGGGCATGTGCTCAATCCGCCAACCATCGGCATGCTTCGATACCGGCCGAATGACCTTGCCTTCTGGCGTGTCCCAACGGACCACCACGCCGACCGGAGCGCCGCCCGCGTCGTGGTATGCCCACGCCGCCGACCGCGTCCCGAGTTGCCGCTCCAGCTCGGTAGCGGCTTCCTTGGCCGTCGCAAACGCCCGCCCGTTGACCTTGCCGTTGCGCGTTGGCGACGGCCCAGGCTTCGAGGGGAACAGGTCGCGCAGTTCCAGACCGACGGCCGCCAGGACCGCCGCCGTGTCACATCCCGCGTGACACTTCACTAGGGCTGTCCCGTCGCTGCCCTGAGCGATGCTTAAGCTAGCGTGACGGTCCTCGTGGGCCGGGCAGCGGGCCGACCAGCCGTTGCCAGATTTCTTCGCGCCGGTCAGCTTAGAGATCAGAAGTTCCAGGGGCGTCATTGTTCACCCCCTTTCTTCGTGGCAAACTCCATTTCCCACCAGATACACGCGGTCATGGCGTCCCTCAGCCCGTCGCGTACCTTCTCCGGCAGATCGTCCGCCGAATCGAGTACCGCCCCGATGGCCCGGGCCGCGTGTCGCAGCATCCGGGCACGCCAGCGATTCAAGGCTGCGTCCCGGCCGATGGCTTCCGCTTCCCGGGCCGTCAGGACCGGACGTCGAAAGAAACCGTTACGCTTCATCGCACACCCCCTTTCTTCGCCTGCTGGGTCAGCCAGGCTTGGAGGTCCGCTACGGGGTACAAGACGGTCTTCCGCTTGCCGCAGCCGACGCGAACACAGGGGATGTGCCCGTCCTTAGTGAGTTGCCAGAGATGCCGGGCGGAGATGCCCAGGGCTTTTGCCGCTTCGCGGGGCCGCAGGGCCAGGGGGGAGATTGCCTCATTCATGGCCGTTCCCTTTGGAAGAACTCAACGGGCAGACGCCTGCCCTTCACAAGGGAATGGCCGACGAATCGCGTCAGGAATCCGACAAAGCGCGTCGGAAATGCGTCGGAAAGCTAATCGGTGTCCCAGGTCAGCCTTGGTTGGGGGGCGTAGACATAATGAAAGGATTTCGACGTAACCGACAACTCGAAATGGTCGGCTAGCTGGGACATGCCGCTTTTGCGGAGCTTTTTATATGCCCGGCGGATTGCCTGATAAACGGCGTCGCGTTGCCGTTCCACGTCCTGGGTGAAGGATCGAATCGCACCCCCCGGCCTGGTAAGACTACGAAGTTGCTCAAGATGCTCCTTTTTCTCTCGTGCGTGCATGTCCTTCAAAGTCTCGTCCCGCTCGGGTTCTGCAATTCCCTCATCACACTCTTTGAGCTTTCGTTTTAGATCTCGAACCATATCGGAATCAGCCAACGGTTGCCGCCCCGATGAGACAGCAGACCGACCGGTCAGTTCGGCCAGCGATAACGGCTGGCCCTGGGCCTTCACCAGTTCGGCAAGATACTGTAAGCCTGTTTGGCTACCGAAATGTCCTTCCTTTCCAAACGCTCGGATGAACCAACCGTCGCCGTCCCGACGAAAAACGTATTCGGCTGCCGGTTCCGACGCGGGGGTGTCCCGCTTCTCCGCAAGCGAAGTTTTGGTCGTGTCCAACAGCGTTAGCAGTTCCGGCGGCGTCAGCTTCGCCAGTTCGTCGGGGTCATGTCCACAGCGCCTCAACTCAGTCCTGACGGCAACCCAGCTCGGGTTCATTGGGTTGGACAGATCGGGGA
>CALDUY010000032.1 GCA_937923405.1 uncultured Gemmataceae bacterium | reverse complement strand
TGAGTAATCGATCCTTTCTCTCATGGGCTCGTGCAGTTCCTTCACTCGTCTTCTCTTGGCTCGCCTCCTCGCGGCGGCTTGCCTCCTGAAGTCGTGTGAGTCTACAACTCTTGCCGCTACCGGATTGTCAAAGAACAACTCCCACTCTTCCAAATTTGGATTGAGAGGGGATCGACGCATGCCTTAGTCTAGCAGGTGATGCCTCGATCCTCGCCCAGCCCCACGAACAACATTCAGACGTAACTACTTGCTCTGATTGTTGTTATGCTCAGTATGCTAGAGTGATTCCTTACTACTGTCAACCTCCCTGTCTACTTTTTCTTGAAATTTCCGTTCCTCACTTGTTTGGTGGAGATGACGGGGATCGAACCCGTAACCTCAGGCTTGCAAAGCCTGCGCTCTCCCAGTTGAGCTACATCCCCTTAATACAGTTACACGTCTGGAGTGGGCGTACTTGGATTCGAACCAAGGACCTCAGCTTTATCAGAGCTGCGCTCTAGCCAACTGAGCTATACGCCCTCCACCTTCCGGATTGTCAAAACGAAAAAGCCAAACCTCGTCAGGTTTGGCTCGATCCAGCAATTTGTAGGGAGGGCTGGTCGAGCGTCACCTCATGTTGTGGATTGCGGAAGTTTGAATCATGAACACCTCTCCCATCAACGATGGCAAAGAGGATTATAGACCTCAGTGGCAAACTGTCAACTGATTTTTTTGCCAGCGAAAAATGAGCGAGAAAAGGTCGCCTCGTCCTTGGATTCGGTTGGCGGATGATGGGCTGAGTAGCCGAGGTAATAGGCTAACATAACAGATCCAAAATAAAGCAATCCCAGCAGAATCCAACTCCAGAGACTAGATCGCTCCGTTTGCAGGGAACGCATCCAGCGTCGGCCCGGAGCGGTCTGGTCAAACTGTCGAACCGCCGTGGCCACTTTGCTCACCTGTCGCCGAGCCGTCGCGTTGTCCGGATCAATCTCCAAAACGGAGAGATACATCCAAACCGCTTCCCCTAATTCGCCCTGCTTGGTCAACGACTCGGCCCGAGCAATGCCGTCCCGCAGATGAGAGACATAATCCGCTAGCAAGGTCAAATCAGTCTGACATTTCTTGCACTGGCGAGCAGTGTCGGCAAGCAGATCACGGCACATCGGGCACTTGATCATCGCAGGCATCCCACAGCTAAAGTCTGGTCTTCTGCAAGTCCTAGAAGTAAAAGCCCTGGTCGGCCAGCAAGAATGCTCCAAACTCGACTCGCGGTTGGCGAGTCGACGGAGCAAGCGGGTGATCAGCGTTCAATGCCCGAACTATTTCGAGCTTCGTGTTCCAGCTCTTCACGCAAAGCCTTGGCGCGATCCATGGCATTGGTTTCGGTGACGGTATCGGGAGTCACCACAGGAGGAGCTGGTTTGGGTTTAATCTCTACTTGCGGGGGTTTTTGCTCGTCGCGAAAGAACGAGAACCCCGGCGTACACCCCACCATTGACAGAAGCACCAGAATCAGCCCATAACCGATTCGCTTCATCGTTATCGTTCCTCCCCCCGCTTGCGTTCCATGCGATTGGCAGCTGCTGGTTCCATGCCGGATCGATCCAATCGCGGCGGCAGAGATCCTTTGCCGGTTGAAGCGGCGCGTTTCAACACCTCAAGCGTACTCTCGGACTCTGCATCCGGCAGATCTTCTGTAGCCGCCATCGCAGTACCGAGGATTTGGCTGGATTTGGTCTGATGGAGCCGCCAGGCCAACTCTTCGAGACGGTTAGCTTCCTCGTAGAGTTTGTCGTCGTTGTTCTGCAAAGCAATATCGCGAAGTCGGTCGCAGACTTCTTGTCGCCGTAGGTATGCTTTCATCAGTCGCTCTAACTTGGCGTGCTTGTCTTCCACGGTCGGAGCAACGGGAATGGCCTCAGTAGGCTTGGGCTGTTCTTTCTTCGAGCCGAACCAATTCTGCCACCAACTCGACGTACTCTCGGTAGGCTCGGCCTTGAACTTGGCTGGCGACTGAGCGCAGGCCAGCGATACCGCGACCCCCAATCCCAGAACGGCGAGCCGTCCCGCTCCCGGTATCCGCATGTCCCCCTCCCCCTATGCGAGCGATAATCTCGTCTTTCGCAAACGCTAGTTCGGCGCAAGCATCTCAACATGACGTTCCGAATCCAGTATGTGTTGGAGAGGTCGTGCATATGCCAGACCAACGCGATCATGTCTAGAGGAGTTTTCTCGAACAGCGTTGGTCACGTCACCAATGATAGCGTCGTGAGCGACGCTTTTCCTAACGGAAGTGAAGGGTCTCGCTCAGAGAGTCTGAGCCGATTCTCTTTGCCGCCGGCACTCCACCTCGCGGATCGCGGTCTCCAGTTCGGTGCCGCGCATGAAGAGCATGACTAACGGGGCGGTCATCAGAGTGGTCAGCACTGCCATTAAAACGAGCATGCAGTAAATCGAGTCGGGAATGACGCCGAGATCTTTGCCAACGTTGATGACGATCAACTCCATCAAGCCGCGGGTGTTCATCATGGCACCAACACAGGCCGCCTCGCGCAGCTTCAGCCCCGAAAGCCAGCCGGCCCCAGCACAGCCGCCTAACTTTCCCATAACCGCCACAGCTAGCACCAATGCAGCAATGGCCCAGAGCTGCCAGGTTTCCAGGCTTCCCAGATTGGTGCGAAGTCCTGTGTAGGTAAAAAATAACGGTAGGAAGAAGCCCGTCACCATCTCGCGCAGCCGCTGATGGACCGCCTGGGCAAATCGTTGTTCCGTCGAGAGGACGGCACCGAGGAGGAACGCCCCGAAGATGGCGAAAATGCCGATGACATTCGTGACCAGAGCGCTGAGGAAGATTAGGACCAACAAAACCGAGAACCCACTCGGCGTTAACTCGGAACTGTTCCGATCGACGGCAAGACGTGCGAAGCGGTGCAATCCCGGGCGTGCGAGCCACAGGATAACGACGAAGCCGAGCGTACCTAGGATCATCAGCAAGGTGACGTGGAACTGGAACTCGGCACGGGAAATGGCCGCAACCGAAGCAAGCAGGATCCAGCCGCAGGCATCCTCGGCGGCGGCGGCAGTGATGGTAATCGTGGCCAACCGGGTTCGAGTGATGCCCCATTCCTGCATCATACGACCTAATACCGGCATGGCCGTGATCGCCATCGACGTACCCAGAAACAAGAGAAATCCCAGCAGCGGAGGCGATTCGGGCAACCAGGAATAAATCGCCAGGGCCAGCAATACTCCCAGTGCGAAGGGAATGACTAACCCAGTGATCGCCACGACGGTTGCAGTTCTTCCATGATATTGCAGATGGCTAAAATCGAATTCTAACCCCACAAGGAACAACAACAGAATCAGCCCAATCTGCGAGAGAACCGTCAGCAAATTACTGAGGAGCAGCTCACTGGCTTCGGGAGTGAGTTCACCCAGGGTCGGATGGAACAGGGTTTGAAACAGTTGCGGAGCGACCAGGCCGAATACACTGGGACCAAGCAGGATCCCCGCGAGGATCTCTCCAACAACTGCGGGTTGCCCCAGTCGCCGAGCTAGGATCGCGAACAGGCGAGCCGTGGCAATAATGACGACCAGTTGAATCAGCAGTGGTCGCAGCACCTCCTCGACGGAGAGCAGTCGCATCTGTTCGAGTAACGATTCTTGCGCGAACATCTACCAACCCTGCGAGTCGTCTTCGTGAGGCAAACGGGCAGCCTGAAGTAGGACAATTAACTGTTGCTGTTGTTCCGAGGTGAGGTGGCCGAGCTGCTGGCGGGCACATTCGCGAACAGGACGTGCCAGACGCTTGAGCAACTCCAGTCCAGCAGGAGTGATCGAGACCTGAACAATACGGCGATTCTCGGCGAGGCGATCGCGAGTGATCAGGCCACTGGCTTCAAGTTTGTCCAACAGGCGGGTGATGTCCGGGGCCCGCGAGATCAGCCGGCTGGCCAATTGCAGTGTTGGCATCGCTCGCGGATAAATCGACTTCAACAGTCGCAGAGCGTTGTACTGCTGGGCGGTCAGATCGTGTGCCGCGAACAACGCTTCTTCCAACTCGCGCAGGCGGTCATACGTTCGCCAGAGGTTTAGATAGACCTCCTGCTCGGGACAGTCGAAGGTGCGGCGTATTCGCTTGGGTGTGTGAGTCATCATCCTCCATGAATAGCTGTTCGACGAATAGTTGTCCAGACAAGGGTAAACTCCTGCCATTGCCACGTCGTGCCAACAACCGTAGCCTTGAACAGATCTCTCCCTGTGGTCGAGGAGTCGTTCTATGTCGCGTCGGATACTCGGGTCGTTATTGATGTTGGGGTGTAGCCTGGTTGCACTGGGGCAGGAGAAAAAGCCGGCCACGAGGTACAAGTACGGACCAGACTCGGAGCCACAGGCTGGAGTTCCCCAAGGCACCGTGACCAAGATGCCGCCGTGGAAAAGCGAGGTGTTCGCCGGCACCGTGCGCGATTGGTGGATCTACGTTCCGGCGCAGTATGATCCGCAAAAACCAGCCTGCGTCATGGTGTTTCAGGACGGGGAATGGTACGTCAATCCCAAAGGAGACTTCCGCGTTCCCGTGGTGTTCGACAACCTGATTCACAAAAAAGAGATGCCCGTGACGATCGGGATTTTCCTCAATCCCGGAGTCTTCCCCGACAAGCGAAAGGGACTGGGCAAAAATCGCAGCGTCGAGTACGACACCTTGTCGCCCAAGTATGCCGAGTTTCTCGAAAAGGAAATTCTGCCCGAAGTGGCCAAGAAGTACAACCTCCGCAATGATCCTGAAGCGCGGGCCATCTGCGGAATTAGCTCTGGTGGCATCTGTGCCTGGACGGTCGCCTGGGAACGGCCCGATCTGTTTCGCAAGGTACTCAGCCACGTCGGCAGTTTCACCAACATCCGCGGCGGGGACGCCTACCCCGGAAAGATTCGCAAAACGCCCAAGAAACCGATCCGTGTTTTTCTGCAAGCGGGGAAGTTGGATCTCGATAACGAACACGGCAACTGGCCGTTGGCGAACATGCAGATGGAACTGGCCCTCAAGTTCAAAGGCTACGACTACAAATTCGTGATGGGCGAAGAGGGCCACAACGGTAAGCATGGCGGAGCGATTCTGCCGGACTCGCTTCGCTGGTTGTGGGCCGATGTCAAAGACTGATCGCCCTGCTCAGACAATTAACTGTCGCCTGGGCGATCAAGCCTTCCTCATCCGTGGGGATGACCCAGACCTGCACGGGACTATCTGGAGTGCTGATGCGTCGCTCGCCGCTGCCCGTGGAGTTGGCCACTGGATCGAGTCGTACTCCGAGCCAACCGAGCGGCTGACAAATCCGCTGTCGCATGGAGACCGAATGTTCCCCGATGCCGCCAGTGAAGGCGATCGCGTCCAGCCCTTCGAGGACTGCCGCATAGGCCCCCAGATACTTGCGGACCCGATAGGCGAACATCTCCTGGGCCAGTTCGGCACGCGGATCGCTAGATTGCTGAAGTTGGCGTAGGTCCGACTCGCCGCCGATTCCTCGCAAGCCGCTCCGCTGGTTTAGCAGAGTATCCACTTGCTCGACGGACAGGCCTTCTTCGCGCATCAGATGCAAGATCAGCCCTGGGTCCACATCGCCGCTGCGCGTCCCCATCATCAGGCCTTCAAGCGGCGTCAGCCCCATGCTCGTATCGATACTGCGCCCCTGGCGAACTGCTGTCAGGCTGACCCCGTTGCCCAGATGACAGCTGATCAGCCGTGACACCGCCACTCGCGAAGCGACGTACTGATGCGACGTCCCATGAAAGCCATAGCGGCGAAGGTTCTTTTCCCGGGCGTAGTCCAGCGGCAGTGGGTACAGCGCCGCCACGTCGGGGATACTGCAATGAAAGGCTGTGTCAAAGACAGCGACGATCGGCGTGTGCGGCAGCAGGTGTTGCACCATGTCCAGCACAGCGGCAGCGGACGGATTGTGCAGCGGAGCCAGTCGGCCCAGGCCACGGATCGTCTCGACGATCGCCGGGGTCACTCGCACGGGTTGGCTGAACTGATCGCCGCCATGAACCACGCGGCAACCAATGGCCTCAATGGACAGGTCTCGACACTGGGTCAGAGCGTATTCCGCAGCTTGAGCGATAGCGGGGCCGACCAGGTGATCGACCACTCCCGAGGCCAGCGTAGTCGTTGTATCGTCCACCTGAACCAGGCGGTACTTCAGGGTCGAACTGCCTGGATTGAGAACGAGAACGCGCATGAGTTGTTCCTTCCCTTCGATCGACTTGGTGCGAAGATCAACTCGCCGCCGGTCGAGTGAACCTCCCGGCGCTGCCCCGCTCCATAAGATAGCGGAAAGAGAACGATTGCGAACGGTTCTCGATCAACCTGGATCCGAGTGGGCGAACATGCCGAGCTACAATCCCCGTGCCATCGAACCACGCTGGCAGCGTTACTGGTTAGAAAACAAGACGTTTCGATGTCCCGATCCTGGCCCCGAGGAAGCGGGCAGCAGGCGGAAACTTTACGTGCTGGACATGTTCCCTTATCCCTCCGGCGCGGGGCTGCACGTCGGGCATCCCGAGGGCTACACCGCCACCGACATTCTCTGCCGTTACCAGCGGATGCGCGGCGTGCAGGTGTTGCATCCGATGGGCTGGGACGCCTTCGGGTTGCCAGCAGAACAGTATGCCATCTCGACTGGAACCCATCCGCGGATCACCACCGAGAAAAACATCGCCACCTTTCGTCGACAGATCCAGTCGCTCGGCTTCAGCTACGACTGGGATCGCGAAGTCGACACGACTAATCCGAGCTACTTTAAGTGGACACAATGGATCTTTCTTGTTCTGTATGATACCTGGTACGACCATCAGGCGAAAAAAGGTCGACCGATTGCCGAGCTTCCCATTCCCGACGAAGTGCAACAGCAGGGCGAGGACGCGGTTCGACGTTATCGCGATAGCAAGCGGCTGGCCTACCAGGCCGAGGTGCCCGTCAACTGGTGCGCTGAGTTGGGCACAGTGCTGGCCAACGAAGAGGTGATCGACGGCAAATCTGAACGAGGCGGTTATCCGGTCGTTCGCATGCCGCTGCGGCAGTGGCTGCTTCGTATTACCGACTATGCCGAGCGTCTCTTGGAAGATCTCGAACCGTTGGATTGGTCGGAATCGATCAAGAAGATGCAACGCGACTGGATCGGTCGCAGCGAGGGGGCCGAGGTTCTCTTTCCCCTGGCCGACGGCAACGGCGTCATCACCGTCTTCACGACTCGTCCTGATACGCTGTTCGGGGCCACTTACATGGTGCTGGCTCCGGAACATCCGCTCGTGGACCAGATTACCACGACCGATCAACGCCAGGCCGTACAACAGTACCAGGCCGAGTCCGCTCGCAAGAGCGACTTCGAGCGAACCGAATTGGCCAAAAAAAAGACTGGCGTCTGGACCGGAGCCTACGCCATCAATCCGGTGAATCAGGAGAAGATTCCCGTCTGGATCGCCGACTATGTGCTGGCCAGTTATGGCACTGGGGCGATCATGGCCGTGCCTGGGCACGACGAGCGCGACTTTGAGTTTGCCCAGCAATATCGTCTACCCATCCGCGTGGTGGTTCGACCCTCGGAGGCCTGGCTGAAGCAGACGAATTCCACCCTGGAGCAACTCACCGAGGCGTTCGTCGACGATGGCGTAGCTTGCAATTCCGGCGAGTATGACGGTCTGGATACTCCGACATTTAAGAAACGCATCACGGCCTGGCTGGAAAGCCAGGGCAAAGGGAAAGCCAAGGTCAACTACAAGCTGCGCGACTGGCTGTTCAGTCGGCAACGCTACTGGGGCGAACCGTTCCCCATCTTACACGAGGTCGACGAGCAGGGCCAACCTACCGGACGGGTCGAGCCGCTGTCCCTCGACGAGCTGCCATTACTGTTGCCCGAGTTGGCCGACTTCAAACCGTCGGGCAACCCCGAACCTCCGTTGAGCAAAGCTACCGAGTGGGTCAACGTCACTCGCAACGGCAAGCGCTACAAGCGCGAGACCAACACTATGCCGCAGTGGGCTGGGTCGTGCTGGTACTATATCCGCTATCTGGATCCAATGAATGACTCCGCCTTTTGCGCTCCGGAAAAGGCGAAATACTGGCTGCCGGTCGATCTCTACGTCGGCGGAGCTGAGCATGCTGTGCTGCACTTGCTGTATGCTCGCTTCTGGCACAAGGTGCTGTACGATCGCGGCCACGTCTTCACCCCCGAGCCGTTCTTCAAACTGGTCAACCAAGGCATGATCCTGGGCGAAGTGGACTATCACTGTAAACCCGACGTTTACCACGCCCACAAAGCGACGATCGAGCAACTCGGCTTACTGGCTTTGCCGCTCAAGACAGACGAGGAAGAGATCTTTATTCTCCGCAATCCAAGCAGCGATCCCGACGAGTTTTCACCGCTCAGCGACGAACAGATCGTCAAGCAGGGCGGCAAAACGTACCTGAAAGACACGCTGATCGAA
>CALDUY010000031.1 GCA_937923405.1 uncultured Gemmataceae bacterium | reverse complement strand
CATCTTCAGCACCAGGTAATGTTCCAGCAGTTCGACGTGATCGTCCGGCGTGAGAATGCCCTGCTCGATCATCCGTTGATAGCGAGCCACGGAGAAACGAGGAAAAGAAGCATCGCGACCGTAGGTCGTGGGTTGCACGGTGGATAGTAGCGTCATTGGGAGTTCTCCCAGAACACAAGCCCAGCGTGGCCAGCCTACCAAAACCGCTCGCCTCTCACTAGCTCAGCCGACCAAGCGGCGGTAGACGGCGAAAGAATGACCGGACAGCCGAAGCGACACGGATCCGTTGGACTGTAGTTGCTCCGGCACCTCGCAGGTGGTCAGCTGACGCTGCCAGGTTCCCATCGGGCAGGGCCAGCTACACTCGGCGGAGTTGCTGCCAAGTTGGAAGACGATCAGCACGGGGTGAGTCGCATCATAATACAGCACTCGCATCGTCTGATGCTGTTCGTGGGCAAGAACCTCGCGTTCGGCATCCAGCGGAAGTGTGCGACGCAGGGCGATCAGCGAGCGATACAGAGCGAGTAGTTCCGCGTCGCCGCGCGATGGATCGATTTTCGAGCGATGGAACGTCTCCTCGGCCTGAGGGTCGGGAACTTCGCCCTGCCAACCGAAACTGGCGAACTCCTGGCGGCGGCCTTGACGAACCGCTTCCACCAGATTCGCATCGCCATGACTAGTGAAGTACAGAAACGGCGCGCGTTCACCGTATTCCTCGCCCATGAACAGAAGCGGCACATAAGGCGACAGCAGGAGCAGCCCCGCGGCCAGGCTCAGCGAAGAACGCTCGACCAACGTGCTAAGCCGGTCGCCGGTCGCTCGGTTGCCGACTTGGTCGTGATTCTGCACACAGACAACGAACTGTTCGCGACGTAGTCCAGCGGGGGAGGAGCCGTGTTGCCGCCGCCGATAGACGGAGTAGCGTCCCGTGAAGACGAAGGCCTCGCGATACGCCCAAACCAGATCGCTTAATGAGCCAAAATCCTCATAGTAGCCGTTCCGCTCACCGGTCAGGTAGGCATGCACGGCGTGATGAAAGTCGTCGGCCCAGGTGGCGGCCAGGCCAACGCCGTTCTCGCTCCGCGGGCGGATCAAGCGAGCATCGTTGGTGTCACTTTCAGCAATCAAGTGAAACGGTCGTCCCAGGCGAAGTGACTCCCGAGCCGCCTGTTCCGCCAATTCAGCGAGAAACGGGATCGCGGATAGATCTTTAATGGCGTGGGTCGCATCCAAGCGTAAACCGTCGAGATGGAACTCATCCTGCCACTGTAGGGCGTTCATCAGGAAAAAGTGCCGAACGTGGTCGCTATCGGGACCGTCGAAGTTCAGCGCCTCGCCCCAAGGGGTGTGATACTCCGTGGTGAAGTACGGGCCGAAGTCGCGAAGGTAGTTTCCTTCGGGGCCGAGATGGTTGTAGACAACATCCAGCAGCACGGCCAATCCGCGTTGGTGAGCGGCGTCGATGAATCGCTTCAGCCCTGTTGGTCCGCCATAGGAATGCTGCACGGCGAAAGGATAAACGCCGTCGTAGCCCCAGTTGCGCTCGCCGGGAAACTGGGCGACGGGCATAATCTCCACGGCGTTGACTCCCAGATCGATCAACCGATCCAACTGGCCTATTGCCGCCTCGAAGGTGCCCTCCGCAGTGAAGGTGCCGATATGTAGTTCATAGAGAATGAGATCCTTCAGCGGCAGCCCCTTCCAGGCAACATCGTGCCAGTCGAAGCGCGGATCGTACACCGTCGAGGCGGCATGCACTCCGGCGGTTTGGAGTCGCGAGGCCGGATCCGCTCGCACCATGCCGCCGGGCAGTACGAAGCAATACTGCTGACCCGGAGCGATGCCCTCGACGTTCAGTTCGTGATAGCCATCGTCGCGGCGTCGCATGGGCAATTCGCTCTGGATCGGGGCAACGAGGCGAAGCAGCACTTGTTCGGCGCGCGGTGCCCAGACCAGAAAGTGGCAGCGATCGGGCGGCGACCAGACTGCGCCGGGGAACATCCGATCGATCATGCTCGCGCTCCGTCGAGCAGACGCAAGGTGGCTTGCAGAGGTATCACTACCCACTCAGGACGGAAGGTTAGTTCAAAATCGATCTCTTGCATCGCTTTTTCCAGCAACATCAGATCCAACAAACGTCGCGAGGCTTCTTGGCTGGCCGGAAGCAGACCGGACGGCTGCATGGCGTCGAGATAGGCGGTGACAAACTCGGAGCAGATGAGCGAGACCCACTCGCAGGCCAGCGGAGCCAGGGTTTGCCGATCTTCCGGACGCACCAGTCCGGGGGGACGTCCTTTGCCCGAGGCCAAACCGTGCAGCACACTACCGGCGGCAAAGTCAAACGACCGCAGCATTGTGGCCACGTCGCGCAACGGCGAGCGCTTGACCCGACGTTCGCCCAGGGGTAAACCGGCCATGCCTTCCAGATCGATGACGACGAAACCTTGCCCGGTGTAGAGCAGTTCGCCGAGATGATAATCCCCGTGGATGCGGATCCGTTTACTCTCGAAGGCAGAATCGATGAAGTTCTGCACGCGTGCCAACACATCGGCCTCGCGGCTTAGCAGTTGCTCGGCCAGCAGACCTACCTGTTCTTGCTCGAAGGTGGCTCGTCGCAGGCGAACGAACAGTTGCCCCGAGAGATTGCGCAACGACTGGTAGCGCGAGCGCTGATAGCCGCGATCGAACAACTCCGGGATCAGGGCCGGCTCGGTGGAGTTGGCCAGAGCCAGGTGCAGTTCAGCAGTGAGCTGGCCTAGTTGACGAGCCACTCCAGCAAAGCTGCCGATTAGCTCACTCACAGGCGTTGGGGTCGGTTCCGATTGTCGGGCCGCCAGTTGCTCGAAGAAGTGCGACAGATGATCCAAGGTGTACTGCCAGGCGTTGCCCTGGTTGACGACATACCGATGCAGCACGACCAGAGTGATCGGTTCGGTGCGACGTTTGCGACGGCGTAACTCGACATGGCCCAACACTGGCGCGAAGTGTGGAAAGTTCTGTTCGTGCAGATGCTTGGCCAGTTCGTAGGCGGGATTTACTCCCTCTTCTAATCTCCGAAATGTCTTCAGAATCAGTTTCTGGCCATACAGCACCGAGAGCGTGGCCCGATCACTCCGTTGCAGTTGGAGATGGTGGAGCGCTTCCTCGTCGACCAACCGTGCTAACCCTGGCTTGGCGACGGCAATCATCTCGTTCTCATCGAGACGCACGGTCTGATTGTGGACGATCAGATCGAGAATGGCTCGGCAGTAGTCGGGCACCGCTAGCGCGTCCACAAGCAGGGCATCGCCAACGCGAGCCAGCGCGGCGACCTCGGCGGGTTCGAGCAACTCCGCGGCGCGGTCGGCAGGGAACAACGCCAACGGTAGCAGCATCCGTTCGGGAATGCCAACGCGAAACTCAATCTCGACGAAAACGAACCAAGCGGAAATCTCCTGGCGTGGAAAGGCGAAGACTTGCTGAATGTGAACCGCGGTGATCGGTACCGGCGTGCCGCCTGGTCGTCGTGACTGAAGATAGTCAGGAAGCAGCGATTCGAGACGATTGCAAGTAGGCTCGGCGAACAACTCGGTCATCGCGGCTGGAGCTGGGATCGACGGAAGCTCTAGGGCAACTCCTAGCGTCTGCACTACCTTGGGCGTGGTCAAGGCGAACCAGCAGAAACCATGCGGCCCAAGCATCAACGGATAATAACGATCGCTGATAGGCGGGAACAGGCTGCGGCCGAACAGCTCCTCGGGAATCCGCCCCGCCCAGCGAGATAGATCCAACTCGAAGTGTTGAACGAAGCGCGACAGGTTGGCCACGATCAGCAGATACTCGTCCTGATATTCGCGGACGAAAGCCAGAATTTTAGCATTACTGGGATAGAGAAACTCCAGCGAGCCGCGACCGAATGCTTTGTAACGCTTGCGTAGGGCAATGAGTCGCTTCATCCACCACAACAGCGACGAGGGGTTCTTCTGCTGCGATTCGACGTTGACCGCCTCGTAGTGATACTCTGGGTCGATGTTGACCGGCAGATACAGGCTTTGCGGATTGGCACGCGAGAAGCCAGCATTGCGATCCGCCGACCACTGCATCGGCGTACGCACGCCGTTGCGATCCCCCAAATAGATGTTATCACCCATGCCGATCTCGTCGCCGTAGTAGATAATCGGTGTGCCCGGCAGCGAGAACAACAGAGCGTTCATCAGCTCGATGCGCCGCCGATCGTTATTCAGCAGTGGGGCAAGGCGACGGCGAATGCCCAAATTGATCCGAGCGTGGGCATCCCTGGCGTAGGCGCGATACATGTAGTCGCGCTCCTCGTCAGTGACCATCTCCAAGGTCAGCTCATCGTGATTGCGGAGGAACAGCCCCCACTGACAGGTCGGAGGAATAACTGGCGTCTGCTGGAGAATGTCGACGATGGGGAAACGATCCTCCTGGTGTAGAGCCATGAACAGCCGTGGCATCAGGGGAAAATGAAAGGCCATCTGGCACTCGTCGCCGGAGCCGAAGTAGGCGACGGCATCCTCGGGCCACAAGTTGGCCTCAGCCAGCAGCATCTTGCCCTGGAAGTTCTCGTCGACGTGTTTGCGGACGGCGCGAAGGAAATGATGCGTCTCGGGCAGGTTATCGCAGGTCGTCCCCTCGCGTTCGTACAGGTAAGGGATGGCATCGAGCCGCATGCCATCCACTCCCAGGCCGAACCAGAAGTCAATCAGGGGAAAGATGGCGTCCCAAACGGCGGGATTGTCGTAGTTCAAATCCGGTTGATGATGATAGAAGCGATGCCAGTAGTAGGCACGGGCGACCGGATCCCAAGTCCAGTTGGACGGCTCGAAATCCTTGAAGATGATGCGGACGTTGGCGTACTTGTCGGGCGTATCACTCCAGACATAGAAGTTGCGTTCGGTGCTGCCCGGAGGAGACCGCCGCGCTCGTTGGAACCACGGGTGCTGGTCGGAGGTATGGTTAATCACCAACTCGGTGATGACCCGGATACCGCGTTTGTGCGCCTCTTGGAGAAACTCGCGCAGGTCAGCGAACTTGCCGTAGTTAGGATGAACGTCGAGATAATCGGCGATGTCGTAGCCATCGTCCTTGAGCGGAGACGGATAAAACGGCAGCAGCCAGATCGCGGTGATGCCGAGATCTTCCAGATAGTCCAATTTGCTGGTCAGGCCGCGAAAATCTCCCATGCCATCGCCGACGCTGTCGTGAAAGGCACGGACGTGGACCTCGTAAATGATCGCGTCCTTGTACCAAAGTGGGTCGTTGTCGATCATGGCAGATATTGTCCGGACCAGAACAGACATGGCAACCTGAATCCCCAAGAGAAATTCCGGCGCATCTCTTCCAGATGTGAACTACACTCTGTCCAGGAGAACTTTTGAACTCGCTCCGTAGCCACCATAAGTTCCCCGTTTCCCAGAGGCAAACGGTGTGAATTCTGCAATGATCAACCAGACCGAGGAAGCTCTGGTCCAGCGGTGCATCGACCAACTTCGGCATCCGGACTCTTCCAAACGGACTCAGGCGATCGCCCAATTGGGGCTGCTCGGCCCGCGAGCAGCGGCAGCTGTCTCCGCATTGGGAGAGACGCTGACCGATCCCGTGCCGGCGGTGCGACGCCTAGCCGGCCTAGCCCTAGCGGAAATCGGCGTACATCTGCGAGCAACTCTGCCTGCTATGTTGCGAGCCATTCAGTCGTCGGATCGAGACGTCCGCATACGAGCCATGATGGTGCTGTCGGAGATTGGTCCCGAGGCCCGCAATGCCGTCCAGGCCGTGGCCTCGACGTTACGCGAAAGCGATCTGGAGCTGCGGCGGTATGCGGCGGCTACTCTCGCCGCCATCGCCGTCAACGCTCCCGCAGCGATTCCTCCACTGATCGAAACGCTGGCCACCGAGGATATACGTTTGCGGGCCTTGGCCGTTGCCGCTCTGGTTCGCATGGGCCATCGAGCGGTGCCTCGACTGATCGACACGCTGACCCACAAGAACCCTCGTCTGCGAGAAATGGCGGTGCGTATTCTGGGCAAGATCGGTCCCCAGGGAGCGGTACTGCCCGCTCTTGGTCGGATGTTGAACGATCCCGACGAGGACATCCGCGCTGCCGCTCGCGAAGCCTTGGCTCAGACCTCGCGACCCCTCCGTGCCTCGTCCGCGTAGTACAATACATAGAACTTCTACGCTGAAGGCTGAGGCGCTGTCATGAAACAATCGCAGTGGACGCTGGCCATCGTGCTGTTCGCCGGAATGGTGTTCGTCATCGTCTTTGCCATGAATCATCTCGGGGGCAGTTCCGCACCGGTTCACGAGACCAAGCAAAATCTCGAACTGCTTTTTGCCACCAAGGAACTCCCCAACGATCCGCAAGCTCCGCTTAAGACGATCGAGCTAGAGGAGAAATCCACCGGCTTTCAGGATTACTGGTTTTGCAACACCAACGACAAGCCAGTTCGGATTGGGCTGAATAGCAAGAATTGTAAATGTACCAATGTCGAAGCGTACTACCTACCGGAGGACGTGTCCCGTCGTATCGTAGCAGATGCTCGCGCCTTGGTGTCGGCGGACGAACTAGCTCAAGCTGTGAAACCCTATCAAGACGACTCCGAGCTGAAAAGCCAGGCGACGCGAAAGGCCCTGGAAACTCCTAGCGACTATTTGAGTGTACCGCCGGGACGACTTGGCTGGGTGCGTCTCAACTACAAGGGCGAGAAGCCGGGACCGCAATTAGTCTCGGCGGCCATGTGGATGGAGGAACGCGACACCGGAGCCTTGGCCACGTTGCAGTTGAAGCTCACTTTTCATGAGATCTTCCAGGTCGATCCGAACCTGGAGTTTGGCACGCACAACGCGGAGGATCTGGTCGCCGGCGTCATCCGGCACGTTCTCTGCTTCTCGATCACGCGACCGAATCTCACCCTCGAAGCACGAGCGTCCCGCAGCCGAGGTAGCGAAGCGTCGGATCCGCTGGTCGTTGGTAAAGTGGAACCCCTGACCGAGGCCGAACGCCAGCGCTTGCAAGACCGCATGTCCGGCTTGACCGTCAAATGTGCCTACAAGATTCCCGTCACCCTGACCGCCGTCTCTCGAGATGGCACCACGCCGTTTGATCTGGGCCCGTTCCATCGACGGCTATTGATCTGGGCGAAAGAGGATCCCGGCGAGCCTAAATCAGTGCTGCTCCAGGGGCGGATTCTCGGCCTGATTGATGTTTTGACCGAGGAAGAATCAGGCGTTCTAAACTTCGGTAGTTTCGCTCGCTCGGCAGGCAAGCGGATGAAAGTCACCCTCACCAGCGACACTCCGGGAGTTCAGCTCCAGGTAGACAACACCCGCATGCCGGAATTCCTCAAGGCTTCGCTTAGTCCCGTCGAGGGACGCCGTTCGTGGATCCTCAACCTCGAAGTATTGCCCAACCGCGCCTCGGGGATCTTTCCGCGACCCGATCCCACCTACGAAGATAGCGCTGTGTATCTCAAAGCGACCGTACCAGGTCAACCACCTCGCAGTCTCCGACTAGGTGTAAGTGGCACTGCCTCGGGAGGATAGGCCAATTTTCTCCCTGGCCTTCACTGATTAACCTCGTACAACGGTGCAGGGGATGGAAGACGCGCCATCCTCCACCCATCGTAGCCATCGTGAGGTCGCTTCGGACGGGGGGTCCGTTCTGAACGGCTGCACGTCGCAAGGAGAGGATCGATGAATCGTCTGTTCGTGTTGACCGGTGTGCTGGCCTG
The DNA here is from genome assembly GCA_937923405.1 of uncultured Gemmataceae bacterium. Classification (GTDB taxonomy): domain Bacteria; phylum Planctomycetota; class Planctomycetia; order Gemmatales; family Gemmataceae; genus CALDUY01. The sequence goes on along the minus strand of CALDUY010000031.1, from coordinate 12,828 downwards.
TGCCATCATCGCTTGCACGTCGAGTGCTTATGCCGAGTTGAAGGAGGAAGTCGAAACTAGCGCTATCATGAAGAAATGCTTCGGCAAGAATGGCCTGTGTGGCACCTGCATCGCTCAGGGCAAGAAGGGCGACTGGGAAGATGCCGCCAAGACAGCCAAGGAGTTCTACGAACTGATTGAGAAGCTCCCCAAGGGCGAGCCGAAGAAGGGCGACAAGGAACAGTTCGTCAAGAAGGCCAAGGCATTCGGTACCAAGGTCAAGGCGATGAAGACCGCCGCCGAAGCTAAGGACGAGACGAAGTTTAATACGGCGGTCAAAGGCGTCCAAGGCGCGTGCAAGGGCTGCCATACCGCCCATCGCTAAGCAGAGTTCACCGATCCCCACCACCTCGCGGACGGGTTCGGTCGCTTTCGACCCAGTCCGCGAGGCTGCTTTTTGTCCCAGCGGAGGGCGTCAACCCTTCGTGATTCGCACGTCCCAGCGGAGGGGGGCAACGTGAATCCATGTCCTATTTTTCCTTCTGCTCCTTTTTGGCTTCCTTCGACGCTGAGTACTTTGCCCGCAGTTCCTGGTACTTCTTTACTTCATCGGGCTTGTTGGTCGCGGTGTACAACTCGATCAGCCGGTCGAGAGCCTCGGGAATTCGGGTGCTGCCCTGCGGCAGGATGGTCTTCTCGCGCTCCTTCATGCCTTCGTAGCCCTTGACGAGCAGCGGCTCGGCGTCAGCGAATTTCTTTTGGCCTAACAGCGAACCGCCGAGCATGGAGAGCGTGTTGAAGGTGGTCCAAGCCTCAGGTTCTTTCTTTTCACGGACGGCCAGGCACTCGCGGAGCACGGGTTCGGCGTCGGTCCATTTCTTTTGTTGAAGCAGGTTCAAGCCTAGCGCCGCCAGCTCGCCGGCGTAGGCTGGCGATTCGGCCCCGCTTCGCTCCTTGACGTGGGCCAGCCACTTGCGCCGCCATGCCTCGGCCCGGGCAAACTCCTCCGCCGCTTCGTAGGCACTAGCGGTTTGAGAAATGATTCCGGGCGCGTGTTCATGTTGAAAGCGGAGCTTTTCGATGCCCAACGCTGCCGCTTCGTACAGCGGCAGAGCCAGGTCCAGCTTTCCGGCGGCGGAGTAGCCCGCCGCCAGGTTGTTCATGCTGGTCAGCGCGTCGGGGTGGTCGGCCCCCAGGCGGTCGGCACATGTAGCATGGGCCTTGGTGAACAGCTCAATAGCGGGTCGCGGATGACCCAGACTGATCAGCGACCGGCCCAGCCGGTTTTGCAACTGGGCCACCATCAGCGGATCGCCCACCGCCTCCCCCTCGAGTTGTACCGCTGCCTTCACCAGCCGCTGGGCCAGCACCGCCTCCAACGGCTCCGTCCCCTGCTTGATCTCGCGGATGTCCAGATCGGTAAAGATCGAGGAGATGATATCGTTCCCTTTCTCGATCTGTCGTAGGCGCTTGTCGGACTGTTGCCGCGCTACCGTCTCCGCTTCTAACGCCTTGGCCTTGGCGTCGCGTTCGGCCTGGGCCTCGGCGGCGTTCTGGATGGCCAATTCCTCGGTGTGCCTCGCTTGCCTCTTGGCGACGATGGCTCGGTTCATCTGCCACAGGCTCACCCCAAGGCCCGCCAGCAGCACGGCGGCGATCAGCCCGGCGACCCACTGGAGTACTCGCCGTCGCTTGGCTTGCTCGATCAGAAGCACCTCGGTTTGGGCCTGCTCCAACTCGGCCTGGCGGGCACGCTCTTCCGCCGCTCGCCGCAACTGTGTCACCTCTTTGGCCAACTCCGCGGCGTTGGCCGGACGCTCCTCCGGCTCGGCCGCCAGGCAGCGTTTGGCCAGGGCGATCAGCTCCGGCTCGGCCTGGCACTGGTCCAACCGAGCGAAGGCGTCCTCCAGTTTGGCCCGCGCCGCCAGTTGTCGAGCTATCTCCGCCGACGGAGCCACGAACGGCGGCTTGCCCGTCAGCAGGACACAGAGGATCGCCCCCAGGCCGAAAACGTCACTGCGACGATCCAGCCGATCAATCGCGCCGATGGCCTGTTCCGGCGGCATGAAGGCTGGGGTGCCCATGACACTGCCGGCCCGCGTCGGCTCCAGGCCCGCGTCGGCTCCAGGCCAGTCGGCGTTTGCGGCCCAGTCGTCGCCAGCGGATTGGCTTCTGCTCCCTGGCGGTCGCGGCTCGCTGGGCATCCCGCGCGGGCTTCCGCTCCCTGGCGGTCGCGGCTCGTTCGTTCCCCGTCACGAGGCAACACCTTGGCCAGGCCCCAGTCCATGACCTGCACTTCGCCGAACTCGCCCACCATCACGTTGCCCGGCTTCAGATCGCGATGAATCACGCCCTGACTGTGGGCATAGCCGACCGCCTGACAAATGGCCTCGAACACGCCCAGCCAGCGGCCCGCGCCGGGACCTTCCTGCCGCAACAGCCGATCCAGTGTTTGCCCGTGGATCAGCTTCATGACCAGATAGGGCCGACCGTCGGCCAGCTTGCCGACCTGATGCACCGGGGAAATGCCGGGATGCTGCAAGCGGCCGGTCAGCTGCGACTCGTAGACAAAGCGTGCCACGGCCGTGGGATTGTCGGCGAAGCAGGGTTGCAGGTACTTCAGGACGACGTCGCGTTGGAAGGCGAGATCGCGGGCAGAGTAGACGACGCCCATGCCGCCTTGGCCGACCTCGTCGAGGATCGCGTAGCCGGGTGGAGCGGGGGGCCATTCGCTCGCCTAGGTCGAGGCGGACTGGTTCGGCAGCTGGGGCGGGGCGTTGGTGGTGTGATTGGTTGGAGGCGAGTTGAGTTTGGGATCAAGCGATGGCTCAGGCGCGTGCATGGCGAGTCTCCGGGGCTGCGGAAGAAAGCGGGCGAGGTGCGTCGATCATAACAGATTTTGGCGGTTCCGCTAGCAGGATTTTGCGGCAAGCAGGGAGGACGGACGTCCTCGGCTCCGATGGAACGCTGACTCCGAACCGAGCGGAAGGCGTTAGCCCTCATCCCCGGCCGTTCTCCCCCAGTGGGGAGAACGGAGAAAAAAACCGTCCGAACATCTCAACGGCGTAGTTTCTAACGCTTAATAGTCCCGCCCACGAAGAGGCGACCAGGCCCGTCGGACGGACGGTTCACACGGCGGCGCAGCAGGCTGCGCCGAGGTCTGCCGTCGTCGCCGTACCGCCGAGGTCCGGCGTGCGAACGGTGCCGTCCTGTAGCACCTTGGCCACCGCTTCGCGTAGCGACTTGCCCACCTTTTCCATTCCCAGATGCTCAAACATCATGCTGGCTGAAAGGATCGCGGCCAGCGGATTGGCGATGCCCTTGCCAGCGATGTCCGGCGCGGAGCCGTGAACTGGCTCGAACATGCTGGGAAACTTGCGCTCCGGGTTGATGTTGGCACTCGCAGCCATGCCCATGCTGCCGGTGATGATCGCGCTAAGGTCGGTCAGAATGTCGCCGAACAGATTGCTAGCCACGACCACGTCGAACGTCTCCGGTTTGCGAACGAAGTCCATCGCCGCTGCGTCCACCAGCAGCGAGTTGGCCTGTACGTCCGGATAGTCGCGTGAAACTTCCTTGAAGACCTCGTCCCACAGCACCATGCCGAACTGCTGGGCGTTGGACTTGGTGATCGAGGTGACCTTCTTTCGCCGTTTGCGGGCCCCCTCGAAGGCGGCGCGCATGACCCGTTCGCAGCCGCGATGCGTGAAGACGTTGGTCTGAACCGCAACCTCATGCGGAGTGCCCAGATAGAGCCGTCCGCCGATCGGCGCATACTCCCCCTCGGTGTTCTCACGATAGACCAGCATGTCGATCGAGCCAGGCGGCTTGGGTAGCAAAGCTCCAGTCCGCGAATCGACGTTGTGCAGCGGACAGGGGACGCCGGCGAAGAGATAGGCTGGCCGTAAGTTTAGGTAAAGATCGAACTTCCGCCGCATCGGCAAGAGCAGACCATGCAGCGTGATCTGATCGGAGACCTGCGGATGTCCCAGCGCGCCGAGCAAGATGGCGTCGTGTTGGCGGAGAATGTCCCAGGCGTTGGTCGGCATCAGCTCGCCGGTCTTGAGATAGTGATCTCCTGACCAGGGCAAGCGGTTCCATTCGACCTGGCCTCCGTATTTGGCCAGAGCAGCGTCGGCCACGCGGATGGCCTGTTCAATCACTTCGGGGCCGATTCCATCGCCACCGATCACCGCGATGCGGGAAACTGTCATTGCATCCCCCCAAACAAGTCGCTATACCCCGCGCGGAGCGGGAGACTATCGGTCTACACGCCAGGGCAAGCGAGTCAAGGAGACAAGTCAAGCCCCGAGGAGTTCTAGATGGGCGGAGCGATTCGAATGCCGTGGGCATCGCTGCTGCTGGTTCTGCTGACCGGCTGCCAGACCGCTTCGCGCACCATCGACAACGACCCACTGGTCGGCGATGCGCCGAGCAACCGCTCGACGGCGGCCCGACGTGACGAAGTGATGCCGATTCCACCGGCTAACACGCCCACTAGTCCCGCGGCCTTGACCGTAGCGCCTATCAAGCCAGCGCGGGAAAGCTCCGTCCCGTCCAAGGAAGCAAACGCTCCGTCCGCCGGAGTGACGCTCGGTGGGCCGCGACCGAAGGCCGGCTCGACTCCGGTTCTCACCGGCGAGACCACCAGCCGCACCCGCGCCACCGATGCCGCCACCGCCGAGGACAGCTACGAGTCGTTGCAACAACGACTGAAAGCAGTCGGCGTAGTTTGGCAACAGATCAAAATGGTCGATCACGATCGCTGGGATTACTGCTGCGCCATCGAGAATCCCCATCAACCCAATGTTCGCCGCAACTACGAAGCGCGTTCCCGAGCCACTGCCATCGAGGCGATGCGCGAGGTACTCAACGAGATTGAGGCCGAACGACGTTGAGCCAACCTTTCACTTGGCTTTCAAATCCATCTCCACCTGCACAATGTCGTTGTCGATCACTTTGGGAGGGCTGAACCCCAGGGATGAAGTCAGCGCCAGCATCGGAGTGTTTTCGTGCAGAATCTGACCGTACAGGGTTTTCACCCCGCGTTCCCTGGCAATCTCGACGAGGCGTTGCAGCAAGTGCCTGCCGATCCCTTTGCGTTGGAAGGCGTCCTCGACGACAACAGCAAACTCAGCTCGACCACTTTCCGGATCGAGATAGTATCTTGAGACTCCCAAGATGCGCGGACCGTCCGGCTCGGTCAACACCGCCGCCAACGCCATCTCTCGGTCGTAGTCCAGGTGGCACAGCCGGATCAGACTGTCCCGAGACAGAGTCTTGACCAGACTGAAGAACCGCATGCGGATGGTGTGTTCGGAATGGCGGCTGTGCAGGGCAATGATGAGCGGTTCGTCCTCAGGACGAATGGCCCGAATCGTGACGGTGGTACCATCGTTGAGCTGAAACGGCGTGGTGTACTGGTTGGGATAGGGATGAATGGCCAGACGCGGCAGTTGCTCCGGCGGCTGATTGGCCGGCGTCAGCAGCACCCGAGCATCCAGGGCCAAGATCCGCTGTGGCGAGGCCAGAATCGGGTTGAGATCGACCTCCAGCAGTTCGGGAAAGTCGCAGAGCAACTGACTGAAGCGCACTAGCATGGTTTCCAGAGCGGCCTGATCGACGGCGGCCTGGCCGCGCACTCCCTGCAAGGCGCGGTAGATCTGTGTTCGCTCCATCAATCGCCGGGCCAGCGTCCGATTCAGCGGCGGCAAGGCCAGCGAGCTATCTTTAGTGATTTCGACGAGCACGCCACCCGCACCGAACAGGATCACTGGGCCAAACTGGCGATCGACCGTGCTGCCCAGGATCAGTTCGTAGCCTTTGTCCAGAATCATCGCTTGAACGGTGACGCCCTCGAACGCCTCGGGGCTGACCTTCTTGCTGACCGAGACGCGAATGGCGTCGTAGGCCGAGCAAACGGCGGCTTCGTCGGTCAAATTCAGGCGAACACCGCCCACGTCGCTTTTGTGCGTGATCGTCGTCGAGAGTAACTTCAGCACGACGGGGAAGCCGACCTTCTTGGCCGCCTGAACCGCTTCCTCCATCGTTCTACAGGGGATGCTAGTGACGACCGGCAGTCCGTAGGCAGCGAGCAGTTCTTTAGCTTCGTCCTCGGTGAGTAAGGTCCGCGATGCGGCGCGAGCCTTGGCGATGAGTTGCTTGACACGCAGCGAGTTGGGCTGCCAGTCGTCGGGTAACGCTTCGGGAGTTTCGTAGAGCAGTTCCTGGTTGCGGCGATACTGCACCATGTGCAGAAAGGCGCGGATGGCTCCCTCGGGGGCATCGAAGGTGGGAATGCCAGCTCGAGCCAGCACGTCGCGACCTTCACGGACGCCGGGACCGCCCAGCCAGCAGGCCAGCAGGGGTTTGTTCGGCGTCTGGGCAAACGACACCAGCTGCCGAGCCGTCTCCGTCGGATCGGTCATGGCCTGTGGCGAGAGCAGCACCAGCACGCCTTGCACACCGGGATCTTTGACGCAGGCTTCGACGGCAATGCGATAGCGCTCGGCAGTAGCATCGCCGAGGATGTCGATGGGGTTGCCCTGACTCCAGAACGGCGGCAAGGCGTTGTTCAGAACGGCCATCGTCTCTGCCGACAACGAGGCCAACTGACCGCCGCGAGTCATTAGCTCATCGGTGGCCATGACGCCTGGACCGCCGGCGTTGGTGATGATGGCCAGAGCCGGGCCGAGCGGTCGTGGTTGCAGGGCGAGAATCTCGGACATGTGGAACAGATCAGGAATGCTGGTGACGCGCAGGACGCCAGCCCGGCGGAAGGCCGCGTCGAAGACCGCATCCGCGCCGGCTAATGCCCCGGTGTGCGACGCCGCCGCCCGCGCCCCGGCCTCGTGTCGGCCCGACTTGACGACGATTACCTGCTTGGTCCGACTGACGCTCTTGGCAGCGCTGAGGAATTTACGCACGTCGCCGATCGACTCCATGTACAGCACAATGCTGCGCGTCCGCGGATCATCGGCGAAGTAGTCGATCAGATCGGCGAAGTCGACATCGAGCATGGCCCCGACGCTGACAAAGCTACTGAAGCCGACGTGGGATTCACGCGCCCAGTCGAGAATGGCGGTGCAGATCGCGCCGGATTGACTGAGCAGGGCGACATTACCCGGTCGGGCCATGTCGGCGGCGAAGCTGGCGTTAAGATTGCTGGGCGGATGGATCACGCCTAGGCAGTTGGGACCGATGATGCGCAGCTTGCCTCGGGCCAGCTCGCGGATTTGCCGCTCCAATTCGCGGCCCTTGGGACCGAGTTCGGAGAAGCCCGCTGAGATGATGATCGCCGAGGGAATGCCTCGTTCGATGCACTCGGCGATGACGCCGGGCACCGTGGCCGCGGGCGTGGCGATGACGGCGAGATCCGGCGTCAGCGGTAAGGTGGCCAGGCTGCGATAGCAATAGACCCCATGCACCGACTCGCGCTTGGGATTGATCGGGAAGACAACCCCGCCGAAGGGGTTGTTCATCAGATTGCGCATCAAAATACTGCCGACGCTTCCAGGAGCGGCACTGGCTCCGACGACGGCAATGGAACGTGGCTGGAAAATCGGATCAAGAGAATGGCGCGACTGCGACATACGGTCTCCGCGGTGAATGCGCTGAGGTCTCTCCTCAGCGCGACTAACCAGCGAGGAGCGAGTCTCGCTGGTTCACCCCACCGCGCGGATCGAGACAGGCTAGCTACTGCCGGACGAGCACCAGATAACGCTCTCGCAGTTGTTTGGTGATCGGGCCAGGTTTGCCACTGCCGATCGGTCGGCCATCCACCTTGACGACAGGCACGATCTCCGCGCCGGTGCCGGTGAGGAACAACTCGTCGGCAGTATACACATCATGTCGCGTCAGGGCGATCTCCTGCACGGTGATTCCGGCGGTTTCGGCTAGTTCGATGACGGTGTCGCGGGTTACTCCCTGGAGGATGCCGGCGTTGGGAGGCGGGGTGCGAAGAAGGCCATGTTTCACGACGAAGACATTGTCGGCGGTGCATTCGGCCACCTCGCCCAGATGGTTCAGCATCAGCGCCTCAGGCACTCCGGCGCGGTTGGCCTCGATCTTGGCCAGGATGTTGTTCAGATAGTTCAACGACTTGATCCGCGGGCTGATCGAGTTGGGATGGCAACGGATGATCGACGACGTAACGATCTCCATCCCTTCGTCGTACATCCGTTGCGGATACAGGCTGATGTCATCGACGATGATGATGATCTGCGGTTCGCTGCACTTGTTGGGATCCAGACCAAGGTTGCCCACGCCGCGCGTCACCACTAGGCGGATGTAGCCGTCGATTTTCTTGTTGGCCTCGACGGTGAACAGCACCTGTTCGATCATCTTCTCGCGCGACCAGGGGATCTCCAGCAGGATCGAGCGGGCACTCTCATAAAGTCGTTCGATGTGTTCGTGGAGACGGAACACTTTGCCGGAATAGATGCGGATGCCCTCGAAGACGCCGTCCCCGTAGAGCAACCCGTGGTCGTAGACACTGACCTTGGCCTCGGCGCGATCGAACAGCTTGCCGTTGATGTTAACCTGTGTCATGGAACGTAGTCCTTGCGAGTGAGGCGAATCCTCGGATCGACACGCCGGCCTGGGATCGGGTTCACAGCGCTTTGCGTAGCGGCACGCCGGAACGTGGCTCGATCGAGTTAAGTCCCCGAGTCGGCGACGCTCCCTCGACTCGTCCCTTGACCAGTCGCACGACGCGATCCGTCGGGCTGACCAGTTCCATATTATGGGTCACCATGATGATGGTTAGCCCCTCCTGGCGGTTAAGCATCCGCAAAAGCTGCACAATCTCGCCGCCGCGTTCTTCGTCAAGATTGCCGGTCGGTTCGTCGGCAAACAAGATGCGCGGCTTACTCATCAAGGCCCGAGCGATAGCAGCACGCTGCATCTCTCCACCGGACATCTCGCGCGGACGATGGTGTATCCGTTCGCCCAATCCGACTAGGTCGAGCAGTTCCATCGCTTGGCGTCGATACTCGCGCTGCTTCCACAGCCAGCCGAAGACCGACGCCTGAATCAGTCTCGGCATCAAGACGTTTTCCAACGCCGTCAACTCCGGTAACAGATGATAAAACTGGAAGATGAAGCCGAACGACTGGTTGCGTAGCTGATCGCGGCGACGAATCGAGACGTTGTCGATGCGTTCGCCGTCGAACAGGATCGTGCCTTGATCTGGCTGGTCGAGCGTGCCCAGCAAGTGCAGCAAGGTACTCTTGCCCGACCCGGAGGCACCGACGATGCAGAGAAACTCGCCGGGCATCACCGACAGATCGAGGCCGTTCAACACGGGCACCTCGATGCGATGGCGGCGGTAGGCTTTGGTTAGCCCACGAGCGGCGAGCAGGGGAAACTCGGTCGTCATGATGGCCCTACTTTCTTGTGCTTGGAGATTGAACACTGCTCTTCTCCTCACCCTGAATCCCTCTCCCCTCTGGGGAGAGGAGACCGACCGTTCTCCCCTCTCCCCTCTGGGGAGAGGGGTTGGGGGGGAGGGGCTTGGCCCACGACTGATTCGATTCCATGTGAAGCTTCTACTCGTAGCGTAAGGCGCGGACGGGATGCAACAGCGAGGCGCGCAGCGCCGGCAGGACGCTGAACAGTACGGCGATGGCCACCGAGCCGAGGTTGACCAAAGCCACTTGCCAGGCGCGAATGTCCGTGGGGATCTTATCGAAGTAGTACACTTTGCGTGGGAAGATCTCCTGGCCCGTGGCGTGAGCGAGGAAATGCTCGATCTCATTGATGTACACCGTGATCGACACGCCCAGCACTGTTCCCAGAGCTGCGCCCAACAGGCCCAGCAACAGCCCATAGCCGAGGAAGATTTTTAGGATGCCGCCGTTGGACGCGCCCAGGGCCTTCATGATGCCGATGTCGCGAGTCTTCTCGACGACGATCATCGAGAAGATGGCTAGAATGCCGAACCCGGCCACGGCGATGATGAGGAACAACAGAATGTTCAGAATGCCCTTCTCGATGCTGATGGCGGCCAGCAGCGCCCCTTGCTTGTCCTCCCAGGTCAGCACCTGAACGCCACCCTGAAACAACTGCTTCAGTCGCTGTACCACGGCGGCGCGATCGGTCACGCCGTCTTTCAGACGAATCTGGATGCTGGTGACGCGGCCTTCCATGGTTCGCAATTTTTGCAGATATTCCAGAGGGACAAAAACATAATTAGAATCATACTCGCTCATTTCAGAGCGGAAATAATCACAAACCGCAAAGCGGGCATTGCACGGTTTCAGGCCGTGGCCGGAGATCGTCGTCAGAATCACGTCGTCGCCGGGTTGCAACAATCGCACGTCATGGTTGCCGTGTTCATCGGGATTATCAGCGCGGTAGTGACTGATGGCGTAGCCGAGAATGGCGCACTCCGGGACAAATTCGCGCGACGGGGGCTGATCCGGCGGCGGCTTGCCATCCACCGACTCAAAGGCAATCGGCGTTGGCTGCATGGCCGGTTTGAACCGGTTGCGCATCTCGTTGTATTGCCGTGCCTCGGGAGTCAGCTCGAACTTGGCCTGATTCTTGTTCAGCACGAGAAATTCGGCGAACCCGCCCACGCGAGAACGGCTCTCCGGCTCAATGCCGATCAGCCTGACCGGCCGGGCCAGGTCGCTTTGACCATAGCTGAACTGGATCATGGCGAAAATTTCCAGCGTCGGAGCCATCGCCTCGATGCGCTCGTTGAGGAACGGATCAGAGCGGATCACCGCCATCTTGTGTTCGGGATGAGCGAAGCCGTACACCGGGTCATACGCCTCCAGAACCACGTCGGAGAGTAGCCCGTGCAGCCGTTCGCGCAGCTTGGTGCTGAAGCCGCCCATGACGCTGTTGACGACGATGAGCGTGGCCACGCCAAGCATCACGCTCACGATGCAGACCATCGCCAGATAGCGAGTCCGCAGATAGCGCCAGCAGAGCAACAGTTGGTACACGGGTCACCTCATCCAAGGGGCCAACCCTAGCCCGATCGCGCGAGAGACCGCTCTCGTTCACCTTACGATCGTGGCCTGGCTTCAGGGCGTAACAGCGGAAACAGAATCACGTCGCGAATCGTCGTGGTATTGGTCAAGAGCATCACTAACCGATCGATGCCGATGCCCAGCCCTCCCGCGGGGGGCATGCCGTGCTTCAGCGCTCGGACGAAATCCTCGTCCATTTTGGCCATCGACTCCTCTTCAGGAAGACCAGCGAGTTGCTGGCGGAACGTCTGTTCCTGAGTAATCGGATCGTTTAACTCGGTGTAAGCGTTGGCCAGCTCCATGCCCAAAACATACAGTTCAAAGCGCTCGGCGATTTCCGGCCGCTCTCGCTTGCGCTTGGTCAGCGGACACAGGGCCGCCGGATAGTCAAAAACAAAGATCGGCTGATCGAGTTTGGCCAGAGCCGGTTCTACCTTGGTCTCGAAAAGATGATGCACGATGACGTCGGGGTGCTTGTTGGCCGTGGCGAAGCCGGTCTTCCCGGCGGCGGCGCGGCAGCCTTCGACGTCGGTCATGGCTACGCCGACGTGTTCCTCGAACAGTTCGCCATAGCTACGTCGAGGGAAGGGGGGCGTATAATCGACGACGCGATCCCCGTAGGGCAGCTTCGAGCCATGCTCCAACGAGATGACACAGTTGACGATGAGCGTCTCGGTCAGATCCATCATCGAGTGATAGTCGCCGTAAGCTTGGTAGAGTTCGAGCATGGTGAACTCAGGATTGTGCCGCGGACTGATGCCTTCGTTGCGGAAGACGCGGCCCATTTCGTAGACGCGCTCTAAGCCGCCGACCAGCAGGCGCTTGAGCGGCAGTTCCAGAGCGATGCGGAGGAACAGATCGATGCCCAGAGCATTGTGATGCGTGACAAACGGTCGCGCTGCCGCGCCGCCGGCGATGGCATGCAAAACCGGAGTTTCTACCTCGACAAATCCTTTTTCGTCGAGATGCCGACGTATCGTCTTGAGAATCTGAATCCGCTTACGGGCACGGTCCAGCGTCTCGGGATTGTAGATCAGATCGAGATAGCGATGCCGCAGGCGGAACTCAATGTCCTGCATCCCGGAGTGCTTGTCGGGGTGCGGCAAGAGCGACTTGCCCAGGTAGGTGAGCTTCTCGGCGAAGATGGTCGGCTCGCCGGTCTTGGTGCGGCCAAAGCGGCCCTCAACGCCAAGCAGGTCGCCTAGGTCGAGCAGTTTGACCAGGCTCCACGACGGCTCGCCAACCTGCCTCTGCCCAACCATCACCTGGAGTTTGCCGCGTTCCTCCTCCCTGGTCTCTTTGTTCTTGCGCAGCGGCGTGGTCCAGTCCCACAGATCGATGAACTGGAGTTTGCCGGCAGAGCGATTCAAGACGATGCGACCGGCGACTTTGACATGGGGCCGCTGCTCTTCGGGCAGGTCGGCATCAAGCCGCAGTACCTCGCCGATGGGCATGTGGCCATCAAAGCGACTACCCCAAGGATCGATCCCCAACGCCTCGATGGCGCGGAGTTTCTCTGTTCGACTGGCTTCAAAACTATCAGTAGTTGACGACACGATTTTCTGGACTTTCTTTCTGTTGTAAACCGCGAGAGAGTGAATCAAGGATGAGTCATGGATTGTAGTCTGGAGGGAAACCGTGTCAATTCCAGCCGACGCGGGGAGCGAAGCCCGGCTGTTTTTCCCTAAGCGAGCCGACGTGCCCGAATCTCTTTGTTTGGGTAGGATAGGTAGAATTTTAGGACAGCCTATCGGGAGGTATCTCTACGTCCGATTGGACCGAATCTCCAAATAAAATTGAGGGGTTCTCTATCGAGTTAATGACAAAAATTGTGGCAACTAGAATTCACGTTGGAGAAGTCGAGCTT
>CALDUY010000030.1 GCA_937923405.1 uncultured Gemmataceae bacterium | reverse complement strand
ATCTCGCAGACGCGAGCCAGGATCTCCAGGGCTTCCCGCTGCGGAGCCCGCAGGCTCAGCCGATTGCTGATCGCATTGACGTGCTGGATCGCCATGATCACTTGCCTCCCTTTGCGCTGGTCGCATCCATGTCAAACAGCGCCGGGCCGCTGTCCTTGCCCTTGCCGAACTTCCGGGCGGGCTTGCGGGCCTTACCTCGGCGGGCAGTGTCCGGTGAAACGTCCGGTTCCAGCAGCATCGCTTCTTCCGGTGGCGCTTCCGGGGGAGCAGGCAGGTTCCTGATCTCCAGCGAGTAGTCGTCGTGGCCCCATTCGCACTTCTTGAGGACTGCCTTGGGAATCTTCTTCACCGTCAGGTTCTCGAACTGGCTTACGTCGCAACGGAAGGCCCCGCAACAGATCAGCAGGCTGCGGTTCGGGCCGACCTCCTCGCTGATCTTGGTCAGCATCTCCTTGGTCATCATCTGTGTGGTCACATAGATGAAGTCCGTCTCCGAACTCCGGCCCTGCTGCCAGTACACCTCCGGGTTCGGCTCGAACGTGAAGCCCTCCAGCTTGCACATGGCCTCGGCCAGCATCGCGGCGTTGAACTCGGGGTTGATGATGGGGTTGCCCCACTGATCGTTGACGATCAATGACGGCCCAAGCCGGTAATAGCGGAACCCGCCGCCTCCCTTCCAGTTGACTGCCTTGCTGATCCCGCCCTGGTCCTCGCCGTCAATCACCTTCTTCATGCGTGGGATGATGTGCGTGTGACAGTGCTCGCCAAGCTCGACCATGATCCAGCGTCGGCCCATCTTGTGGGCGACAGCGCCGGTTGTGCCGGAACCGGCGAAGGAGTCGAGAACCCAGTCGCCGGGATCGGTTGATAAAGTTAGGATACGTTCTATGAGTCTTTCAGGCTTCGGTGTCGCGAAGGCATCTTTTTGATTGAATGCGATTGCTTCTTTCTTAGCGTCTTGGTTATGTCCGACTTCGTCGTGGAGCCAGACAGTCTTGCATACAGTACCCTGTTTTACTTCGGTAAGAAATCGCTTTATTGATGGAACGCTATTTCCACTAGATCCAAACCATATTCGGTTATCCTCTACGAGTTCTTGAAACCGGTCTGGTGAAACCCGCCAACATGATGTGCCAGGCGGGTTAACTACGCGACCCGATGGTGTAGTGATCGGATAATCGTATGCAGCAGAATAAGTCTTTACATCAAGACCGCCCGGCTTCCAAGGGCCACGTGGATCATTATCTGGGTTCTTATACCGAGCATCCATGGCCTCCGTGCGTGGCAAAGGCTTGGGCCTCCATGTCTGTTTATTCTTGGCAAATAAAAGAATGTGATCGTGACTATCACTTAGCCATTTGGCGTCGTTTTGAGGAGAGTATTTCTTCTGCCACACCACATTGGCTACAAAATTCGCCCGTCCGAAGATCTCATCCATCAGCACCTTGCAGTAATGCCCTTCATTATCATCGAGGTTGACCCAGATGCACCCGTCTTCGGAAAGAAGCTGACGCAGAATCTCGAGGCGGTCCCGCATCAAGGACAGCCAGAGCGAATGCTCAATGCCATCGTCATAATGGGTAAACGCCGATCCTGTGTTGTACGGTGGGTCGATGTAGATGCACTTGATCCTGCCGGTGAACTCCTGTTCGAGGGCTTTGAGGGCCAGGAGGTTGTCGCCGAAGATCAGCCGGTTGTCGAAGAGGTCATTCTCGCCGACCCGCCGGGCCGCGTGGTACGACTTGCTCGCGTCCTCAATTAGAACGCGCGGCTCCAGCTTCGGCCGATTCTCCTTGCCGATCCAGGTCAGTTCCAAACGTGTATTGCTTTTCGCCATGCTTGATTCCTAACCGTTCATTCCATTGAAGATGCCGCCGAAGATGAGGGTGAACTCCCTCTCCTTCACCAGTGTCCCGTCGCGTATGAACTCCTGCTCGCCGCAACAGGCAAGGATCGCGTCTCGCGTGGCAACCGTGGTACAGAAGTCTTGGGCACGCGACGGCTTATCCGCCCCCGTGATGGTGTCGGGGTAGTACTGCTCTATCGCACCGCGTTCCAGTACGTACACATCGACCGCTCTCAGCATCTCCAGCAGACGATGCTTCAACTGGATCATCTGCACGTCCGTACTGGTCTTGAGAACAGCCAGGCGATCTGATTTCCGCTGCCATGCGAAGAATGCCTCCACGGCGGCGTCGTGCTCTGCTTGGGTGCATGTTCCAGCTTGGAGCTTCGCCTGGGACTCTCTGACCCGTCGCCACAAGCCCCGGAGTTCGCCGGAATCATGGGCGTCTTTGGCGTCCTTCGCGGAGGGGCCGTTGGCATCGGGCACGATTAACTCATCGACCTTCGCCAGCAGATTGTCTCTGGCGGTCTTGACGGCATCGCTGGGGGTGATGTGGTCGAAACCATTGACCAACAGGTCGAGGTCGGCGATGACCGGAACGCGGACCCCGAACTTGGTGAAGAACTCTCGATAACGCCGGATATTGCCCTTGCCGGTGATACGAGCGAACACAACCGGCACTTTCGCCACGTCCCACGAGGGATCAAGCGTCCGGGCGATGTGTGGCATGAGGAGGTAATCGCTATCTCCCTCGACCAGGACGACGGTATCCGCAAAAAAGGCGGCGTTGTTGTTCTCGAAGCAGATGATCTGGAACTGGTCCTTGGCGGTCATGTCGGACAGGTCAACAGGCTGGACCAGGGTGAATGGCCTGGGCGCTATCGCGGCATCCGATACCTTGCGCAGCTTGACGAATGTTTCGGTCGCACCGGGACCGAAAAACATCGGGGAATGCGTCGTGACGAGAACGTGGTGTTCTTTGGCGAAGACCCGCAGGGCATCGAAGAGGATGTGTTGGGCCTTGGGGTGCAGGAACAATTCCGGTTCCTCGAACAACAGCAAGTAGGACGCCGGGGCGGGTTCCACTTGCGGTTGCGCCGGTTCGGCGGCCTGAGCCGGTTCTTCGATCGTCGTCGTGGCGGGCGCGAGCTTTGCTTTGAGTTCCACGTAGGACCGCAGGATGGAGAAGACTATCGCGCGACGCAACCCATCGCCCTTGGAATCAATCAGGCCGTCGACACCATCGTTGGCGTAAATGCGGGCGGACGAGAAGACAGTTTTCAATTCCGGCGGCGGGATCGTGATGCGGAGTGCCACGTCGGCGAAACTCTCGCGGACGTACTTCTCTACGGTGGACTCGATCAGCTTCACCTCATCGAGCCGACCGTCCACAACCGTTCCGTCGGGCTGCTGGACGCGGTTGAGCTTGGCGTTGAGTTCTTCGAAGAGCTTCTTTGCATCCGGCAACTTCGGTTCAACCGCCTGAAGCAAGATGGCCAGGATTTTCCCGAAGGGGGTGCTCTCAGTTGTCTTGATGTCGTCGGCGAGGTCTTTCACAGCCGGGATGTAGATCGGGTCGGGCAGCATCGGCTCGATGCTCTTATCGATGCCGGTGGGCAGCGCCTGATCGGCGGCAGTCTTCTGGTCGTCGGGTAATGAGTCGGCGAGTTCCTGAATCTTCTGCTTCACGGCATCCTGATTCATGGTCGCATCGACGACATCCTTCAGTTCCGGGAACACTTGAAGCACCTTATTGACAAATGTTTGGCCCGCTCGCTGACTCTTCACGAGCGAGGCAATGCTGTCTGCGGAGAATCGAGCATCATTAGGCGTGAGCGTGTTGTAGAGCAGCGAACTCTTCCCTGTGGTGTCGTAAACACGGACGAGCACAAGGTGGCCATTCTTGACGATCCCGGCTACCCGCGTGCGATGCTCTTCCGCCAATCGAGCCAAGTCGGCGTCAGTGATCCCATCGAAGGTTACTGCGATACGGATAGGCTTGGGCTCGTCGAAGAAGTGGCTGGCAGCCAACTTGGTGCCGGAGAAGAACAGGGACAACGCCTGCAAGAAGGACGACTTGCCCGAGTTGTTCTCTCCGATGAGGCAACCAAAGCGTGACAGAGGGATCGTTACGTCCCTGAGTGCCCGGTAGTTTGTAATGGACAGTTGTGTAAGCCGCATAGGTGCCCCTTTCAGTGAACTTTCCAGCGGATCGTGAACAGCGTCTGGATTGTGCTGCTGTGCTTCAACTGCTTCTCGATCTTGCCGATCAATTCTTCCCGCTGCTTATCGATGGCGTCCTGGGCGTCGAACAGTTCGCGCCGCTTGACGTTGCGACGGCGTTCAAGTTCGCGCAGTTGTTTCTGGTGGGTCAGCTTGTCCTGTAACGACTGGGCAAGGGCGGCGGAGCGGCGAAGCTCACGAATCTGCTTGTCGAGTTCCTTGATCTCGTGTTCGAGCGACAGCTTGAGGTCTTCGCTCCAACGGTCGAGCTTGAGGACTTCCTCGTCGAAGAACCGGGCGTTGCGGGTGTCGATTTCGCCAAGGCGGGCTGCGGCCTCGGCCTTCCGCTGGTCAGCCAAGTCGGGCACTTCCGTGATCTCAGGGCCGAGCGTTGCCGGGAGGGACAGGAGCTTGCGGCAGATTTCCTCATCAAGCACCTGCTTGTGGTCGGTTCTGGCGGCGAAGATGAGAAACTCATCGACTTCCACGGCGGATACGGTGAGCTTGCTCAGTTCCAGCCAGCCGGACTGGCCGACCAGTGGCTCGATCACGCTGATCTTCGAGGGATGGTTCGTGTAGTCGAACGTGACCTCCGCGACCGGCAGTTTGCGGGCAATGGCCCGTTCGATCAGCCGCAAGGCCAGCGGGTGGTCCGGGCGGTAGAAATGCTCATCCGCCGCCTCGGCGGCCTTCCAGTCGAGGTTG
>CALDUY010000029.1 GCA_937923405.1 uncultured Gemmataceae bacterium | reverse complement strand
GAAATAGCTTATTCGCGCTGGCTCCGATGATCCCTGGCACGTGCTTCAATGCGGCCACGGATTTATATCCGTGGAAATGCCTGGCTGACCCAGCAGGCGAGAAAGGGGGTGAGTGATGCTTCAATGCGGCCACGGATTTATATCCGTGGAAATTTGACGCCGGCGCGCCCGACCGTGCGACGTGGGCTGCGAGCTTCAATGCGGCCACGGATTTATATCCGTGGAAATCGGACGGCATCACAAACGGATGTGTGATCCAGGACGGGCTTCAATGCGGCCACGGATTTATATCCGTGGAAATGTCACTCGTCACAAGTGCTCTCAGCGAAACAAGTTGAGTGCCCTGTTTCGAGCACCCCACTTGGCATCAATGTGGCACGGATTTATATCCGTGGGAATGGCACTCTCGAATTGTCAAAGATCTTTGCAAAAAGCTCGTTTTCTCCTAGAAACAAGCAGTTCGAGCGACCCCAGGGGTTTTCGCAGCACCTAGCCGCTCGATCCTCTATACGATTATCGCACCTCGTTCAGGGGAAGACAATGGCTTCATACCAAAATGGGTCACTCGATCCTCGATTTCCTCCGAGATCGGCCCCAAATCGATAAACATAACGCGATCTTCGTGATGATGAATCTCTTCCAATAATTTCTCCACCAACAACAAGTATTCCGACTTCGACAGATGGCAACGAAAAACAGAGTAATGCAGTGGATCACCAGCTCCCAGCATCAGACGATACACTTTTCGCCAGCGTTTCGGATCGGCGACGTCGTAACTGGCCAGATAGACATGACGCATGTGGTGTCTCCTTTGCGTGAAGGCTGTCCCGATGTGAGAACCTGTTGAGCTTCAACGAACGATGAAGCCGGGATAACTATCGATTTCATTGCCCAGAACCCGCCCCAGCAAACGTGCCTGAACCTCCAGCGTGCGGCGATAGCTGATCCGATAGCCGAACACCGGATGCTGAATGAGCGTATCCATGCGTCGTTCATAGGCGGCCAGCACCGTTCTTCTCCCGTGATCGGTCAGGGCAACGCAACCGATGCGAGTGATGAAATCGTTGGGCTGGATCTCTTTGGTGTTGATCAAACTCAAAACGACCGAATCAGCAACAATGGGACGAAACTCCTCGGCTAAATCGAGGGCCAGTGCCGGTCGGCCATATTTGGGAGTGTGAAAGAAGCCAACGTAAGGATCAAAGCCGACACTCATCAGCGTAACGAGACAATCCTTCATCAACAAGGAATAGACGAACGAGAGTAGAGCGTTGACGGGATCACGGGGCGGTCGGCGGTTGCGATTCTCGAAGGAGAAACCAGTTGAGTCCTGAAGCATACGGCTGAAGGCGGAGAAGTAGATTCGAGCCGCTGTTCCCTCCAATCCAAGCAGCGATTCCGTGCTGCCAGCTTGTTCGACGCTGGTAAGCAGATCCTGAAGGCGATCCAGTTCCAACGCCGCTTGATCGCCCAGATGACGGCGAACCAAGGTGCGCTGATTACGAATTTTCGCGGCCATGAATGCCTTGGCCAAAGCAAGAGAGCGAACGGAATCCCCGGCGGCGGCGTGTTGGGCCATGCGGAGTAAGGCATTCTTGTGTGTCGCGCCGGTGGTAATCGCTGTGAACCACCCGCCATAAGTGAAGTACACCACCGGAATGCCCAGTGAGACTAGCTCCCGAATGGCTTGCGTGGAAACCTGGACGTTGCCATACAGGCAGAGTTGCGAAACATCGATGAGCCGAACTTCCTGGGTCGGCTCGGATTTTTGACGAATCTCTAACCGTTCCCCAGATTTGCCTACAGACGCTCCTTGGCGTTGTACGTACACCGGCAAGGCTTCGTCGCGCGCGGGAATTAAGCGACGAACGTGGTCGTCTTGCTCGGATTGGGGCTCTTGCTGCTCGTTAAGCAGTCGGGTTTCGTCCGGCAGACAGATTCCAACAAGAGAACAACGCGGGCACTTGGGACTATCGACCAAAGGCAAGGGAATGGTGCCGGAAGCAGCGGTGGCTCGCATCTCGACAACCAGCTGCCGAGTCCGGGCCACCAAAGCATCATCAATGGGAACAGTCACCCGCTGACGTGAGGCGACGTAGTACAAAATGCCGTGCTCACAGGTAAAGCCGGCATCCCGCAGAATCAGCGCCTGAGCGGCCAGCTGGACTCGTTCGGGTTCCCAAGGGCCTTCCGGGCGATCGGGCACCTTACCTTTCTTGTAATCCACCGGGGTCGCTACCGTCCCTTCCAGTTCCAGCAGATCGATGCGAGCAATCAGTCCCTCTTGCGAGGACGAAAGCAGAACCGAGCGAGCATGGATCGTCTCGGTGGGATCGGCCTCCTCTGCGGAGAGGGGCAAATTCTTGCGATCCTCGTGATCAACGCGGCGATGACTGAGCCGCCCTTCGAGGGTGTCAGGGTTGTGATCAAATTCACCGGCAATCCACTCGTAGTAGGCCAACCGTGGACAATAAGCGAACTCATTGAGCATGCGAGCCGGCAAAAGCGAAGGGACAAACGAGGCATCCACGGAAACGATCCTCCAAAGTCAAATCAAGGAGACGTGGAGCGGGCGAAAAACCAAAACAATTAGTTTCAAACGATTTTAGCGATCGAAAAGATGTAAAAAATTTCAATCGTGATGATCCGCCGCATCGTCATCCTAGTTTAAGCTACGGTAGATCGCGGTGCCGTTGATTTAGTCTGTTTGATCAATCGATTGAACGATAGAGGTCAAACAGTTGAAAAGGGAGAACAAACCGAACCAATTAAACGGTTCCATTCAATTGGCGAAGTACTCGCGTAGTCCGTTGCGGCTCTGGCTGATGTGGGGGGGAGTGCGATCGCGAGGTTCGTTGCCGGCCAAGGTGAAGGCAATTCCCATCGGAGCAGGAGCATCATCGTTACGGCGTCCACTATGACCGGTGGATCCCCAGCGCGTTCCAATTGCTACAACATCGAATCGAGTAAAGCGTTGTTTGCGGCGATCGAAGATTAGCTTGCCATACAACGTCGCGTCGAAACCTCGCTCTTTCTTGGTCCCTTCGACATTCGTCTCTCGGAGGGGAGCGCGTCCCGAGAGACTGAATTGAACCTTTTCCGAGCTGACCTGAATCACCCGGAGTTGGAGGTCGGCCCGCTTGGCAACTTCGACCGGCCAAGGAGGGGTCTCTCCATGAACGTAATCCAGCAGATGGAAGCGCGCAAGGCGTCGTGTCAAAACTGAAGGCAGAGGGAAGGTGTCCCCCTGCTGAACCATTTTCGGTACGATCTGGAGCATTTCCTCGCGCGTAATCCAAACATAATCCAGGTTGTGAGCATTTCGACGCCAATTATCGGGCCGATGATCGACCTTTCGGGGCAAATCGCGAATGCCGACCTGAAGTACCAGTCCGTCGGACGGATACTGCCATTGGAAGTCAGGATCGCGCTGCACCAAGGGCTTGATGGTAGTTGTTTGCAATTGGGTGGTGCGCGTTTGCCAGTTCTTCAAGGCTCGGTCTAGCATAGCCAAGGTGCGATCCACGCTGTGGGGGTCGCCGTCGGCGTTGAGAAGCTCGCCCTCCACCGTAGCGGCGTAAAACCCCTGGTGGTTCTTCCCATGAGTGACCTCGAGGCGTTTCTTCCAGGCTTCTTGGAACGTGAGTTTGTAACGCCCTTGCCAGGAGATCAAGCGGAAGAGGCGACCTTCCTCGTCGTCTTGATTTTGCAGACGCGTGTTGTCGACGGCGATAGGGACAAATCGCTCATTGAGGATCTTGATAATCCGTGGATCGGCGAAAGCGAGCGCACGGCCCGCGACTCCGTTGTTTCAGACACAGCCGAGCGGATGACCGTTCATGGCGAAAATAAACATGGGCTTGCCAAGCCGAGCTGCCTGCTGACGCCCCGTCCAGAACTCTCCGATCCAAGCGACTTCCGTCCAAGCCTCTTTTTCCGTGCAGGGTTTGCACAGTTCAAATAGCTTGTCAAATGTGGACTCATCGAGCTTGGGAGGAGGATTCTTACTGCCTTCTCGAGAGCCCGAATGAGGAAGCTCTTCACTCGGGGCCGATGCCTCAGACAGCCACATCGCGAAAACCAGGGCCGGGATGCTAACTCCTGTCACGACAAAGGAGGGGGTTGTTGGCAACATGTTCACCTCAGCGTTGAATCGACCCTGGAAATAGTCGATCAGGAAAGATGGAAATCTCCAATCAACATACCTCCTTACGCACGAGGCTGTCAACGAGGCAGCAGGCCAATCTTGCTGGTCGATTCTCCGGCTCTTCTTCCAACAGAAACGGTCTCCGAGGCATCTGAATTAATTACTCCCCGTTGAGGAGAGGGGGAACTCAAACCGCAGGCTCTCAGCTCTCAACGACATAACTCCTTACTATACTAAAGCAGCGAGGAAACTTACGCAGCGAACTGCGCTGCTGACGGTCCCCAGCGGTTCTCTGAAGGGATGGTGCGGCAAGTGAATCATGAGCGACTCTTTATCCAAAACCGCTGCACATCCGGGCACGCTGAAGGCCTCTGAGGCTGAGGTCGCTGCCTACGAGCTGGAGCTGTTCCGACGTGCCCAGCAAGGCGACTTTGACGCCTTCGAGGCCCTGGTGGACCGCTTCCAGCCACGCGTCTATGGCTTAGCACGACGCATTGTGGGGCAGCCCCAGGATGCCGAGGACGTGACGCAGCAGACCTTCTTGAGCCTCATCGAGTACATCGATCAGTTCCGCGGAGAAGCCAGCGTCGCCACCTGGATCTTACGCATCGCCACCAACCACGCCCTTAAGGTGCTGCGAAAAAGACGCGGCCTACCCACCGTTGCCTTGGAGGTCGCCGCGGATGGGGAGGACAGCTACGCGACGATTCCCCATCCCGAATTTATCGCCCAGTGGAAGGACGACCCCGCTAGCCTTGTCGAAAAGGTCGAGTTGCGGCAACTGCTGGCCGATGCCGTTGCCGAGCTAGACGAAAAATACCGGCTGGTGTTCGTGCTACGCGACATCGAGGGATTGTCGGTTCGAGAGACGGCAGAGATATTGGAGCTGACCGAGGCCAACGTCAAGGTGCGGTTGCTGCGAGCACGGCTGCAACTCCGCGAGCGATTGACTCGTGTCCTAGGCGATGAGGCAACCCGGGTGTTTCCCGACCACTCCCACCATTAAAACCAAGCGAAACTGTGTAACTTTTTGGTGGGTAGGCCGATCAAAAAGAATAGAGTTTCTTGGAGTGCTTGCCATGACTTGTGAAGAATTGCTCAAAGCCCTGAATGAATACATCGACGACGAGTCGGTGCTGACGATCTGTCGGGATTTTGCCGAACATCTGGCCGGTTGCAATCCCTGTCAGGTCGTGGTGGATAACGTCCGCAAAACGATCCAGCTGTATAAGGCCGGCGAGCCGTACCCGATGCCGCCTGAGTTCCAAGCGCGGTTCCGACAGGCTCTACGCGAGCAGTGGAAGAAGAAATTCCCTCATGCCCGAGTCTAAGAGGCGTTTTTGACCCACCGCTGCTCACTTGTCTGATTTTTCCTCCATTTCCGTACTCTCATTCTTCCAGCTCTGTAATTTCCGTTGATACGACGCGGCCCGTCACTGGCCACGTCCGGTTCGGGGGAGATATTAGTAACCTTCGTCCGGCTGGCGGATCGGTCAAAAATGAGGCACTAGTATAGCTCGTCGAGGAGCGGAGTTGGGACCAGCAGTACATCCTCTAGCTGGTCCGACTGAATCGCCCCCAATATGGAAATTACGCATGAAGGTGAACGCGCTCCGCCAACGAGCTTCGCGAGGCGGAGCAACGACGACGCTTTGTCGACTAACCAAGCCCACACATTGGGGATGCTAGGGAGTACAACGATGGCACAAGGAGAACCACAGCCCCGAAACCAGACTTCACCGCAGCAAAAACGGCCACGTTACGTCAGTACGCTGGTGGTGATTGTCGGGATGACCGCTGGTTTGACGTTGCTCCTGCTGGCCCTTGCTGGGGTGTTCAAGCCGAAAGTATCGGCGGAGAACGCCTCGACTCGTCAGCCTGCGCCTACCGATCTGCCTGTGGCGGAAGTTCGTCTCATCCGCAGGCCTCAGTACGAGTCAGCGGTGGGGACGGTTCGTGCAGTTCACGAAGCCGCTGTAGCATCCAAGCTGCTGGCCAAAGTGGTTGAGGTGAGAGTGAAGGCTGGTCAGGCCGTCACCCGCGATGAGGTTCTGGTACGCTTGGACGATTCCGATCTGCAAGCACGTCTGAAGCAGGCCGAAGCGGCACGCGCAGCGGCAGAGGCAACCCAGCAAAGGGCGGAGGTCGAATACCAGCGTGCTCGACGGTTGATCGGCAGTCGGGCCATTTCTCAAGCAGAATTCGACCAAGCCACCGCGGCTTGGAGGTCCGCGACGGCAGAACTGGAACGGGCCCAGCAGGCGGTTCGCGAGGCCAAGGTGGTCCTCGACTATGCCACGATTCGAGCTCCGATCACGGCCACTGTGATCGACAAGCGGGTCGAAGCCGGTGACACCGTCAGCCCGGGACAACCCCTGCTGACACTGTATGACCCCACCCGCATGCAGATGGTGGTCACTGTCCGGGAGTCGCTGGCGCAACGGCTGACGGTTGGCCAGAAGATTCCCGGGCGACTGGAGGCTCTGCAACACGACTGCGAAGCGACTGTCAGCGAAATCGTACCAGAGGCTCAGGCAGCGAGCCGATCGTTCACGGTCAAAGTGACAGGTCCTTGTCCACCTGGCATCTATAGCGGTATGTTTGGCCGCATCTTCATCCCGTTGGAGGACGAGGAAGTAGTGGTCGTTCCGGCGGCGGCGGTGTTCAAAGTGGGCCAACTCGACATGGTGGACGTGGTCGAGGACGGCGAGGCTCGACGGCGCAGCGTCCAGCTCGGTCGCAAGCTGGACCAAGAATACGAAGTACTCGCTGGTCTGACTCCAGGGGAAAAAGTCGTGCTTGCCAAAGGCGCGAAGGAGGCAAATCGATGAGCGCTTCCGCCAAAGGACCGACTTCAAAAGGTCATCAGGACTGGCTTTCTGAAATCGTTCGCCTGTTCCTCGATTCCAAATTGTCGATCATTTTGATCGTGTTTTCGTTGCTTCTAGGGGGAGCAGCCCTGCTGGTCACGCCGCGAGAGGAAGATCCGCAGATCGTCGTCCCGTTGGCCGACGTGTACGTGAGTTTTCCCGGCCACTCGGCCAAGGAAGTGGAGCAGCTGGTGGCGACGCCGCTGGAGAAGTTGCTGTATCAGATAGACGGCGTGGAATACGTCTACAGCATGTCGCGAGAGAACCAGGCCATCGTCACGGTGCGCTTCTACGTCGGCCAAGACCGGGAACGCAGTCTGGTCAAGCTGTTCAAGAAAATCAACGAGAACCTGGACATCATCCCACCAGGGGTCGCCGGCTGGGTCGTGAAGCCCGTCGAGATCGACGACGTGCCCATCCTCACGCTGACGCTGACTCCCTCGCCCCACTCCTTCTCCTCCCAAGGGAAAGGGGCAAAAGGTGAAGGGAGCGACAGCTACACGCTCCGCCGTGTCGGCGAGGAAGTCACTCAGCGATTGGCCACCATCCCAGAGGTCTCGCGGGCCTATGTGGTGGGCGGAGAGCCGCGAGCAGTGCGCGTGGATCTGGACCCGGACCGGCTGGAGGCCTACCGCCTTACTCCGCTGGAAGTCCGCCGGGCGATCCGCGCCTCGAACGTGACGCTGCCCGCGGGAGAGTTCACCCGTGGCGACGCGGCCCTGCGTGTGGAAGCCGGCCGTGGGGTTAGCCGACCCGATCAGCTTCCCCAGTTGGTGGTCGGCGTGTTCGAGGGTCGGCCAGTGTTTCTCAAGGACATCGCCAGCGTCCGAGACGGTCCGGCAGAGATCGAGAGCTACGTCCGCCACGGCTGGGGGCCGGCGCGCGGCTTCGCTGCTCATCATGGCAGCCCCGGCACTTTAGTCGGAGGTGAGACCGCCGCAACAGAGAAGGCTACCGGCGAAGCCGTGCCCGCTGTGACCATCGCTTTGGCTAAGAAGAAGGGCACCAATGCCGTGGCCCTGGCGGATACCATTCTCCGCCAGACCGAATTGCTTCAGCGGGAACGAGTCATTCCCGCTGATCTCGACGTGGTTGTGACGCGCAACTACGGCTTGACCGCCGACGAGAAGGTCAACGAATTGATCGAAGCGCTGGGCGTCGCCATTCTGATCGTCCTCGCCCTGTTGACGCTCAGTCTCGGCTGGCGAGCGGCTCTGGTCGTGGCCATCGCTATTCCCGTCGTCTTCGGTCTGACGCTAGCTGTCAATCTGCTCTTTGGCTACACGATCAACCGAGTGACTCTCTTCGCCCTGATTGTGGCGTTGGGGCTGCTCGTCGACGACCCGATTGTGGACGTGGAGAATATTGAGCGACACTTCGAGATGCGCCAGACAGCTTCGCCCGAAACGGTCATCGAGGCGGTGGCCGAGATCCGCCCGCCTCTGATCAGCGCCACGCTGGCGGTGATCGTCAGCTTTCTGCCGCTGTTTTTCATCACGGGCATGATGGGGCCGTACATGGCTCCGATGGCCCTGAACGTGCCGGTGTCGATGCTGATGTCGATGTTAGTCGCCTTTACGATTACGCCGTGGCTCAGTTATCACCTGCTCAAAGGCGAGCGGCACGACTCTGGCTCTCCTCACCCCACCCCCTCTTCCAGTGGAAGAGAGGCAGAAGAGGAGAGCGAGACTTACGATCCCGAGGCCGTCAAGCAGACACTGCTGTACCGCATCTTCCGGCCGCTGATGACCCCGCTGCTGTCCTCCCGACTGCGGGCCGCCAGCTTCTTGGTGCTGATGGGCTTGCTGACAGTGGCGGCCATCGCCCTGGCCGCGACGCGTTCAGTACCGTTGAAAATGCTCCCCTACGACAACAAGAATGAGTTGCTCCTCGTGCTGGACATGGACGAGGGAACGACGTTGGAGCGAACCGATGCCGTCGTGCGCGAGTTCGAGCGGTTTCTGGCTGGCGTACCTGAAGTGACCGACTACACGAGCTACGTCGGCGTGCCCAGCCCTATCGACTTCAACGGTCTGGTGCGGCATTATTATCTACGTCAAGGATCGCATTTATCAGAGATACGAATCAACTTGGTTGCCAAAAAGAATCGCCGTCAGCAGAGCCACGCCATTGGATTGCGCCTACGCAACGATCTAACGGCACTAGCCGACAAGCACGGTGCCCGGCTGAAGATCGTGGAGATTCCACCGGGTCCACCGGTGCTGGCTAGTGTGGTCGCGGAGATCTACGGGCGGCCCGACCACAGCTATGACGATTTGCTGGCCGCCGCTGATACGGTTGCCGCTCGTATGCGGGCCGAACCGGGATTGGCCGATGTCGATGAGGTACGAGAGGCTGCTCAGCAGAAATTAGTCTTTGTCACCGATCAAGAGAAAGCGGCGCTGAACGGGGTTAGCGTGGCCGACATTGCAGAAACGCTTCGGGTCAGCCTAGAAGGGGCCAGCAGTGAGACGGTCCGCCTCGAAGGCGAACGCAACCCCTTGCGGATCATCATTCGGCTGCCTCGATCACTCCGTTCCAGTGCCCCGGACCTGGCCCGCCTGATGCTCAAAGGCCAGCCGGACAGTGTTAGCTCTGGGAGTTCTCCCCCGTTCGTGCCGCTGGCTGAGTTAGGCCACTGGGAGAAGACGCGGGTCGATCAGACGATCTACCACAAAAACCTAGAGCGCGTCGTATATGTCCTGGCCGAGACGGCGGGACGCCCCCCAGCAGAGTGTATCGCCGACATACTCGCCGATCAGCAGGATCAGGACAGTCTGGCCGCCCTCGCTTCAACCCCTCTCGCTCAGGAAGAGGAGCAAAGAGAGAGGGTGAAGCGGGTAGGTAACGGCTTCGTCGCCACGACGCAAGCTCGACCGGTCTCCAGTCGAACCTACTTCAGCAACGGTAGCGGGATCGCCTGGAGTGTACCCGACGGCATCCGCGTCGAGTTCGCCGGTGAAGGGTAATGGGACATCACCCTCGACGTGTTCCGCGACCTCGGACTGGCTTTCGCTGCTGCACTAGTGATGATCTACATCATCCTCGTGGCCCAGACGAAATCATTTTTGATCCCCATCGTCGTCATGCTGGCTATTCCGCTCACGGTTCTGGGGGTCATGCCGGGGTTCTGGCTGCTCAATGCGATGTCCGGCCAGACGGTGGGTGGCTACGCCGATCCAGTCTACTTCACGGCGACGGCAATGATCGGCATGATCGCGCTGGCTGGTATCGTCACGCGCGACTCGATCATTCTGGTCGATTTCATCGAACTGGCTGTAAAACGTGGGCGGTCGCTCTTCGACGCGATCATGGAGAGCCGGGTTGTGCGGCTACGACCGATTCTGCTGACAGCAGGAGCCGCTACCCTCGCCAGTATCCCGATCACCCTCGACCCGATCTTTTCCGGCCTGGGCTGGTCGATCATCTTCGGCTTGATCGCCTCGACGATCTTCACGCTGTTTGTCATCCCGGTGACATACTGGTTGGCCCACGTATCGCGACCGGTTACTCCCGGCAAAAGACGCAGAACCGCCTCCAACGAGTAGTCCAGCCGCTGAATAACCCAGCGGCCCTACTCCGGGCATACAAACTGATACTGATACTTCTTCTTTAGTACTTTTTTGTAACTTCGAGCCGAGTTTCGGCTCGGTGTTAACAGAGGGGGAATAGTTTGACTAGAGCGCTTCTCCAAATGGTGTAGAGGCAACGAAGTAGGAAGCGCGTTCGCAGGCGGAAACTGGCTTTCGCCGGCTTTACTTTAGCCTACGGCTAGCTGGCAATCCGTATCGGTAGGCGCAGGCTTTAGCCTGCGAGCCGCTACACCATGTTGTAACGCGTACTAGGTGGGCGAATTCTGACGTCACCGTGTCGGACTCCAGCACTAAGTGGATGTCGATCCAGCCGCTGTGGATGCCGACGATCACGGGCAACGGCCCATCGGCTTTCTGGGGCAGGTACAGGGTTCAGTAGGAGCTTCTTGTCAGCAGCCTTGGCGTATTCGAGGTCGCGCTCGACCTTGAACGAACCCTCTGGAACGGCATCGCCTTACCGCATCCCAGACCATTCCGGAACGACATACTCGGTTCGTTCATCCGCCGCCTGCTGCCTTGCCCAGGTTTCGGTCAACCGGTCAACCTGAGTCGGACCTTGGCCGTACCCGAGGCGGTGGGGGTCGGTGGACGGTTTCCTTGTAACCTTTGGTCTCACTGCGGATCAGCCCGTATGTGGCGACGCGGCCCGCCGATGAGAGGTGGAGGCGTCTCTATTGATTGAAACCAATTTCGGGTCGGTCCGAACTGAAACCATCGCAAGGAGGGAGAAGGCATGGACGTGCGAACAATCCCAGCTAAAGAGCTTTACGAACAGATCAAGGGCGGCAAGCCTGTCGAGCTGATCGACGTGCGCACCCCCGTGGAGTTCCGGGAGATTCACGCCGAGGGGGCACGGCTGATCCCGCTGGATCGACTCGACCCGAAGGCCGTTATGGTCGAGCGGAACGGTGCGGCGGGCGAGACGCTCTACGTCATCTGCCGCTCGGGGAGCCGAGCCAAGCAGGCGTGCGAGAAGTTCCTTTCAGCGGGCTACAACAACGTCATCTGCGTCGAAGGCGGCACCTTGGCCTGGGAGCAGGCCGGTCTGCCCGTCAAGCGCGGCAAGAAGGCCATCTCCCTCGAACGCCAGGTGCGCATCGTCGCCGGGCTCATGGTTCTGTTGGGGGCGATCCTTGGCTTCTTCGTCCATCCGTATTTCATCGCCCTGTCCGCTTTCGTCGGGGCAGGGCTGGTGTTCGCCGGGGTCACCGACACCTGCGGCATGGGGATGCTCCTGGCGCGGATGCCGTGGAATCAGGTCCGCGAAGAGCCGGGCAAGGAAACGGCCGGCAGGGGGAGCGCATGTTGCTCGCGCTGAGCGTCGCCTTCGGGCTGCTGGTCGGCTTCGCGCTCGGTCTAACTGGGGGCGGCGGCTCGATCTTCGCCGTGCCGCTCCTGGTCTACGGCCTGGCGGTCACGCCGCGCGAGGCCGTGGGAGTGTCGCTGGCCGCGGTCGGGGCGACTTCGCTCGTGGGGAGCATCGAACGGCTCCGCGCCGCAGAAGTGGAGCTCGGCGTCGGCCTTCTCTTCGCCCTGGCGGGCATGCTCGGCGCCCCGGTAGGAACCTGGGTCAACGGGTATGTCCCGGAATGGCTCCTGCTCGCTCTCTTCGCCGGGCTGATGATGATCGTGGCGGTGCGCATGTGGGTCAACACCACTCGAACCCGGGTGAGCAATCCACCCAAGGGCGAACACGAACCAGACCCAACTCGAGCGCTGACCAAGCCGGGAGCGTGGGCT
This sequence comes from uncultured Gemmataceae bacterium, assembly GCA_937923405.1. Classification (GTDB taxonomy): domain Bacteria; phylum Planctomycetota; class Planctomycetia; order Gemmatales; family Gemmataceae; genus CALDUY01. Next base: position 151,341 of record CALDUY010000029.1, on the reverse strand, counting down.
TCGACGCACAGTCCCGATGTTCGCCGCTGGCTCTTGCTTGGACTGACCGGCTTGGTGAGCGGTGTTCTGTCCGGCATCTTCGGCGTCGGCGGGGGCTTCTTGATCGTCCCGGCGCTGGTGCTCGTGGGGGGCCTGGAGATCCACCGGGCCACGGCAACCTCCCTGCTCGTCATTGCCCTCATCAGTGCGGCGGGCGTCGCGGCTTATCTGAACGCCGGGCGCCCCTTGGCTCTGGACCTGACGGCGTTGTTTGTCGTCGGGGGGGTAGGCGGGATGTGGCTCGGAGTGCTGGTCGGCCGTCGCCTATCTGGGTTGCACCTACAGCGAGTCTTCGCCGCCGCCATGATCGCCGTGGCCCTGTTCATCGTCGGAAAAACCGTCCTTTAGCTCAGGAGACTTGCCATGTTCTTCCATCAGCGCTTCATTCCCGGCCTGGCCATCTACTCGTACATCGTCGGTGACGAGAAGACCAAGGAAGCCGCCGTCATCGACCCCACTCGTGACGTGGACGAGTACCTTCGCATCGCCAAGGCCGAAGGGTTGCGGATCACACATGTCATCGAGACTCACGTTCACGCCGACTTCGTCAGTGGCTCTGCGGAACTCAAGGAGCGGACCGGCGGCGTGGCCCAGGTTTACTGCTCGGGTCTGGGCGGGAAAGAGTGGACGCCGCCCTACGCGGACCACGTCGTCCAGGACGGCGACGAGATCGTCCTGGGATCGGTCCGGATGAAGGCCGTCCACACCCCGGGCCACACGCCCGAGCACGTCTCGTGGGCCGTTTACGACCTGACCCGCAGCAAGGACACCCCCTGGCTAATCCTGACGGGCGACTTCCTGTTCGTCGGCGATGTAGGCCGGCCCGATCTGCTCGGCGAGGAGGCCCGCAAAAAGCTGGCGCACCAACTCTACCAGAGCGTCTTCCAGGTGCTACCGGCACTGCCCGACTTCACGGAGATCTACCCCGCCCACGGCGCAGGCTCGCTGTGCGGCAAGGCACTGGGGTCGCGCAGTTCGTCCACGTTGGGGTTCGAGCGGCGCTTCAACGGGGCGCTTCAGGTGCGGGACGAGCCGGCCTGGATAAGCCACCTCCTTGAAGGCATGCCGATCGCTCCTCCGTATTTTCGGCGGATGAAGCAGGTGAACGCGGTCGGCCCCAAAATCATCGGCCCAGAGTTGCCCGGGCAGCGGCGGATCGGGGCCAAGGAGATCCACGACCGCGTCTGCGAGCGCTGTCTGGTCCTCGACGTGCGTCCCAAGGAGGCCTTCGCCGCAACTCACATTCCCAACGCCGTCAACATCCCGCTCGGTGCCAACCTGCCTACGTGGGCGGGCTGGGTGCTGCCGTACGACACGCCGATCATCCTCGTCCTCGACAACCCGGGCGATCTGCAGGCGGTCGCCACGCACCTGATCCGCGTCGGCCTGGACGACATCCAGGGCTACCTGGAAGGGGGCATTGAAGCTTGGGAGACAGCCGGCTATCCCCTGGACCGCGTCGGCACCATGTCGGTGCATGAGCTAGCCCGACAGCTCCAGAACGGTGCCGCACCGACGGTCCTCGACGTGCGGACGGATTCAGAGTGGAACGCTGGGCACATCGACGGGGCAATCCACATCCACGGCGGCCGGCTCCAGGACCGCTTCGCCGAAGTGCCGCGCGACAAGCCAGTGAAAATCATCTGCGGCACCGGCTACCGGGCTTCCATCGCGGCTTCCTTCCTCAAACGGGAAGGCTACCACGACGTGACCAACGTGGTGGGCGGCATGACTGCCTGGAAGGCTGCGGGGCTGCCAATCACGACCAAGGCTGGAGCCTCTTGTCACACCTGACGTTAGCCCTGGAATCGTTGTAACTTTGGGCCGTGTGGCGGATCAATCCCTACCAAGTCTACTCGATCCAAGTGAACGACTCCGTCTGAGACTGGAATCCTCCTTGGGAGAAAGGGATCATCCAGCGAGAACCGAGGTCGAAACCCTGGGAGAACTTCATGCACACGAACGCGCAGCACCAGGTTCTGATCGTCGGCGGCGGCACGGCCGGGATCACCGTCGCGGCCCGCCTCCGTCGCGCTGACAAACGCCTTGACGTCGCCGTTATCGAACCGTCCGACAAGCACTATTACCAGCCGCTCTGGACATTGGTCGGCGCCGGACTCTTCTCCAAGGAGGCCAGCCAGCGGCCCGAAGCGGATTACATTCCCAAAGGGGTCAACTGGTATCGCGACGCTGTTACCGAGTTCCTGCCGGCAGAGAACAGCGTCCGGACGCGCGACGGCAAGGCGATCGCCTACGACTTCCTCGTGGTTACTCCTGGCATCCAGGTTAACTGGGACCAGGTGAAAGGGCTCAAGGAAGCCATCGGCAAGGACGGCGTGTGCAGCAACTACAGCTACCAGTACGTGGACTACACCTGGGAGTGCATTCGCAACTTCAAGGGCGGCAACGCTCTGTTCACCATGCCGAGCACGGCAGTCAAGTGCGGCGGCGCTCCCCAGAAGATCATGTACCTGGCTGATGATCACTTCCGCAGCGCGGGCGTGCGGGAGAGGTCGAAGATAATCTTCGCGTCAGCCAATCCAAAGATTTTCACCGTGACCAAGTACGCCGAAGCCCTTGGTAAGGTGCTGGCCCGCAAGGGCATCGAGACGCGCTTCCGGCACAACTTGGTCGAGATCCGCGCCGACACGCGGGAAGCCGTTTTCGAGAACCTGGATACGCGCGAGGCGGTCGTCCTGTCCTACGACATGATCCATGTGACACCGCCGCAGGGGCCACCCGATTTCGTTCGGAAAAGTCCGCTGGCCAACGAGGCCGGCTGGGTGGAGGTGGACAAGTACACGCTCCAGCACGTTCGTTATCCCAACGTCTTCAGCCTCGGCGACGCCAGCAGCCTGCCCACGTCGAAAACCGGCTCGGCGGTGCGCGACCAGGCGCCCGTCGTCGTCGAAAACCTTCTAGCTGCGATGCGAGGAGAGCCGCCGCCCGCCCGCTACAACGGCTACACCGCCTGCCCCATCCCCACCGGTTACGGCAAGCTGATCCTGGCCGAGTTCGATTATGACCTCAACCCCAAGGAGACGTTCCCCTTCAACCAGGCGAAGGAGCGCTGGAGCATGTGGCTGTTGAAGAAGTACGGCATTCCCTGGATGTACTGGAACCGGATGCTGCGGGGTCAGATGTGACGACCGCGGCGGGGCAGGGGCAGATCGGAGGCTCGAGATATAGAGGACGAGGCGAACGATGAGCTGCCATCCAAAGAGGGTGAAAGATGCGACATGGGGAAATTTTGCTGATCACGTTGATCGGACTGAGCGTGGCCATGCTGGGACCGGGCTGCGCGCGAACGCGAAGTTCGTCTGGGCAATGGGCTTCACTCTCTCCTGATCAGTTATCGCCCACGCAGCGTGCTCAGTGGGAGCGAGCCGTGGCCGCCCGCGACGACCTGTTCGGCCAACTGATGACGCGGTTGCAGGCCGCAATCGAGCAGCAAGGGACAGCGAGCGCAATCAGCGTCTGTCAGCAAGAGGCACCGAAGATCGCCCGGGCAGTAGGTGAGGCGCGGGGCCTTTCCATTGGCCGCACGTCCTGGAAGCTGCGCAACCCAAAGAACCTGCCGCCCGCGTGGGCAACGGCCCTGGTCGAGGCCCGAACCGAGGGACCGTCCGCCTTGGCCCACCCCGACGGCCGGCTGGGCGCTCTGCTCCCCATTCGCTTGAAGGAGCAGTGTCTGACGTGCCACGGGGCGGCGGAGGCCATCCCGGCCGAGGTCCGCACTGCGCTGAAAGCCCGTTACCCAGACGATCAGGCGACGGGGTTCGCCGAGGGAGACCTTCGGGGGTGGTTCTGGGTGGAGGTTCCACCCGGGTGAATTGATGTAACTTCCTGCCAGCTTTTGGATCAAAGTAGTCAGAGGAAGGCATATCGCGGACTCTGAAAAAACCATTCACCCGGAGGGAAACTGATGAATCCGTTTCGCATGAAACGTTGGTCGTCCTATGTCGTTGGGACGCTTTTGGGAGTGTTGACCTGGTTCACGTTCGGCGTGGCTCACAAAGCGCTGGGGGTCTCCACCAATTTCTCACAGGCGGTCCGTCTTGTGGAGGAGGCAGTCGCCCCGGACCATGCCAAAGAGGTCGCCTACTTCGCGGACTACAAGATTCCCACGGCCATCGGCTGGGAGGTGGCTATCTTTGTCGGGCTGATCTTGGGAGCGGCGATCAGTGCGTGGTTGGCCCGAGACCAAAGCGGCGCGCAACTGCCCGAGCTGTGGGTCCAACGATTCGGTCCGAGCCGGTGGAAAGCCTACGCCCTGGCCTTCCTCGGCGGAGTCATCCTCATCTACGGAGCGCGGTTGGCCGGCGGTTGCACCAGTGGCCACGGCATCAGCGGATCGCTGCAATTGGCGGTTTCCAGCTGGGCCTTCTTCTTGTCGTTGTTTGCCTCGGGGTTGGCGACGGCCTTTGTCCTCTTTCGCAAGGGAGCTTGAGTCATGTTTGAATCGTGGACTGTGATTGGTCTAGGACTCTTCACTGGCTTGGTATTCGGCTTCCTGCTTCAGAAAGGCGGAGTCACCAAGTATGAGGTCATCGTCAATCAATTCCGTCTCAAGGATTTTACCGTCCTTAAGACGATGCTGACCGCCATCGTAGTCGGCGGCGTGGGGGTGTATTTCCTCGCCGAGCAAGAATTGGCTAAGCTCTCTGTCAAGCCCGCGCTCCTCGTGGCCAATGTGTTAGGCGGCCTGATCTTCGGCGTCGGCATGGTGCTGTTGGGCTTATGCCCGGGAACGGCAGTCGCCGCCCTGGGAGAGCGGAACTGGCGAGCGATGGCAGGCCTTCTGGGTATGCTCGTCGGCGCGTTCCTTCAGGCCGAAACCTATGGGCTTCTGGCCGGACTGCCCCGATCGGTCGACCTGGGACCGCTGACCTGGCCAACGCTTCTGGGAGTGTCGCCCTGGATAATTCTCGCGGGACTGACCTTGGTTTCCCTGGTTCTGTTCATCGGCTTGGAGGTCTGGGAACGCCACCGTGGGACGGCGTCGGTCCATACGACGCCCCCGCCGCCTGCTCAGCGGCTAGCTTTGACGGAGAAGGTCTCAGTGGGATCCTGAAATCTCGGCCAATCGGCACAGGGTGTAACTTTCTTACGCTGCACGGATCCAAACAAATAGCACCGCCCCGATGAGAGAATCCTTGGAATCTAATCGAGTCATTCCAGAACCTGGAGAGTTGCATATGTCGACGCGACGCGAGTTCTTGGCCCACGCCGGTGGCATCGGTCTAGGCACACTGTTTCTCCCTCACCTCAGCAGCCTCGTCCGAGCTGCGGAAGCCGATCGATTCCGTCATTCGGACGACGTGATCTTCGAGCCGGTTCGTACCGACGGGCTGGCGCTCATCTCCTACTTTGTCGGCGACAAGAAGTCTGGCACTGCTGCGGTGATCGACCCGCGGCGCGACGTGGAAGTGTTCCTCGAACTGGCCGCCAAGCACAAACTCAAGATTACCCACGCTCTGGAGACGCACATTCACGCCGACTTCGTCTCCGGCAGCCGTGAGCTGGCGGACCGCACTGGCACGGCCAAGGTCTACGCCTCGGTCGAAGGTGGGGCCACTTATGGTTTCCCCGTCGAGCCGCTGCGGCACAAGATGCAAATCGACCTGGGCAACATCACCTTGACTGTGCTGCACACGCCGGGGCACACGCCGGAACATATCTCCTACCTGGCTGCCGAGAAGACCGCCAAGGATAAACCTTGGGGACTGTTCACCGGCGACTTCCTGTTTGTCGATGCGGTCGGTCGGCCCGACCTGCTCGGCACCGAGAACACCGAGTGGCTGGCCAAGATTCTTTTCCAGACGATCCAGAAGGGCTATGCGGGCTTGCCTGACGCCGTGCCGATCTTCCCCGCTCACGGGGCCGGCTCGCCGTGCGGCTCGAACATCGCCGAGCGCGACTCGACTCTCGGCCTGGAACGGGCGAAGAACCCTGCCCTGCAGTTTAAGGACGAGGCCAAGTTCATCGACTGGCTGCTCTTCTCTCAGCCGCCTGTTCCCTACTACTGGCCTCGAATGAAGAAGATCAATGCAGCGGGGCCGGAGGTACTCAAGGGCCTACCCAAGGTCGAGTGGTACTCGCCCAAGGGTTTCAAGGGCCTCGTCGAGAAAGGCGACGTGCAGCTCATCGACAACCGTCAGATGCTGGCCTATGCCGGCGGTCACATCCCCGGAGCGCTCAACATCGGGCCGAAGGCCGACCTGTCGATGTGGGCCGGCTGGATGCTCGATCCCGACCGTCCCATCGCGCTGGTGTTGGGCAAGGAAGGTGACCTGCCCGAAGTGTTACGCTGGTTCATCCGAGTCGGTTACACGACGTTCGCCGGAGTCCTTCGGGGAGGTATGGACGCCTGGATCCAGGAGGGGCTGCCGCTGGATACTATCCCGACAATGACCGTCCATCAGGTGCGGAAGACGTTTCCGACGAAGGACATGCAGCTTCTCGACGTGCGACTGCCGGTCGAATGGGATATGGGGCATCTTCCTGGGGCCAAGTACATCTTCCTGCCGGAGCTGGCCAAGAAGCTCGACCGGCTGGACAAGAATAAACCGGTGGTCGTCTACTGTGCTAGTGGCTATCGCTCTAGCATTGCCACGGGCATCCTCAAGCAACACGGCTTCACGGTCTACAACGTGCCGGGCAGTTATAAGGCCTGGACGGCAGCGGGCTATCCAGTGGAGAAGCCGAAGGTGGCAGGCCGAGGCACGGACACAGAACGAAGTTAAAGCCAGTAGGAAATGCGATGGGTAACCAGCCACTCGTTCGAGGAACTCCGATGCACAGGTCAAGGGTAACGGTCGTGGCTCTGCTGATCGCTCTTGCCGTAGTGGCCCTAGGCTCGCCCAGCCACGCCGATCCGCCGCAGGGCAAGGGACCGGACCCCGCCCTGCGGGCGGACCAGGCCGTGTTCCATTTCCTTCTCGAACACCACAAGGACATCCAACGGACGGTCAAGAAGCTCGACAACGGAGTGGAGACGCTGACCGAGTCGGACCAGCCGGAAGTGGCGAAGAAGATCCAGGAGCACGTCGCGGCGATGCACCAACGCGTCAAGGATGGCAAAGGGCTGCGCTTCTGGGACGAGTTGTTCGTCGCGATCTTCAAAAACCACGCCAAAATCGCCATGACCGTGGAGAAGACCGAGAAGGGCGTCCGGGTCAAGGAGACGTCCGATGATCCCTTCACGGTCAAGCTAATCCAGGCCCACGCCGAGGTGGTCAGCCGGTTCGTCAAGTACGGGTTCGACGAGGCGCGCAAGGTCCATGCCGTGCCTGCCGCCGACCCCGAAACCAAATCTCGGTTCATTTCGCCCGTCATAAAGGGATACGGCCCTGTGGTGCCTATGCCTGACACGGAGGAACTTCCTAAGAAAGGGACTAAGGTCGTCTTCGACGTGGCTGCTGTGAACAAGGATCCTGCCAAACCGCTGCCAGGTTTGGAGCGGGCGGCGGTGCTGCTCAACCTCGCCGGGGTCGCTGGACTGAAGCCTGGTGACATCGAAGTTACTGTGATCCTTCACAGCGACGCCACGTCAGCGGCCCTCGATGATGATGCCTACCGCACCCTGACGGGAAAGGACCATCCCCATGCTGAACTGATGGAGCGGCTGAAGGAGGCCGGGGTCAAATTTCTGGTCTGTGGTCAGTCCCTGGAGAGAAAAAAGCTCGATGTGAAGAAGGTTCGCGCTGAGGTGAAGGTCGCAGCGTCGGCTGTCTCGGCGGTCATCAATCTCCAGGCCCGAGGTTTTGCTTTCGTGCCGGCCCACTGAGGTGCCGTGCCTCATCGAGTTAGATGCGATGACACAACCGAATGACTCTATGGAGATCGACCGCCGCGAGTGGCTCCGCCGACTGGCCCTGGCGGGAGCTTCGGCGGCTCTGCCGGCTGGCTGCTCCCGTCGAGCGGCACCAGTCGCCGAAGTTCTCCCTGCCGATGCTCCGTTACGGTTTCCCGGCAAGGTGCCGATGCGGGTCATCAATGACCGCCCGCCCTGCCTGGAAACGCCCTGGAGCGCCTATCGGCACGATCTGACGCCTAACGACGCCTTTTACGTCCGCTGGCATCTCCAGATCATCCCGACAGCGGTGGATACGCGCACCTGGCGTCTCAGGGTCCGCGGGCACGTTGCACATCCTTTGGAGTTGTCGCTGGACGAGTTGCGGCGGATGGAGCCCGTGTCTGTGGTGGCCGTCAACCAGTGTTCGGGAAATTCGCGGGGATTGTTTACACCCCAAATGCCCGGGGCACAGTGGCGTAACGGAGCGATGGGCAACGCCCGCTGGACCGGGGTCCGACTGCGCGATTTGTTGCAGCGGGCTGGACTAAAAGCCGGCGCGGTGGACGTGTCCTTCGATGGGCTGGACAACGGCGGGCTGCCTTCCATCCCCGACTTCATCAAGTCTCTGCCGGTTGATGAGGCCCGTCGCGAAGACGTGTTGCTTGCCTACGAGATGAACGGCGAGCCGCTGCCGCTCTTGAACGGCTTTCCGTTGCGGCTGGTCGTGCCCGGCTGGTACGCCACCTACTGGGTCAAAGCCCTGAGCGAGATCACCGTCTTGCCGCACCCGTTCGACGGGTTCTGGATGGCCAAGGCGTATCGCATTCCAACCACGGCCAACGCCGTCGAGAAACCCAGCGAACTAGCCCAGGTGACGGTGCCTATTAACAAGATGAACGTCCGCTCTTTCCTGACCTCGCACCAGGACGGGGCACAGGTCGCCGTTGCTCAGCCATGCGAGCTGAGCGGCATCGCGTTTGATGGCGGCAGTGGGATCAAGCAAGTGGAGGTCTCGACGGACGGCGGGCAGACTTGGCAGATTGCGAGCCTGGACGCCGACCTGGGACGCTACTCGTTTCGCCGCTGGCGGTTTAGCTGGCAGCCTGTTGCTCGTGGACGTGTTCCGATCCACGTCCGGGCCACCAGCAACGCTGGAGAGACACAGCCGCTGGTGGCAGGCTGGAACCGGGCCGGCTACATGCGCAACGTGGTGGAACAGGTGGTGGTCGAGGTGATGTGAGGACAAGACGATGACGCCAACCACACAACAAGCTCTCCCGCCGACGACCGCACGGCAGCGACGGCGAACGATGGTCGCGCTGCTCGTCGCCTTGTTCTTGGCCGGCGCGGCGATCTCCTACGTTGGCATTCAATATCTTCCTCCAGCCACGGACACTTCCGGTTTGTCGCAAGCCGTGACTCGCCCCGAATTGCTCGTGCAAGTGGATCTACCTCACGAGGAGTTTGCGATACCTCCTGGACCATACCGCGAGCAGTTCCAGGTCCACTGCACGATCTGCCATTCGCCTCGCCTGGCCTTCACGCAGCCACTGCTGCCCGAGAAGAAGTGGCAGGAAGTGGTTCAAAAGATGGTCACTGTCTACGGTGCTTTGCCGACACCGGAAGAGGCCCGCGAGATCGTTCACTACCTAACGGTTGTCCACGGACAGACGCCGCCCTGAGGAACTGCTAGAGACACCTTATCATGAGCACTGTTGGCGAAACTTCGCAGCCCGTTTCCCAGGCGGCTTCACCGGTCGTGTGGACCGAAGTGGCTTTGGTCCGCGCCCACGTTTACGCCGCCCTGGTCATGGTCGGCTATGTGACTCTGCTCGGCATCGTGATGGCGACGAAGTTCCATCTGCCGGACTGGCTGGGCGATTCGAGCTGGCTTACATGGGGCCGGCTGCGCTACGCGCACACTCAAGGAGTCTTCTTCGGCTGGCTGGGCAACGCCTTTCTGGCGTTCTTCTATTATGCAGTGCCACGCCTGGCCGAGCGACCGGTGACCAGCCGCACACTGGGCTGGATTCTGTTCGTGGTCTGGAACGGATTGCTGGTCCTACCTGGTTGGGTGCTGGTCCAGGTCGGCGTCAGCCAGCCGCTGGAGTGGGGCGAGTTCCCGCTGGTCAGCGACGCTGTCGCCGTCGTTGCCCTGCTGTTGGCCTGTGTCCAGTTCGTCTGGCCGTTCCTGCGCGGCGGGCTGGCCGAACTGTACGTCGCCGGCTGGTACGTGATCGGCGGCCTGGTTTTCACCTTACTCGCCTACCCCGTGGGGAACTTCGTGCCGGAGATCGAGCCAGGGGCTAAAGGAGCGACTTACAGCGGGTTGTGGATTCACGACGCCGTCGGCCTGTACGCCACCCCGTTGGCCTTGGCCGTCGCTTATGTGGTGATTCCGGCCACGACGCGCCGACCGATCTTCAGCCACTTCCTGTCGATGATTGGGTTCTGGCTGTTGTTTTTGGTCTACCCACTCAACGGCACGCACCACTACGTCTTCTCGTCGATCCCGATGGAAGCGCAGCAGGGAGCTATCGTCGCCTCCGTCTATCAGGGTGTCGATGTCGTGATTGTGGTGACGAATCTGCTCTTGTCGTTACGACTGTCCGCCGGTGTTGTGGCTCGTGAAACGCCGCTGCGCTTCGTCTGGCTGGGGACGGTGGCCTACCTGATTGTCAGCCTCCAAGGCTCCCTCCAGGCGCTGATGCCGGTCAACCGCTTCGTCCACTTCACCGATTGGGTGATCGGTCACTCCCACCTGGCCATGATCGGCTTCGCCTCCTTCACGGCGATCGGCGGCATGCTGCACGTTTGGGAGCGGACGCCGGGGCTGCGCTACAACGCCCGGGCGGCGAACTGGGCGTTCTGGCTGCTGACCCTCGGTCTGGGCATCATGGTCCTGGACCTGACGGCAGCGGGGTTGGTGCAGGGTCATCTCTGGCAATCCGAGGCTCCCTGGATGGAGTCGGTGCGTCTGTCGCAGCCGTACTGGCTGATCCGCACCTTGTCCGGGATACCGATCTTGCTGGGATTTATGGCCCTGGCTCTGAGCGTCACCACAGGCCCAACGGGAGAGGTGGTGACGGCCGCTGCGACTCTTCTTCTCCCCTCGCCCCTGGGGGGAGAGGGGTTGGGGGTGAGGGGGACCGCGCCTTCAGGCGCGGTATCCGATTCGGAACCACCCGATGCTCTGGGAGAAACGCCCGGCTTGCTTTGGCTGCGACAGGCGTATGTGATCACAGCGGTGGCTGGGTTGGGGTTCTTCGTGCTGTCGTTCGCGGTGCTTGCTGTTTGGCCCAATCAGGTTCTCGATCGGCAGCTCGCCGACTCCCGCCCTGCTGGCCTGCCGCCGCTGTCTGCCAGCGAGCTGCGCGGCCGGCACATCTACATTCGTGAGGGCTGCGTCAACTGCCACTCCCAGCTGATCCGCTCGACCGAGGAGGACGTGCGCCGCTTCGGGGTCTCCAGCCAGGCATGGGAGACAGCCAACGAGTTTCCGCAACTCTGGGGCACACGCCGCGTCGGGCCGGACCTGGCCCGCGAGCATGGCAAAAGGTCGCGCGATTGGCACCTGGTTCACCTGTGGAATCCAAGGCACGTTGTACCCGATTCCAACATGCCGCCCTACCCCTGGCTGTTCGATAGCTCGCCGACCCGACCGACCCAAGAAGCGTTGGACCTGGTGGCCTACCTGGAGTCGCTGGGACGCGAGGCGAAGTTGGCTGGGCTGACCGGACCGAAGCCGCTACCGGGGCTGGACCCGGAGGAGGAGAAGCGGCTCGGCATGTTCTGCGACTGTGCTATCCCGCGCACGCCAGGCCCCAGCCTGCTGTTGAACACTCGGATGGAACCCAGCGAGCGTGACCGTTTCGCCCGGCGCGGCGGAGAAGTGTTTGCCCGCAATTGCGTCGGCTGTCATGGTACGGGCGGCAAGGGCGACGGCCCAGCCGCCGAAGCCCTCTTGCCTCGACCGCGTGACCTCCGCACGGCCTCGTTCTCCGACCGAGCGTTAAGCGATGTACTCTGGAACGGCGTCAAAGGATCGTCGATGCCTGGTTGGCACGATCTACCGGCCAACGATCTGCGAGCTTTGGCCGTCTTCGTTCAGTCTCTGGAAGAACGGCAAGAGCAGCCGGACAAAGTTCTTTCGCCGTCGGAACTGACGACCGCCCAGGCTCTGTATACCGCCAATTGCGCTGCCTGCCACGGAACTGACGGTGGCGGGATCGGCTTCTCCGCGGGCAGCGTAGTCCCTCCGCCGACGAACTTCCAGCAGCTTCGCCCGACCCGCCGCTACGCCGAACAGGTTCTCGCCGAAGGCGTGCCGGGCACGGCGATGGCACCGTGGAAGAGTAAGCTCTCGGACGACCAACGGCGGTTGCTGGCCCGTTATGTCCGCCAACTCTTCCGCGAGGAGTAAGGAAAAGCCATGGTCGTTTTCAACCTGATTGTCTTGGCCATCACTTTGCTGATGGGCGGGTTCTTGCTCGTGTGGATCTGTTTTCCGCGCCTGCGACCGTGGTTTGAGGCTCCCAAATATCGCATCCTCACTTGGGAGCAGCGGTATCCGGAAGCGGTGCGGTCCGCGGTCGAGGGCAAGCGTTCCACTCGCTCGACTCGTGGTAGCGAGACCTCCGCATAATGACTATCTGCCTCAGAGACCGCGTGTAACCATTTGTCTATCCGAGAATCAGTTCCTTTAGAGCGCGTCGTCCGACCGACGACATGTCGGCTAGGCAATGCGCACACTTGCCGTCGGCTGCAAACAACAGGTCGGAAAATTGCATGAGGACCATCACGATGCCAAACAGCGATAGCTTCCTCGCCATCGCACGGTCTCGGGCTGAAAGTCGTGGATCGAAAGCGACATCTCATTCGAGCAGACAACGGCTACTCTATCTCGCTGTGGCATTGATTGGAGTAGTCGTGGGGGCTGCGGCCACGCTGGCGATTTACCAAAACTTTTGCAGATCGCAGGGGGGCGTATCGGAGAATTCAGTCCCCGACAAGCCCGCTGGTGAGTTGACGCTGAGGGGAGTCATAAAGCCTCATGCCCAGGCCGGACTGCACGCCACCGTCACGGGAACTGTCGTCTGGGTTGCCCGGCAGCCGACTCCCCAATGGACTGCGGGGCTTGCGGCTCAGGCGGCTTTCTTCACTCCTGGAAACGGCCTAGGCGAAGTGGCGCGGTTTGCGGCTCAGGCTCGGATTCTGATGGAGCAGGCCCCGCGAATCGACATTGGCTCGGCAGTTAAGCGCGGAGAAGTCCTCGTAGAAATCGCGGTTCCCGAACTGTGGCTGGAGATCGCTGCTAAGGAGTCCCGCTTACGCGAACTTCGCGCGGGCAGGGAACGACTGGCCCAGACCCTAGCGGTGAGATACCGCCAAGCCGAGGCGCATAAACAGCAAGCCGCGGCTGATCTGCAAAAAGCCGAGACAGAGTACCGACGAGCCGAGAAGTTGCTGCAACGGGTCAGTGCCTTAGCCCGCCAGCAGGCCGTCACCGCTGATCTAGTTGATGAACACCGGCACGGGCTTGAAGCCGCCACAGCCGCTCGGGAATCGGCACGGGCCAAACTCCGTGCTGCCGAGGCCGAATTGGCTCTGGGGGTGGACGCCACTGGTGAGTTGGCGGCGCGAGACGCGGCAATCCGAGAGGCCGTCCGGAATTTGGAGCAGGCGCGGCGGCGAGCCGAGGCCACACGCCTCCGCGCTCCTTTCGACGGCATCGTCACGGCCCAAACCGTGGAGCGGGGGGACTTCGTTCACGGTTCCCCTGTCGCGCCGTCGCCGGCGCTGGTGACAATCGCCCGGCTGGAGAGGGTGGTATTCGTGGCTCACGTCCCCGAGGCGGACATTCCCTCTGTCCGGATTGGAGACATGGCGACAGTGGCACTCGATGGCCACCCTTGCTGTCTGCTACGCGGACGGATTTCTCGGATCGGCCAAGTGGTCGAAGCGGCCCCGCACGGTCTGCGAGTGGAGATCGACTTGGAAAATCCCGGCGAGCGCGTCAAACCGGGCATGCATGGAACCGCAACGCTAGCCTCTCCGAGCCTCACGGAGGGCTGACGCTCTCCGCTCAGAAGAGCTTCGTGTGCTACCCTCCTCGGCCATCCAGGAAACGGCGTAGCACGTTAGCCGTGATCCGCGACAACGGCTCATCAACCGGCAGGCACACCGGGTAGGTGATCGATCCGGCGGAGAAAACGGCTCCGCCCGAGGGCGTATCGAATAGCACCATCTCCGCGCCGCCGTGGTCAGGGTTCATGCCGCGAGCCAGTAGATGAACATTTTTCGGTGAAGAAGGAGAGATTTTATCGGTTTCATGGCCGGATGCGCCGCCAGGACATCGCCGATGCAGACTGTTGATGCCGAAGCGATCGCCGTTCTCCAGGCCGGTGCCGGCGAAGACCCAGTGGCTGGCGTCGATGACCTGATACGGTGCCCCGGTCATCGCTCCCGCCGGTGTGAAGACGACACCCAGCAAGTTGGCTTCGCTCTCGACACGCAGGGCAAAGCGACTCTCGGCTCCGGACATACCTTCGGGCCAGAGACTGCTGATCTGGCCGTTGTGGACGAGCATCGTGTCATCATCGCGAAGTTCGACCTCGCAGTTCAGACCGTTGCCAGCCAGGTAGAGCAGCTTGCCACCTTCCTCAAAGACCCAACGCTTGACACGATAGTACATCTCGCGGGTCCAGTATTCGGGATGCACGCTGAGAATCAGCACCTGATAGGCCGACAGGTCCAGCACGCTGCGAGCTAGTTGTGTTTCGCTGTAGTAGTCGTAGGAGAACCCCTCGCGCTCCAGCCAGCCGAGCAACCGCCACTCTGCCGGAGCCAGGGCACAGGCCATGCGGCCCTCGATGGGGTCAGTGATCTTCTCGGCCAAGGCGACGTGGTTGTGCGGCTCGGGTCGCTCGAAGGACAACGGCAGATAGGACGGATAGCCCCAAGTCTGAAACTCCGCCTGGGTGTAGCGGCTCAGCTCCTGGCGGGAATTGACGATGGGTACCGGCGGCAGAGCGTCGGCGTTGATGTAGTTGCTACGACCACCGAAATTGTTGTAGGCGTTCCAGGTGATGTCGCAGGCCACCACTGCGATCGGAGCCGTCGGTTTCGCCGGTGCCACCACCCAAGGAAAAGCGAACTCGCGATCGCCAGACAGCGTGCGAGCATGGAAGTAGTACAGCCCGGAACGAGTCGGAGCCTCGACCCATTGGGAATGAGTCTTGCTGTTGTAGCCGACCTGATTCCAGGCGACGCCGCGTTGCGTGTAGTCGCCGTCGGGCGTGAGCTGCACCGTGGCGCGCGGCCCGTGCTCGTCGTGCCAGCCTAGGTGCCGGACGCACTCCTTGTGCCAGCCATATCGCCACAACGACAGCGTGTATTGCTCGATGGAATGGACGCGAAACTCAGACGACTCCCCGGCGCGGACACACTTGGGCCAGGCATAGCCCAGGAGTGAGTCGCTCAATAACCGAAACTGATACGGCGGCGAGACGGGTACGGACAGCGGCACGCGCTTGCCACCGAACCCCGGTTTGTACAGCGTGACTTGATAGTCGCCTGGCGGAAGTTCCAGGCGGACGGCGCCGCTAGCTCGGGAGCGCGTCTCCCATGATCGCCCCTGAGTATCGACGAACTCCAACAGCACGTCGGGCAAAGCAACATAGCGTTCGTCGCTGACGTATCCCAGCAGCATCGGTAGGCACTCCGGAATCGGCGGTTACGCCGCCCGGCGCGCCAGGCCGCGCAACTCGTGCAGGATCGCGCCGTTGAGAACTTCTTCCAGTCGGACCAACACCCGCGCCACGGTGCGGCCATCCATCACGCGATGATCGTAGATCACCTTAAGGGTAACCTGGCCGTCCGGCGAGATGGGACCGAAGGTAAAGTAGGTCGTCAGAGCCGTCAGAGGGTGCATCTGCTCGACGCCATAGTTGCCCAGACTGGACAGAACAAAGGTGCCCATGCGCCGTGCCCGCCGATAGCCGCACAGCGCCAGCACCCGCCAGAGAAACCAGCGACGCAACGGCCAGGGCAGGCGAGCCAGACGCAACAATTGACGAAACGCCGACACTTTCTCGACAGGAGATTCGCGGAAGTCCTTGAGGTGAGCATCGATCTGAGGCAGCGGGGTCAACTCGGGACCGCGAATCTTGACGCCGAGTACCACCGGTTCGCCCTGGACCTCACGTTCCATCAAGACGCCGCATTCGCTGATGGGATGTTCGTAGATGCGGGGATAGGGAAAAGGAATCCAAGCACGGCGTAACTCCGGGATGTGTTGGCCGACCAACCCGTAGGCCTTCATGAAGATGGCGGTCCACGACGGAACTGGCGAAGCCTCGGCACGGGCGGCGACAACCTGCGGAATGTGGCAAGTTCGCGCTAAGGGAAGTGACGGCACCTTGCGAGCATGGTGCATCAGTTCGGCAACGAGTCGGCGACCGATGTGCATGGGGATGATCTTGCCGCGCGGGGATTCACTGCTCATGAGAGACCCTCGGGACAGGGACCCAGAACGTACTTCCTATAAGCCCGGAAGAAGTGCAGGGTCAAGATCGTCCTGACCAATTCGACAAAACGACGGGGTGTCCGGATTCCCTACTCTGCCGGGCCGCGCGCAACCAGCCCAGAGCAGCGATCGCCTCGGCCACTCCACAGGTCGGAGCCTCTCCCTCGCGCACGGCCTGAAGGAAGCGATCCACGAAGACGGCTTCGGCCAGTCCACCGGGTAACTCGAATGTGTGCCGACCGTCCCCATCGTGCCATTCCAGGGAACGGGGCAATTGCAGCGCTGCCGAACCGTCCTCCGCCTCGACCTGCACCCGCAGACTGGAACGCGCCGCCGGACCGCTCCAGCAGGTCAGCTGAGCCAGTCGTTGCTCATCAAACTGAAGGAGCAAACAGGCACAATCGACGGTGGCCGGTGAGGGCAAGGCCGACACTTGACGCGGAGCTGAGCCGAACAGTTCACCTACAATGTGTAACAACGCCAGGGTTCCCGAGGCGTTCAGCAGGTCGCCATCGCCTTGTCGCGTCCAGGTCGCCTGAAGGAACAACGGCCGCCCCACCGTCGGACTGAGGCGTTCCATCAGCACTTCGCAGGCAAACTCTAACGTCGGCCATAGCGCCAGGTGGATGTTGGCGGTTGTCGGCAACTCTTCGAGATGGACTTCGTCCTCAACCGGCGAGACAGCACACAGCACCGGTTTGCCTCGTTCGGCAGCACGCTGCACCGACCAGTACCCGTGCCAGGTTCCACCAGCAACCAGCAGCGCTTGCACGTCGTCGCGCTCAATCAGTTCCAGTGCGGAACCGACGGCTTCGCAATCCAGATCGCGTGCTTCCTGCGCGGTTCGTTCCAAACCGGGATCATGGACGGCGACGACCTGCACCTCGCGCGGCAGCGCCAGCAGCGCCTGGCGATAGCGCAGCCACCGTCGGCTAAGGCCGATCACTCCCATCCGGATTGGCGAAGGCATCGCTCTCCTACTGCTTTAGCGCTTAAGTCCGTAGCTCTTGATCTTCCGATCCAAGGTCGATCGCTCGATGGATAGGATCGTGGCCGCCTGACTCTTGTTCCAGTCGGTATGTTCGAGAGTGGCGAGAATGTGGCGGCGTTCAACTTCCTCCAGCGAGAGCGGTTCGTAGCCAGCTTTCTCCCCTGCCGACGGAGCCAGCATCGCTTCCAGCGACGACAGCCAGATATCGTTGGCGTCGAGCATCGGCCCAACGCCCAGGGCGACAGCTCGTTCGACGACGTTGCGCAGCTCGCGCACGTTGCCCGGCCAGTGGTAGTTTTCCATCTTCACCAGCGCTGCCTCGGTGAAGCCGCGAATCTTGCGCCCCGTCTCGCGGACAAATCGCTGCAAGAAGTGATTGGCCAATAGACGGATGTCGCTCTTGCGTTCGCGCAGCGGCGGAATGTTGATCTCCACCACTTGCAGACGGAAGAACAGATCGCGCCGGAAGGTGCCGTCGCGGACCGCCTCTTCCAGAGGTTTGTTGGTCGCGCTGACGACGCGGACATCGACGCGGATGGGAACGCTGCCGCCGACACGCTCGAACGGGTGCCCTTCCAGAATGCGCAAGAGTTTGGCCTGGGTCAGCACGTTCATTTCGCCGATCTCGTCCAGAAAGATCGTACCGTGATTGGCCGCCTCGAACTTGCCGATCTTCTTTTCGGTCGCTCCGGTGAACGACCCTTTCTCATGACCAAATAATTCACTTTCCAGCAGCGTCTCGGTCAGAGCCGCACAGTTGAGCGTGACAAACGGGCCATCCTTGCGCGGACTCGAGTAATGAATCGCTCGAGCTACCAGCTCTTTACCCGATCCCGATTCTCCGCGAATCAGACATGTCGCGTTGGTGTTGGCTACCAGACCGATTTGCCGTTCGATCTCGCGGATGACCGAACTCTCGCCGACCAGTTCGCTTTCGACCTTAAGCTGATCGCGTAGCGAGCGATTCTCAGCGGAGAGCGACTGCTGCTTTTGCAGATTGTGGATGACGCCGCCCAGCTGCTTGGCGACGGCGACGGTGAATTCGAGATCCTCGCCGTCCAACGCCTTGAGCGGGTCGGTGCAGTAGAGATGAATCAAGCCTAGGACACGGTCGGCGTGGATGATCGGGGCACAGATCAGGCTGGTCGCGCCGAGATCGCTGAGACTTTCCCGGTTGCGCAGGTAGCGATCTCGGGCGATGTCCTCGGCAAGAATGGCTTCACGACTGGCCAGCACCTCGTTGGAGACGTACTCCGAGACCGGTCGATAGTGTTGTACGCTAGGATCGCGGTTGCGATGGGCGGTCACTTCCAACTCGACGCCTCGAAGCGACTTACCTGTGCCCAGCGGTTCCGGCGGAGCGCCACGGCGAGTTGCCGGACGCTGAGCCACGGAGAGGATCGCGCCGACCTCAGCAGGCGTGGCCTCCAACAACGTGTCGAGGACGATGCGGCACAACTCCTCATGCGAACTAGCCGTCCCCATATCCAGCGCCAGCCGATATAGTAGCGACAGGTCGCGGCTCAAACCGTGCCGACTTGAGGGCAAGATTGCTTCTTGACTGGCACCGCCTTCGGGAGGAGGAGGAGTCAAAAAGCGTGTCTGACCAAGCCGTTTCTTGATCGACATGCTTCCGTCCGCATCCGGAGAAGACGGCGGAAGGTCCGGCAGTTGATCCATGTCTTCGACGAAGACAAACGTCGTTCGCCCGACGTTCAGATCATCGCTGGGAGAAAGCTCTCGTTCCCCCTCGACCTTGACGTCGTTGACGCGAGTGCCGTTGAGGCTGCCCAAATCGCGGACACGCCAGCGGTTGCCGCTAAACGTCACCTCGGCATGATCACGACTGCACAGATCGTCTTTGAGAACAATGCTATTTGTCGCCGCTCGGCCAAGGGTATAACTTTGCCCAGGCACCAGCGGGAACACGTCGCCAAAACCATCATCTCGGCGGACCACTAAGTAGGCCGTCGTGCCCGTCGCCATTTCAGAACACCAACGCCTTTGTCGCCAAACTCATTTCATTGCTTGTGGAACATCTGTTCCGCAGTATGCCACGATTATTCTAATGTTTCAAGGACATCATGGGCAGCCGTTCCTCTGCCGGTTTACTTCTACGAAGAGCAATTCCGCGTTCCCAATGCGCTCCAACACGCTTGGCGTAGTCGAAACCGCTCGATTGGCCAATCTGAACGCCCTGTCAGGGCCAGATCGGCCAGAATTTCCCCCACCACGGGAGCAAACTTGAAGCCGTGGCCCGAGAATCCAGCGGCGAACGTCACCCCCTCGATCGTCGGATGGCGATCGATCAAGAAGTGACGATCCGGGGTCAGCGTATAGATGCAAACCGAGGCTTCTGAACAACGACCATCTGCCGCAGGAAGGTAGTCGTTGAGAAATTGTCGCACCGGAGCATGATCGGCCTCGCTGATCTGACGCTCGATCTGTTGGGGATCGAGCAACTCATCGGCTCCGTAATGGCGAGCTACTTTGACGCCGCGTAAGTCGACGGCGGGAATGCCGTAGAAATAGCCCGCCGGGGTCTCGGCAATGAAGAGGGGAAAACGATCTCGACGGAACAACTCGGGCCGCGAGGTTTCATGCCACAGCGCTACTTGCCGCATAACGCGCAAGCGGTCGGCCAACTCGCCCAGCAGGCTCCGGGCCCAGGGTCCGGCGGTGACGATTAGTCGCGGTGCCTGGTATTCGCCGCGTGTGGTGCGGACCACCAGGGTTGAGCCTTCGGCTCGCCAGTTGAGGATCGCTTCGTTGTCTCGGAGTTCCGCACCGAGTCGGCGCGCGGCAGCAGCCATAGCCTGCACGCAGCGTTCGACATACAGATACCCCGCAGTCGACTCGACCACTCCTACCACTTCGGACCGTTGCGCGAATGCTGGAAAACGCTTCCCCACTTCGTCCGACGTGAGCGTCTCGATGGGTAAATGATGCTCGCGTGCCGAGGCCAGCACTCCTTGAACGAGTTCACTGGTGGGCGGCCCCAGCGTCAGGCAAGGGCAGCTGATCAGCAGCGGTTCGCCCTGTAGCTGCTCCAGTTCATACCAGCCCTCGTAAGCCCGCCGTACCAACGGAACATAGCAAGGATGCTCGTAGTAGGCCTGGCGAATGATGCGCGTATGACCGTGGGAACTGCCGAGTTGGTGGCCCAGAGCGAACTGTTCCAGACCGATCACTCGTTGCCCACGCTGAGCCAATCGCCAGGCTGTCGCGCAGCCCATTCCACCGAGTCCGAGAACGAGTACATCGGCGCTGGTCATAAGGAACACCACTCCGCGAATCTGGCTGAGCCGCTCCTGCCAGGGGACGGTGGTTTTCGTCTGAGCCGCTCCTGTCAGGAGGCGGTGGCTTCAAAAGGTTCCACCCCCCAGACGTTGTCGATGCTAACGGTCGCGCGGAGATGACGCAAGTGAGCCTAGCGATGGAAGTTAATTTTGTGAAAATTTTGTTGGGTTTGACAGTGTATATTCTTTTCGTACAATATCAGATGGGCTTGCCAAGGAGGGCACTCCCAGTGGATTGAACGATGGAGAGGCAATGTGCTATGTGGTCTCCCAAACCCGATCATCCCTTACGACGACTGTTCGCCGGTCTGACTGAGCATACTTTCATGACGACTCTCGGCGTCGCCGACCCCAAACTCACCGACTATCTCTCAGAGTTATTATCCCGATTTATCGCGATGGATGCGATCTTTCGTTTGCGTGACACCGAGGGGAAAACCGTCGAGGAAGTCGCGGGTATGGTACTCGAAGCCGAGGCCATGCCTCCCGAGGGACGCACGCATCGCGAGGTGCACCGTCACATCGGCGATTTCACCCTGTTTTGGACTGGGGTCTATCCTGAGACCCTGAAGCGGCTCCGCTCTGCTTTCTCGCGCGACTGTTTCATTGATTATTGCGAGCAAGGCAAGCGATCGTACTACATCGCCAGCCAGTTCGATGAAGAGCCATTCACCGAGGAAGCCAGCGTTCTACGTCGGCTGAGTGAAGGGTTCGAGATGGTGGCCTACGGACTGAATCAGGTTCGCCGAGAATGGGAGTCGTCGCGCTTGCAGGGCGGCGGCATTCAACCGATCCTCTGAGCGCGCCGGCTCCTCTCTCCTGGGTTGATATGTGCCGTCTACTCTTCCCTGGGCGGCGTGAACTCAGCTAGATACAATTGCGCTCCGGGTTGTCGGCCATCTCGGGTCGACGTCCACATCAGTTGTTTGCCATCGGGGCTAAACACTGGCAGCACGTCCGCACCGGGAGCGAAGGTCAAGCGTACCTTCTTGCCCGTGTCCACGTTCAGCCAGTACAGATCATAGTTCGGTCGCCCCGGCACACTGTGATCGGCTCCCGCGTAGATGATGTGTTTGCTATCCGGATACCAGTACGGGCACCACTGCACCCAGTTCAGATCGTCGGTTAGTAGGCGTTCGTTTTTGCCGTCCACATCGATGACGTACAGTTGCAGGTGGTCTTTCTTCTGACGATCGGCTCGGAAAAGGACTCGTTTGCCATCGGGCGAGAAGAACGGTCCGCCGTTGTAGCACCCCGGCGCGTTGGTCAGCTTGCGCACATTGCTTCCATCGCGATCCATAATGTAGAGTTCCAGGTTCTTCTCCCCGGAACGATTGGAGCAGAAGACGATCTGCTTGCCATCGGGCGAAAAACTGCCCTCGGCATCGTAGCCCGGCGCGGTGGTGAGGCGTTTCAGATCGCTGCCGTCGGGATTGGCCTCGAAGATGTCATAATGAGCATCGAAGTCCCAGACGTAGCGTCGCCGTGTTTTGCTCTTGCGCTCCTCGTCGCGGAGTTGCAATTCGGTCGCGTAGTGCTTCTTCGCCTCGGGGTCCAGATGAGTGCTGGCGAAAATGATGCGCTTGCCGTCCGGCGTGAAGTAAGCACAGGTGGTTTTGCCGACCCCCGGCGAGACTCGGCGAAACTTCTTCGTCGCTAGATCCATCGTGAAGATCTGATAGAACGGATTGCCCGAGCCTTTCTCCTCGGCCTGGAAGATGATTGTCTTGCCGTCTGGCGAAAAGTAGCCTTCTCCCGCGCGAGCGAAGACATCATCGAAGGTAATCTGACGGATGTTTTGCAGATATTTCGACTCTGCTTTTTTCCAGTCCAGATCCTCGGCAGCAGGCGACAGACAGACAGAAATCAGCATCGCGGTCAGCATCGATTCCACCTCGCGCAAAACAAGCTCTTGATCCAGGCCGGACGATTCATCAGCATTATAGAGATTCTCTCTCCTATCACTGCGGAGTAGCTGCATGATGTCTGCATCGTTGGGGTCGTTGTTGCTTGCTCGCTTGCCCCTTTCGCCGACCAACTTGGCATTGCTCGGCGGAGTGATCGTTGGGTTGATTTTGTTAGGGATAGCCTGGCGGATTCTGTTTCGTCGTAAGTCGACCTTTGAATCCGACTCGCCGCTCGCCGAAGATCTGGCTGCTCTGGGACCGCCTCCATCGGGGCCGCGACACTATTATCTACACATTCGCGGGCAACCGGGCCGACTGCGTTACGTCGTTCTGGCCCCGATGGGCAAACGTTCGCTGGGGAAACCGGAAACCACCCTGGAACTGGTTTGTCGGGGGCTGGGCGAAGTGGCGATGGATGACAAACCGCGAGTGCGACTCTGGCCGCCGCAACTCTCGGCGACTGGGTTCGCGCCGTCGTTCTTCCGCGTGACGCGACGCCCCGGACGAGATGGCCAGCCGTCGCGCTGGGTGCTGCTTGCCGGTCCTGCCCGAGCTGGAGGGACTCCGATCCTGTTGGGCTTGGCTGTCCAGATGGATACGCCAACCGACCTCGGACAGATCGTGATGAAGGAGAACGACTGGAACACCGTGCTGGACATTACCAACGACTGATGGCTGATGCTCGGCTCCCGATGGATGAGGGAATGGGCCAATGAATACATGCCCGAGAGAGCCACATGCTGCGTGAGGAGCAGATCGACATTCGCCGGCGGAGGGCAGCCGAGGAGGAACTGTGCATCCAGAACCTCGGTCGCAACCGTGTCTTCAGCGACTATCAGGTCAGCAATCCCAAAACGGGTGGGCAATATCGCGTCTCGATCCGCGGGTTCGACGTCGGCGACAACACCTGCGAATGTCCGGATTTTCGCACTAACACCCTGGGCACCTGCAAGCACATCGAAGCCGTTCTTGCCGCTCTCCGCGAGCAACTACCCGAGCAGGTGCGTCGCAAAAAAGCCGCCGTCACCCATCCAGAAATCTACCTGCAATATGGCGAACAGTTGCGAATCGGGCTGCATCTGCCGCCGCGCTATTCCGACATGCTTCGCACCCTAAACGACACCTTTTTCGATCTTAAAGGTCTCTGGAAAGGTGGCGATCATTACGAGCAGCTCATCGAGATGGTCGAGCGCGTTCCCGAGCAGGTGACCATCTTCTCCGACGCCATGGAGTTCATGGAACGCGAGATCGAACGGCGCGAGATGGCCCAACGTGAGCAGCAATTGCTCGAAGGGTTGGAGCGCGGCGAACAGCCTCAGCTCCTGCGTGTGCCGTTGTATCCCTACCAGCTACGCGGGGCCATCTTCGCTGCTTGTCGCGGCCGCTGCATACTCGGCGATGACATGGGCCTGGGCAAAACCGTGCAGACGCTGGCGGCGGTCGAACTGTTGGTCCGCGAGCGGGGCATCGAGCGCGTCTTGGTCATCGCTCCAGCCTCCGTCAAATATCAGTGGGAGTCGGAGATTCTCAAGTATACCACGCGTCCGGTGCAGGTCATCGATGGACTCGCCGACGAACGCCGCGCTCAGTATCGCCAGCCCACCTTCTACCGCTTGCTCAACTACGAACAGGTGGTCAAGGATTTCGACGAACTGAACGCCTGGCAGCCCGATCTGATCGTGCTGGACGAGGCTCAACGCATCAAGAACTGGGAGTCGAAAACGTCCCGAACGGTTAAGAAACTTCGCAGCCGCTATGCCATCGTGCTGACCGGCACGCCGTTGGAGAACAAGCTCGAAGAGTTGTACTCGATTGTCCAGTTTGTCGATGATCGCCGACTGGGACCGGCGTTTCAGTTCCTACACGATCATCGCGTCTTGGACGAGGAAGGCAAGCTGCTGGGCTACCGCAACCTAGAGGCCATCCGCGAAAAGCTGCGACCGATCTTTCTGCGACGCACTCGGGCCGAGGTGTTGGCTCAGCTCCCTGCTCGCACCGACAAGACCGTTTACGTCGAAATGGCTGACGAGCAAAAGGCCGTCTACGCCGAGCATCAGTCCACGCTCGTTCGCTTGCTGCAGAAAAAGTATCTCACCGAGATCGACCGGCGACGGGTGCTGGCCTGCATCACCAATCTACGCATGCTCTGCGACAGCACTTTCCTGTTGGACAAGACGACGAACGTCTCGCCGAAACTCGATGAACTGGCCGAACTGCTTCACGAACTGTTGCAGCAGGGGCAGGCGTCCAAGGTGGTTATCTTCACCCAGTGGGAAATGATGCAGCAGAAGGCGGTCGAGGTGGTCGAGAAGCTCGACCTGGGCTACGCGGTGCTGCACGGCAACATCCCCGGGCAGGAACGGCGCGAGTTGCTCAAACGGTTTCGTGAAGATCCGAAATGTCGGGTATTTCTCTCTACTGATGCTGGCGGAACCGGGCTGAATCTGCAAGCCGCCGACACCGTCATCAACCTGGAAGTGCCGTGGAATCCTGCTGTGCTAGAGCAGCGGATCGCTCGCGTCCATCGCATGGGTCAGCATCGTCCGGTGCGCGTGATCCACCTGGTGACGCGCGACAGCATCGAGGAGCGCGTCTTATACGTTCTCTCGCGCAAGCGAGCCTTGTTCGAAGAGTTGTTCGCCGGCTCCAGTGACGAGTTGGCCCTGGAAGGCGTCGGTCAACAGGTCTTTCTCGATGCCATGCGCGAGCTGCTTCCGCCGTCGGAACCCAGCGCGGATCGGCTCGTTCCACCCGGCCCCACTGGGGCAGCGGAGACGGAATCTTCGCTGGCATTGTTGGGCGTACAGTTTCTGGAAGCATTGGCGTCCAACGCTCGCCTGACCACCGATCCCGCGACAGGACAGCCGGGGTTGTGGATTCCGCTGAACTCGCCGCATCTGGTCCAGCGGGGTGCAGCAGCGCTTCGCGCTTTGGCCCAACTGCTGGAGTCCCAGCCACGAGGAGGATGACTGCTTGCGAACACTGACCGTGCCCGCTTGGAGTGCCGTGGCCGCCTTCGGCTGCTACTTCTGTATGTACGGCTTCCGCAAACCGTTCACCGCTGCTTCGTTCGCCGAGGACGATCCACTCTGGGGCATCGACTACAAGGCCGTCCTGGTGATCGCCCAGACGTTGGGCTACACACTATCGAAGTTCCTGGGCATCAAAGTCATCGCCGAGATGACCCCAGCGCGACGCACGACATATCTGCTGGCCCTGATCGCCCTGGCCGAGTTGGCGCTGTTGCTCTTCGGGGTGGTGCCCGCGCCGTGGAACAGCCTCTGTCTGTTTCTCAACGGCTTACCTCTGGGCCTGGTGTTCGGCCTGGTGCTGGGCTTTCTCGAAGGTCGGCAGGTGACCGAGGCGCTGACGGCGGGCTTGTGTGCCAGCTTTGTACTGGCCGGCGGCGTGACCCGTTCCGTCGGTGCCTACCTGCTCCAGGCTGGCGTCTCCGAGGCGTGGATGCCGTTTGTCGCTGGTTTGCTTTTCGCCGGGCCGTTGCTCGGCTTCGTTTGGATGCTGACACGGATTCCCGCGCCGTCGTCCGACGATGTCGCCGCCCGAGGAGAACGAGTGGCGATGACTGGCACGGAGCGCAGTCGCTTCTTCGCGCGCTATGCCGTGGGGCTGTCGCTGCTGGTGGCGGTGTATGTCCTCATCAGTATTCTTCGCGGGGTGCGTGACGACTTTGCCCGAGAGATCTGGCAGGGGCTGGGCATCACCGAACAGCCAGCCATCTTCGCTCAGTCCGAACTGGTCGTCGCGCTTTCGGTGATGTTACTGACCGGCTCGGTGGTGCTGCTCCGCGACAATCGCCTGGCCTTCTTTGCCGCGCTGCTGCTGGCGGCGTTGGGGCCGGCCTTGGTCATGCTCGCGCTGATTGGCTGGTACGCGGGGACGCTGTCGCCGTTCCCCTTCGTCGTGCTGCACGGTCTGGGGCTGTACCTGCCCTACATCGTCCTACAAACGACGTTGTTTGAACGACTGTTGGCGATGACCCGCGAGCGCGGCAACATCGGTTATCTGATGTATCTGGCCGACTCAGCGGGCTATCTCGGACTCGTCGCGGTGCTGATCGCCCGAAACGCTCTCGCCGTGGGCAGCGGCTTCTTCGCCTTCTTCGAGCTTCTCAGCTGGAGCATAACCGCAGGTACGCTCCTGTTGTTAGTGCTGGCCATGCGGTACTTCGCAACCACCTCAACTGTGGTAGTGGTCAAGGTCGAAGGAAGTGGATAATGAAGAGTCAATTAGTTCTCTTTCATAATCCCGGCCAGTTGCTCGAAGTCGTCCAGTTGCCACGCCCTCAGCCACACACTCTTCTGACTCTTTCGAGCAGAGAGCGTACGCCCTCCGTGTATCACGGCGTCTCACGGAGGGTTTACCCCCTCCCCTCGGAAAAGGATACCCCCTCTGCTCGGATTGATGACAGCTACCACACTTGCTGTGTTATGCTGAACGCGGTTTTGCCAGGAGTACGCGACGTACCATTCCCCTTTAACTGTTCTATCCGACTGGTAGTTTGACTCGATCGAGAGGAGAACCAAGCCGACGTCCACCACGATTGCCCCACCCGTCGCAGTGCCTGCTGGGCCGACTTCACCGCGTTGGACCGTCGAAGAGTTTCTGGCCCGCTACGGCAAGCAATCCCACGAACTCGTCCACGGCCTACCTCATGAGGTTCCCATGCCCGGTCTTGAACACGGCTTGATTTGTGCTCGTATGACGATCGCTTTGGGCATCTATCTTCACTCTAAGGACCTGGCTGGGCCGGGTCATGAGCAACGATTCGTTCGTGCAGACCGGCAGCGACACGGTACGCGAAGCCGACGTCTTATTCTACAGCTACGAACGGCTGCCACGCGATCAGCCGGTGCCCGCTGGACTGCATACCGTTGCTCCGGATCTGGTCGTCGAGATCAAATCCCCCTCCGATTCCTGGATCGATCTTTTGACCAAGGTCATCGAGTATCTCAAGGTCGAGGTGCGGGTGGTCGTGCTGATCGATCCTGTCAAGCGAACGGTGTCGATCTATCGCGCTGACGACCAACAGATACTCGGCACCAGCGAACTGCTCACCCTCAACGATGTGTCGCCCGGCTTCGCCGTACCAGTCCAGCAGCTGTTCTCGTGACCGCACAATCGATGTTCTCGTCAAAACTGGACTGAGAAATTTGCTCGGAGCGTAGAGAAAAGCTAGAGTTTGCTCGGACCACAACTTCGCTAGCATCGCAACTGAAGCAGCAAACCAGCCGTTTGCGAGGTCGGACAGTTGCGAGGGCCATTGCTTCTGCCGTGTTCGTCCAACCGTGGAAGTGGAGTCTTTGGCCGAGATTCGCTCAGAGATCGCCGGAGTTCAGAGAGAGATGGAAGCACTGTCACGACGAGGATCTCAGGAAATCCGGCGATCTCGACCACGAGTCACGCCCGAAGAGATCGAAGCTCTCATCTATGAACTACTTGGCTCCTCGCTGATTCTCGCGGAAGACTGGGAGCAGCTTTCCTCCGACGATCGGGATCGCCTGTTGCAGCAAACCGATCCGGAGATGGCCCTGTCGCTGATGGTCGAAATGGGGCTGCTCACTTCGTTCCTGGCTGCTCGGATTAGCACGGGTAACACCTTCGGCCTGGTGCTGGGCAACTTCCGTTTGCTGGAACGGCTCGGCGCAGGTGGCATGGCGGTCGTCTACAAGGCCGAACACATCGAGATGCGGCACTTGGTGGCGATCAAAGTGCTGCAACTGTCGCGCGGCGATGATCCTCGCCTGGAATCGCGCTTCTCCGCGGAGATGCGAGCCATCGCTCGACTGCGACATCCCAACATTGTCACTGCGATGGACGCTGGCCGCGTCTTTAGCCCCGACCCCGACGGCCCTGTGCTGTGGTATCTCGTCATGGAGTACGTCTGTGGCGAGGATCTCGACGAGTACATCCGGCAACGCGGTCCGCTCTCGGCGGCGACAGCTTGCAACATTATCCATCAGATCGCCTGTGCCCTCGCGGAGACACACAAACTTAATCTGGTGCATCGGGATATCAAACCCTCGAACATTCTGGTCACTTCGGACGAGCAAGCCAAACTACTCGACTTTGGCCTATCGCGGCACACGCCGACTCGGGTGACTCAGCCGGGCACGGTCCTCGGCACCATCGACTTCATGGCACCTGAGCAAGCCAAGGATGCCAGCCAGGTGGATATCCGAGCTGACCTCTGGAGCCTGGGAGCCACCTTGTATTGGTGTCTGACGGGACAGATTCCCTTCAGCAACGAAGGACCAGAAATCGAACAGCTACTGCGACGGATCCACCAGGAACCGCCCTCGATTCGGGCCCTGCGTCCCGACTTGCCTTCCAAGCTCGATGCCGTAGTGCGCAAGATGATGGCCCTGCGGCCGGAGGATCGCTACTCCACCCCGACGGAGGTGATGCAAGCCCTCTTGCCGTTTCTCAATCCGGACTCGGCTCTTTCGCTGCCGCTGCCCTGTGCCCCCTCGCAGATGGAGGTCGATTCTCGCAAACTTCCCAGCTTGCCCACCGCCGGTTCTCGTGCCCAGCGGGTCCTGGTGGTCGATGACGAACCAGGGATTCGGCTTTACTGTCGCGAGGTACTCAAACTCGACGGCCTGGAGCCGGAAGTCGCCGAAGACGCTGAAGCAGCGCTGAAGCTGATTGCTCAGAAGGCCCCCGATCTGATGCTGATCGACGTCAACATGCCAGGCATGTCGGGGCCGGAGTTGCTCCGTCGGCTGCGAATGAATCCACCGACGGCGAACCTGAAGGTCATCATGTTCTCGGGCCAGGCTTCCGGAGACGAGATGTCGGAAATGCTTTTGCACGGAGCCGACGACTATCTCTCCAAGCCGTTCAGTGTGCCACAGCTCCGCGGTCGGGTGCAATCGGCGCTGCGGCTGAAGACCGCACAGGATCGCACCGATCTGCTCAATCAACATCTGCTGGCGATCAACGAACGACTGGAACAGACGCTGTCGGATCGTACCAGCGATCTTTCCGAAGTGCGGTCGGCCTTGGTCCTGGGATTGGCGCGACTGGCGCAACTACGCGAGAACGACTCGGGCCAACGCCTCGAACGGATGTCACGCTACGTTCGTGTGCTGGCCACCCAAGCCGCCACCCTGCCCAATTTCGCCGGTTGCATCGACTCCGCCTTCGTGGATATGGTCAGTTGCTGTGCCCCGCTCCACGACATCGGCAAGGTCGGCCTGCCTGATCACATTCTGCTCAAGCCGGGCAAGCTGCAGCCCGACGAACGCATTCACATGCAGGCTCATACGACGTTGCCCACCGAGATGCTGCAGGAGCTGGCCGATCGTCACATCTCGGCTCGGGTGTTTCTGCAAATGGCCAGCGACATCATCCGCCATCATCACGAGTGTTACGACGGGACCGGCTATCCCGACCGTCTTTGCGGCGATGCCATCCCCCTGGCAGCGCGACTGGTCAGCATCGCCGATGTCTACGACGCGCTCCGCAGTCGCCGTAGCTACAAACCCGCTCTGTCCCACGTCGCCGCCGTCCAGGTTATTCTCGCTTCGATGGGTCAGTTCGATCCCGCCCTGTTGCGAGCCTTCGAGCAAGTGGCCCCAGAGTTTGAGAAGATTTACCGTGAGCTGCCTGGGTGATGGTCAAGTCGGCTGTAAGAATTACAACAGTTCGGACGATTTTGCAGCATTACTCCTCACGGATTTCCATTCTCTGCATTTGCTCAGCATCGATGTAACATTATTCTGAATAACATCTTGTGGTGATTCAGCCGATGTCGTGCAGCGACTGGCACGCACCTTGCTTCTAGCTCTTGCACCGATCAACACGCGGAAGCGAAGATCGGTGCGAATCGAACGACGAAGAGTCATCCCCCTGGCTCGACGTCGGTCAGGCCGGACGAGGAGAGGTCTCCCGCCTTCTCCGACCCAGAGTCCGGAATGCAACGGTTCAGTGCCGAGAACGCTTCTCCCTTCTACTTCCTTCCCCCTGGGCAACTCAATGAACCTACCCCCAGCCACCCGGTCAACCCCGGGTGGCTATCTTTTTTCGATCACGCGAGCTGTCCCACCACTATGCCGTCGAGTTAACCGAGTTTCGTCCCGAGCCAAGGCACTGGTCGGGGCACGAGAGAGTGAGCAACGATCTGATATATTGAAGTGGGAGGTGACTCATGCCAATGCACGACTGGACCCGCCGCGCGACTGATTCGTGCTTCGACCGCCGCTTGCGGAGTTGGTCCGACCTGGGCCAAGTAGATGAAAGCCTGAAACCATTGCCAAACTAGCGCGCGTGACAAAATGGTGTAACAGATCGCAGGCGAAAGCCTGTGACTACCGATTCGGATTGGCAGCTAGCCGCAGGCTTCAGCCTGCGTAAGCAAGTTTCTGCCTGCGAACGCGCTTCCTACTTCGTTGCCTCTACACCATTTGGAGAAGCGCTCTAGGAGGTCGATCCGCTCGGTTGCAGCCAGAGTTGGTTCAGCGCATCCTGTTGAGCCATCGCCAGCACCGGCAGCGCTGGGAACAAAAACGGGATCAGGAACAGATAGGCGTGTTGCACCACGGAGGACGGTGGCACCTTGGCGGCGGCCTGCGTCGCCAAGATCAAGTCCGACAGCCGCACCGCCGAGACGTAGAGCGAGTACGGCGGGCAGATCAACATCAGCGATAGATCGATCCGAGAATCGTGGTCTGTCTGTTTCAAGTAGGTCCGGCACTCGCGCATTACCTGATAGATCCAGTAGTAAAAATAGATCCCTAATGTCAGGTAAGACAGCACGAGTACAGCTAACGGATGACGCGGCTTACCCAGAGGTCGGCCCGCTGCGTCGGTCTGGCGCTGCTGGCGCTCAGAATAGGCGCTGGCTACCACAAAGATATACACCAGGCCGAACACGCCCAGCGTAACCAGGGTCAACAGGAAGACGAGCAACGGATGCAAACCGACCAGGCCGCCCGGTTCGTCGTCGTCACCATCTGCGGGTTGCGTGGTTCGCTTGCTGCGTCGAGCGGGTTTGCTGCTCACCTGGGCCGGGACGCTCTCGACCGGAGCCTCACTCTTGCTGGAGGGAAACAGCCCCTTGACCGAACTGGCCGGTGCCCAGTTCTCCATTCCTTCTTGCCAGATCAGATCGGTTGGCTGCAGTTGCCCACTGGCGGCCAGCTGTTTCAGCTGCGACTGAGAGACTGGCGACTCGGCGGGTTGACCATTGATCGTGTAGAACCACTCGTTTGGCATAGAGGAATCATCCACGGAAGCTTTCGTCTCGCTGGCGAGGGCGATTGTATCATGTCGTGGTGGGAATGTCTCTCTAGAGCATTTTCTCGTGTTTGTTTCGTCAGTCCGCTAGGATATTGCACTTGATCACTAGTGGTGGATTGCAGCTGAACTGTAGGATGGCTTAGAACCGACTCTTCTGCTCTGAGCGGAGGGTGTCAGCCCTCCGTGCTTCGCGACTCCCACGGAACACTGACGAACTCTGCTCGGAAGCTCGAAGACGCGAACCTCCAGCCGTTTCGTTGGCCTAATGTTGACCTGACCGTGCGAGATTTCGAGCTACCGCGCTTGCTCGGCAAAGGATCATGACGATGAGCGCTAACGTCGATCGGACGACCGTTCGCCAGCTACTCCTCGAGACGCTCAGCTCGGCTCGGTTCCGCCGAGCCACGTTCGCCGGCCCAGCGCGCGGAGAACCGACGCCGTGGAAGCGCGTCACCGTGCGACCGCTTCAGTTACGCGGTCGGCCTCACCTACAATTCAGCTATTTTGACGGTCGAAAAACTCGGACAAATAACTTCCCGCTCGATGCCGTCGAGCCACCCCTGGAAGAATTACTGTCGAGCCAGTTTGCTGGAATTCACCTTAGTAGCGCGGACGAGGAAATCGACCTCCGCACGACCAAGAAGGGACAGATTCAACTCGGACGGCGTCGCGTTGCTGTTCCGCCCGAAGCACCGATGGCTCACAACCGCGTCAAACAGGTGCCGCTTCCCGAGGGACGAGCCGATCGTCTGCTCGAAGCAATGGGCATTGTGACTCGCACAGGACGAGTGCGTCCGACTATGCGGGACAAGTTCACCCAGATCAATGAGTTTCTCAAGCAGCTGCTTCATCTCCTCGACGACTCCGGATTACGCGGCCTAGGTCGCCCGATTGAGATTCTCGACTGCGGTTGCGGCGCGAGCTACCTGACGCTGGCGGTGCATCATTACCTGAACGAAATTCTCCACCTGCCAGCTCGCATTCTCGGTGTCGACGTCAACGAGGAAGTCATTCGCAAGAGCATGGAGCGGGCGGATCGTCTGCGAGCCGAGGGCTTGTCGTTCGCCTGTGGCCGCATTGGCGAGCTACAAACGCGCGCCGATCTGGTGCTGGCCTTGCACGCCTGCGACACCGCCACCGACGACGCTCTAGCTCAGGCGGTTCGCAGTCAGGCACGCCTGATTCTCGGTGTTCCCTGTTGCCATCACCACCTCAACGACCTGCTCCGCGCCGAGGGCGAGGCCACGGTATTGCGACCGATTCTGCGACACGGCATTCTGCGGCAACGCACGGCGGATCTCGTGACCGATGCTTTTCGCGCCTTGTTGCTGCGACTGTTGGGATATCGCACCGAGGTGGTCGAGTTTGTCAGTCTGGAACACACGGCACGCAATCTGATGATCCGGGCTGTGCGCGGTGCGCCGGTTGGTGAGCCGGCTCTGGTCCGCGAGTACCTGGCCCTGAAGCAGTTCTGGAACGTCACGCCGTACCTGGAGCGCCTCCTCGCCCCGCAAGTCGCGCCGATTTTCGACCGATTGTCCTCTTTTTCCGACGATTGCCGATGAACAGTATATAGATAGCTGGTCAGTGACTCGCATAGCCCCGCTGACTGTGCTAGCGTTTACTGGGAATCCGGACTCGCCGTCGCATTCAGTGCCATGAACCAGGTAAACACTCCTTCGCTACTACCCCGTGCGCCAGGTTATGAGATGCTCCATCAGCTCGGTTCCGGCGGCATGGGAAGCGTTTGGCTGGCACGCGAGCAAGCCACTGGGCACGAAGTAGCTATCAAGTTCCTTACCTGTGCCGACCACGAACGACAGCTTCGTTTTGGTCGCGAGATGCAGGTGGCTACGCAACTGCACCATGAACACCTGGTCACCGTGCTGGGACACAGTGGCGATGCTCCTGAACCGTTTCTGGTGATGGAGTACATCGCCGGTGGGGATCTGCGCCAATCCTTGCTGCCGGGCCAGCCGATGGATCTCGACGAGACGACCCGCATTCTCGGGGAGATCCTTGCTGCCTTGAGCTACCTGGCTCGTGAGGGGATCGTTCATCGCGATCTGAAGCCCGAAAACGTGCTGCTGACGCCCGAGGGCCAAGTCAAACTCGCTGACTTCGGTTTGGCTTCGCGCGTCTCGCAGTTGGGCGAACTGACCCAGACGGGGCAGGTACTTGGCTCCTACGATTACATGGCTCCCGAACAGCGGGCACGCCTGCCACTCGATCACCGTGCCGATCAGTACTCGCTGGCCGTGTTGGCCTACGAGATGCTCACCGGTAAGCGACCGCTGGGCCGGTTCAAACCAGTCTCGACGCTGAACACGCGCCTCGATCCCCGCCTCGATGCCGTTCTCGCCCGCGCCTTGCAGGAAGATCCTGACGACCGCTATCCGACCATCGACGAGTTCGGCACAGCGTTAATGGCAGCGCTGAAGCCGCGGCCCCGTGGACGACGATGGATCGTGCTGACCGTCGGAGGCTTGCTCGTGATCGTGGGAATGATCGTGGCGGCTCGGAGGGATTGGTATCAGCCCACCGCGCCAACGGAACCGATCGAGCAAGAGGTGACCAAGACCACACCGCCCAACGAACCGCCCAAGCCCTCACGTTTCGAGGAGTTAATGCGGTTGGGACAGTATCACGATGGTCGGGCTGAGCGCGTGCTGGCGATTCGCTGCTACACCGAGGCGATTCAGCTGGCCCCCCACGAGCCGATGCCGTGGATTCGCCGCGCTCACGATCAGATGTTGTTGAACCGCTACGACGAGGCCCTAGCTGACATTCACCAGGCACTGAAACTGGATCCCAACCAAGCCGAAGCCTGGGTCGGCCACGGTGCGATTCTGTTGCAACAGGGGAAGGTTTCCGAAGCGTTGCCCTTGTTCGATCGCGCCCTCCAACTCGATGCTTCTCATGCCATCGCCCATGCCCATCGTGGCCGGGTACATCTTCGCCTGAACGATCGCGACAAAGCGCTGGCGGATTTCGACCGTGCTATTGCTCTCGATCCCAACTGCGGAATTGCCTATTACTACCGAGGCATTATCGCTCGCGATCAAAAACGCTATCGCCAGTCACTAGAAGATCATCGCAAGTCCGTCGAGTGTACCCCAGACAATCCATTCGCCCATCGGTCCCTGGCAAGTCTGCTGGCGACTTGTCCGGACCGTTCGATTCGCGACGGTAAGCAGGCCGTCTTCCACGCCAGGCAGGCCTGCGAGATCACAGGCTGGAAATCCTGGCGCGAACTGCTGGTGCTAGCTCAGAGTCAGGCCGAGGTGGGCGATTACTCCGAAGCCGTCGCGGCACTGAAGAAGTCGCTGTCGCTCTCCCCACCGGCGAGCGAGCGAACGAAACAGCAAAAGCTACTTCAAGAGTATGAAAATCGATTAAGTAATCCCAAGGGATCCACTCCGTGAGTTCGCTCGATGACACCGAGATCGCTCGCTCGATCTTCCGCGAATCGCTGGATGCCTTTTTCGTGATCGATCCAGACTCACTGGAGGTCCGCGAGGCCAACCCTGCCGCGCTTCGTTTGACAGGGTATCGGAAAAAAGAACTCCTTAAACTCCGAATGGGCGAGCTGCTCGACGCTGATGGCCGTGAGTTACCCCGTAGCTTGGTCGAAGCAGTGCAATCAACAGCCTGCTCGGGCATCCATGATAACCTCTGGCTGCGTGGCGCGGAGGGAAAACGGCTTCCCGTGCAGGTGACGGCCAGTCGCATCCACACCGAGAGCAAATCCTTGGGACTGCTGCTCGTCCGCGATCGCAGCGAGTTCTGGCGGGATCGGGACAAGATCCTCGCCAACGAGCAACGTTTCCGCTCGCTGTTCGATGCCTCTCCCGATGCGGTATTCGTCGAGGATTTCTCGGGGCGGGTACTCGATGTGAACCCTGCGGCTTGCATACTACATGGGATGTCGCGCGAGCAGCTCCTAGGCAAAAATGTTCTCGATCTGGTACCGCCCTGTCAGCAGGAACAGGTTCGACAGGACTTTCAGCGTCTGGTCTGCGGTGAAATAAACACGCTCCAAGGCTTCAGTCGCACTGCCGACGGTCGAGACATTCCCGTCGAGTTGCGGGCCCAACGCATCGACTACTTGAATCAGCCGGCCTTGCTCCTGCACGTCCGAGACATCACTCAGCGGATCGAGGCCAAACGGTTCCTCACCCGCATCGCTGAAGCGTCGCCGCTTATTATCTATGTATTCGATCTGGTTTGTCGGCGAAACATCTACATCAACCGCATCATCGCCCGTGACCTGGGTTACTTCCCTGAAGAGATCCAGCAGATGGGCGACCAGTTCTTGTCACGACTGCTGCATCCCGACGATCTGGCCCGTGTTCCTAGTTTGCTGGCTCGGTGGGACACCGCCAAAGACGACGAGATCTTCGAGATCGAGTACCGCATGCGGCATCGGGACGGCAGTTGGCACTGGTTTATCGGTCGTGATACGGTCTTTGCTCGCGACGCCAGTGGTCGAGTCACCCAGTTTCTTGGTATCGCCCAGGACGTGACCGAACTCAAGCGGATCCATCAACAATTGGAGCAACGCAATCGCTTGCTGGACTCGCTGAGCCGGTGTCAGTCGCGCTTCCTCGTTCAGCAGGATAACAAGAAGGTGTTCGAGGACCTGTTGCAAACCCTGTTGACCGTCACGGAGAGTGAGTACGGTTTTATTGGCGAAGTGTTTCGCACCGAGAACCAGCAGCCCTATTTGAAGACTTACGCGATCACCAATATCTCATGGGATGAAGCGACACGGCGACTGTACGAGGAGAACGAGGCTCGCGGACTGGAGTTTTACAATCTCAAGTCGCTGTTCGGCGTGGTGATGACCACGGGTGAGCCGGTGTTGTCGAACGATCCGGCCAACGATCCGCGTCGAGGTGGTTTGCCTCCGGGGCATCCGCCCTTGCATGCTTTTCTGGGATTGCCATTTCGCCAGGGGACCGAAGTGATTGGCATAGTCGGTCTGGCCAATCGTCCCGGCGGCTACAACGCCGACGTGATCAAGCTGCTGGAACCCTTTCTCCACACCAGCGCCAGCTTGATTGTGGCCAGCCGCAGTGAACGGGCCAGACGCGATGCCGAAGCCCGACTGCTCCGTAGTGAACGGCGTTACCTGACCACGTTGGCGAGTATCGGCGACGCCGTCGTCGCTTGTGATCCTGTTGGGCGGGTGACGTTTCTCAATCCGGTGGCTGAGGCTTTGACGGGCTGGACCTGCGCCGAGGCGATGGGGCGACCCATGACCGAGGTGGTGCCGCTCCGCAACGAACGGTCGAACGAGCCGATGGAAAATCCTGTTGAGCAGGCCATCCGATTGCGCTCCACGGTGGGGCTAGCCAATGGCACCGTGTTGGTGACGCGCGATGGCCGAGAAATACCGATCGAGGACTCCGCGTCACCGATTCGCGACGAGGACGGGGAGATCACCGGAGTAGTGCTAGTGTTCCGCGATGTGACCGCCAAGCGACAGGCCGAGGAGCAACGTCGACGCCTGGAACAACAAATGCTGCACGCGCAGAAGCTGGAATCGCTAGGTGTTCTCGCGGGAGGCATTGCCCATGACTTCAACAACCTGCTGACCGGTATGCTGGGCTACACCAACCTGGCCGCCTTGCACCTACCGCCGGACTCCGTAGCTCTATCCCTGCTGCAAGAGGCCGAGAAGACCGCTGGCCGCGCCGCTGACCTGGTCCGTCAGCTGCTCGCCTACGCCGGCAAGGCCCGTTTCGTCATTCAGTCGGTCGATCTGAACAAGCTAACTAGCGAGATGCTCACCTTGTTGCGAACGTTAGTTTCGCGCAAGGCCCAGGTACAGACCGACTTTGCCAACAACCTACCGCTAATCGAGGCCGACGCAACTCAGATTCGTCAGGTGGTCATGAATCTGATTACCAACGCCTCCGAAGCCCTGAACGATCGCGAGGGCACGATCACGCTTCGCACCGCCGTCATCCACCTGTCCGATCCTCGCGCGTACTCGCCGCATTGCTCTGACGAGGCTAGCCCCGGAACGTATGTCATGCTCGAAGTCAGCGACACTGGCTGCGGCATGAACCAGGAGACGCTTTCTCGCGTCTTTGATCCTTTCTTCACAACGAAATTCTCCGGGCGTGGGCTGGGGCTAGCTGCGGTGCTGGGCATCATTCGCGGCCATCATGGGCTGGTTAAGATTCACAGTCAACCGGGGCAGGGCACGCAGTTTCAAGTGCTCTTCCCCGCGACCGATCGTCCCCTGTCCGCCGAACCCAGCGTCTCCGAAAGGAATGTGCTGGGCACGCTAACCGGTTCCGGTGTAGTGCTCGTCGTTGATGACGAGGAACCAGTTCGCTCGCTGGCAGCGCGGGTGCTCAGTAGCGCGGGGTATCAGGTGGTGATTGCCGGCGATGGCGAAGAGGCCCTGGCCGCGTTCCGCGTCGCCAGTTTCAAGATTCGACTGGTTCTTCTGGACCTAACCATGCCCGGAATCGATGGCCTGGAACTGACTCGTCGGCTGTACGAGATTCGCGACGATATCCCTGTCATCCTGATGAGCGGCTACGGCGAGCCGCACCTAATGGAGAACTTGTCCGAAACACGACTCGCCGCTTTTCTCCAGAAGCCATTCATCGCTGAAACCTTGCTCCATACACTGCGTCGGGTACTTGCTGCCGAGTCGTCGTCGTTACCCGATTGACGAATCTGGGGCTATGATCGACACTGAAGCACTGCCCGACTCAAAAGGAGCGTAGCCATGCGAGGTTCGTGGATCAGTTTAATCACGTTGCTAGCGTGGGCGGTATCGCCGGCCTGGGGCGACGAGGCCAAGCCTCGGGTCTATGTAATACTCTGGTTCGACACCGAGGACTACATCCTACCAGCCAGTGATGATGCTGCCCTTCGCGTCGCCGACTTTCTTACCAGTCAGGGAATCCGCGGCACGTTCAAGATCGTTGGCCACAAAGCGCGGACTTTGGAGAGCCGCAAACGCTTTGATGTGATCACCGCTCTGAAGAAGCACGAGATCGGCTACCATTCCAACTGGCACAGCACGCAACCTACGCCGGCTCAGTTTACCTCGAACCTTGAGTGGGACGAGGGAGTAGCTGAGTTTCTCCGCCGAGAAGGTCCCGGTCGCGACGACGTGGAGCGGATATTCGGCGTGGCTCCGACGTGCTACGGTCAGCCGGGGTCGTCGTGGTGCCCGCAGAGCTATGCCGCTTGCAAGAAGTGGAACATGATCTATCTCGATGCGGGCCGACACGTTGCCCTAGATGGCTTGCCCTGCTACTACTGTGGCGTGTTCAACCTCTATCAACTGACGCACCTGATCCGGGCCGATCTAAACAAGCCGGAGTTGCTCGAAGAGGCCAACAAACGTTTCGCAGAGGCCAGGCAGAAACTCCTGGCCCAGGGAGGAGGGATCATCAGCATCGTCTATCATCCCTGCGAATGGGTTCACAAGGAATTCTGGGACGGCGTGAATTTCGCCCGAGGAGCCAATCCCCCTGCCTCCCAATGGAAACTGCCCTCGCAAAAGTCCGAGGAGGAAACCAAGCTCTCCTATCGCATTTTTGCCGACTTCGTTGCCTTCATGAAACGGTTTCCAGACGTCGAGTTCATCACGGCCAGCGAGGCGGCCAAGCTGTACGCGGATCAGGCTCGGGGCAAGCAGTTCGGGCCGGACGACTTACGCGCTATCGCCCGCGCCGCGGCACGGGAGGTGATCTTCCAGAAGCACGGCAACCTCACGCTGGCTCCAAGCGAAATTTTCGATCTGTTAACTCGCTTTGTTTCGCGACGGCTAGCGGATAAAAAGATCACCTCGATCACCTTTGCTGGCACTCCACTGGGGCCGACCAGTCGAGTAGCGGCGTTGACCGAACCGGTGACCACGGACGCCAGCCAGTTCGAGCGTACCTGTGCCGACGTGGTCGATTACGTCCAGTATCATGGTCGACTGCCGGGAACCGTCTGGTTGGGCAGTGTTGGCGTGCCACCCGAGGCGTTTCTGCGCACCGTCGCGGAAGTTACCCTGAAACTGCTCGATGGGGAGGCACTTCCCCAACGGTTAGAAGTTCGCCCAACTCCGCTGGCAGTCGTAAAGTATGTAGCCAAAGAAGATCCGCGACTGTGGAGTTGGGTGATCTTTCCTCCTGGTATGAAAGCACCTCATTTGATGGATGTAGCGCAGCGTCAAGCCTGGACCCTGAAACCCGCTCTACTCGGACGCAAGTAAATCAGCGAGTTCCAAGGGATCAGCTCGCGATGGTTCGAGTCGGACTCGGCGGCGCGGGCGGTCCCTGTGGACATGCCTCACGAGTTTGGAAAATGAATTGCCGATTGCAGATACGGATTTCATCCCCCGAGGTCAGGGGCGTTGGACAGGTGATGCGTTTGCCGTTGAGATAGGTGCCGTTTTTCGAGGCGACATCTTGAAGCACACATTGATGATTGTGATGCACCAGAACGGCACAATGACGACGCGAAACATACAGATCTTCGACGACAACATCGTTATCCGACGAGCGGCCAAGAGTGTTGAGACCAATTTTGAGCGGATAGATGTACTCGCGATCGACTAGCCAAACCTGCAAGGTGGGAGGAGGAGTGGACCCGAGATTGTGGATAAAGGTAGTGCCAGGCTCGACTTCCTCGGCTCGCTTCTTTTCGACAAAAACGGTCTCGTTACCCCGAGATTCCAACAATGCTTCTTTGGCACGTCGAAATTCTTGTCGACGAACTGGATCTAGATGCAGACTGTTCAGCCGCGGATCGCCCATGGGTGGGCCTCGTTGGAGAGATCGATCCCTTGCACCACATCATCGCTAGCTTACCATATTACGGATGTCCAGATTGCCGTCAATCGCTAAATGATGAATCTGCGAAGGGATCGATCCTGAAAAAGGGTTTGGTTTAATTGAATTATTCAGCTGCCACTACTGATAGTAACAATCTGATACTTGAGAATACCGCGTGGCACCTTGATTTCGACGGTCTCGCCAACTTTCTTGCCGAGCAGGCCCTGACCACGGGGCGACGTGGTGAGGATCTTGTTGTTGTCGTAGTCCTCGTCACCCGGACCTACTAATTCATAGTCTTCAAATTCGCCAGATTCCAGATTTTTAATGCGAACCCGCGAGCCGAACACGACGGTATCTTTGGGCAAGGTGGACTGGTCTACCATGTAGGCTCGGGCGAGCTTGTCCTTCAGGGCATCGATCCGGGCCTGGAGCATTCCTTGATCTTCCCGTGCCGCGTGATACTCGGCGTTCTCGGACAGATCGCCTAATTCGCGAGCTGCCGCGATTCGCTTGGCCACCTCGATCATCTCTACGTTCTCCATGCGGTCGAGGTCTGCCTTCAGCTTTTCATACCCTTCTCGGGTCATGGGAACACGATCGGTCGACATGGTTCTACTTCCGTTTTCCGTCCTATTCCGCCCTGCGAGCCGGAAGAACGCTGCTTTCTGGTTCCGTCAGCGGCGGAGATTCAACTCCATCTACATTGCATTAAAGGATTCACCGGAAGGGGCTTGGCCGGCCCCTCCCGGTATCTCGTTCTATCTTGTCGCTCAATCAGCCGCTTGTAAAGGGTGAATCCGGGTCAATCGTCCTCGGATTTTCTCGATGCTTTCACGTTGTTGACTAAACGACACAGGGAATGCGGCGTCTTCTCCGCTGTCCGAACGAGAATCTACTGAAGCTGAACTGATCTTGCCTCAGCCTGCCCGGAGGGCGACAGAATCTTTGACTCCTAAGTTCTGGTAAATCTGCCGAGTCGCATCACTGCGGTTGAGCGTGTAGAAGTGGATTCCCCGCACCTGATTGTCCAGCAGGTCGCGGCACTGTTCGGTTGCCCAGTGAATGCCGACTCGCGCCACTGACTCTTCATCCGCACAGCGATCGATGGCTCGCAGCAGTTTGGCCGGGAAGCGCGCCCCCAGGGCCAACTCGGCCATGCGTGTCATTCCCGCACGCGAGGTAATCGGCATGATGCCGGCCAGAATCGGCACACGAATCCCGGCATGGTCGCAGCGTTCGCGGAAGTCGTAGAAGTCACGATTGTCGAAGAAGAGCTGGGTGCAGATGTAGTCCGCGCCTGCGTCAATCTTTTGCTTGAGATACTCCATCTCGCGAAGTCGATTGGGGGTGCCGGGGTGTCCCTCGGGGAAGCCGGCCACCCCGATGCCGAAGCCGCGCGGACCGGGACGTTTGCCATGCTCGCGAATGAATCGCACCAGTTGGCTGGCATAGCGGAAGGCATCCTGGCTACGATCGTAGTCAGCTCGATCACGCGGCGGATCACCTCCCAAGGCCAGGATATTCTCGATTCCCGACTCAGCAT
Organism: uncultured Gemmataceae bacterium; assembly: GCA_937923405.1. Classification (GTDB taxonomy): domain Bacteria; phylum Planctomycetota; class Planctomycetia; order Gemmatales; family Gemmataceae; genus CALDUY01. The sequence continues at coordinate 109,175 of CALDUY010000029.1, read as the reverse complement.
AGCGATCGAGGATCGCCGCCAATTCGGCCTCGCTGTGGCAGACGCAGGTCAGATGCGACACCGCAGTCAGGTTGGTCTCGCGCTGAATGCGCACAATCAGATCGTGGGTCCGCTCCCGAGTCGACCCACCTGCTCCGTAGGTAACCGAGACGAACGACGGTTTCAGTTCCTGCAGTCGAGCAATCGTCTGAAATAGTTCCTGAAATCCTTCCTCGCTCTTGGGCGGAAAGAACTCGAAACTGAAGGTTGGACAATGCGACGCGAAAATATCCTGAATGTGCATGAGTCTCCCTCTCGACAGCCGCTGTTGCTAGCGATTGTCGCGAAACCAGGTGCTTTTGCCAACCTCGATTCGCCGGCTACGAAAATGGCCGGGAACACGGAGGACTTACGGCCTCCGCTCGGAAGCGGCTCAGGTTGTCCTACAATACACAGCATGAATCTAGAGGAGTTCGACTACGACCTACCGGACGAACTGATTGCTCAGGAACCCGCCGCGCGTCGCGATGCCTCCCGACTGTTGGTGCTGCGGCGAGGCGTGGGCCGCGAACATCGCATCTTTGCCGAGTTACCCGATCTGCTAACTCCGGGTGATCTGCTGATCCTGAACGACACGCGGGTAGTGGCGGCCCGACTCGTCGGTGTTCGGGTCCAGACACAGGGCAAATGGGAAGGCCTGTTCGTGCGGGAACATCCCGGCGGTCTGTGGGAATTACTGCTGCAGACGCGCGGCACCTTGTTGGCGGGAGAGACTCTGCTGGCGGGTGAGTTGCCCCTACAACTCGTGGAGAAGCTGCCCACGGGGCGTTGGTTGGCCCGGCCTGGCGAGCCTGGATCGTTCGCCGACGTGCTGGCCCGACATGGACAGGTGCCCATTCCGCCTTACATCCGCAAAGGCCGCGCCCATTCCGCCGACCAGGAACGCTATCAGACGCTCTATGCCCGACAGGCTGGAGCCGTCGCCGCTCCCACTGCCGGGCTGCACTTCACCACCGAACTGTTCGAGCGGTTGGCCCAACGCGGTATTGATCGTGCTTTTGTCACATTGCATGTCGGCCCCGGGACGTTTCAGCCAGTCAAGGTCGAAGACGTGCGGCAACATCGCGTCGAGGCAGAGTGGGGCGAACTGCCGACGGAAACGGCCACAGCGATTGGCGCCTGCAAAGCCCGAGGTGGGCGCGTGGTTGCGGTCGGCACCACCAGCGTGCGTGTGCTGGAATCGGCAGGGGCGGACTCGTCGGGATGGTCCGGCCTGACGGATCTAACGATCTGTCCTCCGTTCGAGTTCCGGGTCGTTGATGCCTTGGTGACGAATTTCCATCTTCCACGATCGAGTTTATTGCTGTTGGTCAGTGCCTTCGCCAGTCTGGAAGCGATCCGTGCCGCCTACGCCGAGGCGGTGCAACAGCGCTACCGCTTCTACAGCTACGGCGACGCGATGTTGATTTTGTGAGAACGACAGATGAGCAATCGCATTGTCCAGGTGATGCTGATCGATCACAACTTGGTTCCCGCCTCGGCAGAACTACGTGTCCAGATTATTCCGGAGTATTGCGACTCGAAAACGCAGTTACGTGGTCGCTGCATGGGGCCGCGCTGCCGCTTCGCTGCCACCATCGAAGTGGCCTATCCCCTTCGCCCGTTGGACGCGCTGTCGGCGCGGATTCTTATTCCCGAGGCGAGCCTGTGGGAGCCGCTCTCGCCGCATCTCTACCTGGGTCGGCTGGAACTGTGGCAGGACGAACAGCGCGTCGATACCGTCGAGGTGCGACACGGGCTGAGACGCCTGCAATGGACCAGCGAAGGGTTGAAGCTCAACGGCAAGAAGCTGCCACTGAGCAGTCGAGCCGTCTCCTCCCTCGACGAGTCCGAGGCGCTGATGCTGCGTCAGGCTGGGGTGAATCTGCTGATTGTGGACAATCCTGACTCGAGCCGAGCGATCTATCGACTCGCCGACGAGTTCGGCTTCCTGGTGGCGTCCGAGCGTTCGCGAAGTCGATCACCGCTAGAAGCCCCTCCGCCGAGCGATCTGGGCGAACTCTCCGGCGTGGTTCTGCAGACCCTCAGTTAGATAGAAAGACGCCGGCAAGGCAGCGGGGTGAGCCGTCGCGCTTGTGCCGTTATCACCATTTACAAACGGTGAGTAAGGGAGTAACTAGCGACAGCTGAGGATCACTCGACAGCGTCCTCCCATTCGGTCTTCGCGGTTGACGCGGTTTGCCCAAACCGCTCGCTTTTCCCTCCCGAAGCGGCTTGCCAAACTGGTATAATCGCTCCGATTCCCGTCGCCGGATCCGCGCTCTCCCTGGAGGAAGTTTCGTTGCACGCGACTGTCATCCGTGGTATCACGCTGATGTTACTGCTGGTGGGACTGGTGGCCCTGGCGGCGGAACCGCGCGCCGAGGAACAGACTCAGGACAAGCCGGAGTCTCGCGACAAGGCCAACAAACTAGCGAAAGAGACCACGTTGCCCCCGGGATCGATTATTGCCGTCTATGACAACTTCCGCGACGCCTTGATGAAACTGCCTCCCGGAGCGTTTGTCCTGACGCCGGAGAAGTACAAGTCGCTGTTGGACGAACTAGAGCGGCTGAAAAAGCAAGTCGAGCGACCGAGTGTCCGCACGCCTTCGCGAGTGCAGCTGAAAGGCAAGATCGAAGGCAATCTGGCCACGCTGTCAGCCTTGTTCGAGTTCGAGACCGAGCAAGCCAACGAAAGCGTGCGGTTGGCCTGTAGTCCGGGGATCGCCACGGGAGTATCGCTGGAGGGTCGCACCCCGCGCTTGCGGAGTCCCGCGACGCGAGGACGGGCCAGCGACGAGGAGGGGTTCGTGGTCGAGATCGACAAGCCAGGCGATCATCAGCTGACCCTGGAATTCGTCCTGCCGGTAAACACGACCAGTTCTGGCAGCAGTCTAGCGCTGGATCTGCCCCGCGCCGCCATTACCACACTAGAGTTAGAACTACCCGCTGGGGCACGGGAGATTCGCCTGGGAGGCAAACCGCTCGCCGAATCGCTATTGTCGCTGCAAGGAAATCGACTATCGGGTGGGCTTGGCCCTGTCGAGAAGCTCGAGCTGGCCTGGCGCGGGGCGGGAGCGGCGGCCTCGACGGCGGTTCTCGAAGCCGAGGGACAGATCCTTACTCGGGTCGAGCGACGAGAAGACCAGCCGGAACTGTCCACCGAGGCCAAACTGGTGCTGCGAACCCGAGGCGGTCAGACGAATCAATGGCAACTGTTGGTGCCGGTCCACGCCCAGATCAAGGTCAGTCCCGAGGATGAAGCACGGGTTCAGAACATCGCCGTCGCCGATCAAAAGCTGGTGTCGTTACGAACCATTCGTCTGAAGGAGCCGAGCGCCGCACCGCTGACGGTGACGATCCTGCACAGTCAGGCTGCACCGAAACCCGGTTCAGGAAAAGGTGTGGGCATCGGGCCCTTCGCCGTCGTCGGGGCGGCTCGACAGATCGGCACGCTGTTAGTGACCAATTCACTGCCGGACTGGCACCTAGAGTTCACCGCCTATGCTGACCTGACTCGTCGCGGGGCTACTGACGAGGAGTTGCGACGCGAGCCGAATCTGGCGGCGGCGTTTCGCTACGGTCCCGGTGGGGGCAGCTGGCGGGGTTCGCCGTCCTGGCTGGAGATCGAGGCCGAAAGTGTTCGCGGTCAGATCAAAACCCGCGCCGCTCATCTGTTCGTGCTGACGACGGATTCGCCCGAGGGGCCACGCTGGCAGGTGCAGTCGAGTCTGACGGTTACGCCACGCTGGGCCGAGGTCGATCGCTTCTCCGTCCGCCTCCCCGAGGGCTGTACCTACAACGAAGAAAGCGGGTTCCAACTGCCGGATCGAGTGCGCGGTGTGCAGTATGACCCGGCCACACGCACCGTCGAGTTTCGCCTGTCCCGAGGCGGTCCCGATGCCGTCCTCACGCCGTTCTCTGTTCGAGTTGACGCTAATTATTCTTCTATTGTAGATCTGAAAAATCCAGATAAAGTCATACTCGGCTTACCGCGTCCGATTGGTACGCTAGAGCAGGACGGCACGATCACCGCACAGGTGCCGCCGATGGTCGAGCTAGTGGCCTCGATGGCTGTTCCCGGATTGGAGCTGACGCGACAGACCACACACGAACTGACCTGGCGTTATCCCCGCGCCGCGCCGGAGACGCTGGAACTGTCCTGGCAACCGTACCGTCCGCCGGTCCAAGTGACGTCGCTGATCGATGTCACCCTGCTGCCCGCCGAGGCCCGCATTCGTCACGAGCTGCGCTATACCTTGCCACAAGCCTCGTCTCGGCTGAATCTGAAACTTCCAGCAGCGCTAGCGGGGCGAGTGCAACTGCGTGAAGGCGGACGCCTTGTCGAGGGCCGCTCTAAGGAGACCGTCACCATCCTTCCCGCCGACGCTCGTCAGCCGTTGCTAATCCTGGAATACTCGGTGCCGCTGGCTAGTGTGCCCTTGGGGGAACCGGTTTCCATACCCCTGGTTGTGCCGGAACAGACGACGCGCGGCGAGACGCGGGTTCGGCTCTGGAGCGAGGGCGGGCCGTTTGCGTTGGCGGCTCCTGGCTGGAGTGAGCAGAACATTGAGATCGTGGCTGGCCGGTCGCAACTGCCGGTTCTCGTGGTACGCTCCGAACGGGTCGATCAGCCATTGATGCTCGATCTGGGGTACGGAGAACCAGCGACGCCGGCGCTACTAGAACGTGCCCTGGCCCGAGTGCAGGTAGCGGCCAATGGCATGCAGTCGTACCACGTCAGCTACCGAGTGGCCCGCCTGGCCGCGCGCTCTTTGGAAATAGAGCTGCCGGCTCCATCGTCGATGATCGGCCTGGAAGTCAAATTGGACGGTCGACAGGTAAGCCCCGAGCCAGTCCCTACCGAGCGAGCCGAACAGCGCGGCCGGATCGTGCGACTGCGTCTGGCTCCAGACCTAGTACGGAAGCCGGCTATTTTGGATATTTCCTATCGGTTGGATCCGGGAAGAGTTCAGGCCACGACGCTGACGACGCCGCTAGTTCTGCCGCGCCTCCTCGGCGACCTGGCGGAAATTCCGACACGTTGGCAAATTCGCCTTCCCGCTAACCGAATTGTGTTGGCTCCCGAACCCGGACCATCGGCACCACTGCGTTGGGGCTGGCGCGGCTGGCTGCCGGCTCCCGAGTCCGCCATTCGGACCGCCGAGTTGGAACGCTGGTTTGCCGGCGAATTCCCCCCGCGCCCAACGGAGGATGAGGCTCCTTCACTCGTCCTCTGGCATGACGGAGCCACTATCCTTCAGCTGGTTCACGCCCCGCGACAGGTCTGGCTGTTGCTTTGTTCGTTGACCGTCACGCTGCTGGGCCTCGCTTTGTGGTGGTTGTCGATCCCCATGCCTGGCGGGCAGGTGCGAACCAGTGCTTGGCTGCTGTTGCTGACGGTGCTAGTGCTGGTGCTAGTGGTGGCCTTTCTCTGGCCACTGCTGGCCAGTGAGTTGGCCTACGGGGCCATACCTGGCGTGCTCGTGCTGGCCGTACTGGGTCTGGTGCAGTGGGGGTTGCACGAACGCTATCGTCGGCAGCTGGTTTTTCTGCCGAGCTTCAGTCGTTCTAAGCAAGGCTCCTCGCTATCGCGGCCCGAACCAGCCCGACCGCCGGTCGAACCTTCGACCGTCGATGTGCCTCGTCCGATGGGCAGTAGTGTGGAACGCACGGGACGACCGCTATGACGCGCGCGATTCTGGGGTTATTGTTCACGGTCGTGCTGGGGGCTGTCGCCACGGGAGCCGTTTCCGAGGAGCCGGATCCGTTGCCGCTTCGTCGTGTGCTGCTTCCCCAGTCGCGGTGGTCGGAGGAACTGAAACGGCTCAAGGAAGGGGTGCTGACTCGCCTGCCACGTTCCCAGTTCGAGCAGTTGGTCCGCGAAGCCGCCCGAGGTAAAAAGGCCCTCTCTGCTCCTAAATTGATCGAGGCTCGCTATCGAGCCAGTCTCTCTGAGAGTTCGGCCCTGGTCGGTACGGCGCAATGGCGCGTCTCGTTGCAAGGCCCTGCCCCGGCTCTGCTGAAACTCACAGGTGAGGGAGCTAGCTTCAATCTGGCCGTCAAGCAGCCGCGTCTCGATAACCGTGACGCCATACTGACCACCTTCAGTGAAGGCGACGGCAAAGGCCGCTCACTAGCGTTGTACCTCGATCAGCCCGGGGAACAGACCGTTACCTTCGAGTGGTCGGCACGCACCGAGCCACGCCCGGAAGGCTTGCTCGTCGATCTACGCTTGCCGGAGTGTCCTGCTGGTTCACTGGAGGTCGAGCTGCCGGCGGATCGGCTGCTGTCGTTGATCGATGGGTCGCTGGTTTCCGGACCGCATCCCACGGCCACCCCGAACCGGCAATTGTGGCGATTGCCGATCGGCGGCAAGTCACAATTGACCTTGTTGCTGCGTCGTGCCGAGACCGAAGGATCTTCTCTCGTCTTAAGTTGGCACAAAATGACGCAGCGACTCTCCCCCGACGGCCTGGAGACGACCAGCCTGTTCAATGTCGAGGCTTTGGGCCAGGATGTCCGCGAGCTGGTCTGCGAATACGACCCACTCTTGCGTCCCGTCGAGGTGCAGGCTCCAGAGATCGAACGCTGGGATACACTGCCAGTCGCCGCCCAACAACCGGGCCGTCTGATGATTCGCCTGGGTAAACCCTTGCGTGAGGGCGTGATCGAGATTCGCTGCGTGGCACCACTGGCCAGCGAGCTGCCCACCGAGCCGCAACCCAACCGAGCTATTGTCGTGCCGTGGACCAGTCCCTCGCTGCAACTGTTGGGCACCGTGCCGCGTGGCGAAACCTTGGAACTATGGCTGCATCCGGAGCTACGCTTGCTGTCCTGGCAACCGGGGGACTATCGGCTGATCGACTCGTCGCTGATTCCCGAAGCCGAGGCCGGCATCACGCTGCGGCGACTGACGTTGCAAGGAGGCGGATTGGCCACCGCTGCGGGCCGACCGCGCCGCCCCGGTGGACAGATCCAGGCCGGCGGTGTCGAGTTTCGCGCCGGGCAGCAGTCTTGGTGGAAACTGGCCAGCGACGGCATGGAGCTGGTCACCCAGATCGACTATGAACTACGCCAGGGCCAGCTGTTTCAACTACCGCTACGACTGCCTCCAGCCTGGGAGGTCGATACGGTCGAGCTGACGCCGACGGACCTTCTGCGCAGCTGGGGCGTGCGCTCTGACAAGCGTGGCACGCGGCTGCTCGTCGAACTGCGTCGCCCTCTGCGAATGGGGGCCGGCGAGGCGACCACGTCACTGGTGGTGCGACTCCGCCGTACCGACGGCCCAACCGGAGAGTGGCCCTTCCCTGACGTCGTGCCGCTTGGTGCGCGCTATCGCGAGGGTGGCCTGGCCATCGAGTTCGACGAACAAACCTACCGAGCCAGCGTCTCCAGTTCCTTTGTCCCTGGAGAGGCAATCGCAGGGGGACCATGGGGCAAGTCTAATCCGGATTATTACTATCCGTTTCGTGGAGAAAGTCTTACTGGAAGGCTGCGAATCGAGGGACGCCCACCGCGCTTGCTGGCACGGATCGCTTCGGAATTGTTGCTCGCCGGTCGCCGAGCCGTGCTGGATACTCGCCTTACCGTCGAAGGCGAGAGCGGCACGCCGGCTTATGTAGACGTTCGCCTGCTCGATGGGGAAGGGCCGCTCTGGGAGTGGCGCACCGGCAACGCTACTGGCCCGCCGATCCGCAGCGAGCCGCTGCCCGCTATCGATGCCTCGGTCGCCCTGGCGGCTCTCGATCCCTGTTCGCCTCTGCACACTCTGACTTTACTCGCCGCCCGTCCTGCTGGCTCGGCCTGGCGCTTGTGGTTCGATCGCCCCCTGTCGGCTCGCAAATCGACCACTTTACGAGCTACCCGTTTGCTCGTGCCACGTGACGGCAATCTTTGGGAGGTGCCGTTTGTCACCGTGCCCGGAGCAGTGCGTCAACAGGGCGAATTGACCATTCAGCTGAACGATGCCGACGTGGGCGTTGTCGAGCGAAGTGGCCTGCGCGAGCTGCCGCGCTCTTCGTCGGATCGTCGCGGCTATCGCTACACTGGGCAGATGCCACGTCTAGTGTTAGAAAATCGTCCCAGCAGTCCTGGTCCGCGCGAAGATGCGGCCATCGAACGAACGCGACTGACCAGCTGGCTGACCACCAACGGCGAACTGTACCATCATCTTCGCTTCCGTCTGGCGCGCTGGCCCCAGCGTACCTTGCCGATCCGCCTGCCCCCTAGGAGCAACCTGCTCGCCGTCGCCATCGCCGGACAATGGCTGGAACACGGAGCCAGGCTCGACGAGCAATACACGGTCGCCCTGCCCGTGCCGCTCAATCAGGAACTTGTCCTGTATGAGTTGCTGTACTCCACGTCGACGACCGGCGACGGAATCGGCTTCGTTCTGCACGCTCCCGCCCCCGAACTTCCCGTCGCGCCGGCGGCCTTCGAACGCCGCTGGCTGTTGCCTCCGGGATTGTTGCCGTTGAGAGATGGCCGCACCCTGCTGTTGCCCGATGGCCGTCATGATGCTGGGCCGCGTCCGACCACGTCGCGCTTGCTGGATCTGTTTCAACTAGGGCCAGCGTGGAGCAGCCAAACGGTCGATTCCCGAGAAGCAACTCGGCGAACGGTGATCGATGCCTGTGCCGCCTTGTGTGCCGAGCATGGCGGTACCTCGCTTGCCTTAGCCCTGCTCGTCGAACAACTCGTAGGTGAAACCCTCGGCGTATCGGTTCCGGTTTTGATCGATCGCCTGGCACTGGGACGGGGTGGCTACACCCTGGCGACTCGGGTGCAGTTACGCGCTCGCCTGGACGAACAGGATGCCTTGGCTCCTTGGGAGGAACAATCGCTCATCCTGTTGCCGCTGCCCAACGCCGTCATTTTGACGACTCGGGAGCAACTGCGCGACCTCTCGACGACGGTGCCTGCGGCACTGCACAACGCCATCACGGATGCTGCCGTGCATGGCCGGGACGTCACCGGAAGATACGTCACTGCGGTGGAATGGCTCAGCTCAGGCCGAACCAGGCCGACGCAACCGGGCCTGTTCCGTCCTGCTGAAGATCTGACTGGTTGGACCACCTGGATACCGGTCGCGGGAACGTCGGAAGAATCTCTCGTCGTGGTGCGAGCGAACTGGGTGACCGCGGGTGGTCTGCTGCTGGCGGGAGTACTGGCGGCGGGACTACTTTTTCTCTATCGAAGATCCCTTAACTCGTATTGGCAAGTGCTGCTGCTCAGTTTGGCCGGTGCCGGTCTAGCCGTTGCCTGGCTGCCTTCGGCGCTGGTGCCATTGGCTTGGTGGCCACTGCTTTTGGCCTTGGCGTTGACCTTCATTGCCTTTCTCGTCTGGGCCATCCGCAAACCGATCGTGGCCACCACCGCGGCGGTACTCGTCGTCGTTGCCGTGTGTCCCGGCCAGCCGACCGACCCAGACGACAACCTCGTTTTGTTGTTGCCCGACGGTGAGGATCCCACGGGCACAGTGTTGGTCCGCCCCGCCCTGCTGGAACGCTTACGGGAGTTGGCTCGTCCCAAGGCAATGGCAACCGCCGGGGCCGTCCTGCTCAACGCCAGCTACGAAGGAAGAGTGGTCAACGATCGTGCCGAGTTCACCGCCACCTTGCAAGCCTACTCCTTTGCCAACGGAGCCACCCTGCTGGAGCTACCGTTCGACGAGGTGCAACTCATCGGTGACGTGCTAGTCGACGGCAAGCGCGCCTGGCCAACCGCACTTCCCGCGCCGCGGAATGGCTATCTGTTGCGACTAAGTGAGCCGGGCCGACACAACATCGAGCTGCGCTTTCAGACGGCGTTAACTCGGACCTCCGAGGATGAGGGCACACGTCAGGTCCGTTGCAGTGTGCCGTCTCTGGTCCAGAGTCAGGTCAACTTCCAGGTGCCCGACGGAGCCACCTATCCTCGCGTCTTCATCAAGCACGGGGCCCAACGGCTGGTCGAACAAGGGACGACGCGGCGGCTAGAGGTCGAACTCGGGGCGATCTCGTCGCCGTTGCAGATTCGCTGGTATCAGGAACCGCGTGCTGCCAAGCCGCCACGTCTGGAGTTCCGCGAAGCCTACCTCTGGGATCTTCGGATCGATGCCAGCTTGCTCACCGCCTTGCTCCGTTACACGGTTCGCGAGGGAGCAGTCACCTCGTTGTTCCTGGACGTGCCCCCCTCTCTGGAGATTCGTTCGGCGCAGGCCCGGCGACCCAGCGACGATAAATCACTATTTGGAGAGTTGAAAGCGCTTGTTGATCCTATTCGACTGACCAACTGGGCAACGCAAAACGACGGTGAGGAACGAACGGTTCGCCTCGATTTTCCCGTGCCGGTCTCCGGCGAAATCGAGATCACCCTGGAGTTGGTGCCAACTGGTCCCTGGGGCGCGTCCGTGCTGCTGCCCTTGCCTCGACCGCGCGGCGAACCGGATCCGAAAATTCCGGGATACCTTGCTTATCGGCATCAGGGGCTGCGTGTCGAGCGAACCAACTGGTTTCGTCTGTCGGGGTTAAAGCCCGCCGAGTTCGCTCCGTTTTGGACGGGCAGCACGCGACCGGCGGCCAACTCGCTGGACTACGCCAGTAGCTTTCGTCGCGATCCACGTCAACCGCCCGAGTTGTCCCTAGCCCTTTCGGCAGCTCGGCAGCAGATCGAGGCCAAGCAGGAACTGTCGTTCCTGATCGGCCCCAACCGGGCTGAGGTGACGGCGCGTCTGGAACTGTCCGCACCGACTCGCGATCTTTCCGTGATCGAGATCGACTTACAGTCTCCACAGCCCTGGACCATTGCCAACGTCACCGGGCCGGAGGTCGGACGCTGGAGTCAGTCCGGCACACGACTGTTGGTCTGGCTGGAAAAAACGACTAGCTCGACCCAGTTCGATCTGATCGGCTGGCTGCCGCTCACCACTACAAAAGACGATAAAAAGACGCCTGTTACTCCTTATTTTCAGCTTCCTTCCCTCCAGGTGCGCTCGGCCACGTCGTCGCGAGCGCGGCTGATACTCCGACCCGCGCCGGGGCTGCTCTTGGAGGCTCAGGAGATGCGGCAACTCACGCCGGATCGCCCCAGCAGCCCTAGCGAATTGGTCTTGGTGGCTTCGCAGCCGGGCTATGCCGGCAACATCCTGGTACAACCCGGACCGGTTCCCAACGCCACGATACAGCTTCAGGCGCAGCGCGAGGACAAGGAACTAGTCTTCACCGCGCGGGGCGAGTTGCGCGGCCTGAGCGAATCTCGTTCTCTGAGTGTGCTCCTAAGCGACTGGGACGGTGACGCCTGGTTGGAGACGCCAGCCGGAAGCGAGACCCGACGCCGCGAACAACATCGCCAGGAGGGCAACCGTCGCGAACGTTCCTGGATCCTGGAACTATCGCCAGGAGAGGCCGATCCTTTCCGCTTCACGGTACGTGGCCGCCTGCCCTTTCAAGGCCCGGTGTCGTTGCCCGATCTGCACGTCCAGGGAGCCAAAACTACGTTGCTGCTCGATTTGGACGAGAGTCTGTCGATCGAAAATGCGTTTGGGGTGGAGGCTCGCACGCAAGGAGACAAGTCGATCTGGCAGGTGAGCGAACCGAGGTGGAGCCTGCGGGTTGAGCCGCGCCCCTCGACCAGCTTCGCGCCGGTGCAACTGCTCCTAGGCGAGGTCCGCTCGCTGGTGCCCGATGGCAACCATTGGAGCCATGAGGCCCGCTATTGGATCCGGCACGACTCACCAGCGGAACTGCGGATCCGCCTACCGGCAGGAGTCGAGTCGGCCCAGGCCCGAGTCGATGACGCGGCAGCCACTACGTTGACTGGCTCCGTGGTTGCGCTGCCTTTTTCTGCTCCTTTAGGGATCCGCGAAGTGGTGATTCGGTATCGCTTCGATCCCGCCCGCGAATCGCTCGATCAGCCCGACTTGACACCGCCGGTTTTCGACGGAGCCAAACCCGGACCGCTGCTGTGGACTGTGCAGATCCCGCCTGGCTGGGAGGTGTCGTCGTCCACGGGAGGCACTCGGCTAGGCAGCGGCGCGACTCGTCGAGCCGTTCTCGAATTGCATCGCGCTAGTCTCGAACTGGAGCTATTCCGCGAGTTGACCGCCTCGCAGCGGACGGCGGAGGCGATGGCGGCTGGGCAACGGCTGGCTCGTTCGTTGGCCTTGGCTCGGTTGGCGATCCAGACCGGTGTTGCGGGCGAGCGTGCCCTGGGACCAGAAGGGCTTGCTCTGTCTCGTTGGTTGTCCGAGTTGCAACAACAGGCCGGCGATTTCCCACCGTTGCTGAGTGAACCGTCGGTCGAGACGGCTTGTCCTTTGGGAACACCGTTCAGCTGGCGCAGGGATCGACCCGAAGTCACCTTGAGTGTCCGACTCATCCCCAGCTCGCGCAGTCAGACCCAACAGGCCGTCCTGTTCACCGCAGGCTGGGTGTTCGCCCTGATTGCTCTGTGGACCATCAGTATTTCCACGGTGCTACGAACCGGGGCCCGCTGGTTCTGGCCCGAGATACTTCTAGTGTTGGCGTTTGGCCTGGGTCAGTTCACCGGACCGACTGTGCCCATTCTCGTCGTGGCGGGGTTAGGCTTGCTGAGTCGACTGCTGCTTTTGGTGCGTTGGCTGTGGAATCGCTCTCCTCGCCTGGCTCCGGGCAGCACGGCTTCGGCGCGGAGTTGAACCCGTCTTGCTCTTGCCATCGTCGTCTGATGCCCTCAAAGTGAACTCCATCCGGATTCCGAATCATTACTTGTATGAAGGATGCTCCATGGAACGCTTGCTAGCTCTGCTGTTCGCTTGTGTGCTGCTTGGCCTCACCACCTCGTCGGCCATGGCCCAGGACAAACGCCGTCCGATGAAACTGGAGGATCTGTTCCGCTTCAAGCGGATTAGCGATCCCCAAATCAGTCCGGACGGCAAGCACATCGCCTACGTCGTCGGTCAGGTCAACCTCGCTGAGAACAAGATCACTTCGTCGATCTGGATCGCTCCCGTGGGCAAGGGCGAGCCGCGCCAGCTCACCGCCGACGGCAAGAAGGATCGCCACCCGCGCTGGAGTCCGGATGGCAAACACCTTCTGTTCGAGTCCAATCGAGCAGGCGGCAGTCAACTGTTTCTCATCTCGCTGGACGGTGGTGAGGCTCGCCAGCTAACCTCTCTCAGCACCGACGCCAGCGATGCCATCTGGTCGCCGGACGGCTCGATGATCGCCTTCGTCTCCGCCGTCTATCCAGAATTCTCCGACAAACCGTTCAAGGAGTCTGACGCGCTGAACAAGAAGAAGCTCGAAGAGATCGAGAAGAATCCCGTTAAGGCCAAGGTGTTCAACCGTCTGTTCTTCCGCCATTGGGACAGCTACGTCGAAGACAAGCGACAACATCTGTTCGTGATGCCGTTCAAGAACGGCAAGGCCGGTGAGCCACGCGACGTCACCCCTGGCGACCGCGACGCCGTGCCTACCTCAACGACCTTCGCCCTGGGCGACGACCACACCTTCAGCCCGGACGGCAAATATCTGCTCTTCACCGCTCCACCGCTGGAAGATGAGGCATGGAGTACCAATTACGACATCTGGCGTGTTCCCGTGGCCGGTGGAGAGGCGGAAAATTTGACCAAGGACAACGCCGCTGCCGATGGCGCTCCGAAGTTCTCGCCGGACGGCAAGAAGCTGGCCTACCGGGCGCAGAAGCGGCCCGGCTACGAGGCCGATCAGTGGGTGCTGATGGTGGTGGACACTGCCGCCGATGGCTCATTTCAGAGCAAACCGCGTGTGGCGGCGAAGTCGCCAGCCGGCTCCATCGACGACTACGCCTGGGCCAAAGTCACGCACCAGGGCAAGACCGGGACGGGGTTCGTCTTCGCCGCTGATTTTCAGGGACGCCGACCTCTTTTCGCCGTTTCGGAGCAGGGGAAAATCACCGAGCCGGTGGTCGAGAAAGGAGTGGTTGGTTCACTGTCGGTTGATGCCAGTGGTCGGCAACTGGCCTTGACCGTGGCTCGCATGACCGCTCCGCCGGAGGTTTTCACGCTGGCCGACGTGGGCAGTGCCAAGCCTGTGCCGCCCACTCCCGTGAGCAAGGCCAATAACCGACTTCTCGGATCCCTCAACTTGCCTGAGCCAGAAACCGTCTCCATTCCAGGAGCCGACGGTACGCCGATGCAGATGTGGATCCTCAAACCGCCGGGCTTCGATCCCAAGCTGAAATGGCCGCTGGCCTATCTGGTCCACGGCGGACCCCAGGGGGCGTGGGAGGACGGTTGGAGTTTCCGCTGGTGCCCGTCGCTGTGGGCCGCCCAGGGCTACGTCGTCGCCCTGCCCAATCCGCGCGGCAGCACCGGCTTTGGCCAGAAGTACGTCGATGAGATCTCCGGCGACTGGGGCGGCAAGTGCTACGAGGATCTGATGAAGGGCGTCGAGTATCTGGAGAGTCAGCCCTACATCGACAAGAACCGCATGGGGGCGGCGGGAGCCTCGTTCGGCGGCTATATGATGAACTGGTTCGCTGTCAACACCGGCAAATTCAAGTGCCTCATCACTCACTGTAGCGTCTGGAACTTCGAGAGCATGTACGCCACCACCGATGAACTTTGGTTCGATGAGTGGGAGCATGGTGGGCCACCCTGGGGCAAGAATCGCCATTCTTACGAGAAGCATTCGCCGCACAAGTACGCGGCCAACCTGGCCAAGTTCAAAACACCGATGTTGGTGATCCACAACGACCTCGATTTCCGCTGCCCCATTGGCCAGGGACACGAACTATTCACGACATTACAGAGGCTTAAAGTGCCTAGCCGCATGATCAACTTCCCCGACGAGGGCCACTGGGTACTCAAGCCCAAAAACAGCGAATACTGGCATAAGGAGGTGTTTGGCTGGCTGACGAAGTATGTGACTCCGGGTGGCGAGTGAGCGGCCTCCGACTTGTGCCTTTGCTGGGGCTGTGTCTGGCGGCAGTGGCCGTGTGGCCGACGACGCGCTCGACGGACTGGCTCGGTCGCGTCGAACCACCTTTGCCCGGCGTTCTCGTGCGCCTGCAAGCGACGGAGCGGCACACCTTGACCGACTCGGCAGGGTGGTTCCGTCTCCCGCCGGGCCGACGCTGGACCGCCTGGCATCCGGACTTTTTCATCGCCGGAGCCGACCCCGGCAGACCGTTGCGCCTGCAGCGCTTGCCCGACGCCGATTATCCCGACTACCAGTGGATCGATCCCACTCCCAAGCCGACCGACGAGCAGCGCTGTGGCAACTGTCATGCAGAGATTTATTCAGAGTGGCAAAGTAGCCGACATTCTCGCTCCGTAAATTCGCCCTCATTCCAAGGAGTCTACACTCATCTGTTGCGGGAGCATCCAGACGGCTCTGGGGTGTGCGCCTCCTGTCACGCGCCGACGGCCCGCGGTGAGGCCGTCTTCGATCTGACTGAGGTGCGCGGTGTGGCCGCTCGCGGCGTTCACTGCGACTATTGCCACAAAATCCGTGAGCTAGGCCAGGGAGAGATCGGCTTGACGCATGGCCGGTTCCTGCTCGACGTACTGCGGCCCAAACACGGCCAGTTGTTCTTTGGCCCACTAGATGATGTAGATCGCGGCGAGGATGCCTACTCGCCGTTCTACCGTGACAGCCGCTACTGTGCCGCCTGCCATGAAGGCGTGTTGTTCGGCGTGCGCGTCTACTCGACCTACAGCGAATGGCTGGACAGTCCAGCGGCCCGAGCCGGTCTACACTGTCAGCATTGCCACATGAAGCCGACCGGACGGATGAGCAACATCGCCCCAGGCCATGGCGGACTTCCGCGCGATGCCTGGACGCTGGGAAATCATCGCTTCTGGGACGGCTCGCAGCTGGACATGCTACGTCAGTCGGTACGGCTAACGCTGCAGCGTGATGGCCGCCGAGTGACCACGCGCCTCGTCGCCGAGAACGTCGGTCATCGTGTGCCCACGGGATTTGTCGATCGCCAACTGCTGCTGCTCGTCGAAGCGTTCGATGAGAAGAATCAAGCGTTGGCGCAAGTCGGTGGCCCGCGATTGCCTCCAGCGGCAGGAGGCTATGCTGGTCGCGCCGGGCGAATCTATGCCCGCTGGCCGACGAACGATGAGCCGGAAGCTCCGGTGGCTTTCTGGAAAACGCCATTAGAGATCCGCGATATGCGCTTGATACCGCATCAGCCCGACCAGCAGAGGTTCGAGTTCGCCGATGTCCCGAAACGACTGCGGGTGCGAGTACTGCATCGTCGCTTCTGGCCAGAGCCGTTCGGCACTCCGGGCGGACAATCCCGCGATCTGGTCGTGCTGGATCGTTGGTATGAGAGCGAGGAGGCAGATGCACGAGTGTTCCGTTAAACGAGAGCTTGGACCCTCTGCTTGACAGGATACCCCCCCCTGTTAGAATGGCACATGAGGCCGATGTACCGGCCTCGGCCCGTTGAGGTAAGCGGCGATGAAGTGTCAGAAATGTCCCAATGCCGCCTCGTTGCACATTACGGAAATCCTCGGCGAAGATCATGTCGAGGAGTTACATTTGTGCGAGGTTTGTGCTCACAAGTATCTCTCCGAACCCCAGCCAAAAGCTGCAGCTAAAGGCTCCATTCGCGACGACGATCTGGATGGGGCCAATCGAGTTTGCGAAGCCTGCGGCATCAAGTTCGTCGATTTTCGTAATACCGGTCGGCTGGGCTGTCCGCACGACTATGAAGTGTTTCGCGAAGAGTTGCTCCAACTGCTGGAGAACATCCACGGCGAGACGCGCCACTGTGGCAAGGTTCCTCGTCGCTTGCCACAGTGTAAACAAATGCAGGCGGAATTAACTCAGCTGCGCAAACAGCTTTCTCTGGCGGTGCATCGAGAAGCGTATGAAGAGGCCGCTCAGCTGCGTGATCGGATTCGCCAGCTGGAAGAAAACTAACGCGGGCTTGGTTGAGAGCGGCCCTGGTGGAACGGCTCTCATGGCGGGACACTCAGGAAGGACAGCTGGCGTGAAGTGTCAATTCTGTTCCAAGCCGGCTACCGTTCACCTGACGGACATTGTTAATAATAAAAAGAAGGAACTGCACTTGTGCCAGGCGTGCGCCGAGGCTCAGCAGCTGGTTAAGCAGCAAGAATTAAACCTGCCGGCCATCTTGCAATCCCTGATTGGGCAGCATCTTGGCCCCGAGATGGACGAGTTAGCTCGCCTTGCCTGCCCGATTTGTGGTATCAAATATATGGAGTTTCGCGGGGTCGGTCGGCTGGGCTGTCCGCACGACTACACTGTATTTAGACGCGGACTCGACCCACTGTTGCAGCGAATCCATCGTTCGACCCGCCATCAGGGCAAGACGCCCCGGCAAGGGTCTCCAGCTACCGATCGCTTGGTCGAGGTTGCACTGTTGCGGCGGCAGCTTCAATCGGCCGTGGAAGCCGAAGCCTACGAAGAAGCCGCTCGTATTCGAGACTTGCTCCGAGAAAGGGAAACCACGGATGAATCTGGATAGCCTGACTCATACCAGTGGTGAGTGGTTGCGAGGCAGCGGCCCAGAGTCCGACATCGTTATCTCCAGCCGGGTTCGCCTCGCCCGTAATTTAGCGGCCTTTCCGTTCACCAATCGTGCCTCCAGCTATCAAAAGGCCGAGATCGAGTCACTGCTGCGCGATCGCATTAGCAAACTCGACATCACGCCCAAGCTAGGCTACGTCAATGTTCCTGGCTTGTCGCCTTTGGATCGCCAGTTCCTCGTCGAACGCCAACTCATCAGCCGTGAATTTGCCGCCTCGGAGGGGCCGCGCGGTGTGGCTTTGGGAGAACACGAAACCGTCAGCCTAATGGTTAACGAGGAGGATCATCTCCGTCTGCAGGTTATGCGTGCCGGCTTCACCCTCAACGAAGCCTGGGAGGAGATCGACCGCGTCGATGACATGCTCGAAGAACGGATCACCTACGCCTACAGCGAGGAGTTCGGCTACTTGACTGCCTGCCCCACCAACGTGGGTACTGGCATGCGGGCCAGCGTCATGCTGCACCTGCCCGCTCTTGAACATACAAAACAGATCGAAAAAGTCTTTCGCTCCCTCCAGAAGATCAATCTCGCCGTCCGCGGACTCTACGGCGAGGGCAGCCGCGCTTCTGGCCATTTCTACCAGATTTCCAACCAGATCACTCTCGGCAAGAGCGAGCCACGCATCCTCGAAGAGATCCAGACCACCATCCTGGAGATCGTGCAGTACGAGCGGATGGCCCGACAAACCTGGCTCCGCGAGAACAAGCAGAGCCTACAGGACAAGATCTCTCGGGCCCACGGCACCCTCTGCTCAGCCACCATGATGACCTCGGAAGAGACGATGGAACTGCTCTCCTATGTGCGTCTGGGCATCAACCTCAAGCTGATCGACGACATCACCATTCCCACCGTTAATGAACTGTTCATCCACACCCAACCGGCTCATTTGCAAAAATTGATGGGCACGACGTTGGACGGTGAGGAACGCAATGCCGCTCGGGCACGCTATCTGCGCACGCGACTTCGTGAAGCTGGTGCCATGCCCAACTAACCTGGCTCACGGTGCCAGCAGAACACGTCCATCGGGGAGCAGTTCCAGAGTTGGCCCCGGTGGCGGATCCAGTTCCAGGACTACCCCGTGTGTCTGAGCCCGGCTAACACTTTCGCCGAACATTCGTACTAGTTCCGCGTCGTCTGATTGGGGTTGCGGCCGTAGTTCCAGCCGCACTCGACGAGCCAACTGATACTGCTCGATCCACTTCAGAGCATAATCGAGCTTGACCGAAGTGAACAACAGATCGATCCCCACAAGGACGCGCGGCCCCAGTCGGCTAAAAAGGTGAAGCTGTTGCTGCAACTGATGCGGCCAGACTTCGCCGGGTAGTACTAGCGGCTTGTACAGCGTGACGCGCTCCGCCGGCAGTTGCTCCAGTTTCTTGACCACGAAGTGCGGCACCAGGCTTGGAGCATGCACTTCCACGGTCGTCACTTGTTCCAACAAGCGCGTCAACATCCAGACAAAATCCGGGTGTTGAGTCGGATCGGTTCCATGCAAGCGTAGGTGGCGGAGTTGATGCAGATGCAGCGCCTGCAACGATTCCAAAAACGACGCTGGCGTCGGGCGGAACTCGGTCTGAAGAGGCTCTTGAATGTGACTGGACGCCTCAGCGGAATCGGTCGAACTCAAGGATGCCTGAACCATCGATGCCTCCTTGCCGGGGAGAACGTGCCTGCACTCCGTCCGAGTGTGTGAGGTCGTTTTCCCATCTGACAAGGAGGTTGTCAAGCAAAAAGTTGCTCAGCGGCGGTATTCGGCGTGTTGGTCGAGGTAGCGGGCTACGCGCTCGCTTCGCTCGATGGCGTCGCGCAGGAAATCGATGGCCCGGATCAGCCGCTCGTCCGGTTCGGCACAACTGAAGCGGAGAAAACCGGCTCCGGCTGGGCCGAAGCATTCGCCGCCCAGACAGGCGATGCCTAGCTGCTCGTCCGCGCCCTCTAGGAGATACATCGCCAGGCCATGCGAGGTGATGCCATATTGACGACAAATTATCTCGACATTGGGGAAAACATAGAAGGTGCCCGCCGGCATTTCAACTTGCACGCCCGGAACGGTCTTCAGCGCCGCCACCAGCAGTTCGACCTTGCGACGAAACTGGGCCATTATCTCGTCGCGTTCGGCAGCGTCGTGTTCGATGGCCGCTACTCCGGCGAGTTGCACGAAAGGCGGCACACAGGATAGAGTCGTGTTTACCATCTTGCCCAGCAACTCGGCGGTGCGTGGCTGACAGACCGCGTAACCCAGCCGCCAGCCGCTCATGCTGTACGACTTGCTGAAGGTGTAACAGGCGACCGTCTGTTCCAGCATGCCCGGCTGGGCCAACAGTGTCTCGTGTCGTCCGTGCCAGACCATGTGGCAGTACGGCTCGTCAGAAAAGACGGCGACATCGCGGCCACGAATGAGTCGCGCCAATGCAGCCAAGTCGTCGCTGGTGGCCACGCCGCCCGTCGGATTGTGCGGCGAGTTGAGAAAGATCGCTCGGGCGCGCGGATGCGAGTCGAGAAACTGTTCGATCGCGGCGAGGTCAGGACGGAAGGCCTGCTCTTGCCGCAGCGGAGCCGTCACCACAACTGCGCCGCGACGTTCGATGTTTGGCTGATAGGTCGGAAAATGCGGCGAGAAGACCAGCACGCGATCGCCGGGTTCGAGAAATAGTTCGCAGAAGTATTGCTCGAACAGCTTGGCCCCCGGCCCAATAACGATGTTCTCCGGTCCAATCGCCACGCCAAACTCGCGGGTGTAGTTGCTGGCCAGGGTTTGCCGCAAGGCCGGCAGACCGGGCGAGGGGCAATAGTGCGTCTGGCCGGCGACGATGGCCGCTAGGCCGGCTTCCCGAGCGTGCTTCGTCGTCGGAAACGGGCTGTCGCCGATCTGCAGTTCGATCACCTCTTTGCCGCGTGCCTTGAGCGTGTGAGCCACGGCCAGCACGTCGAACGCCTTTTCGCTTTGCAGTCCCTCGCTGAACCGACTGAATGTCACGGACATCGGCCTACCTCTGGGTTGGCTAGTATGGAGAGCTTCGCCGTCGCCTTGGTCGGGAACGTATTCTCGCGTTGGCCCTTCCCGTAATAATAAAGAGACACGCCCACTCGGCATCGTTGGTATCCTTTCGCCAAGGAGGCGTTATGTCGCGTTTGTTCTGTTGGACCGTTCTGTCACTGGGATTCACCACCTCGTCTCTTCTCGCTTCAGATCTCAAGTTGGCCCTGCGCACGGCAGCGGCTCTCTACGACGACATTCAGGAGTACGAACTGGACAACGGCCTACGCGTGCTGCTTAAGCCGATTCCCGGATCGACCTCGGTCACGACGATGGTGATGTACAAGGTCGGCAGCGCCGACGAAGACAAAACCTCGACCGGACTGGCCCACTACCTGGAACATCTGATGTTCAAGGGCACGGGGAAACTGAAACCTGGCGACATCGACCGAATCACCTTTCGAGCCGGCGGGTCGAACAATGCCTACACCTCGACCGACGTGACCGCCTACCATTTCACACTGCCGGCGGGTCGCTGGAAGGAGGCGCTGGTCGTCGAAGCGGATCGCATGCGCAACCTGCGTATCGATCGGGAGCATGAGTTCGACAAGGAAAAAGGAGCGGTGATCAACGAGCTGGCTGGCGGCGAGGACACGCCCTGGGATCTGGAATATAAGGCGATCCTGCCGCGCCTGTTCGGTAGGGAGCATCCCTACGGCCATCCCATCATCGGCGAGGCGGAACATGTGCAGGCCGCCACCGAGTCGATCATCAAAGCCTTCTACGACCGCTGGTATCATCCCAACAACGCCTGCCTGGTGCTGGTGGGCGGCTTCGATCCTGCTGAGGCAAAGAAGACAATACGCGATCTGTTTAGTCCAATTCCACGAGGCAAACTGCCAGCACGCAAGACTATTCCCCCTGGAGCGTCGAAGCTACCGACTCGCTATGAGATGGAGTCGAAGTTCACGGTACCGCGTCTGCTGATCGGCTATCCGACGGTGCGAGCTGGCGACGACGATCAGGCCGCCCTAGCTGTCTTGGAGGGTATCCTGGGCACGGGCAAACGCTGTCGGCTGTATCGGGCCCTGGTCGAAGGAGCGGAAGTAGCCTCGACCGTTGGTGCGGATCACACGCCGGGCCGTTATCCCGGCTGGCTAGCGGTCTTCGCCGAGGTCCTGCCGGGCAAGGATCGGCTGGAAGTCGAACGATTACTGCTAGCGGAGATCGCTAAACTCCGTGAAGAGCTGGTCAGCCCCGAGGAGTTGCAGCGCGTGCAACAGCAGATCCTCGCCTCGACGATCTTCGGCCTGGAAAGCACCTATGGCCTGGCCAATCGAATCGGTCACGCCGCCACGGTCACGTCGCTGGAGTTGGCCCGGGAGTATCTGCCACGCATCGCCGCCGTCACGCCCAAGGACGTGCAGCGTGTGGCCCGCAAGTATCTGGTGCCGGTCAAATCTGCCACCGTCTGGTCGGTGCCGCCCAAACGCTCCGGCCAGCTGGCCGCGCCGCACTCGACTCGACCGCAGACCATCCGTACTCGCCAGGCTGATGCGAAGACCACAGCGTTTGATCTGAAGCAGGCTCAGCGCGTTGTGCTGCCCAACGGCTTGGTGGTCGTGTTGTTCCAGCAACGCCGCCTGCCGATCATCGATGCCCAGCTGGTGTTGCGCGAGTCGGCGTTGTATCAGCCGGACGACCAGTTGGGAGTAGCCCAGCTGACGGGATTGATGCTCGATGAGGGCACGACCACGAAGACTGGACCGGAGATCGCCGATCTGATCGAGAGCGTCGGCGGACGAATGACGCTCAATTCGGGCGGGTCGGTCAAGGTGCTGTCTCCGCATCGCAAGCTGGGGCTGAGCCTGTTGCTGGAGTGCGTGACCCAGCCAGCCTTTCGCAAGGAGGTGTTCGCGCCGGTCAAGGAGCGGCTGCTGGCCGAGCTGGACGAAGAGGAGGCTCAGCCGGAGACCCGAGCTTCGCGCGAGTTTCGCCGTCAGGTCTACGGCAAGCATCCACTGGGGCGACCACTGAACGGCACCTCGGCGACGGTGGCCAAACTGACCGCGGAACACTGCCGCCAGTTCCATCGTCGCGTCTATGGGCCGAACAACTGCATCCTGGTGGTCGTGGGCGATTTCGACAGCAAAGAAGTGCTGGCGGAGATCCGCGAGTTGGTCAAGGACTGGAAGCCGGTCGAGTTGCCGAAGCTGGAGACGCCCGAAGTGACGTTGCCACCCCGGTTCACCCAAACGATCCTGACTATGCCGCGCGCCGCCCAGCTACAGATGTTCCTCGGCCACGTCGGCATTCGCCGCAACGATCCGGACTACTTCAAACTGCTGGTGATGGATCACATTCTCGGCACGGGGCCGGGCTTCACCGATCGCCTCTCGGGTCGGCTGCGCGATCGTGAGGGATTGGCCTACACCGTGCAGGGCACGATCACCAGCAATGCCGGCCTCCAACCGGGCACCTTCACTTGCTACATCGGCACCGATACCGACAAGTTCGCCGTCGTCAAGAAGATGTTTCTCGAAGAGCTGCACCGCATCCGCGAAGAAAAGGCGACGGCCAGCGAGGTGGACGACGCTAAGACCTATCTGATCGGCAGTCGGCAGTTGCAGTTCGGCACCAACAGCGGCATCGCGGCACAGTTGGCCGCCCTTGAACGCTTCGGCCTGGGCTTCGACTACCTGGAACGGTTTCAACGCGAGGTGGCCAAAGTGACGGCGGACGACGTGCAGGCGGTGGCCCGGAAGCATCTGCACCCCGACCGTATGGTGCTGGTCGCTGCCGGAGCCGTGGACTCGACCGGCAAGCCGTTGGCCGAGAATAAATGACCGCGCAAGTCGAAACAACCCGAGCGTTTCAAGTTGGATTCTGAACACCTCGGTAGGAGTGGAACGATGACTCGGCAGCAACCGCCTTCGGTAGACGAACTGTTGACGAACTATCTAAGGCAGCAGATCCAGGCCCAAGCCAACGGCCTGGGGTTTGTCGATCTGGGCGAACAGGCCGTGCCGTTTGATGCCGTGCCCGTGCAGCCGGTCGATCCACAACAGGCATGGAGCGATGCGACGACAGCAGGGTTGGCGGCAGAGCGTTGGCAGGTGCCGCCAGGCTGGCCGACGCTAGTCAGTCTGCAAGAGCCGACCGTGGCCATCGCCCTGGCTTTGGGCAACTATCCGCAACTGGTCCGTGAGTTGCAACCGCTGTTGACCGGCGAAGCGTTGGCTCTGCGCCAGCCGCTTTCCGAACCGATCGATCTGCCCGAACTGAACAAGTACCTCAATCAGGCCCATGCCGAGCCGAGCCGCTACCTGGCCGCCGGTGTCGCTCGCCTGGCGCGACAGTTCGACACTGCTCAGCGCTTGCTAGCCCAGCCGCCCAGTGCGACCTGGCAGGCTCAGCATGCCAACGAGCGTGCCGCCCTGGCCTGGCATCGAGGCGACCACCGCGCCGCCTTGGCCGATTGGCTGGCGCAGCCCGACTCCGTGCCCGTGCTGTTTAATCGAGGTATGGCCGCGCTGTTCTTGGGAGAGTCTGACTTGGCTCTGTCGGCGCTGGATGCCGTCATCGCTCAGCTGCCCGACTCCAGCGCCTGGCACCATCTGGCGCGATTGTATCAGATGTTAGTGCCGGTCTGAGAGACTGCGCGCCCGATAGGCAGTTCCTGTACAGGGTTGTTGCATCGTGCCGCTGCTAATGAACGTAGTGTGAAGCTCCTGTTTCTCTAACAGGCGTGAAGAGCTTCACTTAGGCAAAATTTGAAGGGAACGCGACAGTTGGCATTAAGTTTGCTTTCGATAGTTGCACCAAGAGACACTGGTCCAAAAGACTGAGCCATCTGATTGCAACTATGCCTTCGGAAACCCCCCACTTTTCTGATGATCCGCACTTCGATCATTGTGACGTGGTCGAGATGCCGCTGTTGCTTTCCGGTTGGCAACTGTCGGAATTGGAGCGAGAGGCTCATCATCGCGGCCTGACAGCGGCCGAGATGGTGCGTCAAGTCTTACGGGACTTTATCGGTCATCGACCGGAGGCGTGCTAACGCCATCAGTCTGTTCAGACTGAACTCCCTTGAACCCGCCATGCGGCTCTTCTGGTGTCGGCACCGCCAGGAGGGCTAGCAGCGGGTTTTTTCTCGTTGTATATTAAAAAAGAACCCGTCTGAATCCCCCCTCCGGTCAATGGCGACCCCACCGACAGCAGCGGGTCGCCTGGAGCCAATCGATGCTGAATACCTTCTCTCGTCGCGGCGGCGCTCGCCGGCCTCACCCGTTTCTTGCGCCGCGGGTGGCTCATTTTTATCTCAACCTGACCGACTGGCGACTCTTCTGTCTGAACGAAACGGCACGGCAACTGGTGCAGGAAGGAATCCCCATCAACCCGGCGGATTTGGCCCAACAGCCTCTGTTGCACATGAACGGTGAGCCGGTCATGGAAAGCCAGCTGCCGATCCTGGCGGCGGGACGCGAACGGGCCTGTCGGGAAGCGACGTTCCTCTGGCCGCGTCCTGGAGGCGCTGCCGAGGTGCTGTCATGGAGCGCTGCTCCGCTGACCGACCAACAAGGAACCGCGGTTGGGGTCACGGCGACGGTGGTGCTGGGGCCACATGCACCCGATTGGGAAGAACTCGCTGGGCTGTCGCATGATCTGCGCACGCCGCTTCAGGCCCTGCGATTGCTCGTGCCTTTAGCCCTGACCCAGCCTGGTCCGGAGACGATGGCCGACGTGTTGCAGCGGATTCGTAGTGCGTCGGATCGCGCCATGTCCATTGCTCAGGAGTTGCTCGAGTGGTGCAAGGCTCCGGTGCAGGTCGCCCTCCGTGCCGTCCGAGACTGGATGCCTCTGGAACCTTTGCTCACCAGTTTGGTGCTGGAACACGAGATGTCAGCGCGGAACAAGGGCATCAGGCTGGAGATGGACCTGGAGGCGGTGCGTGGACAGACGATCCTGAGTAACCGGGTCCGTCTCGGGCGACTGATCGGCAACCTGTTGGTCAACGCGATACGCTACACCTCGGCGGGCAAGGTGCGACTGTACACCAGCTGGCGAACCGAGCCGGAACCGGCTCTGGTTATCACGGTCGAGGACACCGGCGCGGGCATGACCGAGGAAGAGCAAGAATCCATCTTTGAGCCGTTCCATCGTGGGCAAGCAGGAATGGCCGACAGCGACTCCGGCGGCAGCGGCATCGGGTTGGCCACAGTCGACCGTTTGGTCGTCGAACTAGGACTAACACTGGAGATTTCCAGCGCCGTGGGCCAGGGCAGTCGGTTTGATCTGATTATCCCGGCAGAACTAGTTCGCGGGGAGCCGTGCTGAAAGCTGGAACCGACGAGGGGCACTCCGGCCCCCCGTCAGCGGTTCCACCAACCCGTATCCGCCTCCGGATTCGTCAGAACACGGAAGGGACATCATCAATATGCGCGCTTCCTGAAGGGGTGGCGTTCAAATGATCGAGTTCTCGACTCAGTTGGACGTCTGAAGGCATGCTACGATCGTTGTCGCAGGGAAAAGCCGAACAATGTGGACGGTCGCGAATGTCCAGTTATCTAGCAGCGGCCTTGCGTTGGGCGAACCAAGCGGCGACTTCGTCGGGGCCTCGCGTGTTGAAGACGTTGGCCGGTTCCAGCCAACCGCGACGAGCCACGCTAACGCCGAACCAATAATTCCTTAGTCCCTGGGTCGAGTGCGCATCGGGATTGATGACCAGCAGTACGCCCAGGTTTCGGGCCCGCTTGCAATGCACCCAGTCCAGGTCGAGGCGATGCGGGTCAGCGTTGATCTCGATCATACAGCCGGACTCCGCGGCCGCTCGTAGCACTGCCTCCAGGTCCACCTGATAGCCTTCGCGTTGCAGCAACAGTCGTCCCGTCGAGTGGCCCAGCATCGTCACCAACGGATGCCGAACTGCTCGAATGATGCGCTCGGTCATTTCTTGGCGGCTCTGGTTGAAGTGGGTATGTACACTGGCCACAACATAGTCGAACGTCGCCAGCAACTCATCGTCGTAATCCAGCGAGCCATCGGGCAGGATGTCACATTCTGTCCCTTTGAAGATCCGGAAATTCTTCAATTTCTTATTCAGCGCGTCAATCTCACGCTGTTGGGCGCGGACGCGCCGGGGCGACAAGCCGTTGGCAATGGTCAGCGATTGAGAGTGATCGCCGATGCCCAGATACTTCCAGCCCAGCGCCTGGGCCGCGCGAGCCATCTCTTCGACTGTGTTCCCCCCGTCGCTATAAACGGTGTGATTGTGAAAGACACCCTGGATCTGCTCTGGTTCGAGCAGTCGCGGCAGAGTGCCCTTCTCGGCGGCGTCGAGTTCGCCGGTGTCCTCGCGCAGCTCCGGCGGGATCCAGGCTAGCCCCAGAGCGGCGAAGAGGTCGGCTTCCGTGGCCGCCTCGATCGATTGGCTCTCGCCGGCCAACTCATACTCGTTGAGCTTCAGCCCCTGCCGCTGCGCCCGCACACGCATGGCGATGCCGTGCTCCTTGCTGCCCGTGAAGTAGTGCAGGGCGAAGGGAAACTGTCGCGGCGAGACAACCCGCAGATCGGCGTTGAGCGTAACTTTGTTCCCCGAGGACAGAATCTTCTGAACGATCACGCTCGACTTGGTTTCGCCCTGCCCCGTGACCTGAATCACCCCCGGCAGGTGGACGAACTGCTCCATGATCGGCGCGGCGTCTCCAGTACAGCTGACGAGCAAATCGATGTCCTTGACGGTTTCGCGGCGACGGCGAATGCTGCCGCACACTTCGATTTGCTCGACCCCCGGCAGGTCGCGCAGACCAGCGACGAGACCGTCGGCCACGGCCATCGCCTGGTCCAGCCGCACACGGTTGCCGATCTCCTGGATGAATCGCAACCCTTCGAGAATCTTCTCCTGGGTGCGGACACCGAAGCCTTTGATCCGAGCGACCTGGCCGGCGTCACAGGCTGTTTTCAGTTTCTCCAGCGTGTCGATGCCCAGCTGCTCTTGCAAGGCGATCACCTTCTTCGGCCCCAGTCCCGGAATGCGCAGCATGTCGAGCAGTCCCGGCGGCGTCTTGGCCTTGAGATCGTCGTAGAACTTCAGCTTCCCCGTGGTCATCAGCGTGGTGATCTTCTCACGCAACGTCGCTCCGATGCCGGGGATCGACTCCAACCGGCCCTGACGCACGACTTCGCCGAGATCCTCTTCCATTTGCAGAATCGCCCGAGCGCCGTTGTGATAGGCGTTGACTCGAAAGCTACTTTCGCCCTGCAGTTCGAGCATGGTGCCGATCTCAGCCAGTATCGCGGCCACGTCCTCGCGGTCCATTGTCGTACTCTCCGCAGTGCCCAGAAGGTGGTTTTCACGGAGCATACCCGGTCGCCCTGTTTTGACGCAAGCTGCGCAGGCATTGACCGCAAGAGTCAGCAGACGGAATAATCCAGCCATCTCGAGGCGAGGAGATGCGGCATGGCCACACGATCGCGGAGCAAGACGGTGCAAAAACTCGACGAGATGATCCACCGATTGGGCGACGTGCCGCTGGATCGCATCGTCTGTACGCCCTCGCTGGGTAAAGCGACGGAGGCGGATCTGCTGCGGCTGCAACAGATGACGGAACGACTCTACGAACTGGTCGACGGCGTCCTCGTGGAGAAACCAATCGGTTACCTCGAAAGCAGCCTGGCCGTGTGGATTGCTCACCTATTGGCCATGTCGATCGACGTGTTCGAACTCGGAAACCTGGCGGGAGCAGATGGGACGGTGCGTCTGATGCCGGGGCTGGTGCGAGTACCGGATGTGTCGTTCACGCGCTGGGAGAAGTTCCCCGGAGGGACGCTACCGACAACGCCGATTCCCGACCTGGTGCCGGACTTGGCCATCGAAGTGCTGAGTCCGAGCAACACTGCCGGAGAGATGCGACGCAAGCTGAAGGACTACTTTCTGACGGGCACAGTGCTGGTGTGGCTGGTGGATCCGGTACGTCGAACGGTGACGGTGCATACGGCTCCGGATGAAGCGAAGGAGTTAGGCGAGGCGGACACGTTAGAGGGCGGAACGCTGCTGCCGGGACTGAAGCTGCCGGTGCGTCGGCTGTTCGAGCGGCTGCCGGCTCCGACTCCTCCGTCAACTCGCCGCCGTCGCAAGAAAGCCTAGTATGCGTCGCAAGAGGGTGAAATGATTGGTAGCCGCGGGCTTTAGCCGGCGCTGCCTCTGCGCAGCGCTGAAGCCTGCGACTACCGCTTCTTCTGGTAGCCGCGGGCTGGTCGCAGCTCGGTCGGTTAGCGCTTGCCGCTCAGCTCCTGCAAGCGTTTGCGTGCCTCGTCGATGTGTCTGCTATTGGTTTCGTGCGTGATGATTTCTTTGTAGATCTCGGCGGCTCGGGGCCGGTTATTCAGACTTCGCTCGTATAACCGAGCAGCTCGGATACGAGCGTCATGCTGGGTAGCGCTGTTCCATTGGAAGCAGCGTTCGTAGTACGCTGCCGCGCGATGCAACTGATTGAAGGCTTTACTCTCGTACAGTTCGCCGAGCATAAAAGCCGCATCGGAGATCTTATTACTCTGCGGATACTCCGTGAGCAGTTTCTGCAACTGAATCTCGGCCCGTCGCTGATTGTAGATGTAGTCTTTGCCCCAGCCCTTGTCCTTAAACTCCAGGGCATGCCGATAGAGCTGGTTCGCCTCGGGGATGTTCTGCTCGCCTTTCAGAGTCGGAGGCGGCACATCGAGGACGAGCAAGAACACCTGTTTGGTAATCAGATGATACTCTTTCAGTTCTTCCTCGGCCCAACGCGCGCGTTCCACGTCGCCGGTTTGCAGGTAATGTTTGCGTAGAGCTTCGAGAGTGTACTGATACTCTTTGCGAGCCGCCAACAATCGCTCGACCAGCTGCACGTCGCTGACCTTGCCGGCGGGCTGGTTGCTCGACTTTTTGTCCTGAGCGCAGGACAGATTCAGCGACCAAAGAACCAGGAAGCTCCCCGCCGCGACAATCCAACCATGTCGGGTCTTGGTCATTCCTGGATCTCCTTTGTGCGTAGGCTACACGGGCTGCGACCCGGTGGGCACTCCTGATCGTGCTTCGACACGACCGAAGATCATCCGACCTGCGGGAGTCTGTAGCACGCTGGTGACGGTGATCGTGACCTCTTGCCCGATGTACGAGCGACCCTGTTCGACGACGACCATCGTGCCGTCTTCGAGATAGCCCACTCCCTGCCCCAGCTGATCTCCCGCCTTGACTACACGGACATTCATCACCTCACCCGGCAAAGCCACCGATTTCATGGCGTTGGCCAGCTCATTGAGGTTGATGACGTCTACTCCCTGCAACTGAGCGATTTTGTTCAGGTTGTAGTCATTAGTAACAACTCGCGCTCCCAAGACTTTAGCCAACATAACCAAACGTTCGTCCACCTTATGGATTTCGCGTAGTTCGGGCAGATTGGCATCGTGGAGAACGAGTTCGACCTTGTTGTTGTTCTGCATCCGCTTCAGCATGTCCAGGCCGCGCCGCCCACGATTCCGCTTGAGTTTGTCGGAACTGTCGGCCACGGACTGCAACTCTTGAAGCACAAAGCGCGGTACGATTAGGCGAGTATCGATAAAGCGCGTATCGCATATATCGGCAATTCGGCCATCAATAATTACACTGGTATCTAAAACGAGCGGTTTCGCCCCTTTGAGCTGCTTGGAAAATTCCACATAGGGGATAATAAAGCGGAATTCGTCCTTGGTTTGAAGCAGGGTCGAGATAGTGATGTAACAACAGGCAACAGTAATCAACAAGGTAATCAGAGCCTTGCGTTGTTGTTGCCAAGGAGTGGTGGCCTGGGGATTCCACTCGAAGAGGAATGGCTCCAGCGCCGTGGATAGAATGTTGCCCAAGAGCAACCCCAACAGCAGGCCGAAGTAGATCGCCGAGATCGTGGTGATCTGCTTGTTGCGGATCCAAATATCGGTGAGAACCAGCAGCAGGCCGCCGCCAAGGATGCTGAAAAACACCAAGTAGGCAGGACCGGTGTCCGGTTGCCGTTCGGAATCTGCTGGGGTACCCAGCGTGAACTGAAAGGCAATCATCGCCATGCTAATGACGATCGCACCGAAAACACCGCGCAGCACCCACAAGAGCACCTGACCTTGTTGGGGTCTGCCTGGGAAACAACTGGCCAGCCACCTCCAGGTGCGGCGAAGCAGATGAAACACGGAGAACCTCCCGTGACCTTTGGAGAGACAATACCAGGGTGGCTGCCTTGATCGTCCCGTCTGCTTCTATCATACACGAATGACTTGTCAGGATCCAACACAGGAGAATTGTCGAAGGCGGACGCGGCTTGTCTGAGCGGAGGAAGTTCGGACTCAGAGCATCTGTTATCGCGCTTCTTGTTCCATGCCGCTGAGCAACTCTACACAAGCGAGGATGGTCTGGCGAACGCACTCCACTTGACGTTCCAACGGCATGGTGTGAACATGCGCGGCGGCGGGTTGGGTCGGCAGTAATGGCAGATGAACAAACAGTACCTTCAGCCTGGCGCTCGCTCGATGAAGCAAGTGAAAGTACAGATGATTACAGACGAAGCTGCCAGCGGAGAAGGACAACTGGACCGGCTGGCCCAAGGCTTGCAGTCGTTGGTGCAGCTGGGACAAAGGGATCGGTGTGCGTAGGAGGGCCGGTGCCCCAGGCACAATAATCGAGTGGGTTCGCACCTGGTTGGAGTTGTCCGGTAAGGCGAAGTGATCGAAGTTCACCGCCCGATCTTCCAGGCGCACCAGCGGCGACGAGCCGGCCTGGCCCAGAGCGACGAGCACCTCTGGTTGTTTACGTTGGACCTGTTCCCAGGCGCGCTCGACGCATAAGCCGGCAACCACCGGCAACGTCGTCCAACTCAGTTCGACTCCCGGCAGCGGGCCTAGGGCACGACCGACCTCCAGGGAGGAGTTCAACTCGTGGCCATCGAACGGCTCGAACGAAGTGACCAGTACGCGCATCTTCACGGTCAGATCACCGGTTCTCCCTCATCCTCGAAGACAATGTCGGGCAGTTCCAGCACGGCTTTGCGTAGCGCATGTTCCCACTGAAACTGCACCCGTTGCAGGTCGGGATCTTTGGGCGTGAAGCGGCGGTAGCGGCGGATGCTCAAGTCGTTGGCGCGGTAGGCGGTCAGATCGATGGGTGGACCGACAGTCACGTTGGAACGCATCGTCGAGTCGATCGAGATGAGGGCAAACTTAGCTGCCTCCTCCAGCGTCGTCAGACGGAAGCGCACACCACGGTCGAGGATCGGTCGTCCATATTTAGACTCACCAATTTGTAGGTAGGGGGAATCTTCGGTGGCGGAGAGAGGGTTGCCTTGTGGATAAATCAGATATAAATTAGGCGGTTCATGAGCGATTTGTCCGCCGAGCAACAGATGAATGTTGAAGGCGAAGTGATCGCGTTCCAGGGCCGCGCGGTCCAGCTCGGCGACTCGGCGTACCTGATCGCCCACGACGCGAGCGGCGTCGTAAAACGTCGGAGCCACGGCCAATCCTTTGCCCAGGTCAAAGTCGCGCCGCAACAGCGTGGTGACCGACTGCGTCACTGACAGACTGCCCGCGGTTAGCAAGATGAAGACCCGCTCCGACTCGCGAACAAAAAAATGCATCTTGCGGCAGACGTTGACCTGATCCATGCCGGCGTTGGTCCGCGAGTCCGACGCCATTACTAACCCTTGATGCGTAAGGATTCCCAAACAGTAGGTCACGTCTCGCCCTCTCCGATTCGGTCGCCCGCTTCTCTTGATGAAGTATCGTAACATAGGCCAGCGGCCCCAAGAAAGAGGGGAAAGGCGAACCCGCTAGCTTCTAAAGAGATCGTAATACCCACTGGCTGGGTCGAGAAAGTTGATCTTGAACGGCGTGCGGCAGGGGGGCTATCATTTCGCTCTCTTAAGATACGTCCCAGCGAAGGCGACATGGAGGGTCCGCCTTGGCCCGGCCCTGGCGAGTGCTGATTACTGGTGCGAGCGGATTCATTGGGGCCAACTTGGTCCGCGCGGAAATCGCCGCTGGCAACGAGGTACACCTGCTGCTAAGACAGGAAGCCCAACCTTGGCGGTTGGCGGATCTGGCTGGTCAATTCGTCGTCTATCAAGGAGATCTGACCCGCGCTGTCGATGTTCGCCGAGCTGTCGAGGCGTGTCGCCCCGAGATCATCTACCACCTGGCGGCCTGTGGCGTGTCCCCCACTGCCAGCGATCGAGCAACCCTGTTGGCCGCCAATCTGACGGGCACCGTGAACCTGCTCGACGCCTTGGCCGGACGTGACTTCCTCGGCATGGTTCACGCTGGCTCGTCGGCGGAGTACGGCCACAAGAATGCTCCGATGCGCGAATCCGACCGCCTCGATCCTCGATCGGACTATGCCGTTACTAAAGCCGCCGCTACTCTGTTCTGCCAGGCCGAGGCATTCCGTGGTGCCCCAATCTCGACTATTCGCCTCTTTAATGTCTACGGTCCGTGGGAAGCCCCCTCTCGGCTGGTGCCCTATGTCATGGGCTGTTGTGCCGCTGGCCAGTCGCCCCAGGTGTCGTCGGGTCGACAAGGACGTGACTTCATCTACGTCGCAGATGTCGTCGAGTTGTTGCAACGGGCGGTTCGGCATCCGGCAGCGCGGGGCCGCATCCTCAACGCCGGCACTGGACGACAGCATCGAGTAGCGGAAATGGTTGAGACAATTCTCCAGGAGAGCGGGACTGGGGTTCGAGCGACCTACGGCGCGGTGCCCAATCGGCCCGACGAGCCGCTCGACTGGGTTGCTGATGTTAGCTTAGCTCAGGAGCTGCTCGGCTGGTCGGCTCGATACGACCTGCAAGCCGGGGTTCGAGCGACCTGGCAGTGGTATCGTGCGAGATCCCTTTGCGCCGCCTGAGCGCGGTCTTCATAGGAACCTTCCATCATGGCCAATGGCAGTCCCTTGTTCAGCATGGTTGTCCCGGTTCTCAACGAGCAGGAAGTGATCCGCGACACCTACGCCACACTCAACGAGCATCTAACCCAACTGGGAGTGCCGTTTGAGGTGATTGTCGTCGATAACGGCAGCACGGACCGTACTCCCGAGCTGGTCGCCGAGCTGTGCGAGGCAGATCGGCGGTGGAAATATCTGCGACTTAGTCGAAATTTTGGCTATCAAAACTCCATTACTGCCGGCATGATGGCAGCGCGCGGCGAGGCTATCATGGTCATCGACGCCGACTTGCAGGACCCACCCGAACTGATTCCCCAGTTTTTCGCCAAATGGCAGGAAGGCTACGACATCGTCTACGGGGTGCGATCCAAGCGAGTCGGGGAGTCGCCCCTACGGATTGGCCTGACGATGCTAGCGATGCGCTTCATCAGCTGGATGAGCGATGAGGTCAAGCTGCCGCTGCACTCCGGCGACTTCCGTCTGATTAGCCGACGAGTGCGCGATGCCTACGCGCTGCTGCCGGAGACCAGCCGTTACGTTCGCGGCATGATCCATTGGCTGGGCTACAAACAGGTGGGCATCGAGTACACTCGCCGAGGTCGGACCCAGGGCGAGAGCAAGGTCAACCCGCTGTACTTGATTGGCTTCACCTGGAACGCAGTGTTCAACTTCTCGGTCAAACCGCTGCGGATGTTCAGTCTGTTCGGCCTGGCGGTGCTAACCGGAGCGTGCGGGCTGATGTTGGTGTACTTCCTGCTGTGGGCGTTTTCGCATCAGCCGCCCGGCCTGACGACGATCTTCTTCCTGCAACTGATCACGTTGGGAGTGCTGTCGCTGGGCATCGGCGTACTGGGGGAGTACATCGCGCGGATCTACGCGGAGTGCAAGCAACGTCCGCTGTGGCTGGTGGATTACACGATCAACTTTAACTGGGGCGAGGAAGTCCGCGACGGCCGCCGTACCGTCGGGTTCCTGGCCGCGCCACCGACCGTCCCCGACGCACCCTCGGAGCAAGGACGCGCCGCCTGAACTTGCCGTTGGCCCTGTCCGGCACGAAGCGACGGAGGGCAATTGATCCGACTCGGGGAACCTCTTCCCTGGGCCTTCTCAAGGATGATCGAGGCTATGCACGTCCATCAGTGCCGCATCTGTTCGACGACTGGGCTTGAGCCGATTCTCGACCTCGGCGTAACCGCGCTGGCGAATTCGTTTCTGCCGCCGAGCCGGATCGAGGATCCCGAGCCGCTGTTTCCGTTGCGGCTGGTACTTTGTCCCGACTGTGGATTGGTGCAGCTGGATGAGAAGGTGCCGCCTGAGACGATGTTCAAGCACTACCTCTACGTCACGGGAACGTCGGACCTGGCCCGGTCGCACGCCCAGTTCCTGGCCTCGTCGTTAAGCAGCCGGTTCGGTCTGCGACCAGGCGATCGAGTGTTTGAAGCGGCCAGTAATGATGGCACCGTGTTGCGCGCCTTCCAAGCGCGCGGCCTGGAGGTACTGGGGATCGAGCCAGCCGAGAACATCGCTGCCAAAGCGGTTGAAGACGGAGTGCCAACTCGCTGCGCGTTCTTCGGCGAGACGACGGCGGCTCAGCTGCGCGACGAAGTCGGCGTGGCCAAGTTGATCCTGGCCCGGCACGTCTTGGCACACGTCGACGATCAAGTCGATTTCGCCCGTGGCCTGGAACGAGTGTTGACCGACGATGGCGTGGCCGTTGTCGAGTGCCCCTGGTTGGTGCCGTTCTTCGAGAAGCTGGAGTACGACACGGTCTACCACGAACACCACTGCTACCTGTCGGTTGGTGTCCTCGATCGCTTGTTCCAGCAGGTCGGCATGGAATTGATCGACGTAACCGAAGTGGCGATTCACGGCGGCTCGATCCTGGTCGTGGCCCAGCGGCGAGGCGGTCCGCGATCGCGCTCCGACTCGGTTGGGCAATTGCTGCAGCGAGAGAACGACCTGGGGCTGCGCGATCCGTCTCGGTGGGCGACGTTCGCAGCCCAGGTGGCTCAGCAGCGCGAACTGCTCCGCGACGAACTAAACCGCCTCCAGCGGTCGGGTCGGACATTGGCGGGATACGGCGCGCCGGCCAAGGGAATGACGCTGCTAGCCTACTGCGGCATAGGCCCCGACCTGCTGCCGTACATCGTGGACAAAAGCCCGTACAAACAAGGGCTGTTGACGCCGGGCCATCACATCCCGGTTCTGCCCGCGGAAGAACTGCTGCGACGTCGACCGGATGTCACGCTGCTGTTGTCGTGGAACTTTGCCGACGAGATCTTCCGTCAGCAGGCAGAGTACCTCCGGCGCGGGGGTCAATTCTTGCTGCCATTACCGCGACCGCACTATGCCAGCCGACCCGTGGCTTCGGTGGCTTGAACAGAAGAGATTGACGAAAGGAAAAGTGTCTTGCTGACTCATCAGCAAACCGTGAATGCATCGGAGAAAACATGAAAGCGCGATCCTATCTCGCTGAGTTGGTCCTCTATCTGGTCACCGTTAGCCTGGCCGTGCTGATCGTGGTGCTGGCGTATCGCCTCCACCCCGCGACCCTCTCCGAACCGTTCAACTGGTATGGCGACACACTGTTCTTTCAGGCTTTCATTCAGAACTATCTGGAGACGGGAAGTCCGCTTTTCTCCGAGCGACGCGGCGCACCGTTCGGCACCGACATGCGCGACTTTCCTGCCGTCGAGACGGTCCACCTGCTGATGATTCGCGGGCTATCCTACTTCTCTTCCGACATTCACTGGCTGGTCAACGTCTTTTTCCTCCTGGGTTTCCCCCTGACGGCAGCGACCGCCCTGCTGACGTTGCGAACACTCCGGGTCGGGGCGTTGGCCGCGGTGGTCGGCAGCCTGCTCTTCGCCTTTACTCCCTACCATTACTTCCGCTTCGGACACTTGTTCCTGGCGTCGTATTATCTGGTGCCATTGATTGTTCTGATCGCGATCTGGACCTGTCGGGGCGAATTGTCACGAGGAGCAGATGGTCAGTTCCCCTGGGGTCGCTGGCTGGCAGCGCTACTGATCGCGGTGTTGGCCTCTGGCGGTGGAGTCTATTACGCCTTCTTCGGTTGCTTTTTCCTGGCCGTGGCTGGGTTGGCCTGTGCAGTGGCTCAGGGCCGTCTGATCCAGCTGGTTCCGTCCGCGGTGCTGGTGACGGTTATCACAGCCGGCCTGTTTGCTCAAATCGCGCCGACGCTGCACACGCGGTCCACGCTGGGCACTAATCGCGATGTGGCCACGCGCTTTCCGGTCGAGGCCGAGGTCTACGGGCTGCGCCTCGTCCACCTGCTGTTGCCGATTCCACATCATCAGATCGACCGCTTCGCTCGCCTGAATCAGTCCTACCTAACCGCCGTGCCTGGGGCCAACAACGAAGCCCAGATGAGCGGCTTGGGGCTGGTCGGAGCGGTGGGGTTGGTCGGCCTGATCGGTTACTTTCTCCTCTGGCCGCGACAATCCACGACTTGGTCGCTGGGTCGGGTATTGGGGCTGTTCACTCTAGCCGGTCTGCTGCTGGCCACCGTGACCGGCTTTGCCTACCTGTTCGCCTACTTTATTTCGCCCATGATCCGGGCCTACAACCGCATCTCGATCTTCCTGGCGTTCTTCTCGCTAACCGCAGTGTGTCTCGTTCTTGATCCGCTGCTCCAGTGGGCCAAGGCTCGTGGCCGAGGTTCATTCGTCGGGGCAGTAGCGGCGACACTGGTTTTGCTGGTTGGCGGGCTATTCGATCAGTCCCCACGACCGATGTTCCACGCCCGGCCTGCCGATCCGTCCGGAGTCGCTCCGGTGCGGGAGTTTGTGGCTCAGCTGGAAGCGATACTGCCGCCGGACTCGATGGTTCTGCAACTGCCCATCGTCTCATTTCCGGAGTCAACCGGGGTGCTGGGTACGGGGGACTGCGATCACTTCCGCTTGTCCGTGACCAGTCGCCAGCTACGCTGGAGCCACGGCATGGTACGCGGACGTTATCCCGATGCTGTATTCGCTGCCCTGGGTCGGGCCCCGCTCGAACGACAGATCGAGCAAGCCGCCCTTATGGGCTTCGCTGGTATCCACCTCGACCGAAAGGGGTATCCCAAAAACGGTGCTGACATGGTCGCGCGGTTGCGGCAACTGCTAGACGTGGAGGCGATCGTTTGTGCCAACGGACGCGATCTTTTCTTTGACCTGCGACCGTGGACCGCGCGCTTCCGAGAGCGAGTCGGAGCGTCGAGCTGGACACAGCTGGAGTTGGACGCACGCCATCCTACGGAAGTGGCGCTGTGGTGCGGCAATCTGCCCATCAATCCCGCCGATCCTGACCGCGTTCGCGGTTTTGAACACGGTGTCGGCGCGGTCGAACTGTTCAACCCGCTCGACCTTCCACGAACGATCACACTGAGCTACGAAGTCCTCGCTCCGTCTGCGGTGGAACATCGGGTACACGGGCGATTATTGACAGCGACTCACACGATTCCTTCTGGACGAGTCGAGCTGAAGCATCAACTAGTCGTTCCACCGGGGAAGCATCGAGTGGAGTTCACCTGCGTCCATAAGGGCAAGCCGATCTTTTTCCAGCTGGCGAAATTCGACGTGACCAATCAGCCGTTACTGACAGGCCAAGCGGTCACGCGGATCAACGGGAAGTAACGACAGAGCAGACTTCGGGGGGTTGTGGTCGCGCAGGGTAGAAGCGACTTGATTCGTCGAACTCACCGCTTCAATCGCGCCAGTCCGCACGATCGAGTCGATGTTTTGCTCCGGGAAAGCAGACTTCCGCCACCTCGGGCGAGAAGGGAAGGTAGACTCTGGGTATCCCACCCCACGCACTCGGGAGGATCCCGCATGCCGCTGCTTCTACTCGCCGCTTTATCCTGCGCGGAAGTTTGCCCTAGGGCCTCGTATCTCTACGAGCCATCTTTTTGCATGGATCACGAGCTGCGCGGCTCGCCCCGTCCTTATGTACCGCAGCCGGGCGACATCTTCCTGGCCACGGACAAGGCGTTTCTAGCCAAGATAGGACACAAACTCGGCTGTACCGGCGCGCCGCAGCATTCCGGCATCGTTGTACGTCGCTGCGATGGGCGGATCGGTCTGCTCGAAGGAGGCCCCTTTAACACTCTGCATTGTCGCATTATGGATCCGCTCGAACCGCATCTGGCCGCCTATGCTCAGCACGAGCGCGTTTGGATCCGGGCGCGGAAAGTGCCTTTGACCCCCGAGCAGGAACGGCGACTGACTCTCTTTGCTGAATCGGTGGACGGCAATTGCTTCGCCGTGGGTCGGCTGCTCAAGCAGGTCACGCCGTTGCGGACACGCGGCCCGGTGCGAACCGAGTTCGTGGGCAAAGCGAAAGCCAGGCACTTCGAGGCAGACGGCAGCCGTGACGGCCTCAAAAAGACCTACTTTTGCTCCGAGCTGGTCACGG
Organism: uncultured Gemmataceae bacterium; assembly: GCA_937923405.1. Lineage (GTDB taxonomy): Bacteria > Planctomycetota > Planctomycetia > Gemmatales > Gemmataceae > CALDUY01. The sequence goes on along the minus strand of CALDUY010000029.1, from coordinate 70,309 downwards.
AAGCCCTGGTCGCCGCCTGCGCCATCGATCCGGAGACAGCTCGTCCCTCGGCAACGTATCCCCGCGATCTGTTCTTTGGTCGATCGATCAACCCTTACCTCGACAAACATCTGACGCTGTGCGAGTGGGATCCGCCGGCCCGATGGACGCTCTGTCCCGGTGGAGAAGTGCCGGCCAAGGTGCGGCCTTGGTTGGACGGCGACGGCCCTGGGCCAGCGGGCAAACGCCCCTGTCGCCGCGAGTGACCTCGGCTAGGTTGGGAGAGTTGCCTCGTTAGCATCGCGCCGTTGCCAAAACGAGTCGGGCACCCACACGCCGTAGAACGCCAAGGTGTAGAAACTGAACCAGCCCACCTCGAGCGTCAACCAGATGCCCAGATGGAAACCTACACCGATCCATAATGTCCAGTATCGTGTGCGTCGCCACAGCACCAATGGCGTGAAGCCGATTTCCCAGAACAGCGTAAAGTAGGTCAGCGGCGCGGTCAGCCACAGCGGCACCGGCAACTGAGCGTAGGACCAGCGGCTCATCGCCGTGTAGTTCAGCGCGTAGTGAATCGACGTGCCTTCCCACCAGGTGCCGGTTGGCAGGTAGTTCTCGCCCAAGCCAGTGCCGGCGAGTTTGACGATCCCTGTTGTCAGATAAATGATTTGGAGTTGGATCTGTAACAAACGCACCGACCAAGGCGGAACTAGCCGCGAGCTGCCCAACCGCCAAGCATCCAACGACAGCGCCCGACCGCAGGGAGCCAGCATCAGCAGAAACAACGCGACCTGCAAAGTGTCATCGCCGCCGTTGAGCAGGTTGGGGTTGCGATTGATCCAACATAGGGTGCCGAACCAGACCAGCACTCCGGTCAGCCGCGTGAACAGACCCACGGTCCAGACAGCGGTGAGACCGACCCACGTCCAGAAGACCGGATAGAGAATAGCGGGGTCGTCGTGGTTGAACAACAACACCGTCCAGCGCCATTGGCTGAGTTGATAGCGGTCGTGAAGTCCAGCGGGAGCGCAGCCGTGTGGGCCAAAGAACTCCAGCAAATTCGGCCAGTACTGAATCAGTTGATCGGTCAACAGCGACAAGCCGACGAGCCAACGCATCAGGGCCAAGCGTTCGGCGCGGACCGGCTTATGCCAGAAGCGCGTCCACAGCGACAGACGAGAGTCACTTGTCATAGCTGCGCTGAAGAATTCTGCTGCGTCCTTGGGCTACGTCGAATTCGTAAAAGTCGGGGTAAATCTGCTGAGGCGGGGGACCGCTCTGGACCGTCAACCAGGCGCGGGCATCGACCCCTGGTGGCGGATGCTCAATGCGCACTATGAAGAGATAAATAGTCTTTAATTTAGCCCCCTGATCATTGTGTGGGTAGCGATGTTGTAGCACGTTACAGTAGCCGAAGTTGTCCTCGGCCTTGCTTTCGCCACCTGGAGCCACCTTCAGTTCGTAGTCAAGGATCTTCTCTTCCCACCAGTGGCTGTAGCAGGTCAGATCGGCGGGATCACACTTGCCCCGGACGATTTGCTCGCTGCCATCGGCGTAGACTAGCCGGGCACGGGGGATCAACTTGTAGCGCGAGACCGACGGCGAGAACATCGGCCATTCCTGATTGACGCCGACCAGCCCTTCGAGAAATCCCAGGCGAGTCGAGGTCCAGGCCAGCGCCCATTTGCCGCCGTCGGCCCAGGAGTGAATCCGCTGTCGTGCCGACGCTTCAGGCCAGGGTTTGACGAAGTCGCCCAGGGAGTCCAGTGTCCGCCGCAACTCCCCACGGATCGAGTTGCTCTGGGGAGTATCAGCCCGCCATGGCAGCGCGGCCAGCTCCGCGCGAGTGGGCAGCCGGCGCGGCATCGTGGTCAGGTCCAACTCGTCGGCCCAGTCTTGCCAAGGATAAAGGACAGAGAAGCTCCGAAAAAGCATGTTGAACAGGAACAAGCCCAGGAACAAGCGCATTGCCCAGCTGAACCGAGTGGGATAGGGCAGTGTCGAGGATTGGGCCGCGTCGCTGGACATGGAAAACCTCTAGTTTTCTTTGGAACTATCTGCCACCCGCTAGATTGTCAAGCCGCCTGCGATTGCCGATTTGCTCCCTCGCTGGTACTCTGATCGAATATGAGCGTAGGCTGAAAAAGGGCCAGGAACCTTTTTCGGAATCTCTTTCGTTCCTGGACGACGCTGCCAAACCGCATGTCCCGCACCGAATCTAGCAGTGACAGCAAGACGCTCTCCATCGCCGAGGTTGCCGCCACGGTCAACAAGATTCTGGCCAACATCGAAAAGGTGATAATCGGCAAACGGTCTCAGGTGACGCTGTGCCTGGTGGCATATCTCTGCGAAGGGCACATCCTGCTGGAAGACGTGCCGGGCGTGGCCAAGACGATGCTCGCTCGGGCGTTGGCTCGTAGTGTTGGCTGCACCTTCAAACGCTTGCAGTGTACGCCGGACCTGTTGCCCACCGATGTAACCGGTGTGTCGATCTTTAATCAGAAGACCGCCGAGTTCGAGTTTCGCCCTGGACCGATCTTTGCTCAGACGCTGTTGGCCGACGAGATCAACCGCACCACGCCTCGCACTCAATCGGCCCTGCTGGAGGCGATGGCCGAACGCCGCGTCTCTGTCGATGGCCAGACCTACGCCCTGCAGCCGCCCTTTCTGGTACTGGCCACGCAAAATCCCGTCGATCACGAAGGCACCTTCCCCCTGCCCGAGGCTCAGCTCGATCGCTTTCTGATTCGCCTCAGCGTCGGCTATCCCAGCCTGGAGGAAGAGGGCAAGATGCTGGCCAAGCTCCAGCATGGCCACCCCATTGACGACCTGAAACCTGTAGTCAGCGCCGCCGACTGGATCCGCTGTCAGGAGGCGGTTCGCGAAGTTCACGTTGACGACAAGGTGCGAAAGTATCTGTTGGAGATCGTCCACGGCACCCGCATGCACGACGACATTCAGCTAGGCGGCAGTCCGCGCGCGTCGATCGCCCTGTTCCGCACCGCCCAAGCGCTGGCCGCCATCCAGGGACGCAACTTTGTCATTCCTGATGATGTCAAACGGATGGTGCAGCCGGTCCTCGCTCATCGAGTGATCTTGCGGCCCGAGAGCCGATTGCGGAAAGTGACACCAGCGGCGCTGTTGCACGAGATTGTTAGCGAGGTGCGCGTTCCCGTGTCGCCGCAGATGGGTAAGGATCATTTTGACTAGTCGCGGGGAAAAATCTCGACACGGCTGGATCGTATAATGATTCAGGGAGGATCTCGTTGTGGCCGACACCCTCGCCGTTCCCTCGACTCTACTCGATCTCACAGACCTGCTCACTCGCTGCGACGGTTTCGACACAGTGTTAGAAGCGCTGGAGCGTGGCCGTAGCGCCACGGTCGATGGCGCGTGGGCTTCGTCGTCGGCACTGGTGGCCGCCGCCCTGGCCCGACAGTCGTCTCAACCCGTTCTCATCGTCATCGCTCATCCTCGGGATCTCGACGCCTGGGCCGCCGATCTGCACAGCTTCAGTGGCATCGAGCCAACCCTGCTCCCCGCCTGGGACCACATTCCCGGCAGCGGTCCCAGCGACGACGTGGCCGGTCAACGACTGCGGCTGTTGCGTCGATTGGAGTCGGAGCAACCGCCTGCCGTCATCCTCACCACCTTTCAGGCTCTCATTCAGCCTGTTCCAGATCGACAATATCTTCAAAAAAGTCGGCGACGGCTGCACCTCGGCCAGACCGTCGATCTCGACGAACTCGTTCACTGGCTGGTCGAGCAGGGCTATCAGCCCAGTGAGGCCATCGAGCAAGCTGGGCAGTTCTCGCGTCGTGGCGGCATCGTCGATGTCTTTCCACCCGATGCCGAAATGCCACTCCGTTTGGAGTTCTTCGGCGACGAATTGGACTCGATCCGTTTCTTCGCTCTAGACACTCAGCGCTCGTTGGACACACTCGAAATCGCCGAGCTTAGCCCATTGGCCGTTCTTGCGAGCAACGCCGACCCCAGGCAACAGCTGAGTTCTACAGGGCACTTCTGCGACTATCTGCCGACTGGTTCGCGCGTCGTGTTGATCGAGACTGAGGAACTGGTCGAGCAGGGCAAGCACTACCACGACCGGCTGACCGACTCGACAGGATTGTTCACCGTCGAGGGGGTGTTTGCTCAACTGCTGAAGTTTCCCAGTCTGCGGGTCTCGGCTCTGCCGAGTCCTACCCTGGAGGCCATGTGTCATCTGCGCGTCGAGTCGGTGACGCGATTATCTGGCGACGTCAAGCGGATTCGCGACGAACTTGACGCCGTCGCCGCCCAGGATCTGGTCTGGATCGCCTGTGAGAATGACGCCGAGTGCAAACGCTTGAACGACGTGCTAGCCGCCGGTCAGCTGGCCCAGTCGGACCGGCTGCGGTTGGTCACTGGCCACGTCCGCGCTGGGTTCCGCCTCGTCGAACGGGGCGGCAGTATCGTCGTGCTGGGCGGTCAGGAGCTATTCCATCGCGACGATGTGCGTCAGTTGATGCCACGTCGTCGGCTCGAATCGCGGGCCATCGACAGCTTCCTCGATCTGACCGAGGGCGATCTGGTTGTTCACGTCAGCCACGGCATCGCGCGCTTTCGCGGCATGACGATGCTGCAAAAAGAGGTGAGCGGCAAGCGGGGCAGCAACATCGAGGAGCATCTTATTTTGGAGTTTCGCGAGGGCGTCAAGCTGTATGTGCCGGCCTCCAAGATCGACCTAGTGCAAAAGTACGTGGGCGGCTCGAAAACCACGCCGGAACTGTCGAAACTGGGCGGCACCAGCTGGCAGACGAAAAAAGAGAAGGTCCAGGCTGCGGTCATGGATCTGGCCGCCGACATGATTCAGCTTCAGGCCCTGCGCGCCGCTCAACCGGGCATCGCCTTTCCTCCCGACACCGATTGGCAACGGCAGTTCGAGGCCGCCTTTCCCTACCAGGAAACGCCGGACCAGCTCACCAGTCTCGCCGAGATCAAGTCCGACATGCAGCGGCCTCGACCAATGGATCGGCTGCTCTGCGGCGATGTCGGCTATGGCAAAACCGAGCTGGCCATTCGCGCCGCCTTCAAGGCCATCGACAACGGACGCCAAGTGGCCGTTCTCGTTCCCACAACCGTTCTCGCCGAGCAACACTACCGCACCTTCAGCCAGCGTCTCGCCGAGTATCCCTTCGTTGTCAAATGTCTGAATCGATTCCGCACCGGCTCGGAACAGAAGGCGATTGTCGAACAACTGGCCAGCGGCGGCATCGACATTGTCATCGGTACGCATCGCATCCTCAGTGGCGACGTTCAGTTCAAGGATCTCGGCCTGGTAATTATTGACGAGGAACAGCGCTTCGGCGTCGAACACAAAGAGCGGCTCAAGAAGTTGCGTTCTCAGGTCGATGTGCTGACGCTGACGGCCACACCAATTCCGCGCACCCTGCATCTATCACTGCTAGGAATACGCGATATTTCCAATCTAGAAACTCCACCTCCGGATCGCCTGGCCATCGAGACGCGCATCGTTCGCTTCGATCCGGAACTGATTCGCCAAGCCATTTTGCGCGAGCTGAACCGCGAAGGGCAGATCTATTTCGTGCATAATCGAGTGCTAGACATCGAAGAGATACGCGATCGCCTGTTGAAGATCGTGCCCAATCTCAAGATCGCCGTCGTCCACGGCCAGATGCCGGAAAGCCAGCTGGAACGCGGCATGACTCGGTTTGTTCGCCGCGAGGTCGACCTGCTCTTGGCGACGACGATCATTGAGAGCGGTCTGGACATTCCCAACGCCAACACCATGTTCATCAACGAGGCGGATCACTACGGCTTGGCCGACCTGCATCAGCTGCGCGGTCGTGTTGGCCGCTATCGCCATCGGGCCTACTGCTATCTGTTGCTCGATGGCCGCAAGCAGGTCAGCGAGATAGCGGCGAAACGGCTCAAGGCGATGGAAGAGTTCGCCTCGCTCGGCGCGGGGTTCAAAATCGCCCTGCGCGACCTGGAGATCCGCGGTGCGGGCAACATTCTGGGCACAGAACAGTCCGGCCACATCGCCGCCGTCGGCTACGAACTCTACTGTCAGCTCTTAGAGAACGCCGTCCGCCTGATGAAGCGTGAACCGCTGCGTACGCCGTTGGAAGTGAACGTCGATCTGCCCATCGAGGCCTATCTACCGCGCGACTACGTCCCGGGACAGAAAGCCCGTATCGAGGTGTATCGTCGGCTGGCGCGGGTGGCGACACTGGAGCGGCTCGACGAGTTTCGCGACGAGTTACGCGATCGCTTCGGCCCGATTCCGGAGGTGGCCGAGTGGCTGCTTCGGCTCCAGGAACTCCGCATCCTGGCGACCAATTGGCGCATCGCCGACGTTCATCTCGAAGGTCCACCTGAAGGATTGACCACGGGAGCCACTTACTTGGTATTCCGCTATAAGGGACCGCGCAAGATCAAGGAGTTGGCCGCCCGCTGCAACGAGCTACGCATCGTCGATGATCAGAGCGCCTATTACAAACTGGGAGAGAATCAGCTACCACCGGCAGCGCTGGTCGAGGTGGTTCGCGAGTTGTTGCGTCCTTGACCTGGTCGAGCAACTAGAGAGGCATTACATGGAAAAACCGATCATCCTCTGTGGCTTGGGCCGGATGGGCAGTCGCGTGCTTGATTATCTACTGGCGACTCGGCGTCCCGTGGTCATCATCGACACCGTGTGCAAACCCGACGATCCCCGGCTACGGGGTGCGCGGCTGATCGTCGGCGACTGCCGCCAGCGGGAGGTGCTGCAAGCCGCCGGCGCGGACGAGGCAGGCGGTGTCCTTATTCTCACCAATGACGATCTGATTAATGTTACAACGGCTCTGGCCGTCCGTAGCCTCAATCGCGACGTTCGCATCGTGCTGCGGATGTTCAATCAGAACCTGTTGGCTCGGCTGGGCAAAGCCGTGTCCAACGTCTTCGCCCTGTCTACGTCGATGCTCACCGCGCCAATTCTGGCCATCACCGCTCTGACCGGGCAGGCTCTGGGCACCTACCGCGTCGACGAGCAACCCGAGGGGTTACGTCAGATTGTCGACATCACCATCAGCCCCAACTCGCCGTTGCGTGGTCGTACGCTCAGTGAACTGATGACTCGTCGCAACGTGGTGTTCCTGGCCCACTGCGGCCAGCATGGAAAGTGGCGCACGCTACTAGAAGTCCACCCCGAGACCGTGCTGGCCGCTGGCGATCATCTGATCGTTCACGGCGAACCGCACGAGTTGGCCCCGCTGTTGTCCAGCGGCGAACGCCAGGATCCGCCCACTCGCTGGGCCAACTGGATGTTTCGCATGGGCCGGGCTGCCTGGAACACCGTCCTGGAGATGGAGAAGGCTGTTCTGATTTGTGCCCTGGTTTTCTTCTCTGTCGTCGCCCTCAGCACCCTCGTGCTGAAGGCCAACGTCGAGGGCTACACCTACGCCAAAGCCTTGTTGCAGACCGTCAGCGTGATGGCGACGGCGGCGGCACTGCCCGACGAGAAGTACGACGTCATTCGGGTGTATGTCAGCGCTCTGCGGATCACCGGCGCAGTACTATTGGCGGCATTCACTGCCTTTGTCACACAATATCTGCTGCGGGCCAAACTCGGCGGCGCGCTGGAGGTTCGCCGCATTCCCGAATCGGGGCATGTCGTCGTCTGCGGACTGAGTACCGTCGGTTTTCGCGTTGTCGAGGAGTTGGTCCGCCTCAAGGAGCCGGTCGTCGTCATCGAACTCGATCCCACTAACCGCTTCGTCAGCACGGCCCGGCGACTGGGAGCCGCCGTGATGATCGGCGATGCCAGCGTCATCGAACTGTTGCGTCAGGCCAACGTCGGCACGGCACGAGCGGTGGTGTCGGCGACGAACAACGACATGACCAACCTCGAAGTCGCTCTGTTGGTGCAGGAGTTGAATCCGCAGTGCCGCATGGTTCTGTTGCTCAACGATCCACAGTTTGCTCAGATGCTGCGCGACGCGGCAGGCGTGGCCTTGGCGGTTTGCGTACCAGCTCTGGCGGCTCCAGCCTTCCTCGCTGGCCTGTTCGGCGACCGTGTCGAAAGTGTCTTCTTCATCGACGAACGCCTGTTCGCCGTCATTGACTTAATCATCGACGAAGGAGATCGATTTGCCGGGAAAACGATTCGAGCCTTGGCCGTCGATTACCACATGCTACCGGTCTGTCTCGAACGCACCAAAGCAACGGTGCCGCCGCCTAAGTCCCTGCTGGCGGGACGACTAGAACCGGGGGATCGACTCTTCTGCGTGGTCGCTTTGGATGACGTGGAACCGCTGCTACAGCGTAAGCCAGCCACGGCAGCCTTTGCCGTCGAGGTCACTGCGATGCCGGGAACGGCGCGTGACTGGTTAATTGGCATAGCTCGGATGAAGAACGGTTGTAGTCTGGAGGAGGCGGATCAACTCACCAGCCAGGTGCCATTTCGTCTGGCCGGAGGACTGACACGCGGTGAAGCTGAAGATCTGCTGGCCCAGTTGCAACGCGAACGAATCACTGCTCGCATCTGTCCTCACGAGGAATTGCTCTCCACGACTGCATAAAGAGCGAGAATAAAGAGGGATTTAGAGATTTTATGGTGCCCCAGTCCAGATGCGTGCCTGATGAACCTGACTGATGCTGAGCAGCCACGGTCGCTGTCCTGCGAAGGATACGAAGACCGCGCCGCCACGATGGCCCGGCAGCGACGCTCGCTCCTGTCCCGTTGCCACGTCCCAGAGCTTAACGCCGCTGGCTGATCCCGCAATGGCCAATGTCGAACCATCCTCACTAAAAGCGATATTTCGTACCTCTTTCATGCCTGTTACGAATGTCTGATGCCGTTCGTTGCTGGTCAGGTCATGCAGCTGAACCTCACTGCCTACGCCGATCGCGATGAGCGGTTCAACGGGATGCCTCGCCAGGCATGTGGCCGGTTGTGTCAGCGTCCGCCGTGTCACCACCTCGCCGATTTGGGGGTCCCAAACGAGCAAGTCGCTGCCGACCACGACGAGCTGGTTTCCCTGCCAACCCAGATCGCAAAAGGAGCTAAAAGGGATCTCTAAAGAGTTCAACAGTTTGCCGCTGCTGCTTTCCCACACTCGGAGGCGGCCGTTGCTGCCCAACGAGGCCAGCCGTTGACTGTCGGCGGTGAAAGCCAAGGCCACAACCGGGCCGGCATGGCCGCTCATCGCCTGGATAAGTCGGCCTCGTCGCGTGTCCCAGAGTAACAGTTCACTCGGTTCGCCAGGGTGCCCAACCGCGGCGGCGAGTTGCTCGCCCTCACTGGTCAAAGCGACGGCCTGCACACGCCGTCCCTGAGCGCGAAGGCTGAGCCGTTCTTGGCCCGACTCTAGCTCAGCGACCACGACCTCAACCTCGTTGGCCACCCAAGCCAGCAAACGGCCCGATTTCGATAGACACACGGATCCTGGCACGCCGCGATGACCACGCAGACTGAACTGCTCCCGCGGCGCGGGATAGTTCCAGAACTTGATCGTCCGATCGGCCCCGCTGGTGAACAGCGTCTTGCCTTCCGGTGCGAAACTCGCTACCGCTGCTCCACCGTGGCCTCGCTGCGGATCGCTGCCGCTTCGTGTGGACAACGACCACAATTGCACGTCGTGGACCTGCTCCTCGCCGCGCCCCAGACCGACCAGACAGACGACAGGATCGACAGGATGCAAGGCCAGATCGGTGATCGGTCCGACGGCAGCTTCGAAGTAGTCAAGCTGGGCCAATCGATCCACGTCCCAGAGTCGCACAACTCCGTCCAGTCCTGCTGAGACCAGTCGGTTAGCCTGGCGCGTGAATACTAGTCGAGTCACCGGGGCGGTGTGGCCGCGCATCACACCGCGCGGCTTGCCGGTTCGCGCATCCCACAGGCGGATGGCGTCCTCCTGATCGCCGCAGGCCAGAAGCGCACCATCGGGACTGATGGCCACTGATGAGGCACACCCCGACTCGGGACGAATGGCTCGACGTTGCCGCAGGGTTCGCGCATCCCACAGCGTGAGCTGATCGGCGGCGACGAGCAAGGTCTTGCCATCAGGATGCCAGGCTACCCCGAGGGGCGGCTGTTTGAACGTCAGTTGTCCGCGCGGTGTGCCGTTGGGCATCTCCCATAGGCGAACCAGCCCATCCGTGCCCCCGCTGGCCAACAGCAGCCCGTCTCCGCTGAGGGCCAGCGTGATTATTTTGTCCGAGTGAGCTTGACGCCGCGACGCGACCTCGCGCGTTACCGTGTCCCAGAAGCACAGCTGCCCCGCGCTGTCGCCGGTCAGCAGCAGCCCGCCACGTGGATAGTGGGTCATCGCCGTCACAGCAGCGTCGAGGCTGGCGATCATCTCGCGATAGCGCTTGCATTGTCCGTGCAACAGCGACCAGCTGAGACAACGCAGGTCCGGCGGACAGACGAGCGGATCCTCGAGCATGCCCAGCGCCTGGGCGGGGTCGCTCTCCCAAACGGTGCCGATCCGCAACAGCTGCGCCGTGTAGAGCAGGCGGCGCGTGCGTTCTAGCTGCATCTCCAACTCGGCGGCTTGCTCACGGGCCAGATCGCGCTGTTGCCGCAGAGCTTGGTTCAGCAGCGTTCCGCCGACTAGCAATACCGATAGCGCCAGCAAACAAATCAGCCACAACGCCGCTGTCGTCGGACGACGTCGGCTCCACTTCCACAGACGTTCCACTGGGCCAACGGCACGAGCTAAGATTGGTTCACCGGCTTGAAACCGAGCCAGATCCTCGGCCAACTCCCGCGCCGAGGAGTAGCGCCGCGCTGGCTGCTTTTGCAGACATTTCAGACAAATAATTTCTAAATCTCGAGGCAAGCGCGGCTGCAACTCCGAGGGCGGCAGCGGATCCTGCGAGCGAACTTGATCGAGGGTATCTAGCACTGTCTCGCCGAGAAACGGTGGGCGTCCCGTCAGGCATTCGTACAAGACTGCCCCCAACGCATACACATCGACGCGGGCATCGATGGTGGCGGAGCCGCCGAGCTGCTCCGGGGCCATATACGACGGCGTGCCGAGCAGTTCGTTGGTCGCGGTGAGCCGTTCCCTCTCCTCGATGAACTTGGCCAGACCGAAGTCGCTGATCTTGGGCACGCAGCGGCGGAGCGGCTCGTCGGGACCGGCGGACAATAAGATGTTGGCCGGCTTCAGGTCCCGATGGATCACCCCACGGCCGTGAGCATAAGCCATCGCCCAGGCCAGTGTCTCGATAAAGCGTGCGGCGTCGCGAGGGGGTTGCGGCTTGCCGTTCAGCTTCTGGGCCAGGCTGCCGCCCTCGACGAACTCTAGCACCAACGCGGGCCGACCTTGGTGTTCTTTGACCTCGAACAGTTGCACGATGTTGGGATGTAGCAAGCGTGAAGCGGCCACCGCCTCAACTCGAACTCGCCCAGCGGGAACGTTGGCCGCCAGCACTTTTACCGCCACCGGTCGCCGTGCCGTTGCCTGCCAGCCGCGATAGACTGTTCCCATCGCGCCGCGACCAAGTTCGCCCAGCAGCTCACAGTCCTCCAAGCGTGGCAGCCCGGTCGAAGACGCTCGCTGACTCTCCGCTTCGAACATCAAGGCCTGCTCGACCTCGAACTGAATCCGCAGTGGTCCTTCTAGCCGGGGAAAACGCTGGATGTACTCTTGGACCGAAACTACCTCACCACGCGCTTCGCGCAGGACGATTTCCTGATAAATCAGATCGAGAATAGCGTCAGAGTCATCTAGTAAAAAGGGATGTTGGTCTAGGAAGGCTTCCAGGCTGGGACGGTCACCACGTTCCCAGGCCTCGCGCTGGAGCAAGAGGAGTTCAACCAGAGCGGGCCGCTCGCTCATGCCTGCGATCCCGGGAGAGGAAACCAAACCGCGAAGGCGGGACAACGCCCTTGAGGAGTGTATTTTACCCTAGCACGAAAGCGAATCCTAGAGTCTCCTCATTTTTCGCCCAGATCCGACCGCGATCCACAAAGAATGTTCTGGACAGAAGCACTACGGGTTGCTAGACATAGGTAAGATTCCGGATTACTCTCGCCGGAACTCCTGTCACTGTATGAAAGGATCTGGTTGCGATGACGCATACCGTATGCCAGCCGTGCTACGATTGCAAGTACACTGATTGTGTGGCGGTCTGCCCGGTGGAGTGCTTCTGGCAAGACGAGAAGATGCTCTACATTGATCCGCAGGATTGCATCGACTGCGAAGCCTGCGTGCCGGAGTGTCCCGTCGAAGCCATCTTCGCTGAAGCCAATGTCCCTGGTCAGTGGGCCAGCTTCACTCAGCTAAACGCGGAACGCTCCGCTGCTCTGAAGGCCGCTGGAGAAGGCCACATCACTGAAAAGACCGATCCGCAAGAAGGCCCCGAATGCAAGAAAAAGTGAGTGCTTTCGGCTAGCGACGCTTCGTACCTGCTCTATGAATAACCTGACGCAGGGACGAAGCGTCGTTGGCACCTACTCGCTCACTTATCAGGCTGATCCTTCATGCACCCCACGGCCGTCTTGCTCATTCAACTTGGCACGCCGGACGCTCCGACTTCTCGCGCGCTGCGTCCCTACCTTCGCCAGTTTCTCAGTGACCCTCGCGTCATTGAGTTCCCCCGTCTTCCCTGGTGGTTCATCCTCAATCTGTTCATCTTGCCATTCCGCCCCAAACAGTCCGCCGAGAAGTACGCTCGCATCTGGAATCCCCAGACCGGCTCGCCCCTGCTGCATTACACCCAACGTCAGGTGGAAGAGCTACAGAAACGCTTGGGCAACGTGCCCGTCGCCTTTGGCATGCAGATCGGCAATCCCTCGCTGGAAGCGGTTGTCCATCGCCTCATCGATCAAGGGGTAGAGCGGCTCATCGTGCTACCCATGTATCCGCAGTATTCGGCGACGACCACGGCCTCGGCCACCGACGCGCTGTTTCAAGCTCTCATGAAGGTGCGACGAGTGCCCGCCCTCCGCATCGTGCCGCCTTACTACGATCATCCCAGCTACCTCGACGCTGTGGTCGCCATTGTTCGCGAGCAACTCGCCGGTCTGAGCTGGCAGCCAGAACACTTTGTCATCAGCTTTCACGGCATCCCGGTCAGTTACTGCAAACGCGGTGATCCGTATGCCACTCACGTCAAGCGGACCACGCGACTACTGGTCGAACGGCTGGGCTGGCCACGTTCCCAATGGACGCAAACGTTTCAGTCGCGCTTCGGTCGTGAAGTGTGGCTGAAACCCTACACCGACGACGTGCTGACCGACCTGGCCAAGAAAGGCATCAAGCGCGTCTTCGTCGTCACGCCGGGCTTCACCGCCGACTGTCTGGAGACCATCGACGAAATCGGCCATGAGTCCAACGAGGTGTTCCTCCACGCAGGCGGCGAAGCGCTGTTTCAGTGTCCCTGCCTAAACGACCATCCCACCTGGATCGAGGCGATGCATACGATGCTCAGCACCGAGGGCCAGGGCTGGCTGTAGAGCGCTTCTTAGGTGTACCGGCAGGGGGGGAAGTTCATTCGCAGGATTTAGCCTGCGCCTACCTCATCCGACCCCGGCTACCACTCCGAACCGGTAGTCGCAGGCTTCAGCCTGCGCTCTGCTACTTCGCCGAGTCGATTTCGCTGACCTGGACCCAGCGCCGCTCGCGGTGGCTGCGCAGAATCGCCTCGCAAAGGAGGATCTCGCGGTGGCCGTCGGCGAAGGTGGGAAACGGACACGGCGCGGTCAGGTCGCCTACCTCGATGTACTCGTAAAAGGCTCGAAATAGTTGCTTGAACGTGTCGGGGAACCCTTCGTTGTGCCCGCCGGGATAGTTGGCGAAGCGTCGCACCTGGGGATGGAGCAACGCCGGATCGCGCGTCACCACCTGGTTAGGTTGATCGCGATGGCCCAGCCAGAGTTCGTTCGGTCGTTCACTGTCCCAGGCGACGGCGGCGCGAGAGGCGGCGATCTCATAGGTCAAGCGATTCTTTCGACCTGCCGTCACTTGCGACACGCTGAAGCTGCCCGTAGCTCCGCCGCGGAAACGCAGCAGGACCGAGCCGTGATCCTCGGTGTCGATGGCCACTGGCTCCGTAGGTCGGGTCTCGCCGAGTTTGCCGCTGAATGTTTCGACGGAGCCAAGTGGACGCCGACGGGTTGGCAGAAAGGTTTGCAAGTCAGCGCAGACACTCTCGACCTCCAACCCCGTGACAAACTGCACCAGATCCAGCCAGTGAGTGCCAATGTCGGCGATGGCGCGGAGCGCGCCGCCCTCGTCGGCCAGGACGCGCCAGTTGAAGTCGGTGTCGTACAGCAGCCAGTCTTGATGATAGCACCCGGTGACGTGATAGATCGAACCGAGTTGGCCTTCGCGGAAGCGCTGCTGGGTTTCGAGATTGAGCGGATAGTAGCGGACGTTGTAGCAAACGCCAGCGGCACGACCGCACTGCTTGGCCAGGGCTACCAACTGGCTAGACTCGGTACTGTTCATCGCCAGTGGTTTTTCGCACAAGACGTGCTTGCCGGCCAACAGCGCTTGGCGACATTGCTGGAAATGGAAGCGGTTCGGCGTGGTCAGATGCACGACTCCAACCAGCGGATCGTCGAGCAACTCTTCGTAGGTGTCGTAGGTTCGCGTCAGGTTGAGCCAGGCGGCGGCTTCCCGGGCACGTTGCGGAGACGAGCCGACCAGCCCCAGCATGGGTCGACCCAGCCGACGAAGCGCCTCGATGTGAACTGGACCAATAAAGCCGGTACCGACCACCGCGCCGAACAGATACTCTGGTGAGGCCACGCGCGAAACTCCTTGGGCCGTTGAAGAGGACTTCAGCATTTGGGATACATAAACTCGACGTGACCGTCACCTACCAACGGGAAAGAAGGTTTCGCCGGTTAGCCCAGCACTTCACGGATTTTGCGTAACAGACTGTGAGGAGAAAACGGCTTTTGAACAAAGGCGTCGGTTTGTTCCATCACTCCGTGATGGAGTACGGCGTCATCCGTATAGCCGCTTCGGCAAGACACTGCTCAATCAGCCGTAGGATTGGTCGGATCTCGATCGCTTGGAGTATGAGCGATTCCTTGTGTAGTGCGTATCGACTTTGCTGGGCACAGGCCGATTAACTCTGAACTGAGAACCACGAGAAGACGTCATACCGAGATTGTAAACCGAGTGCGGGCGACCTGCCAGAGATAGTTCCACTAAACCAAGACAGCTTCACAACTTGGACCAGCTTGCTTGGAGAATTTGTAACTCTTTTTCCAGCATTGGCGGCGGTGTCACGCAAGCAATAGAACATCTGCCACGTCCTCGGCCCAGCACTGAAGGCGACTCACTCGCGGCTCAAACCGAGACTGATGCGGTAGTCGGTTAGTAGTGTTCCCGAGCTGCGCTTCAGGTCCAGGTCGGCCCAGGCCCGAGTAACCTCCTCCAGGGTCGTCCGTGGATCGGCCTTGTCCAGCAGCACCCGACGTAGCCCTGCATCCAGTATGGTGCGATGCCTCGCCTGATCCGGAATGCGCAGACAGATGACGGGATTACGGATACCGTGTTGTAGCACAGCCCGGTTGATCGCCTCTTTCAAGGCGGAGGCACGGCGGAAGTCGAGATCGAACGAATCCCAGCGGTCGCGGCGGAGTTGTTCCTCACGAGTCGGACCGCCGCCGTAGCGTGGCTCCTGGGCAATCAGCAGTGATCGGGTCGGTCCGGTCAAATCGGCGAGCAGATCCCAGGCGGCGGCTTGCGCCCGGCTCGACGTCGGGACTACGGCCAGCCAGCCGGCTCCGCCGAGGTATGGCACTCGATTGATGCCCTCAATTAGAGATTTTTCCTCCCCATTAAAGGTGAAATAGGTCGTCGAGCCGGGCACTGTCGTCACGCCGACTCGATCGCGTAACTGCGGCCGCTTTTGGGCTTCCATCAAGATGGAGGCATCGGCGATCGTCAGAGCCGACTCACCATCGAGAAAGTGCTTCTCCGGCTGGGAACTGCTTCCCTGAGGACGACAGGCTTGTAAGCGAACGAGCAAATGGAGCGCGGCGACGAACCCAGGCGTGGCCAGCCGCGGCGCACCAGTCTTCAGGTCGTAGTAGAAAGCGAAAATATCGGCCAACGGATTAACACCGCGCTCCTCGTCCAGCCGGATGCCGCGACGAGCATAGGGAGCAGCGACTTGATAAAACAGGCGATCCAAAGCGGCTTCATCTGCCGGCAAGGGCGGCAGGCTGGGGCGCGGCTGTCCCGAGGGATGCTGATCGCGGAAAAACTCGGCTAGAGAGGCGAACTCCTCCCAGCTGGTCGGCGGACGCAATTCCCCTCCCTGGTTGCGCTGACTGCTCCAATCGCGAAATTTTTTGCGGAGCTTGGCATCCTCGAACCAGTCACTGCGATAGACGCAGACCGGAGATTCGCCGACCAACGGCAAAGCCACGGGTTGTTTGTCCCAAATGAGCAGTTGTTCGCGATAAAGAGGGAGTAAGCCAGGCCAATTGTAACTGGATCCACGTTCGCGCAACGGCTCGGGCACCGAGACGAGTTGGCCCGCGGCCGCCCATTGTGGGACACTGGCGGGCGGCACGATCCAGACATCGGCAGTGGCGTTGGGTTGTTCAGCGTGAGGCGAGGGCCTCACTTCGACCGTGGCTTGGTGACGACTGGCCCAGGCGCGAGATTGCTCGCGGACCAACTGGACAAGCGCAGGCGGTGAGCTAATTTGAAGAGTGACTCCCTGAAATGGCGAGGGTTCGATGGGCGGCAGAGTCTGTTGACAGCCTAGCGCCAACAGCGTTAGCAATGTCAAGATCGTTCCGCTTTTCCATTGCACCTGATTGAGAAGGCTCATAGAATAAAAAATCTCATTAGTTCGTAGCTCGTCATCTATTATTGTCAGGGTATCGGAGAGGCGCGCTGCTCGCAAGCAGGCGAACCTCCGAGACTAGGCAAATCGCCGAGATGTCGTGAGGCGCATCAAGCGAGAACGGACAAGCTATGAATGAGGTCGGCGATTGCCAGGGCCATAGGACAGCCAGTGGCTATGTCGACCCGGAAGTGGTAACATGGTTGTTATCCCAACGGGCAACTCTCGGAACCATTCTGGATCCGAAACGAGAAACGAGGTCGTCATATGAAACTCGGTCTGCTGGTGAAAACGGCGGGCAAGCAGGAAGGGAAGCTGCTGGAGATCAAACTCCCTCAGTTTCTGATCGGGCGCGACCCTCAATGTCAGCTGCGCCCGGCTAGCCCCCTGATCAGCAAACGACACTGTGCCATCATCCAACGCGACGGCAAAGCGTTCATCCGTGACTTTGACAGCACGAACGGCACCTTTGTCAATGAGGAGCCGGTCAAAGGGGAACGCGAACTGAAACACAACGACGAGTTGAAGATTGGACCGATTATCTTCGCGATCGTCCTTGAACAGACGGCTAAGACTCCTGCCCCACCGACCAAGCCGTCCAGCAATACACCTATTCCACCAACCAAGGGCATGCCTGCCAAACCAGCTACGACCGCGAAAACCACTTCGACCCCGTTGCCGGCCACTGCTCCGGCGGCGACTGGCAGTAACTCTCAGGGCGACGACGAAGACATTGCGGCTATGTTGTTATCGTTGGATGATGGCGAAACGTCGTCTAGCGGCAGTAGCGATGGCGTGCCGGATGGTAGCACCGTCTTCGACATGCAGGTTCCCCCTAGCTTGGCTGCTGGTGGGACCAAGGAAGAAAAGAAGGATGCGGCTAAGGCTCCTCCGACGCTTGGTGACACCCGTAGCGCGGCAGCTCGCATCCTCGAAAAGATGACCCGACGACCGCGAACCTGAGCGGAGTTGTGAACGATCATTCCCTCGACTCGCCGGGGGAGGCACCTGTTCGTCTTCGCCGTTGGCTCGCTCCACGACTGCTTGACTGGTTCCGTCTCCATCAACGTGATCTGCCCTGGCGGTGGGATCGCGATCCGTATCGCATCTGGGTCAGCGAAGTCATGCTCCAGCAAACCCAGGTGGCGACGGTGACGGCCTATTTCGAGCGCTTCCTCGCTCGTTTTCCGACGCTCGCCGACCTGGCCCATGCCGACGAGCAGGAAGTATTGCGTCTCTGGGAAGGGCTAGGCTACTATCGCCGCGCCCGGCATCTGTTGCAGGCGGCTCGACTCCTCCACGCTCGGCATGGCGGTACTTTCCCTGCCGATCCCGAAGCCCTCCGCGATGTACCGGGGCTAGGCGATTACACGCGCAACGCTGTGTTGTCTCAGGCATTCGACCTGCGCTTGCCCATTCTCGAAGCGAACAGCATCCGCGTGCTGAGCCGACTCTTCGCCCGAACCGAGGATCCGCGCACGACGACGGCGCGTCGCTGGCTGTGGCAAGCCGCCGAGGCCCTTTTGCCGACTCGTGAGGTTGGCGATTTCAACCAAGCTCTCATGGAGCTGGGAGCGCTGGTCTGTACTCCGGAGAAGCCCAACTGTCCCACCTGTCCGTTGCGATCGCGCTGCCAGGCCCATGCCTCGGGCCAACCTGAAGCGTTTCCGCGCCGAACCCCGCCTACGCCACCAACCGAGGTGCGCGAAGCCGGAGTTGTCATCCGCCGAGGAGAACAAGTGTTGCTGGTTCAGCGACCCGCCGAAGCTGATCGCTGGGCCAGTATGTGGGAGTTTCCTCACGGGCAATTGCACGAAGGCGAGTCACACGAACAGGCGGCAGTTCGTCTGGCTGGGGAGCGGACCGGGTTGACGATCCGGCTGGGCGGCGAGTTACAAACGATCCGGCACGGGGTGACACGCTTTCGCATTACCCTGGTCTGTTTCGAAGCAGAGTATGAGTCCGGCGAGTTCGTGGCCGGCTACTACCACCGGGCCGTGTGGATCGCTCCCGAAGAGTTGCAAGCCTATCCGGTCAGTTCGCCGCAACGTCGCCTGGCCCGGTCGCTGGCCCAGACAAACCGACAGCGTCGGCTGTTTTAACCGACCGCGCTGCCTCCTCCTCCCTACCATGACAGAGGACGCCCAGGCAATTCGCTCTCAGGAACTACCTGCCATGACTGCCGCGCGATTCACCAACCGACTGATTCACGAGACCAGCCCGTATTTGCGTCAGCACGCTCATAATCCGGTGGACTGGTATCCCTGGGGCGAAGAGGCGCTCGCTCGAGCGCGACAACTCGATCGACCAATCTTTCTCTCGATCGGCTACTCAGCCTGCCACTGGTGCCACGTCATGGAGCATGAGAGTTTCGAGAGTGAAGAAATTGCCAAAATTCTCAACGACCACTTCGTCTCGATCAAAGTGGATCGCGAGGAGCGACCGGACCTCGATCAGATCTACATGCTTAGCGTGCAGATGATGAGTAGGCATGGCGGTTGGCCGATGTCCGTTTTTCTGACGCCCCAGCTGCGGCCCTTCACCGGAGGCACCTACTTTCCACCCGAGGATCGCTACGGTCGGCCTGGATTTCGTCGCCTCCTGTTGATGATCGCCGAGGCCTGGCGCACTCGTCGAGCCGACATCGACCGCGCTGCCGAGGAGATCACCGCGCATCTGCAACAGTTGGGGCAGCTGTCCTCATCTGCCGGGGAGTTGTCGCCGGAGTTGCTCCGCCAGGCAGGCCGACAGCTGGAGCAGGCCTTCGACCCGACCAACGGCGGGTTTGGTCAGGCTCCCAAATTCCTGCACACGATGGATCTGCGACTGTTGCTGCGGCTGTGGAAGCGGTTCGGCGACGGCTACGCCTTGCAGATGGCCAGCCACACTCTGCAACGCATGTCGATGGGCGGAATCTACGACCATCTAGGCGGCGGCTTCGCCCGCTACAGCACCGACGACCGCTGGCTCGCCCCGCACTTCGAGAAGATGCTCTACGACAATGCCCTAATGGTAGTGGCCTACTGTGAACTCTTTCAAGCGACAAAAGATCCACTTTGTCGGGAAGTAGTCGAGGACACCCTGGCTTGGGTGCAACGCGAGATGACTGCTCCCGAGGGCGCGTTCTACAGCACGTTGGATGCCGACAGCGAGGGGGAGGAGGGGAAGTTTTACGTTTGGACGATGGAACAGCTAGAGGCAGTGTTGGGTAAAGAGGACGCAGCTCGCTTCGCCGACTGCTACCAGGTGAAGCGTTGCGGCAACTGGGCCGACCCCCATGCTCCAGGGGTGCCCAAGAACATTCTGCACCGAGTGACGACCTTCGAGCAGCTTGCCGCCATGCACGATCAGCCGGAAGGCTTGCTCCGCGACTTTCTCGCCGACTGCCGGGCACGTCTGTTCAACGCCCGTGAGCAGCGGGTTCGTCCCGGCTTGGATGACAAAGTGCTGACCGCCTGGAACGGATTGATGATTCACGCACTGGCCACGGCGGCGCAGGTGTTCGCCCGTCCCGAGTATGCTCAGCGCGCTGCCCGGGCCGCTGACTTCGTGTTGTCCACGCTGCGAGCCGAGGATGGCAAGCTCTACCGCACCTGGTCGCGCGGGGCCAGGGCCAAGTTGAACGCCTATCTCGAAGACTATGCCTATTTGTTGGAGGCGCTAGTCACGTTGTACGAGGCGACGTTCGAGCCGCGCTGGCTGGACGAAGCAGTGACCCTGGCCGAGAAGATGATTGAGCAGTTTTGGGACAAGCAGCAAGGCGGTTTTTTCTACACCGGACGCGACCACGAACCACTGATCGCACGCGGCAAGGATCCACACGACAACGCGACGCCGGCAGCGAACAGCGTGGCGGTGCTGGCCCTGTTTCGTCTGGTCGAACTCACGGGCCGCGCCGACCTGCGCGAGAAGGCCGAGGCGACCCTCCGTTTGTACCACGATCTCTTGCGCAATCGCCCACTGGCCGCGACGCAGATGCTGTTGGCCCTGGACTTCTGGCTCGGTCCGGTCGAGGCATTCGCGCTGGTCGGTCCCAACGAGGAGTTACCACGCATCTTGCGAGCGATTCACGGAGTATTTCGACCGAATAAGGTGGTGGCTTACTCGCCGTCCCCGACCGACCGTGTAAAGTTGCTCGAGGGCAAGCATGCTCTGGAGGGCAAGCTGACGACCTATGTTTGCGAGAACTTCACCTGTCAGGCTCCGCTAGTGGGAGCCGACGCCGCCGAGCCACAACTGTGAGTTTTGCTTCACGCCGCTGGCTTGCTCTCCGACGGAGGAGCCGAAGAGGGTTTTCGTTGCTTGAGCCAGTCCTCGATGAGTCCCGTCAGGTGCGGCCCCTGTAGCACTTTGGTTCCGTTGGCCTGCAGATGCGGAGCCAACTCCGCGTGTAACTGCCGCATCTTCGTCCAGTGTCGCTTGGGATCCCAGTGATGCTCCTGATGGTAGCCGTTGTTGAACCACAGGAGGTTGTACCAGCGGTTGTAGCTGCTCACCGAGTTGGCGTAGGGGTTGCCTGGCTGACCGCCATAGTGTTCGAGGTATCCCTCGGCATAGCTAAGCACCCAGCCAAAAAAGTACGAAGGCAGATAGAAAGAGACGAAAAATCGCCAATCGAGAAACAGGAAGCAGGCCCACATGGCTACCAAAGCCAGCGTTTCAACGACTACCTGAGCAACGTTGGCTGGACCGTGCTTGATGGCCACGCTCAGCACTGGGCCGATCTCAACGCGGAAGAAACTGAGCAGACAGTAACGCCAGAATGGTTCGGGGTTGTCGTCGTCGCTGTGCCGATAGATGCTCGACCAGTCGCGCGTTATGCCGTCTGGTCCTTTGGCGTCGTTGTTGCCCTGATGGTGGTTCATGTGATAGTGATGATACAGCTGATGCGGCATGCCAATGGCCAGGGTTTCCAGCACGCCGAACAGGCGATTCAACCAGCGCCAGCGGAAGAAAGGATTGTGAATGAAGTTGTGCGAGATACACTGTAAATTCCAGCAGATCAGCAGTGCGTAGGTCAAAAAGGCGAAGCCGGTCATCGCCCAGGAGAAGCTAGAGAAGGCGGCGAAGCAGTAGAAGAGAAAGGCGACGTGACCAACTCCCGCCAAGGCAATGATCGCGTCAGCGGGATGATAGCGAAAGATCCAGCGAAGCAGAGACATCACGCCCTCCGTGGCTGGTGTCGAAATCCGGGGCCTGATTATACCCAGAGAGACGACGGCGCGAAGGGCACATGGACTACGACTGTCAAACCTGCGGCGCGTGCTGTGTGGATTACTTCGGCACCGAAGGCTACATCCAGCTAACCTCCGCCGAGGTCGAGCGGATGCGTCGACTCGCTCTACCCGTGGTTCGCTGGCAGGGACAGCTGTTGCTGGGCACGCGGCGGCATGACGGCCTAGGAGGCGAGACTTGCTGTGTGGCGTTCGTCGGTGAAGTGGGCCGACCCTGCGCTTGCGCCATCCATCCAGACCGGCCCAGTGCTTGCCGAGCCTTCGAGGTTGGCAGCGAGGGCTGCCGCTTCGCCCGTGAGGCCGCTGGCTTGCCGCTGTAGCGACGGGGGGATGAAAAGTTTTTTCGCAGGCTAAAGCCTGCGGCTACCGCTACTCCCAACCGGTAGTCGCAGGCTTTAGCCTGCGCTCTGAATTTCCTTCGCAGGCTAAAGCCTGCGGCTACCGCTACTCCGCCTGCGATTCGCTTCATCATTTCGCAAAGCGCTCTAAGCCGACTGGCGCACGGGTTCGACGGCCAGTTTCCACAGGCTCTCGGCGAGTGGTTGGATCTGGAACGGCTTTTCGTAAAACCGCAGCGCCCCGCGAGAAAAGAGATCGTCCACGGAGTAATGCCCGGTGTGTCCGCTCATGAAGCAGGCACGCACACCGGGATCCAGGCGGCGCAGTTCCGTTAGCGTCGCCGGGCCGTCCATCTCGGGCATACAGACGTCGAGCAGAACGAGTTCGATGTCGTGCTGATGCTGGCGATAAGTGGCTACCGCCTCCGCGCCGCTGGCACTGGTCCAAACCTGAAATCCTTGCCGCTCCAAGATAGTCCGCAGTAACGTCAGAAGTATAGGGTCGTCGTCCACAACCAGAATGCCAGGTGAGAATAGCGATGGGACATCGTTCATCAGAGATTCCTTTCTCGCAGCGCGAATCTGCATCCCTTCCGAGATTATGCCTAGATGTACTCGCCCTGGTTGGCCAGTGTCAACCCGCAACCCGAGAATTGGCGCGACTCGGCGACGGTGATTTCGTCGTGGGCTGAATGGACCAGAGTTCCTCGAGCAATTCAGGGCAGGGCGAAAGTCGTTCGGCCTCGATCTTTTTGACCAGCGCGTAAACCGCCCGATTCAACGGGCAGGGAAGATCTCCAGCCAGAGCGATCAAGTGGCCGTTGTAGTTGTCGATCTCGGTCGGTCCTTGGGGCAGATCGCCGGCCATCGAGCAGTAGGTGCCTCGCAGCGACGGATAGAAGGCCCAGGCCAGCAGATGGGCCAGCCAAGGGCGAGCAAGAATGCGTGCAACCGTGGCCGGAGGCAGCGGACCCACTTGGCCCAGAGCGATGCCGGCATGGCTGAGAATGGTGTGATTTTCCCGCAACAGAGCGAAGAAGAGACGACGCAGCTTCGGCCAGCGCAGCAGTTCGCCGTTGTCCAACCCCGCTGAAGCGGCCAGCGGACTGATGGCGGCGTTGTACATCAACTTCGTGTACTTGTGCGGGAGAATGTCGGCG
Source organism: uncultured Gemmataceae bacterium (assembly GCA_937923405.1). Lineage (GTDB taxonomy): Bacteria > Planctomycetota > Planctomycetia > Gemmatales > Gemmataceae > CALDUY01. The sequence continues at coordinate 46,786 of CALDUY010000029.1, read as the reverse complement.
ACGATCCGGACTCGGACCCGGAACGGCGGGTGGCTCAGCGCCGCTGCCAACTCGGACGCCTCGGCGGACAGGTGCAACTCGCCGGGGCGAGTGAGGCGTGTGTGCGTGCGATCGGGCAGGCACTCGGAGACAAACGAGGCGATGCCCTCGGCGAAGGTGCCCCGTGCAACTAGTTCTGGATCAAATCCATTTTGGATCGGAATTAACCGAACATCTCGGGGTAAGCGTGCCAGCACTGCGGTGTTAGCCGGACATTTGACGCAAAGCAGTACCATGGCTCCGCGAGGCGGCGACCACTCCCGGAAGGCCACGAACTCTGCACGTCGTGGCGGCAAGGCATCGACACGCACGCCGTGCGCCCGGCCATCCGCAAGCTTGGCTTCAGAGGTTTCGACGAACACCACCTCGCGGCCTGCCTGGCGCAAAGCATAGCCGACGGCACAACCGATGCCGCCGGCTCCGACAATGTGAATGGCTTCCATGCGTCGCATTTACTCCCAGTTAACGGGACGGAGCCGATTCCCTGGCGTGGTCACGGCGAGCGGGGCCAAATCCGCTCGCCGCTCGTCGAACTTACTCGTCGAACTTCTTCGCCTGCGCTTCGATCACGTCTTTGAGTCGGCCCGGGGTTGCAGCAGCGGCTTCGACGGCCTTCTTGCCGTACTCTCTCGCTTTGTCCTTCTCGCCGGCAGCGAAGTAGACGTTGGCCAAATTGATTAGAGCCATCGCGTCTTTGTCGCCCGAGGCGGTCACCACGGCTTCTGCCGCTTTCACTGCCAGGCTCATCATCTCCTTATCGTGCTTGGCGTTTTGCGATAATGCCAGCGACACGCTCCGTAGAGCCAGGACATCCTCGTACTTCTCGGCTTTTTTCACCAGGGACGTGGCGAACTGCTTGGCTTCGTTGGTTTTGCCGGCCTTGAACAGCACGCCCAGCTTTGAGGCGGTGGTGTAGGGAATCTGACTCAGCTCAGGATACTTCTTGTCGAAGGCGGTCATTGCTTCGAAGGCTTCCTCGGGATTGCGGCTGCGCAGCGCGGTGGCCATCGCCGAGTATTCCTTCTGGATCTGAGCGATTTCGTCGGCACTGGCCTTACCCTTCCAGGTGCCCTCGACAACCTTGGGCAGCACCACATCTAGGAACATCGGATGACCGATGTAGGCGATCCGCGAATCGCGATCGACAACGAACGAACAAGGAATGCCGCGCTGCCCCGAGGCGGTCATCCAGGCGGTGTTCGTCTCGCGATCGTCGGCATAGGCAAAGGTGTAGCCTAGCTTCGGACCTCGCTTTTTGACGAACTCGACGACCTTCTCTTCGGAGTTGTTAGGATCCTTGGCCGTGAAGCCGATGAACGTGACGCCTTTGTTGCGGTATTCCGCCTGTAGCTCGGCCATGTGCGGCATGATGACGATGCACGGACCGCACCAAGTGGCCCAGAATTCAACGACGTATATTTTGTCCTTCTCGAACTTGGTGACTTCGTCGCCCTGGAGCCATTTGCTGGCCTTAATCGCCGGCGCGGGGTCACCTACCTTGAGCGTCGGCTCAGACTTTTTCGACGGATCCGACTTGATCGGAACAACCTTCTTCGGTTTAGGATCGTCTGCCGTGCCGTTGAGCGTGACGACGGCAACCAGCGCGACTGCGAGCAGCAGATGACGCATCGGGTGGATTCCTTGGGTGTGGGTAACATGAAGATACGCAGTGTCCGTTATCTTCCGTGGACGCAGCCCCGTCGTCAAGACACCGAGATTTTTCTGGAAGGATTTTGCCGGTCGCGGGAAGATACTGTAAGAGCTACGCGGAGTCGGGAGACGACGAATGTCGGCGTCGCTGGGAGGTGTGTTGTCGTTTCTACGTCGGCTGGTGCCGGATGGCCCCGCTGCCGAGGATGGGCAGTTGCTGGCGCGCTTTCTTCAAGGAGAAGGCAGCGCCTTCACGGTCCTGGTGGGACGGTATGCCCCGTTGGTCTGGGGCGTGTGCAAGCGCACCCTGGGGACTACGCCCGACGCCGAGGATGCCTTTCAGGCGACGTTTGTCGTGCTGGTGCAGAAGGCCGCGTCGCTGACCGATGGCCGACCGCTTGGACCGTGGCTGTATCGCGTTGCCTCACGCACCGCGAGCAAGGCCCGCGCCCGGGCCGGCAAACGGCAGACTCAGCCGTTGAGCGAGGTCGGCGAACCGGCCAGCCGAGCGTCGAGCGAGCTACACCAGCGCGAGCTGGGTCGATTGCTCGACGAGGAACTGGGTCGACTGCCCGAGCGATACCGCGAGCCGTTGGTGTTGTGTTATCTCGAAGGATTGACCAACGAGCAGGCGGCTCAGCGACTGGCCTGTCCCACGGGAACAGTGCTGTCGCGCCTGTCGCGCGGTCGGGAGCAACTTCGCGAACGCCTGCAACGACGTGGGGTCGATCTCCAGGTGTTGCTGACGCCGGCGACTCTGGCTCCGCCGGTGCCGGCCAGCTTGTTGACACTGGTCAGCGAGGCGGGGTTGCTGCTGCGGGTCGGCGCGATCGGCGGGGTTTCCTCCACGGCTTTGATCTTAGCAAAAGGAGTGATGTTTAGTATGTTGATGCGCAAACTCGAACTGATGGGGGCCGTGTGTCTGGTCCTGGCGTTGACCGCAACCGGAGCCGGCTGGTGGACCCACCGCTTGGCAGCCGCGGCGCAGCCTTCGCCTGCGGTTGCGTTGTCGGCGGATCAGGATCAGCAAGCCAAACCGGCGGACAAACAGCCGGAGAAGCCGACGACCGACGAAGTCAAGAAGGTGCCTCCCCCGGTCGGACACGACGAGGTCGCCAAGCTGCTGAACAAACGAATCGACTTTCACGGCACGCAAGGCATACTCGATCCGCAATTGAAGTTCGGCGAGGTGATTGCCGAGATCTCTCGTTTGCATCGGGTGCCGATCGAGGTGAACGAACTGGCGTTCCAGGGCGAGGGAATTGATGATGTCATGCAACTGCCCGTGGCCGAGAAATCACCGCTTCCCGCGATGAAGGGAGTCTCGTTACGGCGAGTCCTGGATAAAGTTCTCAGCCGTGTCCCCATGCCCTCTGGCCCGGTGATCCTGGTACGTCAGGATCATCTGGAGATCACCACGGGAATGTTTGCGAGGGCGGAACTGAACCTACTTACTACGCCGGTTCCATTTCGACCGCTTGTCGTGAAAAAGTTTCAGAACGTGCCCCTGAAGACGGCGTTGGAAGAACTGGCCGAGGAGAACGGTCTCTCCATCGCGATTGATGTGGCAGTTCAAGAAACGGCCGCCGACACGCAGATCAGCGCTCGCTTTGTCAACACCCCCGTCGATGCCGCCGTGAACGTGCTGGTGGATATGGCTGGCCTCGACGTGGCACGGATTGAAAATGTGCTTTACGTCACCACTTCGAAGAAAGCTGAGGCACTGAACGAGTTGCAAGAGCGAAAGCTCCATAGAGCGACGGGAACAGGGTTGTAGCCTTCGGGGAGACTCCGCCGACTCACGTCGGCGGCTCGGAAACGCGGACGCAGCCGGCTCGGAAACGACACGTTCCGAGCCGGGGGCGTCAGCCCTCGGAGGTTCACGCAGGCTCCGGCAGCTGACGCTGCCGGCTCGGAAATGCGGACGTCGGCGGCTCGGAAACGCGGACGCAGCCGGCTCGGAAACGCGGACACCCCGCCACCACTCGCCCACGTCGGCGTTAGTTCGTACACCATGCGCATGAACAACGCACGCTATGTTGGCCTGGACGTTGGTGGAACAACGATGAAGGCCGGTGTCGTCGACGATGCCGGACGTCCGCTGTCCGCAGTGAGCTTGCCGACCGAGGCACATCGGGGGCAAGAGTTTGGCCTGGAGCGGATGTGCGAGACCATTCGCCAGGCGGTGACGGCGGCGGGGCTGCAGCTCAGCGACATCGCCGCCATCGGTGTCGCCACTCCCGGCCTAATGGACATTCCCGGCGGCATGATCTTGGATCCGCCCAACCTGCGCCCGTGGAAGAACGTCCCGGTACGCGATCACGTCTACAGGGTGTTCGGCATCCCGACGGCGTTTCAGAACGATGCCAACGCTGCCGCGATGGGAGAATACTGGGCCGGTGCCGGCAAGGAGGTGGCCAGCATGGCGCTATTCACACTGGGCACCGGAGTCGGCGGCGGCATCGTCATCGAGGGCAAGGTACTGGAGGGCCGACACAGCCACGGAGCCGAGCTGGGCCACACCAAAATTGAGATGACTCGTCCGCGGCAGTGTGGCTGTGGACGGTTCGGCTGTCTGGAGGCCTACGCCAGCGCTACCGCCGTGGTCAAACGCGCTCACGAGGCTCTGAACGAGATTCCTGGTCCCTCGACGTTGCGTGATCTGTTGCAGCGTTTCGGCGAACTGACGGCCCGCGACGTGTTCCAGGCCGCAGCGAACGGCGATGAGCTGGCCGCGCGCCTCGTCGAAGAGACGGCCTACTATCTGGCCATCGGCGCGATGAACGTCATGCACACGATCGATCCGGATATGGTGGTCTTCGGTGGAGGCATGACCGCAGCGGGCGAGCCGTTCCTCCAACGCATTCGCGCTCATGTTCGCGAGTTGGCCTTTCCGGTGCCGGCGGAGAATACCGAGATCCGCTACGCCCAACTCGGCACCGACGCCGGCTTCATCGGGGCGGCGGCCTGCGGACGGCAGCTTGTCGTCAAGAATGTCTGAGTTTCGCTCAGGAGGCCAACGCCGCGCTGGCCACGGTGGTCGAATGACTCTGCAACAAACCCGCGAGAATTTCCAAGGCGCGGTCGACTTGTTGCTCGCTGATGCACAACGGTGGACAGAAGCGGATGGCGCTTTCGCCGCAGCCCAACAGCAGCAAACCTTGCTCGAAGGCGGCCTGAACCAGGTCGTCGCGTAATTTCGGCGCGAGAGTGTAGGGATCGCGGCTGGACACCAACTCCATCGCCATCATCAGGCCGATGCCGCGCACATCGCCGATGACTTCGTGATCGCGTTTGAGCTGCAATAAACCACGCCGCAACTGTTCGCCGCGCTCCGTCGCATTGGCCATATAGCCCGACTCCAGCAGTTCGAGGGTGGCCAGAGCAGCGCGACAGCTGACTGGATTGCCGCCAAAGGTGCTGGCATGACTGCCGGGCGGCCAGTTCATTACCTCCTCGCGAGCGATGATCGCGCCGAGGGGCAAGCCGCTGGCGATGCCCTTGGCCAGGCAGATGATGTCGGGCTGCACGCCCCAATGCTCGATGGCGAACATCTTGCCAGTGCGGCCCATGCCCGACTGCACCTCATCGGCGACAAGCAAGATCCCGTAACGATCACATAAGGCGCGGAGGGCGGGCAAAAAGCCCGGCGGCGGAACGTTGTAGCCACCTTCTCCCTGGATCGGCTCGACGAAGACGGCGGCCACCTCGTCGGGTGGAGCGATGCGCTTCAGCACCGTTTCTTCGATCTGCCGCACGCAGGAGCAACTCAGCGCGTCGAGGCAGGGACCGCATCCTTTGGGGTAGGGGACGTGGTGGATGTCGGGCACCAGCGGCGCGAAGCCTTTGCGATGCACCAGCTTCGACCCAGACAGCGACATCGCCCCGTAGGTGCGTCCGTGGAAAGCGCCGAAGAAGGCCAGGGCGCGTGGCCGTTTGGTGTGCCAGCGAGCCAGCTTGAGAGCGGCTTCCAGAGCTTCGGCCCCGGAATTAGTGAAGAAGACACGCCGCTTGCCTGGCCACGGTCCCGCCTCGGCCAGTTTCTGGGCCAGGTCGATTTGCGGCTGATAGTAAAAATCCGTGCCGGACATGTGCAGCAGTTTGTTCGCCTGGTCGGTGATCGCCTCGACGACGCGCGGATGACAGTGCCCCGTGGCATTGACCGCGATGCCAGCGGTGAAGTCCAGAAACAGATTCCCGTCCACGTCCTCGATGACCGCGCCGGAGCCTCGTTCGCACACCAACGGATAGACGCGCGTGTACGACGGCGAGGTATAGCGTTTGTCGCGTTCCAGCAAGGCTTGCGCTTTGGGGCCAGGAATGGCCGTGCGCAGCTGTGGCACGGGTCGATCGTCAAATAGCCACATTATCGATCTCCTTTTCGCTGAATAGCCGTGGTCGTCCTCCCACGGCGGAACTTCACTTCCTGCCCTGACGTTCCACCTTAGCGCGTCTCCGGCAGCGTCGCGTCACCCTTCTACATCTGTAGTCAGTCCCTGGGCCATCTTGATCTCTTGGCCGTGATTGACCGTCCAGGCGATCTTGTGCGTGACCGTCTCGACGAGGCCGGCCGCCGATGGATGCCCATTACCGCTCTTTTTCACTCCGCCAAAAGGTAAATGCACTTCCGCGCCGATGCACGGCAGGTTGACGTAGCCCATGCCGAACTCGCACTCCTCACGGAAGAAGCGCATCGCCCGGTAGTCTTCGGTGATGACCGCCATCGACAAGCCGTAGTCGGTATCGTTGTAAATCTGGGCTGCCTCTTCGTTGGTGCGAAACGGAAGAATCGCCAAGTGCGGGCCGAACACCTCTTCGCGGATACAGCGTACTCCCGGCCGCGCTTCCATCTGGTAGATCGTCGGTGAAAGAAAGCAGCCGTTGACACGACCGTTGTCCGTCAGGCGCTGGCCCTGCAGAAACATCTGGCCCCCCTCTTCGCGGGCCAGCCGGTTGTACTTTTCGATCTTGTTCAGCGCCGCTTCGTGGATGACTGGTCCGGTGAAGTTGATGGCCTCCAGCGGGTTGCCGATCCGCAGCCGTTTCGCCTTCTCGACCAGGGCTTGCGAGAACTTCTCGACCAGCGACTCATGCACGATCGCTCGACCGGCACTGACGCAGCGCTGGCCGCTGGTTTTGAAGGCGCTGATGAGGACCGCGTTGACGGCGAGATCGAGTTTGGCATCGGCGCAGACGATGACCGCGCTTTTGCTACCCATCTCGGCGGCGACAATGCGATCGTGGAAGCCGGCGGACACTTGCTGGATGTGCGAGCCAACCTCCCAGCTGCCAGTGAACAGCACCACGTTGACTTCTTTGTTGCGGACCAGAGCTTCGCCGACGTTGCCATCGCCATGTACCAGATTGATGACTCCCGGAGGAAAGCCGGCTTCGAGGAACAGCTCGACGAGTCGCTGACCGATCGCCGGCGTATCCTCGGACGGTTTGAACACGGCGGTGTTGCCTTCGACGAGGCTCGGGCCGAGCATCCACAACGGCACGGCGAAGGGGAAGTTCCAAGGCGTGATGACCGCGACCACGCCCCAGGGTTTCCGCCGCATGAAGGCGTCCTTCTCGGCGATCTCGCTGGCCAGCACGTCGCCGCATGGCATGCGCCCAGTGCCGAAGACGTACTGGATCATGTGCAAACCTTCGATGACTTCGGCGCGACACTCGGTGATGACCTTGCCACATTCGCGAGCCATCAATTCGGCCAGATTGTCCGTCTCGCGCTTGACCAGCTGAGCCAGGTTGTCGAACAGTTCGGCGCGGAGAATCCGGCTGGTGCGCCGCCAGGCCGGGTAGGCGGCGCGGGCAGCGGCGACGGCCTCCTCTACCGTCGAGGGGGAACTCGAGGGAAACAGGCCGATCACCTCGTCGCGATTGGCCGGACTTCGACTCTCGAAGCGATCCCCTGAAGCAACTAGCCAATGGCCCGCGATGAGATTCCTTCCCACGATGCGATCGACGATAGCTGCCATATGAGAACTCCTGGACGCCTAAGCGAAGCGAGAGACTAGTTTGTGCGTATTATACCAGAAATGCCTGCTTCGTTCCTGGGAGCGCCAATATGATCGAGGTGGAATTTGGCCGACAGCGAGTGACGCTAGAGTTGCACGGCGAGCGCCTATTAACGGCTCATCGCGGTCCGACGCGGCTGACCGATCCAGTGGCGGCCCTGCGTCAGGCTCTGGTCCAACCGTTCGAGTTTCCGCCTCTCCGCCGGGCACTGACCCCGGACGATCACCTGGCCATCGTCATCGACGTCCGTCATCCTGGGTTGTCGGAGTTGCTGATCGCGCTGTTAGAAGATCTGGTCGCCGCCGGCATTGCTCCGGAGGCGGTGTCGCTGCTCGGCGCGGAACCGGGCATCTCCAACGATTGGATCGACGACTTGCCCGAACATCTCGAAGAAGCTCAGGTCGAGGAGCACGACGCCAGTGACCGCAAGCGCTTGGCCTACCTGGCGACGACGCGAGGTGGACGACGACTGTACCTCAATCGCACGCTGGTCGAGGCCGATCAGGCGATTGTCTTGACTACGCGGGGCTATGACCTACAGGGCGGCTACGTCGGCGCGGAACGCGCGCTGTATCCGGCGCTGGGCGATCTCGCCGAGGCCACGACGGACGACACCAACGAAGTAGCCTGGTTGTTGGGACAGCCGTTTTACGTTCAGCTGATCCCTGCTGCGGGCGACGGTCTGGCGGCGGTGGTCGCTGGTGCCTCGCAGGCGGCGCGGGAGGCGGAACGGCAGCTCGACGCTGGTTGGCGTGTTGCCGTGCCTCGCCGGGCCGATTGCGTCCTCGTCAGTCTCTCAGGCGATCCGTCGCGACATACCTTCGCCGACCTCGCTACTGCCGTCACCCAGGCCAGTCGGGCCGTCACTCCGGGCGGACGGGTCATCGTCGTCAGTGAGGCGCTGCCTCAACTAGGCAAAGCCGAGGAGATGATTCTGCACGCCGATGAGCCACAATCCGCGGTCGCCAAGCTGCGCAAAGCGAACCAGGCTGGTTCCCAATTCGCCCTGTTGTGGAGTCATGCCGTTGCTCATGCTCGGGTGTCGCTGTTGAGTCGGCTGAGCCACGATCTGGTCGAGGATCTATTTGCTACCCCGCTAGAGGAACCGGCCCAGATTCAGCGCCTGCTCAACGCTTCCCAGGAATGCATCTTCTTGCAAGACGGCCACCGGGTCAACGTGGTCCTGTCGTGACTCTGGAGCGAACGGCGCTCAGGTTCGCTGCTTGGGCGAGATCAGATAGCGTAGGAACTGTAGGGCAATGAAGACAACGAGCAACGGCAGGATCAACCAGCCGACCCACGGCACCCAGACCGAGACAATCAGCATCAGTAACACGCCCCACAACAGGGCACAACCGGTCAGCGTCATCGTGCCTTTGAAGCCGACCTCCTCGCTGACATCCTGGTAATCCAAGGATTGACTACGGCGTTTCTCGACGCCGAGTCGGACCGCTTCGTTCAGCTCCAGAAAACGCACCTCGTCTTGCCAGCTGAGGCAGTCGGCCTCCCAAGCCTCGACGAAGGCGGCCCAGCGATCCCAGGTTGGCCAGGCTTCCTCCTGACCGTGGACGTCGAGAAAGGCCGGTCCGTGCCAACCCTGTGGAAAGGTCAACGTCACCGCGCCGGTGCCACCGAACACGCGGAGTCGGCACAGCGACGCGGCATGCCGAGGCACCAGGGTGGCGTGAAACAGTCCGCCGGTTACGAACCGGCCCGCGAGCAGCAGCACCTGGCCGGATTCCAGCCATTCTCGATCGGAAAAGGCAGCAATTTCCAGCACTTCACCGCCCAGCCGACGCAGCACGTCCCAGGGGACGGCGACCTCGTCCGTCGCGTGAATTTCTATCGAGAGTAGGCGAAACAAACCGATGGGATTCTGACTATTTTCTCGATCGACAAACTCCGCTAAACGAGCTATCGCCGGATGCAGCGCGTCGGGCAGAATTGGTGTCAGGCGGCGTTGCACGTCGGCCTGGATCATGGCCGCCTCGTAGGCCAGGTCCGGCTTCTCGCCTTGCAGATGCACACACAAAACGTCCCGCTCGGATTGCAAGGCCCGGCACAACTGCTGCTCGCGTGTCACGGAGGAGCCGGCCATCACGATCGCCTCGATCGAAGGATCGGCGAGAATTTCCTCGACATCCGGCTGGTAACGCGGTTCCCCGAGCGTGCGGAGGCGGTCGGCATCGAGGGAGCTGCTGACGGCGACAATCTGATGACGGCCCGAATCGACCAACGCCTGAGCCACGGCCAAACCGTCGGGATGCTCTCCTAGGAGTGCGAAACGCATGCTGCTCCTCGATCAACGCGGCGAAGTCGGAATCCTGTTGTTCTCGATATGAGCTACAGGCAGAGCGACCATAGCGGCTTTTCGCCGTCCAGCGGATCTATTCGCCGCCTTGGAGAGGATGTACAGACGCCTTTGGAGAAGTTGGCGATTTCAAGTGAAGCATCCAGGGGGAGCGAACCAACAGAGTAGAAGAGTTGCTCTCGATCTCCGAGGGAGGTCGGCGCGGCGTACACAGCAATAGGACCACGGCTCCCAGGAGCAGCAGAACGGTGGTGGCCAGAGCGTACCAGAGATGCCGCGACGATGCTTCCTGGAAGGTCTCCTCCTGGTTGTATTCCGTGGGATGCTTCAGTTGGTGTTCCAGCTCGACCAGAGCGGCGATCAACTCCTCGGGAGTCTGGAACCGGTCGGCGGGGTTCTTGGCCAGCAGACGACGTATTATCCGCCAATTCACCTCGCTAATGGTCGGATTGAGTTCGCGGAGATCGGTCACCTCATCCTGCATCAGTCGCAACAACCGCTCGCCGATGCCACCTCCGGGAAAAGGAGCCTGGCCGGAGAGCAGATGATACCAAGTGGCTCCCAGGGAGTAGAGATCACTGCGAATGTCGGCGGCTCCGGAATCGCGGGCTTGCTCCGGCGACATGTAGTCGACGGTGCCTACGGTGGTGCCGGCTCGCGTCACTCGGAACTCGTCGTCGTCGCGATCGCGCGCTAAGCCGAAGTCGAGCAGCTTGACCCGCGGCTGGCCACCTTCCCAACGAAGCAGGAAGTTGGACGGTTTGATGTCGCGATGCACGATGCCCTGTCGATGAGCGTGACTCAGGGCCTGCGCGCCTTGCAGGATAATTTGTCGCGCTTCTTCGGGATCGAATACGCCGTCCTTTCTGACGTGCTCGTGAAGATCGATTCCTTCGACAAATTCCATGACCAAGTAATAAATCCCCTGAATCTCCCCGGTTTCCAATAGCCGCACGATATTTTCATGGTTCAGCTTGGCCGCGCTGCGCGCTTCCCGTTTGAAGCGTTCGAGCATGAAGGGCTTGCTGGCCATGTCGCGGGGCAGAATCTTCAGAGCTACGTCGCGACCGGAGTCGAGATCACGGGCCTTGTAGACGGTGCCCATGCCTCCCGTAGCGATGTGGCGGACCACCTCGAACTTGTCTATACGGACGGGTTTACGTTCGAGGCAGCCAATCGGAAGGCTGACGTCGGTGAGCTGGGAAGCTATCGTGGGATCGGAGGCCATTAGGGGCATCTCCTCCGTCGTGGGATTCAGTCACGCCAGCAAGAGTATACCACGTCGGTGCGGTGGGGAGGCCGTAGATCTTTCCAGATCGCTTCAAAGTCACACCTCCTTCATCAAATTATCAGTTTTTCTCATGATAATTGCTCTTGCTATTCGACGAGCTAATAGTAGGATACGCGGCATGCAACTGGAAGCTATCAAAGTGTTTTGCGATCTGGCGAGTCTGCGCAGCTTCTCAAAAGCAGCGGCCGCCAATGATCGCTCGCAACCTGCGGTCAGCCGCATCGTTCACGAGTTAGAACGACGGCTCGGCGGATCGCTGATCGATCGTTCGCGGCGACCGTTGCAACTGACGGAGATGGGGCAGGCCTACTACGAGGGCTGCAAACGGATTCTCGAACAGTACGCCGAACTCGAGGCCTCCCTGATGCGGAAGCCCTCGCCGATGGAACTGAATATTCACGTAGTGGCGATTTTCTCCATCGGCTTGGGGGGGATCAGCGATTACATCGCTCGCTTCGAGGCGCGGCATCCGCATGTCCGCGTCCACATGGAGTACATCCATCCCGAGCATGTCTACGAGCGAGTGCGGGAAGGAACCGCCGAGTTCGGCCTGGTGTCGTTTCCTCGTCCCGCTCGGGATCTAACGATTCTCCCCTGGCGCGATGAGGAAATGGTCATCGCCTGCTCGCCGCGTCATTCGCTGGCGGCGTACAACAGCATCCCCATCGAGCGGCTCGACGGCCAGAAGTTTGTCGCCTTCGAGCATCGCCTGCCGATTCGCCGCGAAATCGATCGGTACTTCCGCGACCATGGCGTTAATGTCGAGATCGCCGTCGAGGTGGATTCGGTCGAGCATGTCAAGCGCTGGATCGAACAGAAGGCGGGCTTATCGCTGCTGCCGGAGCCAGTGCTGCGCCAAGAGGCGGAGGCTGGCACACTCAAGATCGTCCGCATCGAAGGCAGTCGAATGATTCGACCGCTGGGGATTATCCACCGCAAGCGTCAGCCGCTGGGCTGCGTCGTTCAGGATTTCATCAACTTACTGCGAGGCAACGAAGCCGCGCTTCCCTCTCCCCAACCCAACGGAAACGGCCATCGCTCGCCTCGGCCGCGCGTCAAGAGAACGGTGTCATGAAACCATTTGCACTACCTCCCCGGCAAGGATTGTACGACCCGGGCCACGAACACGATGCCTGCGGAGTCGGCTGCGTTGTCGATCTAAAAGGTCGCAAGTCGCACCAGATCATTCAGGACGCTCTACAGATTCTGGTCAACCTGGAGCATCGCGGAGCGTGTGGCTGCGAGAAAAACACGGGCGACGGAGCCGGCATTCTCCTACAGATGCCCGATCGCTTCTTACGGCAACAAGCCGACCGGCTGGGAATCGCTCTGCCCGATCCCGGTGCCTACGGGGTGGCGTCGGTCTTCCTGCCGACCGAGGCCGGCGATCGCCAGCAGTGCATGGCCACGTTTGAACGCATCGTCCAGCAAGAGGGGCAAACCGTCCTGGGCTGGCGTGACGTGCCCACCGATAACTCAATGATCGGTCCGACGGCCAAGCGTGGCGAACCGGTTATGAAGCAGCTGTTCGTGGGCCGACGCGAGGAGGGGCTAGGCGGCTTCGGCGACGACGAACTGGCCTTCGAGCGGAAACTCTACGTCATCCGCAAGCAGGTCGAGAAGGCGATCCGCGAGTCCTCGTTGGCTCAAAAGGAGATGTTCTACATCCCCAGCTTCTCCTACAAGACGCTCATCTACAAAGGGATGCTGAACTCGACTCAGGTAATGCCTTACTTTCTCGATCTGCAAGATCCGGAAATCGAGACGGCGCTGGCTCTGGTGCATTCTCGCTTCAGCACCAACACCTTCCCGACCTGGCCGCGTGCTCATCCCTATCGCTACATCTGCCACAATGGAGAGATCAATACGCTCCGAGGCAACGTCAACTGGATGAAGGCCCGCGAAAGCCTGATGCAAAGTGACTTGTTCGGCGAGGACCTGAGCAAGATTTTCCCCATCATCGACGAGACGGGCAGCGACTCAGCGATGTTCGACAACGCCCTGGAACTGCTCGTACTCGGCGGGCGGTCTCTGCCGCATGCCATCATGATGATGATTCCCGAGCCGTGGGCCGGCGATCCCACTATGACGCCGACCAAGCGGGCCTTCTACGAGTATCACGCCTGCATGATGGAGCCGTGGGACGGTCCCGCCTCTATCGCTTTCACCGACGGCATCCGTCTCGGCGCGGTGCTGGATCGCAACGGCTTGCGTCCCTCGCGCTACTACGTCACTAAAGATGACCGCGTCATCATGGCCAGTGAGGTCGGTGTTCTCGACATCGCGCCGGAAAACGTGCTGCTGAAGGGGCGGCTTCAGCCGGGACGCATGTTTCTGATCGATCTTCAGCAAGGCCGAGTCATCGCCGACGACGAGATCAAGCATCAGATCGCCAGCGAGAAGCCCTACGCCGAGTGGGTGCGCGACAACATGGTCACCCTGGACGATCTGCCCGCTGGACCGGTCGTTCACGAACCCGATCATGAGACGGTGCTGCAACGGCAACACGCCTTTGGCTACACCGCCGAGGATTTGAAGCTGTTGCTGCCGCCGATGGCTCTGACCGGCAATGAGGCGATCGGCTCGATGGGCAACGACGCCGCCTTGGCTGTGCTCTCCGATAAACCGCAGCTGTTGTACAACTACTTTAAGCAGCTGTTCGCGCAGGTGACCAATCCTCCCGTGGATTGCATCCGCGAAGAGATCATCATGTCGATGGAGACGACCATCGGCGCCGAGTACAACCTGCTCGATCCGACGCCGCTGTCGGCACGGCAGCTGAAGACTGGCTCGCCGATCCTGCGTAACGAGGATCTGGACAAACTACGACGGTTGCACGGCGGCGACTGGCACGGCTACAAATCGACCACGCTGCCGATTCTCTATCCCGTCAAGGAAGGTTCGGTAGGCCTGGAAGCCGCTATGGACGAGGTCTGTCGCCGCGCTGCCGAGGCCGTCCGCGCTGGCAACAACTTTCTGATTTTGTCCGATCGCGGCATCGATCGGGACAACGCGCCCATTTCCGCGCTGTTGGCGGTGTCCGGCGTGCATCACCATCTGATCCGCGAGGGCTTGCGCTGTAAGGTGGCTCTGGTGCTGGAGAGCGGCGAACCGCGCGAGGTGCATCATTTCGCCCTGCTCATCGGCTACGGCGCGGGGGCCATCAATCCCTACCTGGCCTTTGAGACTCTCGACGACATGATTCGTCAAGGCTTGCTCAACGGTCTGACCCATGACAAAGCGGTCAAGAATTACATCAAAGCCATCGACAAGGGCGTGCTTAAGGTCATGTCCAAAATGGGCATCTCCACGGCCCAGAGTTACTGCGGCGCGCAAATCTTCGAGGCGGTCGGCCTGAGCAAGGCACTCGTCGATAGATATTTCACCTGGACGCCGACTCGCGTCTCGGGCATCGGTCTGGACGCCATCGCTCGAGAGGTGCAGGAACGACACCGCCGCGCCTTCCCGGAACGGCCGCTCAACGGCCACACGCTCGACACCGGCGGTGCGTACCAGTGGCGTCGCGAAGGAGAAGCTCACCTATTTACCCCAGAATCGATCCATAAACTCCAGTATGCGGTTCGTAACGACAACTACAAGGTCTTCCAGGAATACTCCCGTCTCATCGATGATCAGTCGCGCCGACTCTGTACGTTGCGGGGACTGTTTCGCTTCAAGTTCGATCGCCCTGCCGTGCCGCTCGAGGAAGTCGAACCGATTGAAGCGATCATGAAACGGTTCAAGTCTGGGGCGATGTCGTATGGCTCGATCAGCCAGGAAGCGCACGAGACGCTAGCCATCGCCATGAATCGAATTGGCGGGAAGTCCAACACCGGCGAGGGCGGCGAAGATCCGGAACGCTACACCTGGACGAACGAGCGCGGCGACTCCAAGAACAGCGCTATCAAACAGGTCGCCTCGGGCCGATTCGGCGTCACCAGTGAGTATCTGGTCAACGCCCAGGAGTTGCAGATCAAAATGGCTCAGGGGGCCAAGCCCGGCGAGGGTGGTCAGCTACCCGGCAGCAAAGTTTACCCCTGGATCGCTAAGGTGCGCCACTCGACGCCTGGCGTCGGACTGATCTCGCCTCCGCCACACCATGACATTTACTCCATTGAAGATCTGGCACAGCTGATTTTTGATCTGAAGAACGCTAACGATCGGGCGCGCATCAGTGTGAAGCTGGTCGCCGAGGTCGGTGTCGGCACCATCGCCGCGGGCGTGGCCAAGGCGCACGCTGACGTCGTGCTAATTTCCGGGCACGACGGCGGAACGGGAGCGTCACCGCTGACCAGCATCAAGCACGCCGGTGCCCCCTGGGAACTGGGCCTGGCCGAAACCCATCAGACGCTGTTGCTGAACGATCTGCGTAGCCGCATCGTTGTCGAGGTGGATGGTCAGCTCAAGACGGGACGCGACGTGGTCATCGGCGCACTGTTGGGAGCCGAGGAGTTCGGCTTCGCCACGGGGCCGCTGGTGGCCATGGGCTGCATCATGATGCGGGTATGTCATCTCAACACCTGTCCGGTGGGAGTGGCCACGCAGGATCCCCGGCTGCGCAAGAAGTTCATGGGCCAACCCGAGCATGTTGTGAACTTCATGCGCTTCATCGCTCAAGAAGTGCGGGAGTGGATGGCGAAGCTCGGCTATCGCACGCTCAACGAGATGATCGGTCACAGCGAACGGTTGGAGATGGCCGAGGCGATCAATCACTACAAGGCGCGCGGACTGGATTTTTCGCCGATCTTCTATCAGCCTGAAGTCGGACCAAACGTTGGCCGTTACTGCATGCAAGAGCAGGACCACGGCTTGGACGAAACCCTCGATCGCCAGGTGCTGATCCCGCTGTGCCGGGAAGCCATCGACAAGGGAACGCCCATATCGGCGACATTGCCGATCCGCAATATCCATCGAGTAGTCGGCACCATGTTGGGCAGCGAAATCACTCGTCGGCATGGCTCCAAGGGCCTGCCTGACGACACGATCCGTCTGCACTTCCGGGGATCGGCCGGGCAGAGTTTCGGCGCGTTCCTGCCGCGCGGTGTGACGCTCACCCTGGAGGGCGACGCCAACGACTACGTCGGCAAAGGGCTATCGGGCGGCAAAATCGCCGTTTATCCTCCGCCGGAGTCCACCTTCGTGGCCTGGGAGAATGTCATCATCGGCAACGTGGCTCTGTACGGGGCGACCTCGGGCGAAGTTTACATCCGGGGCATGGCGGGCGAACGCTTCTGCGTCCGCAACTCCGGAGCCAAGGCCGTGGTTCTCGCCGTGGGCGATCACGGCTGTGAATACATGACCGGCGGTCGCGTCGTTGTGCTGGGGCCGACTGGTAAGAACTTCGCGGCTGGCATGTCTGGCGGAATCGCCTACGTCCTCGATGAAACGGGCGACTTCCCCCGTTACTGCAATCAAGAAATGGTGCAGCTGGGTCCGCTGGACGATCCCGAGGATATCGAGGAAGTCAAGGAACTGCTGCGCCGCCATGTGCAGTACACCAACAGCGATCGCTCCAAACGGGTGCTGGCAGAGTGGGATCGTTTCGTGGGGCAGTTCGTCAAGGTCTATCCGCACGACTATCGTCGGGTCATCGAGACGCAGCGACGCTTCAAGGCTCAGGGACTGTCGGACGAGGAAGCGGTGATGGCGGCGTTCGAGGCCAACGCTCAGGATCTGGCTCGGGTGGGAGGAAAATGAACGCCGACAATGTCCGCCCAACCCCCACTTCGCCCTCTATCTACATGAGGATCGCTTGCTCAGCCCGGCGAAACTGAAAAAGTATGCTCGGGCGACCACCGATGAACTGCTGCGGTCGTTGTTACCTGGCCAACCGGGAGCCTTGAAAACTCGACAAGATGGAACCATGATCGACGGACATCATCGGATTCGGATCTTGAAAGATCGTGGAGTGAACGTGGACGCTCTGCCGCGAGAAGTAGTTCCTCGAGATGATCCACCGACAGGAGATGCTCCATGAAAACCGAACTGTTCTGGATTCCCGGGCCTTGGCCTGGTCGGTTGGCCATCTCCTCACGCCCAAGAGGAGGAGATTGGCTCGAAGACGAACTACAGACCTGGCGCGACTGCGGCGTGGAGGTGATTGTTTCAACCTTGGAACCGCGAGAGGTGATCGAACTCGACCTTAGCAAGGAGGCCAACCTTTGCCAGTCGATGGGACTCACTTTTATGATATTTCCGATCTCTGATAGAGGCGTTCCGAGTTCCTTGTCGGAAACCACTGGGTTGGTCTTCGATCTGGAGGCGCGGTTACGACAAGGAGCCTCAGTGATGATTCACTGTCGACAAGGTATCGGGCGTTCGTCGCTGTTGGCCGCATGCCTCTTGGTGGTTGGTGGAATCCCCGAAGAAGAGGCGTTCTCCCGGATTCAGAAGGCGCGAGGCCGACCGGTGCCCGACACAGAAGAACAACGAAAATGGGTCGTGCGATTTGCCCGAGAGACATTGGCAGCGCGTGAGGTAGTCAACGAGACACCTTGAACTAGGGAGACAAGAACAATGGGTAAACCGACCGGCTTTCTGGACTATCCGCGCGAGCTTCCTCTGGTTCGATCCCCGGCGGAGCGGATCGCCGACTGGGAGGAGTTTCATGGTCATCCTCAGGACGCCTTGTTGCAGCAGCAAGGGGCGCGGTGCATGGATTGCGGCGTGCCATTCTGCCACACCGGCGCGGTGCTGGAGAACATGGCCTCGGGCTGTCCGATCAACAATCTGATTCCGGAGTGGAACGATCTGGTTTATCGGGGATTGTGGCGCGAGGCCTACGAACGGCTAGCCAAAACCAACAATTTTCCCGAGTTTACCGGTCGCGTATGTCCGGCTCCGTGTGAAGGCTCCTGCGTGCTGGGGATCACTGAGCCGCCTGTGACGATCAAAACCATCGAATGTGCCATCATCGATCGCGCTTTCGAGGAAGGGTGGATCGTTCCGGAACCGCCCGCAGTGCGGACCGGCAAGAAGGTCGCCATCGTCGGTTCGGGGCCGGCGGGGCTAGCCTGTGCCGACCAACTCAACCGCGCCGGTCACTGGGTCACCGTCTTCGAGCGAGCCGATCGCGTCGGCGGACTGCTGATGTATGGCATCCCCAACATGAAGCTGGACAAGCATGTCGTGCAGCGTCGGGTCGATCTGATGCGTGCCGAGGGCGTGGCCTTCGTCACCAACTGCGAGGTGGGCAAGAACTATCCCGTGGACAAGTTGCGGGCCGATTTCGATGCCATCGTCTTGTGCGGAGGAGCGACCAAGCCCAATGACTTTTTCGCCAAAACCGAAGGACGGAACCTACGCGGCATCCATTTCGCGATGGAGTTTCTCCACGCCAACACCAAAAGTCTGCTGGATAGCCGTCATCAAGATGGACAATTCATCTCCGCTAAGGATAAAGATGTGGTGGTGATCGGCGGCGGTGATACCGGCACCGACTGTGTGGGGACAGCGTTGCGGCACGGCTGCAAGAGCGTGCTGCAGCTAGAAATTGTGCCGAGGCCGCCTTTGACCCGCGCGCCGGACAATCCCTGGCCACAATGGCCCAAGGTCTACAAACTCGACTACGGACAGGAGGAAGCGCAAGCACGTTTCGGAGCTGATCCACGTCAATATGCGATTCAAACGACCCGTTTTGTTGGCGATGCTTCGGGGCACGTTCAGGAAATACACACGGTTCGAGTCGAGTGGGTCAAGGACAACGGACGGACGATGCCGCGCCCCATTCCGGGCACCGAGCAGGTGTTTGCTGCCCAGTTGGTGCTATTCGCCCTGGGCTTCAGCGGGCCGGAGAGCCACCTTCTGGATCAACTAGGCATCGAGCGCGATCTCCGCAGCAACGCCAAGGCAGAGTACGGTCGGTTCATGACCAACGTCGAAGGCATCTTCGCTGCCGGCGACATGCGTCGCGGCCAAAGTTTAGTGGTCTGGGCCATCAACGAAGGCCGCGCTGCTGCCCGCGAGTGCGATCGTTGGTTAATGGGATCGACCGACTTACCCTGAGACGTCGCAACCCCGGCGATCCCCACGGAGGACTTACAGCCTCTGCTCCGAAAGAGCGCACGGCCTCCGCTCCGAAGCGCTATCTCTGAGCGGAGGGCGTCAGCCCTCCGTGGTTCCTACCGTCCGAGGACTGGACTGGCCCTTGGTCAGCAGATCTTATAGACCAAAACGAAGTTGACGTGCGACCCACAAACGAAAGACGCCTAGATGGCGAGTTGGATTTGAGCCACGAAACGAATACCTTCTGATACTCTGTTTTCCAAGGATCCCATTCATGGCCGCTACCCAAGAAAATGCTTCCAGGACGGTGACCCTCATTCCGGGCGATGGTATTGGCCCCGAGTGCATCGAGAGCGCACGGCGCATCATCGATGCGGCAGGCGTTGGCCTCACCTGGGAAGTGCGACATGCCGGCGAAAGCGTGTTCAAGCAAGGCATCCCATCTGGCGTACCCCAGGACACGATCGACTCGATTCGCCGCACTCGCTGCGTCTTGAAGGGACCGCTGGGCACGCCTGTTGGCTATGGGGAAAAGTCGGCCAACGTCACGCTGCGTAAGCTGTTCGAGACGTTCGGCAACATCCGTCCAGTGCGCGAACTGCCCGGCGTGAAGACTCCGTACAGCGGCCGCGGTATCGATCTGGTCGTGGTTCGCGAGAACGTCGAAGATTTGTATGCCGGCATCGAACACATGCAGACGCCAGGGGTGGCCCAGTGTCTGAAGCTGATCAGTCGCAAGGGATGCGAAAAGATCGTTCGCCTGGCCTTCGAGTTGGCCCGCAGCGAGGGCCGCAAGAGCGTAGCCTGTGCCACCAAGTCCAACATTATGAAGCTGACCGAAGGCCTGCTCAAACGCACCTTCGAGGAGATTGCCAAGGAATACCCAGACATTCAGTCCTGGCACGTGATCGTCGATAACTGCGCCCATCAGTTGGTCAAGAAGCCAGAGCAGTTCGACGTTATCGTCACGACCAACATGAACGGCGATATTCTCTCGGATCTCACCAGCGCTCTGATCGGTGGACTCGGGTTCGCTCCCAGCGCCAACCTGGGGAATGAAGTGGCCATCTTCGAGGCAGTCCACGGATCCGCGCCGAAGTACGCCGGCAAGAACGTCATCAACCCTACCGCGGTCATCGGCAGCGCGATCATGATGCTACGCTATCTCGGCGAATTGGAGGCTGCCCGCCGCATCGAAAATGCTTTGTTCGTCACTCTGGAAGAAGGCAAAGTCAAAACCGGCGACGTGGTCGGCTATGACAGCGGTCTGGCCACCACCACCACCGCCTTCACCGACGCCATCATCAGCAACCTTGGACGTGAGCCGAAAACCATCGCTCCGCGTTCTTACAAACAGTTAAACATCCCTCGGGTTTCCGCCGATCCCGTCAGCGTCCGCCCCCAGCAGCGCCGGGTCATCGGAGCAGACATTTTCCTGGAAAGCGGCTTGCTTCCGGACAAACTCGGTCCGGCGTTGGAGACCCTCGCTGAGGGATCGTCCCTGAAGCTGAAGATGATCTCTAACCGCGGCACTCAAGTCTACCCAGACAAGGGAACGCTGATCGACTGTGTCGATCATTATCGCTGTCGCTTTGTGCTGCGCGATGCCGCTGCTTCCCTACAAGATGCTGACTTACTGGCCCTACTAGGACGACTGGCCAGCGAACATCGTTGGGTCCACGTCGAAAAGCTGGTGGAGTTCGACGGCCAGCCCGGCTATACCAAGGCACAGGGAGAAGATTAACGTTCGCTTGCCGTCCAGATGGCAGGCGATAAGCTGGACTTGTCGTAGACGATTCCTGGTCCGCGGCGCGCTGTGGTTCGGAGCTGCGCCGCGCGCCCACGAGTAGAGACGGGCGAAGAATCACCTCTGCCACAGTTTGCGATCGAGGCTGCGATAGCCAATCGCCTCGACGAGATGCTCGGAGCGGATGCGGTGGCTGTTCTCCAGATCGGCGATAGTGCGAGCCATGCGCAGAATCCGATCGTGTGCCCGAGCCGACAGGCCCAGTTCGTCCATCGCCTGTCGTAGCAGTTCCTTTCCCTCGGCATCCAGCGCGCAATGTTTGCGCAGCAAGCGCGTGCCCATGAGGCTGTTGAGCGTCACCGTCTCCGGGCCGAATCGCTGCCGTTGAATCTCGCGAACTCGGCTAACCTGTTCGCGCATGGTCGCGCTAGAGGTGCCATCCGTCGGAGC
Organism: uncultured Gemmataceae bacterium; assembly: GCA_937923405.1. Classification (GTDB taxonomy): domain Bacteria; phylum Planctomycetota; class Planctomycetia; order Gemmatales; family Gemmataceae; genus CALDUY01. The sequence continues at coordinate 25,273 of CALDUY010000029.1, read as the reverse complement.
CGACAACTCGTCGAACGGCACGGCGGGAACCTCGAGGTGCAGATCGATACGATCGAGCATTGGTCCCGAGACTTTGCCCATGTAGCGTTCGATCATCGGTGGCGAACATTTGCAGGTGTGCCGGGGATCGCCGAGATAGCCGCACGGACAGGGGTTCATGGCAGCAACGAGGATAAACCGGGCCGGAAATGTCGTTGATCGCAAGGCCCGAGAAATGGTGACGGTGCCCTGTTCGAGCGGCTGGCGCAGCACTTCGAGACTGCGGCGATTAAACTCGGGCAGTTCGTCGAGGAACAACACGCCGTGATGAGCCAACGAGATGTCCCCAGGTGTGGGAGGATTGCCCCCGCCGACCATGCCGGCCTCGCTGATGGTGTGGTGCGGCGTGCGAAATGGTCGGCAGGTCAACAGTGGCGTGTCGCCGAGTCGCCCCGTGGCACTATAGATGCGCGTGGTCTCCAGACTCTCGGCTTCAGTCAGCGGTGGAAGAATCGTGGGCAACCGTTGGGCCAGCATCGATTTGCCCGTGCCCGGCGAGCCAATCATCAGCACGTTGTGGCCGCCGGCGGCGGCGACGACCAAGGCCCGTTTGGCGAATTCCTGACCGCGCACGTCGGCGAAGTCAAGATCGTAGCGGTTCAGCTGAGCGAACAGTTGCTCGACCTCGGCGAGAGTGGGCTGCGGCGTCAACTGACCGGACAGAATGCCAACGGCCTCGGCGAGTGTCTTGACGGCGAACACTTGCACGGCCTTGACGACAGCGGCCTCGCGAGCGCTGGCAGCGGGCACGATCAGCTTGCCGATCCCTCGTGCCTGAGCGGCCATCGCCATCGACAGCGCGCCGCGGATGGGGCGGAGAGTGCCGTCCAGGGCCAACTCACCGGCTAGGGCGTATTCGCTCAGGCAATTCGGAGCCAACTGCTTGGTCGCCACCAGCAGAGCGACGGCGATGGGTAGATCGAACGCGCCGGCATCCTTTTTCAAGTCCGCCGGGGCCAGATTGATGACCGTTCGGCCGTTGTGCCGTTGGTAGCCGAGGTTCACCAGCGCCCGTTCGATGCGGTGAACACTCTCGCGGACGGCGGCCTCGGGCAGACCGACCAACACCGTCTTGGGCAGTCCTACAGAGGTATCGACCTCGGCGACGACCGGCACAGCATCGATGCCCACCAGCGCGAAGGTGTTCAGTTTGGCGAGCATGGCGACGAACTCGACAGGAGAAGAAAAGTTAGATTTTCGAGAGATAGCCTACACTTCTCCGTTGTTCGGTTCAATGGGCTGCTCTTGCAGCGCGACGCGCCCGCCTGCCGGTTTGACAGCATCACGGCTGGTTCGGTGGAGAGTCGATCTCGTCGCAACCAATTTTCACAGCATCTTTTACGACGATCCGACCGATGTCCACGCTGTTTGGCACGCTGCTTGCTGGACTGTTAGGCGACATGAAGAACGAAATCCCTCTTGCAGGTGATAGAACGGAGGAGACTGAACATGACCACCTCACGACTTCTGCCGAATCTGTGGGCGAACTTCGATCGACTACATGGAGAAATGGATCGTTTGTTGGAAGGCTGGGGCGTCGACCTGACCCGCGGCCTGGTTCCCAGCTACCCACCCGTCAATGTCTGGGAGGATGCCGACGCCTTCTACGTTGAGGCCGAACTGCCTGGCATGAATCAGGAACAGATTCAGATCTCGGTAACGCACAAGAACCAGCTGATGCTGCAAGGCGAGCGGCTGGACCAGGAGCCGGAGAAGGGCCGTTGGCATCGTCGGGAGCGCGGCTTTGGCCGCTTCCAGCGCGTCCTGAAACTGCCTCTGCCCATCGACGCCGACAAGGTCGAGGCCAAGCTGGAACATGGCCTGTTGCAGTTGACGCTGCCCAAAGCGGAAGAGGCCAAGCCGCGCAAGATCGCTGTCAAGGCCGAGTGATCCCGATTCCATCATAACAGAGAATAAAGAGGAGGTTACTCTTATGAGCGAGTTAGTGACGAAAACCAACGGCAACCCTGTAGTACAGCGACGGGTAACCTACACTCCCTCGGTAGATATTCTGGAACTGCCCGATGAACTGGTGCTGCTGGTCGATCTACCTGGAGTGAAGGCCGAAAATGTGGACGTTCACTTTGAACGCGGCGAACTGACAGTCAAGGCACGTCGAGAGGCCACGCCGAAATCGGGTCGAGCCCTGGTCGAGGAGTTCCTGCCCGGCGAGTTCTCGCGCGGCTTCCTGATCAGCCAGGACGTGGCTGCCGATCAGATTACCGCCGAAGTTAAGGATGGCGTGCTGAAGGTGCATCTGCCCAAATCGCAAGCTGCCCTGCCGCGTCGTATCGCGGTTAAGGGAGCCTGAGTCAGCACGGAGAGCTGAATTGGCGCGAAGCACGGAGGGCTGACGCCCTCCGCTCAGAAGAGTCGTTTTCTAAGCTTCCCAGCGGAGGACGTTAGTCCTCCGTGTTCTCTGACGTTAGTCCTCCGTGTGTTTGTGTGTCACGGAGGGCTGACGCCCTCCGCTCAGATAGATAGAATCCATCAGCGCGGCGGTTTATGATCCCGCTTCCGTCGGTGGTTCCTCAGCCTTTTTCATGGTCTGCACCACGGCCTTGAACTGTTCTCCTGAATGACCAGGTAGTTCCGCTAGTTCCTCGTGAGCCTGCACCACATTCCGCTTGAACGAGCGCGTGTCGGTACAGTCCGGATCGAGCTGAATCCAGGTCGCGTTGTTGTCCAGCGGCTTGTCTTGAATCGGCAACAGTTCGCTCAGCCCCATCTGATAGAGGATCTTCGAGCAAGCCGCCGAAGGAGCGATCAGCATCAGCACCCCATCTACCCGAGCCAACGCCTTCTTGATCGACAGCAGAGTGCCCAGCATGGTGCTGTCTAGATGCGAACAGTCGCGAAGATCAAACTGGATGAGTCGCACGCCCGAGGCGATGGCTCGTTCGCTGAGGTGCCGAACTGGCAGACCAAACACCAGCGTGGCCCGTCCCGCGATGTGGACAGTCAAGGTTTGGTCGCGCTGATGATAGCGGATCACGCAACTAGTCGTGGTCATTCGGCTATCTCCGCTGGTTGAGAAACAGCCCGCTCTCTCACGCTACCGCGCCCCGGAACAAGTTGCAACCTTCTTGCCGGATTCAGCGGGTGTGAAACAGAGAGAATTGAGAGCAGGAGACGTTGGCCTGGCTTGCATTGGCTGGTTCAAGGGTTGGACTGCCATTGTCGGGCTTGCTTGGGTTTGTCCCAGAGCTGGTAGAGTCGAACGAGTCGATTGCGGGCCCGAGCTAGCAATTCACGGTCATAGGCGGGAATCTGTTGCTGGTGTTGTTGCAGTCGCTGGTAGCCGTCCAACAACAGCGGCTCGGCGTCGACGAACTGTTTCTGTTCCGCCAGGCTGGCCCCCAAGTCGGAGCGCGCCCGAGCCACGCGCCAACTGTCGGGGTAGAGGTTTTGGTAAATCCGCAGCACGTCTCGGAAGGCTAATTCCGCGTCGTGATACTGCTTGGTCTTGAGCAAGTAGATTCCATACAGTTCCGCGATGGCCGCTTTCCGTTCCGGAGACTCGCCTTCGACCATGCCGGCCTGCTGAATGAGCTGGCGCAGCAATTGCCCAGCTTCGGAATCCCGACCGGCTCGTTGCAGAATCCAAGCTCGCTGCCGCATCATACCGCGCGTCTCCGGATGCGTCGCGCCGAGTTCATTCTCCATCTGCTGCACCACGGAAGCGGACAGCAGGTCGGCCTCGGCGAAACGCTCCTGACAAGCACGCAACAGGGCCACTCCCATGCTCGTTGTCATTTGAAACATCCAGCCATCGTCGCCGAGCTGTTCGGCGGCTTGCGTCGCCTCGGCCAAGAGTCGATCAGCTTCGTCGTAGTTGCCCTGCTCCAGGTAGCACGTCGCCAAAGCATCGAGGCAATCAAGCGTCACTTGATCGTTGGCTCCGCAGACTTCGCGCAACGCCTGCAAGGTGGGCCGAAGGATCGCTTCGGATTCGGAGAACCGCCCCAACAGCAACAGCGTCCAGCCCAGGCCGCGTTCACTGGCCAAAGTCAAGCGATGACGCGAACCGAGTACCGCCTTAGCCGTCGGCACCAAGCGGTTCTGTAGCAGGTCAAGTAACTCCTTGTAGCGGTCCTGTCGACCGTAAATCCAACTGAGGTGATACAAGGTCTGTAATGTCTCTGGATGTTTCGGCCCGAGCTTATTCTCGGCCAACTTCAGGGCCAGAGTGAGTTGCTGCTCGGCCTTGTCGATCTCGCCCATCTCTCGATACGAGTTGCCGATGGTGTTTCGCAGGGCAATTTCGATTCGGGGTTGATCAGGAAAGCGAGTGTGAAGGGCCTTGGCGGCATGGTCCAGCGCTTCGGTGAGCAGCAGAGAACGGCGTTTGGGTTCCCACGGTCGGGCCTGCAAATCTGGTCCTGGCTGCCCGAGTAGATCCTCTTGCAAGAATTCCAAGGCGGTGTGGGCCAGTTGCCGCTCACGCTCGGCATCGATGGCATAATGGATACTCACCGCCGTCGCCGTGGCCAGTGTGAGGAGCAGCAAGGCCAGGAAGGTTAGCACGACTTTATGTCGGGCCGCGAACTTGCTCAGACGATACCAGGTAGTGGGCGGTCCCGCCTCGATGACCTGGCCGGTTAGGTAACGCTGTAGATCCTCAGCCAGTGCATTGGCGGTCTGGTAGCGGCGTTCGGGATCCTTCTCCAGTGCCTTCAGCACAATCCAGTCTAGCTCGCCGCGCACCTGCCGAGCCAGACGCGGACGTTCGAGCCAATCAAGACGTGTGCTAGGCTTCTCAGGTTCGTCAGTGACGACGCGGCGGAGTAATTTTGACATGCCGGTCGATCCGGCCTCCTCGCGCGCCAGGGGCGTAGTGCCAGTGAGCAATTGATACAGTACGACGCCCAGAGAGTAGACATCGCTTCGGGTGTCGGCGGCAATGCCGGTGAGGGAGGCCTGCTCCGGGGCCATGTACTCAGGCGTGCCGACGACTGCGCCGAACTGAGTCTGGTAGCCGGGCTCCGTGTTCGGCTGATGCAGCGCCTTGGCCAGGCCGAAGTCGATCACCTTGGGAATCGGCTTGCCATCAATCTGCGAGACGAGAATGTTGCTCGGCTTGATGTCGCGATGGATAATGCCCTTGTTGTGGGCGTGCTGAATCGCCAGGCAAACCTGGATAAATAGCTCGATCCGTTGCCGGAGATCGAGCGCGTGGTGCTCGGCATAGTGAGTAATCGAAACGCCGTCGACGAGTTCCATGACGAAGAACGGTTGACCCGTCTGCGTCGTGCCGACGTCGAGAACCCGGGCGATGTTGGGATGTTCCATCAACGCCAATGACTGACGTTCGCTAGCGAAACGGGCGATGATCGGGGCCGAGTCCATGCCGGGCTTGATGATCTTCAAAGCGACCTGTCGGCGAACCGGTTCGGACTGCTCGGCGCGAAAGACCATGCCCATGCCGCCTTCGCCGAGTTTCTCGCAGAGGTGATACGGGCCAATATGAGTGAGGAACACCTCCGCGACCGTGGGCGGGAGCGGCTCCGAGGCCACAGGTTGCGTGAAGTGAGCCTGCTCACGTTCGGCGAGCCGCTGGCGAATCTCGCGCAGCATGGTCGGCGCGCTGGCACAAGCCCGAGCGAGATACGCTTCACGCTCGTCGGGATCGCTGATACTGAGAGCGGCGGCGAAAATATCCTCGGCAGAGAGATCCACGGTCGATCCTCTTGGAAAACAGTGTCGCCTAGTCAGGGTATGTCTCTGAGCGTGGACATGCCAGCGCGGAACGCAGGGTCAGGTAGTGAAAAAGCAGATAGCCGGCGACGGGGAAGTCGCCGGCAGGGGGAAGGTGGTAGTGTGTTGGGGTTGGGGGTAGGAGGCCGTTGCCGTCCGTTCCGGTCACCGTCACGGGCCAGGATCGGGCAGCCCACTCTGGGGGAAGAGTGGTCGGCCAGGGGGAAGCTAGGGGGTTAGGTGGTCGATACGGCCGCAAGCCCCGACGAGCAGCGGCGGTGCAGTACTTCGCACACTCGCTGACAGCGTTCCAGGTCACGCAGCATGGCTTCAGTCAACACGCGCATCGTGTTGGGGTCTTCCGTTCCTTCCAACAGTTGTCGGTTCGTGGTCAAGTGTTCCAGGATGTCTCGCATCCACAATAAATTCATCTCGCGCTGATTCATCGCTTTGCCCTCCACCCGCTCGCGTTCTCCCTGGTTGCGACATTAACTAATGCAGCTTCCGTGCCAGAATTGTTCGGGAGTTCTCCGGATCGTGCAAGTCGTGACGCGATCAGGGCATACGAAATGACTGGATCTTGGCGTTGGCGCTCGATCGGCGTCTGCGCCTTGTAAAAAGTTCATTCTGGGACTGGCTCGGCGTGTAGATTCTTCGCGCTGGTTATTTCACCTTCAGTTGACCTGGGCCACGCGCGTTGTACAGCGGATCGGGGAACTGAAAGCGGGTGCGCTCACGGTCGGCGATCCAGCGCTGGGTTCCGTTGTTAAAGAACCGAGCCAGCAACCAGAAGAGAACGACCAGACTGGCGGCGGAGGCGAAGAAAAAGACGCGGTAGGTGTAAGTGATGTTGCTCAAACACAACTTGGCGAAAGTAGTGCCCATGTAGAGATCGGCAAAGTAGAGCAGCAGAATCAGCACGATAAGGACGGCAAAGATGGCCGGCGAAGACAGCGCGAACATCATCAGCCCGCCGACGTAGCCGAATCCCATCGTTTGCAGCAGTGCCCGCCACGACGAGGTCGACCGCGCCGAACACCACAGTCCGGCGGCTCCGATGAAGTACATCGCCAACACCGTGGCCGGCAGCCAAGCCAGCGTGTACAGCAGGGCCATCGGACCAGCCAGAGCCGACAGCGTTAACGCGGGGGCGGCATAGGCCAGCAGATACCAAGTGCTGGCCCCGACGACGCCCCAGAGTTTGCCCTGCACGATCTGTCCCGCCGAGATCGGTGTCAACAGCACGGCCTCCCAGGTGTGGCGTTCGCGTTCCTGGGTGATGGCCCCGGCACAGCGCACACCGACGATCAGGCTCGCCAGCAACATCACCACGATGCCCTGCAGCATGAACCCCTGGCTCGCAGTTGGCAGCAGCATCGTCATCTTGCGAAGATTCAGATGCATCATGGCCGATAACAGATCTTCCCACGCGGCTCCCGGAGCCATCGCGTTACGCAGGATCAACAGCGACGACACACTCGTGAGCAGCGCCACCGCCAGGATCGACAGCCAGTGCGGAATCCGTCGTAGGGTGGCGTTCAGGGCCAGTCCCTCGACGTGCTGTTCGCGCCAGCGGATCGGCGTATCCGTGATCGGTTCTCGATCGACGGAGTACCAACGCAGCCGCTCTCGGCGAACGTCGGCCAACTCACGTTGATAGGCTCGGTCCAGAGTCACGGCCGCGACGACAAAAGCAGTCAGCCCGAGGACGCCATATCCCGCCCAGGCCAGACCGAGCCGCTGCAACGCCAGCGAGAGATCGCGAAGGCCAAACTCGTTCCAGGTCGGCTCCAGCACCCACAACGGATCGAGAATCCGAAACGGTCCGCCGAAGATACGGATCGCTAGCCAGCCGACGACCAACAGCATGTAGACCGCTAGCACAGCCTCGCGAGTCTGTCGGCACCAAACCGAGGCAAGCAGACTGATTGCGGCGACGCCGAACATCGGGGCCAGCAAGCCCGCGAGCAACAGGAGCATCGTCCTCGGGTCCACACCACCGAAGCCGGCCAGCAGCGCGAAAATCGGCCAGCCTGCCATCAGCCACAACGTCGTCTGGCCGAGCCTGCCGATCAACTTGCCCAGCAACAAATGCCAGGTTTTCATCTCCGAGAGCATCAGATACTGCAACGTCCCGTTGCGTTTCTCGTCGACGATGGCACCACAGGTGAAGATGGGCACGGCCAAGAAAGTCAACAGGGCCTGTTGCCAGATAAAGAAGTTGGCGAAGCGTGCGCCGACCACCTCCACCGCGCTGACCTGGCGATCAGGACCGCCTCCGCTCCACAACCGCATCTGCGCCAACATCGCCTCTTCGGAGAGGAATTGGAGGAAATACCACAGCACCAGCAGAACCAGCCAGCCCGCGTAGATCCAGCGAAACATGTGCAGTCGATTCCGCCGACCGCCGAGCAACCATTCCTGATACAGGATCGGGCCAATCATCATCAAGGTACCTCGGGTCGAAGCAACGGCGGTATGTTATGACGTGCGATCGTCACTCGCAATGGGCCATCGTGACTATGATCCAGAGAGTGAGCCAATATATAATTACTTCTTAGATCTTGATTGTGCTAGTAATGTGGCCAGGCGGGCGGCTTCGACCAGGCTGGAGGGATCGGCCAGGCCGCGCCAGGCGATGTCGAAGGCTGTGCCGTGCGCCACACTGGTGCGAACAATCGGTAAGCCGGCGGTGATGTTCACACAGCGAAAGCCACTACGCAGCTTCATGGCGATGTGGCCCTGATCGTGATACGGAGCAATGATGCCGTCGAACTCGCCGCGGTGGGCCCGGACAAACAGCGTATCTGCCGGCAGCGGACCAGTGACCTCGATGTCTTCCTCGATGGCACGCTCGACAGCCGGCGTCAGGATTGTGGCCTCTTCGTCGCCGAACAGTCCGCCATCGCCAGCATGGGGATTGAGTCCGGCCACAGCCAAGCGCGGCGGTCGGCCAATCAGACGTGGCAACAGCTGATCGAGCAGACGGATTTTCTCCAACACCGCGGCCACGGTTAGATGCTGGAACACCTCCCGCAAGGCCAGGTGCAAGGTGACGTGGGCCACGGCCAGTTCGTCGCCGTATAGCACCATGGCGAACTGTTTGGTCTTGGTGCGGGCGGCGAGAATCTCGGTATGCCCCGGGTAGGGCACGCCGCCGGCTCGTAGGCTTTCTTTGTGTAATGGGGCGGTGACGATAGCGTCGGCTTCGCCGGCCAGAGTGCGATCGATGGCCGCCACCAGGAAGTCGTAGGCCGCCTTGCCCGCCCCTGCATGGATGATTCCCGGAGCCGCCCCGCTGAGATCTTGTTTGGACGGATTCCAACAGGGAATCAGCGTAGGAGTCGGGACTTGTTCACGCAGCGATTTCACTGGGGTCACCTGGGCCGAGGCTCCGATCAGTTGCAGGGCCAGTTCCAGCCAGTTGGCATCGCCGACGATCACCGGTGAGCAAAACTCCAGCAATTCGGGCCAGGCTCGGGCGATGATTTCGGGACCGACACCGGCCACGTCGCCCATGGTAATCAACAGACGAGGAAGGTCGCTCATGGAGAGAATTCAGGTTCGAGGTCTTGCCAGGCGAACAACCAGCCGCTCTAGCAAGGTGGTTGGAGGGAGCTGGCTGCCGCCCTTCATGCCAGCATCGGTCTCTAGTAACCAGTCATAAAGGCGGTCGAGTCGGCGTCGACCCAGGTAACGCATCTGTTGCTCTGCCGATTGACGTGCCGCGGGAAAATTGGGGATGCCGGCTCGGGTCAGGCTTTCTTGCAGTCCCACCCCCTGGGCGTTGAGCCGCGCTGCTTGAGCCAATCGTCGCAGTTGCAGACTGAACGCCCCAAGTAGCCGCAGCGGATCCTCGCCCTGATCGAACAACCGTTGCACAAACGACAAAGCCTCGCCTGACTGTCCTTTACCAATTAACTCAAACACCTGCCAAGCGCTTTCGACTCGGCTTTGGCCGACGAGAACGTCGACGTCCCGGGCCTCGATCTTCGGAGCCGACCCGACGTAGACGGCCAGCTTCTCCAGTTCTTTATCGAGAATTCCCATCTCAGGGCCAACCAGATCGACCAGAAGTTTGGCCGCTGCTTGCGTCAGCTGCTTGCCGTGGGCCTGAAGACACCAAGTAACGCACCATTGCGGCAACTGCACCGACGCCGGCGCTTTGCAGCTGATCGAGGCCACATCGGGGGTGGCACGGGCCAGTTTGGTGTTCGCTGGCCAGGTCGATACCTCCAGCACCAGCACGCCGGTAGGATTCGTCTTGTCCTTAAGCTCGGCGAACAGCTTCTCTAGCTTGGCCCGCTCCCGAGTGACAAACGGTTCGGCTTGCTCAACCACGACCAGCCGACGCGGAGCGAGGAATGGCAACGTCTGCAATTCGGTCAGCACCTCGGCCAGCGTCGCCTTGTCTCCGGAGAGGTTGCTCAGGGCAAAGTCGTCGTCGCTAGAGCCGAGAATCAGCCGACGCAACCCTAGCTTGACCTGCCGTTTGAGAAACTCTTCGTCGCCGTGCAACACATAAAACGGCTGAGGTCGAGCCTTGTCCAGACGTTCGAGAAACGTGAGACTGTCCATGCCGGCTATTCTACTCGACCCTGGGCTGGAATCGTAGCCCGACCCTGGGCCGGAATCGTCGCCCGACTCTGGGCCGGAATCGTCGCCCGAGATCGGCAGCTCCAACAGACTTCAGGAAACCTAGTATGAAGATCGTTGATGTGACTATTATTGGCTTGAGTGGTGGCACCGTCGATGGCGGCTGGCCACAGGGCAACCCACCCGAGGAGGAGCTGAACACCCTAGTCGAGGTCCACACCGACGAGGGACTGACCGGCGTGGGCAGCTGCATGACCAGTAAATCGCTCATTGTCGCCGCTGTGCAACTGTTGCGGCCACACCTGATCGGTGAACACGCCGAGGAACCAGCCCGGGTGACGGAGAAGCTGCGTCAGTCGTGCTTCTGGCAGGGGCGAGGCGGTGCGGTCGAACATGCTATCAGCGGGATCGACATCGCCTTGTGGGATTTGTTCGGCAAGATCACCAAGCAGCCGGTCTCGCGCTTGCTGGGCGGCAACTATCGCTCACGCATCAAGCCGTATGGCTCGATCCTGTTCGACGAGCCGGACCAGCTCCGCCAGACGCTGCAAGCGACCGTGGCTCGAGGGTTCAAGGCGATCAAACTCGGCTGGCGGCCGTTTGGCCGACGCGATCGGCGGACCGACGAACGGTTGATCCGCACGGCCCGGGAAACAGTTGGTCCCGATGTCGAACTAATGGTCGATGCCGGCGGCAGCGAGCAGTTCTGGCCACACGGCTACAAGTGGGCGTTGAACACGGCGAAGATGCTGGCTGAGTATGACGTGGTCTGGTTCGAGGAGCCGCTGCCTCCCGACGATCTGGAAGGCTATGTGGAACTGCGGCGGCATTCTCCAGTGCCGATTGCCACCGGCGAGGTGCTGACGCGCCGCCAGAGTTTTCGTCCCTTTTTGGAGCGTGGCGCGGTGGACATCATCCAACCCGACTGCACCAAGTGCGGCGGACTGACCGAAGCCTGGCGGATTGGCTGGCTGGCCTATGACCACAACATCTTGCTGGTGCCGCACGGCTGGAACACTGCTGTGGGACTGGCCGCCGACCTGCACCTGACGGCGGCTTTACCGGTGGCCCGCTACGTCGAGTATCTGACTCCGTGCGTCTACCTGGACGAGATCATCACTGAGCCGTTCCGCCCCGATGCCGAGGGCTTTCTGACCGTGCCGGACAAGCCCGGTCTGGGCATCGAACTGAACCGCGAGGCCCTCCGCCGCCTGGGCGTGTAGAGCAACTCTGGACGGCGAAACGGTAGTAAAATGATAAAATGACTCAAAGAATAGGAGAAGTATCGTGGCTACCCAACCCTTCGAGGTTCAAGGCACTCTGCGGGAGGACGGCACCCTCGTGCTGGATCAAAAACCCAACCTGCCGCCTGGAAGAGTAAAGGTGACTGTCGAGCTTGTGTCTGACCTGACGCAAACCGATGTCTGGCAAGTTCTGGAGCGCATTTGGGCCGGGCAACGCGCTCGCGGTCACATCCCCCGGACAAAGGAACAGATCGACGCGGAGTTGGAGCAGGCCCGCCAACAGGACGAGGAGCGGATGCAAGCGCTCGAACAGATCCACCAGGAATGTTCGCAGACCCGCCAGCAACGAAGCTCGACGGAGCCGCAATGATCGTCTATCTGGATACTAACATTGTGATTTACACGGTTGAGCAGCACCCGATCTTCGGCCTGAAAGCTCGCACCCGGCTTGCCACTGCACGAGTTGCAGGCGACACGCTGATGATCAGCGATCTGACCAGGATGGAATGTCTGGTTGGACCTCTAAAATCGGGCGATGCGGCTGTGGAAGCCGACTTCCGCACCTTTTTTGGGTTGATGAATGTTGTTGCTGTCACCGCGGCGGTCTGTGACCGGGCTGCCTGCATCCGTGCCACGAACCATTTCAAACCGATGGACGCCCTGCAACTCGCTGCAGCAGCCGAACACGGAGCGAAGATTTTCCTGACTGCCGACGCCCGCCTCAGTTCGTTCACCGGTCTGACGGTTGAAGTCCTGAGTTGAGGAGTGATTTGTTCACTAAATCCTACCCGATTGCGTGAAAGGCGGCGGACTGACCGATGCCGAGGGCTTTCTGACCGTGCCGGACAAGCCCGGTCTGGGCATCGAACTGAACCGCGAGGCCCTCCGCCGCCTGGGCGTGTAAGCCGCCACGACGTGACCCACCTCCTACTTGCCCACGCGGATGGTGAACGGCCTGGCAGGGCTGAATCCTCGCTTTTGCGGATCGTAATACTCGTAGATTTGCGCTCCGGTAGCCGTCACTCGCACTGGCGAAGTGGCCGTCAGTTTGTAGGTCCATTCCAACGGCTTGTTCGGCTCCAGGCTCCGCAGATACAGCAGCACGCTGCGCGGCATCCGCTGGAAACGCTCGATCTTCCGCTCGTTCACCAACGTCTGAAAATCCTCGGGGTCGATGGCGAAGCCGGGCGGGATCGGCAGATCGACCATGACCATTGCCGCGGTCGCCGCCTGTTGATTGACGATCTTTGTCTTGACGGTGACCGTTCCGCCGACGTTCAACTCGGTGCGGTCGTAGTCCAGGTTGATGGCCAACGGCTCGCGCTGCTGAGGCGGATTGCCGGGGACATGATAGCGGAAGACGATCTGGTAGTTGATGCCGGTCTTCGTCTGCTCGCTGAGTCGTAGGAGATTCTCGCCGACGGTCAGATGGCTCGACAGATCGATCTGTTTGAGGACCTCGGACTGATCGGCGGGGAGTACGATCTGCTGAGTATGCTGACCCAGTTGGACGGTGAGTCGGCGTTGCTGTGCCTCGCCCGCCGCCGAGCTGCTCGCCAGTAGCGCCTTCAACGCTAGCACCGTGGACTGGGTCGAATGCCAGGTACCGTGCGGATCCTTGTTGGCGACGATCCAGGTCAGGGCACCGCGCATCAGCTGGGGATGTTGCTTGCCCTGCATCAGGGCCAACGTCGCCAGAGCCGTCGTCTCGATTTGTCCGGCGTTGCCGCTGCCGTAGAACAAGGTGTGCTGGCCCTCCCGTTTCTGCCAGTAGATGAATTTGCCGTCGTCGGAACGTTGGGCCAAGGCGGCGAGGCGATCCAGATAGGGCGACACCTTGGCGGCATCGGCCTGGACAGCAAGCAGGGCGTTGCAGACCAGAGCCAGCGTATGTGGATCTTGAATATCCTCAGAACGATGGTTGAGGATCCAGTCGATCGTCGTGTCCAACGGCTCGGGCGCGTTGGAACTACCCACCGCCCATAGAACGTAGGCCGTCGTCGCTAGACGGACGTCCTTCTCGCCGTAAGTGCCAGCCAGGTGTACTCCGTGCTGATCGGCGGCCCAGCTGCCATCGGGTTGCCGTTGATTCAACAGCCAACGTCGCGTTCGTTCGATCAGTCGCGGATCCACGTCATGAACGCGCGCCATGTCAACGAACTCCATCAGTCCGTAGGCGGTGAGCGTCACGTTGCCGGGTGGCCGGCCATACCAGTCGAAGCCGCCGCCGGGCACCTCAAAGCCGATCAATCGCTGATAGCCCAGGTGGATGTACTGCCGTGCTTTGGCCTCCGCCTCGCGGGCCACGATGCGGTTTCGCCGGATGTAGTCCAGGGCCAGAATGTTGGGATAGGTTGTGGACGAGGTTTGCTCGAAACAGCCCGACGGCATGCGGAAGATGTTCTCCATCCCCTCGACCAGTTGACTGAAGCCGCTGGGATAGAGTTTCACCAACGCTTTGACGCTGCCCTCGATGGCCTCGGCGGGAACCGTGAGCCGCTGCTCAATCGGCGACGCCAGCTGGCCGGAGAAGGCCGACTCGATCCGGGTGCCATCGGGAATGACTTCGATGCGTCGTTCGATGGCGTCGCCGACCTCGCCGGCCTGAGCCATCACCTTGAGCGGATGGTCGCCGACCTGGTTGACGCGAATGCAGTAGCGTGCGGCCCGGACCTCGCGCGGGGCCAGTTCCAGTTCCTGCACCGGCTTGCCCAGCAACGTGAACCAAGCGGCCTCGGTCAAAGTCAATGTCACCTTCTGCGGCTGATCTAGATAGTTATGCACCACGACACGCACCTCGACCTCGTCTCGTCGTGTCAGTGACACCGGCAGGTCCAGATCGACGAAGAACGGCTGGAACACGGTGATCGGCAGATGCGTCGCACCGAGTCGACCGTCGGCATCGACGGCAGAGGCGCTGAGCCGCCAGGTCGTGATCGAGTCGGCCAGCGGAATCCGTAACGGCGGAAGGCGGCCTTCGTTATCGGTGATCAGTTCCGGCTTCCACAGCAGCGTTTCCGGGAAATCCCTGCGAACGCGCGGCAGCCGTGGGCCGCCGGAGCCGTCGCCGCCAGCCTCGCTCTTCATGTCACGCGGTGCCATTCTTGCCGTTTCCATTGCCGAGCCGGCTTGCTTGAAGGTACGCAGAGCGGAAACGCCGAAGAACAGGTAGGCGAAGCCGGCGAAGAACATCAGTCCGCCCAGGCCGATGGCGTGGAACTTGAGCATGTCGAGGACCGGCACCACCATCCACAGCGCGATGTAGCCGCACAACAGCGAGACCAGGATCAGCGCCCCCCAACCACGTTTCACCAGATCGAGCCGGGCCGACTTCAACTGGCGGATGGTTTCCTCCTTGATGGGTAAGCTCCGCACGGCCAGGGAGTGCGATTCCGACGGGGTCAGCTGAGCCACACTCTCGCCGCTGCTTGCCCCGGAGAGGCTGGCCGGGTCCGTGGCGCGGGCGGTGGCGGCGAACAGCGCTTGATCGCGCGGAATCACCGCTGGATCCTCCTCCGGCTGCCAGGGATAGATCGTGTAGACTGGTTGGAGCAACTCTTGTTCCAGGGTGTAGAACGTCTTTTCGATGCCCGGCTTCTGCTTCAAGACGGCGAAGACCGCCTCATCGACT
The DNA here is from genome assembly GCA_937923405.1 of uncultured Gemmataceae bacterium. Classification (GTDB taxonomy): domain Bacteria; phylum Planctomycetota; class Planctomycetia; order Gemmatales; family Gemmataceae; genus CALDUY01. The sequence goes on along the minus strand of CALDUY010000029.1, from coordinate 10,066 downwards.
GCCGAGAGCGAGACCGCTCCGGGAGTTGGTCGGCCCTTGTCGTCGAAGAGTCGCAGCGACAGAATTGCCTCCTTTCCAGGTCGGTATTCTCGCTGATCCAGCGCCGCCTCGATCCGCAGCCCGTCCGGCGGGGCGATGTAGACGACGCGCGACTTCCGCAGCGGCAGTCCCTGCGGTCCGACGAAACGATAGGCGACCAGCTGCACCGTGCCGAACAGCTCGGCGGGTAGATCGAAGACGAGTTCACCTTTGCCGTCGCTCAGCTCCACCTGCTGGGCCAACATCGTCTGACCATCCTTGATCAGATCGAGAAAGATCGGCTCAACCCCGGCGCCCAGCGCGGTCAGCGTCACCGTCTGTCCGGCCTGATAGACGGCGCGATCGAGCCGCACGAGGAAGTCCTCCGAGATCGACCCGCTGCGAAGATGGCCCGTGGCTCGTCCGAGCAACTCGCCGGCGGAGTCGCGCACCTGGACGGTCCAGGCGAAGTCGTAGCCAGGCGGCATCAACGAGAGCGTGGCCACGCCGCGCGAATCGGTCGTGGCGTCCAGGTCGATCGTGTCACTGGTCAGCTTGACGTTCACGTTGGGCAACGGCTCACCGTCGGGTCGGCTGACGAGCAGATACAGTTTGTTGGACACCCCGGAGACAAGTTGGCCCGCCTCGGGCATCACCTGCACGACAATCGGTGACGCGGCAACGAGTAGTTCGGCGGTAGCCGATTGTGCTTGACCCGCTGGATCCGTCACCTGGACGGTGGCGACGGCGCGGACGTTGCCGCCATCGTCGGGCCGACCCGCCAGGTTGGCCGGAAGCGTCAGCTTAATCTCGCCGGTTCCGTCGTCGTTGGTGGTGCCATTGCCCGTGGCGATCGCCTGACCGTTGCGGGTGTAGATCTCATAATCGAAGCGACTGTTGGCGACGGGTTTGCCGAAGAAGTAGTCGGCTTGGAGACGAACTTTCGCGGATGCGCCGGGGGCATAATAAGGACGATCAGGGCGAACTGTGACCTTGAACTTGGGCAGGACGTAGCGGCGTACCTCGACGGCGAGGCGACTCTCGGTGCCTTCGAGGTTGCAAGTGACGGTGTATGTGCCTTCCTGAATCTCGCGATCGAGTTCGCACTCGGCGCTGGCAATGCCGAACCGGCTGGTCGGCTGCTGGTGCTTGAACAGCACGTTGCCACGCGGATCGATCAGCGTGAAGACGGCGTTGCGTTCCCCGACCGGTTTGAGGTCGGGCCGACGCAGAGCCAGGCCGCGAAGCAGGATCTTTTGTCCGGGTTGATAGACGGGTTTATCGCTACTGAGCAACAGCTTCCACGACCGCTTGAGCCGAACTGCGCGGGTGAGCGTTTCCGTGCCGGCGGCATTGCGCGCGCTGACTTCGAGATCGTAGTTACCCTCGGGCCAGTCGGGCAGTTCCAAGCGCGGACCACCGCTGCCGGTCTGATCGGTGGTGAAGCTGGCCAGTTCTTGCGCCCGTCCCTGGCGATCGCGCAGGGTGATGACCACGGGGATACCGGCCATGGCCTGCCTGGAGCCACGATCGACGAGTTGGATGCGGAGTGCGGCCGTGGTCGCCGCTAGCCATTCGCGCTGGCCCAGTAAGGTCAGATCGATGCTGTTGGGTCTGAGCGTGGCATAGTAGAGATGGGCGCAGGTGAGCAGCAGCGCCGACGCCGCCAACGCCACGAATACCCCCAGCCCCAGACGTCGGCGAAAGTGGCTGGGCTGGTTGGCCTCATCGATGCGGTCCAGAGTGGTTCGCACTAGTTGCGACGACGCCTCGGTGGGCGGCATGGCCTGCAACAGACTCAGCCGACGTCGAGCTTGCTCCAGCGCGCGGGCACAACTGGGACAGGTCTGACAGTGACGTTGCACCCGAGCCGCCTCCTCAGCGGAGAGGTTCTCATGAACAAAATCATCGACCAGCTGATCGACGTGTTCGTTGGCAATGGACATGGGAGAAATCCTTTATGTTTATGAGTCCGGCGCAAATTGCGCCTGAATGATCGGTTCCAGCAGAGTGCGCAGCGTGGCCAGCGCGTGGTGCATGTGGGAACGAACCGTCCCCTCAGTGCAGCCGACGATCTCGGCAATGCGTGCGTAGGGGAGCTGCTGCCAGACGCGCAGCACGACGACGGCCCGCTGCTGCGGCGGCAGATGAGTGATGGCTCGATTCACATGGTCGGCCTGCTCGGCGGTAATGACCTGTTCCTCCGGCGAGCGGAACGTCGAAAGCGGTTCGTGGTTGCCCAGGGCGGAGGGAGCCAGCGTGCGCAGGCGGAACACAGCCCGACAGCGGTTCAGGGCGATGGTGTACAACCAGGGACGAAACGGTCGGGGATGTTCGTATTGTCTTCGCTTCAGCCAGACGGTGAGAAAGACTTCCTGAAACAACTCCTCGGCGCGATGGTGATCGCCGATCATCCGGGTCAGAAAAGTGAGCAAGCCAGTGGCATGGCGGCGTACCAGCGGTTCGAGTAGATCGGCGCGTCCGAATGCGACTTGCGCCATCAGCCATTCATCCCGCTCTGGGCCAGGTTCCATCATCCGCCTCCATGGGGGAAGGTCGCTTCGTCTCGTTGTATGCGCCAACTACGCGCGGCGCTGAGTCGAAAAATCGACAGGCAAGCGATGGAATCGCTCGGCGGTCAGTAGTCCGTCTAAGTGATTTCGCTTCCTCAGCAATAAGGAATTTGTCGATCGCTTAACTGTTAAAAATGTGCCGCGTAGAACTGACGAGAAGAAATCGTCGGCGAACTCCTTGCGTGGGGCCGTGCGCGGGGTTTACAATTCAAACCAGCTTCGCCGGACTTCTCTACAGAGGATGTCGCCATGTCGATGACCGTGCCGTTGCCTGCCTCGCTACACGCGCGTCTCGTCGAGGTTGCTCGACGCATTCGTCGGTACTACTTTCTCCGAGGAATCAGCTGGCTGGCTCTGACGCTGGCTTTGTTGGCGGGAGCAGCACTGCTGGGCGATTACTTGCTCCGCGAGTCGCTGCCGGCTGCGGTGCGTGGCGGATTGCTCGCCGTTTGGTGCGCGGTCGGCGGTCTCTTTCTCGTGGGCTTGGCACGTCGGCTGATTCGTCCGTTTGAGGCGACCGAACTGGCCGCCGTCATCGAGGCGCGGTTCCCCGAACTGGGCGAACGACTCACGTCCTCGGTCGAGTTGTGCCAGAATGCCGAGTCGGGCAACGGCTCGCCGGAGTTGATCGCGCTATTGGTGCAGGAGACCGACGCCCGGACTGGCAAGCTCGACGTGACGGCGGCGATTCCTTGGCGCTCAACGGCGCTGGTCGCTGGACTGGCTGCCGTGGTCGTGCTGGCGACGCTGGCTCCGGCAGCGGTGGCCCCGGCGAAGTATGGCCGACTCGCTCAGCGTTTCTTCGTCCCCTGGCACACTCCCGCCCCGCCTGCCGACTTCACCTTCCAAGTTGAACCCGGTGATGTCTTCGCCGCTTGTGGTCGACCGCTGACGATCTCGGCGCTGTTGTTCCCGCGCGACGATCTCCAACTACCACGCAAGGCCGCACTAGTCGTGGTCGGCGAGCAGGGCACCAGCCGCTACGACCTGTTGCCTGACGAGGCCGAGCCGGCCCGCTACTCTGCCGCCCTGCGTGTGCCGGGAGACGTTCGCTACCATGTCGAGGCGGGCAATGCTCGCAGCGATGAGTACACCATCAGTGCCGTCACGCCGGTCGAGCTGGCCCCCGATAGCCCGAAAGTCACCGTGACTCCGCCGAGCTACGCCGCCAGCGTGATCGACGGCGAAGTGGTGGCGGGCATGGTAGATATTGCCTGTCTGCAATATAGCCAAATTGCTCTGGAGTTTCGTTTCACCCGGCCTGCCGTGGCCGCGACTCTAGAGTGGACCACACCCGGCGAGGTGCCGACGCTGATTCCGCTGACTCTGGCCGAAGACGGCACGGCGGCCCGGCACGTCTTTCGCGCCGAACGCTTGGGTAGCTATCGGCTGTTGCTCGATGCTGAGCATCAGGTTCGCACCGAGCGCGACGGCGGAGCGATCAGTGTTCGCGTCGATCAGCCGCCCGCTGCTTTGCGGTTCGTCGGTCCCGAGGGGCCCCGCGCCGCGCGCGAGTTCGATCGACTGCCGCTGGAGATTCGCCTGGCGGACGACATCGCCGTTGCCGGGGCCGAGTTGGAATATCGGGTGGACAACGAACCGAACCCACATGTCGAGCCGATGGCTCTGGAAGGCAGTCGCGAAGCGGTGGGGAAGTTGAACTTCTCCCTGGCCGGCAAGGTCAAGGTCGGGCAGGAACTGCACTATCGGATTCGGTTCCGCGACAACTTCCCGAAGGAGTTCGGTGGTCCGCACGTCGGCTATCATCCCGCGGAGGGTTGGCTCAAACTCCGCATCGTCGCCGAGGGCGGCTCGCTGAAGGAGCAGGACATTCGCGCTCGCCGTGACGAGATCAACAAGAAGCTCGACGAGATTCTCGCCAACCTTAAGCAGGAACAACGCAAGATTCTGAGCATCAAAGCCGACACCCGCCAGGAAGAGTCGCTCAACGAGCGCGATCAAAAGCGCGTTGACGAGGCCAAGCAGCTGAATCAGCAGACCGAAAAGGCTCTGCGCGAACTGGCCCGAGAGATGAGCGAGGACCCGGGCGGCGACAAGCTCGCTGAGCAGGCCCGGGATGTGGCCCGGCAAGAGATGCGCGAAACGGAGCAACGGCTGCAAGAGGCCTCGAAGCCCGGAACGCGGTCCGGCGAGCGCGATCAGAAGTTCCAGGAGGCGATGGACGAACTCGATCGGGCCATGACTCGGGTCGATCGGATGCGCGACCTGAACGCTCAGCTGGCCAAGGAACGACAGGCTCAGGCACGGATCGAGTCGTTGGCCGATCGTCAACGGCAACTCGCCGAACAGGCCGAACAACAGGCGCAGAAGCAGGACCGCTCTGCTGAGGAGACGGCCCAGCTGCAACGGCAACAGGAAGAGGTGGCCCGCGAGTTGCAACAGCTGACCGAGTCGAACCCCGCGTTGAAAAAGGCTCTGGAGGAAGCTCGCGCCGAACTAGCCAAACAGGCCGCCGAGAAAGCGCGCGAGTTGGCCCAGGCCCAGCGAGACCTGACTCAGGCCAGCGAGGAAACCGAAAAACACCGTGAACGCGAACGGCTAGCCGAGCTGGCCCGTAAGCAGCAGGAGTTAGCGAAGAAGGCGGAAGCCCTGGCCCAAGACACGGCCAATCCGGCCCGCGCTAACCTCGCTCGACCGTTGCAGCCCGCCGACGCCAAAAAAGCCGCCGAATCGTTGCAGCAGGGCAAGACCGACCAAGCCGTTCAGCAGCAAGACAGTGCCGCTCGTGAACTGGATCGACTGGCCGCCGACCTGGAGCGCGGCGCGGAGCTGGCCCGCGATCCCAAGGTGGCCGCTCGGCAACTGGCTCGCATTGAGGAGAACATCGCCCAACGGCTGCGCGATCCCGCCGTGCGCCAGAGCGACGAGAAGCTGGCCGGGCTGCGCCGCGAACAGCAGACCGTGCGCGAGGCCGCCGAGAAACTCTCCGTGCCCAACAAAGCTGAGCTACAGGCCGAGAAGAAAAAGGCCGAGGAGTCCCTAAGCAAGGCCGAGCAGGCGATCGAACAGAAGAACTTCGGTGACGCCCAGAACGCGATGGAGAAGGCCCGCCAGTCGCTGCGGGAGCTTTCCAACAAGATGCCGTCGCTAGAGGAACGGCTGGCCCAGGCCCGCAAGGAGTTGTCGAAACTCTCGCGCGATCAGGACGAGGCCACTCGCCTGGCCAAGGATGCCAGCAAGTTGCCCGAAGCCGCTCGTAAGCAAGAAGAGGTCGCCAAGGGACTGGAAAAACTCGACACTCCCGGCCAGGAACCGCGTCGGGATCGCGCCCGAGAATCGGCCCAGCAGGCTCAGGAGCAACTGACGCAACGGAACCGGCCCGAGGCGCAGGCCCGTCAGGCCGATACCAAGCGTGAGCTGGAGCGACTAGCACAGGCTTTGGCAGGACAAAAGCCGATCGACGAAAAGGCTGCTGAGCTGGCCCGTCGGCAACGCGACCTAGCCGAGCAAGCCCGCGAGCCGGACCTGAGCAAACCGCAACAAGACCAGCTACGCCGCGCTCAGCGACAGCTGGCCGACGAGACACACAATCTCGAGGCCAAGGAACGGCCGCAAGAACGAAGCCAGGCAGTCGAGAGTACCCGCCGTGCCGCCGAAGAAGCCTCTAAACAAGGTCCGACAAGTCCGGAAAGCCAGCGGGCTATGGACGAGGCAGCGAAGAAACTCAACGAACTAGCTCGACGTCTGGGAGCCGATCCCTCGAAATCTGAGCCGAGCAAGGCGCTGCCCAGCAAGGAGCAGGCAGAAATGGCCCGGCAGCTGGCCCAGCAACAACGTCAGCTCCGCGACGCCACTCGACAGAGCGGCGAGCAGTTGCGTGCCGAGCGGCAGCAGCCCCCAAACGCCGGCACCGAGGAAGCAAGCCGCAAGCTCGCTCAGGAGCAGGCCGACATCGCTCGGCAGGCTGAGCAGCTTGCCCGTGAGGTGGCCCGAGAGCAGGGCGAACAGGCGTCGTCGGCTCAGCGTGCTAGTGAAGCTGGCCGATCCAGCCAGGAGGCCGCTCGTAACCGGCAAGCGGGAGCGTTGGAGCGCGCTCAGGAGGCGGGGCGGCAGGCCGCCGAGCGCTTCCGGCAGTTAGCCAACGAGCTAGCTAAAACACCACGCGGCGAGAATGCTCAGGGCGATACGCTGGAGCAGGCGCGCCGCTTGGCTCAGCGTCAGGAAGCGTTGAACAAGCAAGCCCAGCCATCGGCCAACGATCCGTCGGCCCAACGGGCCCAACAACGATCCCGACAGGCCGAACTGTCTCGTCAGGCCGGTGAGCTGGGCCGCGAGCTGGAACAAATTGGGTCATCGTCTGATCCAACACGCCAGGCTGCTCAGGCGGCTCGTCAGGCCGAGCAGCAGATGCGAGCGGCCAATGACCTGAGTCGACAGGGCAATCAGTCAGCGGCCCAGCAGCAGCGTGAGCAAGCTGCCCGCAACCTGGAACAGGCGGCTCGACAAGCCGAGCAAGCCGCTCAGCAGGCCAATCCGACTTCACCCTCGGGACAAGCGGGCCGGGCCGTGCAGCAAGCCCGCAACCAGATGCGTCGAGCCAACCAGGCGATGCAGGGCAATCAGCCGAACGAAGCCCAGCAAGCGATGGAGCAGGCTGCCAACAATCTGCAACAGGCCGCCCAGCAGTTGGCTCAGGCCATGCAGCCGCGTAGCCCGTCCAACCCCAGCGAGCGCGGGGCACCCGGCGGCGGCGCGGTCGACACGCGCTTATTGCCCAAAGAGCTGGCTCAGTACAGCGGCAAGAAGTGGGGCGAACTTCCCGGTGAAGTGCAGACGAAGATCACTCAGCAAATGAAAGCTCGCTACGGCGACGACTACGCGCGAATGATTAAGCTCTACTTCGAGCAAATCGCCGACACGCGCAAACCGCGCTCGAACGCCCGGTAGCCGTCGGCTTTAGCCGGCGAACGCTGGGCCAAGCAGGGACTAAAGTCGGCGGCTACCGTGTGGGCCTAGCGCTCTAAACTCACGGCTGAATGTTCGAGTCGAACGTGACCTTGGCAGTTTCGCCAGCGCGAACGCCGACTACGCGGATCTGGTCGAAGTCGCGGCCGTTCTCCTTCCACTTGGCCCGCACGGCGATGATGTGCATCTTGCCCGGAGCCAGTGGAGCCGTCTGCGTCACGCGATCGCTGCCGGTCTGCTGGAGCTTTTCCTTCTCGATCCAGACCTCGGCGGCCGGCGGAACGTGAATCTTGATCGTCGCTGACGTCGTGGGCGCGGGCAGCAGCGCTGGAGCCTGAGCCGTAGCTTGAGCCTCAACCGGGACTGGCTGCAAGTGCGGCGACTGAATCGGTGCCAGCACACCAGGCACAGGTTCATCCATCAACGGTGGCAGGCCCGGCTTGACGAGACGATACAGACCATCTGGTCCAGGAACAGCGATATAAGGAGTTTCCGGATGGGGGAAGACGGTTTTGGAGATCGGTTTGCCATAAGGCCGGTAGGGAGAGTAGCCACTGGGGAAGTTGAAGATGTCACGGTTCCAGGTGTCTGCCGCCGACCAGGCAAAGCCATAGTGATAGGCCGTCGCATAGCTGTAACCGTGGCCGCCAGTATACGGGCCGTACTTCCCCACGCCTTTGGGGAACAGCCAGTTGGCCTGTGAGGTCGTCGCCCCCAACGCCGCGACCACCAGTACCCATCCGTAGCGATTCATTGTTGCACCTTCTCGTCGTGAGCTTCCCTACTCCGATGCTGGCCGTCTTCCCTGCGCGGGGCTGCTCGGAGTCGAAATCCTATACTCCAGAGCAACCCTTCCCCAAGATTTGCCGACCGGCAACCCGTTGGGGCCAGATGCAGTGATTTTTGCTAACGAGTTCGAACCAATTCTCGGAGCAACCCATACAACCGTCACGACAAGAGCGGTCGAATCACCTGACCATGCACGTCGGTCAGACGGTGGTGCCGGCCTTGGAACTTGAAGGTCAGCCGCGTGTGATCGATGCCGAGCAGGTGCAACAGCGTGGCATGCAGATCGTGAACGTGGACCGGATCGCGGACGATGTTGTAGTTGAAGTCGTCGGTCTCGCCGTGGGTGTAGCCGGCGCGGATGCCGGCCCCGGCCATCCAGAGGGTGAAGCAACGCGGATGATGATCCCGTCCGTAGTTGTCGTGGGTGAACGTCCCCTGACAATAAACGGTACGACCGAACTCGCCACCCCAGACGACGAGGGTATCGTCGAGTAATCCACGCCTTTTGAGATCGGTAATGAGTGCAGCGGAAGCCTGGTCGGTGTCGCGACACTGGCCGGCCAGCTGCTTGGGCAGGTCGGCATGCTGATCCCAACCGCGATGAAACAGCTGCACGAAGCGCACGCCGCGCTCGATCAGTCGCCTAGCTAGCAGACAGTTGGCCGCGTAGGTGCCCGGCTTGCGCGCGTCTTCACCGTAGAGCCGGAACGTTGACTCTGGTTCCCCAGAGAGATCGACAAGTTCAGGCACGCTGGTTTGCATGCGAAAGGCCATCTCGTATTGAGCGATGCGCGTGGCGATTTCCGGATCGCCGACTTCGTCGAGACGGAGGCGGTTCAAGGCGGCCAGGTCGTCTAGCTGGCGGCGGCGGGTGGACAGGTCGATACCTGCGGGGTTGGTCAGGTACAGCACCGGATCGCTGCCGGAGCGGAACTTGACCCCCTGATAGCGCGACGGAAGAAAGCCAGCTCCCCAGAGGCGATCGTAGAGCGGCTGATCGGCGGGATTGCCACTCCCTTTGGACACCAGCACGACGAACGCCGGCAGATCGCGGTTCATGCTGCCCAAACCATACGAGAGCCACGCTCCAATCGAGGGCCGACCGGCCAGCTGCGCTCCAGTCTGAAAGAACGTGATCGCCGGGTCGTGGTTGATCGCCTCGGTGTACATCGATCGCACGAAGCAGAGATCATCGACGACCCGAGCCGTGTGCGGCAACAGTTCGCTGACCCAGGCTCCGGACTGGCCGTGCCGAGCGAAGCGGAACTTGCTCGGCGCGATGGGGAACGAGGTCTGTGTCGCCGTCATCCCCGTCAACCGCTGCCCCTGGCGGATCGAGTCGGGCAGTTCCTCGCCACGGCGTTTCTCTAATCCCGGCTTGGGATCGAACAGATCGAGTTGCGACGGCGCGCCGGATTGAAAGAGATAGATCACTCGTTTGGCTCGGGCCGGATGATGCGGCAACCCCGGCAGTGCTTCGGGATAACCGCTCCTCGGCGGAGCAGCGGCGCGGCTTTCCTGGCCCAGCAGAGACGCCAAGGCAATGGCTCCCAAACCACACCCCGCCTGAGTGAGGAAAGCGCGACGAGTGAAGAGAGAGGAGGGCAAGTCCAGTGATTCCATCTGCTCTGCTAGAGCGCCGCGAAGTCCAACGCTTTCCCCTCTCCCCTGCGCATCAAGTTCAACGCTTTCCCCTCTCCCCTGCGCATCAAGTTCAACGCTTTCCCCTCTCCCCTGCGCATCAAGTTCAACGCTTTCCC
>CALDUY010000028.1 GCA_937923405.1 uncultured Gemmataceae bacterium | reverse complement strand
GGGCGGCATGATGATGGGAGGTTTTGGCGGTGGTGGCTTTAACAAGGGCTTTGGCTTTGGCTCCAAAAGCGATCTTGTCCCCGGATTCTAAAAACTCCCCTCCTGTGAGCCTAAGGCCGCGGCGGAATCGATTCGCCGCGGCCTTGGTTTTACATGGCTGTGCTCCAGCATTACTTTTCAGCAGCGGCTTTTAACTCAGCAGATGTAATTGATCCCAAATCTCCCAGAATGGCAGCTGCGCGATTAGCATCTGCTACTGTGTCGAAGGATACGTAGCCGACGAATTTCTCCCCCAAGACCGACATAGTCAGTCCGTGTAGACTCAGTCCTTCCAGGGCCCATTGTTGGGTCAGTCGATGAGCCAATCCAGCGGCGTTATCGCCTTCGACGCGAAGGACGATCGGCGAGTTGGTTTCGTGCAAGCCGGCCGACTTGGCAGCACGAGTGACCAGCGGGCCAGTGACCGGAGCCACATAGAGCATGCCCATGCCTGGCTGGTGTGGCAGGCGGTGGGTGTAGATGTATTCCAAATTGGCACCTGCCTGGGCTAGGAACGCCAGTTTAGCCGCTACACCACCTGCTTGGTCAGCCACTTCGCCGCTCCAGACGTGAATGCGATCCAGTTTGAAACTCATGGCTTTGCGCCTCCGATAGAGAAAGGTTAGTCTTTCAGTATAGTCGGCCCGATCGCAGTGGGAACGGCTTTGCGCCAACATTCTCTCAGGTTGGGGGTTATGCCAGTTTGAATTGCTATTCTTGCCGCACCACTCGGATTCCGATTGCCTGGTGTGGTGTGGGCCGTCACAATGAATGAGAGTATACGCTTCCCCTCTCGACCTCAGGAGCCTGTCGCATCATGAGAGGAAAAATTCTGGGCAGCTTGATTCTGGCCCTGTCGATTACCGCCCTGGCCAAGGCCGACTACATCGTCATTATCGCCAATTTGAATCCACGTGAGGACAACCAAATAGCTGGCTCCGGAATCCCTGGATTGCCAGGCGGTGATGCTCGTGGAGGAGGTCCTCCTGGTCTAGGTGGAGGCCTTGGCCCATCTCCAGGCGGCCCAGGTGGTCCGGGTGGACTTGGCGGTGGCCTTGGTCCGTCTCCCGGCGGTCCAGGAGGACTGGGGGGAGGCGGCATGTATGGCGGTGGCATGTATGGCGGTGGCATGTATGGTGGCGGGATGTATGGCGGCGGCATTCCGGGGATGGGAGGGGGGACTCCCGAGGATATCGATGACGCCTCCTACATCATTGTGACTGTGCTTCAAGTCAACAATATTGGCAACAAGCTGAAAAACTTCGAGGCTGGGAACTACAACCAGACGGGAATTCCCTTCACTCATCGTTGGGGCAAGACCGTTCTCAAGAGCAAGACCCCGATGTATGAGGTGATTCCGCTGAAGTCGCGAGGGCAGCTTGTCCAAAGTGCGGCGGTCCGGTTCGAGGCCCAGAAACAGAAATATGCGGGGATGGCCACTGCCAAAGATCAGATTGATCTGGCTCGCTGGGCACTGGAACACAACCTGCTCAACGAGTTTATCAAGACGATGGATGCTCTGAACGAATCGAAGCCAGACGATCCGTCGGTCAAGCCGATTCTCGAAGCGTATAACAAGATCAAGACTGATCTACAGACGCCACCGACCACCAGCCGGGCTAACGAGTGGAAGTCGAAACTACTGAACTCGTATTACATCGCCGAAGGCAAGTTTTACGACATCATTCACACCCATCAGTCGGACACGATTAACGAAGTTAAACCGCTGCTGAATCTGATGGAAACCGCCCTTCAGAATTACTACTACTGGTGGGCCTTAAACGGTCGCGCTCTGCCGTTGCCTACCGAGAAGCAGGTAGCCATTTTCGCTGACCGTGGCGAAGACTTCAAAAAACTGCAAACCCATTTAACGGCCAGTCCCGTGGTCACCGACAGCTTTTTTGCTCGTCGCGAGGGACTGATGGTCTTCGCGGGGAAACGCAACGACGACTCTTATGCCACGCTGGATCGCACAGCCAAGCCGTACTGGCAGCGTGGCTATCTGCGCAACGAGTTGCTCCTGGGCACGCAAAAAAGCGGTATTCCCAAAGAACTGCTACCGCGGCTGCTGTCCGGGCAACCGGTTGAGGAGTTCGACAACGCTCGGTTTTTCGCCCTGATGCTGAAGTCGATGGAAGCCGAATGGGAAGCAACCGGGATCAGCCACGAAGCCAGCCGACAACTGGTCTACTCATCGGGCCTGTTGCCCCCCAAAGTCAACGCCCCAGAATGGATCCTCTTTGGCATGGGTAGCTTTTTCGAGATCCCGTTGCAATCGCCGTTCGGCGGGGTTGGCTCGCCTAGCCCGTACTGGCTGCCGCGCTTCAAGGAGAACTACAAGGCTAAGCAGTATAACCGCGATCCAAATGCTAGCGCTCCGCCCAGTTCGCTGGAGGCACTGATTCGCGTAGTCACCGACGCTGGCTTCCGCAGTAAACCGGAGAAGGTTACGCCCTGGCCCAACGAAAGCCCACAAATGACGGAGAATCGCGCTCGCGAATCTCATCTGCGGCGGTCGCGTGCCGCAGCCTGGGCCCTGACCTACTTCCTGGCTCAGCGGAACAATAACGGCTTGCAGCGCTACTTCCAGGAGTTGTCGCGCATGCCTCGGGACATTGAACTGGATGAAAAGGTGCTGCTGGGCTGCTTCGCCCGGGCCTTCGACTGTGTCAATCTCGACAAATCGATCAACAACGGTCGACTCCAAGCGTTAGCCGATCGCTGGATTCAAGTGATCAATAGCACGCCGTTGGAGGCCGAGGAAGTTCACAATCAGATCCGTGAGTACTACAAGCGGGCCACGGCCAATCAGCCGCCCCGTTCGGGCAGCGGCAACACGTCGCCAGGGGGGCCAGCCATCCCTGGCGCGCCAGGAATTCCTGGTGGGGGTCGCGGGCCTGGTGCTGGCGGGTCTTGATTCTGTTGACGCTACCTTCTTACTGCACGGGCGATGGAAGCAGCTGTTTCTGTCGCCCGTGTTGTTTTCGCCGTTCAACCGGCGCGTCGGAGGGTCGGTGAGCGACGCACCGCGACGTTGGTTAGCACGTTCATCAGCGCCTGATAATGATCCTCAAAGGTCCATGCAGCAGCAGTTTCACGGGCCGCCGCTGAGCATTCGCGTCGCCGATTGGGATCACACAGGGCGGCCAGACTGGCTGCTAGGGTTTCGTGGTCGTGGGGATCGCGGATCACATAGCCTTCGCGACAGACCCCTTCTACTCCGGTCGGTCGCAACAACTCACTAGCGCCATTGTGTTGGCTGGTAATTACTGGTAGTCCACAGGCCAGCGCCTCCAGCACCACGTTGCTGCACGGATCATAGAAGGTCGGGTGAACCAACAGATCCGAGGCGAAGTAGGCTTCGCGCATGTCAGCACAGTAACCGACAAAACGGACACGTTTGCCCAGGTGGAGTCGGCGAATGAGGCGATTGAACCCAACAGTGGTTGGAGAGCCGGCCACGACCAGATCGATACTGTTGCACACCGGTTTACTAAGAGCGTGGAGCAATGGCTCCAGCCCCTTGAGACGATGATTCAGGCCGACGAAGACCGCGACAATGCGCTGCTCGTCCAGATTCCAGTGGGCACGGAACCGCTGCCGGCGTCCGGAACGATCTTCCTCGACCAGGCGTTCCCGAGGCGGAGCGATGGGCAAGCGATGAACTTGCGGTCCGCCGTAACCTCGCTCTTCCAAATGGCGAAGAACCATGTCGCTGATGGCGATGACAGCACTGTCAGGTCGACGGTACTGCGAATGCTCTAGCCGCAGATACGAGAGGTGAGCTGGTTCTAACCACTTTAGCGAGAGTAATAGTCGTCGAATCAGAGCCGAGCGATGTTTGCCCAAACTCATGGCCACGGAGGCTTCGTACATGCCGCCTTGGGGATAATAGACATCGACACCGGTGATTTTGTCGAAGCCGATGCTGACCTCGAGTTGGACTTGGCTCATGAGTCGCTGACAGGCGAGGCTAAACCACCAGGGGCGGATAAACCGAGGCAACGGCGGCAGAGCTACTCGGTGCGTGACCAACCGCGTCGGTAGCGCGGTGGTATCCCACTCACAGGCGAACAGATGCACCTCATGACCATCGGCGACGAGTCGTCGCGAGAGACTGGCAATGTACGTTTCGCAACCTCCCCGACGAGGCAGAACACTTGTATGGCAAAGTGCGATCTTCATACACGTCCCCGACTTCGCTCTTGGTCAGAGTTCCTGGGTCGCTCTGACACAGTTCGCCCTAATCTCAAGTTCGCGTTGGATTACTTCGCCAGGCGTTGCTTACGACGTTGATTATGCCGATCGTAGCGCCGCCACTTAAAGACCACCAGCCGCCTCAACCAGCGGGAGGACCAGCGCTGCGCGCCGGGGCCGCGGTAGTGCATCCAGAAGGCGACCTGATCGCGGACATCGACTCCGACGACGTTGGAGGAGTACAATAATTGGGCCAAGTCCTTGAGCAGCCAGATCCACCAGGTCCAGGGGTGATGCGTCAGGCGATGCAGATCGATCAAATAGACCCTTCCACGCCAGGCAGCTAGCTCCTCACCGGGCAGGTTGTCCAGATCTGTTTCTCGGATGAAGAAATGACAGAGATAAAGATCCTTGTGAAAATGACGGCGGTCGTGTAACAGCCGTGAGAGTCGGGCCATCTCGGCAACCAGTCCGCGTTTCCAGCGACGGAACAGGTCCGGCGGCATCCGCTGAGCGGCCAGCGGAATCGCCAGGTGCAAGGGGAGCATGCCGGTCAGTTCTTCCACGGCGAGAAAGCTGCTCAGCCGACCCCAGGGGCCGAGGAATTCACCCGCAGCGACCGTGGCAGGCACGGGCACGCCTTGCTGTCGCGCCCATTCCAGATGTTCATACTCCATCATAGCCGGAGACCAGTTGCCCCGCGGCCACAACAGAGCCAGGATTCCCTGCCAGAAGGGCAGAACGTAGTGGCGTTTCAGATAGACCACCAAAGGGGATCCCTTTCCATCGGGAGCAGGCATCCGCCATCGTCCAGTAGATCGCCCTTGCTTAGCGTGGAAGTCGTCGGTCACGCTCGTTTGCATGATTCGCTCGGGCCATCCTGGGCCAGCATACAAGGGCCAGTCCGGTCGATGCTGCAAGCGACTCCAGCCGTGAATCAACCGATGCCAGAACGATGGGGGAGTACCCACGGTAGTCGGCTCCACTGCAGAAACCACTCGATCGAGCCCGCTGCTGGTTACGACCGGAGTCGACGCCGCGACCTCTGCGTAGCCTTGTTTTAGTTTGGCCAATGAGCCACGATCGTATCCCTGTTCGTTGAGGAAGACGGCGATTCGCTGAACGTCTCGCGCGGCTCGTCCTGGCGAGGAGCGGCGCAGCGGGGTGATTCCCTCGGTGTGTTCCAACACCAGGACTGGTTCCTCACCCAACAACTGAACGGCCAGCGCGTTTAGCCCGTTTGGCTCCAGGTAGCAACAGGCCTCGTGCAGTCGAGCCAGCAGACGTCCCAGCTGAGCAGGCAATTCCTGTCGTTGTTGCGAAGAGGTGCGCGCTAGCCAAGCCGAGAGTCGCAGAGTTCCCGTCAGGGGTTCGCACAGAACGAACGACTCCTGCCAGATAAACTGGCGCGGATGATGGCCGGCGGCGAGGACGCGCGGGACCGGCACGCCGTGACGTTCCAATCGCCACAACAGCGTTGCTCGTCGCTGGTCTGGGGACAACAACGGACGCCCGAGGAGCCAGTGGCGTAAGAATTCCTGCGGGGAGATGCGGTCGCGTCGGCGTTCGAGCAATACCTGACGTTGATCGGCCAGTTTGAGCCAGCGCCGGCTAACTAAGCCAACCAGGGGCGGTTGACGTTCGGGCCGCAGCCAGTCCAGCGATTGCCCAGCACTAAGTTCGGCGAATTCGGGGGTGATGCAATAATCATCGCCGTCAATGCAAATCCAGGCCTGCGGCTCAGTAGTCGGAGGCTGGCGTTTCTCACGGATGTGGCGTTTCTGGCGCAGACGATAGGCCTGCTCGTCGACTCGAAGCAGCAGTTGGCGAGCCAAGCGTCGCCGTCGATGGCTGGAGGTGTTGGCGACGTAGGCTAGTAACAGGACGAGCCGTTCGCGCGGGCTGGCTAAACTGTCGGCCAGGGTCGCATGCAAGGCGGCCAAATCGCGGACCCGGCTGGACAACGTGATCCACGCTCCACGCCAGGCTCGTTGCCAGTCCAGCAGGATGACACTCTCATCGTCGGGACGTATCAAGACATGCTTGGCGTACAAGTCGCGATGGAAGAACCCCGCCTCGTGCAGTCGCGCCAGAGTTTCTCCTAGTCGTCGGGCGATGCGGCGACGCTGGCTGGGATCCTTGGCGTTAGCCAGCATGGTGGTCAGGGGGACAGCTCCGCGCACTTCCTCGATCAACAGAAATGCCCTGCCCTGATGATCCTCGCCGGTCGCCAACCAACGCGGTCCCGGCAACCCATCGCGTTCCAGCGCCTCCAGCACTCGGGCTTCACGAACGGAACGCGACACCCAGCCGAAGCCGGCAAGAAAGTTGTTCCATCGCGTCGTCCAGCGTAGTTGCGCCTCGCGTTTCAGGTAGACGACTCGCGTGTCCGAGCCGTGCCCCAGCGTCAGCCGACTCACCTGTCGTCCGGGATGGCCGCTGACAATCATTGCCTGTAGACGGAGGAAATCTTGCGGCTCGGCCAGTCGCTCGTTGCGCAACCAGGCTCGGGCTTCCGGATGCAAGCTCACGAAGCCGCGACGGCTCGGCCCGCCAGGACGGCGAACGTGCCACGCCACTCGACTGAGGGCGCTGCCCATCAGGGCGATCGCAAGCAGGGTGAGTGCATAGGTCATGCGTTATTCCGATAAAAAAGATCTTGTTAGGAACCCTGAAGGAGTGATTCCGCCGCCGTTAATGCTTCCGACGGAAGCAACAGTTTCATGCAGCGATGATCCAGTGGACAGACACGCTTTTGACACGGGCCACATTCGACCTGCTTTTGCAAATGGATCGCCTTGGGATGATAAGTCTCTGTCCAGCGAATGTGCGTCGGGCCAAAGAGCGTGACCACGGGGCGATCGAAGGCGTGGGCGAAGTGTCGCGGGCCAGAATCGGTCGTCACCAGCAGGTCGGCGCGACGGACGCAGGCTTTGGTCAAACCTAGCGACAGCGGCAGTCCGCCCCTCTCACTGAGCTGACCCAGCGAAATCACTGCTGGGGTGGCCGCTAGCTCGGCGATCTGTCCCGCTTGGGCCTTCTCCACCGGACCACACAATACCAGCACAGCACAACCACGACGATTCACCAGATCTCGAGCCAGTTCGGCGAAGTATTCGCTGGGCCAGTTTTTCGAGGCTCCGAAGGCCGCCCCAGAATTCAGACATACCACCTCGGGATAGTCGTTGAATCGTCCCATCTCCCAGACGCGATCGGCCGCTGCCTCATCTTGGGCCGTGGTGAATAACTCCAATCCATACCCCGGTTCGGCGCAGCCAGCTCGTGTGGCCAGGCGGTTGTAGGCCTCGACGATCGGACTGATTTCCAGCTGTCCCTCAAGCGTTCGTAGCGGTTCCAGAGCATCGGTCAACAAGGGAGACCGGCCATAACGCGCGTAGCCGATGATCCGACGACATCCGCCTAGCCAAGCCGTCATCGCCGATCGCAGCGTGTTGGGAAATAGCACGGCCAACTGGATGCGTCGCTGTCGCAGTTTCCAGGCGACGGCGGCGATCGATTGCGACCAAGCTTTGCCGTGGGCCAGAATTAATTCGTCGAACCAGTCGCCGCCTTCCAGAACGCCCGCCACATAAGGTTTGCAGACAGCCGTGATCCGCGCCTGAGCATAGCGTTGTCGCAGCGCCCGCAAAGCAGGTGTGGCCATCACGGCATCACCGATCCAGTTGGGAAGGAAGACAGCCAGATTCATAGTTCAGGCAGCTCCCAGGCGTTGCAACAAGCGCGTCGTCGAGAACCCTTCTCGCAACGGAGCCAGATGCACTCGTCCACCGTAGGACTCGACGAAGTCGCCACCCACGACCTGGGCACGAGCGTAGTCGGCCCCCTTGACCAACACATCGGGGCGCACCGCCTGGATCAACTCCAACGGGGTGGCTTCGTCGAAGACGCAGACGTAGTCCACGGCTTCCAGAGCGGACAGCACCAGAGCACGCGCTTCCGTTGCGTTCACCGGCCGAGTCGGTCCCTTCAGGGTGCGAACGCTGCTGTCACTGTTGAGACCGACCACGAGTACGTCGGCCTGGGCGCGAGCCTCGCAGAGATACTGGACGTGCCCCGCGTGCAGCAGGTCAAAGCAACCGTTGGTGAAGGCGATGCGATGTCCGATGGCACGATGCCGCTGCACTTCTAACAGCAGTTCGGTTCGACTCAGTACCTTGCCGGAACCGCGTAGGCCGCCCTGCATCAAATCGCGGAGGATCTCTTCACGGGTCACCGTCGCGACGCCGATCTTTTCCACCTCCAACCCGCCAGCGACGTTGGCCAGGCGAATGGCGGCGTCGTAGTCAGCTCCAGCGGCCAGAGTCATCGCCAGCATCGCCATGACCATGTCCCCCGCACCAGTGATGTCGTAAACCTGTCGGGGCCGGGTCGGAAAATGGCGGCGTCGACCATCGACATGTACCATCACCATACCGTCTCGATCGAGGGTCACGATGGCTGCTTCCAGATCGAGCCGTTCGCGGAGCAGCGACGCAGCAGTGAAAGCCTCGTCCAGCGTGTGAATCGTGCGTCCCGTAGCCAAGCCTGCTTCGAGTCGGTTGGGAGTGACAGCCGAACAGCCACGATATTTGCGATAATCTCCCCCTCGAATGGGGTCAGCAATGACGCGCACGCCACACAACTTGGCCGTGGCCAGAATCACCGAAAGCAGTCCCGACGTGCAGACGCCCTTGTCGTAGTCGCTGATGAGGACGATGTCGCAGCGGCGAATCTGTCGTTGGATCGTCTCGGCCAGCTCGGTCTCAATGACTGGGGACAGCGGCTGACGTACCTCGAAATCGACGCGCAACATCTGCTGAGGATGGCGATGTTGGGCCCGACCGATGTAGCGTTCCTTGACCGTGCTGGGGCGGCTGTCATCGACCAGCAGCGCTTCGTCGTCGATTCCCTGTTCGACCGCCAGTTTGCGAATGCGTTCTCCGTCAGGGTCGGCTCCGACAACGGCGGCCAGCTGCACTCTGGCTCCCAACGCCCGCAGCATAGTAGCCACGCTCGACGCTCCGCCGAGCCGCTCTTCCCGACGGTCAGCATGTAGCAAAATGACCGGAGCTTCCTGACTGATACGCGCCGCGTCTCCCCAGACGTAGCGATCGAGCATGGCATCGCCGACCACCAGGACGCGCGGTTGGCTCAGACGGGTGACCAGATCGACCAGGTCGGCGTCGGCCGTGCCTACGGCGGCGTTCATGACATAAGCCCTCGCAACCCCTGAACAATCCGCGATGCAATCGAACCACGCTCACGCCGCTTTGGAGAACGGCGAGATTATTTCCGCTGTCTCGGGAGCAATTCGCGGCTGGGCCAGATGGGACGCCATCGCCGCGTGCAACAGCGGCAAGAGGATCTCGTGATGCCCGATCAGTTCCAAGCCCTCGCCCGCTTGAGCTGGTCGACTGACCACATTAACACTGCTGCGGTAGCGAGACTCTTTGTCGAGGTTGACCGTCACCAACCCCTCGAGAGAATGGCCGAAATTACGGACCACGCTGACCGCCTTGAGCAGCACTTCGGGCAGAATGACGGCGCTGCCGAGGTTCAGCCAAACGCCACCCTGCATCGTGGAAACGACGCGGCACAAATGGCGGAAGTCCAAGTGGGACGACTCACCCAGGGCCGCCCCGGAGACGTGCGGGTGCATGTGGACGATGTCGGTCCCGATAGCCACATGGATCGTGCAAGGAATACCGGCTCGATAGGCGGCGAGAACGACACTACAACTGGGATGCAGACAGCGAGCCTGATCCATGTACCGGCCCAACGCTAGGCCCAGCCCCTGCTCGTGTTCGAGGCCGGCGCGGCTGGCCACAGCGAAGGCGTCGGCGGTCTCTCTTGCCATGCCGAAGGTGCCTTCGTGCAGCGTCGTGGAGACATCCTCACTGGTCTTGCCGGCGAAGGCTAGTTCAAAGTCATGGATCGCCGCCGAGCCGTTCATGGCCACGGCTTTGATCAGACCTTTCTCGATCCAATCGACGAGATAGGGGCCGCAGCCCGTCTTGATGACGTGGCCGCCGAGAGCCGCCACGACGGTCTTGCCTTCGGCGTGGGCGCGCGCCAAATGATAGCGAACCCGACGTAGACTGTTGCCGGCCAGCTGCCGGGGCAGAGCGTCGAACCAGTCCTCGATGCCGGCTCCCGGTTCCAGCGGTCGGCCCAGGTCTTCCTGAAAGACCTTACTCGGACGCGAGTCCAGGTCGTAGGTGCGAAGGCCGTGTAGATCGAACGGTCTCTCGATGTTGGGTGTCGTCCCTGACACGATCGATTCTCCTTAATTGAGCGGTTCTATAACTCGTTCGAGCAGACGTTCGAGGTCGGCCTGTCCCGTGCGAAAGGCCAGCCCGATGCGAACCGCCCACAGGGGGCGTCCTCCAAGCTGATCCAGTCGCAACTTCACCAGATCCTTCTGGGTCGTCACCAGCACTGCATCGCTGGGCAGAGTGTCGGCGTGCTGCTGCAACGCCGCGACATCCTCTCGACTGTACGGGTGATGATCAGGATAGGCGCGAAAATCGATCAACTGACTCCCCAAATCCGTCAGCGTTCGTTGAAAGGCCTGGGGATTGCCAATGCCGCAGAATCCAGCCACAGGACGTTGCCGCAACAAATCGAGCGGCTGCATAGCTCCGGAGGCATTGACCAACGTCTCAGGTTGATGCACGGTTTCAGCCAGTGGCTTGTCACCGAGATAGCGCCGGACCTGTTGGCGAAGTGGCTCGACCGTCTCCACTTGATCGCAGCGGGTCAGCACCACGGCATCAGCACGGCGAAGACTAGAGACCGGCTCCCGCAGTAGACCGCGCGGCAGCAGCTGACCGCCGCCCCAAGGGTCGGTCGCGTCCACCAGCACCAAATCCAGATTCCGGCACAGCCGACGATGTTGAAACCCATCGTCGAGTAGCAGCACTTCGCTTTCGAGTTCCTCAACAGCGGTGTTGGCCAGGGCAGCGCGGTCGGCTCCTTGCAGGTGCGGTACGTCGGGCAGATTCTCTTCCAATACGAGCGCCTCGTCATTGCGTCCGGAGTCGCTGCCATAGCCGCGGCTGAGCAAGCAAACTAGACGCTCCTTTTGACGATAATAGCGAGCGAGAAACTCTACCATTGGGGTTTTACCTGTGCCGCCGACGGTCAGGTTGCCGACGCTGATCACTGGCACTCTGGCTCGATGACAACGGAGCCAACCTCGGTCGTAGGCCTGATTGCGGAGCCAGACCACCAATCCATACGGCCACGAGGCCAACCAGAGCAAGCCTCGCAGCAGACAGGCCCACAGGCCATACCGTGTCCCTCGCACCAAGGCCAAATATCGGTGGTGCGAATCGTGACTACCAGCAGCCGCTACGAGGGGGTTCAACGAGGCTCCTTCCTCAGACGAAAACCTAGGAAACTGGTTATAGCCCGACTTCGTGAATGGTGTCAACGGCGATCAAAGAGGAGCCAACGGAAGTTCTGAGGTTGCTCAATCGTCAGATCAGGTAGACTCCTCGGCTAGAACGCTGCTCAAGATGGTGTAGCGGCAGGGGGTATCCAGCTGCTTCGCAGGCGGGAAACTTGCTTTCGCAGGCTTTAGCCTGTGGCTACTTGGCAATCCGAATCGGTAGGCGCAGGCTTTAGCTGGCGCTCCGCTTCACCATCTTGCGACGCGCTCCAATGCCGTTCGCCAGAGTTGGCAGAACTGATCAAGGGCATAGGGGTGACTTTTTCGGCGGGTTTCTGCTTGGCAGCGATTGTGCCGGCGAAGGAGAAGTGGTTCGATCGCGACAGGCGGATTTCTCCTCGTGGGCAACGTCTGAAGAGATCGAAAATGGCACGAGGGCGATCCGCATAGGCCGCCCTCGGCTGGCAGATGGAGGTTACAGTTAGCGCATCTGAGCAGGCGTCAGCTTACGACGTGTCTCTTCAGGGTCGCTCTGATAACGCCAGCTGCGGATCGGCGGACTGTCGTTAGCATCGAAGATGAACCAGGCCAGCTGGTCATTGTGGTAGAACGGTACCAACACCTGCCCCTTGATGGCGTCGAGTAGTTGAACATCCAGAGCTTCGAGTTCGGCCTGAGCGGCGGCGAACTCATCCTCGGCGCGTTGCAAGTCGCGACGAGTTTCTTGAAGCTGAATCAACGTTTGCCGGCTGGGACGACCGGGAAGTTCATCCAGAGTTTGGGCTTGTTGATGTAGCCTCTGAATATCAAGAGCGTGCTCACGGAGTGAGCGAACGATGGATTTCAAATATGGAACCGCAGCCTGGGCCTGCTCGAAGGCCCAAAGTCGGAGGCTATGCCGGCTTCGCCGGGCTTTTCGGGGTGTAGCAGACACGGCAGTAACTCCCAGGGTGGCCTGGCCAGGTCCTCGTCCGACGTTGGCGAGCGCTCCCAGCGGTGGCCCGATGACGAGTCGTTCTGGATTAGTTCACGGTGGATCTTCCTGGCCTCCGTCCCTCCGCCGCGCTGTTCCGACACGACTCGCCTACAATATTGTAGGTCACATTGCCGCCGAGCGCATCTTCTCAGTGGCAAACTTGAAAGATTTTCGGCGCTTGGCGGCTCCAGAGGGCGGATAGACCTCTGCAGCAGGAATAGCTTGCCTCTGTTGTCCTACGGATCAGAGCCTCTGAGGTTTCACCAATGCTACGCTCGTTTCACCTGGGAAGTGTGTTTCACATCCCACTGTATATACACCCCAGCTTCCTACTCATGCCGTTGGTGGTCGCGATTCTGAATTGGTCGCTGGGATTGCAAGCGGTGCTGTTCAGCCAGTTTGTGCTACTGAGTGTCTTCGGCTGTGTGCTGTTGCACGAGCTGGGACACGCTCTGATGGCGCGCTGGTTTGGCATTTCCACTCGTGACATCACCCTGTACCCGATCGGCGGAATCGCTCGCCTGGAAAGTACCGGGAATCGCCCCGTAGAGGAAATCTGTATTGCCCTGGCAGGGCCAGCCGTCAACTTCGTCCTGGTGTTGCTTCTTTCTCCCCTGGTGGCCTTGTGTGCCCTGTCGGGATTGGCGATGAATCCAGATAAGGCTCTGGGACAAGGGGCGTTGGCGATTTTCGCCAGCTATCTCGCGGTCGTCTGGGCAGCCAACGGCGTGCTGATGCTGTTTAATTTGCTGCCCGTCTTTCCGATGGATGGCGGGCGAGTGTTGCGGGCGATTCTGTCCACCGGCTTGGGGCCGATGAAGGCCACTGAAATCGCTGCCGCTCTTGCCATTCTTCTGGCCCTGGGGCTGAGCGTTCTGGGAGTGATTCTCGGTAGCATCAGTCTGATCCTGGTGCCCTTGTTTGTGATCTTTGCCGGTCAGATGGAGTTGTATCAGATGCGCCGTCGTGCTGCTCATCGCGCTGCACTGGCGGTGGTCGAACCGTTAGCTCTGAACGGCTTCACTGGCTTGGTCTGGAATCCGGAGCGACGGGTTTGGGTGCGCTGGGTGAACGGTCGGCCAGCCGAACTTTGGTGAAGGGGCCGACCTCGGGAGGGATTCCCCGATGATGAAATGGATTTCGACCTGGTTGGAAGAAATTGGGGCGATGACCGAGTTCACCCTGGAAATCTTCCGCGGGGTTCGGCAGGGAGCAGGCCGCGAGAACCTGGTGCCGATCTGTTATCAAGTCGGCGTCTCCAGTGTGCCGGTCGTCGCCATCACTGGGCTGTTCATCGGCATGGTGCTGGCCGTGCAGTCGTATGCCCAGTTCGCCGCACTGGGCATGGCCACCCGGTTAGGATCGATCATCAATGTTTCGGTCATTCGCGAACTAGGTCCAGTGCTAGCCGCCACCATGCTTGCAGGTCGGGTGGGCTGTGCGATGGCTGCCGAGCTGGCCACCATGCGGATCACCGATCAGGTCGATGCACTGGCCTGTCTCGGAGTTAACCCCATTCGCTATCTGGGTTCTCCGAGATTGCTAGCCTGCGTCCTGCTCATTCCCCTGCTGACCATTCTCGCCAACTTCGTCGGTATTCTTGGCGGAGCCTTGGTCTGCACGCAAATTTACCACGTCGAATGGTTCCACTACTGGCACAACTCTCAAGGGTTCATCGGCATGTGGGATTTGGTGGCCGGACTGGTCAAACCGACCATCTTCGGAGCAACCATTGCCATCGTCAGTTGCCATCGCGGCTTGTATGGTGAACCGGGAGCCGAGGGCGTTGGCCGCGCTGCCACCCGAGCCTTTGTGGCGGCCTTCATTGCCATTCTTGTCCTCGACTTTTTCTTGGCGATGCTGTTGAATCAGCTGTACTTCTACTTTTGGCCCACGGCAAAGAGTTTTCTGTGAGCGTGGCAAGCGATCTTCCGACGATTCCTCCTCGTCCTGGCCTGCTCTCGCTCCAGCAGGTCTCGATGCAGTTCGGGTCGCAACGCATTCTCCACGCCATCGATCTGGACATTCATCGCGGGCAAACCGTGGCCATCATCGGCGAGTCGGGCTGCGGCAAGACGGTGATGCTCAAACTGCTGATCGGTCTCTTGCGTCCGACCGTCGGTCGTGTGTTGTTCGATGGGCGCGTCCTCGTCGATCTGCCGGAGCAGGAATTGACCAAGCAACGGATGCGCTTTGGGTTTCTCTTTCAAGGAGCTGCTTTATTCGACAGTCTAAGCGTCTACGATAACGTCGCCTTTGGACTGCGCGCTCAAGCTCGTCCGGAGCGCGAAATCGAAACAATCGTGCATCAGCGACTTCACGAGGTGGGCTTGCCGATTAGCGTCAAGGAGAAGAAGCCGGCAGAGTTATCGGGTGGAATGAAAAAACGGGTTGGGCTAGCTCGGGCATTGGCGCTGGATCCGGAGGTCATGCTTTACGACGAACCAACGACTGGTCTGGACCCGATCATGACCGATGTCATCAATGAGTTGATTCTCCAGACGCGGAAGCGGCGTCCGATCACCAGCGTCGTGGTGACGCATGAAATGCGGACGGTCAACAAGTGCGCCGATCGCGTGGTGATGTTCTACCCGCTGTCGCGTCTGCAAACCGGCGAGAACCAGATCCTCTACGACGGCACCCCAGAAGGGCTGTCGCATTGTCAGGATGCTCGCGTTCGCCAGTTCATCGAAGGCGAAGCTCGCGATCGACTGCAGGAGCTGGCTCGTCAAGAAGGTGCCCCATGAGTGTGCTGAGTATGCGAGCCAGGCTGGGTCTGTTCGTCCTCCTCGCTGGGGTGCTGTTCGCCTCGTTGATTATCATGTTCAATTCGTTGCCGACTCTATTTCGTCGTTCCACGACCTATATTGTCCGTTTTACGGATGCTCCTGGCCTGGCTCCCGGTGCCCCTGTGCGGCGCTCAGGGGTGAAGATTGGCGAGGTCCGCAGCATCTCACTAGATGAGGAAAACGGCATCGTCCGCGTTCGTCTGGCGATCAACGCTCCGTACACTGTGCGACGGAACGAACAAGCCACGTTGATGAGTGGGTTGCTCGGAGCCGACTCCAGCATCGACTTTTTGCCCCGCTTCGCCGAGGATGGGGAGCCGGTTGATCGCAGCGTGGTTCCGCCCGGCACGGAGTTAGTCGGCTTCCGCGCCGCTACCGTCAATACGCTCTTGAAAGGAGCGTCGGAAGTGGTGCCCAGCACCCAAGAAACGCTGACCGAGATCCGCAAATCGATCGCGCGGATCGAGAAGTTGGCCGCTCGCGTCGAACAGTCGGTTCCGCTGGTCGAGAATACGATCCGCTCCTACGGCGACTTAGCCCGACGTGCTCAGGCGGCCATTCCGCAACTGGAACGCACCAACTCCGACATTCAGGAACTCGTTCGCACGGTGCGCGACGTCGTGCCTGAGGCGCAGGCCACCCTCGAACAGTATCGCCTGGTTGGAAAGACGGTCAACGATTCCATCCCTGAACTGCTCAAGACCAAGAACGAGGTCGACAACTTCCTCCGCCAGGCCAACAATGCCTTGCCCACCTTCGCCCAGACCGCCGAGCAGATCGGTGGAGCCGCTACCGAGATCGGCAAGCTACGGCCCAAGATCGAGGCCACCCTAGACGACTTCGGGGCAGCGGCTCGGCGTGCCGAGAAGCTCCTTGAAGAGTTCGATGTCTTCTGGCAAGGCAATCGCGACAAAGTCAGCAAGACCATCACCGAGATCACTAACACCGTCGTGCAGATCGGTCAGTTGTTCAACGATCAGAACCTTGCTCGAGTGCAAAACACCTTGAATAACCTCAGCACGGCGAGTGATTCGTTTCCGCGGATCTCTCAGAACGTGAACGAGATTTCCGAACAGGGACGCACGACGGTGCGACGGATCAATGATCTGCTGGCCAAGCTCGACCAGCCGCTCACCGATGTCACCAAGGTGATGGCCGACATTCAGAAGTTCGCCAACTCGGCTAACGGTGTGGTCGCCGACGTCCAGCGCATCACTCGTCCGCTGGGCGATCGCGCGGAGTCCATCACGCGCAACGTTGATGAGAGCATTCAGAAGGTTAACGAGACAATGTCCGACGTGCGAGCGCTGATGAATACCATCGACAAGGCAGACGGCTTGCTCAAGAAGGTGCTGACCGATCCGACGTTGTACAACAACATCGATGCCGCCGTGGTTTCGGTAGTGAAAATGATGCCGCGTCTGGATCGCATCCTGAGAGACTTTGAGACGTTCGCCGACAAGCTGGCTCGGCATCCGGAATCGATCGGTCTGGGCGGGGTGGTGCGACCAGGAAGCGGTCTGAAGAATCCGCCGACGCCGCCGATGAACAGCGCCCCGCTGACGCCGCCGGTGATGCATACGCCGTTCGCTCCACGACGGTAGCCACCAGATCGCTCTGCGAAATGGTGTAGCGGATCGCCGGCTAAAGCCTGCGACTACCGGTTTGGGTTCACTGGTAGCCGCAGGCGGAGAGCAGGTAGCCGCAGGTTTCAGCCTGCGAAAAAGCTTATTTCCCGATGTCGCTACATCATTTTGAGAAGCGCTATAGCTTCAGAAGTCGTACTGCCCACGCAGGAAGACGCCTTGCCACCACAAATCGCCGCGTGAATCGCTCACCGAACCGCTGGCGTCGGAACCGAGGCGACCCGCGTTGAAGTAGCGCTCGAAGAGATAGCCGGTGGTCAGCTTGAACCCAGGAAATGCTGGAGGGGCGTAGCTCAAACCCGCCTGAAGGTTCAGGTACGGAACAGTCTGAGTATTGTCCGCCGTTAGCGAGTCGCTGATCCCGCCGACGGTGGCTCGATAGGTTTGTTCGATTTTGCCGACAAACACCGCCCCGTCAGCACGGCCAAACAAGGCCAATCCAGGAATCGGTACAATGCGACGCTCCACGTCGAATCGAGCATGCGGTCCTGCTCCGAAGAACTCGTTGCTGGAGGATTGCGACAGCGCCGGATTGCTGGCGGAAGAGTCAAAAAATACGTCGACAATACGGACGCCTAATCTCCAGGAAACGTCCCAGCGTGGAGCGGCATCAACAACCTTGACCCCATAATCGAGATCGCCCCAGTTGACCTGGGCGCGTGTCTTGACGTCGAAAGTGCCCATCGCGTTAGTCGTCTGACCGGTTCCTTCGGTGAGCAGAAAGCTATAGCTCAAGGCGAACAGACCGGCACTTTCCGGCAGTCGATAGCCCAACTCGAAGACCGGTGAGACGGTGTTGTCTAGCGAGACGGCTGGGACATTCAGCTGTAATCCCGTGTTGGGCAAGGGCACGTCGTTGGTGAGGCGAAACTTCAGCACAGGAAAGACATAGGCGACATCAACACCGACAAACCAACCAGGTGGCTCAGAGGCCGAGATCCCCAGCGGCCCCCATCCATCGGGACCGGGATCCAATGGCGGAGGCGTAACGCCCGGCACGATGACCGGAGGCGGCGCGGGCTGATACGTCAACGGCGATGGCTGCACATTTGGGGGCAACGGTACAGGTCGGCCCAGGATCGGCGCTGGACTAGGTTGCACTGGCACTGGAGCAGGCGGCAGTGGCTCACCCTGCGCACGGACGAAGGTCGGGATCAGCCCCACCGTCACCAGTAGCGAGGCGACCGCGGTGCATCGAAACATGCTCCTACTCCTGAGCCAATCTTGCACACCCACCAAAGGGCGGCAATACTCATTCCCCCCCTTTGGGTCAAGCCCGACACGGATCTCTGCCGGATCGTTTTTCCTGCACGGCATTCTCATCAGATACAAAAGCTGAATCATCAGGTCAGCTTTTGCGTCGGCGTCGGGTGGAGGTCGGCTTGGGAGTTGGCGTCGGTGAGTCGCCGAGGAAGGCCAGAGCCTTGCCGTGATGTTCGAGTAACCACTTGCTCGATTTGTCGTAGGGCTGCTGGGGCATGGGCTGTCTCTCTGACCCCATTTCAGCTAGTTCGATCGCGGGTGTCGAAAGGAGTCCGCGTCCTCACAAATGATCTCACTCACTTGGTTGCCAGCACAGAGCATCGCGGATGGGAAAATTTCGCGTCTGCAGGTGGTTCTCTACTTGACATCGAGTAGTCTCTTAGTACGGTATTACTTTGTGCAGATTATCTGTATTATTTTGTTTGACTCGGTAATGGTTGAGTGGCTTTTCCGGAACGAGAAGCCGAGTGCGAATTTCTGGTCGCATCCTTTCCAGGGAGCCGTGGAGGAGGTCGACCGCGAACCTCGGATTGAGGAAACCAACGATTATGCCTCGGAAGAAGCATCGCGCTCCCGCATTGGAGCGGTTGGAAGATCGAACCACACCGGCGTTCAGCACGATTCTCAGCAGTGGCCATGTGGATCTCGGGTTGGCGTTTGAAGATGGCAAATGGGAGCCGCACATTCATCAAGAAGAGCCGGTCGAGGCTGAGTTTGAACCGGATGAGGCTTTGCTGCACGTTCCGGCGGCAGCCAAGCAGACACGACCGGCCGGCGACGAGTGGAACTTCCTCGGCGTCGCCGCGGGACAAGATGTGTGGATTCTGCCACAGATCGAGAATCCCGATCTGCTTTATCTAGGCATCGCTACGGAAGAGATCGAACCGGGCACCTTCGCGGCGTACTACCTGCCTGCGATGGATGATGTGCAGGAATGGGTGATGCTCCGGCTACTGTCAGTGCGCGGTCCGGGCCAGTTCTCGATCTACACCACGGGGATCGGCGACCCCAAGGTGCTGATGGCCACCTCGGACGGCATTGATGCTACGGACGTGATTTTCCTGCCGACCGGCAGCCACATGCACGCCAACTATGCTTTCACCAAGCCGGGCATCTATGAGGTCACGTTCGTGGCCGGCGGCTACGACAACGATACCCTGGCCTGGATGCGAAGCAAACCATTTACCTACACCTTCGGCGTCGAACAGACAAACGTGACAAAAACTGGCTTCGACATCCGCGTACTGGATGTCAAGGCGGACCCCGTGGCGGACACCGTCGAGGTGGAATACGAGATCGTCAACGGCACAATCGGCGGACCGATTCAGGTGGGGTTCTACTCTTCGGTCGATGCGGTATTTAACGCTGGTGATCGACTGTTGCAAATGGTGGCGATCACCGAACCCAGCCTGCTCACCATGGGCACCCACACGCTGACGTTGCAGATTGGCACTCAGCTGGCTCTTCCTGGACGCGGACGACCGACCCTGACCAGCCAGGGACAGATTCTCGCCGTGTTCGATCCGCGTAATCTGATTGCCGAGGATGATGCCCATCCGTTCCGCGAGGACAACACCGGCTGGCTACGCGGTGCCTATGGCACGGTGGCCCGTCAACTGTTTGTGTTTGGCACCCAAGGCGATGACAACGTCGTGCTAACGCCGATTCCCGGTGGCGTGCAGCTGAATCTCAACGGCGACATCTTCTCGGTGCTGGACGTGGCCGCAGTGCGAGCCTGGCTGTTAGCCGGAAACGATACCGTCGATGCCTCCGCCATCCATGTGCCGACTCAGATGTGGGGTTGGCTGGGCAACGACACGTTGATCGGCGGACGCAGTCTGAACCTACTCTATGGCGGGCACGGAGACGACACGCTGACCGGCGGTCCCAGCAACGACCTGCTATTCGGCGGTCCAGGCAACGACATTCTCAACGGGCTGGGCGGCAATGACCTGTTGCACGGCGGACCTGGCACCAATGCCGGCAACGGCGGTGATGGCCTCGATCGTGCCTTTATGGTTCAGATTTTGACCGACGTCGAGCAGCGGCTAACTCGCTTCGTTCTCAATCCGCAACTACTTCGTCGATTTCTCACCTGGGGATTGTCCTGAGTGTTTACACTTCGTCTTACGCTGGATATAACTGAGTGATACGACGGGATAACGTCGTATCATCTCAGCTTGCCAGAAGGGACGGAGCAGATGTCAGGGCAGATGAGCCGACGCGGCTTTACGTTGATCGAGTTACTAGTGGTCATCGCCATCATCGCGGTGTTGATCGGCTTGCTGCTGCCGGCCGTGCAGAAAGTTCGTATGGCGGCAGCGCGGATTCAGTGCGCTAACAATCTCAAGCAGATCGGACTGGCTTTGACGATGTTCGCCAATGACAACGGCGGACGGTTTCCGCAATCGACCCACACCACGGGGTTTCAGTTTGAACATTCGTGGATTTACACGCTTGCTCCCTATTTCGAGAATGTGGATCGCATTCGTATCTGTCCGGTCGATCCACGCGCTCAGCAGCGTTTGGAGAACAAAGGGACCAGCTATGTACTCAACGAGTACATCTGTGTGCCGATCCCTGGATCGATTCGCAACCTCTATCAGCTGCCCTCGACACATCAGACGATCACGGTGTTTACCGCTTCGGATCGGACGAGCATCACCACGCTGGGCGATCACACGCACTCGGGCAACTGGTTTGCCTCGCCAACTGGGGCCTGGGAGCGGATCTTGCTTGACATTCAACCGGACCGATTCGGCGGCGGACCCAACGGACCGCGAACCACCGGCTACGCCAACTATCTCTACGCCGATGGCCACGTCGAGTTGATTCCCGCTTCGCAGATCAAACAATGGGCGGACACAAACTTCAATTTTGCTCTGCCGCCTCAGTGACTCACCAGCGGACTCGGAACAGAGGGGGGAAACGGATGATTGGCAAGCCGCGCCGGCCACGCTTGGAGGTGCTTGAAGAGCGTTGCGTGCTGGACTCGACGTTCGGCAAACTGTTCACCACGGAGCACATCGATTTTGGGCTGGATTACATCAACGGCAAATGGGATCTCGCCTCGGAAGAAGGAACCGCGAACTACCACCCCGAAGCAACGTTGCACTACGTTGGTCCCAACGCCCTGACTAATCGTCCCGCCGGCTCTCAGTGGGACTTCATCGGCCCAGCAGGGGCACAGGTCTACATTCTGCCGCAGAATCAGAACACCAGTCTGCTGTATCTGGGCATCGCCGCCGAGGACACCCCGACTGGCACTTTTGCCGCCTACGTCGAGAGCGATCCACGCTTGCCCAGCTCCGCTCAGCGTTGGATCACCGGCGAAGTGCTGGCGGTGCGCGGTCCGGAAGGAGCGCGGTTCTCGATGTGGCAGACGAACGCCTTCGGCGCACCGATCCCCTGGGTTTCGGTAGATACTAACACCGCTCCCGATCCGACCGATCGCTTCTACATCATCGAAGGCGGACACGCTCACTACAATTGGGGCTTCACCCATCCGGGCAACTACGAGATCGACGTTCGTGCTTCGGGCTATCTGGGAGCGAACCAGACCAATCAGACGGTCAGCCCAACCACGACGTTCTACTTCCACGTTGCCGATACTCTGCGGGTCACGTCGCTCACGCCGACCGAGTCCGGCTTTATCGCTCGCTTCAATCGTCCCATCGATCTGTCGGTGTTGAACCTCTACGACTCCCAGGGGGGCATGCTCGGCCCGGCGGACGTGACACTGGTCGGAGCCAATACCGGCCCAATACAGGGCAGCCTCGTCGTGCCGCGTGTGGACAATCGCCAAGCCGTGGTCAACGCGCTGAACGCGGTCGAATTCATCGCCACGGGAGGGCCGCTCCCCCCAGATACCTACACGGTAACGTTACGCCGCCATAACGCCCCATTCGCCGAGAGCAACGGCTTCAAGACGACCGCCTCCCCGACGGATACGAGCATCTTGGCCAGCACCTTTACGACGACGTTCACGATCAACCCGCCGCAGACCGGCACGCGCATCGTCAGCATTGCCGACTTCGCACGCGGTCCGGGACAGGCGGTCAACGTGCCCGCTGCCACAGCCACCGCTGGCATTCCCCTGACGCTCAGCGAGGGAACCGGCGTTCGCTCGCTGTCGTTCACGCTGACCTGGAACCCGGCCTTGTTGCAGATCAGCTCCGCCAGTACGCCGTTGACCGGTTGGAGCGTGAATTCGTCGATCAACAACACACTGGGACGGGCAACCTTCACGCTGACCGGCACGCAGTCCGCGCCGGCGGGAGCGAGCGTGGCGCTGCGGCTGTCGGCCACCGTGCCCAGCACGAACGGCAACGCCATTTATGGCAGTAAACATATCCTGAAAATCTCTAATTTGGAGTTGAAGGACGCCAATCAGACGGTGATTCCCTCGCTAGCCGATGCCGGCATCCATGCCGTGGTCTACCTCGGCGATGTGACCGGCAACGGTGCGATCAACGCCGCCGATGCCGCTGCTACTGCCACGGTCGCCGCCTTCGCCAAGACCGGGTTCGAGGGGCTACAAAACCTCGATCCGATTCTCGTGGGCGACACCTCGACCAATGGCACGATCAACGCGGTGGACGCCTCGCAGATTGGCCGCCGCGCCGCCGGGCAGAACGTGCCACAAGTGCCGGCTCCCCCAGTGACGATCAACTCGCCGACTGGGGGTCCCGATCCAAAAATCTGGATCGGCTCCTCGACCGCCACACCGGGCACTAACCTGGCCCTGCCAGTCGTGCTGGACAGCATCGAGAATCTCACCGGGCAAAACGCCATCGTCGGTTTCCGCCTGGCGATCACCTACGACGCCGCCAAGCTAACGTTCACTGGCACAACCAACGGCGCGTTTCTCAATCGTCCCGGCTGGTCGCTGACGACCAACAGCGCGACTTCCGGCAAGTTGATCCTGGTCGGCTACACAACCACTCCGGTAACGGGACAATTCGTCCAGGAGATGCTACAGCTGAACTTTGCCGTTGCTGTGGGAGCGTCGGGGCCGACCGTCGTCAACCTCCGCCAGTCGCTGCACGGATTGAACACGGAGTTGAACTCCTTGGCCGACACCGCCCTGCCACTTATCCCAGCCCCGACCGACGCGACGACCGATGTGGTCGATGGCACGGTCACGTTTCTGACCGATCCAAATCAGTCGCCGATCAACATACTGCCCACCGGACCAATCCTGGTTGCTCAGGATACTGCGAAGGCGATCACGGGGATTTCCGTCGCCGATCCCGACGCCGGACCAGCCAACATCCAGATTACCCTGACCGTGAATCAGGGCACCTTGCAGGTTGCGACCAACGTCGTAGGAGGTTTGACCACAGCACAAATCAGCGGCAACGGCACGGCCACCGTAGTCCTCACCGCGCCGCAAGGCACCTTCAACACCACGATGGCCAGCGAGACCGGCTTGGTGTTCACGCCGCCTCCGGGGTTCAGCGGCAACCTGACCCTGACCATGACGACCAACGACTTGGGCAATACCGGCCTAGGTGGACCCAAGAGCGACACCGACTCCGTCACCATCACGGTGGCCGAGCTGAACGATCCACCGATCAACACTATCCCGACAAGTCCGATCTTGATTATCGAAGATACACCTACCACTCTGACGGGCTTCTCGGTCTTCGATCCCGATGCTGGCTTCGCCAGCATTCAAGTGACGTTCTCCGTGAACAGTGGTACGCTGCTGGTGAACACGACGATAGCCGGCGGCGTGAACGCGGCGCAGGTCAGCGGCAATGGCACAGCCACCGTGGTTCTCACCGCGCCCCAAGCGGCCATCAACGCCACTCTCGCTGGTCCTCAGGGGTTAGTGTTTGTCCCTCTTCTGGACTTCACTGGCTCCGTGACCCTGACCATGACGACCAACGACTTGGGCAATACCGGTCTCGGCGGACCGTTGACCGACACCGACTCGGTGACGTTGCTCGTGGAAGCGGCCAACGATCCACCGCTTAACACGTTGCCGCCTGGGCCGATCTTCATCGATGAAGACACTCCACAACTGTTGTTTGGCTTAGCGGTAGCCGACCCCGACGCGGGCAACGCTCCGGTCCGTGTGACGTTGTCGGTGACGCATGGGCGATTGACGCTCTTCTCCAACCAAGCCGTCAACAACGGTACGGCTACGGTGACGCTAACTGCACCGTTGGTCGTACTCAACAACGTGCTAGCTCAGGGAGTGCGGTACTCGCCGCCTGCGGACTTTACCGGTCACGTCACTTTGACCATGACCACGAACGATCTGGGCCACACCGGGCTGGGCGGACCTCAGGAAGCCACCAACAGCGTGACGCTGATCGTCGAGCCGGTCAACGATCCGCCGGTCAACACCTTGCCGACGGGCACTCTGGAAACGCTGCCGGAAACCTCCCTGCCTTTGCCGGGATTCGCAGTGTTCGATCCCGACGCCGGATCGAATGACATCGAGGTGACACTGACGGTGAGTTCGGGCACGCTGACCATCAGCACGATTGCCCCTGGTGGGGTGACCGCCGAGCAGGTCAGCGGCAATGGCACGGCGACGTTGGTGCTGACCGCGCCGCAGGCTGCCATCAATGCGGCCCTCGCCGAGATTAACAGTCTGATGTACCATCCTGTCGTTGGCTTCACGGGGCTGGTGACGCTGACGATGACCACCAATGACCTAGGCCACACGGGCAACGGCGGTGCCCAGCAGGTCAGCAATAGCCGCACCCTGCTCGTGGCTCCACGAAACCAGCCACCGGTGTTGACCGTGCCTGTCGAGATCCAGCAAACCTTGGCTGGTCGTGCCCTGGTGCTGAGCAATGCTCTGACGGTGAACGATCCCGACGCGGGAACCAGTGACATTCAAGTGTCCCTGTTCATCCCGGATGGCACACTGCAAGTGCCCGCCGTCGCCGGACTGACGATTCACGGCAATGGTACGGGATCGGTCATTCTCACGGGACCACAGGCGGCCATCAACATAGCGTTAGCCACTGTCACCTTCACGTCGCGTGCCGGCTTTGTCGGCGAGACGCTTCTGACGCTGAACGCCAACGACCTGGGTAACTTCGGCACTGGCGGGGTACGAACCGACACGCAGCGCGTCACTATTCAGGTGGTCGGCGTGGTGATTAACGAGATTCTCTTCAACCCGCCTGGTCCGCAGGCTCCGCGTGAGTATCTCGAAATTCGCTCGACCGTTCCCGGCTTCACCCTGCCTCAGGGCACCTACTTTCTCGTCGTAGAGGGCAACGCCGTCGGCAATCCGGGCCGCATCAAGAATCTTCTCGATCTGTCGTCACTGACCACGGGAAGCAACGGATTACTCGTCGTGCTGATGCGAAACTCGCCGTATGTCGTCCCGGCAGGAACGACGGTGGTTCGCAACGAAGGCAGTGGTCCGGGATTTGGCAATGGTCCGACGAGTTCGATCGGTCATTCCGCCGTGGGGAATTCCGTGACGTTTGAGGGCGACTCGGCGACGTTCTTGTTGATCGTGGCTCCGACTCCGCCGAGCTTGCAAAGCGACATCGACCTGAACAATAACGGCATTCCCGATAGCCCTGAATTTACTACCTGGCAGGTACTGGATTCGGTCGGCCTTCTCGACGGCGGTCACGCCGGCGACCGCGCCTACGGGCGGATTAACTTCCGACGCGGGGCGCTTGGCCGAGCAGGCAACGTCGTCACGCTCCCGTTCCTTCCCGGCTATTTCGGACGAAACGGATCGTCGATGGGGGCTACTTTGGCCGACTGGGTCGCGGGGCAACTCGTCGGCGGACCCGCCAACTGGGTTCTCTCTCGCCCCAACACGGTGCCGGCCACGTTCCGCGGCGGCAGTGTCTCTCATGTCGGCGCTCCTAACCTGTTCCCGATGACCGTGGCTAGACGACTGGTCCAGGGCAACACGCCGCAGCGGTCGATCATTACGCGACTGGTGCTGACCTTCCAGGGACGAGTGACGATCGCCAACCCGGCGGCGGCCTTCCGTCTCGAGGGTCCCGCTGGTCCCGTTGGACTGAACGTGGCCATCGCCCAGCTGGCCGGACAGACGCGCGTGACCCTGACCTTCCGACCTGGCGCGAACACCACGACGCTGACCACACCGTTCGACGGTAGCCGATTCTCCCTGCGAGACGGTATCTACACGCTGACTATCGTAGCCAACCAGGTGCGCGACCTGCGTGGCCAGCTGCTCGACGGCGACCGCGACGGCACGCTGGGCGGCGATCATGTCTGGCAGTTCCATCGGTTGTTCGGCGACCACAACGGCGATGGCACTGTCAATGCTCTGGACCGACCGGCGTTTGTTCAGGCGTTGAACCGCCGTTCGAACCAGCCGGGCTACCTACGCCACTTCGACTTCGACGGCAACAATCAGATCGATGCTCTGGACCAACGCGAGTTCCGCACCCGCTTTGGCCGTTCCGTGTAAGGAGCGGATGAGTACATGGCCCTGAGACGGCACGAACGCCTCAGGGCCATACGCTGCTTCACTTCCCAGCTTCGACGGTGCCGAGTGCGACGCGGTTGGCGGCTTCGTGGATGTCCTGCGTGATGCGCATCGAGCAGAACTTCGGCCCACACATCGAGCAGAACTTGGCACTCTTGAACACGTCCTGCGGCAACGTCTCGTCGTGCATCCGACGAGCCGTTTCTGGATCGAGAGACAGTTCAAACTGACGGTTCCAGTCGAACTCGAAGCGCGCCTTCGACAAGGCATCGTCGCGATCGCGCGCCCCCTTGCGGCCACGGGCGACGTCGGCGGCGTGGGCGGCGATCTTGTAGGCGATCACTCCTTGACGCACGTCGTCCTTGTTGGGCAGCCCGAGATGTTCCTTCGGCGTGACGTAGCAGAGCATGGCCGCACCTGCTTCACCGGCAATGGCCGCCCCGATGGCGCTGGTGATGTGGTCGTAGCCGGGGGCAATGTCGGTGACCAACGGCCCTAGGACGTAGAACGGGGCCTCGTGGCACAACTCACGCTCCTTCTCGACGTTCATCTTGATCAGATGCATGGGAACGTGTCCGGGGCCTTCGATCATCACCTGCACGCCATGTTCCCAGGCCTTGAGCGTCAATTCGCCCAGGGTCTTCAGCTCGGCGAACTGGGCCTCGTCGTTGGCGTCGGCCAAGCAGCCCGGCCGCAATCCGTCGCCCAAGCTGTAGGTTACGTCGTAGGCCCGCATAATTTCCGACAGTTCGTCGAAGTGCGTGTACCACGGGTTCTGCTCGTTGCGCTGGTGCATCCACTGGGCGATGAGTGAGCCACCACGGCTGACGATGCCGGTGATGCGGTTTCGCGTCAACGGGATGTACTCCTTGAGAATCCCCGCGTGGATGGTCATGTAGTCCACGCCTTGTTTGGCCTGATGCTCGACCATGTCTAGCAACATCCGCGGTGTCAGATCGCCAATATCCTTAATGGCCTGGATGGCTTGATAGATGGGCACAGTGCCGATCGGAACAGGTGAGGCATCGAGGATGGCCTGACGGATGCCGTCGATATTACCACCGGTCGACAGATCCATCACGGTATCCGCACCGAGATGGACGGCGGTATGGAGCTTCTCCAGTTCGTCTTCGGCGGTGCCAGTGACGGCGGAATTCCCAATGTTCGCGTTGATTTTACATTTACTGGCCACGCCGATGGCCATCGGTTCCAGACGTTTGCCCAGGTGGACCTTGTTGGCGGGAATGACCATGCGGCCACGAGCGACCTCGGCACGGATCAGTTCCGGGTCGAGCTGCTCGCGTTGGGCGACGAACTGCATCTCGGGCGTAATAATTCCCAAACGGGCGGCTTCTAGTTGGGTGGAATAGCTAGCCTGAATCATGGAAACGGTCTCCGGAACAGACGGCGAACAGGAAGGGGGGAGCGCCGACAGGAGACAGAGAAGGTCGTCTGGCTCGCTTCCCGGCTCTGCGTTACCAGGGCCGGTGTCGAGGGTCTGCTCTCAGACCGCAGCCACCTTCGCCGCGGACACCCCTAGCGATACCTCTAGGGGATTGTTGTAGCGGAAGTGCGACCAACCGGCTAGCAAGCCGAGGAGTTGTCGTTGACAATCAGGGGAGAAGTTGCCATCATTTTACTGACTGACCAGCCAGTCATTTTATGAATGAGGCGACCATGACCACCAAGTCAGGCGGAAAACGCGGTCGGCCTGTCGATCCGCTCTCCCGTGAGCGGAAGCGGCAAGAACTGTTGGCTTGCGCGGCTCGGGTCTTTGCCCGTCATGGCTTCCCGGGCACCGACATGCAGGCCATCGCCGATGCCGCTGGCGTCGCCAAGGGCACCGTCTACCTTTACTTTGACAGCAAAGAGAGTCTCTTTCTGGCCGCCGTCGATCAGGGGATGACGCGCCTCCGCGCCGCCGTCGATGCCGCCGTCGAGGGGGTCACCGATCCCTTTGAAGTCATCGAGAAAGCCATCTTTGCCTACCTGCGCTTCTTCAAAGATCATCCCGAGCAGGTCGAACTATTGATTCTCGAACGGGCCGAGTTTCGCGATCGCAAACGCTCGACCTACTTCGCCAAGCGCGACGCAGACCGCAGCCGTTGGCATGCTCTGCTGCAATCGTTGCGCGACTCGGGACGGATTCGCGACATCCCATTGACGCGCATCGACGACGTGGTCAGCGACCTGGTCTATGGGACGATGTTCACCAATCATTTTTCTGGACGCCACAAGCCGCTCGACGCTCAGGCTAAAGATATTCTCGACATCATCTACCACGGCATGCTTAGTGAAAAGGAACGCCAAAGGAGGAGGTCATGAGGGGTCTGTTCAAGCGACGTTGGCCGTTGGTCGTCGTCGCCTTGGCCTTAGCCGGAGCCGCCTGGTTTTGGTGGGGGATGCATCTGCGCGGCGAGGGCAGCCAGAAGGAAGCCACTTCAACTCCTTCGGCGATCCCTGAAGTGCCTGTTACTGTTGCCGCGATCACCCCCCGTCCTGTCGAGAGGTCCATCGAGGTCGTTGGTACTCTCGAAGGACACGATGAGGTCAACATCGGCGGCAAGGTCGAGGGCCGCATCGCTCGCATTTATCACGATGTCGGCGACGAGGTCAGACCAGGAGAACCGCTGGTAGATTATGAGGATGTCGATTATCGCTTGGCCGTGCTGGAGGCGAAACGCGGATTGGAACTGGAGTTAGCTCGACTGGGCATGTTGGAGCTGCCTAAAGACGATAAAATCGATCTCTCAAGGGTTCCAACGGTAGTACGAGCGCGGAATTTGGAAGAGAACGCTCGGCAGATTCTCGACCGTGCTCGCCGACTCAGCATGACCCGCGTGATCGGCGTGGAGGAGTTGGAGAAAGCTCAGACCGAGGCTCGCGTCGCCACCTCCAACCGCGAGATGGCCGATCTGGAAGCACGAGCCATTCTGGCCTCGGCGCGGCTACGGGCGGCTCAACTAGACAGCGCCGAGCAACGCCTACGCGATTGTCGCGTTGTCGTGCCGCGTCCCTCGCCGCTGCGGATGCCGCCTTGTTGCAAAGATCCCTCCGAGGTGCGCTATGTCGTGGCTGCACGCAAGGTCGCTGAGGGGGAGATGGTTCGGGCCATGCCGGTTGTCACGCTGTTCCGGCTGGTCATCGATAATCCCCTTAAGCTCATCGTAGTCATTCCCGAACGTCACCTTGCCGAGATCAAACTCGGCCAGACCGTCGTGCTGACCACCGAGGCCTATCCCGGCGAGCAATTCCAGGGAACCGTGGCACGTATCAATCCCACTATCGAACGCGAGAACCGCTCCTTCACCATTGAAGTGACTGTGCCCAACGATTCTCGCAAACTGCGTCCCGGTAGCTTCGCCAAGGCGCGCATCATCACCCGCCAGGCCGACTCGGCCAACACTGTGCCCGAGGAAGCGATCGTTCGCTTTGCCGGTGTGGTCAAGGTGTTTGTCGTGGAGAACGGACAGGCTCGCGCAGTGCCGGTACGCACGGGCGAAGTCGTTCAGGTGCCCGAGGGAAACAAACTCCATCGCTGGATTGAGGTGACAGGCCCGCTGCCCAAAGGGGCTGTGGTCGTGACCAGCGGGCAGACGCAACTCGCCGACAAAACTCCGGTTCGCGTGCGACAACCGGGTGAGTGAGTTGCCGATTCTCGAAACCGAGGAATAATTGCGATGATGGCGATCTGGGATATCTGTATTCGTCGCCCCGTCTTTACCTTGATGCTGGTGGCTGCTCCCGTGGTGATGGGGTTGGCGGCTTATTTCAAGCTCGGTGTGGATCTGTTTCCTAACGTCGATCTCCCTGTAGTTACGGTCACGACCACTCTCCGGGGGGCCAGCGTCGAGGAGATGGAGACGGGCGTCACCAAGCCAATTGAGGAGATCGTCAACACGGTGTCCGGCATCGAGGAGTTGCGCTCCACGACCAAAGAAGGTTTTTCTCAGGTCGTCATCGAGTTCAAACTGGAGAAGAACGGCGCGGTGGCGGCTCAGGAAGTCGATGCCAAGGTGCGCAGCATCCTCAGCCAGTTACCCGAAGGAACCGATCCGCCGATCATCGATCGGTTCGATCTCGATGCTGCTCCGGTCATGACCGTAGCGGTGTCCGGGCGTCGCGATTTTCGCGAAGTCACTGAGATTGCTCGAAAAGTCATTAAAGAAGATCTGGAAACTCTTTCTGGAGTTGGTGCGGTCATTCTGGTAGGCGGTCGAACTCGTGCTATCAACGTCTTCGTGGATCCAGATAGGATTCTGAAGTATGACACTTTGTCGATCGAGGACATTCGCCAGGCCCTGGCCCGGGAGAATCAAGAACTGCCCGGTGGGCGCGTCGATCAGGGACGCGGGGAGAAAGTGCTACGCACGCTGGGCCGAGTCCAGACTCCCCGCGACTTCGAGGAATTGATCGTCTCGAACCGAGGTGGCCAACCGATCCGCATTCGCGACGTCGGTCGAGTCGAGGACTCGTTCGAGGAGCCGCGCGGCCTGAGTCGCTTGTGGTCGCGGGCCGAAGCCAACGATCCGGAGTACATCGGCGACAACGCCGTCAGTCTGATTATTCAGAAGCAGTCCGGTACGAACACTGTGCAGGTGGTCGATCTGGTCAAGAAACGCCTCGAACAAATCCGCCCTCTACTACCCGCCGACATTCGCACTGAGGTAATCCGCGATCAGTCACGCTTCATCAAAAACTCGATCGAGGAAGTTCAGGTTCACCTAGTGTTGGCGGCGGTGTTGGTCAGCCTGACGATCTTGCTGTTCATCCGCGACTGGCGCACCACGCTGATCGCGACGGCGGCCATTCCCACGTCGATGATCGGCACGTTCTACTTCATGTCGCTGATGGGCTACACTCTGAACAACATCACCATGCTGGGCCTGATTCTCGCGGTCGGCATTGTGGTCGATGATGCTGTGGTGGTCCATGAGAATATCTTCCGTCATATGGAGGAATATGGCCGGGGCGCTGCCGAGGCCTCCTCGTCGGCGACAAAAGAGATCGCTTTAGCCGTCGTTGCCACCACCCTTTCGCTGCTCGTTATCTTCATTCCGATCGCCTTCATGGAAGGTCGGGTTGGCCGCTTCTTCTCCAGCTTTGGCATGGTGGTCGGTTTCTCGATCTTGATGAGCATGTTCATCTCGTTCACCCTCACGCCAATGCTTTGCTCGCGCTTCCTCAAAACCGAGCATGGCCCCGCGAGCAAGTCGGGCTTCATCTGGCGGATGATCGAAGGCACCTATATGCTGTCCCTTCGCTTCGCCCTGCAGCATCGCTGGCTGATTATTCTCTTGAGTGCGGGGGTATTGCTTTCGACTCCAGTATTGCTGGCGATCATCGGCAAAGACTTCATTCCGCGCGACGATCAAAGTGAGCTGGAAGTGGCCATGCGACTTCCTGAGGGATACACGCTCGACCGCGCCGACGAGGTGTGCCAGGAGATCGAAAAGCGGCTGCAGAAGCTGCGCGACGTGACGCACACCTTCACAGTGATCGGCGACACGACTGGTCGGGTGGCCAAAGGACAGGGCGACGTGACGCAAGCGACAATCTATGTTCGCTTAATAGATTTACGCGAGCGAAATTATAGTCAATTTGAGGTGATGGCCGAAGCCCGCGAGATTATGGCCGACTATCCAGACATTCGCTCGGCAGTGCAGGATGTGTCCGCCTTTCAGGCCACTGGCTTTCGCCAGGTTGAGATCGATCTGAACCTGCGCGGTCCGGACATGGATCGGCTCAAGGACTACTCCGAACAGATCGTCAACTGGATGCGGCGGCAGGGGCACTATGTCGATGTCGATACCAGTCTGTCGCTGCGCAAGCCCGAGTTGCGCGTCCGACCCGATCGTGAGCGGGCCAGTGAATTAGGCGTGTCGATTCAGGCGCTGGCCAGCACCGTCAACATTCTGGTCGGTGGCGAGCCGGTGAGCAAATACAAGGAGTTCGACGAGCAATATGACGTTTGGTTGCGAGCCGAACCAGGAGCGCGCGACGACGAGGACGATATCGCCGGCTTGGCCGTACCCTCGTCCAAGAGTGGGGTCGGTGTCGTGCGTCTGGGCAACGTCGCTCATTTCGAGACCGCCGAGGGACCGAACACCATCGACCGCTTCAGCCGACAACGCCAGGTGGTGATCTCGTCCAATCTGGACGGCATCGCCACCGGTAACGCCGTCGCCGAGATTTCCGACTACATCCGCTCGATGGAGCTGCCACCAGATTATCGCTGGGAGTTCATCGGTCGAGCCAAGACGTTGGCCGAGTCGAACAACAATTTTCTCATCGCCTTTCTGCTGAGCTTTCTGTTCATGTACATGATTCTGGCAGCTCAGTTCGAGAGTCTGATTCATCCGATTACGATTCTGATTGCCTTGCCATTGACCATTCCGTTCGCGCTGGTGTCGCTGCTTCTGCTGCGAACCAATCTGGAGATTTACGCGATGTTCGGCCTGTTCATGCTGTTCGGCATCGTCAAGAAAAATGGGATTCTCCAGGTAGACTATACCAATGTGTTGATCGAACGTGGCATGGAGCGTGACGCGGCTATTCTCGAAGCCAACCGCACCCGGCTGCGGCCAATTTTGATGACCACGGTCATGCTAGTGGCAGCGATGATTCCGATGGCGATGGGGCAGGGACCAGGTGCTGGTTCCCGCGCCGGCATGGCCAAGGTGATCCTTGGGGGACAAACGCTATCTTTGTTATTGACATTGCTGCTCACGCCGGTCTGTTATTCGCTTTGGGACGACCTGGGTCGTTGGTGGAATCGTCGCCGCGAATCAACCAAAGTTTCGTCGGAGCTGGCAACTTCGTCACTGGTGCCGACAGCCATTGAAACCAACACCGACGTCACGATGCGGTAGGGGGGGCGACTTGGCAGACCAGAACGACAGCCCGGCCCAAGACGCGGGTTAGTACCAAGGTGCGAAACTCCTCTGTGGGAGGTAGTTTTAGCTTTCGCTCGACTTCGACGGGGTCAGCCGCCGACCCGCGCCGCGTGATTTGTACCCGACCGATACCCTGTTCGCGTAGATAATTGCGGAGTTTGGGTAGGTGATATGGCAGAATTGCATCGAGACGCCAGCATTGAG
Organism: uncultured Gemmataceae bacterium; assembly: GCA_937923405.1. Taxonomy (GTDB): domain Bacteria; phylum Planctomycetota; class Planctomycetia; order Gemmatales; family Gemmataceae; genus CALDUY01. The sequence continues at coordinate 66,845 of CALDUY010000028.1, read as the reverse complement.
CAAACGGAGTCTCGATCATGCAATCACTGGTAAGAAGTACACAGTTCGTGTCAATCGGTGGAGCGTGCAGCAGCTCGGCTAGCTCGGCGATGAGTCCGCTCCGGACGATGGCCGGATCGGGATCATACAGATAGGCACGCGGCTGAATCGGGGGGGGCAGTGCGGCCCCCGTCTGTAGCAACGTAGCTCCACTGGGCAGTAGGGTGGCTCGACGGATTCGACTCGTGGCCGCCCCGAACCAAAGGACACACTCCTTAAGTTCATTATTCAGAGAGATAAACTCTTCTTCTGCATCCAAGGCCTTCACTTCGTGCAACGGCACTCCTGGGGCTAGTTTGACCCCTAGCAACATCGCCTTTGGTAGCCGTGCCAGCAATTCGTGCAAAGGCGGTTGTGAATCGTGCAGCGACAGCACTCGTCGTCCGTCGACTCGCCGGTCGGGATCGACGAAGACGCCTTCGACTCGGGGCCAGGGCATCCGCAAGACGTCGTCGAGTAGAAATTCCACCTGCGAGAGTGGCTCATAGACCTTGACGTTACACCGAGCCATGCGTAGCCGCAGGGAATCCCGTTCGACGGCGAGAACCTGCGTCACGCCAGCCAAGGCGAGGGTATCGCCGCCGATGCCGCAGCAGAGATCGGCCACGCGCGACAGCCCGGCAAATCGACTAGCTCGATACCGAGCGACCGACTCGCTCGATGCCTGCTCCAGGGCTTGGCGTAGAAAATACATTCGCTCGGCGAGGCGAAACTTGCGTCGCGCCCGGCGGCGCAGCAGGGCCGTCTCTAGCGCAGCCCGCACAAGCTCAGAAGGAGCCTGTTTGCTCAACTTGTTGTAACAGGCCAGAAACGTCGTCTCCTCGGGAGCGAGTTCGCCCGCGCGACGAAGCAGTTCTTGCCCTGTATCGGTCAGCAACGCCTCGAACTGTTCGAGATCCATCTGAGATACCGTGAACAAACTCGCAGATGCTTGGTCCGCGCAGCAAGTATCAAAGGAGCAGCTAGCATCGTTGCCAGCGGTGAATCAACTGGTTGCGGAGCGATCAGGGATATAGGACTTCTCCAGCAGGTCCATGTATTTGCGAATGCTCTCGCGAATAGGTTTATCCTCACGAGCAGGTTTGCGCCCCCATTCGGTGACTAACTGGCGCAAGCGTCGCAACGAGAGGGAATAGGCCACAGTTGGCTCGACGGCGACGCAGGAGGCATTACGAGGTACATCGTTGTCGATGAGAGCTTTCATCAGAGCACGATCCCCGAAGGCATTGCCTCGGCTAAGTCGAGGAATGTTGTCTCCGGGCTTACTATCCTGACGCCGTATTTCCACCATTCCAGAGCGGATTAAGTAGAATTTACTGTCCTCGTTGACCGGATCTCCTTGACGGAGGATCGTTTGCCCCGGTTGAAAAGTTTCGACCGCGCCGTTTGTGGCTGGCCATTCCGAGGGCACTTCTTGATCGGGATGTAGTCGAATCGACATAGCATCGGCGAGATCGATCAACTCTTCTGGCAAAAAAACTCCTAAGGCGGGCAGTGAACGTAGGCCGTCGTACAGGAACAGTCGCTCGCGAACGATGACGTTCTTGTGAATCTCGCCGAACTGCATCTCGACAATGCGATCGGCTTCGTTCATGATCCGGCTATCATGGGTGACGATCAGGCTGGTGCAGCCCTTGCGCGTCGTCAGAGTCGGAAGCAAGGAGGACTGCTGAGCGGGCAGATCGGCGGGCACAGGCTTGTTGGTCGCCAAGTGGCCGAGCAGTGTGATGACCCAGTTGCTGGACTCTTTGTCCAAGGCCGCGGTCGGTTCGTCGGCCAACACGAGGCGTGGCTGATTGATCAAGGCTCGCGCTACGGCCACGCGCTGTCGTTGCCCTCCCGAGAGTTGTTGGGGCTTGTATTCCAACCGTTCGCCCAGGCCCAGGTAGGTCAAGATACGGCGAACATCTCCGTCGGGATCGGCGGTCGGCGGTAACAATCGTTGAGCCATGCGGACGTTTTGTAGCGACGTCAGAGATTCGAGCAGATTGTGTCGCTGAAAGATAAATCCGATCGAGCGGCGTACCTGCACGAGAGCAGGCTCAGCCATGCCCTTGAGAGAGATATATTCGCCCTTTTGCGGATCCCAAATTTCAATATTGCCTTCTTGTAGGCCGCGCAATCCACCCAGCAGGGTAAGTAGTGTCGTCTTACCGCATCCCGATGGCCCAGACAGAATAACCAGTTCGCCTGGCAGCACTTCCAGGTTGATGTTTTTCAGGGTGTGCGTGCGGGTGTCGCCTGTGCCGAAATAATGGTTGACGTTCGTGAGTCGGACCACAGGCTGCCCCGACGGCGGCAAAAGCTTCGCGGACATGGTCAGAACACCTCCGCGGGGTCGGCTTGCATCGCCTGACGCACCGCCAGTATCCCGGAGATGACACACATCAGCAGTGTCAATGCGAAGATGAACGACAAACGAAGCGGCGTCAATCGCAGGGGCAGATCAGACCAGTCGGCCAGGAACTCGTACATGCCCCAGCTGAAAAGCACGCCAGGAATGAAGCCAAGCACGGCCAGCAATACCGATTCCTCGAAAACGATCCGCGTCAGGTAGGCATTGGGGTAGCCGATGGCCCGCAGCGTGGCATAGGCCGAAAGATTGTCGCGAATGTCGGTCGAAAGAATCTGGTAGCAGATCACCAGGCCAACGAGAAAGCCCATGAACATGCCGAACCCGAAGACCGCGCCGATCGGTGTGTTGCGCCGCCAAAACCCCTTTTCACGCTCCATGAACTCCTCTTTAGTCAACACATCGATCCCGTCTCCGAAGAGTTGCTGCAAGTCGCGTTGCACCTGACGCACGTCGGCTTCGGGATGCAGCCGCACTAGACCAATGTCTACGTCGTCCATACTGGGGCCGTACAAACCGGGGCGGACGATTTGCCGAAACGTGTTGGTGCTGACAATCAGTGTGCCATCAGTGCCGAAGTCCACACCCAGTTCGAACAGGCCAACGACGACGATACGCTGACTGGAGAGTTCCGTCTGTGTCCCCTCTTCAAGGCGGCCATAGACCGTTGTCCCTTGAGGGGCACCGCTTTTGTGCTTGGAGCGTCGATCGAAGAGAACGCGGCCTTGCAACTCGAGGTGGTACGTGCGCGATTCGGGATTATTAGGATCTAATTGAGGGAAATTCAGAAGATAGGCAGTGGGATCGACTCCGATGACGCGGATCGACTGAGCGGGGTCGCGCTCGCGTTCCTCCGGGTTGGCATTGCGGAGTATGGTGGTGGCATATTCCAGATAGACCGGGTGCGTCGAGGCCACACCGGCAACCCCAGTCGCGCGGATGAGTTGATCGCGGGCGATCGGACTGTGCAGCAGAATGGTGGTTTGTTGCTTACTCACCAGCACCAGCGGCGCGCGAAGCCGATCAATCAGTAACACGCTGGAATCCAGCAGAGCATTGTAACAACCCAACTGCAAAAACATTAACACGACCGCGAACCCAATGCCGGCGCAAAACAACGACATGCGAACGCGATTGTGCGTTAGGTTCTTCCAGGCCAGAGGAACAGAAAGACGCTTGGTCATGAGCGACTATCATAATCGAAATCGATCGCCATTTGGAGACGAGGTTGGATGGAATTGCCGTGATGCGACCCTCGGTACTCGGTCTGGACATCGGCGGAGCAAATGTCAAGGCGGCGCATACCTGCGGCGTGGCGCTCAGTGAGCCGTTCGCCCTGTGGCGCGATCCAGGCAAACTCGATCGCGTCCTCGATCAACTGCTGGCGCGGATGCCTCGCTTCGAGCGGCTTGCCGTTACTATGACCGGCGAATTATGTGACTGCTTCGCCAGCAAACGGGAAGGGGTGCAGCTGATTCTCGATAGTGTCATTGGTCGGTCAAACTCGGTATGGATCTGGACCAATCAGGGTAAGTTTGTCGAACCGGAGCAGGCACGCCGGCAACCGTATGAGGTGGCGTCGGCGAACTGGCTGGCGTTGGCGACGTTCGTCGGACGCAATCGCTTGTCTCCGTATCAAGGCGGGTTGCTGGTGGACATCGGCACGACGACGACGGATTTGATTCCGTTGTTACAGCATCTGCCTGTGCCTCGGGGACGGACCGACTCAGAGCGGCTGCTCACGGGAGAACTGCTTTACCAGGGGTGGAAGCGAACGCCGTTGTGCGCCCTCAGCGAGTACGGTCAAGCCGCCGAGTGGTTCGCCACCATGCACGATGTCTGTCTAGTATTGCAGCTGAAACCAGAAGATCCCACGGACCGCGACACGGCGGATGGCCGACCTGCCACTCGGGAAAACGCCCATCGTCGTTTAGCGCGAATGCGCTGTGAGGATTTGGAAACCAGCAGGGAAGCGGACCGACTGGCGCTGGCGGAGCAATTCTTCGATGTGTTTCGACGGAGATTCGTGCGGAGTTATTATCGCAGTTTGGCACGGATCTATGGCTCAAAATTCGGCGTGGTCGTGGCCGGCTCTGGCGCGGATTTGTTCAAGCGGCTAATGGCCGACGAAACTCTGGAGGCTTGCCAGGTGAGCGTGACGTATCTGCATGAGGAACTCGGCGAGGCGATTTCGACGGCGGCCTGTGCCTACGCCGTCGCGGTGCTGGCCCAGGACGCCGAGGGCTGAGCCATGTTAGTTGTCAAGGTTGGCGGGAGTCTGTACTCGCTGCCGGATTTGCCATCCCGATTGTGTCAGTTAATATGCCATTATGAAGATCCGCAATGGTTGATAATTCCGGGAGGTGGGCCGACTGCCGACGTGGTGCGCGAGTTCCACCGCCGACACCAGCTGAGCGACGAAGTTTCTCACTGGCTAGCGCTGCGGGCCTGTGCCCTCAACGGCGAGTTTTTGCGACAACTTCTGGCTCGCCGGTCAATGCCGCCTCGCCGCAACGTGTCGTTTCCCTACCCCTCGTTGACGGAAGCCGACCAGGCCGGCGGTGTTCTCGATCCCTGGGCGTTTGCCCGCGCCGACGAAGGACAACTCGGCTGCCTGCCGCACTGCTGGAACGCCACCAGCGATTCCGTCGCCGCCCGTGTCGCGGGGTTGCTCCATGCCCGTCTGGTGCTGGCCAAATCGATCTGTCTGCCGGCACATGCCACCTGGGATGACGCCGCCCAACTGGGTATAGTGGATCCGTTATTCCCTTCTCTGGTTGAGGCGACTAATCTCTCTGTGGAAGTGGTCAACCTTCGCCAGACCGCCTAGCCGATGTAATTCGACCTTTCTGACTGCTCAAGCGAGGAAGCAAAAAACGATGCCGCAACTGAGTTTGCCTGGGCTGGGTACAATGTGAGAGAATAGGGCGCGTTTGTTCAGGATTGGCATGAAACATGGCCCGGAGGAGTGGTTGGCATGCGCATCCTGCATACCGCCGATTGGCACCTGGCTGACCGACTCGGACGCATCGATCGCACGGCCGATCTGCGCGCTGCCGTCGAGCGAATCGCCGGATATTGCTCTAGCGAACAAGTCGATCTGTTGCTGGTCGCTGGGGATCTATTCAGTGAGTTGGCCAGTGCTGAAGCGCTGCGCGATGCGATTCGCCATCTCCAAGAAGTGTTCGCTGGCTTTCTCCGCGAGGGAGGAACGATTCTGGCGATCACCGGTAACCACGACAAGGAGAACTTCTGCCAGACGCTGCGGCACGCCATGTCGCTGGCCGCGCCGTTGGCCGACGCCCCGGGAGAAGTGGTTCCGCTGGGTCGGCTGTACCTGGCGACCGAGCCGGGGTTGGTCCGCGTCGAGGATCGGAAGACCGGCGTGCCGGTGCAGTTTCTGCTCATGCCGTATCCGACTCCGACGCGGTATCTGACGGATGAAGCTACTCAGCGTTATCAGGGGCTGGATGAAAAGAACCGTACCCTGATGGATGCGTTCACTACGACCTTGCATGAACTGCGCGGTAGCGCAGCATTCAGCCCGGAATTACCTGCGGTCCTGGCGGCGCACATCTCCGTTCAAGGGTGCGACCTGGGGAAGCTGTTTCGCCTGTCGGAAACCGAAGACGTGGTCTTTACCGACCAAGAGCTGTTGACAGGGTTTCACTACACCGCTCTGGGCCACATCCACCGCGCTCAGACAATCGCTGGCCAGCTGCACGTTCGCTACTCTGGCAGTATCGAACGCATGGATCTGGGCGAACGCGACGATGACAAGGGCGTGGTGCTGTTCGACCTCGGTCCCGAGGGGATCGACGGCGAGCCGTGGACGCTGCCTTTGCCGGCGACACCGGTTTACGAAGTGTTGATCGATCGACCTAGTGAGGAGTTGGGCGATCTGCGAAGGCGCTATTCGGACGCCAGCAATCATCTGGTGCGGATCGTTTGTTCGTATACTCCAGGTGTGGACAATCGAGAGGCGGTGCTGCGCGAACTAGAAGAGATCTTCCCGCGCTGGTATCACCGAGAGATCCACGAGGTGGGCGGACTTGGCGGCACGCTGGTTATCGGGGAACCCTCTCGTTCCCTCACTTTTGAAGAGACGGTGCGTGATTATCTCGCACGCGAACTCCAGAACGAGGACGACGAGCTACGTCAAGGCGTCCTCGAACGAGTCGAGGCACTCATGAAAGAGGTGCAGACATGATCCCCCAGCGCATCCAGCTCCGGGGCTTTCTCTGCTACAAGGAAGAACAGTCGATCGAGTTCGATGGCAACGCGACTTTGTGGATGCTTTCCGGATTAAACGGCTCGGGGAAATCGGCTATTTTTGATGCCGTCACCTATGCCCTATTCGGGCATCATCGAGGCGGCGGCACCCATGCCTACGAGTTGATTAACAAGGACTGCGACACTCTGGCCGTAGAGTTCGACTTCCTTCTTGATGGCAAGGCCTATCGTGCCAAACGGACCTTGAAGCGTGATACCAAGGGCGGCGCGCGTGGCACCCAACAGTTGTTCTGGTGCAACGGCGAAAAGTGGCTGCCGATTGAGGACACTGGTCAGAAACGCGAGTTTGACCGCTGGATCGAAGAGAACATCGGCCTTAGCTACGAGACGTTCACCTCCAGTGTGCTACTCTTGCAGGGCAAGGCGGAACGGCTGCTGGACAGCAAGCCGGAGGGACGCCGCGAGGTGCTGGCCAGCATCGTTGATTTGGGGCGGTACGAACGACTGCACGCCAAAGCCGACGAGCAACGCAAGTCTCTGGAGATTAACCGCAAGGGAGTGCTAAATCGGTTGGAGACGCTACCGGCGGTCGAACCGCTCGAACTGGAAGCGGCGCGGAACCGCATCAGCGAGGCGGAGCAGCAACGGAAATCGGCCCGTGAACAGATCGAGCAGTTGCTGAGCCTAGAATCGACCGTGCGCGCTTGGCAGGAAACGCGGCAACGGCTTGCTCACGTTCGTCAGCGCTGGCAGAAGGCACAGGCAGTACTGAGCGATGCCGCCGCGATCGAACAGTCGGTGGCACGGTTACGCGAACTGCGCGAGGTGGTGCCGCGTCTTCATGAAGTGACTGTGCTTCGTCAGCAATCCCAACAAGCCGAGGAGCAGATCCGCCACTACAACCGCGAGCGCGACAAGCTATTGGAACAACAGACCCAGAAAGACGCCGCCTGGAAACAGGCACGCCAGACTCGGACACTTTTGCAGGGGCAGATCACTCGGGACACCGATGCTCATCGTGAAGTGACCACTCAGCTTCGCACGCTGTCACAGCAACTGGTCACGCTCAAAGAGTACGAACGTCAGCAAGTCGAACAGCAACGACTTCAAGAAGAGTTGCGGCAGCTTCCCTCCGATCCTCAGAAACTGGTCACAGAGGCTCGGGCCGAGTTCGACCACTTGGAACTCGTCGAACGCACCATCCCAGCACTGCAACGCTTTGTTAGTCAACGGGAGGCAGTAGCTCGGTCAACCCGCGAAGTCAGCGAAGTCGAACAGCAGCTTCAGCAAGTTCGACAGCGTGGCGAGACGGCCAAGGCAGACGCCGAGCAAATCCGCCCTCAGCACCTCGAAGCCGAACGCGCTGTGCAAGCGGCCAGCGAAGCGGCGACGACAGCGCGCACGTTGACTCAGCAGGCCAAGCAAAGCCTGGAGGAACTGGCTCAGATCGATGGAGCGAAGCTCTGCCGGCACTGTGGCCAGCCGCTTACCGTGGGACACTTGCAGGATGAAAAACGCCGTCGCACCAAGGCGCTACAGGCCGCCGAGGCTGAGGAGAAACAGGCCAATCACGCTCACCTGGCCGCTCGCAAGCGCGAGGCGGAGTTACGCGAACGGCTGACCAAGGCGGAGAAAGCTTACAGTGATGCCCGAGTCGAGTACGGCGAGTTGAATTCGCAGCTGAAAGCCGCTCGTTCCACCCAGGAACGCGGCCAGCGGGAATGCACAGCGATTTGGAACGAGCTTCCCGCCGACCAGCGAACGCGCATCGCTCCGACTCCGCCAGCAGACTGGTTGGTAACCCAGTATCCAACCTTAGCGGATCTGGAATCACTGCAATCCGTGGTTCGTGGTCTACCGGCTGCGCGCCGCAAACTGCGTGAAGCCGAACAAGTCTGGCAATTGCACGCCAAACTGAAAGCACAAGAGTCGCAGGTGCTGGAGAGTCTGACGCGGTTGAACCGTGAGCTACCCAACGATCATGCTCAGCTTCGCCAGCAGGCCGCCGCCTTGGAAGTGCGTGAAAAAAGTCTGTTCAAAGACATCGATGCCAAGCGGCTTCAACTGAGCGAAATCGACAAGGAGATCGAACATCTGCACCAGGAACGCGAGCAGGTTCGTGCCGAACTGGCTCGGTGCGAGAGCAAAATCAAGGAGCAACAACTTATTCGCGATAATGCGGATCGCAGTTTGGCGAATCTTGTCAAGCAGCTTCCCGCGTTGTGGCAGACTCAGGCAAACCAAGCGGGGTTTGCCCTGATCCATACTCTGCGCGGAGAGATCCAGCAGTTAGAGGCAGCCGGCACCGACGATCGCGGCCGCGATCTGGAACAAGCTCGCCTCCAGGTGGACACACTGGAACACGATCTGCGCCACTTAGAGCAGCAGGAAGCCGGCTTTCCTCCAGAAGCTCGCGAGGATCCGCAGGCCATTCAAGCTCGACTCGTCGAGGCACGCCGTGCTGATCACGCTTGCGACCAGGCTCTTTCGGAAGCGCAAAAGCAACTCGCACTTCTGGAGAACTATCAGGCGCAACGCGAACAGTTGCAGCAAGAACTACAGAGCATCGAGAAGGAGTTGGTGATTCAACGTACTCTGTGCGAACTGCTGGGGAAGGATCGGCTTCAGCTTTACTTGGTGCGTCGAGCCGAACGGCAAGTCGTGGAGTATGCCAACGCGGTGCTAGATCGGCTCTCGGGCGGCCAGCTGTATCTGAAGTTGGCGGGCGAGGCGGGCGGCGAAGGCTCCTCCGCCAAGGCGCTCGATCTGGAGGCGTACAACCGCTCCGCCGCCGATCGGCCCATTAACGTGGCCTTCTTGTCGGGTAGCCAGAAATTCCGTGTCGCCGTCAGTCTCGCGCTGGGCATCGGCCAGTATGCTAGCCGACGCCATCGCCCGATCGAGTCGGTCATCATCGACGAAGGGTTCGGCTGTCTGGACAGTCAAGGTCGGCAGGTGATGATCCAGGAGCTACAGAATCTCCGTAGTCAAATGCGCTGCATCTTACTCGTGTCGCATCAGGAAGACTTCGCCGAAGCGTTTTCTGATGGTTATCAGTTCAAACTGGAGAACGGGGCTACTCGGGTGAGTCGACTGCGGAAGTAACGCTCAGAACGGCAACTCCTCGACCTGGGCGGCGAGATAGACAGCGACTGCTGAGGGAATCCAGGCCAGCACGACGAAGACCGCACGCTTGCAGCCACCCAGCTGCGACAGGCCCGGCAGCACCGCCAGTCCAAGCACAACCGGAGCCAGTCCAGCCAGCAGAAACGCGCGCAACGGCACCTCGCTGAAAGTCTCCTGTTGGGCGATCAACACCAAGCCGGGCAAGGCGAGGGCGGCGGCTGCCGACGCGCTGGAGGCGTCGCCTGAGAACAGCCAGGCAGCGAGCAAGGGGCCAACTAGAGCCATCGCAACCAGTAGGGTGAGGTCGGTCAGCAAGGCAGAGTGCGCGTGCAGGATCACCGCCGCGGCAGCCAGCAGCGCCCCCAGTTGCACGACGCCGACTAGCCCATCACGCCAGCGGCGACAGAGCGTGCTGGACAAGCCCCACTGCACGAGAATCGCCAATCCCAACGCCCACGGGGTCCAGGGATGCTCCCAACGCAACGCTTGGGGCGTCAACAAGCGTCCAGCCAGCAGCGCGACCATGGCTCGCAAGCTCCAAGCGACTCCGCTATCGGCCCAACGAACGACAAGTAGTTCGACGAGCATGGCCAACAGCCCCAGCCAAGGTAGCCAGTAAAACGCCCGCGGAATCGGCGCTGGGGAGGCCTCATCCTGAGGCGGCATCGGTTCCAGCGAGGCTTCGAGGCTGGCTCGCCAACCGCTCCAGGTGAGCGGCTGGTCGGCATCGATTCGCCAGGACAGCAGTTCGCGGAAGTGATTGCCTGCCAGCACGCCGGCAGTGATGGCTAACGCGGCGGTCAGCGGCAACGATTTGGCCCGACCAAGTCGGCCCAGCAGCAAGGCGACCAACAACGAGGCCGCCACCGCTGGACCGAGTAATTTTCCGCTGAGGTCCAGTACCTCACTCATCGGCGGCATGGTCAAAATCCTCTCACTTCTTGCGACCCAGGATGCGATCCAGAGCATCGGAAGTCTGCCAGATCAGCGCCTCGGGATAGTGAGTAAACGGATGGAAATACTCGAAGGTTAGATAGCCGGTGTAGCCTGTGGCGGCGAACGCCTCGACGACGCCGGGCCAGTCCGTCGAACCATCCAGCAGGGGGCGAAACGAGGCCAGCGAGTGATCCGTACCGTTGGTGTCGAACTCTTTCAGATGCACGTTCTTGATCCGCGACCCCAGGGCGAGAATCCAGTCGCGAGGTTGCTGGAACAGGGCGATGTTGCCTGTGTCGAAGTGAACCTTGACCTGTTTGCTTTTGAAGGAATCGACGAAGTCGATCATGTCTCGCGGACTTAACAGATAGCCATTGAAGAAAATGTTCTCGATGTTCAGATAGACCCCGAGCTTTTCGGCCCGCGGCACCATGCGAGCGATCGCCTCGCGGGCACGGCGGTCGCAGTCGGCCAACGGCACCGGCTGATGCTCCTTGATCCAGGGAATTGACACCGCACCGGGAACGACGAGCAAGTTTTCCGTACCCAGCTCATGCGCTGCTTCGAGCATCTTGCCAGCCAGCTCCGCGCCACGCTGCCGCTCCTCTGGTTTGTTGCTGGTCAACGAGTACGGCCAGAACAGAAACGAGCAAAGTCCGCTGATGGCGATGCCGATCTCGCCTGCCATTTTGCCGATCGCTCGAAGTGCTGCCGCGTCGGCTTTGGGCGACAGATCGTTCTCCAGGTCGTAGTTCAGTTCAATGCCGTCGAAGCCGGCCTCCTTGGCCAGTTGCAGGCATTCGCGCAGGTTCATACGGCTTGGGTAGGGAAAGGCCCAGAGATTGATCGATTTTTTGAAGTCGTAGCGACGCGGTGAGGCTCGACGAGTGTCGGTAGGTTTGGCTTCATCGGCGGACAGCGCCGCCAGTGATCCACTAGCGAGAGCAGCGAACAGAGCTTCACGACGGCTAGGAGAACTGGCCATGATTGAGACTCCTGATAACCTGGAAACGAGATCCCCCGCTCCGCCGGGGTCGGGCGGAACGAACCACCTCACCAGGTTTGATGTATCAGGAGAGCGCGACGATGTCGCCGGCTGTGGTTCGCGCCACCTCGTCGATGGTGGTGATCCCTTTCAGGACTTTACGCCAACCGTCCTGCCGCAGAGTAATCATGCCTTCCTTCAGCGCCTGATTGCGGATGACCGAGGCGTTGGTTCGCTGCACGCACATGTCGCGGATGGTGTCGCCGGTTACCATCAGCTCGTAGATGCCGGTTCGACCGCGGTAGCCGGTGTTGCGGCACGCCCGACAGCCAGCACCTTTCCACAGCTTCAACGGCTCGCCTGGCGGCACTGGGAAGTCGGTGGGCACCTCGTGATGCTCCGGAGTGTACTGCACCTTGCAATCCGGACAGATGGTTCGCACTAGTCGTTGAGCCATCACCCCTTCGACCGTGCTACCGACCAAGAACGGTTCGACGCCCATGTCGATGAGACGGGTGAAGGCACTCGGGGCATCGTTGGTGTGCAGCGTGCTGAAGACCAGGTGACCTGTCAGGGACGCCTGAATCGCTGCTTCCGCCGTTTCCAGATCGCGCATTTCGCCGATCAGCACCACATCCGGGTCGTGCCGCAGAATACTACGCAAGGCCGAGGCAAACGTCAGGCCGATCTTGGAATGCACCTGAATCTGGCTGATGCCGGGCTGTTGATATTCGACCGGATCCTCGACGGTGATGATCTTCATCGTCTCGTCCTTGATCTCGTTCAACGCCGAGTACAGTGTGGTACTCTTGCCAGAACCGGTCGGTCCAGTGACGAGAATAATGCCGTGCGGGCGGTCGATGAGTTGGCGGAAGGTGTTGTAGGTGTCCGGTAGCATGCCCATATTGGACAGGTCGAACTTCATGCGCGTCTTGTCGAGCAAACGCATGCAGATGCCCTCACCGTGAACCATCGGGATGATCGACACGCGAACGTCGATCTCGCGGTTCTGAACGCGCATCTTGATGCGACCGTCCTGAGGCAAGCGTTTCTCAGCGATGTTGAGCCGGGCCATGATTTTCAGACGGCTGATGATGGCTGCCTGAAATCGTTGGATCGCTTCGGGCATCGGCTGGTTCTGGAGCAGACCGTCAATGCGATAGCGGATCCGCAAACTCCCTTCCTCCGGCTCGATGTGGATGTCGGATGCCCGCTCGTTGGCCGCTTCGATCAGGATTTCATTAACCAGCTTGACGACCGAGGCTTCCTGGGCCATCTTGGCCGCTTCGGAGTCGTCCGCCTCCAGGCCTTCCAACAGTTCGACCTGCTCCTCGCCGCGCTCCGCGATCAGCGAGTCGACCGTAGCTCCGCCGACGCCGAAATGCGCTTTGATGAGCCGGCTAATCTCACGCGGACTGGCCAGAACCGGCTGGACCTGTAAGCCGGTGAACATAGCTAGCTCGTCCAAAGCGTAGACATCGAAGGGATCGCCCGTGGCGACGATCAGAACGCCGTTCTCTCGGCGTAGCGGCATGATGGTGCGGCGATGCACAATTTTGAGCGGCATCGCCGTCAACACGTCCGGCTCAACTTTGTAGTCGGATAAATCGACTAGTTCCAGGCCGAACTCCTCGGCAAGGCCGGCCAGAACATCCTCTTCCCGAGCAAAGTTGCGTTCGACGAGCAACTCATGGAGCGGTTTGTTCGGAGCCTGGGCACGAGCCTCTTCGATGCGAGCGAGGTCATCGGGCTTAAGAACACCACGGCGAAGTAGTCGTTGTGCCAGCTGCATGCCAATCTCGTGCGAATCTTGGGCGGTTAACAGGTTGAACCCGAATTTTCTATTAAGGTAGCGACCTAGTTGTGCCTGGGGGAAGGGCAAGCCGAACGTCGTCGCAGCCAAACCGGTTGCCTCCCCGAAAAAATCGTCAGATTGGGACCGATCGTGGGACCGTCAAGTCGCACGTGAACTTGGTACACTAGTCTTTATTGTATCCCACCCCTCCTGGGAGATCGCGGACATGGCTACTGTGGTTCGTACTGGATTGCTTGCTTTGTTGAGCCTCGGCTTTGCCCTGGCCAGCGTCGCCGACGACAAACTTCCCAGCGAGCCACCGTGGAAACAGAGCTTGGCCGCTAAACTTCCTGTCCTGGGGCATCGCAACTGGATCGTCATCGCCGACGCCGCCTACCCTGCTCAGTGCAAACCTGGCATTCAAACTATCGTCACCAGAGCCGAACATCTCGACGTGATCGAGTACGTCTTGGCGGTACTCGCGGAACAGAAGCACCTCCGACCGAATGTCTATCTTGATGCCGAACTGCCCTACGTCGAGGAGCGCGACGCACGCGGCATCAGTCGCCTGCGCAACCGCATGAAAGTCCTGATTGGCCGACGACCCACTACCGCGCTGCCGCACAATGAGATCATCAACAAACTCGACCGAGCCGCCGAGAAATTCCAAGTGCTGGTGCTGAAGACGAACCTGACTTTGCCTTACACCTCGGTCTTTCTCGAATTAGACTGCGGCTACTGGAGCCAAGAGGCCGAAGACCGTCTCCGCGAGGCAATGAAAAAGCCATTAGAAGATCCCCGCCAACCGCGATAACGAGCTACTTACTCGGCGGGACTGGCTTCCGTGGAACATGCTGATTTTGTAGCCCGGCTGAGCTCGGTGAAGCGGTCCGCTTCCTTGTCATCCTGTGATTAACCATGCTCCGTGAACTAGCTGTTCGCAACCTGGCGTTGATTGAGGATGTTCGCTTCGAACTGCGTCCCGGCTTTTGCGCGTGGACCGGCGAGACCGGCGCGGGCAAATCGTTGCTGTTAGGCGCGCTGGGGCTGTTGCTGGGCGAACGCGGTTCGATGGAGTTGCTCCGCGCCGGGGCCGACGAATTGCGCGTCACGGGACGATTTGAATTGACCAGTCGGCGAGTTAAGGCTGCCATCGAGCATATTTTAGATCTTGAATTGAAGGAGAACGAGATTCTGCTGAGCCGACGGTTAAGCCGTTCGGGCCGTGGCGGAGCCTACGTCAATGACGAGCCAATCGCGTTGAAAACGCTGGAGCAGATTGGCAGGCTTTTGGTCGATCTGCACGGCCAACGCCAGACACAGTCGCTGCTGGAACCGAATTATCAACTCGAACTACTCGATGCGTTCGGCGGACTAAGCAAGCAGCGTCAGGCGTATCTCGAGCTAGCGGAGCAGTTGCGTCAGGTTCGTAAACGCTATCAGACGCTCTCGGGGGAGAGGCAGCGGCGGCAGCGGGAGTTGGCCTTGCTCCGTTTTGAGCGCGAGGAACTGGATCAGGCCAAGTTGGAACCGGGCGAACTCGCCGAGTTGCAGCGCGAACGACAACGGTTGGCCAACGCCCAACAGTTGCAGGCCTTTGCTCAGCAGAGTTACGCGATCCTGTATGAGGATGAAGGATCGATTGTCGAGCAACTAGGAAAGGTCGAACGCGAAGCCGGCGGTTGGGTCGAGGTGGTCGGCGATTTGTCCCCCGTGGTCGAGGAGTTGCAATCGCTGCTGGGACAGGTGCGGGATGTGGCTCAGACCCTGCGTCGATTGGGCGAACACTGGGAGTCGGATCCGCAACGGCTCGGCGAAGTCGAGGCTCGGATTCAGTTTTTGCGCAAATTGGAGTCGAAATATCGTAAAACAATTGACGAATTGATCGTCTATCGCATCGGCTTGGACGAGCAGGAAGCCAAACTACAGGCTGAAGAAGACGACCTGGACAATCTGGATGCGGAGATGCACCGACTGTTCGTCCAGCTGCAACAAGCCGCTCTGGAACTATCGAAACTGCGACATAAAGTAGCCAAACGATTGACGACGGCAGTGCAGAAAGAACTGAGTGATCTGGGCATGCCGGATGCGCGGCTCAGCGCGGACTGGACGGTGCGGGAACTAAGCGCCGATCCCGGCGCGGAGGTACCGGCGTTCGGCCTCGACGAACTGGAACTAACGCTGGCGGCGAATCCCGGCGAGCCAGCCCGTCCCTTACGAAAAGTGGCCTCGGGTGGCGAACTGTCGCGAACGATGCTGGCCCTGAAAACCGTGCTGGCCAGTTGCGAGGAGACGGAGACGCTCATTTTCGACGAGATCGACGCCAACGTCGGAGGCCGCCTCGGAGACATGCTCGGCCAGAAACTCGCCGCTTTGGGCCGGACCCATCAGGTGATTTGCGTGACGCATCTGCCGCAGGTAGCCAGCTACGCGGCCCATCATTGGTCGATTCGTAAGACACGTAGCAAAGGTCGGACTTTGACTACTATCACAGAGTTACAGGATCTGGAAAGGAAAGAAGAGTTAGCTGCCATGTTACGGGGTGAGTCACGCAGTGAAACGACCCTCCAGGAAGCCGAAGCTATGCTGGAAGCTGCTCGACGAGGCCGATGAACCACGACTCGTTCCTCGGTCTCGTCGAAGCCGCCTCGGTCACTTGACTCCCAGCCCGAAGTCCCCGTTGACGTTTCGCCAGGCACTGTGAATGTGATTGGCTGGATTGCCTGCCGAGTCGTTCTGTTCGTTGAGAAACTCGATGACAAATGTCGGCCCCTGTATGCGATAGGAAAACGGTTGCCCCTTGCGCGTCTCCTCGACCGCGTAGGAGAAGTAGACCTGATCCATCCCCGTTTCCTTGATCGAACGCAGTTCGGCAGCGGCCACCTCATCGGGCATCCGCTGGGCGTAACCTTCGATCAGCTTCCACAACAGCGATTTTTGCTTGTCGTTGAGCTGGTCGGCCTTGAGACCGGTCGGCTTACCAACGCCAGGTTTTGCTTTGTTCTCCTCGACTTCGGCATGCAGTTTGGCCTGTCGCGCGGACTTCTTTTGCGCGTCGTCGAGAGCGGCCAGAAAATCGCGGTACGGTTGCAGCGATTCGGGCAGGGCCACTGTGCCTTTGCGGTCGCCGCCTTTCACGATGGCTGGATTGGCACACATGACGAAGGGCGTGGCGGCGACGATTTTGCTGCCTTCGAGAGTGAAATTCAACGAAAGGTGATGCCCCTCGACACGCCAGCCCCATTTGCCGGTCTTCGAGGGGGGGCCGAAGATGCTGAAGAAGTACCAGTCGGGATCCCGAACGATGCGGCCTTTCTTTTCGAGAGCGGCCAGGATCGATTCCAGGCTCATGATGGTGGTGGCCTTCTGGAAGCCGACTTCGCTGGTGCCGGCGCGGAGCAACTCGCGGGCCAAAGCACGTTGTTTTTCTGACATTTCAGATAGGGGTAATCCTTTTCTGGTCGCCTTCCCCATTTCTTGTTGAGGCGTGAAGAAGTAGCGATAACGTTCGGAGTCGTCGAACTCGAACGTGGCTTGTTTCTTCTTGGCTTCGTCGAGGCTGGCGAGGAACTTCTCCGCGGCTGTGACCATCTTCGAGCCGGCTGGTTCGATCTCCCGAGCGACGAACGCCGCCGTACTCAACAACGCCGTCATTCCCAGAACGAGCAAGAGTCGCTTCACCGTCATGACCGATGTCTCCCTCAAAGCGGAGCGAGCAATCCACTAGGCGGCATTTCACCATGCCAACCTGTCGAACGCAAGGGGCCACTAAGGCGGATTTCCGCGGATGAAAATTCTCGATCCTTTTCTTGACACTGTCGCTGGAGGTGATAACATCTGTTCTGTTGCGAGAGGTTGAGAGACTCAACCGATTCGTGATTCCTGTCAGAATAACGGACTAGCGGACTACCAGTGCGATCCTTAGCAGCTCTCCTGCTGAAACTCTCGACAGGACTTTGTGTCCTGCTCGTGGGGGATTTGTACTTCGCTTCGCAAGCTCAGGCCGGCTGCGGCCATCACGTCCGCTTCCGTCAAGACAACCAACTCGTTTCCCTAGAAAACGACACACCGCTAGTTACGGTGGATCTATCTCGACACTCCGGACCGTTGAAACCCTGTACGGGATTGTCCTGTTCGCGGTCCGACGAGTTGCCTTTTGTACCGGTCAGCCCTCCGCCGACTTGGTCAAGCGATTCCTGGAGTGTCCTGATCGCCACGTTACGATTAGCCCAGCCGGAAGCTGGTGAGTGGCTGGCTGTGCGGACGTGCCTACCCTGTTCCGGAGTCCCTTCTTCCATCTTCCATCCACCTCGACCTACGTTCTGAACCTTCACTCGGTTTTTTTCACGCTCAAAGATTGTTTTCGCGCGGATGCGATTCCGTGTCGGGATCGATTGACCGACACACTGTGTTGAGTTCGTGGAGGACACGCTCCTGTAACGGTCAACCTACACGAGCAAAGCGCTTGCCATGTTCGGGGCTACTGCGCCTCGGCTGCGCGCAGTTCGTTGACTAGATTGGACTTATTTTGATCTTTATTGTTCTCGTTTTTTGAGAGGGAGAGCACTGATGGTGCGCTCACGTCGTGGTTTTACCCTGATCGAGTTGCTGGTGGTCATTGCCATTATTGCTATTCTCATCGGCTTGCTGCTGCCGGCTGTCCAGAAGGTGCGCGAGGCAGCAGCTCGGATGCAGTGCCAGAACAACCTGAAACAAATCGGCGTCGCTCTGCATAACTACCACAGCACAATAGAGCGACTGCCGCCTGGAGGGGATGCGCGAGGCTTTTCCGCTCAGGCGCTGATCCTGCCTTACATTGAGCAGGACAATTTATTCAAGACCATCGACTTCACGGTTGCCCCGAGTCATGCGAACAACAACGGTCCTCGGGCCGTGGCGGTATCTACTTATTTGTGCCCATCTGACCCACAGAATCAGGTGCCTGCCGGTAATGGGGGCAACAACTACGTCTTCAACTACGGCAGCGACATCACTTTCGCGTCCAGCGATACTCGCGGCGTGTTCATGTTTCGAGGAACAAAGGTCACTTTCACAGACATTCTGGACGGCACGAGTAACACCGCTTGCTTCTCGGAACGACGCAAAGGGGATTTCAACAATGCCATCGCCACCCCTGCGACCGATCTGATGTCTCCTGGAGGCACGGTGACCAGCGCCGACGAAGCCGCCAACATCTGCGCCGCGCTGGACGCCACCAACCTGGCCTTCCAGTGGCGTTCCGACTACGGGCAACACTGGATGCAGACCTGGCATATGACGCTGTATCAGCACGTCAGCCTGCCCAATACCAAGAGTTGCGCCTTCCCACCCTCGCACTGCACGATGCCGGCCAACAGTGCGCATAGCAATGGTCTGAACGTAATGATGTGCGATGGGTCGGTGCGGTTCGTGAACAACAACATCAATCTGTTCACCTGGCGAGCCTTGGGCACTCGTAACGGCGGGGAAGTGTTCAACAGCAACTTCTAATTCAACAAGGACCGACACAATGATGATCCCTCGCAGTTGGATTTCCTTCGGCCTTCTTGGTCTGCTGGTGACGACGACGCTGGCCGCCGATCCGCCGCCAGAACTGCCCAAGGTCAACGAAAAAATACTTACCGATCCAGCCGTCGCCCTAGCGGCAGCCGACCTGCTCGAAGCTGGTTATCAGGGGAAGCAACCACCGGAAGCCATGCGGATGCTGCTCGCTATCTTGCGCGGCTCGCGAATGGGACCGAATGAAGGCTGGTTCGGTCCAGCTCAGACGCGCTACACCTGGTCCTGGTTGGCCAAATTGCACGGTCTTGATCCGGCCTCGGGAGCCATCTCGCGGAAGGAGTTCAAAGGCAGCGATGTGCAATTCGCTCGAGTGGATCGCGACCGAAATGGCGTGATTACTCCCGACGATCTGGACTGGTCGGAGAAGAGCGTCTACCTGCAACAGTCGGCTTTCCTGCGGAACGTGTTTCGACGGATGAACACGGCTGGGGATGGCGAGCTAACGAAAAAAGAATGGCTGGAGTTCTTCGACAAGGCAGCTAACGGCAAAGAAACCCTGACTGTCGATGAGTTCCGTGACGCCATCTTGAAGGCCAGCGGCGGCCGCCGGCTCAGTCGACCTGACGCCGCCAAGGGCAACTCCGCGAAGAGGGCGTCGGCCAACTTCCGCGCCACCCTGGTGCGTGGGCTGTTTGCCGGCGAAATTGGCTCGATGAACGAGGGACCGAGTATCGGTCAGCCCGCTCCCAACTTCTCCCTGAAAACGATCGATGGCAAACAGACAATTCAGCTCTCCAATGTTATTGGTAAGCGGCCAGTCGTGCTGGTGTTCGGCAACTACACTTGCGGGCCGTTCTGCAACTCCTACCCATCGGTCGAGCCAGTGGCCAAGCAATTCAGCCAAGACGCGACATTCCTGATGATCTACGTCCGCGAGGCCCACCCTTCCGATGGCTGGAGCATGGGCGAGGACATCAAGCAACCCAAGACCTATGCGGAGCGCGTGCAGGTGGCCGAGAAGTTCGTCAAGCTCACCTCGCCAACTATCCCGGTGTTGGTGGATGAGATGAACGATCCAGTGGGCCACGCCTACAGCGGTATGCCGTCGCGGCTGTACGTGATCGACCCCAAAGGCGTAGTGGCCTTCAAGAGTGGCCGCGGTCCGTTCGGTTTCCGCCCCGAGGAGATGGAGCAAGCCCTGGTGATGGCCCTGCTAGAAGCTCAGCTTGCGCCCCCCATGAGCGAGAAAGTGGGGGCACCATGAAAAAGAGGATGTTTTTCCTCGGTTTTATCGCTCTTGTTGGTTGCAGTGGGCCGATCGATCCGCCGGTTGATCCTGTTCAGGCGGGCGAAGTCTTGCGGGTGGCTCTGGATGCCTGGAAGGCGGGAGAGAAGCCTGCCGATCTACAGGCCCGCACTCCAGCGATGTACTTCAATGAGCCGGAGTTTGTCGCCGGCAAAGAACTGGTCAAAAGCGAGGTAGGTCAGATTGAACTGTCTGGCCGGCAGGGGCGATGCAAGGTCAAGCTGTCTATCCGCGACAAGTCGGGCAAAGTGATCGAACGTGAGATCGGCTACCTGATCGACACGACGCCCAAAGTGGTGATTACCCGAGAAGCGCTCGGCCCCTGAGAGCGTTGGCGGGGCCGGACAGTCAAGAGGTACGCCAGTGATAGTCCTCACTGGTAGAGGGTTGGGCCCCAATTCGTCTCGTGGGGCTGGGCCGAGAAGAGGCTTCTAGTTGTTCCGCAATTATTTTGGGGGTACTTGAATTTTCATCCTCAGGAGATGCGACTTATGTTGCGACGACGTCACGGTTTCACGCTGATCGAACTGCTAGTCGTAATAGCGATTATTGCTATCCTCATTAGCCTATTATTGCCAGCGGTACAGAAGGTCCGCGAGGCGGCAGCTCGGATGCAGTGCCAGAATAACCTCAAACAGTTAGCACTGGCTCTGCACAACTACGAGGGCGACTACAAGTATCTGCCGCGCGGGCGGACCTTCCCCAACAACGAGGCACTGTCCGCCGCCAGTCGGTTGCTGCCCTACATCGAGCAGGACAACGTCTTTAAGCTGATCAACTTCAGCGTTGGCTGGGCGCACGCCAACAACGCGGCGGCCAACGCCACCACCATCAAGACGTTCCTCTGTCCGTCGGACACCACCTCGCGAGTCCCGCCGGGAGTCGCTCCCAACAGCTACCGCGCCAACGAGGGCACCAGTTTGGTGATGTGGTACGGCATTTCCGACGCCGCTGGAGTCAACAACGCCATGCCGCCGGCCAACGGTCCATTCGACGTCAACAACGCCCTGAAATTGGCCGACATCACCGACGGCACCAGCAACACCGCCGCGTTCAGCGAGCATCTGATCGGCGACTTTAGCCAATCGGTGGTGATGGAGCGAGGCGATACCTTCCGTCCGGGCACCTATCCCGCGACTGCCGACCAGGCGATTGCCGACTGTGCTGCCATCGACATCAACAACCTGGCTTTCCAGAGCTACTCCAACGTCGGCGGGTCGTGGCTGTACGGCTATCACTCGACGACGAGTTACTGGCACTCGGCTCCACCGAACACGCGATCATGTATGTTTCCGCCGTCGCGAATCATGACCACGGCCAACAGCAACCACTCCGGTGGTGTCAACATCTCGCTGTGCGATGGGTCGGTGCGGTTCGTCAGCAACGGAGTCAGTCTTGCCACCTGGCGCGCGGTCGGGACACGCAACGGCGGCGAGGTACTCGGCGGCAACTGGTGAGGCGATGATGACCAAACGTCTAATCGGCGTCGCCATCACGGTGGCGGGTTTGGTACTGGGAACTGGCTGCGGTGCATCGTCTGCACCGAACAAGGCCGACCCGGACCAAGCCCGCGCCGTCCTCCGGGACGCTTTGGAGGCATGGAAGAAGGGCGAAACGTCTGACGACCTACTTGCGCGCACTCCAAGCGTGCGCGTCCTCGACCCCGACTGGCAGAAAGGTGCGAAGTTGATCAGTTTCGAGATCGGAGCCGATGCGCCATTCGCGGCGGAACAGCGGGTGTCGGTGGTGTTGAAACTCCAACACGCCGGACGGCCTTCCACCAACAAGAAAGTGATGTACGCGATCGGCACCAGTCCGTCGATTACGATTGTTCGCGAAGAAGATTCCTGAAATGGCACCAAAAGAGAGGAACGATGTTCACTGAACTGCTCCTGCTGGCCTCACTGGCGGCCGGGGACGGCGAGAAGCCCGTGCCGCCGACACGACCGGAGATGAAGAAGGCTTTGGAAGCCCTGAAAAAGGCCACACCACGCTTGCCGCTGCCCCCTCTTGCGGAAGAGGAAAAAGGTAAGGGGCGCGGGGTGGTCAACAACGGACGAATGCGGCAGCTGTACCTGCCCGAGGAACTGCGTAGTGCCGACTTTCCACGCGGGCAGGACGACGCAATGACGCTCGACTATCCGTTCAAGACCGAACTGTTCTGGATCGTCTCGCGAGGCAACAACTGCCAGTACTGTCTGGGACACCAGGAATGGAAGCTGGCCGCCGCCGGCCGTGCCGAGGAACGCATCGCCGCTCTGGATGGCGACTGGGACGCCTTTACGCCGGCAGAGCGGGCGGCGTTCGACTTCACACGTCGGCTGACGTTGGCTCCCCACACCGTTACCACGGAGCATCTGGACACGCTGAAGAAGCACTACAAACCGCTCCAGGCGTTGGAGATTCTCTTCACGGTCGCCAACAACAATGCGACGAATCGGTGGACCGACTCGCTGGGCATTCCGCAGGAACAGACAGGGCGGTTCTTCGGTCCCGACAAAGAGGGCGCGACAAGGCCGGCGGTGATGACCCATTTTACGACTCCCACGCCCCAGAAGTACCAGACGCGCGTTAGCCAGGTCATCCCGACAGCGGAGACGAAGCGGCCCGCGCTGGAGTCGCGCGAGCAGGTGGAAGTGGCGTTGCAGGCCTGCCAGAAGCGCGAGCCGCGCTTCGACCTTGTGGACGAAGCCAAAGTGCGTGAGCTGTTGCCGAGTGACTGGCCGAAGGGACCGTTGCCCAACTGGGTGCGGCTGCTGGCCAACTTCCCGGTCGCGGGCAAGTCGCGCATTCTCAGCCTCAAAGCCGCTGAGGAGAAGGGCGATCTGGACAAAACGCTGCGAGCGCGTCTTGCTTGGGTCGCCGCCCGCGAGGACCGCGCCTGGTACGCCCTGGGCCAGGCACGCAAACGGTTGGAAGCGATGGGACTGGACCCCTGGGCGCTGGATGGCGATCTGTCCGGTTTCACCGACGGAGAGCAAGCGGCGCTTCGTCTGGCGCGGAAGCTGACAGCGACGCCTCACCGGATTGGCGACGACGACATCGCCGCGGTACGCAAGCACTACAGCGACCGCGAGGTAGCGCAGATCGTCTATCAAATCTGCAACGCCGCGTTCTTCAACCGCCTCACCGAAGCAGCGGGGCTGCCGTTGGAGAAGTAATCCGTACCCCAATCGCAGCGGAGGTCGTGACTACTTCGTGTAGGGCGGCCTCCGCGCCCCTTTCCTCAGTTCCTATCTTATCCGCATGCCCGACATTCTTCCCTCAGAGACAATCATGATGCGATCTGTTGGTGTCTTGGTAGCGTGGCTGGTAGTGGCTACTCCGCTGCTGCGTGCCGAAATTCAGACCAAAGTTATCGAGTATGAGTACGACGGCACCAAGCTCAAAGGCTTCGTCGCCTGGGACGATGCCATCCAGGGGAAACGTCCAGGCGTGCTGCTCGTCCACGAGTGGTGGGGGTTGAACGAACATGCCCGCGATCGGGCCAAGATGGTGGCCAAGCTCGGCTACGTCGCTTTTGCCTGTGACATGTACGGCAACGGCGAAGTGACTGAGCATCCTAAGAAAGCCTCCGAGATGGCCTCGACGGTGCGTAGTAACCTCAAACTCTGGCTGGGACGCGCTCGCGCCGGTCTGGATCAGCTGAAGAACTTCGAGCTGACTGATCGGACACGGCTAGGAGCGATCGGCTTCTGCTTCGGCGGCTCGACGGTGCTGCAACTGGCCTACTCCGGCGCGGACCTGGATGTCGTCGTCACCTTTCATGCAGCCCTGCCGGTGCCTAACGAGACGCAGGCCAAGGCTATTAAAGCTACTTTGTTGATCTGTCATGGAGCTGAGGATGGCTTCATCCCCGAGAAGACGATCCAGGAGTTTCGTGCTGCTCTGGATAAGGCCAAGGTGAAGTACGAGTTCAAGTCGTATCCAGGAGCTGTTCACAGCTTCACGGTTCCGGGTATCGAGAAGGTCGGTGTCAAGGGATTGGCCTACAACGAGAAGGTCGATAAGGAATCGTTTCAGGCCATGAGCGAGCTGTTCAAGAAGGCTTTTCGTCAAGCCGACAAGTGACTCCTTGCTTGCCTGTCTCACCGCGTGGTACGATGCGGTTGATCTCTCGGACAGGACAAGGAGTTCCTCCCATGCGACGTGTCGTACCGCTTCTGGTGCTGTGCAGTCTGGCGTTTGCTCCCGTGCCGCCTTATCGACCCGAGCGCGACAGTCGGCTGATTGATTTGCCTCGGTTTCAGGGCCTGTGGCGGGTCAAAGGACATTACCACTGGCGTAAGGGGGTGAAGAACGATTACCCCTGGACGATCACCCATATTCACATTGAGAACGATACCTGGTCGTTGCTGGAGCAAAGGGAAGTTGTCGCCAGGCACCGCATCGAGATTCACAATCAACAGAAGCCGGCTCATCTGGACTGGCGAGGATCGCAAAACGAATTGTTGTGGTCGGGGATTATCCGCCGTGAAGCCGATCGAGTCGACATTGTCTATCTCAACGAAGCCAACCGACCAGATTCATTCGAGACGCCTCGCGACGGATCGACGATGATCGTCCTGGAACGGGTCAAATAATCGTAAAGTCGGCTTCATCGACATTTCATCCTTAGAACTGTACGCCGAGGTTGGTCGAATCCAGTCACGTCGATACATTGACAACGAAACTACGCCGTGCGAGGGGAGGGTCCACCGCGCGGCGTGGTCGTGGTGTGGGGCGTGATCTCCCGCCTGGTTTTTTAGAGGATGAACATGTCGAAAGCGAAAGCGGGCAAGCTCGCTCTGGTGGTCGGCGGAGGGCCGGCTCCAGGCATTAACGGTGTGATTAGCGCGGTGACTATCGAGGCCATCGAACAAGGACTGGAGGTAGTCGGTTGTTACGATGGGTTCAAGTGGCTCGTTGAAGGAAGAACGGATCATACCATCAACTTGCAAATCGATCATGTCAAACGCATCAACCTGCGTGGCGGATCGATTCTGCGTACCTCGCGTACTAATCCCACTAAGCCGCCCGAACTGATGAAGAACGTCCTCAAGGCGTTCGAGGAGCTGGGCGTCACGATGTTGGTGACAATCGGTGGTGACGACACGGCCTACTCGGGCAGTCAGGTCTATCAGCATGCCCAGGGCCGCATTCGCGTCGCCCACGTTCCCAAGACGATCGACAACGATCTGCCGTTGCCTGGCTCGACGCCGACGTTCGGCTTCGAGACAGCGCGACAGGTCGGAGTCGGCATCGTGCGCAATCTGGCCGAGGATGCTCGCACCACGGGACGCTGGTATCTGATCGTCAGCATGGGCCGCGCCGCCGGCCACCTCGCCCTGGGCATCGGCAAGGCCGCCGCCGCCACCCTGAATATCATTCCCGAGGAATTCCAAGATCGCGACGTTACCTTGGATGACATTTGCGACATTATCATCGGCGCGATCATCGTTCGTTTGACCAAGGGAGCCAACTACGGCGTCGCCGTGCTCGCCGAGGGGCTGCTGGAGTCGATCGGCGAGAAGGGCCTTCAGCAGATTATCGACAGCGGCACAATGGGCCGTTACGGCGAAGTGACCCGCGATCCGCACGGCCACATCCGCCTGGGTGAGATCGAGTTTGGTCGCATGATCAAGGACCGCCTGACTCAGAAACTCAAAGAGTTGGGACTTAGCACCACCCTGATCGACAAGGATCTCGGCTACGAACTGCGCTGTGCCGACCCCATTCCTTTCGACGCGGAATACACCCGCGACCTGGGCTACGGTGCGGTTCGCTTCCTCTTCAGTGAAGAGGCCAGCAAGTACGGCGCGATCATCAGCTTGGTCGGAGGCAAACTGCAACCGTTGCCCTTCGACACTATGCTCGACCCGAAGACCAAGCGGATGACCACTCGTCGAGTGAACATCAACGGCGAAGGCTATCAGTGTGCCCGACGCTACATGCTACGTCTGCGGGAGCGCGACTTCCAAGAGCCGGAACGCCTGGCT
Organism: uncultured Gemmataceae bacterium; assembly: GCA_937923405.1. Taxonomy (GTDB): domain Bacteria; phylum Planctomycetota; class Planctomycetia; order Gemmatales; family Gemmataceae; genus CALDUY01. The sequence continues at coordinate 40,592 of CALDUY010000028.1, read as the reverse complement.
CTACTGGCGAGCAAGGTGAACATGACCCCAGAGCAGTTTAAGGCTCGCTTCGCCAAGACGGTCTGAGGCTGTACCTACTGATTGGTCGAGCGGAGAGCGGTTTCGCTCCCCGTCTACTCCGCTCGTCGCTCCTCGACTGATTGTCGCTGGGCAAATTAAGGAGCGACGGTAAGCGCCGGCTGAAGCCTGCGGCTACCGATTGGGAGGGGTAGGCGCAGGCTTTAGCCGGCGAAAAAGCCGTATTTGTCGCGAAGCACGGAGGGCTGACGCCCTCCGCTCAGATCCGAGGAGTCGTTTCTGAGCCACCCCTCAATTCTGCTGCAATCAACCACTAGCGCGGCTGTGAGAGTTTCGCGTCCTCACAGAATGTGCCATAAACCCAGAAAAAAGAGATCGCAAAATGAGCAATATGCTGAGCCGCCGAGAGAGTTTCTGGCTCAAGCGGCACGACGGGTGAGGCGTGCTGCTGCGTTGGATACTCGCGTCATTTGTCGGGCCAACCAGAGACCGGTTTGGAGACTGCCTTCACTGGTGCCGGCAATCAATCCTAGATAGGCTTGTTCGACTTGCTGATACGCCTGGTCAATTCGGGCCAACTCGACGTTCTTGGCGTGAATCTCACGGTTTAGCCGTTCGATTTCTTTGAGTAGGCTGGCGATGCGTTGATGCAGTTCGACTGTGCTGGCAAGAACGTAGTTGTCGAAGACATTTGGCGGTGTGGCAAATCGATCGGCCAGGGCGGCATCTTCGTGGCGTAAATAGTAACGATTCAGACCGTCGAAGTAGACAAAAGAGTAGCCAGCATTCAGCAAGATTGGCTCCCAGCCATGATGGGCCGGAGCCGAACTGCGCGGCTGGGTCGCCTCGACGAGAACGACCCTTGGCCGATAACGCGACCAGTCGTTGCCAAGCAGTACCTGCCGTTCGTGTTGCTCGACATCCACGGACATGAAGTCGATTCGTGGTGGGGCAAACTCGGCGAAGATCTCGCGTAACGGGCGGACTTCGACTTGTCGTTCAATACGCCGACTCAGCGCCGCGTCGTCGCCGGGCAATTCCGGATGCAGGCTCGACAAGCCGTGATAGACTCCTTCGAGATATTCGTAGAACGTCATCACGCCTGCCTGATCGGAGGCGGCAAGATTCAAATTCAAATCGCGCGGTCGAGCAGCAGCGAGTTGCTCGAAGATTCGGCCTGGTTCCAGATTGATTCCGTGCCAGCCTTGATCGTAGAAGTGCTTGGTCACCGAGCAATGGACCGGATCGTTCGCTCCGACGTCGACGTAGAATCCCTGGGCGACCTCGCGAAAAACTCGTGCTAACAGCACGTCTTCGCGATTCTGCGCGTAACTGATCATCGCGCCGTTGCAGTTCACGGTACGCTCCTTGAGACGAGGATTCGTGGCCCTCGCCAGGTCGGCTCCCCTGGGCAGGGACGCGGCAATCCGGTGGAGATTTTGCAGCGAGGACGGGGCTATAGCGAGGCTAGACCTCTTTGTCAAGATGGTTCCAGATCGCTTGACAGGCCTCGCAACTGTTTCCTAGTCTCAAAGATAGATCGTTTCGTTTCGCGTCCGAAACTCTCCTGCCGTCTGTACCCGTTCGCCTGGCCTACAGATCGGCACTTCTCGGTCGAGATTCTCCATGCGTTCTCTTAGTTTCATTCTCGGTTTCTTGGTTCTGCTGGGTGGTGTTGCCGCGAGCGTTTATTTTCTTCGTCCGACACCTCCGCTCGAACAGCCCGATCTGGGCGGTCTCGCTCCCGAACCATTAGGTCCGCCGTTGTTCGAGGACATCACCGCTCGTTCGGGAGTAAACTTCACCTATCAGAACGGCGAACGTACGGCAAATCATCTGGCGATCCTCGAATCGCTGGGCGGTGGAGCCGGCCTCATCGACTATGACGGCGACGGACTGCTAGACATCTTCTTGCCTGGAGGTGGCGACTACACCGGCCCGGATCTCAAAGAGATCGTTGGGTTACCCTGCAAACTGTATCGCAACCTGGGCGGCGGTAAGTTCGAGGACGTCACCGTAACCGTTGGACTGGACAAGCTGGCCGATGGCAAACCGTGGTTCTACACACATGGCTGTGCCGTGGCGGATTACGACCGTGACGGTTGGCCGGATCTGCTCGTCACCGGCTGGGGACGAGTCGCGCTCTTCCGTAACGTTGCAGTGGATCCCAACGATCCCAAGAAAGGTCGGCGTTTCCTCGACGTCACCGACCAGGCCGGACTGGGCAGCGGCATTCTCTGGTCCACCAGCGCTGCGTTCGGCGACCTCGACGGGGATGGGTATCCAGACATTTATATATGCCAGTATGTTGATTGGTCATGGAAAAAGCACCCTGCTTGTTCCTACGATGGCAAGATCCCCGATGTCTGTCCGCCCAAGAGTTTCGACGGGTTACCGCACAAAGTCTATCGCAATACAGGCCAAGGCAGTTTTGTCGACGTCAGCAAGGAGGCAAATCTTCGGTCAGGCGGTCCCACGGCCAGCAAAGGGCTGGGCGTTCTCATCATCGACCTCGATGGCGATGGTAAGCCGGATATCTACGTCGCCAACGACACCGTCGATAACTTTCTCTATCTGAATCGTTCCAAGCCAGGCGAGATCCGCTTCGAGGAGCGCGGCCAGATCAGCGGTGTAGCCTTGGATGATCGCGGCACGCCCAACGGAAGTATGGGACTCGACGCCGGCGATCCCGAACGTACTGGCAAACCGAATCTGTGGGTGACCAATTACGAGAATGAGTTGCACGGTCTGTATCGCAACGATTCCAAACCCGGGATGGCCTTCTTCCACTTCCGCACCGCGGCTGCGGGGATTGCGGCGATTGGTCAGCTGTTCGTCGGCTGGGGCACTGCGTTTGTCGACGCCGACCTCGACGGGTGGGAGGATCTCGTCGTCACCAACGGCCATGCCATTCGCTATCCGACGGGCAAAAACTCTAGCCGCAAGCAGCGACCAGTTCTGCTGATGAATCATCAGGGGAAGTTCCGCGATGCCAGCCCGCGACTGGGCACCTATTACGACACGCCGCGTCTGGGTCGAGGGCTAGCGGCAGGGGATCTGGACAATGACGGTCGCGTGGATCTAGTGTTGAGTAACATGAACGAACCAGCTGCGGTGCTGCGTGGCATCGGCGGACAGGACCAGCACTGGCTGGGGGTGGAGTTGGTCGGCAAGCAGCACGCCTGCGTTGTCGGTGCTCGTGTGGTGCTGGAAGCCGACGGACAAAGGCAAACCCGCTTCGCCAAGGGAGGAGGCTCGTACTGTTCGGCCAGCGATCGCCGTATGAACTTCGGTCTGGGCAAAGCTCAACCGGGTCGGCTTATTGTCCACTGGCCCGATGGCAGCCAGCAGCAGTTCACTGGGTTGAGTCCCGATCGCTACTATCGACTCGTGCAGGGCCAGGAATCCGCCGAACCCATTTCCGCCAAGAAGTGAGCTAACAGGAGCGCGATCGTGAGTAAACAGTGGAGCCGAACAGCGATTCTGCTGCTGGCCCTCCTGCTTGCGGTCGGAGGGGCGGTGTGGTTCTGGAGGCAATATCCGCGGCGTTTTCTGCAAGCGGGGAAAGCCGCTCTACAGGCACGTCGCTACGGCGAAGCGCGTGAGCAGTTCCAGCAATATCTCGCATCACGTCCCAACGATGCCCACGCCCACTTGCTGGCTGCGCGTGCCTGTCGCTGGCTGCGGGAATACTACGATGCCTACGAACACCTACGGCGTTGTCGAGAGGCCGGCTACCAGGGCGAAGCGGTCGAACTCGAAGCCGCTCTCATCGCCGTCCAGCGAGGTGAGGAACCGACTCCAGCCCTGCGGCAACGAGCGGAGCAGGACGACGAACTGGCCCTGCTAGCACTAGAAGTGCTGATTCAGTACGACCTGGACACCTACCAATTGCATCAGGCGTTGCAGGGCCTGACGCGCTACCTGGAGGCGCGGCCGGATGATCTGCAAGCACGTTTGGCGCGTGGGTTTGTTTGGGAGCGATTTCTCTACTTTGCCGACGCCGTCGAGGACTATCGCCAAGCGGTCGCCTCTCATCCGAACAGTGAACGTGCTAGGCTGAAGCTAGGTGAGACGCTGCTTCTGGCCGGCACCCCGCAAGACGCTCTGGAACAGTTCGACTGGTTGAACAAGCGTTATCCAGAACGACCCGAGGTGCGGTTGGGACTAGCGCGCTGCCGCCGTCGGCTGGGGCAGTTGGAAGAGGCCAAGCAGCTGCTGGACGCGTTGGCGAACGATCAGCCCAACGACGGCGAAATACTCTGGGAGCGCGGCCAACTGGAACTGGATCGTGGCAACGCCGCGGCGGCGGAGCCGTGGTTTCGCAAGGCAGCGACGGCTCGCCCCTATGACCGGCGGATGGCCTACAGTTTGTCTCGTTGTCTTCTCAGCCTGGGGAAAAACGAGGAAGCAGAAAAGTGGACCGCGCGTGTCGCCGAGTTGGATGCCGACCTCAAGAAGATGGATCAAATTCGCCTGGCGGTGATGAAACGGCCTGAGGACGCCGCCTTGCGCTGCGAAGGAGGCTTGTTGTTGCTGAAAAACGGAGAGCAGCAGGAGGGAATCCGTTGGCTGAAACTGGCCCTGCGGCTGGATCCGACCTGTGCCGAGGCTCGCTCGGCGCTGGATCGATTGGCAAAATAATTTTGCCTGACTTTGTTTATCGACTTGACAGGTGCTATGTTGAGGGATAGAAGGTAGAATTTGTAAAGATCGATTCTTAAACTCGATAGTCCCTGGATCTTTATCGGTACTCGCCCTTCTCTCTTCCCTAATTTCTCTTGTTGGGGGTCTGTATGCCTCGGTATGTTCTCTCCAAGCGCTGGCGAGGGTTCACGCTGATCGAACTGCTCGTCGTCATCGCCATCATCGCTATCTTGATTGGTTTGTTGTTGCCCGCTGTCCAGAAGGTCCGCGAAGCAGCGGCCCGCATGCAATGCCAGAACAACCTCAAACAGATTGGTGTCGGCCTGCATAACTATCACTCCTCATTCGAGCGATTCCCGCCTTTGAGCCGTTATGACGGCACCAGAACGGGTGGAGTGGCTGGTCAGCCCCAAGGCGAACGAGGCAACATTTGGATCTATTTATTGCCGTTTATCGAACAGGACAACGTAGCCCGACTGTCGGTGCTCAACAGTCCGCGAAATCCCTCGATCGATGATGGTGCCACTGCCCCAAACTCCATTGCTTCGAAGGTCATCAAAACTTACCTTTGTCCATCGGACGGAACGAACACCAATCCGAGTACTTGGAGCAATGGTTGGGTGATCAGCAACTATGTGGCCAACCACGATGCCTTCCATAACCCCACCGATGGCGGCTGGATGTCGGCATGGGATTCGGGCGCAAGCTCGTATCAGGCTCGTCTTAGCGCCACCTATCGCGATGGTACGACGAACACCTTGGGCGTGACGGAAGCCTATGCTCGCTGCCGCGATCAGGGAACTCTGTGGGCGCATGAAACAGTCACTCCGGAATGGCATGCCATCTTCAACGATTGGCAAGCACGAGGTACGGCCTCGAAGTTCCAGATCCAACCGACCAACACGCAATGTAACGTCTACTTGCCGCAGTCGATTCATTCGTCAGGCATTCAAGCGATGATGATGGATGGCAGCGTGCGGAACGTCAACAATGCAGTCAATCCGATTGCTTGGGCCGCTGCTCTGACTCCTCAAGGTGGCGAAGTCATCGGTTTGGACAACTAAGCCCCGCCCTGATCGCTCGGCCTGCCTTTGGACCTACTGCTCACAGCGTTCCTCTCCGGTTGGACGCTGTAGGCGATCTTTCCTGGCTTTGCATCTGTGAAGGAGGTGCCCTATTCTCTTCCGCTGTTCCCTACGGGCCTGGAGCGGCCTACTGTTGTTAGGGTTTGTTTTGGTTGTGATTGGTTGTGGTCCCAATTACAAGGCTCGTGCGGTCGTTCGTGGAAAGGTCACCTTCGCGGGCAAAAACCTGACCACAGGCGATGTCATGTTTCATGGACCGAACGGGATGACCGGCATGGCAGCCATCAAAGAGGATGGCAGCTACGAAATGATGGATGCTCCCCTGGGCGAGGTGAAGGTCACGGTCTCCGTGCCCAAGGTTCCGCCCGGCGGGGTGTCCCGCATGAAAGTCGGCATGGAAAAACGAGCCGACGAAGTCAAGTCGGTTGATCCGACTGGTTCCGGCAGATCGATTACGATGGGATCCATTCCCAAAAATATCGTACCGATCCCGGACAAGTACGGATTCATCGAGCAGACCCCTTTGACCTACACGGTGGTCAAAGGAGAACAGACCCACGACATCAAATTGGATCCGTGATCTGGCCGTGTCCTGGTATCTTCCATCCTCGGCTGGCTCGCTCCCCGACTCGGCTTCTCGACTCGCGGATCAGCCAGCCGCTTCTATGTCTGGAACACCTCGCTGGTGGCGCTGGTACTTCGTTGTGGGGATCCTACTTGTAGGAACAGTTGTCTCCGCCGCCTATGTAGGATGGCAGAGGAAGCAGACTCGTTCGCTGTGGCAGAAGGTCGAGGCTGCTTTGGAGCAGCACGATCTGGATACTGCTGCTCGATATTTGGACGCCTATCTAGGACAAAACCCAACCGAGGCGGAGGCGTGGTTCCTCGCAGCTCGAACCGCACGCCGCTTGGGGCAATATGCTCGGGCCGAGGAACTACTGACTCGCTGTCAACAACTCACTGGGGTCACGGATTCGACTCGTCTGGAGTGGCAGTTGCTCCGCGTCCAACAAGGCGACCTAGGCGACGTGCATCTCCAACTACGAGCCTCCATTCCTCCGGATCATCCCGATGTAGCGATTGTGCTGGAGGCGCTGGCTCGTGGGTATCTGGCGTCGGACCGGCTCCGTGATGTGGTCAAAGCATGTGAGCTGTGGATCTCGGTTCAACCGAACCATCCCTGGCCGTATCTTTGGCGCGGCAGTATCTACGAGCGGCTTGGTAACTTCCATGAGTCGCTCGCCCAGTATCGCCGCGCTCAACAGCTAGCTCCTAACGATCCCGCAATTCGTCTGGCTGTGGGGTTGCTGTTGCTGCGCGGACGTCAACCTGCTGCCGCGATTGAGTATTTTCAGGCTGTACTGGAGCAGAATCCCGAGGACAAAGAGGCTCTACTTGGCCTGGCTCAGTGTCGTCTGGAACAGGGACAACCCAAGGAGGCTATTCCCCTACTCGATCAGTTGCTCCGCCGCGATCCGTCCTTCGCTCGAGCCTGGTTCCATCGGGGCAAGGCCGCTTTTGACCTAGGCGACGCGGGCGACGGGGAACGCTGCTTACGCCGCGCCGTTCAACTTGCTCCCGATGATGCGGAGGCCTGGCATCAACTCACTCTGACGCTGCGTGCCCTGGGCAAAGAAGCCGAAGCGGAGCAATTGTTGCCGCGTTTACAGGCATTGCGAAAAGATCTGGAACGCCTCAATGTGCTGATCCGTGCCGTTGCTCGCACACCCGAGGATCCGAACCTTCGCCATGAGGCCGGCGTCCTCTGCCTAAAGATAGGACGAAGTGACGAAGGGGTTCGTTGGTTGCTAGGAGTGCTGCGATTGCCGGGTGAGCATCGGGAGACCCACGCCGTTTTGGCTGAGCATTTCCAGAAACTCAGTGACCCTCGTGCTGAAGAGCATCGCCGACGAGCCACTACTAAACCGTAAATGACGTTGACTTTCCACCTGCGCGGCTGGCTGTTTGCTCTGGTTCGCACTCCCGGTCGAGCAGTACTGACCTTATTGATGGTCGTACTGCTGATCGTTACGGGGGGGTATGGCTGGCGCGAGTATCGCTTTCGCCAAGCGCGGAGCGCGGCTCGCCTCGCCTTGAGTGAGTACGATTTTCCGACAGCGTTGGCCCAGCTCGATACCTGTCTTCGCCTACGACCGGGTGATCCGGAGCTGTTGCTGTTGGCGGTTCAGGCAGCGCGCCGCGAAGGGTTGCTCAATCGCGCGGAAGAGTACCTCAATGTGTATCGCGAGCAGATGGAGACGCCCACGCCAGCAGCAGCGCTTCAATCCAGCTTGCTTCAAGTTCAGCGGGGCAAAGTCAAGGAGTTTGTGCCCACCTTTCTCGACTTTTTGGAAGTGCGTCACCCCGACAGTGAACAGATTCTCGAAGCCTTGGCTCAGGGGTGCATCAGCGTCTATCGGCTAGATGAAGCCACTTTTTGGATCAAACAACTCCTTGATCGGTTTCCCAAGAATCCGATCGGACGACTGCTCAGTGCTCAGACGAACGAAACGCTGCGACGTCGCGAACAAGCCTTCAACATCGCTCGCCAATTAGTCGACGACTTCCCACGCAATGAACGCGCCCGGCTGTTTCTGGCCGACCTACTGTTCCGCACCCATCGCTATGACGAAGCGATCGAGCAGTATCAAGCCGCGTTGCGACTGAAGCCGAAGGATTTCGCGCCACTGTTGGGCTTGATTCGGTCACTGGTCACGCTGGATCGATTGGCGGAAGCAGAATCGCTCGTGGAGAAACTCGAAAGAGAACACAGCGACAACAGCGAAGCCCTGCTAGAATGTGGGCGGTTTGCTCTGCGGCAAAAACGGCCCGAGGAAGCCGAACGCTTGTTGCAACGAGCTTTGGAGCTAAACCCCAACGATCACGAAATCCACTTGGAGTTAGCGGTCTGTCTGGGGTTGCTCAATCGAACCGAGCAAGCACGTCAGCACCAGGAGCGTTTCAAGCAGATTCAGGCGGACATGCAGGAGCTGGAGAAGGCGTTTCAGGCGATGGTCAAGTCGCCATCCGATCCGACGCCACGGTTGCAGGCTGGGCGTATCTGTCTGCGCAATGGCCAGATTCAGGAAGGGCTACGTTGGCTGGCAGGAGCACTCGAGCTAGCTCCCAACCACAAGCCGACGCATCAGGCGCTGGCGGAATACTATGAATCGCAGGGCAATACGACTCAAGCGGAGTACCACCGTGCCCGATCCCGTTGACGAGATAGCCATGCTGAACCTTGCCGAGATTCGCGCTCAGTTTCCAGCACTGCGGCCACGCGACGGCCTCGCTCCAGTGTACCTCGACGGCCCCGGTGGCACGCAGGTGCCTCAGGCGGTCATCGAGGCCATCAGCAACTACCTGAGGGGATGCAACGCCAACCACGGCGGCGCATTTCGCACCAGTCGATCCTCAGACGAGATGCTGAACTATGCCCACGCCGCGGTAGCCGATCTGCTGCACGCTCCCTCGCCGGACGAGGTGATCTTCGGACTGAACATGACCTCGCTGACATTTCAGATCAGTCGCTCGTTGGCCAAGCAGTGGAAGCGCGGCGAGGCGATTGTCGTGACTCAACTCGACCATGACGCCAACATCCGTCCGTGGATGCTAGCCGCCGAAGATGTCGGCGTGGAAGTGCGCGTTGTGCCGATCACCCCCGAGGGGACGCTGAATGAAGAGGTCTTGCAACGGCATCTGACCGGGCCTGTTCGACTCCTGGCGTTGACCTGTGCGAGCAACGCCCTGGGAACGATGCCTGATGTAGCTCGACTGACTCGGCTGGCCCACGCCGCCGGCGCTCTGGTCTTTCTCGACGCCGTCCACTACGCCCCGCATGCGGTGATCGACGTGCAGGCCTGGGACTGCGATTTTCTGGCCTGTTCGGCGTACAAGTTCTTCGGGCCGCATGTTGGCATTCTCTGGGGACGTCGTGCCCTCTTGGAGCAGTTGCCGGCTTACAAGGTACGTCCTGCCAGCGAGGCGCTGCCGGGCAAGTGGATGACGGGCACGCAGAATCACGAGGGCATCGCCGGCACGTTGGCGGCCATCGACTATCTGGCTTCGCTGGGGCGTGGCTCGACACGCCGCCAACGCCTGGTTCAGGCTATGCACGCCATTAGAGAGTATGAAACTCGCTTACTTCGCTGCTTGCTCGTTGGTTTGCGTGAACGTCCGGCCTGGCGAGTCTGGGGACTTACGGCAGAAAATCAACTCAGTCAGCGCACGCCAACGCTAGGACTGACTCATGTTTGTCGATCGGCCCAGGAGATTGCCGAGTTTCTCGCTCAACACGAGATCTACGCCTGGTCGGGGAATTTCTACGCGCTGGAACTCGTCGAGGCGCTGGGGCTAGGCCAGGGCGGCGGGCTGCTTCGTCTGGGCATCGTCCATTACAACACTGACGACGAGATGCAACGCACCTTGGACGTACTAGGCAAGCTGGATTGACCGCCAAACTAGAGGATCTTCCGCGCGGCTGAATTCCCCTTGATCGGAGTGAATCGCCTGGCTATAGCTTCTGCCCTTGCTAGAAGGAAGAGAAGGGGTGGCTCATGAAGCGGTGTAGCTGGCTGATGCTGGTGGCGATGCTCGCGGTGCTACCCACGGGATGCGTGACGCGGCGGTATCTGATCACCTCGGATCCGCCCGGGGCGATGGTTTATCGAGACGGTCAACCGATTGGACCGACTCCCGTCGAAGAGCCGTTCATCTACTACGGCAAGTATCGCTTTCGCCTGGTCAAGGATGGCTACGCGCCGCTTGATGTCGAGCCGGAGTTGGTTCCGCCGTGGTATCAATGGCCGGGAGTCGATTTCGTGACGGAGAATCTGATCTGTTACACCTTCCGAGATGTGCAATGTCTGCATTTCCAGATGCAACCCGTAGAAATGGTGCGGCCGGACGATGTGCGTGCCAGGGCGGAGCAACTGCGACAGCGCGGCAAGTCGATCCAGACGCCGCCGGGCACTGAGGCTCCGTTGGGTCAGCAGCGGTCCGCACCGGCGGCTCCGACAAGGCCAGCTCCTGGGTCAGCGGCTCCTTTGCCTTCGCCCACCCCGGCTACGAATTCTCCGGTTTCTCCTCGGGGAGCTTCTCCGGAGGAGGTTCCTTCGGGGTCGGCGGGGTTTCCGACTTTGCGGCCGGTCGCAGCGAGTCCACAATCGCCCTGAACTCCAGCTCCCAGTAGTCGCGACGATCCCAACGGCTTTCACAAACGATGGCCAGCAAGCCATCACTGCGATTGACCACCGCCAGCAGCAGGTAGCGTTCGTTGCTGGAACCCAGCTCCACTCGATAACGATCGACCTGACCGCGAAATAGTCCAACCTCGGGACCAGGTTTGCTGGAGCGCGGCGGTAGCTTTTCTAGCTTGACGCTGGGGTTCGTTTCGGCCAGTCGCTTCTTGACGTACTCAAACGCCGTCGTCGTGGCCGTCTTCAGATCGGCGGCTCGGGGCAGAGCTAGCACCATGAACTCGGCAGACAGGCCCGCGAGATCGGTCACCTTCTTTTGCCCGGTTTGCTGATCTTCGATCGCCTCGTAGCCTCGCAGAAAGAAATCGCACTTTTCGTCGGCCTCCAGGGGCGATCCCTCGGTGCGCCAGATATCCTTGGCATAGCGCAGTTGATAGGCCAGCGCCGTGCCGACGCCGGTCTCCATCTCGCGGGGCGGCGGCTTCCAGCCTTCGCGATCGTTGAATAGTTGAAATCCCTGGCGAAGCTGGCTCCAGCTTTCGCTGAGATCGTCGAAGTAATCCTCCGGTCCCCAGCAGTACAGCCAATAGGTGTAACCGCGCCGCGTCAGAATGTAGGCCAACCCACGCATCGGCACCTCGTCGGCTTCGATGGCCGAAAAGGGATAGACGATGGCCGGTTCACCGCCCAGCGTGTCGGTTCGCCCGTTCTTTTCCCCCTGAAAAGGATCTTCATACTCTATTTGTAGGAAATAGTTCTGCAGATGACGCAGGGAGCGATCGAGCAGCTGAGCGTCGCTGAACTCGCGAGTCGGATGATCCAGATAGAACAACATCATGTGGCTACGCGGCTTGGCCAGGCTCATCGCCAGATTCGCCCGAGACTTGTCGATTAACGCTTGATCGCGCTTCCAGCCCGGAGCTGGCGTGAACGAGAAGTTGCCCTTGGTTTGAAAGAGTTGGCGTTGTGCGGAATCGGCGTAGAGCAACTCGTTCAGTTCGTGACGGAAGTAGTACAACACGCCAACCGCGGAGCCGGCCACGACCAACAACACCAGCAAGGCGCGGAGCCAACCCCAACTCTTCGGCTGGCGACGCCGACGCGGAGAAACGACAAGGGCCGGCTGCGTGGGGAACGCCAGTTCGCCTTCCTCAATGGAAGGGGGAAGGACGGCAGGAGTGACGGCGACTGACGGAGGTACGGGCGGCGGAACGACTTTCGGTGGAGGCGGCGGAACGACTTTCGGCGGAGGCGGCGGAGCCACACGCTGGGCCGCATCGGATTTCGGACTGCTGCTGCGGAAGCGATAGCTGTTGCCACAGCGCGGACAAACGATGGTAGCGGCTCCGCTCACCGCATCCGGAGCAAAGACATGCAGACACGACGGATTGGGACAGGGGAAGCCCGCGGACATGGCCGATGACCCTCCACACAGGATCGAACTGCTTTGTCTCAGCATAGCAGGTTAGCTCATAGAATGCAGGCATGTCGGCGACATTTCGATTTCTGACCGCTCCGGGGACCGCGCGGGAGGCGTTGTCCTGTCTGTCCGGCGGAGTAGCCGGCTGGTTTCGCGAACGCTACGGCCAGCCAACCGAGGTGCAGCGATTGGCTTGGCCAGCGGTGCGCGCCGGCGAGCATGTCCTCATCAGTGCCCCCACTGGGACGGGCAAAACCCTTGCCGCTCTCTTGCCTTTGTTCGACGAACTGTTCGTTCCCGCCGAGGAGGAAGGTTCCGCAATTCGCCTGCTATATCTCGCTCCGCTGAAGGCGCTGGTCAACGATGCGGCCCGAAACCTGGAGGATCAGTTTGAAGACCTGAGCCACTACCTGCCCGCCGATTTGCGACCTCCACAGGTGCAAATTCGCACCGGGGACACCACTCCCCCGGAACGACGTCGGCTACGCGACGCGCCACCGGAGGTGCTGTTGACCACGCCAGAGAGCCTGGCCTTGCTCTTGAGTCAACCGACCATAGCCGAGTTGTTCGCTGGACTTCGCCATGTGGTCGTCGATGAGGTGCATGCCTTGGCAGGGAACAAACGCGGAGCGGATCTCGCCGTCTGTCTGGAACGGTTGCCTCGCGGTGTTCGTCGCCTGGGCCTTTCGGCAACGGCCACTCCGCTGGAGGTGGTGGCACGCTGGCTCGTCGGCGTGGAGCGGCCCTGCACCATTGCTTGCGCGGGAGACAGTTCGTCTCCTGAGATCAGCGTGGAACCACTGCCTGAGGATGAGCGATTCCTGACTGCGTTGGTTGAGCGGCTGGCCATCGAGCTACCCCGACATCGCGCCGTATTAATCTTCACCAACACTCGGGCGTTGACCGAACGGCTAGCCTGGGCGCTGCGTCGGCGACTGCCCCAGTGGGACGCGCTGATCGCTGTTCATCATTCCGCCCTGGCCGCTCGTCGTCGTGAGCAAGTCGAGTCCCGGTTCAAGCGTGGTCTGTTGCGTGTCGTCGTGACCAGCACCAGCCTCGAACTCGGCATCGACATCGGTAGCGTCGATTTGGCGATATTAGTACATCCACCCGGAGACGTGGTGCGGCTACTTCAGCGAATCGGTCGCGCAGGTCACGAACCGGGCGGCCTGCGGCGGGGGCTGTTGCTGACGGCCAATGCTAGCGAGCTGCTCGAAGCGGTCGTCACCTGTGCCTCGGGCCGCGCCGGACAGTGCGAACCGTTGACGCTCGCCCGCGCTCCGCTAGACGTGTTGGCGCAACAAATCGTCGGCATGGCCTGTGCCCGGTCGATCGAGGCCGAGGAGGTGTTCGAGTTGGTGCGTCGAGCCGCTCCGTTTGCCGAGTTGGCTCGTGCCGAGTTCGACGCCGTTTTTGCCTATCTGCGTGGGTTAGATTCGCGCGGCAACGCCTGGCTGCCGGCCCGACTGCGCGAGGATGGCGACTGTTGGCGGATCACGAATGCTCGCACGGCTCGGCTGATGCGGCGAAACTTGGGCACCATTCTGAGTGAACGGATCGTGACGGTTCGACTCCGAGATGGAGAAACGATAAAAGAGATCGGTGAAATCGAGGAAGTGTTCGCCGAACGACTTTTGCCCGGGGATCGGTTTCTACTCGATGGCCGTTGTCTGGAGTTTCGCTCGCGCGAGGAGGGATCGGCCCTGGTCGAGGAGGTGCCCGGGCGTCCGCGTGTGCCGCGCTGGAACAGTGGTGGCTGGCCGCTCTCCTCGCAACTGGCGGAACGGCTGTTTCTCTTGCGTCAGCAAGCCGCCGAAGCTCTGCGCGAGGGGCCGCAGGCGTTGCGGCACCTCTTGCAGCGTGAGTACGAACTGGGCGACCCCGCCATCGAACTGCTGAGTACTTACTTTCAGGAGCAGGAATGTATCAGCGAGATCCCCGACGCGACGACATTGCTGGTCGAACAGGTGGCAACGGAATCCTATGTCAGTTATTACCTGCACACGCCGTTGAATCGACCGGCTAATGAGGCGTTGGCACGGGTCGCTGTCCGTCGATTGGAGATATTCGCCAAAGTAGAAGTCGCTGATTTAGGGTTCGCGCTGACGATGCGAACGCCACTGGCCAACGTCGCCGAGCGATTCCGGCAGTTGTTGGCGGTCGAACGCTTCCGCGAGGAGTTGAACGGTGCTTTACGCGAGAGTGAGAGTCTACGAACGCGCTTCGTTCAGGTGGCGACGACAGGACTGATGTTGTTGCGTCATGCGGACGGCAAACCGCGCAAGGTGGGCGGAACTCGTTGGGCCGAACGCCGTCTATTCGAGCAGGTGCGCCAGCACGACGAGGAGTTCGTGCTGCTTCGGCAAGCGTTGCGTGAGATTGGCGAACAGTTGTGCGACGCAGCTGCCGCCGAGGCGTACTGTGCCACGCTGCCGCGCTTGACGATTCGTGTGCGGCCTCTGACACGAATCTCACCGCTGGCGCGGAGTTGGACACAACAGCAAGTCAGCGAAGTGGATCACGCTCGCACCGCCGCCGAAGCTCTAGCTCGCCTGCACGAACAACTCACCGGAATCAAGCAGTAGTAGTATGACGATCGTGGTTTGGTGAGCCGAAAACCCCTGTTTGAATCCAGAGAGTTGCAGTGCGCGAAAAATTCTCCGGTCCTACTCTTCCGTTTACTGTTTCGATCGAGTAAGAACAAAAAAGAGTCTTCTCTCCCAGGCCTCGAAGGATCACCCATGCGTCACTTTCTGGTCCTACTGCTCACACTGGGACTGGTCGGGTTTGCCCCAGCCCCAGTGCCGAAACCGAACAAGGTGCTGGATTTGCCCGCTCTGGCCGGCTCTTGGCAGCTGAGTCGGTATCTCCGAGGCGATAAAGACAGCCTCCTCGGTCGCAACATGCGCATTAGTATTCAGAACAACACCTGTACGTTTTTCGTCACTGACCCAGGCCAGGCCGAACGCAAAGGCTCGACTTATGTCATGAAGGTAGACCCGACGGCCAAGCCGCCGATGTTCTCCTGGTTCAGCCAAGATGGCAAAACCCGACAGTTCGTCGGTACTTACAAAGCCGACCGCAACAAATTGATCATCGTCTTTGTCGTGGCGAATCTCGATGACAGCCGCCCTACCGACTTTGACAAACTCGGACCGCTTGATTACTTGATGGAACTTACTCGATTGCCCGGATCGTGAGAATTGAAAAAAACGCGAACCTTTCCACGAGTGTACTCGTCTTCTCTCTTGAAGGGACCTATTGTCGTTTATTCGTGAACCAAAAGTTCGCTGTCACACTCGTCGAATTCGCCCGTATATTTGAGTGAGTGAACAACCGAATCGAAGGTTCGCCAGATACATAAAAGTCACGCGGGAGCATTTCCTGAGCATGGATGAGGTTCAACCTTCTCAACCTCGTTGCTCCCGCAGTAGGATCGACCCTTGAAGGGATCGACAGTGCTTTCCGAGCTGTCCTTCCCGCTCTCAACTTCGGATTCGCCGGAGGTCCGCCATGGCCAAGTTCAATCTGGATTCCCTGGTGCTGTCGAACGTCGCGTTCCGTCGAGACGTCGTCGTAGCAGTCCTCGGCACCAGCACGAAGGCCAAGGCTCAGACCTCGGGGCATGGCATATTCATGCACCCCCCCAAGTCAGGCCAAAACCTTCCACTATCTTCCGAGGTCGAACGACGCGGGCTACCCAGTTACGCCCGATTGGGAGCCTTGTCTCGGTCGGGCTGGCGTTGATCGCTCTCCGCTAGCTCTGGACTTCGGCAGTCGATCACGCGACGTGCTCAGGCAATCGCGCGACGGCTCGCGCTAACCGACCTGTTCCCTCCTGCTCGGCGGAGCGAGTAGCCGCGTTCGCACTGTGTGGACGTGGTCCGCCATTACTCGTCGTGGAGCGGCGGAGGTGGGGCGTCCTCCTCGTTACTGATCCCGAGGCAGAGACCGCGCTTCCGATTCAGGGTGGAATTTTTAAGAGAATCCGGATCGATAAAAGGCTTGAACTTTCTATGAACGAGTTACTGGCTCTGGTGCAGCGGGCCCAGCAGGGGGACCGAGAAGCGTTTGGCATGCTGGTCGAGCGGTTCCAGCCAACGGTTTACGCCGTTGCCCTGACCCGACTGCGAAATCCGTCGGAAGCGCAGGAACTGGCCCAGGAGGTCTTCCTGCACGCCATGCGGAAGCTCGACCAGTTGCGCCAGCCGCAGGCGTTTGCCGGCTGGCTGCGGCAGATCACCGTCCGCATGGCTATCAACCGCCTGACGCGGCGGGGGCCGATGCAGAAGCTCGAGTCGGAGATGCTCGAAGGGGCCGAAGCCGCCAACACCAACCCGCTGGAAGGGCTGATTCGCACTGAGCAGGCGGGCGAACTATATGCCGCTTTGGAGCAGCTGAAGCCGGTGGATCGCGCTACTCTGATCGCCTTCTATATCCGCGGCCGTTCGCTTAAGCAGATGAGCCGGGAGTTTGAGACGCCGATCGGCACGATCAAGCGCCGGCTGCACGTGGCCCGCGCTCGACTGAAGGAAGCACTGGAAGCGACGCTGGCGACAACGAAGTAACCCCTACAGAAGGCGACAGGTTGAACTAACACTTGACCTGCCGCCTTCGCCTGTTTTCTGGTGCGGCGCGGTTACGTGATCACGACGCTCTTTGAGACCATCGTTCCTGTCAGGCCGTTGGCCACCGGCGTCACGTCGACCTTGATAGTGTCACCCAGGTCGCCGTTGCCGACAATACTCAGGTCGAGCGAATCCGTGATACTGGTCGTGTTGCTGGTCGTCTTGACGACGATGTTGTTCACCCGCCAGACGTAGGTGAAGGTAATTAGATCGCCGTCGATGTCCTCGGCGGTCGTGGTCACGGTCAACAGGTCGTTCGTCCCTGGGGCCGCTGGGGTGAACTCCAGGTTGCTGATCGTCGGCGGGCTATCCACGATGGTGCGCGACGCACTGACCATCGCGCCATCGACCGTGCCGTCATTCGGAGTCACTTCCACGGTAATCTGATCGCCCCGATCGCCGTTGCCAGGGATGCTCAGATCGAGTGTGTCGGTTGTCGCGCTAGTGTTGGCCGTCGTCTTGATGATCGTGCCGTTCTTCTTCCAGACATACGTCAGCGTGACAGGATCGTTGTTGTTGTCATTGGGCGTGACCGTCGCGGTGAGTGTGCTGTTGGTGTTCGGCGAAGCTGGGTTGAGCGACACGACCGCCGTCGGTGCGTCGTTGTTGACCGTGATGTTGAACGAGCTGGTCACGGTGGCCCCGAAACGATCGCGAGCGCGAATGGTGATGCGTGCTGTACCCGTCGCGTTGTCGACGAAATCGAGGAATAGACGGTTCTGCTTGATCGTCGCCGTGACCAGACCCGGATTAGTGTTGTCGACCACCGCATAGGTCAACGTCTCGTTCCGCTGGAGGATCTTGACATCCTTGATCATGAAGTAGTTGGAGGCGTTGGTATCGCCGGGGAAGGTCGTGTTGTTGCCGGTGTAGCCGCGAAGCGGAATTTGCTCGAACGGTGCGGGCAGGGACAGATCTGGGCGAGTCGGTCCGGCGGCGAGGCGATCGAGGACGGCGAGATCGGCATCGGAGGCGACGCGGCCAAAGACCGTGAAGCCACCGTTCTGCGTGTCCAGATTGGTCACGCCGTCCAGGCCATTGTCGCTGAGATTGAAGAAGAACTGGCTGGTGGCGCTATTAGGATCGTTGCCGAGCTTGGCCATGGCGAGAGTGCCGCGTGTGTTGGACACGCCTGGCTCGTTCTTGACCGCCGGATCCGTGAGAACGGCATCGAGTCGCGAAGGATTGGTGTTGAACTTAAAGCCGCCCCCTTGCAGCACGAAGGGCACCTGCGTTTGTGACGTCGCCGAGGCGTTCTTCGTGGCCAATCGATGGAAGACAGTGTTGTCATAACGATTGGTGACGATGTAGTTGATGAAGTTCTGTACGGTCTGAGGGGTGGCTTTCTCAAACAGAACGATGTTGATGTTGCCGTGTGTCGTCTCGATGCGAACACGGCTATTACGAATATCCGGATCGCTAAAGTGGCCTGTGAGGTCGATCGATCGCGTCGGAGCGTTCTTCGAGACAGTCAGATTGGGCAAGGCGGTTTTGAGAATCGGTCGATTGTTGGGGCGGAAGTTGACGTTGCTGGTGCCCTCGCCTGGCTTAAGTGTTGCGGGAACACTGCTGGGGGGAGTCGAGTTGAGCAGTAGGTTCAGAGAGACCGAGGTCGGAGTGAGCATGCGGAAGCCGGCCTGCACGCCGAGGGTCTGGCCGCCGTCCAACGAACGAGACAGCACGAGCTTCGTTCCTCCAATCGGACCGGCCAGTAGTGACCCGTTGGCACTAAAGGGAACAAAGCCGGCCACGGGGCGAGCAAACACCTGATAAGTGCCAGGCAGCACGTTCTGAAAGCGGAATCCGCCGCCCGCTCCGGTCTGGACAGTCTTGACGACGTTCACACCTGTGGTGGTTTGGCCACGCAGAACAAAGGTGACGCCGGGCATGGTATTTTCGCCCGGATCTCGAAGGCCGTTGTTGTTCGGATCGATGAAGGCAATCCCAGAGATGGTGCCAGAAGCGTTGGCAGTCGGGGTCACTCGGGATTCCAAAGTCAGCAGTTCGAGTCGAGTGCTAGTTCGTCGTTTGGCTTGGTTTTGGCGGCGTTGCCGGACGCGCGAGAGAAAACGTCGAAGGGAATCGGTCATACGCTCGAAGGACATGGTTGGGTGGCCCCTACTCTCTTCCAAAGTTGCCTACGCCTTTAGTGATGCGAAGGTATCAGGTTGCCTATCTGTGCATCGGGATTTTGCCGCGTCCGCTGAAGCATGGGACGAAAGCGGCATCAGAGTTTCCGTTTCAGCAGGCGTCTCGGCTGGACTGTTCGCGCCAGTCCGTGCGAAACGCTGTCCCTTATTATCGACGCAATTCTTTCCTTCGGAGTTCCCCGTCTGGCAGAGTCAGTCCGGCGGAGGAGCCACCGTGGGAATTTCCGACATCGTTCGTTGCGGGTCGGCCAACGGGCTGCGTAGAGGAAGTCGAAGCGTGAACAGACTCCCTTCGCCCGGTTCGCTGCGAACGACGATGTCTCCGCCATGTTCGCGGAGGATCTTGCGACTGACGGCCAGTCCCAGGCCCGTGCCGCGCGAGCCTTTGGTAGAGACAAACGGTCGAAACAGATCGTTCAGCTTGTCGGCAGGGATGCCCGGCCCGTTATCTTTTACCTGCAGCCGGGCCCACGATGCTTCCTGGGAAGTGCTGACCACGACTTTGGCGGCTTCGCTCCCTTCGACGGCATCGATCGCGTTGGTAACGATGTTTAACAACGCCCGATGGATGCCCTCAGGATCGACGGGCACAATCGGTAGAGTGTCGTCGAGGTGGGTCAACAGTTCTACCCCCGCTTCTCGGGCACGCGATTGCATCAACTCGACGACGTCCTGAACCAGGGCATTCAGATCAGTCGGTTCGATGTTCGGTTCGCGCTCTTTGGAATAGGACAACATGTCCTTGACAAGTTCCTGAATGCGCCCCTGATTACGGCTGACCAGTTTCCAACCCTGCAAGAGCAATCCTTCGTCTTTTTCTTGCAGGCCTTTTTCTACCATTTCGCCTCCGAATTGGAGTCCATGCAGGATGTTCTTGATATGATGCGACAAGGCCGCCACGGTTTGACCGATCGCCGCCAATCGTTCCGCGTTCATCATCGCCTGATGATAGCGCGTCTCTTCCACGGCCAGCGCGGCCTGATGAGCGATCGCAATGGCCAGCGAAAGATGATCGCCAGTGAACTTCCCCAGCTGTCGGCTGGCCACCAGTTCGTTCGCTGGAGTGGTTGTGTCCAGGTACAGCACGCCCAGCGTCTGATGCCGACCTTTCATCGGTACACAGATCACCTCGCGAATGCCAGATCGCACGATGCTCTGTACCGCCTGGAACCGTTCATCGCGTAAGGCGTCGGAGACTAAAATCCCCTTGCGCTCACGCAGGACATGATCGATGAGGGTTCGACTCACTGAGAGTTTCTCGCCACTCTGTCTGGGATCACGCCAGCGGACGGCACGCGGCTCGAACTCGCTAGAGGAAACCGGGGCCTCTTGGGGGGCCTCACTGGTTCGCAGTAGGACACAGCCGCGATCGGCGTCGAGCGTCCGAAAGACCAGGTCTAACAAGCGATCCAGCAGTTGCGTCAGATCCAGGGTGTGACTGATCAGCTGCGTCGCCTCATAGAGGACGCCCAGCGCCTGGGCACTGCGCTGCCACGGCCCGTCGACCTGGTCGGGATGGGCCATGATCCGACTGCCTTCCAATTCCCCGATGGTCTTGACGATGGCGCTAGAAAGCTCGACATCCTGGCGTGTAATCAGACTAATTCGATCGGCTAAATCGCTTTTAGGCGGAGATTCGCCTTGCTCCAAAGTGTAGACCAGAATGGTCTGGCCGATCTGTACCTGATCGCCCGGCTGCAACAGCACATCGCGGATCGACTGGCTATTGACGTAGGTGCCATTGGCACTGCCGACGTCGCGAATTCGATAGCCGTCCGGGGTGCGAATCAGTTCGGCGTGACGTCGCGAGGATTCGGTATCCGTCAAACGCACTCGACTGGAAGAGTCGCGACCGATGGAGATCAACTCGCCAGTGAGGGGAAACTGTTTGCCCTCATCGGTTCCCTTGATGACGATCAATCGAGGCACAACGCTCCTCCCTGGGCGAGAGTCCGGTCAACAACACCGTACCGGACAACAAGCCAATGGGCAAGGTGGAGCCTCCTTCAACCGCGCAGCGGGCCAATAAACCTGCCACAACTACTAGTGGTCCGTTGCAGCTCTGAGCGGAGGGCGTTGCCCTCCGTGCTTTGCACCCACGGAGGACGGACGTTCTCCGCTCGGAAGCTCGAAGACGCGAACCTCCCTACAGTCTCTCAGCTGCAATAGGCTTCGCCTCTTGACCTGGTTGAAAACAGCGGCTACATTTAGTCAAGACTAATTTTTTGATTAGTCGCAAGTTTCCCTTTTGCCTAGCTTCGACGAAGGAGTAGAACGATGTACCGCTACGATCGGCGACGGCCTGGCTTTACCCTCATTGAACTGCTTGTGGTCATCGCCATTATTGCCATGCTCATCGGTTTGCTGCTTCCAGCGGTGCAGAAAGTCCGCGAGGCAGCGGCACGCTTGCAGTCCTCCAATAATCTCAAGCAGATGGGGTTGGCCCTGCATAATCATCACGACACCTTGCAGCGCTTTCCCGCAGGCTATCTGGCCAACACCACTGGAGCCGGAGTCAATCCTGCGACGCTGGACGGGCCTCCCGGTTGGGGCTGGGCAACGCAGCTATTGCCGTACCTCGAACAGGACAATCTCTACAAGCAACTGCGGCTCGACCTGCCGGCCTGGGATCCACTCAACGCCCCGCTGGTACGAACCAGCGTGAAGACGTTCCTCAATCCCGGCGCACCCAACGGCAACCCGACCATGCTAGTTCGCTCGGAGTCAGGTGCTGTTCTGGCCGAATGGGCACGCTCACACTATGTCGCTAACAACGGCCAGGATGAGTCGTGGAGCTATCTGCGACATGATCTATCCGGAATACCTGGAAAAGGACCGTTCTATCGCAACTCGCGAGTACGCATGTCCGACGTCACCGATGGCCTGTCGAGTACGGTATTCCTCGGAGAACACACTACGATCAGCGACAAAACCTGGGTCGGCGTGCATCCCTTGGCGGTGTCCTGTCCGAGCGATCCCAACCGCTTTCCGTTTACGGAGTGCGATGCCGCCGCCACACTTGTGCTGTGTCATAGCGGCCCAGCGGCCAGTGAGCCAGGCGTCATTCACCCTCCGAGCTTTCCCACTTGCCACGTCTGCCAAATGTACGCTCCGTGGAGCGGCGGGGGGTTGGTACTCTTTGGCGATGGCCATGTGCAATTCATCCCTACCTCGATTCAACTGGACACCTGGGCTGCCCTGTGCAGCATCAATCGCGGAGACTTCCCCGGTGACTTCTGATATTGAACCTGGTGAGGATCGTAGCCGTTTACGCTGGCTGCTGCTGCTCGCCGCTCTTCTGGCGGCGGCGGTGCTAGGAATTTGGTGGCCAGGATGTCGCCAGTATCCTCGAGCCACCAGTCCCGAGTCGATGCGGCTGATGCGCCTACTCTACA
The DNA here is from genome assembly GCA_937923405.1 of uncultured Gemmataceae bacterium. GTDB lineage: Bacteria > Planctomycetota > Planctomycetia > Gemmatales > Gemmataceae > CALDUY01. Next base: position 18,051 of record CALDUY010000028.1, on the reverse strand, counting down.
CGGCCTGCAACACGCAGGACAACAAACGGCTCAGTCGCGTTGAGCAGGAATTCGAGCAGGCTAAACGTCAGGGGAAGCTCTCGTCCGCCGAGCAGGACGCTTTCCAAGCAATCCTCGATTTAGCCAAAGCAGGAGAATGGAAACGCGCGGAGCAGGCCAGCTTTCGCTTTTCGCAGGATCAGGTTCGCTGAGCAGGCCATCGCAGCGGCGTGAAACGCGGACCTTCGTTTCGAGGGTTGGGAAGGCGAAGGTCCATGTTCCATGTAGTAAAGAGATCGAGTTTATTCCTTTTTGTAGGTTCCCTCGACGATCTCTTTGCTCTCGTCGTCGATACTGGTGCCGCGTAGATCGCTAACTTGGAGTTCGTCTTTGTTCAGCGAGAATTTGAAGCTGAAAAGGTCGCGTTTGTCCGGACCCCGATTATTCTTTTCCACCTGGGTAATGGTGGCGAAGAGAATATCGTCGGCCAGACCGTAGACACTGGTCACCACAACGTCATCGACTTTAACCGTCAGTTGGTTGTCTTTGAAAATCATCGTAACAGGTCGGCCATTGTGGTCACGGACGAAGGTACCGGAGAGCTTCCTGGCCGACTTGTCCTTTTCTTGAGCAGCACTCGCGGCAACGAGCAACAGACACGCCAGCAACGCCCAAACGGAACGAACCATGGCAACAAACCTCCCAAAGGTAGATAAGGCACAAAGGTAGAGGGCACCAGACAACTGGGTGGAGATACGTTACGAACTGAAATCACGGATGGGGAGAGAAGCAAGCACGCCTCGGCCTTTCCTCAGGAGAAGCCGAGGCGTGAGAATTGCGACGACAACGCTTACTTGCCGAAGAGTCGGCCCATGAAACTCTGTTTGTGCGTGGCAGGAGGCTGGGAAGACTGCTGGGGCTGTTGAGTGGAAGGTTGCGGCAAGGCCGTTGACGAAGCAGGGCGAATGACGGCGGGAGCGGCTCCTCGTCGTGTGGTGGCGTCCTGAAGTTTGGCCTTTAGATCGTCGATTTTGCTCTGTAGCGCACCGTTGCGTTCGAGGCGTTCCAGTTCGTGCCGGATCTCTCCAGTGAGCCGCTGCAAATCATTCCGTTGGCGGGCCATCTCGGCTCGTTCGCGAGCCATCGACATTTCCATTTGCCGCATCTGTTCCATCAGGGCTTGTTCGTCTTCCTGAAGCTGCCGCCGCTCCCGTTCCAGTTCCTCGCTCAGTTGCAACAGTTCCTCTTCACGAGGCAACGGCCCCTGGCGATTGGCATTGCCTCGGCTCTGGGCTTCGGCGAGGGCCGCCGCCGCAGTCGCCTTGGCTTGTTCTAACTCCTGATGCATCTGTCGGATGATCTCGGTTTTGTCCTCCAAAGCCTGTTCGTACTCGCGGAATCGCTCCTCGACGGCAACGGGATCCAGCGAGTTGGTCGACGCTTCTTGTAAAGCTTGTTCCAACTCCGCACACAAAGCCCGCAGCTGGCTGTTTTCCAGGCGTAAAGTTTCCAACTCCTCGGCCACCGCGGGATCGAGGGGCGGAAGATCCTCCAGATGATGCTGATGGTAGTGCGTCAGATGAGCGCCATTTCCATTCCCGCCCCGATAGGGGTCGGAGGTGGAGAGAGGTCTCGCCATATCCCGTCTCCTCTGTATGAGGCTTTTCCTTCGCCGGATCTCCGGTCAGTCAGTGTGGATTAACACCGTCCGTGTTAACCTTAGCTCACGAATTTTAGATATGTGGTCAAGCGAAGAGATTTTTCGAATTTATCGAAGAGGCACAGCGTAAAAAAATCCGGTCCTCTCTTACGAGAAGACCGGACGCCAAGACATACTTACGGGTCCCGTCCATCCCTTCGGTAGCCTGGCAGCCTTAACCGTCCCCCCTCGGACGGATAAGAGCCCATAGCTTTGCGTCCCCGCCTCACGACGGGTTTGCCTTTATCGAGGAGACGGTTTCCTTGGATTCCGTCACCTGTAGTCGACACTGCGTCCCCAAAACGAACCAGTGTCACCACACTCTAACCGTAGAACACAACTTTTCTAGATGCAAGAAACTTGACGAAATTTTTTTATGAACGGTCCCATGGCACGGAATGACCTCTGCTCGTTTCGCTTGTCGGTCGTCCTACAATAAGCAGAGAATCACGCCAGCTTTTCAGCGGAGGAAAGCTCGTTTTGCTCGCCAACTCAACCTCGGAAGTCCTGATCGAACTCGAACGAGTCTCGCGTTGGTATGGCACGTTCCAGGCCCTGGACGAAGTCAGTCTCCGCATTGCTCCCGGTCGCGTCGGTCTGCTCGGTCCCAATGGAGCCGGCAAATCGACCTTGCTGAAGATCCTGTTAGGGTTGTTGCCTCCCTCGGCAGGATCCGGGCGCGTCCTTGGTCTGGAGCTGGGGCGAGCCGGCACTAACCTGCGCCGTGCTATTGGCTACATGCCCGAGGCGGAAAGTCTGATTCCGGGTCTCAGCGGGGCTGACTACGTAGGATTGGCCGGCGAGTTGTACGGCATGCCGCGTCGTCAGGCCATGCGGCGTGCCCACGAGGTGCTGACCTATCTGGAATTACAAGAGGCTCGTTATCGCAAACTCGAGGAATACTCGACCGGCATGAAACAACGGATCAAGCTCGCCGCTGCCCTGGTACATGATCCACCCGTGTTGCTGCTCGATGAGCCGACCAGCGGCCTGGACCCCGCTGGACGCGACGCCATGCTGGAATTGCTGCGCGTTCTGGGCCGCGAGCATGGCAAGTCACTGATTCTCTGTACCCATTTGTTGGGCGACGTCGAGCGAGTCTGCGAAACGGTACTGATTCTCCATCGGGGTCGAGTGCTGCGACAGGGAAGCGTCGCGGAACTGTGTGCCAGCCGACAGGATCGCTTTCGTCTGCAAGTGGCCGGGGACTCGTCAGCGTTCGGTGAGGAACTGCGTCAAGAAGGAGCCATTCTCATCCAAAACAACGGCAAGGGGAGACTCCGCGTCGCCGTTCCCGAGGGCTGGAACCCGCGCACGTTCTTTGTACTAGCCAGCAACCACGGAGTAACAATCACTGGCTTGGAACGCGACGACGAAACCTTGGAAGAACTGTTCCATCGTGTGCTGCGTGAGGCTGACACCCCTGTTCCGCGTGTATTGGAGACTCGGCATGTCTGAATCCGTCGAGCCGATCCAGCACGGCTCCTTGCTGCATTATCGACCCTGGCAGGGCCAGTTGGAAGATGACAGCCGCTGGGGGGTGTTTCTCTTCGTCGGCGTGCAGACGGTATTGTTTACAGTTATGGCAACTATTTCCGATCTGCATTGGTTGAGATTGGCTTGTATCCTGCTCTTCGTCGCATTATGGGGGCTGGTGGTGCGATCTCGCGCTTGGCCCATTACGCGCGTCGCTTTACTGATGGTGTTTCGCCGTAAACTGTTCTGGGTGATCTACACCTTGGCCGTGCTCGTTTTTCTTCTGTTCTTCTTTGGACAGTATCTCATGTCGTGGGCGTTAACGCAGTTCGGCGAAACCGAGGTTCGCGTCGGCGGTATGGGGCGTGCCAATCCGAAATTTCTCGTCGATCTGTTTCGCGATCAATTGAAGATGAACGGTTCCGCGGAGATGTTCCGCAACTTCTTCTGGTATGAAGGCTACACGGTGATGGTCATTCTCGCCCTGGCTGGGTCCATTCTCGTGGGCAACGACATTCGCTTTGGCAGCTTGGCCTTTTATCTCTCCAAGCCAATCTCTCGTTGGGACTATCTGATCGGCAAGGGCCTCGCCGTTGCTGTTTTCGTCAATCTGATCACGACGATTCCAGCGGTCTTGCTGTTCGTTCAGTTTGGCATGCTGGAGGATTGGAACTACTTTCTGGAACAGTCTCGCTTACTGGTTGGTATTCTGGGATATGGCCTGATTCTGACCGTGACGCTGTCGTTGGTTCTGTTAGCCACGGCGGTCTGGGTTCGCAAGACCGTGCCGCTCATCATGACCTGGACAACGTTGTTTCTGTTCTGTCGGCTATTGTCGGAAGCGCTGGTGAACAATCTGCAATTCGATCCCCGCTGGCGGCTGCTGGATCTGTGGAACAGCACCATGTATTTGGGGCATCTTTGTCTGGGGATCCAGGAGACGCAGATTCGTCCCTGGCCGCAACCGGCTTGGGAAGAAACAGCTCTGGTTCTGGGAGGCGTTTGTTGCTTATGCCTGAGTTACTTGATTCTGCGGATCCGGGGCGTCGAGATCGTCACCTAGGTCAAATGCAGAATCCCTCGGAAATGCCAAAGGCCGAAGGCGAGGTTCCCCATGCCGAGTTGCCCCTGTCACGGGAACGGAAAGACCAACCGCTGCTGCTGTGCCAGCGTGTCTCCAAATGGTATGGCCCGGTGCTGGGCGTCAATCAAGTGACGTTGGAACTACGGAGCGGGATCACTGGTCTGGTTGGGGCCAACGGCGCGGGCAAAAGTACGCTAATGCGACTAATTACCGGACATTTGCGACCTGATTTAGGGCAAGTGTCGATTTTCGGGATCGATGCCTGGTCGGCTCAAGCCAAGCGATTGGTCGGTTACTGCCCCGACGTGGATGCCTTCTATGAGGAGATGTCTGGCTGGCAGTTTGTCGAGGCAATGGCTCGATTATGTGGCTACTCCCGGACCGAGTCCCGCCGCCGGACCGAAGCCGTGTTGCATCGCGTTGGCATGGCCAACCGGTCCGATCGGCGGATTCGCGGGTATTCCAAAGGCATGCGGCAACGGATCAAACTCGCCCAGGCGTTGTTGCATGATCCGGCTTTGCTGGTACTCGATGAACCACTCAGCGGCATCGATCCGGTCGGTCGAGCCGAACTGGTCGCGCTCTTTCTGGAACTGGCCGAGCAGGGCAAGTGTCTGCTCGTTTCCAGTCATGAGCTAGAAGAACTGGAGAAGCTAACCGATCATGTCGCGATTATGGCTCGCGGCCGCATTGCTGCCGTCGACACTGTAGCTCGTATCCGCGACCGCCTCGCCGATCATCCGCTGACGGTTCGGATCGATCTCCGCAAAAACGGTGGTCCTCTTGCCAATGGCCAAAGCTACCGCCACCATCGCGACTTGGCAGCCCAACTCTTAGCCGAGGTGCCTGAAGTCTGTGGCGTCGAGATCGTCGACAGTCCTCATCCGTTGGTCGGTCGCCTGCTGGTTCGCGCTCGCCAGGCAGAACGGTTCTTCGTCGAGTTAAACCGTCTCGTCCTCGACGAGTGCTACGAAGTGATTCATTTGGAAACGTTGGACAGTTCAACCCAGGCGGTGCTGGGCTATCTGTTGCGCAAGTGAGTGGAGGCGAGCGAGCTATGGCGACGACTGCCGCCACAAGCAGCGTCCAGGAAGGTAGCACCCTGTCGGCGTTTCTGGCTTTGATCTGGATCAGCTGGAAGCGGCAGGCTCGCGCTCGGCAGATGGTCTGGATCGCCTTGGGGTTGCTAGTGTTCTCATTGGTGGCCGTGTATCTGCAAACCGCACGGGATCGTTGGGGCATGCACCACTGGCGTTGGCCGCGAGGACGAGATCCCAAGGCGCTGACTTACTTGGAAGCGGTCAACCGACTGCCGCTAGTGCTAGCAGTCGTGCAACCCAATGCGCCGGGACAGGCGGTGCAACACGCCGTCTTCGGGGCCACGCGCACTATCCTCTCGCCGGAGGCCCGTGTCTCGCTGCCCTCGACAACGGATCAACCGCGTTATGGCGATCGGCTGGCGTGTTCGGCGTTTCAGGTGTTCTCGCAAGCAGTGGTCTTTTCGATCTTTCTCACCTTCTTATTACCGCTGTGGAGTCTGAGTTTCGGTACCGAGGCTTTGGGTGGCGATCGGGAGAATCAGTCGCTATTGTGGCTGTTGTCTCGACCAATCCCGCGACCGCTGATCTACCTGGCCAAGTTTCTGGCTCTGCTGCCCTGGTGCATTGGCTTCAATCTGGGGGGGTTTGCTCTGATCTGTTTGATGGCGGGCACTCCCGGACGGCTGGCGCTTCAATTATATTGGCCGGCGGTGGCGCTGGCGACGCTGACCTTCGCTGCCTTGTTTCTGTTGATCGGGGCCTACTTTCGCCGACCTGCCGTGATCGCCATTGTTTACTCGTTCTGTCTGGAAGTCGTGCTGGGAAACATGCCCGGTTATCCCAAACGTGTCAGCGTCGGCTTCTATGCCCGGTCACTGATGTACGAACGGGCGGAGGATTTCGGCATTCAACCCGACCGTCCGAGTGTATTCTTGCCTGTAGACGGGCAGACGGCGAGTCTGGTGCTGATCGGGGCTGCGCTGCTGCTGGTTGGACTGGGGATGTGGATGTTCTCGCGAACGCAATATCATGAGGTAGAGTGAACATGAGCCAACCCAGTGAGATCGACTTGGCGGGAGAGGTCGCCTTGTTTGACCCGGGGGTCACGCCGCCCAAGCACGGCTTCCAGGGCGACCGTGGGGCTTCTCCTTCGGCGCGGATGGCCCCGATGGGGTTGGCGATCGCGGTCAGTCGCGAGGCTGGGGCGCGGGGCGGTACCATCGCCCGACTCGCCGCCGAGAAGCTCGCTTGGCAGGTCTACGATCAGGAACTGCTGGAATACACCGCTCAGAATCCGGTCATTCGTCAGGGGTTGACCTCGGATCTCTCCCCAGCTTGTATCGATTGGGTCGCGCAGCGGCTTAAGGAACTCCAGCGCATTTACGGACTAGGAGACGATGCCGACGTGCGGAATTTGGCCGAGGTCATTCTGTACCTTGGGGCCCAAGGGCAAATGGTATTTGTGGGCCGCGCCGCCGGTTGTATCTTGCCCCGTGAGACCACGCTCCATGTTCGGCTAGTCGCCCCGCTGAAGGAGCGCATCGCCTACATGGGCCAATGGCTCCGCTTGTCCAGCGAGGAGGCCGCCGAGCGGGTTCGCCAGCGCGACGAACGACGTGCCGAGTTTGTTCGCAAGCATTTTCACCGTTCGCCAACCGACGTGCATCAGTACGATTTGATACTCAACTCTAGCCTGTTGGGAGAAGACGGCTGTGCCGACTTAATCGCCCGAGCAGCGATGCTTCGCTGGAATCAGCTGACGGAGATTTCCTGATAAGGCCAGCAGCTTTTTCTTGTCTGACCTGAATTCGTAAGCTACGATTTGGAACGTGGCAATCGATACAATCGCCATTCCCGTTCGGCGTAACTGGGATGCTACCTCCCCTCCGTGAAGATGATACTCTGCCCTTACCTCCTGGTGGGCGGCGCTCGGTAGCCGCGCGTGGCTCTCCCGCACGCTACTTGTTACTGGAGGAAATCGCCCAAGGCGGCATGGGAACGATTTTTCGCGTTCGTGACCCGGAACTGAATCGTTTGCTCGCCCTGAAAGTGCTTCGCCCCGAACATTTGCATGATCGGGACATGCTGCGCCGCTTCCTCGAAGAAGCTCGCATCGCCGGTCAACTCCAGCATCCCGGCATTGTTCCCATCCACGATATCGGACGCTTCTCGGATAATCGTCCCTTTTTCACCATGAAGTTGGTTGAGGGACGCACGTTAGCGAGTCTACTGGCCGAACGTGCCACTCCGCGCGACAATCAGTCGCACTTTTTGGGTATCTTCGAACTGGTCTGTCAAACGATGGCCTACGCCCACAGCCGCGCGGTGATCCATCGCGATCTGAAGCCGGCAAATGTGATGGTCGGTGCTTTCGGCGAAGTGCAGGTTATGGATTGGGGGCTGGCCAAGGTTCTGACGAAGCAAGCCAGCCCGGCTTCCGAGCAGACCGAGACTGCCATCGACATGAGTCTTACGCCGTTGCCGTCGAGCACGTGCCAGACCTTTGCCGGCAGTATCATCGGTACGCCGGCCTACATGTCCCCCGAGCAAGCGCGAGGAGAGGTGGTTGACGAGCGAACCGACGTGTTCGGTTTGGGGGGCATCTTGTGCGAGATCCTGACCGGCAAGCCGACCTTTGTTTTGCCGTGTTCGATGACTGACTGGCTGGTGCATCAGCAGCGCGACCTGAAGGAAACCCATGTACGGTTGGCCAGCTGCGGTGCTGATCCGGAGTTGATCCGCCTCGCTACGGATTGTCTGGCGGAAAACGCCGCTGACCGCCCGGCCAATGCCTCCGAGGTGGCGGCACGAGTGACGGCCTATCGCGAAAGTGTACAACAGCGGCTGAACCAGGCTCAGGTCGACCGGGCCGCTGCTGAGGCCTACGCCGAAACCGCTCGGGCCAAAGCCCGAGCCAGCCGGTGGCGTGCTCTCGTTTGCATCGTCGCGCTGTCCCTGGCTATGGTGCTTGGCGGTGTTGCCTACATCGTTCAAGACCGGCAGCATAACGCTCGCGAACGAGTCATCTCGCTGCTCCATCAAGCTACCAACCTTCAGCACGAAGCCGAGTCGTTGCATGGCTCTGCCGACGCGGTCAAGAAGTGGAATCAGGCGTTGGCCTGTCTCGAACGCGCTCGCGAGGCTGTGCAGTATGTTTGGAACAAAGAGAACCTCGAATCCCAGATCAACCTTCAGTACCAAGCAATCAGTCAAGAACTCGAACTGCTTCAACGCGATCATGCCTTCATCGAGCAACTCTTCGCCATCCGACTGAAGATCGATGACGACGTCAGTTTGACGGACATCAACGCCAACTATCGTCAAGTCTTCCGTGACTATGGTTTGGACTTCGACAAACAATCGCTCGAGGAAATGGCAGCGATCGTCCGGTTGCGTCCCTTGGCGTTGACCAGCGAAGTCATCTCGGCGTTGGACCACTGGGCCAGTGAGTTGCGCCGCAAACGATCCCCGGTCGAACAGCGAGTGCGACTCTACAATCTGGGGCTGAAATTAGACGACGACAACTGGCGCAACCGGTTGCGGTTGCGACTGATCGAACACATAACGGCCAAACCCACAGCGGAGTTCCCGATACTGACATTGACCTCGAGCTGGCTGGGTGGACCAGCCCTGGGGTTGCTGGAGGAAGGGTTGCTGGATCACCAACGTCGAGAGCGGTTGTTGGAACATGGCCGCAAGGCCGATTTACAGAAACTGCCGACGGCCAGCATGGCCTTGCTCGCCACCATATACATCAGTGAATATGCTCTCGACGAAGCATTGCAAACCTTACGCACTGCCCAGCGACGATTCCCTGACGATGTATGGGCCAACTACGCCCTGGCCTCGTTGATTCACTCCACGCAACCCCAACGACTGGACGAGGCGATTCGCTTCTTCACTGCCGCTCGCGCCATCCGGCCCGAGCTAGGCCACGCCCTGGCTCATGTGCTGGAACAGCGCGGCGATCTCGACGAAGCCATCTCAATCTTTCAAGAGCTGATTCGTCTCCGACCGACCAATCCGCACCACATGAGTTGTCTGGGACCGTTGTACGTCCGGGCCAACAAACCCGACGAGGCGATAGCCATTTTGGAACGGTGTCTCCAACTTGATCCGCGACGCACTTCAACCCGATATTATTTGGCCCTGCTGTATCTGGAGCATCGCCGCTTTGCCGAGGCCGAGAGGCACCTGCGGCGCGTGCTGCTCGACGACCCCGGCGATTCCAAAGCCCTGACCAAACTCGTTGGCCTCTTGCGCGACACCCAACGAGCAGCAGAGGTCGAGAACGTCTTGCAGCAACGCTTGAAGGTGGATCCTCGCGATCCGCAGGCTCTGACCCAGTTGGCCATCTTGCGCGAGCAACAGGGGAAATACGACGAGGCCGACCGACTGTACCGTCAGGTTTTGGCCACCGCTCCCAGTGCCGAAGCTCACACCAAGCTGGGGAATCTGCTGTGGGACCGCCGCGAGTTCCTCGGTGCGGAGCGATATTTTCGACTGGCCCTGGTCCAGGATCCCAATTTCGGTTACGCCCGAGCCGCCCTGGCCTCGTTGCTCTATCAACAACGACGCTACTCCGAAAGCATCCCACATCTTCGCTGGGTGCGCTTGACCGAGCCGAGCAATCTCAACGCCCACATCATGCTTGGCATCGCGCTGGAACAAACGCAGCAATTTCAGGAGAGTAGCGAGGTGTTCCAGGAAGGGATGAAACGGTTCCCCAATAATCCTCGCTTTCCTTACATGCTCGGTGTCATGCTGAGCAAGTTGGACAGAATCGACGACTCCATCGCCATGTATCGCCGCGCGATCAAACTCGATCCGGAGTTTGCCGAGGCCTTTTGTAATCTAGGGCACCAACTGCTGGCCCAGGGCGACTTCGTCGAGGGACTGGACGCGATCAAACGAGGACATGAACTCGGCTCAGCTCGGCAGAACTGGCCATATCCGCAATCGCGGGACTGGGTCGCGCAGGCCGAAGGTCTGGTGTTGGCTAACGAACGACTCCCCAAGTATCTCGATGGTACGTTGACCTTCACCAAGCCCGAGGAGGTCGAGTTCGCGTGTAAGGTGGCGCAGCGAACCAACCGCCATTCCGCTTGCGTGCAACTTATCCTACGCAGCCAGGAAGCGGGGTTCGACCGAGCCTACGACTCGTACCAAGCCGCGGTCAGTGCCCTGCTTGCCAGTTTGGGACAGTCGGAAGATTCCAAGTCACTCAGCGAGGCCGAACGACAACACTATCGTCGCCTGGCGTTGACCTGGATTCACTATTCGCTGCGCCGGTGCCACGAAGCGATTGCCACTGGCAGGATCGATAATGTACGCATGGGTAAGGACACGCTCCGAGCGATGCTCCGCGATCGACGTCTAGCGCCTGTGCGACCTCCGATCGCGAATCTGCCCGTGGAAGAACGGCAGGCCTGGGAGCGGTTTTGGAACGAGGTGCAGCGATTGACCGAATGACCTGGAGCGGTCCTTCATGTCGGAGTGGTCGTGGTCGGAGAGCGTGTGGAGAGCAGTAGTAGTCCCGCGCCAAACACCGCGCTTAGCAGTGAGCCAGCCAGAGTACCAATCTTGCCTGCCGCCTCCTTGTTGGGAAATTCCGCCACGGGAAAGGCCAGGGCATTGAGAAATAACGCCATCGTGAAGCCGATGCCGGCCAGACAGGCTCCGCCGACGAGCATACCCCAGTTGACGCCATCAGGAAGTCGAGTGAGACCGAGTAGCACCGCCACCAGGCAGAGCAGGGTGATACCGACCGGCTTGCCCAGGGACAACCCCGCCGCCACCGCCAAGGCGATTGGATCGACCAGGGCGGACGGTTGCAAGGGAACGCCAGCATTGGCCAGGGCGAAGACCGGCATGATGACGAACGCTACCCAGGGATGCAGGCCATGTTCCAAGCGATGCAAGGGCGAAACCGACTCACGAGCCAGGAACTGGAGCTTCTCCACATCGACGGGTAGCTCTTCGGAGTCGTCGGAATATCCCCTAAGTCGATTCCATTTATCGGTGAAGGCCTCGACAAAGGTTTTTTGTCCTACCCAGGCGCTAGCTGGAGTGAGCAATCCCAAGAGTACGCCGGCAACTGTGGGGTGAACTCCTGCCTGAAGAAACGCCAGCCAGATTACCGCCCCGACAGCGACATAAACGCCGATCTGACGAACCCCTATTTGATTAAAACCATAAGTGACGGCGAAGCCGACTACAGCAACGATTAGCCAACTCCAGGCGATTGTTTCCGTAAACACAAAGGCGATGATAAGCACCGCGACAAGGTCATCAACAATCGCCAGAGACACCAGAAAGATTTTCAGCCCAAAGGGAATCCGTGTGCCGAACAGAGCGAGGAAGCCAACGACGAAAGCAATGTCGGTAGCCATCGGGATGGCCCAGCCTCGTTGGCCGGGTTGCCCATATTGCAAGGCCAGGTAGACCGAGGCTGGCACCACTGCACCACCGATTGCTCCAAAGATCGGCAAAAGCATCTTTTTCGGATCGCGTAACTCGCCAGTGATGATCTCGCGTTTCACCTCCAGTCCGACGACGAAGAAAAAGATCGTCATCAGCGCATCGTTGATGAGCAGATGGCCGATGTCGCCTTGCAGGGTGAACCCGCCTATCGAGAAAGAGATCGGCGTCTTCCACAGAGAGGCGAACGGTTCGGCGAGCGGCGAGTTGGCTAGCACTAAAGCGATCACGGTGCAGATGATCAACACAACACCGCTTGCCGCCTCGATGTGCAAGAACCGTTTCACCGGCACGAGCCAGCGTTCAACCGGTGGGACAGGAAGTGGAGATTGTCGATCCCCTGAAGAGGATTTGGCCATTGGATTCCTGTTCGATTTTGTCATTTCAGGGATGGTCGAAAACTATAAGTAATTCGTAGTGGATTCTGTCGATGCGGCCACGATCATTCAGCAGATCGATTGATGATATCGACTCACTTCATCATCTTGGGGGCAACCCGCGACTTGACCTCGCGTTATCTCATTCCCGCGTTGGTTCAGCTACATGCCAAGGAGCAAATATTGTCGGAGTCGATTATTGGGGTTAGTCGTGAGGACTGGGATACCGAACGATTTCGCCGACATTTGGCCGATCGGCTGCAGCAGCAAGCCGCAGACTTTCCCCAATCATCCGTCAAGGCGGTGTTACAAAAGCTGCAGTATCGACAGGCCGACGTGACTCAAAAAGAGCAGCTTCGCAAGGTAATTGGCGAGAGGCAACAACCAGTCGCAGTTTAGCTTGCTCTTTCTCAGTCGCTTTGCTGCAGCCTGAATCAGCTTCTCCGCGAATTCTCCATGCTTTATTCGCATGTTCTTCACATTGGGTGAAGTTGGGGGGCATATCCTAAATCTGATCGTTAGTACGGGATTGATTTCGAGAGACGTATATTCATGCGACCTTCCCTCCTGGTTGGCCTTGTTGCTGTGCTTCTGGTCGGCTGTGTCAGCTCTAAAAAGGATACTTCTACTTCACTTCCTGAGTTGAACCTGGAATACCTGGGCATGGTGACCCTGCCCGGCACGACTACAGACCTATCTGGGTTGACCGATCCTCTTCCCGACGGTACGCCGCATCACCAGTTAGGCGGCCTGTCGGCGATCGACTACACCGGGAAGAACAACCTATACCTACAAGTCGCCGACCGCGGTCCCAAGGATGGCGCGGTGCCCTACGCTTGCCGATTTCACCTCACCGAAGTAGTTGTCGATCCAACTCGCGACCCGGTGGTGTCCATCAAGTTGATGGCTACCCATTTGCTCAAGGATGCCGAGGGGCGACAGTATAACGGAGCCAATGAGTCACTCGACCCCGCTCATCCGGAGCGATCGCTACGCTTTGATCCCGAAGGCGCGCGTGTGGGACCGACAGGGACGCTGTTCATCAGCGACGAGTACGGTCCCTATCTGCGCGAATTCGACAGGACAGGCAAACTGTTGCGGTCATTCGTCGTGCCAGAGAAGTTCTTGCCGAACCATCCGGCCCCAGATCCGAAGCAGGAACTGCCTCCGAAGAACACCCGTGGCCGCATTCCCAATCGAGGGATGGAAGGGCTGGCCATTACGCCGGACGGCAAGAAACTGGTCGGTATCCTGCAGAGTCCGTTGATCCAGGACGGCGGCCTGGGACCGGATCAGAAACGCATTGGCCTGAACGTCCGCATTTTGGAGGTCGACATTGCCACTGGCAAGACACGCGAGTTTGTCTATCAGCTCGAAGATCCATCACATGGTATCAACGAGATACTTGCTATCACAGATCGTGAATATCTTGTTCTTGAACGAGATAGTCTGGCGGGAACCGAAGCTCAGTGCAAGAAGCTCTTCAAGATCGATCTGACGGGTGCAACCGAGGTCTCGGAGGTGCCGTCTCTACCTAGCACAGGACCGCCGGCAACAATTCGACCGGTGGCCAAGTCACTCTATGCTGACTTTCTCGATCCGCGTTATGGCTTGTCTGGAAAAGACATTCCAGAGAAGTTCGAGGGGATAACCTTCGGCCCGAACCTGCCTGACGGGCGACGTCTGCTCTTGCTAACCGCCGACAATGATTTCCTTGCCGAACAGCCGTTCCGACTGTACGCCTTCGCGGTGAAGTAAACCGCTTCCGAAGAAGTCGGGGCGGTTCCGCACTGTAGCGACGTCGCACCATCTTTCCCTAAAGAAGAGAGATTTGTCGCTATTTTAAGCGTGCCTATCCAGAAAAGAGCGGTTGGAAACTCGTTCGCAGTAGAGTACACTAGAGCGGGAACGCCTTGGCCTACCTTCCGGAATCTACCCGCCATGCTTACCCTTCTCGGCTCCCGCTCACGACTGTGCGATGGACTGACTCGACGTTCGTTTCTGCAAATCGGCAGCTTGGCTCTGGGAGGGTTGACCCTGCCCCAGTTGTTGCAGGCCGAGGCCAAATCTGGGAAGTCACATCGTTCGGTCATCATGATTTATCTGACCGGTGGATTGGCGCATCAAGACACCGTGGATCTGAAGCCGAACGCCCCCGCCGAGGTACGCGGCGAGTTTCGGCCGATTGCCACCAACGTGCCGGGCATCCAGTTCGGGGAGTTGCTTCCTAAACTGGCTCGCTGCGCCGACAAACTTGCTGTCCTTCGCTCCGTAGTCGGGCAGATCGATGAACATTCGAGCTATCAATCGACAGTTGGCTTCCCGATGGGGACGACTCAGCGTGAGGGCAAGCCGCACTTCGGTAGCGTCGTTGCTAAACTCCAGGGACCAAGCGATCCGGTCATCCCGCCCTTTGTCGATCTGTTTCCGACGATGCAGCATCGTCCGTACAACGCGCCCGGCGCAGGGCATCTGGGGCGAGCTGCTCAAGCCGTCAAAGTAGACGGACAGGACCTCGCCGCCATGCGGCTGATGGGGCGGTCAATTGTCGAGTTAAAAGATCGTCAAAATCTCTTAGCTCGAATTGATCGACTCAAGCGTGCCGCTGATGAAACCACGGGGATGGACGCTCACTATCGCCGGGCCTTTGATGTCTTGACCTCCAGCAAGATGCTGCAGGCTCTCGATGTCAGTCTCGAATCCGAGTCAGTGCGCGACCGCTACGGACGAGGTTCGACGAAGCATCTGGGCGATGGCGCACCGATGTGGAACGATCAACTATTAATGGCGCGACGTCTAGTGGAAGCTGGTGCCCGCGTCGTCACCGTGGCCTATGGCTTCTGGGACACACACGGGCAGAACTTCCGCTATCTCCGTCAGCATCTGCCGTTATTCGATCAGGGCATCAGCGCTCTGGTGGAGGACATCTACGCGCGTGGCCTGGATCGAACCTGTTCCGTGGTGGTTTGGGGTGAGTTTGGACGAACTCCCAAGATCAACAAGGACGCTGGCCGCGATCACTGGGCACGGGTCAATAGCGCAATCCTCGCCGGTGGGGGCATGCGAACCGGGCAAGCGATCGGTGCGACCGATTCGACCGCTGCCGAAGCGAAAGAATATCCAGTCCACTATCGCGATATTCTTGCTTCGGTGTATTATAACCTGGGTATTGATCCACATGGCATGGTCCAGGATGTCTCGGGTCGTCCGAATCCGATTCTGCCCGCTGAGGCTCGACCGATCGCCCGACTGTACTGAAACCTTTTATGGGCATCGATCTACTCCAGGCACTTCATGTCACTCCAGCCGACAAGCTGCTTTGGCTGGCATTAGGAGATTGGCTGGAGGAACAGGGGGATGCCGACCGCGCGGAGTTGGTTCGGCTCAGTGTCAACTTGCGCTATCAGTCGCCCGGCAAACGCCGAGAAGCCCTGGAACGTCGCCTGCAAGAACTGTTGCAACACGGCGTGGCTCCTTGTATGGCGATGTTGACCAACTCGATCGGAATGAAGTTAGTCCTGATCCCGCCGGGGCGGTTTTTGATGGGATCCCCGTTCAGCGAACCGTACCATTCTCCCGACGAAGGTCCGGTTCACGAAGTAACGTTAACTCGCCCGTATTATCTGGGGTGTTTTCCAGTCACCCAGCAAGAGTATCACGAGGTAATGCAGTCGCGTCCTAGTCACTTCGCTCCGGACGGGCCGTTGCCCTACTACCGCTTGAACGACGTGGACACTAGCCGCTTTCCCGTGGACAGCGTGGACTACGAGGATGCGGTGGCGTTTTGCAAACGGCTGTCGGCCCTGCCCGAGGAGCGAGCTGCTGGCCGTCGCTATCGCTTGCCAACCGAGGCCGAGTGGGAGTACGCGTGCCGAGCCGGAACCAGTTCCGTCTTTTACTTCGGCGACTCCCTCAGTTCCCGCCAGGCCAACTTCGACGGCAACTACCCCTATGGCGGCGCGGAACGAGGCGTCTATCTCAAGCGTACCTGCAACGTCGGGCAGTATCCCCCCAACGCCTTTGGACTGTACGATATGTACGGTAACGTCTGGGAATGGTGTTCGGATTGGTTTGATGAAAATTTCTATCGTTATAGTCCCAAAAACGATCCTGTCGGTCCTCCCGGCGGCGACGCCCACGTTCTGCGGGGTGGCTCGTGGATCGATGCCAGCTGGCACTGTCGCTCCGCTGACCGTAGCCACCGTGAAGCCTTGCATTACGTCGGCTTCCGCGTCGTGATGACCACTGAGGCCATTGCCCGCGGTTGATCGTTTCGAAGATTCCGTGTCTCACAGCGGGTTAACTCCCTCCGCTGAGACGAACTGCGTTCGAGCGGAGGTCGTGTGTTCTTTCTGAGCGGAGGTCGTCAGACCTTCGTGTCTGACAGCGTGTTGTCCCCTTCTGCTCAGCTGGGTCGGCTGACTCAGTTATGTGGGTATATTGAAGATACGGCTGGCTTAGACTAGAATTAGGTTCTGTCAGCAGGAGAGAGAAAGGGTTTCTCTCCTGTTGAAAGCTTTGCGGACCGGGATGTCTACCTAGCAAGATATTCTGGCCGATTGGGATAAACCACCAACGCGCACCCCAGGAGTTGCGTCGTGCAAGTAAAAATCTCTGTTCGCCACGGGCATCTCAATGACGAGAATCTGGCGATCATTCGAGAGAAGGCCGAGAAATTGACACATGTCTTTGATCGGCTGACGATGATTGAAGTGACCATCGATCTGGCCAAAACCATAGATGACAAGGTGAGAGTCGAGTTTCTGGTTCAAGCCGAACACAAACACGACTTTGTGGCTCAGGATTCCCATCAAGACGTGATTGCGGCATCAGATCTGGCTCTACATAAGGTTCAGGCTCAGCTGCGACGCTATAAAGAGAAAATCCAGGATCATCGCCGGACTCCATCTACGAGTCATGTGGCCGGAAGTCCGCAGTTGGACGTCGCCGATGAGTGACGGGAGAACCAGCATCATGCGTATGTCGGAGTTCGTGGTTCGCGATGCCATCATTCCCTCATTGACGGCGACGACCAAGGAAGGCGTCATCCGAGCAATGGTAGAATCCCTCCGTGATGCGGGGCAGTTCCGCGGTACGGACATCGAGGACATCATCAAGGCCATTCTGAAGCGGGAACTGCTCGGCTCCACGGGCATTGGTCGTGGTGTGGCGATCCCGCATACCAAACATGCCAGCGTAGATCGCTTGGTAGGCACTCTCGCGGTTTCCCATACTGGGGTGGCGTTCGAGAGCCTCGATGGCGAACCGGTCTATATTTTTGTGCTGTTGATCTCGCCTCAGGATCGTCCAGGGGATCATCTTCGCGCGCTGGAAAATGTTTCGCGCTGTCTGCGCAACGACGAGTTCGTCCGCTCACTGCGGGCGGCGACCACTCGTGAAGAAATCTGTGCCTTGCTCGACCGGCTGGACCACTAGGCTCAGCACATCTTCGGCAGCCCCGGACCCACGCGACGGACTCCGATCATGAACGGTACGCCATTGCAACGCAAGGTACTTCTCGCCAACCCTCACGGGCTGCACATGCGCCCTAGCGCGGCCTTCGTCGATTTAGCGGGACGCTTCAGCAGTTCCGTCACGGTGCATCACGAGGGCCGCTCGGTCAACGGCAAAAGTCTATGGGACCTGCTTCTGCTCGCGGCCATGCCTGGCAGTGAGTTGATCATCGAAGCCGATGGCCCAGACGCTCCGCAAGCCTTGGAAGCGTTGGCCGCACTGCTTTCGACACCTCCTCCAGAAGAGTGATCGCCAGCTAGGTTGCTGGTAGCCGCAGGCTAAAGCCCGCGTGGGAATGGGTAGCCGCGGGCTTTAGCCTGCGTTTCACGCACCCAGGCTGAAGCCTGGGACGACCGATTCCTGCGACGACTGATTCTGGGTAGTGGGAAAAACAAGCACCCC